>NZ_CAXUPF020000018.1:0-366 GCF_964252805.1 Polaromonas sp. LjRoot131 | reverse complement strand
TGTTGAATTCCGTCGAAATCTGATCCAGTTAGCGCAGTAATTTCCATCCAAATCTGACCCACGTAGGCACTACCCTGCTTGTTTTAAAAGCAGGGGAATTCAGGAGTGATAGACGTGGCGACATTGAATGTCATCAGACGTTGGGCATTGAGGGATCAGATGTCCATCCGCGAGATCTCAAGGCGTACAGGCCTGGCTCGCAACACAGTGAAGAAGCACCTGCGATCGGAAGAGAGCGAGCCCAAGTACCCAAGACGGGTCAGCTCAAGCAAGCTCGATCCCTACGCCGAGAAGCTGGCCACCTGGCTGGTAATCGAGGCAACAAAATCGCGGAAACAGCGGCGCACTTTGAGGCAGATCCACACA
>NZ_CAXUPF020000017.1:0-1412 GCF_964252805.1 Polaromonas sp. LjRoot131 | reverse complement strand
TTGATCAGGGGGTTGTCACAGATACAGACGCTGTTCGATTCGCGTCAAATGTTGTCTGTGCCCCGGTCCGGCGATGACTCGCAACGCCACTACCCGCATAAGAACTCGATCACCATTTTTCGTATTGAGCCGCACCCCACTCCTGCGGCACATCAGGGCAAGCCATGAACTGGTGATCCACCCTTCTGCGGTATTGACTCAGGTCTGCTGGGACAAAGGGAGTATGCGGAAACAGTTCATTCCAGAGCAAGAGGTGAAATTTGCGAGATTCAATTCGGTACGCCGCCAATGCGGTATCACTGAAATCTGTCCCTTCGATACCGGGCAGCCATACATTCCCAAAGGCTTGTCCCCTGGTCAATTGGTATCGACAAGCTTCTTGTCGAAGGTAAGCACCCATTTCCGACCACCCTCTATCAGGTAAGAGCCACTTTCGAACGGCGTACAGGGCTTGCGCCTCAACTCTGAAATCAAGAGCGTTTAGCTCCTCCAGATACTGATAGTGCTCCGCGACCTCTTGATCTATTGGATCTACTACCAGCTGGGCGTGATGTAGGTTAATGTCGATCACGGTCTTACTCCGTTGTTTAATGGATCCGGCTTGGCGACACCTAGGCTTAGATTGGGGTAAGCCGTAAAAGCTTTTCCTGTGGATGCATCTATGCGCACGGTTGCGGTAGTCGTCCAGCGGTACTCGCCGACAGGTGTGCCGGTGCCACGGTTCGCTGTCGTGTTTCCTGTGTACCCTTCTCCAATCGGTCGATTAAAGTCGCTCGTCAACATCAATATTGTCGAATTTCCCCCACTTCATTTAACTAGGCCCACAGGGTAAGTTGTGGGAACTGATGCCGCCCCCACATCATTGAAAAGAATTTGGCGAAAACAGAGCCTGTAGCGGCGACAAGCTGGTCCCCCAATCATGCTCAATACGCTGCTTGAGAAATGACGTTGGCGTCGTATTTCACCTCGGTGGTGGTGGGTGGGCTGACGGCCCCGCCCAGCAAGGTGTTCAGCGTCAGGCGGTTCAGGCTGTCATAGCTGAAGCTCTCCTGGGTACCAACGCCGGGCGAGTTGTCAGCGCGGGTCGTGAGGTTGCCCAGGGAGTCATAGGTGTAGCTGTGGTTGAGCACATTGCCGGTGGCCTGCCCGGCTTTGGTGGCGGTCTGGCCGCTCAGTCTGCCGGTGGCTTCCTGGTATGCCTTGACGGTGGTGACCTGGTTGCCCTGCTTGTACTGGGTGATATGGCCTTGGGCATCCATGGCCAGCACTTCATAACTCACGGTCTGGGTAAAGCCGCCGGTGCCGCCGCCGTTGACCTGCTTGAGATAGCCACTCGCGCTGTAGACATAGCGGGCTTGGTAGCCGGTGGGCCAGGTCTTGCTGGCCATGCGGCCGGTGACGGCGTCGTAGGC
>NZ_CAXUPF020000016.1:0-1460 GCF_964252805.1 Polaromonas sp. LjRoot131 | reverse complement strand
CGCCGGGCAACCCCGGCCAGCAATCCTCAGAGGAGCGCGCTCCGCCGGAGCAAGATCCGGCCCCCCCCCTTCTGGAAGAAAGATAAGGCCATAACCCAACGCTTATCCCCCGATTTCCAACTAGTACAGCTTGATAACCTTTATCTGAAGCAAGTACCGGGAAAACGCCAACTAAAGTTTTCACCGCCATCAGCCGATAGCCATACATACAGATAGACAGAGACCCCACCGATTCCAAGGAGTGCATATGCACGAGACAAACAACACCAGCAGCAATCCCGTCGCCGCCGCCAGGGCACTGGAATTCCTGGCCTTCACGCTGGGCCAGGAAGAGTACGGCGTGGACATCCAGAAAGTGCAGGAGTTGCGCGGCTACGACACCGTCACGCGCATCGCCAACGCGCCCGAACACATCAAGGGCGTGGTCAACCTGCGCGGCATCATCGTGCCCATCGTGGACATGCGCATCAAGTTCAACCTGGGCACCCCCAGCTACGACCAGTTCACGGTGGTGATCATCCTGAACATCGCCAGCCGTGTCATGGGCATGGTGGTGGACAGCGTCTCGGACGTGATCACGCTGAGCCCCGAGCAGGTCAGGCCGGCGCCCGAGATGGGTGCGCTGCTGGACACCGAATACCTCATCGGCCTGGGCACGCTGGATGAACGCATGCTCATCCTCGTCGACATCGACAAGCTCATGTCCAGCAGCGACATGGCTTTGATCGAGCGCGCCACCGCTTAGGCCCCTCCGCCCCACGAACCTATAACAAAGCACACCATGTCTTTCTCAAACCTCAAAATAGGCACACGCCTGGGATCGGGCTTCTTCGGGGTCCTGGTGCTTCTGGCGGCGATTGCGGGCCTGGGCCTGAACGCGATGTCGGGCGTGCAGCAGCGGCTGGCCGACATTGTGGATGGCAACAACGTCAAGAATTTCGCGGCCAACGAGATGGTGGACAACTTCCGCGACATCGCGCTGATCGTCAGCACCATCGTGCTGCTGGAAGATCCCGCCGCCATGCAGGACCAGAAAAACCGCCTGACCGCCGCGCGTGAAAAATACGGCAAGGCCAAGAAGGTGCTGCTCGAGTCCTCCCTGGACGCCAAGGAAAAAGAGCTGCTGGATAGGCTGGACCAATCGATCAAGGCGGCCTCGCCGCTGGTCAACAAGGTGGTCGAACTCGGCACGCAGAACCGGAACGCGGAGGCCACGGCGCTGATGATGAGCGAGTCGGCGCCCGCCACCCGCAGGGCGATTGCCGTGATCGACGATATCGTCAACTACGAGCGTGAACTGTCCAGGAAGTCCTTTGACGAAGCCAAAGCCGAGTACAGCGGCTCGCGCAAGCTGATGCTGGCGCTGGCCGGCCTGGCGATCGCGCTGGGCGCCTTGGGCGCCTGGTGGATCACACGTTCCATCACACAACCGATCAACAGCGCGGTGAAGATCGCCCAGA
>NZ_CAXUPF020000015.1:0-1660 GCF_964252805.1 Polaromonas sp. LjRoot131 | reverse complement strand
GCGTCCCTCCGCTGCGCTACGGGCAACCTGCGGTGCTCGGTCCAGACGGGGTCTCGCTAAACTCGCTTCGCTCAAACAACGCGATCCCTGATCCGTCTGGCCCTGCGCTCCTCGGCGCATCCACAAGGGGTGGGAGCGGGGAGAAGAAATCCAAATACTGAATACCTGAAGAAAACAAGGACTCGCCAAGGCGAGTCCTTGTTTGTCTTGGGTTGTTCTTTGGTATTTGTCTTCTGTCCCCGTTCCCGTCCCCGCTCCCGATTGCCCCGTCCTGGCTGGGCCGAGGAGCGCAGACGTAGGCGGATCAGGGATCGCGTTGTTTGAGCGTAGCGAGTTTAGCGAGACCCCGCCGTAGTCGAGCACCGCAGGTTGCCCGAAGCGAAGCGTAGGGACCCAGACTGCGGGTCGCCTTTTCTTTTGCTTACTTTGCTTTTGGCGAAGCAAAAGAAAAGTGAGTCGCTGCCGGGCGACTCCCGGCTCCGAAACTCAAAACCCCTCAGCGCTCAAAAAAACCAAAGACTTCACTCAGCAGCAGGTGCAGGATCGGGGCCTGCATGCGCCGCCGCATACTTCTCCAACAACAAATACAAAACCATCCCTCCAGCCAGCGGCAAGAAGTAGTAAAGCGCCCTGTACGCCAACACCGCCCCCATCAACGTCCCTTGCCGAACACTCCCAGACAGCAAAGCCAGATACACCGCCTCCAACACCCCCAACCCCCCCGGAATCGGCATGATCACGCCGACGATCGAGGCCGCCATCAGCACCCCCAGCACCTTGCCGTACTCCACCTGGCCGCCCAGCAGCCAGAACATGGCCGCGCCCATGAGCGCCCAGTTGGTGGCCGACAGCAGCAACTGCACCCCTGCCAGCCCGGGGGAGGGCAAAGTCAGCCGCCGTCCCCGCACACGCCACTCGCGCCCGCGCGCAAAAGCGCAGGCCGCGACGTAGGCGATGACCAGCAACACCATCGCCAAACCCAGCGTGCGCAGCGCCGTTGCGCCTATGTGCGCCTGGCTGGGCAGGGCGAGGATGCCGCTCGCGAACAGGCTGCCGGCCACCAGCCCGTAGCCCAGCCAGTTGGTCGCCAGGCTCAGGCCCACGATCTGCGCAATCGTCGCTTCATCGAGCCCGGCTCTGGTGTACAGCCGCGCCCGCAGCGCCACGCCGCCCACCAGCGAGCCCAGGTTCAGGTTAAACGCATAACTGGTCACCGCGATGGCCCAGGTTTGCAGGCGCGGCAGTGTGTGGCGCGTGTGCCGCCGGCCGATCAGGTCGAAGCAGCCATACAGCGCATGGCTGGCCGTCGCCAGGCCCAGCACACCCAGCAGCAGCCACGGCGAATAGCGCCACAGCGCCTGCCAGGCACCGGCCCAGTCGACCTTGTGCGCATGCGACACCAGCAAACCCAGCACCACAATGCCCAGCGCCGGGAACCCCCAGCGGCGCACGCGCGGCCACAGCGATGAGGTGGCGGTGGAGTCGGATGAGGGATCGGCGGGGACCGGCGCCGTGGTGCTGGGCATGATGGGGAAATCTTCCCTGGGGCTGGCGCCCGGCGCCAGAGCTTGGCGGCGGTGCTTTCTGTAGGCGTAGACCGACGGGGGAGGGGGCCGGGTCTTGCTCCGGCCTTTGCGCGCCTGTGCCCTTTGCATGGGCT
>NZ_CAXUPF020000014.1:0-1942 GCF_964252805.1 Polaromonas sp. LjRoot131 | reverse complement strand
GCAAGATCAAGAGAAGGACGCGCCGCCGGAGCAAGAACCGGCTTCAATACCTCAACGCAGTGGTGCGGCACACAAAGAAGTGGGCCGCATTGCGGCCCACCTTTGCTTCTGCTTCATCCGGGGTTTTCATCAAACCCCGGCGGAGCGAGTGGCAACTGTTATTGCGATGGCGCGGCGGCGGGCGCCGGGATCACCACAATGTTGTCGGTTGAGGTCTGCGGCTGTACGCGCACGTTGGTGGCGCCGGCCGGCACGACGACGGTCTCTATCTGGCGGATCGCGCCGCCGCCGGCAACGCTGCCGTCGGTCTTGCCGTAGCCCACGATGCGGGCCTGGCAGGCAATCAGGTCTTCGCCCTGGAAAACGTCGCAGCGCTTGAGGGCGTTGGCGGAGAACTGGCCGTTGGCGTTGTCGACCTTGCCGGCGCGTTTGGCGGCGTTGGCGTTGCGGACCTCAGTCATGCAGGTTTCGCGGTCTTGCTGTGTGCGCCCTGTGAGGCAGGCATTCATTTCGCTGCGGGCGTTGCCTGAAGCGTCAATACCGGTGGTGCCGGAAGCCATTTGTGCCGAGGCACCCAGCGACAGCAGGGCGGCTACACCAAAGGCCGCGGCGCTTTGGGCAAGTCGGAAATTCCGGGATGAAATCATGGTCAAACTCCTTGATCGAACTCGACGGATGTCGATGAATGGAGTCTGGGCCGGGCCCGGCCGGCGGCGTGAAAGGAAAAGCTCCGGGCCGTCCGTGCCCTATGCCCATTCCCATGTAGGACGGGTCTCTCATGGGCCGGGCATCCGCCCTGGGCGCGCGGATTGGATGTCTTTTTATACAGCCCGGCTTCCTCCGGGAGCGCGGCGCTTCAGGTCGACCAGAGCCTCGGCGTGGACGGCGCCAGCTGCCACAGCTCCTTGCGCCAGGCCTGCCACACCAGCCTGAGCAAGGCCATGGCGGGTTCAACCACGGGCGAGAGCACGCGCACGACGACCACCTGCGCGTCGGGGCTGGTGGCCCCGGCACTGGACGCCAGGGAGTGGCTTTGCAGGACCTCGCGTGCGCAGTCCAGCGCGAGCTCGCGGCGCTTGCGTTCGAGCTTGCTGCCGGCCACAAAAAACAGCGTGGCCATGCAACGCCGGCCGGCCAGGCCGACGGGGCTGTCCATCAGCAACTTGTCGCTCGCGTCCAGGCGCGCGCGTTCCAGCCACACGCCGGGCATTTCGATGTGCTGGCGAAAACTGCCGCTTTCAAAAGGCTGGCCGGCGGCGGGCAGGCCCAGCGCGGTGACGTCCCAGCCCATCAGTTCGGCACCGGGCGCAAGCGCCATGGTGAGGCGGTTCTCGGCGAGGCAGCCGCTGTAGCAGATAGCTTCGAGCGGCAGCCATTCCATGCGCGCACCGGCTTCCAGCGTGAGCCGGGTGTTCTGCAGCGCGGGCTCACCGGTGGAACGGTAAAAGCGCGTGGCACCCGGCGTGGTGACCAGGCCGTGCGTGCCGGGCGCCGCGCTGAAGGCCAGCTCCAGCGTATCTCCGCCGACCAGGCCGCCGGGTGGATGCACGATGACGTTGTGGCAGATCGCGTCGCCTTCGGGGTACAGGCTCTGGAGTATGCGCAGCGGGCCGCTGTGGCGGAAGTGGGCGAGGGTCTTGCCGGCCTGGTGGGTGTAGTCGAGTGCGAGGGTCGCGTTCCAGGTCATTTCGGAAGTTTAACGCGGGCTTGCGTTGGGAGCTGGGCCGGTCTTGCTCCGGCGGGCGCGCTTCCTCTGTTCTCTTTGCTCTTTGCTGAGGGCGGTTGGCCGGGGGTTGCCCGGCAGCAAGTAACTTTCTTCTGCTTCGCCAAAAGAAAGTCACCAAAGAAAAGGCGACCCGCAGTCTGGGTCCCTCCGCTTCGCTTCGGGCAACCTGCGGTGCTCGACTACGGCGGGGTCTCGCGCAAACTCGCTTCGCTCAGA
>NZ_CAXUPF020000013.1:0-2222 GCF_964252805.1 Polaromonas sp. LjRoot131 | reverse complement strand
GCAGAACTAAGCAGAAAACCAAGCCTCAGAACTCAGCATCGAGTTCATCAATGTCATCCGGCTCCTTCTTGGCCGCAGCAACCCACTCCTTCATAGCCGGCAACTCCATGATCCGCTTGCAATAAGCCATGCAAGCCTTGTCCAGCGTCACGTCGTAAGTCAAAAACCGAGTAACCACGGGCGCATACATCGCATCCGCCACCGACAGCTGTTTGCCAAACAGATAAGGACCGCCGTAGGAGCCCAGGCATTCCTTCCAGATCTCCAGCACACGGTCGATGTCGGCCTGCGCACGCGACCAGACCTTGAAGTTCGGGAAATGGGCCTTGATGTTCATCGGCAGCGCGGCGCGCAGCGAGGCAAAACCGGAATGCATTTCGCCGCAAACCGCGCGGCAGTGCGCCCGCAGCTTGACGTCGGCGGGCAAGAGCTGCGCCTTGGGCTTGATTTCATTGAGGTATTCGGCAATCGCCAGCGTGTCCCAGACTTTGACGCCGTTGTGCTGCAACGAGGGAACCAGCATGCTGGACGACAGCAGCAGCATTTCGGCCTTCATGGCCGGGTCGTCGGGGGAGATCACTTTTTCAGTGAACTCCAGCCCGGCAAATTTCGCCAGCAGCCAGCCGCGCAGCGCCCAGGCGCCGTAGTTTTTGCTGCTGATCGTCAGGACTGCCTTGGCCATGAGATTGCTCCTTGAACCGCAAAGTGGGGCCCCACCAGCCGGGGCTGGCAAAACCTCCGCAAGGCTTGTGCCAGCGAAGACACCAGGCGGCGACTGGCCCGTAACTTGCCTGCGTTCACCCCATCCGGGCCACAAACCCGATTCAAGAGCCAGGACTTCCATGCTTTACCAGGCCTACCAACTCCAGTCCGACCTGATGTCCCCGCTTCGGCTGCTGGCGCAGGGCGGCAGCGCGGCGCTCTGGCTGGGCAAAACCGAGGGCAGCCTGCTGCGCAAGTTCTCGGCGTCCATGGAGGTGTTTTCGCGCCTGCGCCTGACGCATTCGCGCCCGGCCTACGGCATCACCTCGGTAAAGGTGGGCGAGCGCGAATTCGCCGTCACCGAAGAAGCCGTGCTGTCCATGCCCTTCGGCACCCTGCTGCGCTTCAAAAAAGAAACGCCGGCCGATCTACCTTTCCAGCCGCCGGTGCTGCTGGTAGCCCCGCTGTCGGGCCACTTCGCGACGCTGCTGCGCGAGACCGTGCGCACGCTGCTGCAAGACCACGACGTCTACATCACCGACTGGCACAACGCGCGCGACGTGGCCTTGCGCCACGGCGCCTTCGCGCTGGACGACTACATCGACCACATGATCCGCTTCACCCAGGCCATTGGCCCGGGCACGCATGTGGTGGCGGTATGCCAGCCCTGCGTGGCGGCGCTGGCGGCCGCGGCCATCATGGCCGAAGACGACGACCCGGCCCAGCCGCGCAGCCTGACGCTGATGGCCGGCCCGGTGGACTGCCGCGTGAACCCCACGGGCGTCAACACGCTGGCGACCAGCAAGCCGATTGCGTGGTTCGAAAAAAACCTGATCAGCCACGTGCCGCTGCCGCACGCCGGTTATATGCGGCGCGTGTACCCGGGCTTTGTGCAGCTCAGTGCCTTCCTGAGCATGAACCTGGAGCGGCACAAAAAATCATTCCAGGACATGTACCAGCACCTGCTGGACGGCGACGTGGAAAAGGCCAACATCATCCGCGTGTTCTACGACGAATACCTGGCCGTCAACGACTTGCCCGCCGAGTTCTATCTTGAAACCGTTGAAAAAGTGTTCCAGACCTACGACCTGCCGCTGGGCAAGCTCAGCTACCGCGGCCGCCTCGTGAAACCCGCCGCCATACGCCGCACCGCGCTGATGACGGTGGAAGGCGAGCGCGACGACATCTGCTCAGTCGGGCAGACCGTTGCGGCTCAGGACCTTTGCATCGGGATACGGCCGTATATGAAGACGCATCATGTGCAGACTGGTGTGGGGCATTACGGGGTGTTTAGCGGGCGTAAGTGGAATCAGCAGATTTATCCGCGGGTTAGGGAGATGATTCACTCCAGCATGGGATGAAGCCGGGTCTTGCTCCGGCGAGTGCGCTCCCTCTGTGCTCTCTTCTAAGTTCTGTTGGCCGGGGGTTGCCCGGCAGCAAGTAACTTTCTTTTGCTTCGCCAAAAGAAAGTCACCAAAGAAAAGGCGACCCGCAGTCTGGGTCCCCTGCGCTTCGCTACG
>NZ_CAXUPF020000012.1:0-2348 GCF_964252805.1 Polaromonas sp. LjRoot131 | reverse complement strand
GTAGCGAAGCGTAGGGACCCAGACTGCGGGTCGCCTTTTCTTTGGTGACTTTCTTTTGGCGAAGCAAAAGAAAGTTACTTGCTGCCGGGCAACCCCCGGCCAGCAAAACTTAGAAGAGAGCACAGAGGAAGCGCGGACAGCCGGCGCAAGACCCGGCCCAAGACCGGGCCTTAAAACGTCTCCCAGCTCCCGCCACCAGCCATCGCAAGATCACCCGCCGGAGCCGTCGACTTGCGCGGCGCAGAAATAGCCTGCCGAGCCTGCGGTGGCTGCTTAGGCGTCGCCGGCCGAGCCACGCTGGAACGCTGTGGCTGCGCGGCCGGCGCATGGCCGCCATTGACCTTGAACACACTGACCACCTGCGACAGGCCGCTAGCCTGCTCTTGCAGTGAGGAAGCCGCCGCAGCCGCTTCCTCGACCAGTGCCGCATTCTGCTGCGTGACCTGGTCCATCTGCGTGATCGCCTGGTTGATCTGTTCGATCCCGGACGTCTGTTCCTGGCTGGCCGCCGTGATCTCGGCCATGATGTCGGTCACGCGCTTGACGCTGTCGACGATTTCATCCATGGTTCGGCCGGCCTCGGCGACCTGTTTGCTGCCTTCTTCGACCTTGTCGACCGAGTCGCCGATCAGGGTTTTGATTTCCTTGGCGGCCGCTGCGCTGCGCTGGGCCAGGTTGCGGACTTCGGCCGCGACCACGGCAAAACCACGGCCTTGCTCGCCGGCACGGGCCGCTTCCACAGCCGCGTTCAAAGCCAGGATATTGGTCTGGAAAGCGATGCCGTCGATCACACCGATGATGTCGACAATCTTGCGTGAAGAAGCATTGATCGCGCCCATGGTGCCCACCACTTCGGCGACCACGCTGCCGCCCTTGACGGCCACGCTGGAGGCCGAGACCGCCAGCTGGTTGGCCTGGCGGGCGTTGTCGGCATTCTGTTTGACGGTCGAGGTCAGCTCTTCCATCGAAGCGGCCGTCTCTTCCAGCGAACTGGCCTGCTCTTCGGTGCGTGAGGACAGGTCATGGTTGCCGGCCGCGATCTGGCTCGAGGCCGTCGCGATGGTGTCGGTGCCGCTGCGCACATTGCCGACGATGCCGAGCAGGTTGTCCTGCATGGTCTTCAAGGCCTGCAGCAGTTCGGCGGCTTCGTCTTTGCCCACGCTGTGGATGGGCTGGGTCAGGTCGCCGTCGGCGATAAAACGCGCGCTGCGGGCGGCCTGGCGCAAAGGCCCGGTGATGGAGCGGGTCAGCACAAAAGCCGATGCCGCGCCCAGCAGCAGGGCCAGCACCGAACCGACGATCAGGATCCAGCGGCCCTGGGACGCGTTCTCTTCGGCCCGTGCCAGCGCGGCGTCATACAGCTTCTGCTGGAACTCCTCGAGCTTGCGGATGCTCTCGCTGTAGGCATCGGCCAGCGGCCTGAGTTCGCGCTCCAGCACGGCGGTGACGTCCTCACCGGCCTGGCGCCTTTTGAGCACCGCGGCACGCGGCGTGCGGTAGGCCTCGCGCCGGGCATCAATCTCGGCGATGAGTTTTTTGCCTTCTTCCGCCTGGACCAGCTCGATCAGGCGCTTGCGCGAGGCCGTCGAGATCTCCGAGGTCTTGTCCATGTCGGCCTGCCACATCGGAATGCGGCTGGTGTCGGCATCCATGATCGAGGCGCGCGTGCGCACCCAGTTCAGGTCAATGGTCTGGCGCCACTGCACGGCCATCTTGAGTTTCTCGTTGTCGACCGTGCCCAGCCGCTGGGTGGTGTCGGCCAGGCCCTGCAGGCGCCAGATGCCGGTGACGGAAATCACCGCCATGATGAAAAGAATCAGGCCGAAGGCCAGCCCCAGGCGGCTGCCGACCTTGATGTTGTTGAGTGTCATGATGCAGACTTTCAAAAGTTAACGGTTATGCAAGGCCGGCTTGTGGTTTGCGTTGATGCGGCACGGACGAAATCCCTGAACGGCCCCGGAGAGGCTTAAAAGGTTTCCCAGCTGCCGCCGCCTGCCATCGCGAGATCACCACCGGGAGCCGCCGGCTTGCGCGGCGCGGAAATCGCCTGCCGGGCTTTCGGCGCTTGTTTGGGTGTCGCGGGCCGGGCCACGCTGGAACGCTGTTGTTGCTGTTGCAGCGCGGCAGGCGCGTGGCCACCATTGACCTTGAACACACTGACCACCTGCGACAGGCCGCTGGCCTGTTCCTGCAGCGAGGAAGCGGCCGCGGCCGCCTCCTCGACCAGCGCCGCGTTCTGCTGCGTGACCTGGTCCATCTGCGTGATCGCCTGGTTGATCTGTTCGATCCCGGACGTCTGCTCCTGGCTGGCCGCGGTGATCTCGGCCATGATGTCGGTCACACGTTTG
>NZ_CAXUPF020000011.1:0-3307 GCF_964252805.1 Polaromonas sp. LjRoot131 | reverse complement strand
CAGGGACCCAGACTGCGGGTCGCCTTTTCTTTGCTTACTTTCTTTTGGCGAAGCAAAAGAAAGTGAGTTGCTGCCGGCAACCCCGGCCCCGGAACCCAAACCAACCTCAGCGCCAAAAACACAAACACTCTTCACCCCAGCCCCATCTGCGCGAGGACTGCCGCACCCAGCAGTCCATCACTGCACCCAAGACTTTCAACCACTTCAAAATGGTTAAGCCCTTCAGCCACCAGCAGTTCCACTGGCTTCCCGGCGGCAGCCACAGCCGCCGCAAAATCCCGCGGCTGCCGCTGAAACTCAGGCGTCTCCGACGTGCCGTAAGCAACGATGAGCGGCGCGTTGAGCAACGCCAGATGGCGCTGCGGACTCAGTGCCTCTTCGATCTCGTCGGTAAACCGCACATAGCTGCTGCGCGCCGACAGCCGCGGCGGCTTCAAGTCAAAAATGCCGCTGCAGCACAGGCCGCTTTTGATGAAGTCGGCGGGCAGGCCTAAACGGCCGGCCCAGTCGGTGGTCAGCATCACGCCGGCCAGGTGGGCGCCCGATGAATGGCCCAGTACGTGGATGCGCTGCGGATTGCCGCCGAAACGCCGCGCGTTCTCATGCACCCAGGCCAGCGCGCGCCTGAGCTGCTCGGCCATGGGCGCCAGGCTGCCTTCCACGTCCTGCACCGCCGCGAAATCCGGCACCACGAGATGCGCGCCGGCGGGCACCAGCACATCGGCGGGGAAGGCGTAGTCGCGCGCCCGGCCCGAGCGCCAGGCGCCGCCGTGGATGAAGACGGCTATCGGCGCATCAGGCACGCGTGTGGGGTAGACATCCAGCCCTTCGATCGCGCTCTCGCCATAGGCAAAGCGCAGCGGCTCGCCCAACGCGGCGCGCGTGGCCTCGCTGCGCATCACATAGCGCTGCAGCACCTCGGCGGCATTGGGCGCGTAGGCTGCCTGGTTGTAGGCGGCGTCGAGTTCGGCCTGGTCCATGTCCAGCCAGACGGCCGGGCCCTTCACCTTCATGCCGCTCATGCAAGGCCCATCAGCGTCAGCTGCGCCTTGAACAGCGCACTGGCCGGGTCCGCCCATTCGAGCACCGCGTCAAAGTGGTGCCGCCCGGCCGGCGCGATGAACTGCGCCGCTTCGCCGCGCGCCGTCCACCAGTCGGCCACCTCGCGGCTTTGGCGCAGGTAGTCTTCGGTCTCGTTGCCGCCCACCGCCACCAGCAGCGGGCAGCGCACCACGGCGCCGCGCCGCAGCAGCGAGACCTCGGCCACCAGCTCGGGCGTGAGATTCAGCTTTTCATTGCGGAAAGACAAGCGCACCGGTTCGAGGTCGCCGAGGCCGCTCATAAAGCAGGCGCTTTTGACGAGGTCGGCCGGCGCATCAAATTCACGTTCCCAGTCGGTCATCAGCACCTGGCCGACGAGGTTGGCGCCCGAAGAATGCCCGGCGATGTGGATGCGGGCCGGGTCGCCGCCGTGCAGCGCCACGTTCTGCCACAACCAGTGCAAGGCGCGGCGCACCTGCGCACCCATGCCGGGCAGCGTGGCCTGGGGCACCAGCGTGAAGTCCAGCGCGACAAACATCGCGCCGGCGCCAACGTAGGCCGGTGCGGCAAAGGCGCTGTCGTCTTTCGACAGCGCGCGCCAGTCGCCGCCGTGCAGAAACACGATCACCGGCGACGGGCCCCGCGCGCCGGGCACGGGGAAAAGGTCCAGCCGGTCGTCGTCGCCCAGGCCGTAGGCGATGTTTTCCATGCGGGCCAGCGAGGCCTTGGCCGCCGCGCTGCGTTCGGCGTACTCGCGCAGGTAGACCGTCACGTCGGGCACGGTGCCGCGGCTGTTGTACTGGCGATCGAGTTCGGCCTGGTCGTAGCCGCGCCAGATGGGTGTTGCGCTCAAAACTATTCGACCTTGGCGCCGGAGATCTTCACCGCGCGCGCGTTGCGCACACTGTCGGCCACCAGGAAGGCGGTGAACTCTTCCGGCGTGCTGGCCACCAGGTCATAGGACTTGGCGACGATTTCCTTTTGCACGAATTCCGGGTCTTTCAGGATGCGCGTGACTTCGGCGTGCAGCTTCATCACGATGTCGCGCGGCGTGCCGGCGGGCGCGAACAGGCCGAACCAGGCGTTCGAGGGTACGTCCGGAAAACCCGACTCCGTGAACGTCGGCACGTCGGGCAGCAGCGGCATGCGCGTCTTGCCGCCCACGGCCAGGGCCTTGAGCTTGCCCGCCTTGATAAAGGCCTGCGACGAGGCCGCACCCGAAAAGGTCAGTTGCACCTCACCGGCCAGCGCGGCGGGCACGGCCTGCGGAATGCCTTTGTAGGGCACGTGCACGATGTCGATGCCGGCCTGGGCCTTCAGCGTTTCCATCGCCAGATGCGGCTGGCTGCCGCTGCCGTAAGAGGCGTAGTTGAGCTTGCCGGGGTTGGCCTTGGCGTAGGCGATCAACTCCTTGAGGTTGTTGGCCGGCACGGCCGGGTTGGCCAGCAGCAATTGGTTGAGCAGCACCAGCTGCGTGATGGGCGCGAAGTCCTTCACCGGGTCGTAGGGCAACTTGGCGTACAGGTGCTGGTTGATGGTCATGGTCGAGTCGGTGGTGACCATCAGCGTGTAGCCGTCGGCCGGCGCCTTGGCGACGAAATCGGCGGCCAGGATGGTGCCGCCGCCGGGCTTGTTGTCGACCAGCACGGGCTGGCCCAGGCTGCGGCCCAGGCGCTCGCCGATCACGCGCGAGATCACGTCGATGCCGCCGCCGGCCGGGTAGGGCACGACGATGCGTATCGGTTTGGAGGGGTAGCCTTGCGCCAGCGCGGGCGCGGCGCCCACGGCGCTGAAAGCCAGCAGCAGCGCCGCCAGCGAAGTCTTGAACACGGTCATGCGATTGCTCCGGAGAAACAGGCTCCACGCCTTCAGCAAGCCGGTGCTTTGCCGCCTTGTCACGATAACCATCCCCTGCGTTTGTCCTGCAAGCCGTCGCAATTTCCGCGCCAGAGCGACTTACATTTCACAAATTAATTATTCATGGCTAAAGTAAATTGTCAATGGGGGACTGCACGGCCTGCGGCCCGCGACTGCCGGCCGGGTCTTGCGCCGGCCTTTGCGCGCTCCTCCCTCTGTGCTCTCTTCTAAGTTCTGCTGGCCGGGGGTTGCCCGGCATGCAACTCACTTTCTTTTGCTTCGCCAAAAGAAAGTAAGCAAAGAAAAGGCGACCCTGGTTGCTGCGTCCCTTCGCTTCGCTGCGGGCAACCTGCGGTGCTCGGTCCAGGCGGGGTCTCGCTAAACTCGCCTTCGGCTCAAACAACGCCAG
>NZ_CAXUPF020000010.1:0-3572 GCF_964252805.1 Polaromonas sp. LjRoot131 | reverse complement strand
TTTGCTTACTTTTCTTTTGGCGAAGCAAAAGAAAAGTGAGTTGCCGCCGGGCAACCCCCGGCCAACCGCCCTCAGCAAAGAGCATAGAGGGAGCGCGCCCGCCGGCGCAAGACCCGCCCCCCCGCCTGCAACGTCGGGCCGAATCTTGCACAATCAAGCCACCTCCACACCGCCGCTTTTGTTGCCGCCCACGCGGCGTTTCATGCAAACCCGACACTTCCTCCAGCTCATCGCGATGTCCGCCCTCTGGGGCGCATCATTTCCCCTGCTGCGTATCGCCAGTCCCGCCCTGGGCCCGTGGGTGGTGGCGGCCACCCGCTGCGTCCTGGCCGCCATCGTGCTTGGCCTGCTGATGAGCAGGCTGCGCGGCCACTGGCCGCCGCGCGAGGCGTGGCCCCGGCTGGCGCTGCTGAGCATGCTGTCAGTGGTGATTCCCTTTGTGCTGTACAACTGGGCCGCGCTGGTCATTCCCTCAGGCTATTCGGCGGTGCTCAATGCCACGGTACCTCTCTTCGGCGTGATGGCGGCCGCGCTGGCCGGCGAGGAAAGACTCACCCGCATCCGCCTGCTCGGCTGCGCGGTTGGCTTTGCCGGCGTCGCGCTGCTGGTGCAACTGGGGCCTGTCGCGGTGACGCCCCGGGTGGTGCTGGCGGCGCTGGCCTGCGTGGCCGCCTCAGCCAGCTACGGTTTTGGCGCCATCCTCATGAAACGCGCCACCATGGCCTATTCGCCGCTGCCCTCGTCGGCGGTGGTGCACATTGCTGCGGCCCTGATCCTGGTCATACCAGGCGGCATCGCCGCACCCTCGGCCGTCCTGACCCCAGGCGCCGTGGCTGCCGTGGCAGTGCTGGGCACGTTTACCTCAGGGTTTATGTACTGGATCAGCATGCGGCTGATGCGCGAGATCCCGGCCAGCGCCACCACCTCGGCGGCCTTCATGATCCCGCTGTTCGGCGTGACCTGGGGCGGGCTGTTTCTCGGCGAACCGGTGACGATCAGCATGCTTCCCGGCTGCATCCTGGTGCTGTCGGCCACCGCGCTGATCACGGGCTTTAACCCATTTCGGGCTGCGCCGCCGGAGCCATAAAGCTTAAGGCACGCACCGGCGCGAAGTCGTAAAGAAATCGTAGCGAGCGGCCCGAGGTCGCGTCGAGGACCGGAGCCGTACACCCGTACGGTGAGGACCGCAGATGCGAGATCGGGCCGCGCAGTTTATTTATTTGCGGCTTCGCATGATGTCGGGGGTATTCACCACGACGTCCGCATTCTGGGCGCGTTGGCGCAGCGCATGCTCCATCACCACCAGCGCCAGCAGCGCTTCGGCGATCGGCGTGGCGCGTATGCCCACGCAGGGGTCATGGCGGCCCTTGGTCATCACTTCGGCCGGCTTGCCGGCCGTGTCGATCGACTGGCGCGGCGTGATGATGGAACTGGTCGGCTTGATCGCGATCGAGACTTCCAGGTCCTGGCCGGTGCTGATGCCGCCCAGCACGCCGCCGGCGTTGTTGGACAGAAAACCTTCAGGCGTCAGCGAATCGCCATGCGTGGTGCCGCGCTGCGTGACGCTGGCAAAACCCGCGCCGATTTCCACACCCTTGACCGCATTGATGCCCATCATGGCAAAGGCGATGTCGGCGTCCAGCTTGTCATACAGCGGCTCGCCCAGGCCGACCGGGACACCCGAGGCCGTCACGCGTATGCGCGCGCCGCAGGAGTCGCCGGCCTTGCGCAAGGCGTCCATATAGTTTTCCAGCTTTGACACATCGGCTACCGGCGCAAAAAACGGGTTGTTCGGCACGTGCTCCCACGACTCGAACGGAATGACTTCATCGCCGACCTGCGTCATGCAGCCGCGAAACACCGTGCCGTATTTTTCGAATAACCATTTTTTGGCGACGGCACCGGCCGCCACCGTGGGCGCCGTCAGCCGGGCCGAGGAGCGGCCGCCGCCGCGCGGGTCGCGCAGGCCGTATTTGTGCAGGTAGCTGTAGTCGGCATGGCCGGGGCGGAAGGTCTCCAGGATGTTGCTGTAGTCCTTGCTGCGCTGGTCGGTGTTGCGGATCAGCAGGCAGATGGGCGTGCCGGTGGTCTTGCCCTGGTAGACGCCGGAGAGGATCTCGACGGCATCGGGCTCGTTGCGCTGCGTCACATGGCGGCTGGTGCCCGGGCGGCGGCGGTCCAGTTCGATCTGGATGTCGGCCTCACTTAAATCCATGCCCGGCGGGCAGCCGTCAATCACGCAGCCAATGGCCGGGCCGTGGGATTCACCGAAGTTGGTGACTGCGAATAGGGTTCCTAGGGTATTTCCGCTCATGGGGGGATTATCCCAGAGGGGGGCTCAAGGGTTGTCAACAGACTCAGCCTGCTCGAGGGGTCAGGCATCACTCTCCCCACTACTCTGCTCGCGCGTCGACAAAAACTCGAGTAGCCAGGCTCGCGCAGCGCCTGGCAAGGCAATGAAAGCCATAACCAATACGCCGATCGTGAAAACCAGGCTGAACCCTGGATCGACCACTATCACGTCAATGAGAATAAAAAAACCACTCAAGGCGACGCTCATCACAAAGAAACCCAGCCACTCAGCCGTGGATAGAGGGCCCGCATCTTTTCCCTCCTGGGTTCCGTGCCACATCCACAGGGCAAACGGTACCGTAAACAGGTAGCCGGCGATCGCGCAAAACCAGAAGTCCCCGCCCGACCTGAAAATTGCTGCGCCGAGCGTAACAAGGGCGAGCAAAAGGATGATGCCGAAGATGGAGGCAATCACGCGAGAGCGCTGGGAGGGAGTAGCCACGCTCAGAATGTATTCAGAAGAACCGGCGGTACAACTGGGCAGTGGCGATCTGGTCTGGTCATCAAAACTCCTTTCGGGGCCATAGCCGGACTATAGCTTTGTAGCGGGCGTCATCTTTACCGCCGTGCCTTCTCAATCAGGGTTGTGGCGCATGCCGCACACGCGCTGGAACACTTCCTGCTTGCTGCACCGCACCAATCCCGAGTTGGATGTCTTGATGGAACAGGAGCACCCCATGCTGGACCGCACCGCAACCAAGTTTTCCCACGTCAAGCCCGGCGACACGCAGTTTGTTTCCGGCGGTTTGCGCGACTTTTTCCTGTACCGCGACCTCGGCATCGCCGACGCGACCAACGGCAAGGTGATCGCGCACCTTGTGAAGGCGAACATGGCACCAGAAACAGGCACGGGATGGCACCGCCATGAGGCGGATTTCCAGATCGTCATCATGGTCAAGGGCTGGGCGCGCTTCATGTACGAAGACAAGGAAACCCTGGTCGAGGCCGGCGACGTGGTGCACCAGCGCCCGGGCATCAAACACTTCCTCTTCGACTACTCCCCCGACATGGAATACCTGGAGATCGTAGGGCCAGCGGATTTCAAGTCGATTGACGTAGACCCCGTCTGCGAGATCCCGCCCCCAACCCCCTGGAAATAACCGACCGCCACTCTCCCCGTTCCCGTTCCCGAATCCGCTCCCGCTTGCCCCTTGTGGATGCGCCGAGGAGCGGAGGTTCAGGCGGATCAGGGATCGCGTTGTCTGAGCGAAGCGCAGCGT
>NZ_CAXUPF020000009.1:0-20004 GCF_964252805.1 Polaromonas sp. LjRoot131 | reverse complement strand
GAACATTCCCACATCTACCTGATGACTATCTTCCGCCTTCAGAGGTAACACCGAATGCGGTTGCTCAAATACCTGGACCAGTTTTGGCGCTGAACTTTAATTCCCTGCAGCGAATCAGCTAACCGCTCCCACAAACGGCACCGCCCCCTCCACCGTCTCCCAAATAAACCGCCCCGAGGGACTGTTCTGCTCCTCGACGATATGCGACACCAGCCCGGCCGCACGTGAAATCACCGCAAACCCACGCATCACAGCGGTAGGCACCCCCATCTCCCCCAGCAGCGCCGCGACGGCCCCGGTCGCATTGATCGTGATGGGCCGGCCCGCGACTGCATCGACAGCCGCCGACAGCCGCTCCAGCGCGCGTATCTTGTCGCCGGCCAGTTCGGGTTCGGCGCGGGCCAGCTCTAACAGCTTGTAGGCGCGTGGGTCTACCGGTTTGTGCAGGTGATGGCCGAAGCCGGGGATGGGGCTTTTGAGGGTTTTGTAATGTTGGGCGATGGCCAAGGCTTCGGCGTCGGGGTCGGCGGCCGAGGCAATGCGGTCCAGCAGGCCAGAGCAGTTTTCCATGGTGCCGACAAAGGAGCTGCCCACGGCCAGCAGGCCGGCGGCCACTGCGCCTTGCAGGTTTTCGGGGGCGCTCATATAGACAAGGCGGGTGGCAATCGCGCTGGGGGTGAGGCCGTGTTCCATCAACACGATGAGCACCGCGTCGGTGATGCGCAGGTCCACGCCGCGCGGCGCGCGGTTCAGGATTTGCATGAGCATGACTTCGGTAAAGGTCTTTTTGCCCATCAGGTCTTGGACCAGGTCGGCGTTGCGGTAGTGCAAGCTGGTCAGGGTGTGGGTGCACAGGCTGGTGACGGGTCTGGCTTGGGATTTTTTGGCGCTGGTCATGGGAAGGCTTTCATTCGTCATTCATCACGCCGTGGTGGTCGCCGCAGCGGCGGCCAGGGCTTGTTCGCGCACCGCGCTTTTGAGGACCTTGCCGACTGGGGAGCGCGGCAAGTTCTCGTGGAAGTGGATCAGCTTGGGTGTCTGCACCGGGCCCAGGCGTTCGCGCACAAAGGCGATCAGTTCGGCCGCCGTGGCCTGCCGGCCGGCGCGCAGCTGCACCGCTGCCTGCACGGCCTCGCCCCATTTGTCGTCGGGGATGCCGAAGACGGCGCATTCGTGCACGGCCGGGTGCTGGCCCAGCGCGTTCTCGACGTCGACGGGGTAGACGTTAAAGCCGCCGGTGATGACCAGGTCCTTGAGCCTGTCCTTGAGGTAGAGGTAGCCGCGTTCGTCGATCCGGCCGCGGTCGCCGGTGTGCAGCCAGCCGTCGACGATGGTTTCGGCGCTCAGGCCGGGCAGGCGCCAGTAGCCCGACATCAGCAGGTCGCCGCGCGCCACGACTTCGCCGACCTCGCCGGCGGGCAGCAGCTGGCCGCCCGGCGCCATGATGGCGACGTCGCTGAACCAGGTGGCGCGGCCCACGGCGGCCCAGTTGCGTTCGTCCTCAAAATCCTCGGGCCGCATCACGGTCAAAATTTGCGGTGCCTCGGTCTGGCCATAGGTGGTGCCCAGCACGGGGCCGAAGAAGTTTCGGACTTCGCGGATTTTTTCCGGGGGCATGGGGGCGCCGCCGTAGATCAGCCGGCGCAGGTTTGGAAAGTCGGCGCGTGATGCACCGGGCAATGCCATCAGCATGTAGACCAGCGTGGGCGGCATAAAGCTCACGGTGCCGCCTCTTTCTTTAAAAGCCGTGCGCACGGCCTCGGCGCCCGCGCCGGCCAGCAGCACATGGCAGCCGCCCTGGGCCAGTATGGGCAAGAGGTAAGTCGAGGTGCCGTGCGTGACGGGCGCGGCCATCACATAACGCTCATGCTCGTCAAAACCCCAGGCGTGGATCTGGTTGCTGATGTTGGCCATCCAGGCGCGGTAGGTCTGCATCACGCCCTTGGGCGCGCCGGTGGTGCCGCCGGTGAACTTGATGGCCTGGGTGGCTTCGGGCGGCAGGATGAAGCTGGGGCGCGGCGCGCCCGCGTGCCGCGCGCTGAGCGCGGCGATGTTGGGCACCCCGTCATTGCCGGCCACGCCGCATTGGATGTGCTGCCCGGGCGCGCCCTCGAGCAGCGGGGCGCCATCGGCATCCGTGACGAGGATGGAGGGCTCGGTCGCGTCGACGATGCGGCGGATTTCCGCGCGTGTGCTTTTGGGGTTGAGCGGCACCCACACCTTGCCGCAGGCCAGCACGGCCAGCAGTGCGGCGATGTGTTCGGTGCTGTTGCCGGCGCAGATGGCGACGCGGCTTTGCGGGGCCGGGTCTTTCTCGACCAGCGCGGCCGCGAAGGCCGAGACCCAGGCGGCCAGCGCGCCGTAGCGCAGCGTTCCTTCGGGCGCGTCGATGGCGATGCGCTCGGGCCAGCGCTCGGCGGCGCGCCAGAAAAAATCAATCGGGTTCATGCGGGGTGTTCTCTTTTGCTGCTTGCTTATTCAGCGCGTGCGCCGGACTGCTTGACCACTTCGCGCCAGCGCTTGGCTTCCGACAGCGTCCAGCTGCGCATCTGCGCGGGCGTGCCGGGCTCGGGCGTGGCCGCGAGGTTGAGCAGGCGCTGGCGCACCTCGGGCAGGGCCAGCACCTTGAGCAGCTCGGTGTTGACGCGCTGCACCACGGCCTGCGGCGTGCCGGCCGGCCCGGCGATGCCGAACCACGATTGCACGTCAAAGCCCGGGAAACCCGACTCGGCCACGGTGGGCACCTCGGGCAGCAGCGGCGAGCGCTGGGGGCTGGTGATGGCAATCGCCTGCAGCTTGCCGCCGCGCACATGGGGCAGGGCCGAGGGCGCGTTGTCGAACATGGACTGCACCTGGCCGCCCAGCAGGTCGGTCACGGCCGGCGCGCTGCCGCGGTAGGGCACGTGCAGCATGGGGACCTTGGCCGCCATCTTGAAGAGCTCGCCCGACAGGTGGATGGACGAGCCGCTGCCGGCCGACGCGAAGGTGATGCCGTTGGGCGAGGACTTCGCGAAGCTCACGTAGTCGGCCAGGGTTTTGATGGGCAGCTGCGGGTTCACCACCAGGATGTTGGGCACCTTGGCGATCAGGCCCATGGGCTCGAAGTCTTTGAGCGGGTCGTAGCCCAGCTTGTCGTAGAGCGAGGCGTTGATGGTGTTGGCGATGGTGTAGACGTACAGCGTGTAGCCGTCGGCCGGCGCGCGCGCGACGAGCTCGGCGCCCACATTGCTGTTGGCGCCCGCGCGGTTGTCGACGAGGATGGGCTGGCCCAGCTGCTTGCCGAGTTCGGCCGCGACAATGCGCGCGATGACGTCGGTGGCGCCGCCGGCCGCGTAGCCGACGACCAGCTTGATAGGTTTGGTCGGCCAGGCTGCCGCGGGCTGGGCCTGGGCGGGCAGGGCGGCCGTGAAGGCGAGGGTGGCGAAGAGGGCGGCGAGCGCCAGCCGGCGCGATGGGGTGCGATGCAAATTCATGGTGACTGTCTCCTGTTGTAGGTATGTGCTGCGTATGCGCTGCGTATGCGGTGCTTGTGCCGGGCCTGGGCCGGCAACAGGGAAATTCTTGACCAGGGCTTGCCGCGCGACAAACCCGAACGTCCGACCAGCGGACGTTCTATAGTCCCATGCCATGGCCTCCCGCTCTTCAAAATCCCCCGCATCCCCTGTCAGCGAAACAGCCGGACCGGCCAACGACGACGGCGGCAGCCGCACGCTGCGGCGCGGCCTGCAGTTGCTCGATGCCGTGCTGCAAAGCGGCCGCGAAGGTTTGCGCGTGGTCGACCTGTGCCGCGCCGCCGGCCTGGAGCGCGCCACGGTGTACCGCCTGCTGGCGACGCTGCTCGAGGCCGGCTATGTCGCGCCGCTCGGGCGCTTCCGGTATGTCGCCGGGCCGCGCCTGGCGCAGCTGCAGGCGCCGCCGCCTTCACCGTCGGATTTCGCGGCACGCCTGCAGCCGGTGCTGGCGCGCGTGAGCCAGGCCTGCGGCGACGCGGCTTTCGCCATCGTGCGCGAGGGCGCGGCCTCGCACTGCATCGCGCGCCAGGTCGGCACCCACCCGGTGCAGATGCTGGTGATCCAGGTCGGCACCCGCCAGCCCCTGGGCGTGGGGGCCGCCGGCCTGGCCCTGCTGGCCGCACTGCCCGAAGAAGACGCGGCCGGCGTCATCGCCGCCAATGCGCCGGTGCTGGGGCGGTATGGCGGCATGACGCCGGAGCGGATGGGGATTCTGGTGCGCGCCACGCGGGAACGGGGGTGGGCTGTGATTGGTAATCACGCGACTGAGGGGGTGTTGGCCGTGGGCATGGCCGTGCCTGGGAGGAATGGCAGCCCGGCTGCGGCGATCAGTGTGGCTTCGACGATGGAACGGATGCCTCGTGCGCGGCAGCAGCTGATTGTTCGTTCTATGCGGGAGGCGCTTGGGGCTTTGCTTCCCGAGGACTTGTAAGCCGCTCGTAGAACATTGCGATGCGGTGTCTACGCTAGGTCTTGTCCCGGCGGGTGCGCCCTCTGCTATGTGTTGCTGGCCGGGGTTGCCGGCAGCAAGTAACTTTCTTTTGCTTCGCCAAAAGAAAGTCACCAAAGAAAAGGCGACCCGCAGTCTGGGTCCCTACGCTTCGCTTCGGGCAACCTGCGGTGCTCGAGCCAAGCGGGGTCTGGCTAAACTCGCTTCGCTCAAACAACGCCAGCCCTGATCCGCTTGTCTCTGCGCTCCTCGGCCCAGCCAGGACGGGGAAATCGGGAACGGGAGCGGGGACAAAAAATACAAAGAATCAAACCAAGAAAAACAAGGACTCGCCACGGCGAGTCCTTGTTTCTTAGGTATTGGTATTCCTTCCCCACCCCTTGTGGATGCGCCGAGGAGCGGAGGTCCAGACGGATCAGGGATCGCGTTGTTTGAGCGAAGCGAGTTTAGCGAGACCCCGTCTGGACCGAGCACCGCAGGTTGCCCGCAGCGCAGCGGAGGGACGCAGCAACCAGGGTCGCCTTTTCTTTTGCTTACTTTTCTTTTGGCGAAGCAAAAGAAAAGTGAGTAGCCGCCGGGCTACCCCCGGCCAGCAGCCCTCAGCGGAGAGAACAGACCCCCAAAACTCAATTCCGAAAACAGAGTGGTGAATCCCTACCTGTTTCGGCCAATCGCTTTCAACCTTTCTCCTTACAGTTTTCCCCAAAGACCGTCTTGCCGACGACCGGCGGCCGCCCATGCCCGGCGCGACCGCCAGCCGGCCTTTCCTGCAGGCGCCGCCCAGCGGCAGCCGCGGGAAGGGCCGGTGGGCAAGGCAGGCCGGTGCCACCCAGAGCCCCACGAGACAACCCTAGCCACAACCGGATCGACCATCGCCATGCCAGAAAACAAATTTTTAGTCAGAGCGCCGCTGCTGGACCCCAAACAACAGGTGGCCGGCTACAGGCTGGCCTGGCAGAGCTCGGCCCCCACCGACGCGCGGGAAGACGTGCGCCAGCTGCTGGACTTTGTGGGCGAGCGCGCCCAGGCGGCCGAGCTCGGCCTGCTGTTTCTCGATGCCGACCATGGCGTGCCGCCGGGCGGGCTGTCGGTCGGCCAGGCGCCCGCAAACACGGTGCTGATGCTGGACTGCGCGGACCTGGCGGAAGACTGCCAGGCCGGCATGGCTTCGATGCGCGAACAGGGCCTGCGCCTGGCGCTGCGCGGCGCGGACCTGGCGTTTATGCAAACGCATGCCGAGACGCTGGTGCCGCTGGCCACGCACCTTGAGCTGCCGCTGGGCCACCCGGATTTTGCGGCGCTGAGCAACCTCGCGAAGCAGGCCGAGCCGCCGCTGGCCGTGGTGGTGCAGGATTTCCCGGGCTGGCGCGAGTTCGACATGTCGGCCGCGCACGGTGTGGGCGGCTTCTTCGAGAACCTGTGCACCACGCCGCGGCCCCAAAACAATGCGGGTGCCTTGAGCCCGCAGGCGATTTTTATCCTGCAGCTGATGCAGATGGTCCAGGAAAACGCCGACGTGCGGCATATCGAGGGCGTGCTCAAGCGCGATGCGGCGCTGTCGTACAAGCTCTTCCGTTATATCAACTCGCCGGGCTTCGGCATCGAGGTCGAGATCGAATCGCTGCGCCACGCGGTGACCATGCTGGGCTACACCCCGCTGTTCCGCTGGCTCTCGGTGCTGCTGGCCACGACCAACACGGCCGGCTATTCCCACGCGCTGCTGCAGGCCGCGATTGTGCGCGGGCGTTTTGCCGAGCTGCTCGGCAAGGACTTGCTGCCGCGCGCCGAAGCCGAACACCTGTTCTTTGTCGGCATGTTCTCGCTGCTGGACCAGCTGCTGGGCATACCGCTGGAAAAAGTGGTGGGCCAGATTTTGCTGCCCGAGCCGGTGGTGCAGGCGCTGGTCAGCCGCGAAGGGGTGTATGGGCCTTTCCTGCAGCTGGTGGAAGCGGGTGAACAACGGAATGGGCGGATTGTGGAGTTGGCTGAGGCCTTGTTTATGACGTCTACGCGCGTCAATCAAGCGCATCTGGCGGCGCTGGCCTGGGCACATACCGTCACTATTTAGGTTTCCATGCTCCTTCCCCCGCTGGGGGAAGGTTGGGATGGGGGCTTGCGGCGCTTGATACTTCGCCGAGGTGTTTTGAAGGCCGCTGGCCCCTACCCCCACCCTCCCCCAGCGGGGGAGGGAGTAAGAGCAGTGCGCTGCGACGGCATTGGTGGGTTTGCTCCTTCCCCCGCTGGGGGAAGGTTGGGATGGGGGCCTCACGGCGTTTGATACTTCGCCGAGGTGTTTTGAAGGCCGCTGGCCCCTACCCCAGCCCTCCCCCAGCGGGGGAGGGAGCAAGAGCAGTGCGCTGCGACGGCTTTGGTGGGTTTGCTCCTTCCCCCGCTGGGGGAAGGTTGGGATGGGGGCCTCACGGCGTTTGATATTTCGCTGGAGGTGTTTTGACGGCCGCTGGCCCCCACCCCCGCCCTCCCCCAGCGGGGGAGGGAGCAAGAGCGGCCCTTGCCTGAGCTCGCCACCCGGCCATACCCAGAGAAGCGGGTGTTTTCTCATGCTTTTCGGGCCATGGCAATTGATGCAGCCTTTGTACATTGACCATGTGTCATTTGCCTGCTGCCAAGGCGCGCGCGTCGTGCGTGCGATGACCTGAAAACCTATGAATACACCTCTGCATGGCGCAACGGCCTCGTCGGCCGGTCCGGATTTCCTCCTGACGGACCATGATTTCTCGAAAATCCGCACGCTGATCCACCAGCGGGCCGGCATTGCCCTGAGCACGCAGAAACGGCAGATGGTCTACAGCCGGCTGGCGCGGCGCCTGCGCGAGCTGCGCTTGACGGAGTTCGCAACCTACCTTCGTTTCCTCGAGGCCGACCCGAACGGTGACGAATGGCAGCAGTTCACCAATGCGCTGACCACCAATTTGACCGCCTTCTTCCGCGAGGCCCACCATTTCCCGGTGCTGGCCGAGCATGCCAAAAAATGCCCCAAGCCGCTGAGCGTCTGGTGCTCGGCCGCCTCGACCGGCGAGGAACCGTATTCGATTGCCATGACCTTGATCGAGGCGCTGGGCGATCGTGCCGCGGGCGCTGCCGCCAGCGTGGTGGCCACCGACATCGACACCCAGGTGCTGGCCAAGGCGCAGGCCGGGATCTTCACGATGGAGCAGGTCAGCAAGCTCTCGCCGGTGCGGCTCAAGCGCTTTTTCCTGAAGGGTGCGGGCGCACAGGCCGGCAAGGTGCGGATCCGGCCCGAGGTCGCGGCCATGGTGAAGTTCGAGCAGTTGAACCTGCTGGACGCCAAATGGGCGCTGCGCGAGCCTTTCGACGCGATCTTCTGCCGCAACGTGATGATTTACTTCGACAAGCCCACGCAGGGCCGCATCCTGCAGCGCTTCGCACCGCTGATGAAGCCGCACGGCCTGCTGTTCGCCGGGCATTCGGAAAACTTCTCGTTTGCCAGCGACATCCTGCGCCTCAAGGGCCAGACGGTGTACGAGCTGGTGGCGCCCGGCGATAAAGCCGGCAAAGCCGACAAGGCCAGGGAAGCCGCGCCATGAGCACGGCGCACCGGGAGACGGTGGCCACCCACCATTATTTCGACCGCGAGTTCGGCATCTCGGCGGTCAAGCTGCTGCCCGGGGAATATTTTGTGACCTCCAGCGACATGGTGCTGACCACCGTGCTGGGCTCCTGCGTCTCGGCCTGCGTGCGCGACACCACGGCCGGCATAGGCGGCATGAACCATTTCATGCTGCCCGAAGACGCCGACCCGTCCTCGCGCGGCGCGGCCGCCTCCATGCGCTACGGCGCCTACGCCATGGAGATGCTGCTCAACGAACTGTTCAAGGCCGGCGCCCGGCGCGAGCGGCTGGAGGCGAAGGTCTTCGGCGGCGGCGCGGTGCTGGCCAACATGACCTTGCTCAACATCGGCGAGCGCAATGCCGACTTCGTGCTGCGCTACCTGCAGATGGAGCAGGTGCGCGTGGCCGCCCAGGACCTGCGCGGCAACTATCCGCGCCGCATCAACTACTTCCCGGTGAGCGGCAAGGTCACCATGCGCAAGCTGCGCCAGCAGGACGACGTGGCGCTGGTGCGCGACGAGGAGCAGGCGCTGGCCGCCAACCTGAGCCGGCCGGCGCGCCGCGGCAGCGTCGAGATCTTCAACCCCGACCTGGCCCGCAATGTGGCCAACAAGAATGCGTGGG
This sequence comes from Polaromonas sp. LjRoot131, assembly GCF_964252805.1. Taxonomy (NCBI): domain Bacteria; kingdom Pseudomonadati; phylum Pseudomonadota; class Betaproteobacteria; order Burkholderiales; family Comamonadaceae; genus Polaromonas; species Polaromonas sp. LjRoot131. The sequence goes on along the minus strand of NZ_CAXUPF020000009.1, from coordinate 11,329 downwards.
CCCTATGAGCGTGAACAAGATCAAGGTGCTGTGCGTCGACGACTCGGCGCTGATACGCAGCCTGATGACCGAGATCATCAACAGCCAGCCCGACATGGTGGTGGTGGCCACGGCCTCGGACCCGCTGGTCGCGCGCGACCTGGTCAAGCAGCACAACCCCGACGTGATGACGCTGGACGTGGAAATGCCGCGCATGGACGGGCTGGAGTTCCTCGAAAAACTCATGCGCCTGCGGCCCATGCCGGTGGTCATGGTGTCCTCGCTGACCGAACGCGGCTCGGAAGCCGCGCTGCGCGCACTCGAATTGGGTGCCATCGATTTTGTGACCAAGCCGCGCCTGGGCATACGCGACGGCCTGCTGTCTTACACCGACCTGATCGCCGGCAAGATCCGCATCGCGGCGGCGGCCAAGCTGCTGCCGGCGCGGCGCCCGGCGCCCACGGGCGGCGGGGCAGGCGCTGAGGCACCGATGCTGCACAGCCCGCTGCTGAGCACCGAAAAACTCATCATCATCGGCGCCTCCACCGGCGGCACCGAGGCGATACGCGAGGTGCTGCAACCGCTGCCGCCCGACAGCCCGGCCATCCTGATCGCCCAGCACATGCCGGCGGGCTTCACCAATTCCTTCGCGCAACGCCTCAACGGCCTGTGCCGCATCGTGGTGTCCGAGGCGGTGCACGGCGAACGTGTTCTGCCCGGCCATGCCTACATCGCGCCGGGCGGTTTTCATTTGTCGCTGACGCGCAGCGGCGCCAATTACGTGGCCCAGGTCAACCAGGAGCCGCCGGTGAACCGGCACCGGCCTTCGGTCGACGTGCTGTTTGATTCGGCCGCGCGCCATGCCGGCAAGAACGCCATCGGCGTGATCCTGACCGGCATGGGCCGCGACGGCGCCGAGGGCCTGATGCGCATGCGCCAGGCCGGCGCGCACACGCTGGCGCAGGACGAGGCCAGCTGTGTGGTCTTCGGCATGCCGCGGGAGGCCATCGCGCTGGGTGCGGTGAACGAGGTGGTGCCGCTGCTGGAGATGAGCCAGCGCGTGCTGGCCCACCTGCGCTCCTTCGGGGAGCGGGCGAACCGGGTGTAGTGATTTTTTTGGGGGCTTCCGGCCGGCGCTTTTTTTAGCGTGGCGTTGTCCGGATGACATGTGTTTGAGAGTTTGATTCGAGAAAACTGGAGTGAAGTGTGGTTGATAAAAACATCAAAATCCTGGTCGTGGATGACTTCCCGACCATGCGCCGGATTGTCCGCAATCTGCTCAAGGAACTGGAATTCGTCAACGTCGACGAAGCCGAGGACGGCGCCGCGGGCCTGGAGAAGGTCAAGGCCGGCAACTACGGCTTTGTGGTGTCCGACTGGAACATGCCCAATATGGACGGCCTGGCCATGTTGCAAGCCATACGCGCCGACCCGCAGTTCGTGAAGCTGCCGGTGCTCATGGTGACGGCCGAGGCCAAGAAAGAAAACATCATCGCGGCGGCCCAGGCCGGTGCCAACGGTTATGTGGTCAAGCCCTTCACCGCGGTCACGCTCGAAGAGAAGATCAACAAGATCTTCGAAAAGATCGAGAAGGAAGGGGCGTGACATGGGCCAGGAAGCAGCTTTCCCCACCTCCGTCTCCACCGGCGATTCGGCCGAACAGCTGGTCAACCGCATAGGCCATTTGACGCGCCAGATGCGCGAAGGCATGCGCGAGCTCGGGCTGGACAAAAGCATCGCCCGCGCCGCCGAGGCGATTCCCGATGCGCGCGACCGCCTGAGTTATGTGGCGCAGATGACGGAGCGCGCCGCTGAAAGGGCGCTCAACGCCATCGACGTGGCCCAGCCCATCCAGGAAAACCTCTCCAAACAAGCGACGGCGCTGGGCAAACGCTGGGACGTCTGGTTCGACAGCCCGCTGGAACTCGACGACGCGCGCGAACTCGTCAAGGACACACGCAGCTACCTGGCCGATGCGCCGCAGCAGGCCAGCGCCACCAATGCCCAGCTCATGGAAATCATGATGGCCCAGGACTTCCAGGACCTGACCGGCCAGGTCATCAAAAAGATGATGGACGTGATCAAGGACATGGAGACGCAGCTGCTGCAGCTGCTGATCGACAACGCGCCGCCGGAGAAGCGGCAGGATGCGGGGCATGGGCTGCTGAATGGTCCGCAGATCAAGATTGGCAATGCCGATGCGGTTGACGGGCAGGGGCAGGTCGACGATTTGTTGGCAAGCCTCGGTTTCTAGCCACTTCAAGCGCCGCTGGCCCCCATCCCAACCTTCCCCCAGCGGGGGAAGGAGTAAACCCGGTGCCGCTCTTGCTCCCTCCCCCGCTGGGGGAGGGCAGGGGTGGGGGCCAGCCGGCCTTCGAATATGCGCGACGAAACATCAAGCGCCGCGAGCCCCCATCCCAACCTTCCCCCAGCGGGGGAAGGAGTAAACATCAGGCCCTCCTTATTGCCCAAAGAACAGCCCGATACCCGGCCTGTTTCCCTGATCGATTTTCACCCCTCCCCCCAATAATTCCTGAGACGGGGCGCCCCTTGCGCCCGACGCTGCGGAGTATGGATGGCGGAAGAAAGTGATCTCGAAAAAACCGAACCGGCCTCACCCCGGCGCCTGGAAAAGGCGCGCGAAGAGGGCCAGGTCGCGCGGTCGCGGGAGCTTGTCACCTTTGTCATGCTGACCACGGGTGTGGGCGGCCTGTGGATGCTGGGCGAGATGATGGGCGGGCACTTCAACAGCGCCTTGCGCAACGGCCTGCAGTTCGAGCGCGCCTCGGCCTTCGACCCGGCGCACATGATGAACCAGGCCGGCGGTGCGCTGCTGCATGCCGCACAGGCGCTGCTGCCGGTGCTGCTGATGATGCTGGTGGCCGCGCTGGTGGCGCCCATGCTGCTGGGCGGCTGGCTGCTGTCGGCGCAGTCGCTGGCGCCGAATTTCTCCAAGCTCAACCCCATCGCCGGCATAGGCCGCATGTTTTCGGTCGAGTCGCTGGCCGAGCTGGCCAAGACCCTGCTCAAGTCCGTGCTGGTGGGCGGCGTCGCCTGGTGGGTGATCGCCGACGACCTGGGCGCCATCATGGGCCTGATGCGCGAACCCGCGCATGCCGCGCTGCCGCACACCCTGCACCTGGTGGCGGTGAGCTGCGCGCTGATCATCGCCTCATTGCTGCTGGTGGCCGGCATCGACGTGCCCTACCAGCTCTGGAGCCACGCGCGCAAGCTGCGCATGTCGCGCGAAGACCTGCGCCAGGAGAACAAGGAAAGCGAGGGCGACCCGCACGTCAAGGCGCAGATACGCCGGCAGCAGCAACAGATGGCCAAGCGCCGCATGATGGCCGAGGTGCCCAAGGCCGACATCATCGTCACCAACCCCACGCACTTCGCCGTCGCCCTGAAGTACGTCGACAAGGACATGCGCGCGCCGCGCGTGATCGCCAAGGGCACCGACCTGGTGGCCCTGCGCATACGCGCCATGGCCGAGGAGCACAAGATCCCGGTGCTGGAAGCACCGCCGCTGACGCGCGCGCTCTACCGCCACACCAAGCTCGGCGATGAAATCCCGGCGGCGCTGTATTCGGCGGTGGCCGAGGTGCTGGCCTGGGCCTACCAGCTGCAGCGCGCGGCCGAGGGCGGCGCCACGCCGCCGCGCGCACCGCGCGACCTGCCGGTGCCTGAGTCGCTGGATCCGCAAGCCGCGCCTGCTGCATCGGCCGCACCGGCCCTGCTGGGGAGCGCCGCATGACGCTGGTCGACGACCTGATGCGGCTGCCGCGCCAGATGATGGCCGGCGGCAAGGGCAAGGGCCTGGCCGGCCCGGTGCTGATCATCCTGATCCTCAGCATGATGGTGCTGCCGCTGCCGCCGTTTTTGCTGGACCTGCTGTTCACCTTCAACATCGCGCTGTCCATCATGGTGCTGCTGGTCAGCATGTACACCATGAAGGCGCTGGACTTCGCGGCTTTCCCGGCCGTGCTGCTGTTCACCACCTTGCTGCGCCTGTCGCTCAACGTCGCCTCCACGCGTGTGGTGCTGATGGAGGGCCACACCGGGCCGGACGCGGCGGGCAAGGTCATCGAGGCCTTCGGCCACTTCCTGGTCGGCGGCAACTTCGCGGTCGGCGTGATGGTCTTCATCATCCTGGTGGTGATCAACTTCATGGTCATCACCAAGGGCGCGGGCCGTATCGCCGAGGTGGGCGCGCGCTTCACGCTGGACGCGATGCCGGGCAAGCAGATGGCCATCGACGCCGACCTCAACGCCGGCCTGATCGGCGAGGACGTGGCGCGCAAGCGCCGCGCCGAAGTCGCGCAGGAGGCCGACTTCTACGGCTCCATGGACGGCGCCAGCAAGTTCGTGCGCGGCGACGCCGTGGCCGGCCTGCTGATCCTGGTGATCAACATCATCGGCGGGCTGATCGTCGGCATGGCCCAGCACGGCCTGGATTTTTCGCAGGCGGCCACGACCTACACCCTGCTGGCCATCGGCGACGGCCTGGTCGCGCAGATCCCGGCGCTGGTGATCTCCACAGCGGCCGGCGTCATCGTCTCGCGCGTCACCACCGACGAGGACGTGGGCGGCCAGCTCACGGGCCAGCTGTTCGCGAATCCGCAGGTGCTGTTCCTGACGGCGGGCGTGATCGGCCTGATGGGCCTGATCCCGGGCATGCCCAACCTGGCCTTTTTGATCATCGCGGGCGGCCTGGTCTGGCTGGGGCGGCGCATCATGCGTCGCGCCGCCGCGGGCGGGGCTACCGCGGCCGAAGCGCCGCCGCCGCCGGCCCCGGCCGAATCGCAGGAGGCCAGCTGGGACGACGTGGCGCTGGTCGACCCGCTGGGGCTGGAGGTCGGCTACCGGTTGATTTCGCTGGTCGACAAAAGCCAGAACGGCGAGCTGCTGGGCCGCATCAAAAGCATACGCAAGAAGTTCGCGCAGGACATCGGTTTCCTGGTGCCGGTGGTCCACATCCGCGACAACCTGGAGATCAAACCCAACGCCTACGTGCTCAAGCTCAAGGGCGTGCAGATCGGCCAGGGCGAAGCCTTCCCGGGCCAGTGGATGGCCATCAACCCGGGCCAGGTCAGCGCCAGCCTGCCGGGTACGCAGACGCGCGACCCGGCCTTCGGCCTGCCCGCCGTCTGGATAGACAGCGGCCTGCGCGAGCAGGCGCAGATCTACGGCTACACCGTGGTCGATGCCAGCACCGTGGTGGCCACGCATTTGAACCACCTGATCCACGCGCACGCCGCCGAGTTGCTGGGCCGGCAGGAAGTGCAACAGCTGCTGGACCGCATCGGCAAGGAGTCGCCCATGCTGGTGCAGGACCTGGTGCCCAAGACCCTGTCGCTCACGACGCTGCAGAAAGTGCTGCAGAACCTGCTCGATGAAAGCGTGCCGATACGCGACATGCGCACCATCCTCGACGTGCTGGCCGAGAACGCGCCGACGGTGAACGACACCACCGAGCTGACTTCGCTGATACGCCTGGCGCTGTCACGCGCCATCGTCCAGCATATTTTCCCGGGCGACGAGGAGCTGCAGGTCATAGGCCTGGACAGCTCGCTGGACCGTGTGCTGCTGCAGGCCCTGAGCAACAGCGCCGGCCTGGAGCCGGGCCTGGCCGACAAGCTGCTGCGCGAAGCCCAGCAGGCCATGGACCGGCAGGCCGGCCTGGGCCTGGCGCCTGTGCTGGTGGTGCAGCACCCGCTGCGTGTGCTGCTGGCGCGCTTCCTGCGCCGCAGCCTGCCGCAGCTCAAGGTGCTGTCGCACGCTGAGATACCCGATACCCGCACCATCAAAGTGACCGCCACGATTGGAGCCGCCCTGTGAACACCCCGAATTCCGCCGCCTCGACCTGCCAGGTCGTCGCGCCCTCCAGCCGCGAGGCGCTGCGCCTGGTGCGCGAACGCCTGGGCCCCGACGCCGTGGTGCTGTCGAACCGCGTGACGGCCGAGGGCGTGGAAGTCGTCGCGGCGCTGGAAGGCTTTGCCGCGGCGTCTGTTGCCGTGCCCGTGACAGCCCCCGTTGCAGCCGCCGCACCCAACCGGCCCGCCAGCCCTCCGCCAGCCGCCGAAAGCGAGGCCGTGCTGCGCGAGATCCATTCCATGCGCGGCATGATCGAGGAGCAGCTCGCCGGCATGGCCTGGAACGACAAGCAGAGGCGCGACCCGGTGCGCGGCCATTTGCTGCGCACCTTGCTGGGTGCGGGCTTCAGCGCGCGCCTGGCGAAAGACATCCTGCAGGACCTGCCCACGGGCCAGAGCCACGCGCTCGGCATGGACTATGCGAAGGCCGAGCTCGCGCGCCGCATGCCGCTGCTCGAAGACGAGGGCGCGCTGCTCGACGAGGGCGGCGTGTACGCCCTGATGGGGCCGACCGGCGTGGGCAAGACCACCACCACCGCCAAGCTTGCCGCGCGCTGCGTGATGCGTTTCGGCGCCGACAAGCTGGCCCTGGTCACCACCGACAGCTACCGCATAGGCGCTTACGAGCAGCTGCGCATCTACGGCCAGATCTTGGGCGTGGCGGTGTACGCGGTGAAGGACGCGGCCGACCTGGACCGGGTGCTGGCCGGCCTGCGCGACAAACACATGGTGCTGATAGACACCGTGGGCATGAGCCAGCGCGACCGCGCCGTCGCCGGGCAGATCGCGATGCTCTGCGGCGCGAACCGGCCGGTCAAGCGACTGCTGCTGCTCAATGCCTCCAGCCACGGCGACACCCTCAACGAAGTCGTGCAGGCCTACCGCCATGGCGAACGCCCTGGCGGCGAGTGGGACCTGGCGGGTTGCATCTTCACCAAGGTCGACGAGGCCACGCACCCCGGCGCGCTGATCGACATGGCGATACGCCACCAGCTGCCGGTGCACTACATCTCCAGCGGCCAGAAGGTCCCCGAGCACCTGGTGCCGGCCGACGGCAAGGCCCTGGTCGACAGCGTGTTTCAGGCCGGCAGCCGCAGCGCGCTGTTTGTGCCCGGCGAATCCGACCTTGAAGAAAAACCCGAGGACGGCGGCGATGCAGAGCGTGCGGCGGCGGAAGCGGCGAGGGCTGAAGCCGCCAGCGAGCGCCTGCGCGCGCAATGCCGGCAGCTGATCCAGGCCCTTACGCACAACGCGCAGGAGCTGGCCGCCAATGCGGCGGCGCTGTCGCAGGGCGGCATAGGTTTTGAGCAAACCCGCGCGCTGTGGCGGCAGCTTGCTGCCCCCGCGGGCGCGGACGGCGAAACAGCGGAGCAGGGCGAGCAGCGCGTGTCGCGCGCGCTGAGCTTCCAGGCGATTGACGACGCCGCGGCGCTGTGCGGCGACTATGTGCTGGCGGTGGGGGGTGAAGCGCGCCTGGCTTCTCAAGAGTGTGAAGCGCCGCAATCGCTCGCCAGCACGCTGCTGCTGTCCGACCGCACCGGCCAGGTGTTTGCGGCGCCGCTGCAAGGCCCCGCCGATGCGCAGCAGCCGGCCGGCTGGGCGCTGCAGCCCGCGCTCGACAAAACCGTGGTCCACCTGTTCGCGCGTGTGCCAGACGCCCGGCTGATCCGGCAGTGGAAGGACGAAGGGCGCGCCTGGGCGGCGGCCGGCAGTTCGGCGCTGCGCATCGTCGATGCGGACACTGGCGCGCGCGGCACTCTGGCCAGGCTGGCCGCGGGCCTGGTCTTCGGCACGGCCTTGCCGGTGGTCTACCGCAAGAAGGCGGCCTTCATGTCGGTGGCGGAGGCGCGCATCAGCCTGCGGCCCGAGCTGGACGAGATGGCGCCGGGCACGCAACCGCCCCTGCCGGTGCTGCGCTGTGTGGTCAGGCGCATGGTCGATGCCGTGACCGGCAAGCTGCTGGCGCACAGCTATGTGCTGGCCGGCGAGGGCGTGCGCGCCCCGGCGCGGCGCATGGCGCAGTGGCCCAGCTGGCGCAGCGCCGCCGAACCCTATTTCAAACTGCTGGGCCAAGGCATCGGCCAGATGGACGCAGCCGCCGTGCCGGCGCGCCGGCTGATCGCCGGCCAGGCCTGCGCCACGGTGTTCCTGCTGCAAGGCCTGCAGGACGGCTGGGCCGAGACGGCGCGGCGCGCGCTGGCGCAGCTGGCCGGTCGCGCCGTGCGGCCGGGCCGGCCGGTGCCGGCCGCCGTGCTGTTCGAAGGACTGGGCAAGCTGCTGGTCTTGCTCGATGCGCTGGAGACTGAAGGCGTCGCGCCTTCGCCGGCGCCCCTGCCCGCGGCGCGAGGCTAAGGACCACGTCGTGAAAAAACCGGTGACCGACCAGGCCGACGGGCTCAGGCGCCTGATGGCGAACAGCCCGGGGCGGCTGCTGGCTTTTGTCGGCGGCGCACCCGGTGTGGGCGTGAGCAGCGTCACGATGAACTTGGCGGCGGCGCTGGCCCGGCTGGGCCAGGACGTGCAGGTGATCGACGAGTGCGGCGGTGTGCCCGCCGCTTATGCGCGCCTGCAGGGCCGGCTGGTGCTGGTCGATGCGCGGCTGGACGGCGAGGGCCTGCTCTCGCCGCTGGCCGCCCAGGCCGACGAGCTGGTGGTGGTGCTGCGGCCGCAGGTCGAGGCCATCACGGCCGCCTATGCCTGCATCAAGCGGCTGCAGCAGGCGCATGCCTTGCAGCGCATGCGCGTGCTGGTCAACCACGCGGTGGGCGCAAACGATGCCAATCGCATCCTGGCCAACCTGGCCAGTGTCGCCAAGAGCTACCTCGCGCTGGCGCTGGAGCCGGCCGGCTGCATACGCGAGGACGTGCAACTGGCGCAGGCGCGCTGGCTCAACATGAGTGTGGTCGAGGCCTTCCCAGGTAGCCCGGCCGCGCTGGACGTGGACCGGCTGGCAGGGGATCTGCTGCGCTGGCCCGCGCCGCCGGAAAACCGCACAGGGCCTGTGCTGCCCGTCGCGGCCGGCGTGACCGGCGAAGTGCCCGCCCGCCGGATGTCCCCGGCCGCGGCCTGATCCCCCGACCCTTCAAGAAGCAGGAGGAATCCTCGATGTCTATGTACACCCCCCAGGGAAAGCTGGCCCAGTCCGCCCCGTCGGAGCTGCTGGCCCAGCACGCGCCGCTGGTGCGCAGGCTGGCGCTGCAGCTGATCGCCAGGCTGCCGGCCAGCGTGGAGCTGGACGACCTGATCCAGGTCGGCATGATGGGCCTGCTGGACGCGGCCGAAAAATACCAGGACGACCAGGGCGCGAAGTTCGAGACCTACGCAAGCCAGCGCATACGCGGCGCCATGCTCGACGAGCTGCGCGCCAACGACTGGGTGTCGCGCGGCCTGCGCAAGTCTTCGCGCAATGTCTCCATGGCGGTGCGCGCGCAGGAGCAGAAGCTGGGCCGCGCGCCCAATGAGCGCGAGATCGCCCAGGAACTGGAGCTGCCGCTGGAGGCCTACCAGCAGCTGCTCAATGAGATCCACGGCTGCCAGCTCGTCTATTACGAGGACTTCGACCGCGGCGACGGCGAGAAGCGCGAAAACAACTTCCTGGACCGCCAGGACCACGGCGACCGCGTGCTGGCCGAGGAACCGCTGACGCAGCTGCTGCAGGGCGACTTCCGGCGCCAGCTGGTGGCGGCCATAGGCGAGCTGCCTGAGCGCGAGCAGCTGCTGCTGAGCCTGTATTACGACGAAGAGCTGACCTTGCGTGAGATCGGCGCGGTGCTGGATGTGACGCAGTCGCGGGTTTGTCAGCTGCACAGCCAGGCCATTAGCAGGTTGCGCGCCAGCCTGGCCGCGCTGCTGGGCTTGGAGCCGGCGGCGCGCAAGCCTGCTGCGGTGCCTGCGGTCGCCCGCCCTCGGGTTGCTAGGGCTATGTCGTGACGCGTCTGCCCTCTGCATAGGGCGGTTGGCCGGGGTTGCCGGCAGCAACTCACTTTCTTTTGCTTCGCCAAAAGAAAGTGAGTTGCTGCCGGGCAATCCCCGGCCAGCAGAACTCAGAAGAGAGCACAGAGGAAGCACCCCCACCGGAGCAAGACCGGCTTATCCACCCGGCTTCCCGGAAGATAAGCCCATAAACCCCCGCTTATCCCCCTATTCCAAACCCCATGACCCGATACCCTTTACCCGAAGCCCAAGTCGGAAAAAACAGAACTTAAGTTTTCACCGCCATCAGTCGATAGACATACACAGCCATCCCCATCGAGCCCAAGGAGCGCGCATGCACGCAACAAACAACCCCACCCCCACGCCGGCCGCCGCCAAGGCACTGGAATTCCTGGCCTTCACGCTGGGCCAGGAAGAGTACGGCGTGGACATCCAGAAAGTGCAGGAGCTGCGCGGCTACGACACCGTCACGCGCATCGCCAATGCGCCCGAACACATCAAGGGCGTGGTCAACCTGCGCGGCATCATCGTGCCCATCGTGGACATGCGCATCAAGTTCAACCTGGGCACGCCGAGTTATGACCAGTTCACGGTGGTGATCATCCTGAACATCGCCAGCCGTGTCATGGGCATGGTGGTGGACAGCGTCTCGGACGTGATCACGCTGAGCCCTGAACAGGTGCGGCCTGCCCCCGAGATGGGTGCGCTGCTGGACACCGAATACCTCATCGGCCTGGGCACGCTGGATGAACGCATGCTCATCCTCGTCGACATCGACAAGCTCATGTCCAGCAGCGACATGGCTTTGATCAACGCTGCCGCCACGGCCTGAGCGCCGCCCCCTTTCAGTTCTGGAGTTTTTTTCATGTTTTTAGGCAATATTTCGATCGGCAAGCGCCTGGCCGTCGTGGTCGGCATCATCCTCGCCCTGTTTGTGGCGAGCAGCGTGCTCGCCGTCCTCAAGCTCAGCCAGCTGGGCGGCGAGATCAAGGCCATGGTCGAGCAGAACGTCAAGACCGAGCGGGCAGGCGCCGACTGGCTGCGCCACACCACCTCGGGCGTGCAGCGCGCTTCGGCCATCGCCAAGAGCAGCGACCAGGGCCTGATCGCCTTCTTCGCGCCGGCCACGGCGGCCTCGATCAAGGACACCAACGAGCTGCAGAAATTCATCGAGCAGCAGATGGACACGCCCGAGAAGAAACAGCTCTTCGACAAGGTGGGCGAACTGCGCAAGACCTACCTGGCCGCGCGCGAGGAGGTCAGCAAGGCCAAGCAGGCCGGCGACCTCGAAGGCGCGAACCGGATTTTCACCGAACGTTTTGAGCCCACCTCGCGCGACTACCTGGCCGGCGTGCAGAAGATGGTCGACACCGAACGCAAGGCGCTGGACGAAGCCGCGCAGCGCAGCGAGGAATTGCGCGCCAGGACCAGCCTGGTGCTGGTGGTCTGCAGTGCGCTGTCGCTGGGCCTGGGCGTGCTGCTGGCCTGGCTGCTGGTGCGCAGCATCACCCAGCCGCTGTCGCAGGCCGTGCAGGTGGCGCGCG
>NZ_CAXUPF020000008.1:0-104338 GCF_964252805.1 Polaromonas sp. LjRoot131 | reverse complement strand
CTCCGGCACCAATTAAAGCCCCTGTTTCGCAAGGAACTAGGGCTTTTTTCATTCCTTTCTGACCCATTCGTTCCCCGCAAAACTGCGGTGTCGTGACAACAGAAAGTAAGTTCACTTTGTAAATTAGGCGGCTGAAGGCACGTTCTGAGTTACGTCCTGTTACGATGAACGGACACCCTGAACAGGGCCTTACGAGATCTCATTTCCAAGTCATTTGTTCAGCCCAACGGTCCCCGTGGATGAGAACAAATGCGTCGACACCGCTTTATCAAATACCTGGCCCATTGCGGCTTAACCAGCGTGCTTGCCATGGCGGCCGCAACCGCCCTGGCGGCCGACGAGCGTTTCGACATCACACGTTTCCAGGTTGACGGCAATACCCTGCTGCCGGCGGCGGAAGTGGATCGCCTGGTCGGCCCGCTGGCCGGGCCGCAGCGCGGTTTTGCCGATATCCAGCTGGCGATTGAAGCCTTGCAGCAGGCTTATCGCAAGGCCGGTTACAGCACGGTGCTGGTGTCGGTGCCTGAGCAGGAACTGGCGGGCGGCGCGGTGAAGCTGCTGGTGCGGGAAAGCGTGATCTCCTCGATCACCATCAGCGGCAACGAACATTTCGACGAGGCCAATATCCGCGCCAGCCTGGTGCGGCTGCAGGTGGGCGGCGCGCCTCGCCTGGGCGCGATTTCCGAATCCATCCAGCTGGCCAACGAAAGCCCGGCCAAACAGGTCGGCGTGACGCTGGCCGAGGGCGAGAAGCCCGGCACCATAGACGCCAAGGTCCTGGTCACCGACCACAAGCCGCTGCGCTTCATCGCCACGCTGGACAACACGGGCTCGCCGTCCAGCGGACGCTGGCGGACCGGCATTGCCGTGCAGCATGCCAACCTCTTCAACCGCGACCACGTGGGCACGCTGGCCTACACGACCTCGCCCGACAGCCCTTCAGGCGTGAACCTGAATGTCTTTTCCGTGGGCTACCGCGTGCCGCTGTATGCCTTTGGCGACAGCGTCGACTTCATCTACGGCAAGTCGAGCGTCAATTCGCCGGCCAGCTCCCCGGTGCTGGGCGGGCTGCTGGGCTTCACGGGCAAGGGCGACGTGTATGGCCTGCGCTGGAACCATTTCCTGGGCCGCAGCGGCGAAAGCACGGCCAAGCTGGTGCTGGGCCTGGACCACAAATTCGTCGACTCGCGCTGCGAGGTCGGCGGCGTGACGGTGAGCATTGCGCCGCCCACACCGCCGATTGCCTCCTGCGTGCCTTACAAGACCACGCCGCTGAGCATCACCTACAGCAGCCAGACCGAGGCTGTCGACCAGATATCCGGCTACAGCGTGGGCCTGTCGCGCAACATTGCCAGCGGCGAGCGCTACACCAATATTGACGGCCGCACCGACCGCTACTCTTACCTGACGCCGGGCAACCGCGCCACGCGCGACGACTTCATGGCCGCGCGCGGCACGGCTTCCTGGTTCAAGGCCTTGGCCGGCGGCTGGCAGGCGCGGCTGGCCGGCAGCGCGCAATACACCGACACGCCGCTGCTTGCGGGCGAGCAGTTCGGCCTGACCGGGTCGACGACGGTGCGCGGCTTCCAGGAGCGGGCCGTGGCGGCCGACAGCGGCATCGTGGCCAACGCAGAGCTGTATACGCCGGAGCTCGCCGGCAGCGTCGGCCTGCCGGGCCAGCTGCGCGGCGTGTTTTTTGTGGACGCGGGCCACGGCAGCAACAACAAGGTGGGCAGCAGCGGTGTGCCGGGCAGCGTCACGGTGTCCAGCCTGGGCGCCGGCCTGCGTTATGTCTTCAGCCGCGACTTCAGCCTGAGCGTGGACCTGGCGCGCGTGAACAACGCCGGAACCTCCCTCACGGAAAAACGGGGCGACTGGAATGCCCACCTGAGCGCCTCGCTGGCGTTCTGAAAAAGAAGAACACAAGGTCCATCACCATGCCCATGCATTCACATTCCAGCCCCCTTCGCCTCTCGCTGCTGGCCAGCGCCCTGTGGGTGGCCTGCGCCACGCAGGCCTTTGCCCAGGGCTTGCCGGCCGGCACCCTGCCCACGGGCTGGAACGTCACCTCGGGCAACGCGGCCATCACCAAAAACGGTAACACGCTGACCATCAACCAGACCAGCCAGCAGGCGATCGCGAATTTTGCGACCTTCAGCGTAGGCTCCGGTGCGTTGGTCGACATCCACCAGATCAACAGCTCGGCCGCGCTGCTGGCGCGCGTCAACGGCGGCGACCCTTCGCTGATCCAGGGACAGATCAGGGCCGACGGCGCCCTGTGGCTGATCAACCAGGCGGGCATCATGGTGGGGCCGGGCGCGCGCATCGACGTGGCCCGTTTTATCGCGAGTTCGCTGAACGTCAGCGACAGTGATTTCCTGGCCGGCCGCATGAACTTCAAGAGCACGGGCACACCGGGCGAGGTGCGCAACGAGGGCACCATCAACGCGGCCAGCGGCGGCAGCATCTACCTGGTGGGTGCCAACGTCGCCAATACCGGCAGCCTGAACGCACCCCAGGGCGAGGTGCTGCTGGCGGCGGGGCAAACCGTGCAGTTGGTGGACACGGCAACGCCGGGCGTTTCCGTCGCCATCACGGGCACGCCGGGCGAGGTCCGGAACATGGGCCAGATCACGGCCGAAGCCGGCCGCATAGGCCTGGCCGCCGGCCTGGTGAGCAACAGCGGCACGATCAGCGCGTCCAGCGCGGTGCGCGAAGGCGGCAGGATTTTCCTGCGCGCTTCGGGCGACGTCAGGACCTCGGCCACGTCGAGCATCAGCGCCAACGGCACGACGGGCGGCAACGTGGTGCTGATTGCCGAGAACGCGGCTTCCATTGACGGCCAGGTGTCGGCCACGGGCAACGCGGAAAGCGGCGGAAGAGGCGGCTACGTCGATACCTCGGGCAAAATTTCGCTGGACGTGGTGAACGTCCCGACGGTGGGCCCAGGCGGCGAATGGCACATCGACCCCTTCAACATCGAGATCGTGGCGGCCGGGCCGGATGCCGGCGTCATGGGCACCAATGCCATTGTGTCCAACGAGACTGGCGCCCGTATCAACGCGGCGACCATCGTTGCCCAGCTCGATGCCGGCACGAATGTGAGCATCACCACGGGCACGGGCAACCCTGCCCTGGACATGGTGCACGGCGACATCACGGTATCGGCTGCCATCAACAAGACCGCCGGGGGCGATGCGGCACTGACGCTGAACGCCAACAACAACATCATCATCAACGCGCCCATCACCAGCAGTTCGAACAAGCTGGCCCTGAACCTGAACAGCAACTACCTGAACAACTACCCGGCGGACAACCACGCGGTGCAGCTCAATGCCAACCTGGCCCTGAACGGCGGCGCGCTCACGGTGTCGCAAAGCGGGGGCAGTGCCAACGGCACGCTCAATATCGCGGGCGGCACGACGACGCTGGCGGGCGGCTCGGCCGTCAACGCCGCCGCCGTCAATGTGCTCTTGGGCGCCATGCTGGCCGGCAACGGCACCCTGGCGCTGGGCGGTACCGGAACGCTGTCGAACAACGGCACCGTGTCACCAGGCACGGCAGGATCCGTCGGCACGCTGGCCGTCCAGGGCAAGTACACGCAGGGCAGCACCGGGGTGCTCAACATCAAGCTGGCGGGCACCGACAGCTTTGACAGGCTCGCCATCAGCAACACTGCCAGCCTGAACGGCCGGCTCAATGTCCGCGGGCTCAACGGCTTTGTGCCGTTTGCCGGGTCGATTTACAACGTTGTGACGGCAACGGGTTCGGGCAGCGGCAGTTTCAGTACGGTCGATGCACCCAACATCACCGCCGCCGCCGGCACGGCGAACCTGGCCGTCAGCTACCCCGGCACAGGCACCGCTGCCCGCATCACGACAACCGCTTCCTCAGCGAACATCTGCTCGATCTCGCCGAATTCAATGCTCTGCCAGGTGCTGTCGGCCGACATCCCTGTCGCGGTCGCGATCCAGCCCGCCACCACGGCGGCCACCACGGCGTCGAACATCATCCTCAGACCGTCCTCTACCGGCGGAGCGCTGTTTTTTACCGAGAGTGAATCCACCCCCGAGCAGGTCGCCGCCATGCCGGTTTCCATCCCGGCGGCCGGCAGTTCGGGAACCTCATCGGCGTCCGGCAATGACGAGAAAAAGAGCGACAAAAAAGAGGACCAGATGATCATTAAAACCGCTACCAAAAAAGCAGAACCGCCACCGCCAAAAACCTTCTGCAACTGAGGTGCATGACATGAAACTGCCAACATTTTTCACTCCCCTGCTTCCCGCATGTGCGATGGCAATCGCGCTGCTGCTGCTGGCCCCGCTTGCGCAGGCCCAGGTCGTGGGCACCGTCACCAAAGCATCCGGCCTGGTGGTGGCCAAAAGCGCCGAGGGCCGCAGCCGGGTGCTGGCCGAAAACTCGCCGCTGCGCCAGGGCGATAGCGTCACCACCGGGCGCAATGCCTTCGCCCGCCTGGAATTTGTGGACGGCGCGGCCATCGTGCTGCAGCCCGAGTCCGTGCTGGTGCTGACGCGCTACAGCTACGACGCCGGCAAGCCCGGACTCGACAAGGTGGAGCTGGAGTTGACGCAGGGCGGTTTCAGCAGCACGGCCGGCGCCCTGGGCAAACGCAGCCCCGACGCCGCCGTGATCACCACCCCCGCGGGCAATCTGCAGGGCAGCGCCAGCATGGAGGTTTCCCTCAGGCAGCCTTGAGCCGACTGAGCCGCCTCCACAACCCCAACACAGCAGGAAATCCCATGAAAACATTCATTTCAAGTTGCCTGGCCTTGCTGGCCGCACTGGTCTCCACCGCAGCCCTGGCGCAGCCCGCGCCACTGGGCATCCCCCGGTCCTCCCCCTCTCCCGCGCTCGCACCGGGGTTGTATGTGCACGTGATAGACGGCCTGGTCAACCTGAGCAACCAAGGCGGCACCACCAGTTTCGCGCCCGGCCAGTTTGGTTTCACGCCCACGTTCACGACGCCGCCATCCCCTCTACCCAAAGTTCCAGGTATTCTGTTGGTACCCCCGCCGGCGTTCCTCCCCTCAACGGGCAGCAGTGGCGCGAGCGGCGGCAACAAGGCCGCCGCCATCGACTGCGTGGTGCGCTGAACCACGGACGTTGCCCCGCCCCGCCAAAGCCCCTGTTTCGCAAGGAACAGGGGCTTTTTCATGCCAGCGGGAAGCCGCGGCCGCCCACAATGAGTACCTTGGTCGTACCGGGGAAGCCCTGCCCTGGCGGCGTTGCGTATTGAGGGCTTTTCACTAAGAATCAGCTGGACAGGTCCGAACAATGGGGGGTTCTCATGAAGACAGTATTTCTGCTTCGCTCCAGCGCCAGATCAATCCAGCCCCGCTTGCTGCCGGTCGCCGTGGCCCTGCTGGCCGTCGTGATGCCGCAATGGGCCCAGGCCCAGGCCACGCTGGAAAAAATCAAAAGCCGCGGCCAGATCAATGTGGGCTACCGCGCGCTGGCGGCGCCCTTCTCGTATCACCAGACGCCGGAAAAACCGATGGGCTACAGCATCGAGTTCTGCAAACCCATGATCGAGCGCCTGCGCCAGGCCGCCGGCAACAAAAACCTGCCGGTGCGCTACATCGCCACCGAAGTGGACGCCCGCGTTCGCCTGCTGTCCGAAGGCAGCGTGGACCTGCTCTGCGAGAACGTGACCGACACGCCGGAGCGCCGCGCGCGCATGGAATTTTCCACGCCGATTTTTGTGGACGCCATCCAGGTGGCGGTGCGCAACAAGGACATGATCAGCACGCTGGAACAGCTGAAGGGCAAAAGCATCGTCGGCATCGACGGCAGCACGGCGGCCCCGGCGCTGGAGCGCTATGCGCAGTCACACTCGCTGAAGTGGCAACACGCCAAGGCCGTCAACCCCGATGCCGCGCTGGGCCAGTTGCAGCTGGGCTGGGCCGCCGGTTATGCGCGCGACGGCGTGATGCTGGCGGCGCAGCTCGCCAGCCTGCCCGACGCCGGCAACTACACCATCCTGCCGGAGCGCCTGTCGGTGGAAACCATCGCCATCGGCTACCGCAAGGGCGATGCCGCCATGGGCGAGCTGGTGAATGCCGCCATCAAGGAGTCCATGCGCAGCGGCGCCGCCCAGGGCTGGTACGAGCAGTGGTTTTTAAAACCGGCCAAACCCGGCGGCAAGCCGCTGTTCGCGGCCATGCCCCCGGAAATGAAAACGCTTTTTGACACCGCCAAGGCCAACTGAGCGAAACCGGGCAGACGCCGCGCCGGTTGGAAACGCTACGGGTTTTCAGCTTGCCGGTTTCGCCGAAACAATGATGTAATGCGCTCAAAATACGCCGGCCTCCCTTCAGCAAGGTGCCGGCAGCTATCCATAAAAACAGGCCAGGAATGCCGATGCACACGTCCCTCCGGATTCACCCCAGCGCCGCGTGTTAGGCCCGCGAATCCATGCCGCTTTCCGCCACCCCTGATTCCGACGCCCTGGCCTTGCTGCGCCAGGACCCGCTGTTTGCCGACCTGTCGGGCAGCCAGCTGGCGCGCCTTCTGGCCAGCCTGCACTGGGTGGAGTTCGCCGCCGGCGAGACGCTGTATGAACACGGCACGCCGGCCCGCTGCCTGTATCTGCTCCAGGCCGGCGCGCTGCAGCTGACTACGCCGGGCGGCCGCACGCTGGCCCTGGCCGGCATGCGCTGCGGCGAGGAAGCCGCCGGCGACACGGCGAACTACCTGTGCAGCGTGAGCGCCACCGCGCCGGTCAAGGCCTTGCAGCTCACGCGCGAAGCGCTGGCGGAACTCGCCGAAAAATCGCCGTCGCTGCGCAGCCGCGCCCTGTTGGCGCTGATGGGCTATGTGGGCGGCGAGAACTTCCTCAAGCCGGCCAAGCCCGCCGCAAAAAAGCCGGCCAAGCCGATCTCGACGCGCGAACTGGTCGGCTGGCTGGCCGTCATCGGCGTTCCGCCCGCGATCTATTTCCTCTCCGGCATGGCCGGGCTGGTGGTGGAGGCCTCGCTGTTCCTGGCCATCCTGTCGGCCACGGTGCTGATGTGGCTGTTCAACCTGGCCGACGAGTTCGTGCCGCCGCTGGTGGCCATCAGCGCGGTGCTGATCGTGGGCCTGGTGCCTTCCGAGGTCGCGCTGGCCGGCTTCTCGTCGCGCACGCTGACGACGCTGGTCGGGGTGTATGCGCTGGCGGCGGTGATCTCGGCCTCGGGCCTGAGCTACCGCTTCATGCTGTGGCTGCTGATCAAGCTGCCCGACACGCCCTTCTGGCACCAGGCGGCGCTGCTGCTGTCGGGCTACCTGCTCTCGCCCATCATGCCTTCGGGCAACGCCCGGCTGTCGCTGGTGCTGCCTTTTTACCGCGACATGGTCGACGGCCTGAATTTGCCGGCGCAGGGCAAATCGGCGACGGCGCTGATGGCCGCGACCTTCTCGGGCGCCATGCTGTTTTCGCCGATGCTGCTGACCAGCAAGTCCTCCAACCTGACGGCCTTCGGCATGCTGCCTTTGCAGCTGCAGGACCAGTTCCAGGGCCTGTTCTGGCTGGTGGCGGCCGGCGTGGCCGCGCTGACCGTCACCGCCGCGCACCTGCTGGTGATGCGCCTGTGTTTCGGCCGCACGCCGCAGGCCGCGCTTCCCAAGGCAAGGCTACAGCGCCAGCTGGATTTACTGGGCCCCATCAGCCGGCCCGAAAAAGCGGCTTTGACCGGCTTCCTGTTTTTCCTGATCGGGGCCGGCAGCGCCGGCTGGCACCAGATCTCGCCGGCCTGGCTGGCCGCATTTTTGCTGGCCGGGCTGCTGCTGATGGGCTTGCTGAGCAAGAAGGACTTCCAGCAAAAGATCGACTGGCCCATGATTTTTTTCCTGCTCAGCCTGGACGGCCTGAGCCGCGCCATCAGCTACCTGGGCCTGGACACGGCGCTGGCCCACTCAGCCGGCGGCCTGTTCGATTTCGTCGGCGGCAGGATGGCCTGGTTCATCCCCGTGGCGCTGGCGGTCACGCTGCTGCTGCGCCTGGTGCTGCCGATCACGGCGGGCATGATCGTGGCCGCGGTCATCCTGATTCCCATCGGGCAGGCACAGTTCATCAACCCCTGGGTGGTGGTCTTCCTGACCGCCATGTTCAGCGACATCTGGTTCCTGCCTTACCAAAGCTCGCAGTACCTCCAGGTGCAGGGCAGCGGGCTGGACCGCTATTACAAGCACTCGGATTTCCTGCGCTATAACCACTGGATGAACCTCGCGCGCCTGCTGGCGGCCTATCTTTCGATTCCCTATTGGGAATGGCTGGGGCTGGTATGAAGAGCGGGAAGCTGGCCGTCCTCACCGCCGCGGCGCTGCTGGCCGCGCTGCTGCTGCTGGGCCTGTTCAACCTCTCCAAGCCGCGCATCCTGGTGCTGCACAGCTCGGAGCGCAACTCCACCACCGTCGGCAAGATGGACGAAGGCATACGCCAGGTCCTGGACAGGAACCGGCAGCCGATGACGGTGCGCTGGCACTACCTGGGCATAGACGCCCTGCCCGACGAAGACCATCGCCAGGATGCCGCCAAGGAAGGCCTGCGCACCATCGCGCAGTTCGACCCCGACGTCGTGATTGCGGTGGACGACGAAGCCCAGGAATACGTGATGCGCCGCTTCGCCGGCAAGGACCGCCCCAAGCTGGTGTTTGCCGCCATAGACCATGAGCCCGCGGAATACGGCTACGTGGGCGCGGCCAACGTCACCGGCGTGGCCGAAAGCCTGCCGCTGGCGGCCATCCGCGACCTGCTGCACTACGTCAAAAAAGGCCAGCCCGTGCGGCTGGCGGTGCTGAGCGACACCAGCCCCACCGGCAAGGGGCGGGTCAAACAGCTTGAAGCCTTCGACTGGGCGCCGCACAGTGTGGCGAGCGTGCACACGCCGGGCGACTTCGCCGCCTTGCAGGCGGCCGTCAAGG
Organism: Polaromonas sp. LjRoot131; assembly: GCF_964252805.1. Taxonomy (NCBI): domain Bacteria; kingdom Pseudomonadati; phylum Pseudomonadota; class Betaproteobacteria; order Burkholderiales; family Comamonadaceae; genus Polaromonas; species Polaromonas sp. LjRoot131. The sequence goes on along the minus strand of NZ_CAXUPF020000008.1, from coordinate 95,413 downwards.
GCATGGAGGGCAAGGCCGACGTGGTGCTGATGCTGTCCCACGGCAACTTGCCGGCCGGGCCCGGCGCGGCCGGCGCCGTGCCGGAGGCCGAACTCATACGCTGGATGGAAGCCCACGCGGCACCGCTGCCGCTGGGCACCGACATCGGCTACGTGCAGCAAGGCGGGGGGCTCAGCGTGGCGCCGTCGGCCAAATCCATGGGAGAAACCGCCGCGGCCGACGCGCTGGGCTGGCTGAAAGCCAAACCCGCCGCCCAGACGCCGCCGGCCAGCCAGGACACACGCTACAGCGTCGCCGTGCGCGCCGCCGCGCTGCGCGCCCGCGACATCAGCCTGCCGTCGATCTACCTGGAAGCGGCGCGGCTGGAGCAGCTTTATTACCCCTGACCCGCAGCCCGCGCATCAAGGTTGCGTGATGGGCTCCAGGCCGGTTTTGCGGATCACGGGCGCGGCCGCCGCGGTGGTGAAAAAGCGGATCAGCGCGCGCGCCGCCTCGGGCTCCGTGGCATCGGCCGCGATGCCGGCTGAAAACACCGTGACGCGCTGCACCTCGGCGGGCAAGGGCCCGACGTAGTCAATGCCCGCAATCGGCAGCAGCTCGCTGACCTGCTGAAAGCCCAGTTCGGCCTCGCCGCGGGCCACCACCGTGCCGACCCGCTCGCTGAGGATGCGGCGGCTTTTGCCGGCGACCTGGTCGGCAATGCCCAGGCGCTGGAACAATTCGGTGGAGATATAGACGCCGCTGGCGCTGGCCGAGTAGGCGATGGACTTTGCCTCCAGCAGGGTGCGCCTGAGCGCATCGACGCTGCCGATGTCGGGCTTGGGCGCGCCGGCGCGCACGGCCATGCCGATCAATGAGCGCACCAGGTCCACCCGGCTGCCGGCCACCACCTTGCCCTCGCCGGCCAGCGCATCCAACGCCGGCGCCGCCAGGATCACGACGTCGGCGCGCTCCTTGCGCGCCAGCCGGCTGGGAATGGCATCGGGCGCGTTGCCCATCGATGCGCCGTAGGACGTGATGACCTTGTGCCCGGTGGCGCGTTCGAAGTCGGGGACCAGTTCGTTATAGGCGGCGGTGAAGCCGCCGGACGTCATGACGTGGATGTCGGCAGCCCACAAGCCGGTGCCCGGCAAAACCAGGGCCGGCAGCAGCACCAGGAGCCTGGCAAGCGCCAGCAGCCGCCGCTTGCCCTGTCGTGACTGTTGTGCGATCGAAGCCATCCGGCCACTATACGCGGGCCAGGCGGCGCAACAAGGCCGGCGGGGTTGTGTGGGCGGCTCAGGGCTTGGCGCCGTCCTGCGGGATGTCGTCGGGCGTGATAAAGGAATCTTCCCAGGGGGCCGCGAACTGGTGGTCGGCCTCGTCGTGCACGATGCCGGAGCCGGTGCTGAGCGGGTCAAAGTTGGTGAAGCGGATCTTGCGGTTGCGCTCCAGCTTGGCCCGCAGGCTGCTGCGGGCGGCGGCCATGGCGGCCATGTCGACGTGCGCCGCCTGTTCCACCTGCTGCGCATCGGCGACCAGGGCGCCGCCGTCGGCCGCGCGCATGGTGTCGGGCACGGTGGCCAGGGCGTCGGCTTCCGCGTCCACCGGCAAGGCCATGGGTGGCTCGCCGAGCACGGCCGGGAAGGACGGTTCGTCGTCCGACAGGTCGATTTCACCGAGGAAGGCGGCGCGCACGTCCTCCAGCGTCGGCAGGTTGCTGGCACGCACCACGGCGTAGGCGACGCCGCATTCAGCGAACAGTTTGCGCTTGAGGTCGCGGTTGCTGGCCTTCAGGCCCTGTGGGCCGGGCACGTCGAGGCAGCCGATGACGGTGCCGTCGGCGGCGCAGACCGTGAAGCTGCAGTACACGTTCTTGAGCAGTTCGTAGGAGCGCTGGCCTTCGGCCTCATTGCGCGGCGAGACAAAACGGATGACGGGGACCTTGACCACCACGTGGTGGTCGAAAAACGCGCGCTGCAGCCAGTGCCAGACTTCCTGCTCGGCATCGAGCAGCAGGGGCCGGGCCTGCAGATGCCATTGCGCGGGAATGCGGCGTTTCTTGCGCGCGGCGCGCGCCAGCCAGCCATGGTGGCAGGCCGCTCCCGTGGCCATACCCGACAAGGTCGTGGCCGTCAGCGCCAACACAAAAACATCAAACATGGGTGCCTTAAACTTTTTTTCAGTTTAAAACAGAGCCCACTCAAGTTACAACCGTTTACGTGTACCGGTGTTGTTGCAGCGTCTCATTGATGAACACCACGGCTTAAAACACGACTTAAGTCACATAACGGCCCCTAAAAGTCTCGGAACCGCCACGAAACGAAGAACAAACAATTACAACTCGGCAGCTTCAGGCGCCGGGCTGGCCAGCACCTTGTCGATGCGCTTGCCGTCCAGGTCCAGCACCTCAAAACGCCAGCCCGCGCATTCGACGGCCTCCGCCGTTTTGAGCAGCCGGCCCGAGACGCTTTGCAGCAGGCCCGCGACCGTGTTGTAGCGGCCCTTGCCTTCTTCGGGCAGTTCCTTGATGTCCAGCCTGGCCTTGAGTTCGGCCACGGGCATGACGCCGTCGATCAGCCAGCTGCCGTCCTCGCGCTCGGTGGCCCAGGCGTCCACCTGGGCGCCGGGCTGCAGTTCGCCGGTGATGGCCTCCAGCATGTCCATGGGCGTCATCAGGCCCTGCACCACGCCGTATTCGTCGACCACAAACACGATGCGGGTGGAACGCGCCCGGAACTGCTCCAGCAGCTCCATGCCGGTCAGCGTTTCCGGCACGAACACCGCCGGCACCGCGTACGCGCCAATGCGGTCGGTCACCGAGGGCACGGCGCCCGGGCTCTGGCCCTTGCCTGGCGCGACGGGCTGGATCTGGCCGCGCAACGCGAGCAGCTTGGCCACGTTGACCACGCCGACCACGTCGTCCAGGCTGCCGCGGCACACCGGGTACCAGGAATGGCCGGTGGCGCCGGCCTTGTCGATGGCCTGGGCCACGGTGTCGGAGGCGTCCAGCCATTCGATGTCGGAGCGCGGCAGCATCAGCGAGGTGAGCAGCCGGTCGTCGAGCAGGAACACGTTCTGCACCATCTGGTGCTCATGCTCTTCAATCAGGCCGGCGTCCACGCCCTCCTCCAGGCTGGCGGCGATTTCCTCCTCGGTCACGGCCCGGCCGGCCGTGTTGTCGATGCGCAGCAGCTTGAGCACCGCCTGCGTGCTGATGGACAGCAGCCGCACAAAGGGCTTGAAGCCGGTGGCCACCCACATCATGGGCCGCGACACCAGGCGCGCGACGGTTTCGGGGTAGAGCTGGCCTATGCGCTTGGGTACCAGCTCGCCGAAGACGATGGTGATGAAGGTGATGATGGTCACCACCAGGGCGGTGGCGGTGATCTCGGAGACACGCGGCCGCACGCCGAAGGTCTGGATCCAGGTCGCCAGGCCGCTGCTGAAGGCCGCCTCGCCAATAATGCCGTTGAGCATGCCGATGGAGGTGATGCCGACCTGCACCGAGGAAAGGAACTGCGTGGGGTTGTCGAGCAGGCCCAGGGCCGCCTGCGCGCCCTTGTCGCCGGATTCCCCCATGGCCGTGAGCCTGGCCTTGCGGCTGGAGGCGAGGGCCATCTCCGACATGGCAAAAACGCCGTTGAGCAGCGTCAAAAAAGCAATCAGCAAAAAGTCCATAGATTAGGAAAGGCCTGGCGCAAAATAAACACATGTCAATGTACTGTATCGGCGACCTGCAGGGTTGCGACGCACCCCTGGGGCGGCTGCTGGACAAGATCGATTTCTCGCCCAGCCGCGACACGCTCTACGTCCTGGGCGACCTCGTCAACCGCGGCCCCGACTCGCTCAAGGTGCTGCGCCGCCTGGCGGCCCTGGGCGACGCGGCGCAGTGCCTGCTGGGCAACCACGACCTGCACCTGCTCGCCCTGTGGCAGGGCGCACGCCCCCCGGGCCGCAAGGACACGGTGCAGGACATCCTGCAGGCCAAAGACAGCGAGACGCTGCTCGACTGGCTGCGCCACCGCGCCATGGCCTTGCACCGCCACGGCTGGCTGATGGTGCACGCGGGCGTGCTGCCGCAGTGGACGGTGGCGCAGACCATGGCACTGGCGGCTGAAGTCGAACAGGTGCTGCGAAGCGGCGACCTCAAGGGCTTCTTCAGCGCCATGTACGGCAACACCCCGGACCACTGGGACGACAGCCTGCAGGGCGCCGACCGGCTGCGCGTGGTGGTGAACGCGCTCACGCGCCTGCGCTTTTGCACGCCCGAAGGGGTGATGGAATTCGGCAGCACCGAAGGCGCCGACGATGCGCCTGCCGGCTACCTGCCGTGGTTTGACGTGCCGGGGCGCCAAACCGCCGGCACACCGCTGGCCTTTGGCCACTGGTCCACGCTGGCCAAGGACGGCGGCGCGCCGCGCTTGCATAAGAACACCCTGCCGCTGGACACCGGTTGTGTCTGGGGCGGCTGCCTTACGGCGGCCAAACTGGGGGTGCGGGCCGGCAGCTTTGAACTGGTCGCCGTGCCCTGCGAACAGGCGCAAAAACCCGGCAAATCAGGCTGAAACCGGCGGCGGCTCACGCGCTTCGTCTGCCCAGGCGCGCGCCACGCTGGCGGACAGCAGCAGCACGGCCGACGAGAAGTAGATCCACATCAGGATCACCACCAGCGAGCCGGCCGCGCCATAAGCCGACACCACGGCGGCGGTCGAGAGGTAAAAAGCCATCAGGTGCTTGCCGACCGCAAACAGGATGGCCCCCGCGGCGGCACCCATCACCAGATAGCGTAAAGAAGGCTTGGGGCCCACGCTGATTCTCATGAGCGCCACAAACAGCAGCACACAAAAACCGAAAGACACGACCTCGTTGAGGACCCAGGCGACTTTTTCGATCGGCAGGTAGCTGCCGGCCCAGCCCGAGAGCAGGCCCAGGAAGGTCGAGATCACCAGCGAGACCAGCAACAGGAAACCAAAGGCCAGGATGTAGGCCACCCCGCGCAGGCGCACCGAAGCACCGTGCCACCACTTCTGCTGCGGCACCTCGCCGCTGCCTTGGCGCCACAGTCGCTCAAACGCGTCCTGCAGTTCCACGAAGACGCCGGTGGCGCCGAACAGCAGCAGCGCAAACGCCAGCAGCGAGGCCGTGATGCCCTCCGAAGGCGCCTGCGCGCTGGACAGCGCCTGCTGCACCACCTGGGCGCCCTGCGCGCCGATGACGCTGCGGATCTGGTCGACGAGGCTGGTCTCAAGGTAGGCGCGGTCCAGCCACCAGCCCAGCACGGCAACCAGCAGGACCAGCAGCGGCGCCAGGCTCAGGATGCCGTAGAAAGACATGGCCGCGCTCATGCGCATGCCGCCGGCGTCAACCCAGTGGTCGACGGCGCGCCTCAAGGGGCGAAAGATTCTCAGGAAGGGGGCGAAAAGCGCGGGAAGCCCCAAGACCGGTAAAGGCGAAGGCTGGGGTGAAGGCTTCAGCTGCGGATCGGGTTTCGCCATCATGCGGACAGCGTAAAAGCCGGGGTGCGCACCCCGCACCGGACAGCCCCGCTATCAGCCGTAGGCGTGAACCGACGGCGCCCGGGGCGGTAGGTATTTAACCGGCGGTTTAGACCGTGGACTGGTTCTTGAACAGCGCCGCGACTTTTTTCTTGGGCTTGATGTTGGCCGACACGCCGCTGCGCGCGGGCGCGGCCTTGGCGGCGGCTTCCCAGGCGGGCTGGGCTTCGGGTGCGGCCGTGGCTTCGTAGGGCTGGTCGAAGAAGGGGTCGCGCTGCGCGGCCGGCTGGCGGTGCGGCGTGTATTCGCGGCGCTCGCGCGGGGGGCGGGCCTCGCGCGGGCTGCCGCCGTCCTCGTTTTCGCGGTACATGCGGCGGCCGTCGTTGATGCGGCCGTCACTGGCACGTGGGCTGTTCTCTTCAAACTCGATGGGCTCGAGTTCTATCTTGGTTTTGATCAGTTTCTCAATGTCGGCCACCAGACGCTGGTCGCTGGGCGCCACAAAGCTCACGGCCAGGCCGGAGGCGCCGGCGCGGCCGGTGCGGCCGATGCGGTGCACATAGTCTTCGGCATTGAAGGGCACGTCGAAGTTGAACACCGCCGGCACGTCCTTGATGTCGAGGCCGCGCGCGGCCACATCGGTGCAGACCAGCAGGTCGACTTCGCCTTTCTTGAAGGCGTCCAGCGCCTTGAGACGCTCGTCCTGGCTTTTGTCGCCGTGCAGCGCGGTGGTCTTGAGGCCCTCGCGCTCCAGCGAGCGGGCCAGGCGTGCGCAGCCCAGTTTGCTGTTGACGAACACGAAGGCCTGCTTCATGCCGCGTTCTTTCAGGATCTGGTGCAGCGCGCGGCGCTTGTCGTCGGCGCCCACGCTGTAGAAGTGCTGCTCGACGGTGGAAGCCGTGGCATTGGAACGCGCCACTTCGATGGTGACCGGGTCCTGCAGGTAGCTGGAGGCCAGGCGCTTGATTTCAGGCGAGAAGGTGGCCGAGAACAGCAAGGTGATGCGCTGCTTGGGCAGGTAGCTCAGGATGCGCTGCAGGTCGGGCAGGAAGCCGATGTCCAGCATGCGGTCGGCCTCGTCGAGCACCACGTATTCGACCTGGTTGAGCACCGCGTTCTTGGCTTCGATGTGGTCCAGCAGGCGGCCGGGCGTGGCCACCAGCACTTCCACGCCTTTTTTGAGCTCGGCCGTCTGCGGCTTCATGTCCATGCCGCCGAACACCACGGTGCTGCGCAGGTTGGTGTATTTGGCGTAGAGCTCGACCTGCTGGGCCACCTGCACCGCGAGTTCGCGCGTGGGCAGCAGCACCAGCGCGCGCACCGGGTGGCGGGCGGGCGAGGTGGAGGGGTTCTCGTGCTTCATCATGCGCTGCAGCAGCGGCAAGGCGAAGGCTGCCGTCTTGCCGGTGCCGGTCTGCGCGGCGCCCATGACGTCTTTACCCTGCAGGACGACCGGGATGGCCTGTTCCTGGATGGGGGTCATGGTTTCGTAGCCCATCTCGGCGACGGCGCGGGCCAGCGGTTCGGCCAGCGAAAGATTGGAAAAAGAGGATGTCATAAGAAAGCTCTGCCTAACACTAGCGGGTAACTGTTGCGGTAGTAGCGCGCGGTCGGGGATGGGATTGCCAAGGCGCGTATTGCAAGCCAACAGCACAGCCATTGGCGGGAAAGGTAACGCCGCAGACCGCCCGGGTCCCGCGCGGTCTGGACCGCGGGGCAAGGCTTTGTGCAGAGCTTCCTCAGCCCGCTATTGTCGCACTTTGGGCGAATTGGCCGGTTTTGCCGGCCCTTGAGGGCGCCATGGCTATTCCGCGCCGGCCGCCGAGGCCGGTTTTGGCCGCCAATCGCTATGAAGTTTATAGCACCACAAGACCACCAGCAAAGGAAAGCACCGTTCAGGCTATAAATTCCGGGCGCTGAAGGTGTCGCAGGCCTTGACGCTGCCGGTCTTAAAGCCGGTGTCGAACCAGCGCTGGCGCTGGGCACTGGTGCCGTGGGTGAAGCTTTCGGGCACCACCGCGCCGCCGCCGGCCCGCTGCAGGGCGTCGTCGCCGATTTTGGCGGCCGCGTTCATGGCTTCCTCGACGTCGCCCTGCTCCAGGATCTGGCGGGCGTTCTGCGCGTTGTGCGCCCAGACGCCGGCAAAGCAGTCGGCCTGCAACTCCAGCCGCACGCTCAGGGCGTTGTACTCGGCCCTGCTGACGCGGCCGCGCATCTGGTCCATCTTGGCGCTGATGCCCAGCAGGTTCTGCACGTGATGGCCCACCTCGTGCGCGATCACGTAGGCCTGGGCGAAGTCGCCGGGCGCGCCCAGGCGGCTGCGCAGGGTTTCGTAAAAACCGAGGTCGATGTAAACCTTCTGGTCACCTGGGCAGTAAAACGGCCCCATGGCGGCCTGGCCCTGGCCGCAGGCGGTCTGCGTGGCGCCGCGGAACAGCACCAGCCGGGGTTTCTGGTAAGTGCCGCCGCCCTTGGCGAAGACCTCGGTCCAGACGTCCTCGGTGTCGGCCAGCACGGTGGAGACAAATTTCGCCATGCGGTCGTCAGCCGGCGGCTTGTGGGCCGGGCCCTGCTGCTGCACCTGGGCCGGCGGCCCGCCGCCGCTGAGCAGCCCCAGGATGGTCAGCGGGTTGATGCCGAAAATCCAGCCGCCGACCAGCGCCACCACGATGGTGCCTATGCCTATGCTGCGGCCGCCGAAGCCAAAACCGCCGCCTCCGCCGCCGCCGTCATCGCGCCGGTCTTCCACGTTGTCGGATTCGCGATTGCCTTCCCATTTCATGCTGTCCCCCTTGTGCCGTGCAATACTTGCCTGACCCTGCCGGCCGAGACCCCATCCCGGGCCCCGGGCGCGTGTCAGCGCATGCGCCGACTTTACTTGAGCGGCGCTGCGCGGCGGAACAAAATTGAACCCTGGTGTATCCACTCCTCATGAACATTTTGACCCACCCCTCGCCCGCAAGCCACGGCCCGCGGCGCAGCGCCGGCGCCGTGTTGTCCGTGTTGTTCCGTTCGCCGCGCCTGGCCCTGGCGCTGCTGCTGGCCATGCTGCTCACGGCCTGCGCCAGCCCCATCACGACGCGCGTCACCAGCTTCAACCAGTGGCCCGCCGACGCGGTGGGCAGCACCTTCAGCTACATCACGCCGGTGGACACCACGCGGCAGCTGGAACAAGCCACCTACGAAGGGTATGTGCAGGCCGAGCTCGAAAAACGCGGCCTCAAGCGCGCGGCTGAAGGCCAGGCCGGGCGGCTGCAGGTCGACGTGGCGGCCAGCAGCCGCAGCGAGGAAAAAACCTGGATGCAGCCGATTTACCAGGACAACATGGTGTTCCTGCCGCCCTACCGCGACGCCGCGGGCCGCCTCTACGGCGGCGGCTGGGTGCCCGACCCCTTCGGGCCGCGCTACGTGGGCGACCGGCCGGTCAGCATGACGGTGTACACCAACAGCCTGCGCCTGCGGCTGCTCGACACCCAGGGCACGCCGCCCGGCAAGCCGCCGCGCACGGTGTTTGAATCACGCGCCGTCTACGAAGGCGGCAGCGGCGACCTGCCGCTGGTGGTGCCCTACCTGGTGCGCGCAGTGTTCGACGACTTCCCCGGCCAGAACGGCCAGGTGCGCGTCGTGAAGTTCGACAGCGAAACCGGCGCCGTGATCAAAAAATAAGGTCCCGGCTATTCGAACCGGACCGCCAGCCCCTTGAGCGCGCCGGCGACCGGCCCGGACGCTTCGATTTCGGTATGCCAGGTCTGCCCTGCCTGCACCGGCCAGGCATCGGTCAGCGTGCCGGTGGTGATGACGTCGCCGGCCCGCAAAGCCGGCGCGTCCGGCGTGGCGCGCAGCTCCCGCACAAAATGCAGCAGCGCCTGCACCGGGCCGTCCAGCACATTGGCACCCACACCCTCGTCCTTGAGCACGCCGTCGCCGTAAAGCCTGAGCTTCAGGCGGGCAAGCGATGCGATCAGCGCCTCGGGCGCCGTGCCGGCCGGCAGCTTCACGGCATGGCCCACCAGCAGCCGGCCGTGCAACCCGCCGTCGGCCACAGCTTGCGCGGCGCTGAACTTCCAGCCCGGGAAATGCGTGTGCACGATTTCATAGCCGTGCGCGACCCAGTCAACGGCCGCCACCAGCTGCTCCGCCGAACAATCGGGCGGCGGCGCTTCGCGCAGGCCGAACACCACCTCGGGTTCTATGCGCGGCTCGCACAGGCCCTTGAGCGACAGCACGCCTTCGTTGGGACCAGCGGCATCGACATGCGCCAGGCTGCTGCGCCATACCGTGCCCCAGATAGGGCCATAGACCTCGTAGCGCGGCCAGATGGTGCGGTTGGTAAAGCCGACCTTGTAGCCGACCGGGCTGTCGCCCTGGGCACTTCGCGCGGCGCGCACGGCCAGCGCGGCGGCATAGGCCAGCGGCACGTCGGCCGGCACGGCGGCGGGCCAGGGCAGCGGCTGGGCTTCAAGGCGCGCGCGCGTCAGGTCGGCGACCAGCGCGGAAAGGTCGGGATCGGATGCGGGGGTATTCATGGGGGCCATGGTAGCCAAAACGCCGCCGCCTTCACAATGGCGCATGCCCGCATCCTCCGCCTCTTCACTTCCCCGGGTCCTGCTGACCGGCTTCGATCCCTTTGGCGATACCGGGCACAGCAGCCAGCCCCTCAACCCCAGCTGGATGGCGGTGAAGGCGCTGGGCGGCAAGCGCATAGGCGGCCACCTCGTGGTGGCGGCGCAACTGCCCACCGTATTTCAGGACTCCATCGCAGAACTCGTGCGGCTGCTTCAGCTGCACAAGCCGGCGCTGGTGATCTGCGTCGGCCAGGCCGGCGGGCGCGGCGCGATCTCGCTGGAGCGCGTCGCCATCAACGTCAACGACGCCCGCATTCCCGACAACGCCGGCGGCCAGCCTGTCGACACGCCGGTGGCGCCGGACGGGCCGGCGGCCTATTTCAGCAGCCTGCCGATCAAGGCCATGCTGCAGGCGCTGCAGGCGGCGGGTGTGGCGGCCGAGGTGTCGCAGACCGCGGGCACCTTTGTCTGCAACCACGTGTTTTATGGGCTCATGCATGCGCTGGCCACGAAGCGCGGTTTCAAGCGCACACGCGGCGGATTCATCCATGTGCCTTATGTGCCCGAACAGGGCGCGCCCAGCCTGCCGCTCGAGGAGACGGTACGCGGGCTGCGGCTCGCCCTGGCAACGGCGCTGTCAACGACGCATGACATCGCCAAAGGCGCGGGAACCGTCAGCTAGCGTCCGGGCCGGTTTTACCGTCGCGCGCGGGCACGGCAGGGTCGTCGCGCAGCAGCCGCCACAGCAAAAAAGTACCAAGGATGGCATTGCCCACGGCGAAGCCGGTGAGCAGCAGCGTGGCCCAGGCGTTCAGCGGACGGTTATGCACCACCCAGGCCAGCAGCGGCGACAGGCTGTTGAGCGTAAGCATCAGCCAGAACAGCGGGTTGCGCGGCTGGTACAGGCGTGAAAGAGGACGTGACGGTTGCATCGTGAGTGAATGCTAACCGCCGAGGCCCTACGCGGGCCTGACAACAGCCAACGCTAGCGGACGGCGAAGGATGCGGCCATAAAGCCCTGCGGCGTACGCACCGGGCGGGCCGGCATCGCGCTGCCCGCGGAGGCGGACGCATCGGCATAGGCCGGCGCCTTGGGCGCGCTGTCGACCGCCGGCTGTGGTGAGGCAGGAACGACGGTGCGGGCCTGCTGGATGCAGTTTTGGCGCGCGACGCCGGCGCTGGTTTCCATGCAATGCGCGATCGCCACGAGTTCCGCCCGCCGCTGCTCGTCGCGCAGCTTGGCTTTGGCGACCTGCGAATCGGCCACAAAGGCCATGGCGGCCAGCTGGCAAAGAATGACAAGACCCGCCGCTATCCCCAGCATCGTCTTGTAAGGCATCTCGTCGATTTTTCGCAAGTGGTCAGAAAACATGGCAACCCTCCCGGTGGTTACACCATCCTAGGGCGGCATTGCAATAGTCCATTCGGCGCCTTGCCCGTCGCGCTGTAGGATAAAAACCTTTCGTGACATTCGGCCGAGGCGCCAGTCCATCCACCACTTTGCGGGCCATCCCGCTTACCATCGCAGGCATGACGCTCCACCCGTATCCCACCTCGCTGGACGCCGGACAGACCGCCGCGCGGCTACCCTACCCGCTGCTGGTCACCGAACTCATACGCCTGCTCAAGGACGAGTCGGTACAGGTGCCGCAGCGGGTGGTGCAGGCCCTGCCCGGCGGCGGAAGCCTCTTCGTGATGCCGGCGCTGGACGCCCGCACCGCGATCGCCAAGCTCATCACCCTGACCCCCGCCAATACCGGCACCGGCCTGCCGGTCATCCAGGGCGACGTGGTGGTGTTCGACGTGGCCAGCGGCCGTCGCCGGCTGATGCTGGACGGCCCCACCGTCACCGCCAGGCGTACCGCCGCCGTCTCGCTGCTGGCCGCCCAGCGGCTGGCGCCCAACACGCGCGGGCCCATGCTGATCGTGGGCGCCGGCGTGCAGGGCGTGGCCCACCTCGAAGCTTTTGCCCAAGGTCTGGGCGTACGCGAATTCCGCATCACCTCGCGCAGCCACGCCAGCGCCCAGGCCCTGGCGCAGCATGCGCAATCGCTGGGCCTGAACGGCCGCGTCGTGCCCGACGCCGACGCGGCGCTGGCCGACTGCCCGCTGGCCGCCACCTGTACGCCCGCCGGCGGCGTGGTGCTCAGCGCCCTGCCGCGCGACGACGGTTTCATCAGCGCCGTCGGCGCCTACACGCCGGCCATGGTGGAACTGAGCGCGGCGCTGTGCCAGTACGTCGCGGCGCAGGGCAGCGTGCTGGTCGACACCCCCGACGCCGTGCATGAGGCCGGCGACCTGCTGCAGGCCGGCCTGGACGTGGCCCGCTTCGCCAGCCTGGGCGAGGTGATACGCCAGGACATGAAAAAACCCGATGGGCCGGTGCTGTTCAAAAGCTGCGGCTGGGCCGGCTGGGACCTGGCCGCCGCGCGCACGGCGCTGGCCTGAGCGGGCCGGGCAAGCAGGCGCTCACCTACACCGCAATGGCGGCGTCGGTGTTACGCTGTCCCGTTCAAACCGGAGATAAAAGCATGAAGATTCTGTTCGCTGCCGATGGCAGCAAGTACACCAAAAAAGCCCTGGCCTTCCTGGTCAACCATGAAGACCTCGCCGGCGCCGAAGGTGAGGTTGTGGTGGTCAACGTGCAGGCGCCGGTCCCCGGCCGAGTCAAAAGCATGCTGGGTGCCGCCAACGTCGCCGCCTACCACGCCGAAGAATCGCAAAAGGTGCTGGCACCCATAGAGCGCTTCCTCAAGCGCCACAAGATGGCGTTCAAGACCGTCGCCGTGGTCGGCTCACCCACCGCCGAAATCCTGCGCGCCGCCAAACGCGAGAAAGCGCACCTGATCGTCATGGGCACGCACGGCCAGGGTTTGCTGAGCCGCGCGCTGATCGGCAGCGTGGCGCAGCGGGTGGTCGCTGAGAGCGATACGCCGGTGTTGCTGGTCAAGTAAGGTGGACTGCGGGGCCGGGGCGAAGGCCGAGTCCGGCCCTCAATTTTTTGAGGCGTCCAGTAGTGCGGCCACCTGCGCGCGCAATTCCGGCAAATCAGCACAAATGGTCTTCCACACCAACTCGTAGTCAACCTTGAAATAGCCATGCGCCACCCGGTTGCGCATGGTGTACATCACGGCCCAGGGTACGTCGGCGTGTTCTTTGGCATAAGCCGGGTGCAGCTTTTCAATATTGTTGGCAGCCTCACCCAAAACTTCGAAGTTGCGCACTACGGCATCTTGCGTCTTTTCATCCGAGAGAAAGGACGACTCCGTCACACCGTCCACATAGCGGTCAATGCGGTCTATGGCTTCCACAATGTGAGCCAGATAGTCCATAGCCCGCAGAGCGTCTGTTTTGCTCACAGTGGCTGAGCCTCGGCAATCACTTGAGAACGGAACTTTGCAGGCAAACCCCTGGGCGTGAGCACATCCACCGCAACGCTGAGTAACTGCCCCAGTTCAAACTGAATTTTGGCAATGTCCATCATGGTGGTCTCTGCCGTCGGCTCTACCAGAATGTCAAGATCACTACCCTCAATGTCATCACCATGCACGACCGAGCCAAACACGCGCACGTTGGTCACCCGATGGCGCAAAGCGATAGCGCGAATGGCTTCACGGTGAGTGTGCAGTGCTGTCGATGGGCGCATAGATTAAATCCTCGCGGCAAGTTGAATCTTTGTATCACATCTCGTCACGCGAAAAACAGGCTTTTTTTCGACCAGAACCCACTCAGGCTCAGGCCTTGGGCAGCGTCACGCCCACCTGTCCCTGGTACTTGCCGCCGCGGTCCTTGTAGCTGACTTCGCAGACGTCGTCCTTGTCGCTCTCGAAGAACAGCACCTGGGCGCAGCCTTCACCGGCGTAAATCTTGGCGGGCAGCGGCGTGGTATTGGAGAACTCCAGCGTCACGTAGCCTTCCCACTCGGGCTCAAAGGGCGTGACGTTGACGATGATGCCGCAGCGGGCGTACGTGCTTTTGCCCAGGCAGATCGTCAGCACGTTGCGCGGGATGCGGAAGTATTCGACGGTGCGGGCCAGCGCGAAGCTGTTGGGCGGGATGATGCAGCTGTCGCCGTGGAAGTCGACGAAACTTTTCTCGTCGAAGTTCTTCGGGTCCACCACGGTGCTGTGGATGTTGGTGAAGACCTTGAACTCGGGCGCGCAGCGGATGTCGTAGCCGTAGCTGCTGGTGCCGTAGCTGATGATCTTCTGGCCGCCGGCGGCGGCGCGTATCTGGCCGGGCTCGAAGGGCTCGATCATGCCGGTGGTTTCCGCCATGCGGCGTATCCATTTGTCGCTCTTGATGCTCATTCGGGGGAACTCCTCACTGTTCCCCGATTGTAGGCAAGCCGGACGGCCGCCCGGATTGGGGTGCCCTCTCGCTATGGATTCAGGAGCAGCCAGCACCCGCCCACCATGAAAAAACACTCAAAACACATGCCCGGTGGCCAGCGCCGCGGCCGCCGCCCGGGTCTCGACGCCGAGCTTTTCAAAGATGTGCTCCAGGTGCTTGTTCACCGTGCGGTGGCTCATGCCCAGGATGTCGCCGATGTCACGGTTGGTTTTGCCCTTGGCCAGCCAGGAGAGCACCTCGGTTTCGCGCGGCGTCAGCGCGGCATTGGCCAGGCGCGAGGGTGAGGCGGCATTCGCGCCGCGCTGCTCGAGCAGCAGCATGGTTTCGCCGATGCCGACACGGCCCATGTTGCGCACCGACAGCTGCACGCCGGCCAGGGCCAGCAGCACCTCGTCGCTGCCGTCCTCCAGTGCGGCATACACCGCGTCGGGCAGGCGCCCGGGCTGCGCCCCGCCCGCGGCGCCTTGCAGCCACAAGGCGGCCTGGGGTGAACGCCAGGCGACGCGCCCGCGCGCATCGACCAGCACCACGCCGAAGCCGGCCACGTCCACGGCCTCGCGCGCCAGCCGCGTCATGCGCGCATTGCGCGTGTGGGTGTGCAGCCGCGCCACCACCTCCTGCGCGCGCAGCGGCTTGACGACGTAATCGACACCGCCGCAGGCAAAACCTTCGAGCACATGCGGTGTCTCCGACAGGCCCGTCATGAAGATCACCGGGATGTGCGCCATCACGGGGTTGGCCTTGATCTGCCGGCAGGTGTCAAAGCCCGAGAGGCCGGGCATGACGGCGTCCAGCAGGATGGCGTCGGGCGCGACCAGCTCCAGGCGCTGCAGGGCCGAATCTCCGTCGCGCGCCACCAGCACGGTGTAGCCCTCGCCTTCCAGCGTGTCGCAGAGCATGCCCAGGCTGCTGGGGGCGTCGTCCACTACCAGCACCACAGGCCGTTGCTCCTCGGTGGACTCAAGCATCGACGCCCTCCGTCAAGTGATCGAGCAACAGCTCCAGCTCGCAGCGGCTCACAAAGCCGCGCAGCCGCGCGCAGCTGGCAGCCAGCGCCGGGTCCTCGGCCGCGACGCGGTCCAGCAGGCGATGCAGGCCGTGCACATGGCCCAGCTTCACCAGACGTATCAGCCCGGCGCGGGCCTCCTCGGGCAGGCCCAGCGAACTCTCGCCCGTCGGGCCGGCCGCCTGCGGCGCGGGCGAAACCACCGAGGTCACCCACTCCAGCCCCAGGTGGCGCTGCAAGGCGTCCATCAGCTCGGATTCGAGCACCGGCTTGCCAACAAAGGCCTGGCAGCCAGCCGCCTTGAGGCGCGAGGCCTGGTTCTCGAACACATTGGCCGACACCACGATGATGGGCACGCCGGCATAACCCCGGCCGCGTATCTGCAGCGCGGTTTCCCAGCCGTCCAGGTCGTCCATGCTGATGTCCAGCAGGATGGCGTCGGGCACGCCGTCCTTGAGGCTGTCTATGCATTCCAGGCCGCTGGCCGCCTCCGTCACGTCAAAACCCAGCGGCGTGAGCATGCCGGCCAGCATCTGTCGCTGCACCGGCTGGTCGTCGACCACCAGCAGCGTGCGGCGCTTGCCGAAGAAGCCGGCGATCTGGTGCGGCGGGTCGGCCATCGGGCCGGGGTCGTCGATCTCGCGCAGGTACAGGCGCACGCTGAAGGTGCTGCCCTTGTCGGGCTCGCTTTGCAGGCTCAGGTCGCCGCCCATCAACGCGGTCAGGAGACCCGTGATGGTCAGGCCCAGGCCGGTGCCCGGCTCGCCGCGGCGGCGGCCCGCGGCGCCGCGCTCAAAGGGCAGGAAGATGCGCTGCTGGTCCTGCGGCGCGATGCCGATGCCGGTGTCCACCACGTCGAAGCGGATCACCTCGCGCCGGCAGTCCACGTGCAGCTTCACGCTGCCCGTGTCGGTGAACATCACCGCATTGCTCAGCAGGTTGATGATGATCTGGCGCAGCCGTTTGGCGTCCGCCTGCACCCAGGCCGGCATGCGGCCGCTGTGGGTGTAGAAAAAATCCACGCCCTTGGCCTCGGCCTGCGGCCGCACCATACTGACCAGGCCTTCGAGGAAGTCGGGCAGCGGCACCGGAATCGGCTCCAGCCGCAGCCGGCCGGCCTCGATGCGCGCCAGGTCCAGCAAGCCGTCGACGAGCTGCAGCAGGTGCTCGCCGCTGCGCTGTATGGTTTGCACGGCTTCGCGCGGCGTGCTGGCCAGCGCCTCGCCCTTGAGCAAAATTTGCGAATAACCCAGGATGCTGTTGAGCGGTGTGCGCAACTCATGCGTCATGCCGGCCACGTAGCGCGTCTTGGCCTGGTTGGCCGATTCGGCCACTTCCTTGGCGGTCTGCAGCGCCGCGTCGGTGCGCTGGTGCGCCTCGATCTCGCGCGACAGCAGCTGGTTCTGCCGGTTGGACTCGTCCTGCGCCATGCGCCGGCTTTCGCTGCCCAGCACCACCCACCAGCTGCAGACCGCAACGATCAGCAGCAGCATGGCGAACACCTTCACAAAGGCCGAGCGCAGCAGGCCCGAGAGATCGCCCGAGGGCGGGAAAGTGGTCTCCTGCATGTAGACCATGCCCATCACCGTGGCCAGCAGCGCGCACAGCGAGAGCATCACCACCATGTAGTGGCCGACGCGAAAGTTGACGCGGCTGGACAGCGCGCTCGGCAGCAGCTTGCTCAAAAACTCCTCGGCCTGCTCGGCGGCGCGCGAGCGCGTCTTGCAGCGGTCATGGCAGCGCGACTCCAGCGTGCAGCACAGAGAGCAGATAGGCGCGCCGTAGGCCGGGCAGCTCGCCATGTCTTCGGCCTCGAAGGCGTTCTCGCAGACGTGGCAGCGCACCCTCTGGCCCGGCACGCCCATGGCCTGCGGTTTGCGCGCGACGTAATAGCGCCCCCTGGTCAGCCAGGCCAGCAGCGGCGACAGCACCAGCGCCATGCCCAGCGCGATAAAGGGCGAAAAAGCCTCGGCCTTGGGGCCCATGGCGCCGGTATAGGCAAACACCGACACCACCGTCGCCAGCAGCATGGAGCCCAGGCCCACAGGATTGATGTCGTACAGATGCGCGCGTTTGAACTCGATACCGGGCGGGCTCAGGCCCAGCGGCTTGTTGATGACGAGGTCGGCCACCAGCGCGCCCACCCAGGCGATCGCCACGTTGCTGTAGAGGCCCAGCACTTTTTCGAGCGCTGAAAAAACATCGAGCGTCATCAAGAGCAGCGCAATCGCCACGTTGAACACCAGCCACACCACGCGCCCCGGGTGGCTGTGCGTGAGGCGCGCGAAGAAGTTGGACCAGGCCAGCGATCCGGCGTAGGCATTGGTCAGGTTGATCTTGAGCTGCGACACCACGACAAAAACCACGGTCGCGGCCAGGATCCAGGCCGGGTCGCTGAAGACGTAGGCGAAGCCGGCCAGGTACATCTGCGTGGGTTCCACCGCTTTGGCGGCCGGCAGCTCGTGCTGCAGCACCAGGAAGGCCAGGAAGGCACCGCCCAGCATTTTCAGCATGCCCAGGACTATCCAGCCCGGCCCGGCCATCAGCACTGCGGCCCACCAGCGCCGGCGATTCGCATGGGTCTTCTCGGGCAGGAAGCGCAGAAAGTCCACCTGCTCGCCGATCTGCACCACAAGCGAGAACGCCACGGTGGCCGCCGCACCAAACATGAGCGGGTCGAACTCGCTGCTGCCCGAGGTGCGGCCGGTGAGGCCCGTGAAGTCGGAAAACGCCTGCGGGTTCTTCCAGAGCACCGCCAGGTAGGGCAAGAGCAGCAGCACGCCCCACAGCGGCTGCGTCCACATCTGCAGGCGCGAGATCAGCGTGATGCCGCGGACCACCATGGGCACGATGACCACGGCGCTGATCACGTAACACCAGGCAATCGGGATGTCGAGGTACATCTGCAGCGCCAGCGCCATGATGGCCGCCTCCAGCGCGAAGAAGATGAAGGTGAAGCTCGCGTAGATCAGCGAGGTGATGGTCGAGCCCAGGTAGCCGAAGCCGGCGCCGCGCGTCAGCAGGTCCATGTCGACGCCGTAACGCGCCGCGTAGTAGCTGATGGGCAGGCCGGTGAAGAAGGTGATCAGCCCCACCACCAGGATGGCCCACAGCGCGTTGGTGAAGCCGTAGTTGAGCGCGATGGCGCCGCCTATGGCCTCCAGCGCCAGGAAGGACATGGCACCGAAGGCCGTGTTGCCGACGCGCCACTCCGACCACTTGCGAAAGCCGCGCGGCGTGTAGCGCAGCGCGTAGTCCTCGATGGATTCGTCGGCCACCCACGCGTTGTACTCGCGTCGAATACGGAAAATTTTCTGGGTGGCGATGGTCAAGGCGGTCTCCGTCAAACGGCCGTAGGGCTGCGGCAACGCACCCAAAGCGTTCCGCAAGAAGTGTGCCCGTTGCACCAAAAAGGGTGGCTACGTTGATTGACGTATAGGGATGCGCGCCCCTTGTGAACATGATTCACCTGACTTCAACGCAAGCCTTCACCTCTTCAACCGTTCACCTTTTCACCAACCGCAGGAGCCCAGCATGTCCAACGACGATCGCGACCCATCTTCCTTCATCAACCGCCGCCGCCTCATGCAGGGCGTCGCCGCGGCCCTGCCGCTGGCCGGCCTGCCCGGCTGGGCGCAAGCCCAGCAATTCCCCACGGCCAAGGTCAACACCACCAAGCTGGCCGTCACCGACACCGAAGTGACCGTGGGCCAGCTGCACTCGGCCACCGGCACCATGGCGATTTCCGAGACCGGCTCCATCCAGGCCGAGCAGCTGGCCATCGACCAGATCAATGCCATGGGCGGCGTACTGGGCCGCAAGATCAAGGTCATCAAGGAAGACGGCGCCTCCGACTGGCCGACCTTCGCTGAAAAATCCAAGAAGCTGCTGGTCAACGACAAGGTCGCGGCCGTGTTCGGCTGCTGGACCTCGGCCTCGCGCAAAGCCGTGCTGCCCATCTTCGAAAAAGAAAACGGCATGCTCTACTACCCGACCTTTTACGAAGGCCTGGAGCAGAGCAAGAACGTGATCTACACGGGCCAGGAAGCCACGCAGCAAATCCTCTACGGCCTGGACTGGGCCTCGAAAGAAAAGAAAGCCAAGACCTTCTTCCTGGTCGGCTCCGACTACATCTGGCCGCGCACCTCGATGAAGATAGGCCGCAAGCACATCGAAGCCCACCTCACCGGCAGCAAGGTCGTCGGTGAAGAGTACTACCCGCTGGGCCACACCAACTTCAACTCGCTGATCAACAAGATCAAGGTCGCCAAACCCGACTGCATCTTCATCGCGGTGGTCGGCGGCTCCAACGTGGCCTTCTACAAGCAGCTGAAAGCAGCAGGCGTCACCGCCGCCAAGCAGTTCCTGCTGACCATCTCGGTGACCGAAGACGAGGTGCTGGGCATAGGCGGCGAGAACATGAACGGCTTCTACGCCTCCATGAAGTACTTCCAGTCGCTGGACAACCCCAACAACAAGGCTTTCGTGACGGCCTTCAAAGCCAAGTACGGCAAGGATGCGGTGATCGGCGACGTGACGCAGGCCGGCTACCTCGGTCCCTGGCTGTGGAAAGCCACGGTCGAAAAGGCCGGCAGCTTCGACGTGGACAAGATCGCCGCGGCTTCCACCGGCATCGAGCTCAAGACCGCGCCCGAAGGCTACGTGAAGCTGCATGAAAACCATCACCTGTGGAGCAAGGCCCGCATCGGTCAGGCCCAAGCCGACGGCCAGTTCAAGGTGGTGGCCGAATCGCCGGCTTTGATCGAACCCAATCCCTTCCCCAAGGGCTACCAGTAAGTGTGAGCGCCCCTACCGGTTCACTCCGCCATGCGGCGGGATGAGCCGGCAGGGGCTTTCTTGACTGAGGTATTGCCTTTTTGATTGACCCGCCGCACCGGAGCTCCGCCATGAACCTTTCCGAAATGCTCAACATCGGCCTGATGCAAGGCTTTGCCGGGCTCAGCCTGTTTTCCGTGCTGCTGCTCATGGGCCTGGGCCTGGCCATCATCTTCGGCCAGATGGGCGTCATCAACATGGCGCACGGCGAGTTCATGACCATAGGCGCTTACACCATCTACCTGTTTTCGCATCTGTCGGAAACCTATGCGCCCGGCTTTGTGCAGGCCTACTTTCCGTTTGCCATCGCCGCCGCCTTTATCTTCGCCTTCGCCGCCGGCTGGCTGGCCGAATGGGCCTTCATACGCCACCTCTACAAACGCCCGCTGGACACGCTGCTGGCCACCTGGGGCCTGTCGCTGGGCATGCAGCAGATCTTCCGCACCACCTTCGGCGCCAAGGAAGTGAGCCCCACGCTGCCCGAATGGCTGATGGGCTCATGGGCGCCGGCGCCCGGCCTGGACATTCCGATCAACGGCCTGTTCGTGATGGCACTCACGCTGGTGGTGACCTGCGGCGTGCTGGTCGCGCTGCACAAGTCGCGCTGGGGCCTGCGCGTGCGCGCCACGGTCGCCAACCGCGTGATGGCCAATGCCACCGGCATCAACACCAAAAAGACCGACCGCCTGACCTTTGCCATCGGCTGCGGCATCGCCGGCGTGGCCGGCGCGGCCTTCACCACGATTGGCTCCACCGGCCCGACCAGCGGCTCGCTTTACATCGTCGATGCCTTCCTGGTCGTCACCTTCGGCGGCGCGGCCAGCCTGCTGGGCACCGTGGTCTCGGCCTTTGGCATCGCGCAGACCCAGTCGATTGCCGAGTTCTTCATGACCGGCTCCATGGCCAAGGTGCTGACCCTGATGACCATCGTGACCATCCTGATGCTGCGCCCGCAGGGGCTGTTCGCTTCCAAGGTACGGCGCTGAGCTTTCGCCCTATTTCCACAGCATTCCTAGACAACCGGAGTTTTTCATGAACAGCCTCAAGCAATGGATAGTGCGCAACGGCCTGGGCAACGTCGCCCTGCTGGCCCTGGTGCTGCTGGTGGCCTTTCCCCTCGCGCTGGATTTGTTCCGCCTCAACCTCGTGGGCAAATACCTGAGTTATGCCTTCGTTGCATTGGGCCTGGTGATGCTGTGGGGCTACGGCGGCGTGCTGAGCCTGGGCCAGGGCGTGTTCTTCGGCCTGGGCGGCTACGGCATGGCGATGTTCCTCAAACTTGAAGCCAGCGACCCCATCACTACCAAGATCCAGTCCACGCCCGGCATTCCCGACTTCATGGACTGGAACCAGATCACCGCGCTGCCGATCTGGTGGAAGCCCTTCCAGTCCTTCCCGCTGACCTTGCTGCTGATCCTGGTCGTGCCCACGCTGCTGGCCTTCATCATCGGCTACGCCATGTTCAAGCGGCGTGTGGGCGGCGTCTACTTCGCCATCATCACGCAGGCCGTGGCGCTGATCCTCACGGTGCTCATCATCGGCCAGCAGGGCTACACCGGCGGCGTCAACGGCATGACCGACCTCAAGACCATCTTGGGCTGGGACACCCGCACCGACAGCGCCAAGTACATCCTCTACTTTGTCACCGTTGGCCTGCTATTGGGTGCCATCGTGCTGTGCACCTGGATCCAGAAGAGCAAGCTGGGCACGCTGCTGCTGGCCATGCGCGACAAGGAAGACCGCGTGCGTTTCTCGGGCTACGACGTGGCCATGTTCCGGGTCTTCGCCTTCTGCTTCGCGGCCATGCTGTCGGCGGTGGGCGGTGCCATGTTCACCCTGCAGGTGGGTTTTATGTCGCCCTCGCTGGTCGGCATCGTGCCCTCCATCGAGATGGTGATCTTTGCCGCCGTCGGTGGGCGCATGTCGCTGGTGGGCGCGGTCTACGGCGCGCTGCTGGTGAACTTCGGCAAGACCTATTTCTCCGAGAGCTTCCCCGACCTCTGGCTGTTCCTGATGGCCGGCATGTTCCTGGGCGTGGTGCTGGCCTTCCCCGATGGCCTGGCCGGCGTCTACACGCAGCGCGTCAAGCCCTGGCTGGCCAGGCGCTTCAGCCGCCGGGAGAAAGTTGCCCCGCCTGCCGCGCCTCCCATGGCGCCCCCGGCAGTGACGACACATGCAACGCCCACGCTGCCCGCCGGCTTGACTGGCCAGCAGACCTGAACTACCCAAGGACGCCACCATGATCGCTCCCGCCATGACCCCCAAGGACTTTGTGCTGTCGGTCGAAGACCTCACGGTGTCCTTCGACGGCTTCAAGGCCATCGACAGCCTGAACCTCTACGTCGACCAGAACGAGCTGCGCGTGATCATAGGCCCCAACGGCGCGGGCAAGACCACGCTGCTGGACCTGATCTGCGGCAAGACACGCGCCAGCCACGGCCGCATCAAGTTCAAGAACGCCGAGATGACCAAGCTGCCCGAATACCAGATCGTGCGCTCCGGCATAGGCCGCAAGTTCCAGACGCCGTCCATCTACGAAAACCTCAGCGTGTTCCAGAATCTGGAAGTGTCCTTCCCGCGCGGGCGCGGCGTGTTCGGCGCGCTGTTCTTCAAGCGCAGCGAGGAAGTCAAGGCCCGCGTGCAGGCCGTGGCGGCCGAGATCGGCCTGGACGGCCAGGTGGACACCGAAGCCGGCCTGCTCTCGCACGGGCAGAAGCAGTGGCTGGAGATAGGCATGCTGCTGATGCAGGACCCGGAACTGCTGATGCTGGACGAACCGATTGCCGGCATGAGCGTGCGTGAACGCGAGCTGACGGCCGAGTTGCTCAAACGCATCTGCAAGGGCCGCGCCATGATCGTCATCGAGCACGACATGGAGTTCGTCAAACGCATCGCCGACAAGGTGACCGTCATGCACCAGGGAAAGATCCTGGCTGAGGGGTCGATGGAAAAAGTGCAGGCCGACCCGCGCGTGATCGACGTGTACCTGGGCCACTAAGGAGAACACCCATGCTCAATGTCAACAACCTCCACGTCAGCTACGGCCAGAGCGAGGCGCTGCACGGCATCAGCTTCTCGGCCAAGAAAAACGAAACCGTGGCCATCATGGGCCGCAACGGCATGGGCAAGACCACGCTGTTCAAGTCGCTGATCGGCATCCTGCCGCTCAAGTCCGGCACGATTGAAGTCGACGGCCTGGACATCTCCAAGGACGAAAGCTACCAGCGCGTGGCCAAAGGCGTGGCCTATGTGCCGCAGGGCCGCATGATCTTCCCGACGCTGACGGTGCAGGAGAACATCCTGACGGGCCTGGAGAACGCCAAACACAAGCAGATCCCGGACGAGATCTACGCACTGTTCCCGGTGCTCTTCGACATGCGCGGCCGCAAGGGCGGCAACCTCTCGGGCGGCCAGCAGCAGCAGCTGGCGATTGCCCGCGCGCTGGTGACCAACCCCAAGGTGCTGCTGCTGGACGAGCCGACCGAGGGCATACAGCCCTCCATCATCAAGGACATCGCGCGCGCGCTCAACGAGATCCGCAAGATGCGCGAAATCACGATCGTCGTGTCGGAGCAGGTGCTGAGCTTCGCGATGGACGTGGCCGACCGGCTGTTTGTCATCGAGGGCGGGCAGCTGGTGCATGAAAGCACCCGCGCCGGCACCGACACGGCGCGCATCAAGCAGTTTCTTTCCGTCTGATTTTTTCTTTCTTTTCCGTTTATTCACCACCACCAGGAGATATGGCATGACCGACACGCTGATCAAGGTTGACCTGACGAAGTCGCCCACCCTCAACGAAAACATCCACAACCGCTGGCACCCGGACATTCCCATGGCCTGCTGGGTCAACCCGGGCGATGATTTCATCCTGGAAACCTTCGACTGGACCGGCGGCTTCATCAAGAACAACGACAGCGCCGACGACGTGCGCGACATCGACCTGAGCACCGTGCACTATCTCTCGGGCCCGGTCGGCGTCAAAGGCGCGGAGCCCGGCGACCTGCTGGTGGTCGACCTGCTGGACATAGGCGCCAAACAGGACAGCCTCTGGGGTTTCAACGGTTTCTTCAGCAAGAAGAACGGCGGCGGATTTTTGACCGACCATTTCCCCGAAGCGCAGAAATCGATCTGGGACTTCAAGGGCATGTTCACGAGTTCGCGCCACGTGCCCGGCGTGAACTTTGCCGGCCTGATCCACCCCGGTCTGATCGGCTGCCTGCCCGACAAGGCCATGCTGGAAATGTGGAACACGCGCGAGCAGGCGCTGATCGACAGCGACCCGACGCGCACGGGTCTCGCCAACCCGCCTTCGGCCGGCACGGCCCACATGGGCAAGATGACGGGCGCGGCGCGCGACAAGGCCGCGGCCGAGGGCGCGCGCACCGTGCCGCCGCGCGAGCACGGCGGCAACTGCGACATCAAGGATTTGTCGCGCGGCTCCAAGGTGTTTTTCCCGGTCTACGTCGACGGCGCGGGCCTGTCGGTGGGTGACCTGCACTTCAGCCAGGGCGACGGCGAGATCACCTTCTGCGGCGCCATCGAGATGGCCGGCTGGGTGCACATGAAGGTCACGCTGATCAAGGGCGGCATGGCCAAGTACGGCATCAAGAACCCTATCTTCAAGCCCAGCGTGATCACGCCGCGCTACGACGACTACCTGATCTTCGAAGGCATCTCGGTCGACGAGGCCGGCAAGCAGTACTACCTGGACGTGAACGTCGCCTACCGCCAGGCCTGCCTGAATGCCATCGAGTACCTGAAGAAATTCGGCTACTCAGGCGCGCAGGCCTATTCCATCCTGGGCACGGCGCCGGTGCAGGGCCACATCAGCGGCGTGGTCGACGTGCCGAACTCCTGCGCCACGCTATGGCTGCCGACCGGCATCTTCGACTTCGACATCAACCCGAATGCGTCGGGGCCGATCAAACACATCGACGGCAAGATCAGCATGCCGCTGTCGCACGACCTGCGTTGAGACACAAGGGAAGCACCATGCCCACCTACGACTACGACTGCCCGCAGTGCGGCAGCTTTGACGCGCTGCGCTCGGTCTCCATGCGCAACCAGGCCGCTGCCTGCCCGGCCTGCGGCGGCCCGGCGGCGCGCATTTTTTCCGTCGCACCCTCGCTGGCGCTGATGGAAGACGGCGCGCGCCGCGCCATGGATACCAACGAGCGCGCGCGCCATGAGCCCAAGCGCTCAGGTGACTACGCGCGGCTCAAGCACCCGGCGGGCTGCGGTTGTTGTTCGAGCAGCAAGCGCGGCGCCACGCTAACGGCGCCCAATGGCAACAAGGCCTTCCCCAGCAAGCGCCCCTGGATGATCAGCCACTGAGGGCGCCCTTCACAAGGAGCACAACATGATTCACGGCGATATTTCCAGCAGCAAGGACACCGTCGGCGTGGCGGTGGTCAACTACAAGATGCCTAGGCTTCATACCAAAGCCGAGGTGGTCGAGAACGCGAACAACATCGCGCGCATGCTCGAAGGCATGAAAAAAGGCCTGCCGGGCCTGGACCTGGTGATCTTCCCCGAGTACAGCACCCACGGCATCATGTACGACAGCAAGGAGATGCACGAGAACGCCGCCACCGTGCCGGGCTTTGAGACCGAAATCTTCGCGGCCGCCTGCCGGCGCGCCAAGGTCTGGGGCGTGTTTTCGCTGACCGGCGAGCGGCACGAGGAGCACCCGCGCAAGGCGCCCTACAACACGCTGATCCTGATGAACGACCAGGGCGAGATCGTGCAGAAGTACCGAAAGATCATGCCCTGGGTGCCGATTGAAGGCTGGTACCCGGGCGACCGCACCTATGTGAGCGACGGGCCCAAGGGCATGAAGATCAGCCTCATCATTTGCGACGACGGCAACTACCCCGAGATCTGGCGCGACTGCGCGATGAAGGGCGCCGAGCTCATCGTGCGCTGCCAGGGTTATATGTACCCGGCCAAGGAGCAGCAGATTTTGATCTCCAAGGCCATGGCCTTTGCCAACAACACTTATGTGGCGGTGGCCAATGCCTCGGGTTTTGACGGCGTGTACTCCTATTTCGGCCATTCGGCGCTGATAGGCTTTGACGGCCGCACGCTGGGCGAATGCGGCGAAGAGGAAATGGGCGTGCAGTACGCGGCGCTGTCCAAGAGCCTGATCCGCGACTTCCGCCGCAACGGCCAGTCGGAAAACCACTTGTTCAAGCTGCTGCACCGCGGCTACACCGGCATGATCAACTCGGGCGACGGCGACAAGGGAACACCCACCTGCCCCTTCAGCTTTTACGCCGACTGGCTGCGCGACCCCGAGGCCGCGCGCCAGCAGGTGGAGTCGTTTACGCGGACCACGATCGGGACGGATGAGGCGCCCATGGAGGGAATTCCGAACCAGAGCAGTGTGACGGCCTGATCCCGTTTATCCCCTCCCCCCGATTTATCCCCTCTCCCTCTGGGAGAGGGTTAGGGTGAGGGCCAGCGGCGCACGAAATACCACCGCGTCATGCACAGGCCGAAGCCCCTCACCCCTGCCCTCTCCCAGAGGGAGAGGGAGCAAGATGGTTCAGCCGCCGCTGGCCTGCGAAATCACCGTGCGCTCAATCACCCGGTCATCCCCCAGCACAATCAGCGCGAACAGCAATTCGCCCAGATTGGCCGCCAGTGCGGTCTTGCGCGCCAGCAGCGGCGTGGCCTGCGGGTTGAGCACCACAAAATCGGCCTCGTAGCCCGGCTGCAGGTTGCCCACCACGCCCTCCAGCCCCAGCGCGCGCGCCGCGCCCGCCGTGTGCTGCCACCACAGCTGCTGGGGCGTGAGCGACAGGCCGGGCTTGGTCTGCCCCTCGCGGCCCACGTAATAGGCCGCGAGCATGGTGTGGAAAGGGCTGAAGGAGGTGCCGCCGCCCACGTCGCTGGCCAGGCCGTAGGGAAAGCCCACGCGCTCGGCGCCTTCATAGTCAAAAAATCCGCTGCCCAGGAACAGGTTGCTGGTCGGGCTGACGGCGGCCGCCGTGCCGGTGGCGCGCATCAGCGCGCGGTCTTCGTCGTCGATGTGGATGCAGTGCGCATAGACGGCGCGCGGGCGCAGCAGGCCGAACTGTTCGTAGACGCTCAAATAGCTGCGCGCTTCTGGATAGAGCCGGCGCACCCAGGCGATTTCGTCCTTGTTCTCGGCGACGTGCGACTGTATCCAGACGTCGGGGTATTTGGCGGCCAGCTCGCCGGCGCCGCGCAATTGCGCCTCGCTGCAACTGGGCACAAAACGCGGCGTGATGGCATAACCGAGCCGGTCCACGCCATGCCAGCGCTGGATCAGGGCCTCGGTGTCGGCCAGGCTTTGCGCGGTGTCGTCACGCACGCCCTCGGGCGAATTCTGGTCCATCAGGCATTTGCCGGTCATCAGGCGCAGGCTGCGATTTTGCGCTTCGGTGAACAGGGCGTTGACGGATTCGGGGTGCGAGGTGGCAAAGGCCAGCGCGGTGGTGACGCCGTTGCGCAGCAGCTCGTCCAGGAAAAAACCGGCGGCCTCTGCGCTGTGCGCGGCGCCCGAGAAGCGGCTTTCCTCGGGGAAGGTGTAGTTCTCCAGCCAGGGCAGCAGGCCGTCGGCCGGTGAGCCGATCACGTCGAGCTGCGGGTAGTGGATGTGCATGTCCACAAAACCCGGGGCGATGATGCGGCCCGGCAGGTGTTCGGTGGGCACCTCGGCAAAGCGCGATGCCAGCGCCTGGTAGCTGCCCACGGCCTGGACCACCTGGCGGCCCTGCGCATCAGGCCCCACCACCAGCAGGCCGTCGGCCTCGTAGGCGGCCTGGGCGGGGCCGGTGAAATACAGGAGGGCGGCGCGGTAGGCTTTCATGGGGGCTAGGTTACCGCAGCGGATGCGCACCGCGATATGTAAAACGCGATAAGGTGTATCGGACGCCGTTGGCCCTCACCCTAACCCTCTCCCAGGGGGAGAGGGAACAAGAGTTCACCGGCTCACGCGACAGCCGTCACCCAGCGAGGCGCGCCAGACGCGCACCGAGGTCAGCCCCGGCAAACGCGCATCGAGCTTGCGGAAGATGAACTGGCAGAGGTTTTCGAGCGTGGGCGGGCCCAGGTCTTTCACGTCGTCGAGCAGGTGGTGGTCCAGTTCCTCGCGCAGCACGGCGATTTCGCGCCGCACCAGGCCCAGGTCCATCACCATGCCGGTGGTGGCGTCAGGCTCGCCGGCCACAAACACCTCGGCGTTGTAGGTGTGGCCGTGCACACGCTTGCTGCCTTCGGCCTCGATGGCGCGCTTGAGCGTGTGGGCCGCGTCAAAGTAAAAAGTCTGGCTGATCTCGCAGCGCATGGGTTCTGGCGTGGGAAGCTTCTTCATCGGATGCCCGTGATCTTGTGGGTCTGCAGGCTGAGCCGCCAGGCCGGGCGCGCCATGCACAGCTGGATGCAGGTTTCAGTGTTCTGCTGGCGCTGGGGGTTGTCCATGGGCTGCAGGTAGCGGTGCGTGAAGTCGGCAGCTTCGAGCTCGGCCAGGTCAAAACTGGGCTGGGGCCAGACCACCTTGAGTTCCTGGCCCGCGCGCTGCACCCAGGGGGCGCCGGCCTTGGGGCTCACGCAAATCCAGTCTATGCCTTCGGGCGCGGCAATCGTGCCGTTGGTCTCGACCGCGATCTGGAAACCGCGCGCATGCAGGGCCGCGATCAGTTTCGCGTCCACCTGCAGCAGCGGCTCGCCGCCTGTCATCACCACAAAGCGGTGCGCGCTGTCGCCGGCCGGCCATTGCGCGGCAATACGGTCGGCCAGCGCGTCGGCATCACGAAACTTGCCGCCCAGCGTGCCGTCGGTACCCACAAAGTCGGTGTCACAGAACTGGCAGACGGCGCTGGCGCGGTCCTGCTCGCGGCCGGACCAGAGGTTGCAGCCGGCAAAGCGGCAGAACACCGCAGGCCGCCCGGCATTGGCGCCCTCGCCCTGCAAAGTGTAGAAAATTTCCTTGACCTGGTAGCTCATGGCGCGGCCTGCGCAGGCACCTGCAGGTGCAAGGTCGAAGGGAAAGAAAGATAAATAAAACAGGCGCCCACACAAGCCGAAAGACCGGGGGTCGCGAGGTTTTTATACATGGTAGTCCTCTACATGGCCCCGGAGATAAGCGGATGCGGGCGCGCCGGGACAGCACGCCGAAGGCCCTGATTTTAGCGGTTCAGGGCTGATGGCGGGTTTTCAGGGGATTTGCGGACGGATTTCGGCCTCAAGGCACAGGCATCTCGCGCGCCTGCGCTTGCAGCCAGTCGCAGAAGCTGTCCAGCCGCGCATGCGGCCCGGCCCGGCGCAGGGCCACGTACTGGTAGGCGCTTTCCTCAAAGCCCAGCGGCGCCACCAGGCGGCCGGCGCGCAGGTCGTCCATCACCAGGTGCCAAGGTGCGATGCAGACACCCAGACCGCCCACCGCGGCTTCCAGCGTGAAGTAATAGTGTTCGAAGGCCGGGCCGCCCGGCCCCGGCAAAGCCACACCCCGTGACTCGCACCATGTCTGCCACGCGTCGGGCCGCGTGCGGGTGTGCAGCAGCGGCAGGCCGGCCAGGTCCTGGGGCTGGTGCACATTCGCTCTCGCCGCCAGCGCGGGCGCCATGACCGGCCCCAGGCGCTCGACAAACAGCGGCAGCAAGGTGGCCGAGGCCTGGGCGCCGCGCTCGGCGACCGTGATGGCGAGGTCGTAGCGGCCGCGATCCAGGTCGGCCGCCTGTTCGGCCGCGCTGAGCCGGATCTCGGTCTCCGGGTGCAGCGCGTTGAAGCCGTACAGGCGCGGAATCAGCCATTTGACGGTGAAGGTGCTGAAGCAGGACACGTCCAGCGTGCCGGCATTGCCGCTACGGACCTCGCGCACGGCGGCTTCCATCTGGTCCAGCGCGGCGGACAGCGCCGGCCGCAGCGAGGCGCCGGCGGCCGTCAGCTGCGGCTTGTTTTTGGCGCCTTCGAACAGCGGCACGCCCAGCGCCTGTTCGAGCTGCCGCACCTGCCGGCTGATGGCGCCGGGCGTGACCGAGAGTTCCTCGGCGGCGGCCGTCATGCGGCCCAGCCGGGCGGCGGCCTCAAAGGCGCGCAAGGCGTTCAGGGGTGGGAGGCGGCGCGTCATGATGTGAGTTTATGGCACATACAGCATGCCAACAAATCGTTTGGCCGGGCCGCGCCTGATTGGCAGAATTCGCGCCAGCTGTTTACTTTAATTGAGGAAAAATCACATGCCTTTTATCCGCACCAACGTCCACCAGAGCACCAGTACCGAACACCGGCAGGGCATTGTCGACGGCATACACCAGGCCCTGGTCGAGAGCATAGGGATGCCGGAAGACGAGCTCTTCAACATGGTGAACAACTACGATGCGCGGCAATTTTTCTTCAACCGGACCTTCAACGGCATGGCGCGCTCGGACAAACCGGTGGTCGTCGAGATCACGCTGCGGCGCGGCCGCAGCGATGCGATGAAACGCGCGCTTTACGCGGCCATCGCGCGCAACCTGAAAGCCAATGCCGGTGTGGCGCCCGACGACGTTTTTATCTTCATGCACGAGAACGACTACTCGGACTGGTCGGTGGGCGGCGGCAAGTTCGCCATGGCGCTGGTGCAGCAGCCCGGCCCGGGTTGAAAAGAAAGCGCCGTGCTTATTTGCCGACCGCGGCAGGGCCGGCCGGCAGCGCCGGCAGCACCGGATAGGCCCTGGCCATCCACAGGTACATCACGGCGCCCACCAGCAGCGAAGCGGCGGCGATCTCCAGCGACAGGGTGAAACCCGCGCTCGCGCTGGGCGTGCGCTTGAGCAGCACCGCGACCAGCGGCGGGCCGAGGATTTGCCCCACGCCGTAGGTGGCGGTCAGCAGGCCCATGAAACTCGCGGCCGTGGCGGGCTTGAGGCGGCGCACTTCCTGCATCGCAAAAAAGGTAATGGCGGTAAACGGCATGCCCAGCATCAGGCTGCCGATGGCAAAGCCCGCGAGGCTGGGGCTCCAGAGGCTGGCCGCGATACCCAGGGCCTGCAAAAAATAGCAGCCCGCCAGCAGCAGGCGGAAATCCTTGCCCGGCGGCAGTCGCGTGGCCAGCAGCGCGCCCAGCATCACGCCCAGGCCGAAGATGGGCCAGAACATGTCCAGCCAGGCCGAGCCCGGCAAGGCCGCGCGCGCGATCACGGGCAGAAAGGTGGCGGTGATGATGTAGCCGAAACCGGCCAGGCCGTAGGCCAGCGTCAGCAGCGTCATCTCGGCATGGCCGTGGTGCTGGGGCGCCGCACCGGGCAAAGCAGCCGCGCGCGGCGCCAGCGCGACCAGGCGTTCGTCGCCGCCGCGCAGGATGTGCCACACCAGGGCCGCCAGCACAAACGACAGCGCGCCGAACAGCATCCAGCCCGTGGCGGCCGTCCAGTGCCAGGCCACCATGCCGGTGGCAAACAGGCCGCTGACCACAATGCCGGCGCCCGGGCCGACGTAGATGATGCCGCCCATCGCAGGTACGCCGCGTTTGGCCAGTTGCGAGAGGCACCAACCCGACGTGAACACAAACACCACCGCACTCGTGACGCCCGCTGCGAATCGCAGCAGCGGCCAGGCAGCGGGGAAGTGCCAGCCCATGGCCAGCGTGAGCACACCCGTGGCGACCAGCCCGGCGCGCACCAGCGAGGAATAGGCCAGCGAGGGCAACCCCTTGAAGCGCGCCCACAGCCAGGGTTGCAGCGTGCAGAGAATGGCGCCCAGCATGTAGCCGAAGTAGTTGGCACTGGCCAGCCAGCTGGCCGTCGGCAGGTCGACCACGCCGTCGCTCAGCATCATGGGCAAGAGCGGCGTGAAGGCAAAACGGCCTATGCCCATGGCGACGGCCAGCGCCACCAGCCCGGCGAGGGCAATGGGCCAGGCGCCGTGCGGCGTGGGGGAAGACTCTTGATGCGGCTGCGATGTGGAGGCCATGCCCGGGGTCCTTGCTTGCTTCAGGGTTCTACCCGGATCATACGTTTGGGTCGCCGCCGAGGCAGGCGCCGACGGAAATAACCCCGCGCGTTCAGCTGAAGCGCTCAAAGCTTTCGTTGAGGCGGTCCACATAACGCGCCTTGGCCGGGGCGTCGATAAAGCTGGCCTCGAAGCTGTTGCGCGCCAGCATGTAGGCGTGACGGGCGTCCATGCCGGTGGCCGCGAAGGTCTGCGTGAAGTTCTCGTTCATGTAGCCGCCGAAGTAGGCCGGGTCGTCCGAGTTGACGGTAGCCGCCAGGCCGGCGTCCAGCAACTCGCGCAGGTTGTGGCTGGCCAGGTCGGGGAACACGCAGAGCTTGAGGTTAGACAGCGGGCACACCGTCAGCGCGATGCGGTCCTGGGCCAGGCGCTGCATCAGCAGCGGGTCGCGGCTGGAACGCACGCCGTGGTCCACGCGCTCGACCTTGAGCACGTCCAGCGCCGTCCAGACGTATTCGGGCGGGCCTTCTTCACCCGCATGGGCGACCAGGTGAAAGCCCAGCTCGCGGCAGCGTGCGAACACACGCGCGAACTTCTCGGGCGGGTTGCCGACCTCGCCGGAATCCAGGCCTATGCCGAGAATCAAGTCGCGGAAAGGCAAGGCCTGCTCCAGCGTCTCAAACGCATCCTCCTCGCTCAGGTGGCGCAGGAAACACAGGATCAGCGAAGCGCTGACGCCCAGCTCGGCCTGCGCGTCCACGCAGGCGCGGTGCAGGCCCTTGACGACGGTCTCCATGCTGACGCCGCGCGCGGTATGCGTCTGCGGGTCGAAGAACATCTCGGTGTGCACCACGTTGTCGGCGGCGGCCTTGCGCAGGTAGGCCTGCGCCATGTCGTAAAAGTCCTGCTCGGTGATCAGCACGCTGGCGCCGGCGTAGTAAATGTCGAGAAAGCTCTGCAGGTTGGTGAAGGCGTAGGCGCTGCGCAGCTCCTCGACGCTGGCGTACGGGATGGCCACGCCATTGCGGCTGGCCAGCGCGAAGATCAGTTCGGGCTCCAGCGAGCCCTCGATGTGCATGTGCAGCTCGGCCTTGGGCATGCGCCTGAGCAGCTCGGGCAGGCGATCCGCTGCGATGGGTTTGACGGAAAAAGTCATGTCGGCTCCCTAAACAAAAAAGCTGCCCGAAGGCAGCGTGTTACTCCTTCCCCCGCTGGGGGAAGGTTGGGATGGGGGCCGGTGCGGTGGCATGCCGCATCGGCTTTGCAATCGCCGCTGGCCCTCACCCCTGCCCTCTCCCAGAGGGAGAGGGAGCAATAGCCCACCCTCCCAAGGGAAAGCGAAGCATCAGTTACCTGGAACCTTGCCTTCAACACCCTTCACATACGTCTTCAGCCCACCCAGGAATTTGTCATCAGCCACCACGTCTTTCGCCAGCAGCTCCTTGCCGGTGTTGTCGGTGATAGGGCCTTTCCAGATCGAGAAGCTGCCGTCCTTCAGGCCGGCCTTGACTTCGTCGATGCGTTTTTTGGTGTCGTCGGGCACGTCCGCGGCAATCGACACGATGTCGATCGCGCCTTCCTTGACACCCCACCAGGCGGCGGTGTTGCCTTTCCATGTGCCGTCCAGCGCCTCACCCACGGCCTTGACGTAGTAAGGGCCCCAGTTGATCACGGCTGAGGCCAGGTGGGCCTTGGGGCCGTAGGCGGTCATGTCGGAGTCCCAGCCGAAGGCGCGCTTGCCCATTTTTTCGGCGGTCTGCAGCACGGCGGAGGAGTCGGTGTTCTGGAACAGCACGTCGGCGCCGCCGTTGATCAGGGCGGTGGCGGCTTCGGTTTCCTTGGGCGGGTTGAACCATTCGTTGACCCACACCACCTTGGTCTTGACCTTGGGGTTGACCGACTGCGCGCCCAGCGTGAAGCTGTTGATGTTGCGCACGACTTCGGGAATCGGCACCGAGCCGACCACGCCCAGCGTGCCGGTCTTGCTCATCTTGCCGGCGATCACGCCGGCCATGTAGGCGCCTTCGTAGGTGCGGCTGTCATAGGTGCGCATGTTGTCGGCCTGCTTGTAGCCGGTGGCGTGCTCGAACTTCACGTCCTTGGTGTCGCCGGCGACCTTGAGCATGGGTTCCATGTAGCCGAAGGTGGTGCCGAAGATCAGCTTGTTGCCCTGGGCCGCCATGTCGCGGATCACGCGCTCGGCGTCGGCCGACTCGGGCACTTTTTCGACAAAACTCGTGATGACCTTGTCGCCGTAGGCCTGCTGCACCGCCTTGCGGCCGTTGTCGTGCGCATAGGTCCAGCCGCCGTCGCCCACCGGGCCGACGTAGGCGAAAGCGATCTTCAGGGGCTCGGCCTTGGCGGCGGGCGCCGAAGCCGCGGGCGCGGCGGCGGGAGCTGCCGGGGCGGCCTCTTCCTTTTTGCCGCAGCCCACCAGGGCCGCCGCAGCCACTGCGGACAGGGCCGCCAGCTTGAGCAGGGAACGTTTTTGCAGGTCAGTCATGTCATCTCGCTTTCGTGGAAGGAAGGTGAAGAAAGTAAAACAGGGTGCGCGGAAAAAATGCAATTATGCGGCGGAAACCCGGGGCAGGCTCTCATGCGCCGGGGTAAAACGGCTTGCCGATGGAACTGGGCATGTTGACGCGAATCCACAGCGGGTTGCGCGAAATCAGCACCAGCACCACGATGGTGGCCAGGTAGGGCAGCATGCTCAAAAACTGCGTGGGCACGTTCACGCCCAGGCTTTGCAGGTGGAACTGCAGCATGGTCACGCCGCCGAACAGGTAAGCGCCAAGCAACACCCGTGCCGGGCGCCAGGTGGCGAAGGTGGTGAGCGCCAGCGCGATCCAGCCCTTGCCGGCGATCATGCCCTCCACCCACAGCGGCGTGTAGGCCACCGACACATAGGCGCCGGCCAGGCCGCACAGCGCGCCGCCGGCCACCACGGCCGCCAGGCGTATGCGCCGCACCGGGTAGCCCAGCGCATGCGCCGATTCAGGGCTTTCGCCGACCGAGCGCAGCACCAGGCCGGCGCGCGTGCGGTACAAAAACCAGATGAGCCCGGCCGTCAGCGCCATCGCGATATAGACCATGGGGTGCTGGCGGAACAGCGCCGGGCCCAGCAGCGGGACGTCGGCCAGGAAGGGAATCGGGTAGTGCGCCTGCTCGGGCAGTTTCTCCTGCACGTACTTGATGCCGGCAAAGGCCGAAAACCCGCCGCCGAACAGGCTCAGCGCCAGGCCGGTCGCGTACTGGTTGGTGTTGAGCCAGATCACCAGCACGCCGAAGATCGCCGCGAGAAAGGCCCCCGCCGCCATGCCGGCCGCAAAGCCCAGCCAGCTGTTGCCGGTGTGCACCACGGTGGCAAAGCCGGCGATGGCGGCGCACAGCATCATGCCCTCGGCGCCCAGGTTGACGATGCCGGCTTTTTCATTGATCAGCAGGCCCAGGGCCGCGATGGCCAGCACGGTGCCGGCGCTCAGCGTCGCGGCGATCAGCAGCGCGGTCGAATCCATCACGCGCCTCCTTTCAGGACTTCGGAAGACGGCGGCGTGGCCACCGGCATGGTGATGGGCTTGGCCAGCCGCAGGCGGTAGGCGATCAGCGTGTCGCAGGCCAGCAGGCTGAACAGCAGCAGGCCCTGGAACACGCCGGTGATGGACTTGGGCAGGCCCAGGCGCGACTGCGCGAGCTCGCCGCCTATGTAGAACATGCTCATCAGGAGGGCCGAGAACACCACGCCCACCGGGTGCAGCCGGCCGACAAAGGCCACGATGATGGCGGCAAAACCGTAGCCCGCCGGCACATAGGGCGTGAGCTGGCCTATGGGGCCGGCCACTTCGAGCGCCCCGGCCAGGCCGGCGGCACCGCCCGAGGTCAGCAAGGCCAGCCACAGCGCGCGGCGCGACGAGAAGCCGGCGTAACGCGCGGCCGCCGGCGCCAGGCCGCTGACCTCATGCCGGAAGCCCGCATAGGTGCGGAACAAAAACAGCCACAGCCCCGCCACGCCCAGCAGGGCGAGGACGATGCCGATGTTCACGCGCGAGCCCTGCATCAGGCGCGGGATCTGCGTCACGGCCTCGAAGGTCTTGGTCTGCGGGAAGTTGTAGCCGTTCGGGTCTTTCCAGGGGCCGAAGACCAGGAAATTGAGCACCATGTCGGCCACGTAGACCAGCATCAGGCTGACCAGGATTTCATTGGCGTTGAAGCGGTCGCGCAGCAGGGCCGTGATGCCGGCCCAGGCCATGCCGCCCAGGATGCCGGCCAGCAGGACCGCGGGAATGATCCATGGGCCGGTGGTTTTTTCCGCCAGCAAGGCGATGCCGCCGGCCGCGACCGCGCCCATGACGAACTGGCCTTCGGCGCCGATGTTCCAGACATTGGAGCGAAAGCACACGGCCAGGCCCAGCGCGATGATGAGCAGCGGCGTGGCCTTGACCAGCAGTTCGCCGATGGCATAGGGCGACTTGATGGGTTCCCAGAAAAACACCTGCAGGCCCTTGACCGGGTCCTTGCCCAGCGCCACGAACAGCGCCACGCCTATCAGCACGGTGATCAGCAAGGCCAGCAGGGGCGAGGCGTAGCTCCAGAAGGCGGACGGCTGGGGGCGGACTTCAAGCTGTGCCATGCGATGCCTCCGTCTGCGTCCACAGGCCGCTCATCCACTGGCCCACGCGCTCCACCGTGGCGTCGGCACGCGGCAGCGAGGGCGAGAGCTGCCCTTTGGCCATCACGTAAAGCCGGTCGCAGATGTCGAACAGCTCTTCCAGTTCTTCGCTGACCACCAGCACGGCGCAGCCGGCGTCGCGCAGCTTGAGCAGTTCGCCGCGTATCTGCGTGGCCGCGCCCACGTCCACGCCCCAGGTCGGCTGCGAGACGATCAGCAGCGCGGGTTTCGCGTCGATCTCGCGGCCCATGATGAATTTCTGCAGATTGCCGCCCGAGAGCGACTTGGCCACCGCCTGCGGCCCGCCCGACTTGACCTTGTAGGCGGCGATGATGCGCTCGGCCTGCGCCTGCAGCGCGCTGCCGTTCAGCCAGCCATTGCCGGCCACGGACTCCTTGCGCGTGAGCAGCAGGTTGCGCGCCAGCGAGAGCGAAGGAACGGCGCCGCGGCCCAGGCGTTCCTCGGGCACACAGTGCAGGCCCAGCGCACGCCGCCGGCCCGGCCCCAGCTTGCCCACGGGCTGGCCCTTGACCACGATCGCATCGGCGGCGGCTCGGGTGTCTTCGCCCGAGAGCGCATACAGCAGCTCCTTCTGGCCGTTGCCCGAGACGCCGGCAATGCCGACGACTTCGCCGGCGCGGACCTGCAGGGCCACCTCGTGCAGGTCCACGCCGAACTGTTCTTCCTTGGGCAAATCGAGTTGCCTGACGTCCAGCACCACGGCGCCGGCGTGCAGCTCGCGGTGCTCCAGCGCGGGCGGCTCGGCGCCTATCATGAGGCGGCTCAGCGAGGCGTTGGATTCCTGGCGCGGGTCGCATTCGCCCGAGACCTTGCCGCCGCGCAGCACCGTGCAGGCGGTGCACAGCGCGCGGATTTCATGCAGCTTGTGGCTGATGTACAAAATGCTGCAGCCCTGGGCGGCCAGCTGGCGCAGGGTGACAAACAGGTTTTCGACCGCCTGCGGCGTCAGCACCGAGGTCGGCTCGTCCAGGATCAGCAGCCGGGGATGCGTGAGCAGCGCGCGCACGATCTCCACGCGCTGGCGTTCACCCACGCTGAGCGTGTGCACCGGCCGCGTCGGGTCCAGCTGCAGGCCGTAGGCCTGCGTGGTCTCGGTGATGCGCTTGGACACCTCGGCCAGGCTTAAATGTTTGTCCAGCCCCAGCCAGACGTTTTCGGCCACCGTGAGCGTGTCGAACAGGCTGAAATGCTGGAACACCATGCTGATACCCAGCGCGCGCGCCTCGTGCGGGTTGCGCACCGTCACGGGCTGGCCGTCCATTTCCACAGTGCCGCCGTCGGGCCTGACGGCGCCGTAGATGATTTTCATCAGGGTGGACTTGCCCGCCCCGTTTTCGCCGAGCACGGCGTGGATCTCGCCCGGCTGCACGGCCAGCGAGACATGGCTGTTGGCCACCACGCCGGGATAACTTTTGCTGATGCCCTCAAGCCGCAGCCGCGGGGGCGGCCCGGAAGGGCTGTCGGTCTGGGGCGGTGTTGCGGTCATTGTCTCGTGGTGTCCCGTTTTTTTCGTCTTCTATTGTCTTATGGCTTTTTGCCTGGCCGGCCCGTGGCCGCTATTCCTTGCGCAGCATGGACGCCACGGACTTGACCCGGTCGCGCAGCCATTTCGCGGCGTTGGAGGCGTGCGTGCGTTCGTGCCAGAGCTGGTAATACATCATGCGGGGGAAGGCGACCGGGCTGGGCAGTATTGTGACCGGCAGGATGCCGGCAAAACGTTCGCAGTACTGGCGGCCGGTGGTCATCACCAGCAAGCTTGATGCCACCATGGACGGCATCAGGCCGAAATGCGGGCAGCGCACCGTGATGTTGCGCGACAGGCCCAGCGTGTCCAGGTGTTCGTCGATCACGCCCTTGGCGCCCGGGTGCAGCGCCGAGGGCGCGATGTGCTCGGCCTCCAGCCAGCTCGCGCTGTCCCAGCCGCGGCGCACCGCCGGGTGGTCCTTGGCCACCAGGCAGACCACCTCGTCGCCGAACAGGCGCGCCATGTGCAGGTCGTCGGGCGGCGCGGCCCAGTTGCCGATCACGATGTCGGCCTGGCCCTGGGCCAGCTGCGCGCGGTAATCGGAGTCGGCCGACAGCGGCTGGATCTCGATGCGGCAGCGCGGCGCCTGCGCCTTCACCTGCGCGACCAGCTGCGGCAGGAACAGGGGATCGAGGTAGTCGCTGGCCGCCAGGCGGAAGGTGGTGTCGGCCGTGGCCGGGTCAAAGCCCCGGGCGTCGCTGAACAGCATGCCGGCCGCGCGCAGGATGCTGGCCGAGGGCTCAATCATGCGCAGCCCGGCGTCGGTGGGCACCATGCCCGCGCCCGAACGCACCAGGATGGGGTCGCCGGCCAGCGCGCGCAGGCGCTTGAGCGCCGCGCTGACGGCGGGCTGGTACATACCCAGGCGGATGGCGGCGCGTGATACGCTGCGTTCAGTAAGCACGGTGTTCAAGACCCTGATGAGATGGAGGTCTATCTTGTCGAAAAGCGCCTGGTCTTTCATACCCTTTCACCCATGCGCCTGATATGGGCTTTGATATGCCGGGCACGGCGCGAGTGTTTAACCTGAAGCATGGCTGTCCCACTTTTTTCCAGACCTATCCGCTTCATCAGGCGGGGCGAGGTTGTTTCCGTCAGCAATGTACCACCCAGCCGTACCCTGCTGGAGCTGCTGCGCGAGGACCTGGCCTGCACCGGCACCAAGGAAGGCTGCGGCGAAGGTGACTGCGGCGCCTGTACTGTGGTGCTGGGCGAGGCCGAGGGCGGGCAGGTCCGCTATCGCGCCATCAACAGCTGCATACGCCTGGCGCATTCGATTGACGGCATGGCTCTATGGACAGTTGAGGATATTGCCCAGGAGGGCGCCCTGCACCCCGTCCAGCAAGCCATGGTGAATGAACACGGTAGCCAATGCGGCTTCTGCACTCCCGGTTTTGTCATGAGCCTGTTCGGCATGTACCAGAACCACGTGTGCCAGGGCAAGCCCATCACCCGTGAACTGGCGCAGGAAGAACTCTCGGGCAACCTCTGCCGCTGCACCGGCTACCGGCCCATCCTCGATGCCGCGCAGGCCATGGCCGCGCTGCCGCCCGTGAAGGTCGATGAAAGCGCCCTGCTGCGCCAGCTCAAGTCGGTCCGCACCGAGCCGGGCGTGACCGAAGCCGAGTACCTGGCCCCGCGCACGCTGGCCGGCCTGCTGCGGGCCCGTGCCAGCCAGCCTGGCGCCCAGCTGGTGGCCGGCTGCACCGACGTGGGACTCTGGGTCACCAAGATGCACAAGGAATTCGGCCAGGTGCTGGACGTCACCCAGGTCGAAGAACTTCGGCGTATCGAGCACTACCCGCACCACATCGCTATAGGCGCGGCTGTGACCTTGGCTGATGCGTATGCCGCGCTGGAAAAAGACCGGCCGCAACTACATAACTTCGCGGCACGTTTTGCCGGCCTGCCGGTGCGCAACTCGGGCACGCTGGGCGGCAATGTTGCGAATGGTTCGCCGATCGGCGACTCCATGCCGTTGTTGATTGCGCTGGGTGCGAACGTGGTGCTCATGAGTGTGCGTGGGCACCGGGAGATGCCGCTGGAAAAGCTTTACACCGGCTATCGCACGAGTGTGATGGCGGTAGACGAGGTGCTGGCCTGGATCAAGGTGCCGAGGCCGGGGAGCCCTCACCCTAACCCTCTCCCAGGGGGAGAGGGGATTGATAAGACAAACCGTGTTGCTCCCTCGCCCCTCTGGGGAGAGGGCTGGGGTGAGGGGCCGGAACGGCTACGGGTCTACAAAATCTCCAAACGCTATGACGACGACATCTCCGCCGTCTGCCTCGCGATCAATCTGCAGGTTAAAGACGGCAAGGTCACCGCCGCATCGATAGGCGCGGGCGGCGTCGCCGCCACCCCCGTGCGCGCCGTCCAGACCGAAGCGGCGCTGAGGGGCCAGCCCTGGACCCAGGCCACCGTCCGCCAGGCCATGGCCGCCCTGCGCGCCGAGTTCTCGCCGATTTCCGACATGCGGGCTTCGGCCGCCTACCGCAGCGAGGTGCTGGGCAACCTGCTGCAGCGCTACTGGCTGGAAAGCCAGGGCCTGCAACAGATCAACCTGGCGTCCTTCCGGCTGGAGGAGGCCGCATGAACGCCAAGGACATTCCCGTGAGCCGCGACGCCGTGGCCGACCCGGAGCTGCGCACGGCCAATGCCCGCGCCGACAGCGTGCCGCCCGCCGACCCGGCTGAAAAGCAGTCGCTGGCCCGCCAGCCCGCCTTCGCGCGCGCGGCCGGCCGCTCCACACCGCATGAAAGCGCGCGCGCGCAGGTGGCCGGCGCCGCCACCTATGTCGACGACATTCCCGAAGTGCGCGGCACGCTGCATGCGGCGCCGATTTTGTCCACCGTGGCGCATGGCAAGTTGCTGGGCGTGGACACCGCCGCCGCCCTGGCCATGCCGGGCGTGCGCGACGTGATCCTGGCACGCGACATTCCGGGCGACCCGGTGCTCGGAAATTTTTCGCACGACGAACCGGTGTTCGCGCAGGGTACGGTGCAGCACATAGGCCAGGTCATCGGCGTGGTGGTGGCGGACACCGTCATGCAGGCACGCCGCGCCGCGCGCAAGGTGGTGTGCACCATCGAGCCCCTGCCCGCCCTGCTCAAGGTGCAGGACTCGCTCAAGGCCGAAAGTTATGTGCTGCCGCCGGTCTTCGTCAAACGCGGCGACGCGGCGGGTGCCCTCAAAAAGGCGGCGCATAGATTGCACGGCACGCTCGAAGTCGGCGGCCAGGAACACTTCTACCTTGAAGGCCAGGTCGCCTACGTGGTGCCGCAGGAACAGCAGCAATGGCTGGTGTATTCCAGCACCCAGCACCCCGGCGAGATCCAGCACTGGGTGTCGCACGCGCTGGGCATTGCCAATCATGCGGTGCGCGTCGAATGCCGGCGCATGGGCGGCGGCTTTGGCGGCAAGGAAACACAGTCGGGCCAGATGGCTGTCTGGGCCGCCATCGCCGCGCACAAGCTGCACTGCCCCGTCAAGCTGCGGCTGGACCGCGACGACGACTTTCTGGTCACCGGCAAGCGCCATCCCTTCGCCTATGAATACGAGGTGGGCTTTGACGCCACCGGCCGCCTCACCGGCCTCAAGCTGACCATGGCGGTCAACTGCGGTTTCAGCGCCGACCTCTCGGGCCCTGTGGCCGACCGCGCGGTCTTCCACGCCGACAACGCCTACTTCCTCGAGGACGTGGAGATCGCGTCCTACCGCTGCAAAACCAACACCCAGAGCAACACCGCCTTCCGCGGTTTCGGCGGGCCGCAGGGCATGATCGTCATCGAGGCCATCATGGGCGACATCGCGCGCAGCCTGGGCCTGGACCCGCTCGACGTACGCAGGCGCAACCTGTACGGCATCGGCGAGCGCGACGTCACGCATTACCAGATGAAGGTCGAGGACAACATCCTGGAACCACTGCTGGCCAGGCTTGAGCAGTCCTCGCAATACAGACAGCGGCGCAATGCCATCGCCGCCTGGAACAAAACCAGCCCCGTCATCCAGCGCGGCATCGCCATCACGCCCGTCAAGTTCGGCATCTCGTTTACCGCCACGCTGTTCAACCAGGCCGGCGCGCTGATGCATGTCTACACCGACGGCAGCGTGCAGGTGAACCACGGCGGCACCGAAATGGGCCAGGGCCTGAACACCAAGGTCGCGCAGATCGTGGCCGACGAACTCGGCGTGCCGCTGGCCCAGGTGCTGGCCACCGCCAGCGACACCAGCAAGATTCCCAACGCCTCGGCCACCGCGGCCTCGGCCGGCACCGACCTCAACGCGCGCGCCGCGCAGTATGCGGCCCGCAACGTGCGCGACAACCTCGCGCAGTTCGTCGCCGGCCTGGACCGCTGCGGCGCGGGCGCCGTGCAGTTCGAGGGGGGCGAAGTCATCACGCCGGCAGGCGCGCGGCCTTTCACCGAAGTCGTGAAGCTGGCCTATGCCAACCGCATCCAGCTGTGGAGCGACGGTTTTTACCGAACGCCGAAAATCCACTACGACAAGGCCACGCTGACCGGCCGGCCGTTTTATTACTTCGCCTACGGCGCGGCCTGCACCGAAGTCGCCATCGACACGCTGACCGGCGAAAGCCGCGTGCTCAAGGTCGACATCCTGCACGACGTGGGCACCAGCATCAACCCGGCCATAGACATAGGCCAGATCGAAGGCGGCTTTGTACAGGGCATGGGCTGGCTCACGACCGAGCAGTTGGTGTGGAACGACAAAGGCCTGCTGAGCACGCACGCGCCCAGCACCTACAAGATCCCCGCGACCGGCGACGTGCCCGAGCATTTCAGGATCGCCCTGTGGCCCGAACCGAACCGCGAAGACAACGTCTTCGGCAGCAAGGCCGTGGGCGAACCGCCGTTGATGCTGGCGATCAGCGTGTATGAGGCCTTGCGCGATGCGATCGCTTTTGCGCGTCACGGCCGGGCTGTCCTGCTGGAGGCGCCGGCAACTCCCGAGCACGTGCTCAAGGCCCTGGGCAGGTCCTGAACAACGCAGCGCTCAAGCCTCCCGGTACATCCCCGAATCCCCACGCACACCCAGCTTCTTGCGGAAGGCCTGGATGTCAAAGCCCTCGCTGGCAAGCTGCTGTTGCATGACGGCCTGGGCGGCGGCCACCGCATCGGCACTGGCCCATTCGACCACCGTCACCACGTCGAACTCGCTGCTGTCGCCGGTCTGGGTCAGCACATGTTTTTGCAGGCAGCCCGGCAGCTCGCCCAGCATGCGCTGGACCTGGTGGATGCGCTCGACAAAAGCGGAGATCGATTGCGAAGGCACCACAAATTTGTCGATGCGGAACACGGACGTGGATACGGGGGTTGAAGATTCACCTGGCATGAGACAACTCCTTTGAAATGGCAGGCCGGATTGGCTTGCGGAAACCCGGAGTCTGGAACCTCAAGTAAAGTTGAGGTCAAGCATTTTTTTGCAAAGGACTCCATGGGCACGGAACTGGAACAGGCCGGCATCTTCCCCACACTCTCGGTCGGCGACATGGCGCGCCGCAGCGGCGTGGCGGTGTCCACGCTGCACTTCTATGAAACAAAAGGGCTGATCAGCAGCACCCGCACCGAAGGCAACCAGCGCCGCTATGCGCGCGAGATGCTGCGGCGCGTGGCCTTTGTGCGTGTGGCGCAGCGGGTGGGCATCGCGCTGGCCGACATCGAAGCCGCCCTGGCCACCCTGCCCGCGAAAGCCGCGCCCAGCCGCGCCGACTGGGAGCGCCTGTCGGCCGCCTGGCGCGCCGACC
The DNA here is from genome assembly GCF_964252805.1 of Polaromonas sp. LjRoot131. Taxonomy (NCBI): domain Bacteria; kingdom Pseudomonadati; phylum Pseudomonadota; class Betaproteobacteria; order Burkholderiales; family Comamonadaceae; genus Polaromonas; species Polaromonas sp. LjRoot131. The sequence continues at coordinate 51,308 of NZ_CAXUPF020000008.1, read as the reverse complement.
TTGACGAACGCATGGCGCAGCTCAAGAAACTGCGCGACACCCTGGACGACTGCATAGGCTGCGGCTGCCTGTCGATTGACAAGTGCCGGCTGCGCAATCCTTATGACAAGCTGGGTGACAAGGGCGCGGGGCCGCAGCGGCTGTGGGTCGTGCGCCGGGATGGCACCTAGGCCTCCTCTTTCTCCCTCTGGGAGAGGGCGGGGGTGAGGGCTAGCGGCCTCAGCACAACGCTGCGGGAGTTTTGCTGCCGCTGGCCCTCACCCTAACCCTCTCCCAGAGGGAGAGGGAACAAAGAGTGACCCGTTCTAGAAGAATGGCCGAAACAGGTCCAGCAGCATCATCAACACCGCAAACCCCATCACCACCACCCCGCCCCAGCCGAACCAGGTGGTCTTGAAGCCGGAGGTGAAATTGCCCATCACCGACTTGCGGCCGGCCAGCAGCATCATGCCGGCCATGATGGGCACGGCCACCACGCCGTTGATCACCGCGCTCCAGTAAAGCGCCTTCATCGGGTCAATGCTTGTGAAATCCATGCCGGTGCCCACCACGGTGGCGATCACGATGATGGCGTAAAAGCGCTTGGCCTCGTACCAATGGCGCTCCAGGCCCTCGGGCCAGCCGAAGGCCTCGGCCACCGCGTAGGCGGCCGACGAAGCCAGCACCGGCACGGCCAGCAGGCCGGTGGCGATGATGCCGCCGGCAAACAGCGCAAAGGCAAAGTCCCCGGCCAGCGGCCGCAGGGCTTGCGCCGCCTGCGCGGCCGAGGTCACGTCGTGGATGCCGGCCGCATACAGGACCGCGCCGCCCAGCACCATGATGAAGAAGGCGATGGCGTTCGAGAAAAACATGCCGATGTAGGTGTCGCGCTTGACGCGACGCAGGTCGCGGCGGATTTTCTTTTCAGAGCCGAGCACGCCCCCCTTCAGCCGCAGTTCTTCCACCTCCTGCGAGGCCTGCCAGAAAAACAGGTAGGGCGAGATCGTGGTGCCCAGCAGCGCGACGATCATCATCCAGTAACCCGAGGTCCATTGCAGTTTCGGGATCACCAGGTCGTGCAGCACCTGGGCCCACTGCACCTGCACCAGGAACACGGCGATCACGTAGGCAAACAGGAACAGCGTGAGCCACTTGAGGATGGGCGCCAACTTGCGGTAGGGCACAAAGACCTGCAGCAGCACGGTGATGATGCCGAAGGCCACTGCATGAAAATGGTCGCCGCCGCCCACGGCCAACTGCAGCGCCTCGCCCATGGCGGCGATGTCTGCCGCGATGTTGATGGTGTTGGCAATCACCAGCAGAAACACCATGCTCATCAAAAAGGCGCGCGGCGTGTGTTCTCGCAGGTTGGCCGCCACGCCCTTGCCGGTCACGCGGCCGATGCGGGCGCTGACTAACTGGATGGCGATCATGAAGGGCAAGGACAGAAACACCGTCCAGAGCAGCCCGGTGCCGAACTGCGCCCCCGCCTGCGTATAGGTGGCGATGCCGGAAGGGTCGTCATCGGCGGCGCCGGTGACAACGCCTGGGCCGACATGGCGCAGGAAGGAGGGGATGCGGTTCAACATGCGCGCGAGGCTAACACGGCGGGATGAGGCCAAACTTAATTCGTACAAAAATCTCAGGCGCGCCTCCATGCCCGCGTCAACGAACACGAAAAGCTACAAAATTCATAGCAGGTCGCGCATTCCCAGCCGGGGGCTGGCCTGCACAGGGCCAAAGGCGTAGGATGGGCGCTCCGCACCAGGCGCTCACCGCCTGCGCGGCCCAGGATGCCAGAGGAAGCTTCGCGCAAGCGGGCCTTCCCTTCAATACCGGAGGACTCATGACAGTTTCACCACGCACCCGCGGCCGGGTCGCACAGCGCCCCGCGCGCCAGGCACCCGCTGAAGGAGCCGCGTAATGGACAGCGCCGTCGTCAGCCTGCTGGGCGCCTTCCTGCTTTCCATCATCGGCCTGTTTGTGTTTATCTGGTCCCTGCGCAAGGGACTGCTGGTGGAGAACCCGACGGCCGCCTCGGTGATCTTCGCGCGCGGCGAAGTCGGCCAGGTAGACGACCCGGCGCTGCAGGACGCCGCACAGGCCTCCATGCAGCAGGCGGTGAAGGAAGGCGGCATCCAGACGCACGCGGCCGATGCGGCCGAGCTGCTGGACCGCATCAGCTCCGACCGATCCACCGCCTTCCCGGTGTTCATGTTCATCACCTTTGCCTGCCTGTGGCTGGTGGTGGGCTCGGCGGCCGGCCTGGTCTCGTCCATCAAGCTGCATGAGCCCGACTGGCTGACCGACTACGCCTGGCTGACCTTCGGCCGCATCCGCACGGTGCACCTGACCGGCGTGCTCTACGGCTGGATCACCAATGCCGCGCTGGGCATGATCGTGTGGCTGCTGCCGCGCCTGCTGCGCACCCGGCTGTATGGCGCCATCTGGGTCATGCTGGGCGGCGCGCTCATCAACATGGGCATCGCGGGCGGCATAGGCGCCATCGCCACCGGCTGGAACGACGGCATGGAGTACCTGGAAATCCCGTGGCAGATCGCGATTTTCATGTTCGCCGGTTTTGCGCTCGTCATCCTGCCGGTGCTGTTCACGCTGGTCAACCGCAAGGTCTCGCACCTGTATGTCAGCGTCTGGTACATGACGGCCGCGCTTCTATGGATCGCCCTGCTCTTCCTGGTCGGCAAGATGCCCGGCGTACACACCGGCGTGCAGCAGGCCACCACCAACTGGTGGTACGGCCACAACGTGCTGGGCCTGTGGTTCACGCCGGTCAGCGTGGGCGCCATCTATTACTTCCTGCCCAAAATCATTGGCCGGCCCATACGCTCCTACAACCTCTCGCTGCTGGGCTTCTGGACGCTGGCGTTTTTTTACGGCCAGGTCGGCGGCCACCATCTCATAGGCGGCCCGGTGCCGGGATGGCTGGTCACGCTGTCCATCGTACAGAGCATCATGATGGTGATTCCCGTGATCGCCTTCAGCATCAACATGGGCGCCACGCTGCAGGGGCGCATGCACCTGGCGCGTTATTCGCCGACGCTGCGCTTCATGATGTTCGGCGGGCTGATGTACCTGGCGTCTTCGCTGCAGGGCTCGCTGGAGGCGCTGCGCAGCGTCAACCAGGTCACCCACTTCACCCATTTCACGGTGGCCCATGCGCACCTGGGCGCCTACGCCTTCGTCACCATGGTGCTGTTCGGCGCCATCTACTTCATGATGCCCCGGGTGCTGAACTGGGAGTGGCCCTACCCGAAGCTGATCACCCTGCATTTCTGGCTGGCGGCCGTCGGGGCCATGATTTATTTCGTCGGACTCACCATAGGCGGCTGGCTCCAGGGCGTGGCCATGCTGGACGCCGCGCAGCCCTTCATGGCCTCGGTCGAAGTCACCCTGCCCTACCTCCAATGGCGATCCGTCGGGGGCAGCCTGATGGTGCTCAGCCACCTGGTGTTCGTCGGCCATTTCCTGGCCATGGCGCTGCGCTTCGGGCCGGGCCGCGCGGGCGCCGCCCTGTTCTGGCCCAACGACACGCGAAGCGCGGAACTGGGAGCCCCACATGGAAAATGAAGTCAAACTGGCATCGGGCGCCATGGTGGCACTGGGTGTCGCCACCGCGGCCCTGGTGGTCATGCCCTACATGCAAGTGCGCGACATCAAGCCGCCGCCGCAGCTCAAGGGCTACACCAGCGCCCAGTTGCGCGGACGCGAGGTCTACATCGCCAACGGCTGCGTGTACTGCCACAGCCAGCAGCCGCGCGACCGGAACTTCGGCCCCGATGCGGAACGCGGCTGGGGCCGGGCCTCGGTGCCGGCCGACTATTTCTACGACAAGCCCCACCTGCTGGGCAGCATGCGCACCGGGCCGGACCTGTTCAACATCGGCGCGCGCCAGCCGAGCAAGGACTGGCACCTGGGACACCTCTACCAGCCGCGCGCCTACGTGCCCGGCTCCATCATGCCGTCCTATCCCTACCTCTTCACCGTCAAGGACGCGAAGGATGCGGAAAGTGAGGGCGAGCAGCCGCTGGCCCTGCCGCCTCCTTATGGGCCCAACGTGGGCCAGGTGGTGGTGCCCACACCCCAGGCGCTGGACCTGGTCAAGTACCTGCAGGGCCTGAACCACACCTACCCGGTGTTGCCGCCCGCCCCCAAGCCCTGAGCCCCACAAGGTGACCCCATGCTGAACGACAAGACATCCGAGAGCCGGGCCCAGGAGCGCGAACAGGCCGAACCCTCCGAGAAGGGCCAGCCCATCCCGCGGCTCTTCCTGATCGGGGCGGCGGCCCTGGTGCTGTGGGGCGCGGGCTACATCGTGCTGTCCGGCTCTTTCGGCCGGGCCGACCTCGGCGACAGGCGCACCCTGGCGGACCTGGCCGGCCCGGCCCCCGGCGCTGCCACCACCGCCAACGGCAAACAGCTGTTCACCGCCAATTGCGTGGCCTGCCACCAGGCCAGCGGCAAAGGGCTGCCGGGGGTGTTCCCGCCGCTGGACGGCTCCGAATGGGTGACTGGCGACGAACGCACCGTGGCCAACATCCTGCTGCACGGCGTCACCGGGGAGATCACGGTCATGGGCAACAGCTTCAAGGGCGCCATGCCGGCCTTCGCGCAACTCAGCGACGCCGAACTTGCGGCGGTGGCGAGCTACATCCGCGCCGAATGGTCCAACAAGGCCGGCGCCATCAAGCCCGAGCTGTTCGAAGCCGAACGCAAGGCCGGCACGCGCACCGCACCCTTTAACGGCGGCGCCGAACTCAAGGCGCTGACGGCCAAAGCCTCCTGAGCCTTCCGATGTTTCGCACCGCCTTGCTGAGCGCCATGCTGGCCCTGGTGAGTTATGCCGCCGCCGCATGGCTGACGCACGACTTCCAGGTCTGGACCGCCGAAGGCGCGCGCCGGCTTGAAGTCGCCCTGCAACCGGTGCCAGCCCCGTCGGTCAGCGTCGACGGGCCCGGCATCGCGCCCCAGGCGCTGTCGCAGCACCTGGCCGACGGACAGTCCGTCACGCTGGTGGATTTTGTCTACACGCGTTGCCAGACTGTCTGCCTGGCGATGGGCAGCAGCTTCCAGCAAATGCAGGCGGCGCTGCGGGAACGGGGTGGCAAGGTCAAGTTGCTGTCGATCAGCTTCGATGGCGTGCATGACACGCCCGGCGTGCTGCAAGCCTATGCGTCGAAATTAAGTGCCGACCCGGCACTGTGGCGTTTTGTGCGTGTGCGGGACCCGCAGGAAACCCAGCGCCTGCTGGCGGATTTCCAGGTTGTGGTGGTCCCCGACGGACGCGGCGATTTTGAGCACAACGCGGCCTTTCTCATCATCGACCAGAAGGGCCGGCTGGTCCGCATCTTTGATTACGCGGAGCAGCAACTCGCGCTCGACTATGCGCAGCACCTGGCGGGCGCCACCGCGCCGGCGCCATGAAGATGCCGGCTGTTCCTTCGCGCGGCGCCCTGGCCGGTATGGCCGTGGCGTTGCTGTTCCTGTTGGCTTTGCCCGGTGTGCGGCAGGGGCTGGAAGCCAGCATGACACGCCATATGCTGGTGCAATACCCCTTGCTGATGCTGGCCGGCTGGCTATTCGCCGCGGCAGTACCGAGCCGCGGGCAGGCGCGGCTGAATCTGTGGAACGCCCACGGCATCAGCGGCCTGTTCGCCACCGCGCTGATGCTCGCGATATTGATGATTCCCCGCGTGCTGGACCTGGCGCTGGTGGATGGCCGCATCGAAATCCTCAAATCCCTGGCCCTGCTGGGCTGCGGCGCCGCCCTGCGCCTGTCATGGCGGGCGGCGGGCCTGCTGGTGCAGGGCTTCTTCCTGGGCAATGTGCTGCCCATGATGGCGGTCGTGGGCAACCTCTATGAGAACTCACCGGTGCGCGTCTGCAACGCCTACCTGCTGGACGACCAGGCGCGGCTGGGGCAGATGCTGGTGTGGATTGCGGCGGCGATTGCCGCTGCGTGGTTCGCCTGGCTGGTGCACGTTTTGATGCGAAGAGACTCCGCCGTGCTGCTGGACGATGCAACAACAAAATCCGCGGCACGCTGAATCTAGCCTGCCGCGGGGTCGTCCTACCAGTCAGGTGGACACCGAAATCACGGTGCCGCCCTCCAGCGCCTCGAAAGAGAACCTCACCGGCAGGAAGGCCTCAATGGTGCGAGCATTGGTGCGGGTGTGCTCGGTCAGCTCCGTCGCCCAGTAGCGGCCCACCCTGCCCTGCATCGCCGCCAGGGCCAGCGGAATCATCAGCTGGTCCGCCAGGTGCGGGCCCACCGGTGCCTGGTGCGCCAGGTAGTCCCTGACCTCCTGCAGCAAACGGCGGGCGACCTGCTCGGCGCTGACGGTCTTTTCGCCATAGGCCGCGAACACCTCAGTGATGTGCTCATAGCGCAGGACGGCCAGCAGCGCATTGCCCGGCCCTTCGTTGTTGCGCAGCCCGCGGTTACGCAGGCAGCTTTCATCCCAGCCCAGCCCCTGCTGCAGCACGGCAAGCTCGCGTTCGGCCACGCCCCCGGGAAGGCCTGCGTGAAGGCATTCGGCATAGGCCTCCAGCAGCGCACCGCGCTGCATGATGTCGATGGCGGCAAAACCACGGGCGGGTGGATGCAGGCGCACGCGCGCTTCTCCGCCGCCGGCGGGGTAAAAGCCGTGCCGGCGCAGTTCAATCTCAAACAGCGCATCGCCGCCGCCCGAGAAGTAAGGCGCCAGCAGGGTCAGAAAGGAAATCGAAGGCGCCATCGGGTTGTGCGTCCCGCCGCTGAGCTGCAGCGTGGAAGCCTCTTTGGCCTGCAGCAGCGGCCACAGCACGGTCTGCAGCACCAGCATGCAGCTGCCGGCCGAGCCGACCGCAAATTCATAATCGCCCGCGCGCACCTCGCCGGGGGTGAACAGCAGCGTGGTTTCACCGATCTGCACGGACTGGCCGGCGGCATTGAGGGCCGTGCTGTGGCCCAGGCCACCGCCCACGGCCACGGCGGCGTTCACACAGGCCAGGTGCTGGCGCATCAGGCCCGGCTTGGGCCGTTTGGCGCGGATGTTGTCCATGCGAAAGGGTTTGCCCGTCACCAGGCTCAGCGCCAGTGCGGTGCGAAGGATCTGCCCGCCGCCTTCGCCTTGCGAGCCATCGAGTTCAATCATTTTTTTCTTCTTTCTGTCTTCTTGTTATCAGTTTCCGGGAACTGCGGCGCCTCCCGGAGGAGGCGCGCCTTAGCCCTTCACGCACACCACCTGCTTGAGGGTGTAAACCACCTCCACCAGGTCGCTTTGCGCCAGCATCACGGCATCGATGTCCTTGTAGGCCATCGGGATCTCGTCGATCACGTCGGCGTCCTTGCGGCATTCCACGCCTTCAGTGGCCTTGATCTGGTCGTCCACCGTGAACATCTTCTTGGCCTGGGTACGGCTCATGGTGCGGCCTGCCCCGTGGCTGCAGCTCATGAAGCTGTCCGGGTTGCCCTTGCCGCGCACGATGAAACTCTTGGCGCCCATGCTGCCGGGAATGATGCCGAGCTCTCCCGCCTTGGCGCTCACGGCGCCCTTGCGGGTCACAAACACCTCCTGCCCAAAGTGCGTTTCCTTCTGCACATAGTTGTGGTGGCAGTTCACCGCCTCCAGGTGCGTCTCGAAAGGCTTGCTGATCACCTTGCGCAGCGCGCCGATGGCGGCCTGCATCATCACCTCGCGGTTAAGCCGCGCAAACTTCTGCGCCCAGCCCACGCCGCGCACATAGTCGCCGAAGTACTGCGAACCTTCCTCGAGGTAAGCCAGGTCCTTGTCAGGCAGGTTGCGCTGGTGCAGTTCCGCATCCTTCTTGGCCAGTTCGATGAAGTGGGTGCCGATGGCATTGCCCACGCCGCGCGACCCGCTGTGCAGCATGATCCACACCCCCCCGCTTTCGTCGAGGCAGACCTCGACAAAGTGGTTGCCGCCGCCCAGGGTTCCCATGTGGCGGTGGTTGTTGGTGTTCTTCAGGCGCGGGTAATCCAGGCATAGCGCCTCGAACTCATCGACCAGTTGGCCCCAGGCCGCATCGGCCGCACTCGGCGGATTCGTCCAGGCGCCGACTTCGCGCACCGAGCCGTTCCTGCGATAAGTCTTGGGCGCGGAACCGTGCGGCACGGCTTTTTCGATTTCCGTACGCAGCGGCCCGAGGTTGTCGGGCAGGTCTTCAGCGCGCAGCGTGGTCTTGCAGGCCATCATGCCGCAACCGATGTCCACACCGACCGCCGCCGGAATGATGGCCTTGAAGGTCGGGATCACGCTGCCGATGGTGGCGCCCAGGCCGTAGTGCACGTCGGGCATCACGGCCACGTGCTTGAACACGATGGGCAGGCGTGCCGAGTTTTCGAGCTGCTTGAGAGCCTGGGCTTCCACCGGCACGCCCTTGGTCCACATCTTGACCGGCACACCGCCGGTGACTTCGTGTTGTTGGTAGTTCTGTTCCATTTTCTTTTTCTCTCTTTTCTGTTTGTCTTCTACTTGTAGGAAGCCCGGGGCTACTTCTTGAATGCCGCAGTGAGCTGTTCGTACGCGCGGAGCGGAAAATCGTGCTCCACCCAGAGCTCGCGGTACTTCGCAGGCCCCAGTTCCACATAGATACGTTCCAGGATCGTATGGATGTTACGCACCAGATCCACACGCCGGATGCGCCCGCTTGCCGGCACCGCATAGTCCTCGGTGGCTGTCATTCCCCAGCTCGCCCAGTCAGCGTAACTGCGCAACTCGAAGCTCAGGTCGTCCTTGTCGCCCGTCACCATCAACTGGACTTCGCCTGGCTCATCCATGAAGACCGCCGTGGCGCTCTGAGCGCCCTTCACCAGGTCAACCCCCATGCGTGCGAGGTCGCCCAACGAATCGTGCAGGTACGACACGGCAAACGCCATGGGTTCTGCGTCGGCACGAAAACTGAACGTGGCCCAGCCAGCGCCGCTCAGCACGTAGCCGATCCGCTCCCGGGTGCGATCTTCTTTCAACATGATCTTCTTTCTGTTCAACAACATTCATTCAACTGGTGGACACGGCGGGATTCGAACCCGCATCAATACGGCGACCACGGTGTTTTACGCCGGTGGCCCAGCTGACGGTTGGAAACGCGCGCCAGTGGCAGACCCGTCATCGGAGCCAGCACCTGCATCCTCAACCTTGCCCGTCAACCGGCTTTCGCGCCGCACCCGGTGTTACCCGGCCTGCCGGCAATCAACATTTTTGGCAGTGGCGCTCCCTTCTGTGCCAGCGCGCCCTTTTTCTTTTTCTCAGAACCCGTCAACTCAACGCAGCTTCACCAGCCCGTTGAGCACCTGGTCGAGACCTCCGAACACGGAGATCTTGTCGATACGCTCGGCCACACGCTCCAGCGTCTCCAGCTCCTTCATGCGCAGGACAATCGGGTTGTCCTCCATGATCTTGGCCGTGTTCAGCAGGGATCGCGTTGCGGCGGTTTCCTCGCGGCGGCGGATCGCATTGGCCTGGGCCGATTTCTCGGCTTCCACCACCTGCGCCAGGATGGCCTTCATCTCGCCGGGCAGGATGATGTCCTTCACACCCAGGCTTTCCAGCTTCAAGCCGGCGCCCGCCAGTCGCTCACGGGTGTGGCCGGCAATGATGTCGTCCAGCGCGGCCTTGTTCTCCAGCAACTCGTCGAGCGTGCGGGTTCCCACGGCCGCGCGCAGGCCCAGCTGCAGTTCGCGGTAGATTTGCTCCGAGGGCTTGCCCCATTGGGCGAAGGCCTTGAGCACATCCTCATAGCGCCAGGTGGCCGTCAGGTTCAGGCGCAGGCTCACCTTGTCACGCGTGAGGATTTCCTGCCCGCTCACTTCGAGCGCCTGGGAGCGCAGGTCAATGCATTCCACCTCCACCTTGCGGCCGTAGCGCCAGAAACCATAAGCCCCGGCGCCGAGCAGCCCGGCCACCTTGCCGTCCAGCGTCAACACGCCGGCATGGAAGTCAGGCACCTGCACCAGCAGCACGCCCTCCAGGCCCTTGACCGCGCGCTGGCGCAGCTGGCTCTGGCCCAGCGCGGCCACAAGGCCGGCCGGCAGCTTTTCGCTGTCCGCCACGCCCTGGTCGATCTCGACCACATCAATGCGGATGTCGTTCAGGCCTTTCCAGTACAGCTTGCGGGTGGCGGGTGCCAGCACTTCCACCAGCGAGCCGTTCTCGTAGCGCAGGCCTGCCTGCGAATCCGACAGCGCGGCCAGCACAAACTCCTGGGCCACGACAGCGGGCTCCTTGGCCATGAAGTAATCGGCCAGGCCGTGCGTAAAGGCTGCCTGCTCCATCGCGAAGGTCTCCACGCGGACCTGGTCGGCGCCGGCATACACCCAGTGTTTGCCGGGCTGCAGCACGCGCTCAAAATCGCCATTGCGCAGCAACAGGCCGCGTTCGTTTTTCTTGACCTTGTATTGTTTCAATCCGAACATTTTTCTTCTTCCTTATTCTTTTGCGTTACTTTTTCAATTCAACAAAGCAATAGTCCGCATCGGCAACAGGTGCGGACTTGGGGTGCGGGCACTTTCAGGTGAGGGGCCTGAACGTGAATCCTTCGATGTCACGCCGGGCGTCTTCACTGTCCGGTGCTGCAGTACCTTCGCACTGGCAGCTGTTGCCGGTGGGTGCTGGCCCCGCAAGCCGCCCCGGTTTCCCGCTGCACCTTGCATCCACTTTTCCCACTCGCGGCACGTTTCACTTCCAATAAAGCTGATTTTTTACGTCAGCGTTCGGCGGGAATCGAACCCGCGACAGCCATGTTAAAAACACGGTGCTCTAACCATCTGAGCTACAGAACAATGGCATCAGGAATCGAACCTGACGGGGCGGCCCCTCTATCCGAGCCGCCCCTTGACCACATGCCTTGGCGCCAGCGCATCGGTTGCCGCGGCATACGGGAAACATCAAGGACCAGCCCCGGATCTCCCGCACCAGCGGGGCCCGGTTTCCCGGAAACCCCTGCTTGTGAGCGAACAACTTTCTCATCTGACATCCTCTTTATTGCAGGCGCCGTGCCAGCTTGCCCAAAGGCGTCCTGCCAGTTCAGAAGACTGTTGATTTGATTCATTATTTTTCTTGCCGACTCGGCAAATCCTCCGGACCCTAGGCACCAGCATTCCTATTTTTCTATCTTTAAAGCTAGTACATTAGAAATATGAAGAAAAAAGTCGTGATGGGATTTCTGGGCACCCAGCTTGATTCGGGCCTGGGCTCGGGGCGCTGGGAGAAATGGCGGCCCACGGTTTCGATCGCACAGCACGAAGACCTCATCGTCGACCGGCTGGAGCTGATGCACGACGCGCGCAACAAGCCGCTGGCCGAGCGGGTGCGCGACGACGTCGTCCAGCTCTCGCCCGGCACCGACGTCCGCCTGGTCGAGATGAACCTGGCCAACCCCTGGGATTTCGGCGAGGTCTACGGTGCGCTGTATGACTGGATGGGCGCCTACGCTTTCGACACCGAACGCGAGGAGTACTGGGCCCACATCACCACGGGCACGCACGTCGCGCAGATCTGCCTGTTCTTGCTGGTCGAGGCGCGCTTTATCCCCGGCGTACTGCTGCAGACGGCCCCGCCCCGGGGGCGACAAGGCCAGGGCACCGGCAGCTATGAACTCATAGACCTGGACCTGTCGCGCTACGACGCCATCAACGCTAGGCTGGCGGTAGCGCAGGAAGATGCCGTCTCCTTCCTCAAAAGCGGTATCGCCACACGCAACCCGCGCTTCAACACGATGATCGAGGAGATCGAACGCATCGCCGTGCAAAGCAAGGCGCCCATCCTGCTGACCGGGCCTACCGGTGCGGGCAAGTCCATGCTGGCGCGGCGCGTCTTTGAACTCAAAAAATCACGACATCAGGTCGGCGGCGGTTTTGTCGACGTGAACTGCGCGACCTTGCACGGCGACGGCGCGGCCTCCGCGCTGTTCGGCCATAAAAAAGGCGCTTTCACCGGCGCGGCCAGCGACCGCCCCGGCCTGCTGCGCACCGCCGACAAGGGCGTACTGTTTCTCGACGAGATCGGCGAGCTGGGCCTGGACGAACAGGCCATGCTGCTCAAGGCCGTCGAGGAAAAACGCTTCCTCCCCGTGGGCGCCGACAAGGAGGTCGAAAGCAGCTTCCAGCTGATAGCCGGCACCAACAAGGACCTGCGCTCGGAAGTCGCACGCGGGCGCTTTCGCGAAGACCTGTTCGCGCGCATCAACCTCTGGACCTACACCCTGCCCGGCCTCTCCCAGCGCCGGGAGGACATCGAGCCCAATATGGACCACCAGCTCATGCTGGCCTCCGAAGACCTGGGCCGCAAGACCCGCATGACCACGGAAGCCCGCGCCGCTTACCTGCGCTTCGCACAGTCGGGCGAGGCCGTCTGGACCGGCAATTTCCGCGACCTCAGCGCCTCCATCACACGCGTTGCGACCCTGGGCGACAACGGCCGCATCGGCGTGGGCCTGGTGGAAGCGGAGATCGCGCGGCTGCGCTGGCAGTGGCAGGCCACGGAACCGGAAGCGGGCGGCGACGGCGCCGTATCGCTCGCCGGCCTGCTGGGCGGCGCCGCGGACACGCTGGATTGTTTTGACCGGCTGCAGCTTCAGGCCGTGATCGAGGTGTGCCGCAAAAGCGCATCCCTCAGCGATGCCGGGCGGGCCTTGTTCAATGTCTCACGCACGCAGCGCAGCGTGGTGAACGATGCGGACAGGCTGCGCAAGTATTTGCTGAAGTTTGACCTGAGCTGGGAAAAACTCTCAGCCTGACGCCGGCACTAGATCGGCAATTGGGTGGTCGAGAGCACCTGCTTGAGCACCATGAAGGTACGGACTTGCCGCACGCCCGGCAAATACAGCAGTTGCTCCGCATGGAGGCGATTGAAGCTGTCGTTGTCCCGGGTGCGCACCAGCATGAAGTAATCGAACTCGCCCGTCACGACGTGGCATTCCATGCAGCCCGACACCGTCTGCGCCGCTTTTTCGAAATTGGCGAAGGACTCGGGTGTTGACCGGTCCAGCACGACGCCGATCATGACCAGCATGCCGACGTCCAGCAGGTGCGGATTGAGCAGCGCCACCACACCTTTGATGAGGCCAAGCTCCTTGAGCCGCTCCACGCGCCTCAGGCATGCGGGCGCGCTCAGGTTCACCTTGCCCGCCAGCGCCACGTTGGACACCGAGGCATCGCGCTGGAGCGCCTTGAGAATCGCCCGGTCCGTGCGGTCCAGCGCCTCCCTGAGGGAAGCCGGTTTGCTGATTTTTTCAGGTAATTTTGTTGTGCTCATATCGATTTATACAAAATAAAAATCATAGTAATCGATTATCTAAACAGATTAGTTTTGAATTTTGACGAAACTTTGCAACCACCATTTTGTCATTTGTTTTTAGTATTGGCTTCGTCGGAGCATCAATACAGCAATTGAAGAAAGGGTGGGTATGCCGTCTTTATTCGCAAGTCTTGATGCCTGGAGACCCGTCTTAACCCCAGGAGCCATTCGCATGAACCTCAAGAAATTTCCCCGCCACTCGTTGACCTTCGGCCCCACGCCTATCCAGCCGCTCAAGCGGCTCAGCGCCCACCTGGGCGGCAAGGTCGATCTTTTCGCCAAACGCGAGGACTGCAACAGCGGGCTGGCTTTCGGCGGCAACAAGACGCGCAAGCTCGAGTACCTGATTCCCGAAGCCCTGGAAGGCGGTTACGACACGCTGGTATCCATAGGCGGTATCCAGTCCAACCAGACGCGCCAGGTGGCCGCCGTTGCCGCGCACCTGGGCATGAAGTGCGTGCTGGTCCAGGAGAACTGGGTGAATTACTCCGACGCGGTGTATGACCGGGTCGGCAATATCGAAATGTCGCGCATCATGGGCGCCGACGTGCGCCTGGACGCGGCCGGTTTTGACATCGGCATACGCCCCAGCTGGGAGCAGGCCATGGACGACGTGCGCAAGGCCGGCGGCAAGCCCTTCCCGATTCCGGCCGGCTGCTCGGAACACCCGCGCGGCGGACTGGGATTCGTCAGCTTCGCCGAAGAAGTGCGCCAGCAGGAGGCCGAGCTGGGCTTCAAGTTCGACTACATCGTGACCTGTTCGGTCACCGGCAGCACGCAGGCCGGCATGGTGGTGGGTTTCGCGGCGGATGGGCGCGCCGACAAGGTCATCGGCATCGACGCGTCGGCCAAACCGAAGCAGACCTTTGACCAGATCCTGCGCATCGCCAAAGGCACGGCCGAACTGGTCGAACTGGGCCGCGACATCACGGCCAAGGACGTGGTGCTGGACGACCGCTTCGGCGGCCCGGAATACGGCCTGCCCAACGAAGGAACGCTGGAAGCCATCCGCCTGTGCGCCCGCATGGAAGGCATGCTGACCGACCCGGTCTACGAAGGCAAGTCCATGCACGGAATGATCGAGAAGACCCGGCTGGGCGAATTCCCGGCGGGCTCCAAGGTGCTGTATGCCCACCTCGGCGGCGTCCCGGCGCTCAACGCCTACAGCTTCCTGTTTCGCAACGGCTGAAAGCCCGCCCCTCCGCCCGTTACCCGTGATCGACGCCGTTGATGTTTATTGATGAAAGCAAGCCATGAAGCCAGCCCCCAAGTTCGTTCGCATCCTTTCCGTCCTGCTACTTGCCATGCTGGCGGCGACGGGGGCCAGGGCGCAGGCCTACCCGGTCAAACCCATCACGCTGGTCGTGCCTTTCCCCGCGGGCGGCGCGACCGACATCGTGGGCCGGCTGGTGGGACAGAAACTCGGTGAACGGCTGGGGCAGCCCGTCGTCATTGAAAACCGCGCCGGCGGCGGCACCATCGTGGGCGCCGGCTACGTGGCCAAAGCGCCGGCGGACGGCTACACCCTGCTCATCAGTTCGGGGTCGACGTTCACGGTCAACCCTGCCATCAACAACAAGCTTCCCTACGACCCCGTCAAGAGCTTTGAGCCCATCGCGCTGACGGCGCGTGTGCCGCTGATCCTCGTGGCCAATCCGCAGGTGCCTGTTGCCAACATCAAGCAGCTCATCACGGCCGTGCAGGCGTCGCCGGGCAAGTACATGTACGGCTCCTTCGGCACCGGCACCACGGGCCACTTCGCGGGTGAACTGATCCTGAACGCCACGGGATTGAAGATGGAGCACGTGCCCTACAAGGGCAGCGCCCCCGCCATCACGGACCTGGTCGGCGGGCAGATCCCGTTCTCCGTGGACACGGTAGCGGCCACACTGCCGCAAATCAAAGCCGGCAAGATCAAGCCGATTGCCGTGACCGCGGCCAGGCGCTCCACCTTGCTGCCGAACGTGCCGACGGTCGCGGAGTCCGGCTACCCGGGCTTCGACGCGGACTCCTGGCTTGCCATCGTGGCACCGCGGGGCATTCCGCGCGAAGTGAGGGTTCGCCTTGAACTGGCGCTGGCCAACACCATGGCCGACCCGGAGGTCAGGGACAAGCTGCTGGCCAACGGCCTGGAGCCGGCTTACGCCCCGGCCGCCGCCGTCGCGGCCCTGATAGACCACGACCTTCCCATCATGCGCGCCACCGCGCAGCGCGCCAACATCCGTTCGGACTGAAAAGCTCCCATCATGAGCAGAGACGACGCACTGGCCAGGGCGGCCGCCTATTTCGATGACGGCCGTTTCCTCGAAACGCTGTCGCGCCGTGTCGCTGTGCGCAGCGAAAGCCAGAACCCGGCGGGCGGGCCGCAGCTTCATGCCTACCTGACGGAGCACATCGCGCCCCAACTCGCGCAGCTCGGCTTCACGCACCGCATCCTTGACAACCCGCATGCCGGAGGCGGTCCCTTCCTGCTGGCCACGCGCACTGAAGCCGACGCGGCCTTCAGCGTGCTGACCTACGGGCACGGCGACGTGGTGCGCGGCCAGGAGGGCCTCTGGCGCGAGGGCCTGGACCCCTGGCGTGTCACGGTGCAAGGGGACCGCTGGTACGGCCGCGGCACCGCGGACAACAAGGGGCAGCACACCATCAACCTCGCCGCGCTGGCCCAGGTGCTCGCCGTGCGCGGGGGAAAGCTCGGCTACAACGTCAAGATCGTCCTGGAGACCGGTGAAGAAACCGGCTCGCCGGGCCTGCGCGAGTTTTGCGCCCTGCACCAGGAGGCGCTCGCGGCCGACGTGTTCATCGCCTCCGACGGCCCCCGCGTGGCCGCCTCCAGCCCCACCCTGTTCCTGGGTTCGCGCGGCTTTTTCAACTTCAGCCTGCGGGCCCACCTGCGGGACGGCGGCCACCATTCCGGCAACTGGGGCGGCCTGCTGCGCAACGCCGGCATCAGGCTGGCCCACGCCATCGCCAGCCTGGTGGACGCCAAAGGACGCGTACTGGTCAAAGGGCTGCTGCCCGACTCGCTGCCGGCCAACGTGAGGGAAGCGCTCCAGACCATCAGCGTCGGGGGCGACCCGGGCGACCCCGCCATCGACAGCGATTGGGGCGAACCCGGGCTCACACCCACCGAGCGCGTTTACGGCTGGAACACCGTGGAAGTACTGGCCTACAAGACCGGCAACCCCGACGCGCCGGTCGGCGCCATTCCCGGCCACGCTTTTGCGCTGTGCCAGATACGCTTCGTCGTGGGCAGCGACAGCGGCAATTTTATGGTGCACATCCGGGAGCACCTTCGGGCCCATGGCTTCGACGACATCGACGTGCAGCCCGAAGGCGAGCCCATGGCCGCCACCCGGCTGGACCCCGATGACGCCTGGGTGCGCTGGGGCCTGGACTCGATCCGGCGCAGCACCGGCAAAGCCCCTTCCCTGCTGCCGAACTTTGGCGGCTCGCTGCCCAACGATGTGTTTGCCGAGCTGCTGGGCATGCCGACGCTGTGGTTCCCGCATTCCTACCCGGCGTGCAGCCAGCACGCCCCCAATGAGCATCTGCTGGGCAGCGTGGCGCGTGAAGGCCTGCAGATCATGGCGGGCGTTTTCTGGGACCTGGCCGAGGGCGGCCACGACGTCGTCCGGCATCGCGCCGGCCTGCGATAGCCGACGTACGGATCGCGCGGCTATTCGCTCATCACCACCAGCACCTGCGCATCCGCGCGCCCCAGCGACAGGTAGATATGGCCGACGCCGCTGTCGAAATAAGCCGACTCGTGGCGCCCCACCTCGACGATTTCACCGGTTTCGAATTCGATCCGCACCCGGCCCGACAGCACCGTCAGGAACTCCTGCCCCGGGTGGCGGACGAAATCGGAGAACTGGTCGCGTGCCCGGGCCAGGATGCGGCCGTGCATCGGCGTCATGCGCTTGCCGGGGAAAGCGGCGGCCAGCGCGCGGTAGTCGTAGTTGCCCGACCTGTACGCAGGCGCGTCGCCGGCATCGGACCAGACCACCACCGGCGTGGCCGCGCCAGGCTGCGGAGCCGCGGCCCGCGCGTCCAGCAACTGCCCCACGTCCAGCGACAGCGCCCGGGCCACGGCGGCCAGCTTTTCATAGCTGACCGAGATCTGGCCCAGCTCCATCTTGGACAGCGTGGACAGCGCCACGCCGGAACGCCCGGACAGGTCCTTGAGCGTCAGCCGCCGCGCCTTGCGGTGCGCGCGCAGGCTCAGGCCCAGTTGCACCCGGTCCGCTTCGGGGGCGGCGGCGGGCGGGCGGGCGGGGCGTGGGGCCATGGTGTTTTCCCTTTGTTTGGCGCAAATCAGGCGCAAATCAAGCGTAATCCCGGTAAATCGGCTGGACAGGCATGATTCTCGCATGTGAGAATTCTCAAATGCGAGAATTTAAATGAAAGAATATGACATCCTGATCGTCGGCGCCGGCATTGCGGGCGCCTCCCTGGCCTGGCGCCTGGCCGGGCAGCGCAGCGTCGCGCTGCTCGAGCGCGAGTCCCAGCCGGGCTACCACTCGACGGGCCGCTCCGCCGCCATGTTCATGGAAAGCTACGGCCCGCCCATGGTGCGGGCGCTGACGCGCGCCAGCCGCGCCTTCTACGAACAGCCGCCCGAGGGCTTCGCGCCCGACCTGATGCAGCCGCGCGGCGTGATGTACCTCGCCACGCACGGCCAGGAAAAAGAACTGGCCCACACCCGCAAGGAACTGTCGCCAAGCTGCCCCGGCCTGGTGACCCTGGACGCCGGCACCACATTGGCCCACGTGCCCTGCCTGCGGCCCGAGCTGGTGCACGGCGCGCTGTACGACGCCGGCGCGCAGGACATGGACGTGCATGCCCTGCACCAGGGCTTTCTGCGCGGCTTTCGCCAGAAAGCCGGGGCGGACGGCGAATTGCGCACCAGCGCCGGCGTGACCCGGGCCACGCATGACGGCCGCTGCTGGACGGTGGAGCTGGGCGACGGCCAGGTGCTGCGCGCCCGCACCGTGGTGAATGCCGCGGGCGCCTGGGCCGACGAGCTGGCCGCCGTGTTCGGCGCCCGCCCCATAGGCCTGGTGCCGCACAGGCGCAGTGCCTTCACCTTCAAGGGGCCCGAGGGTGTGGACGCTTCGCACTGGCCTGCCGTCGTGGGCGTCGACGAAAGCTACTACTTCAAGCCCGACGCGGGCCAGCTGCTGGGCTCGCCCGCCAATGCCGACGCCACGGTGCCGCACGACGTGGTGCCCGAAGAACTTGACATCGCCATGGGCATTCACCAGATTGAAAGCGTCTCGACCCTCACCATACGCCGCCCCGCCAGCACCTGGGCCGGCCTGCGCTCCTTCGTGCCCGACGGCGAAATGGTGATAGGCCAGGACGACGCCTGCCCGGGCTTCTTCTGGCTAGCGGCGCAAGGCGGCTACGGCATCCAGAGCGCGGCGGGCGCGAGCGCGCTGGCCGATGCGCTGCTGCGCCAGGCCGCGCTGCCCGAGGAATTGCTGCGCCAGGGCCTGGACGCCCGCGCGCTGTCGCCCGCCCGCCTGCGATGACGCCGGCGCCCTCCCCGACCCACCCCTGACTGAAACTTCAAAGAGGCCTACCATGCTACCCATGTCATTCAATGCACTGCGCCGCACGCTGATCGCCGGCGGCATGATCTTCTGCGGGCTGGCAGCCGTGGGCGGGCCCGCCCGCGCCGCCGACTTTCCGGAGCGGCCCCTCACCTTGGTCGCGCCCTTCCCGGCCGGCGGCGCGGCCGACGTGCTGGCGCGCATCCTGGGCAAGGCCCTGGGCGACCAGCTGGGCCAGTCCGTGGTCGTCGAGAACAAGCCGGGCGCCGGCACAGCCATAGGCGCGGCCGCGGTGGCCAGCGCCAAGCCCGACGGCTATACCCTGCTCGTGAGTTCAAACTCCACCTTCACGCTGAACCCGGCGCTGCAGCCCAAGCTGTCCTACGACCCGGCCAAGGGTTTTGAGGCGATCGGCCTGGTGGGTTCGGTGGCGCTGGCGATGCTGGTGAACCCGTCGGTCACCGCCACCGACGTGCAGCAATTCGTCGCGGCCGCCAAGGCCAATCCCGACAAATACCTCTACGGCAGCTTCGGCAACGGCACCAGTTCCAACTTCGCCGGCGCGATGTTCAACACGGCCACCGGCCTGAAGATGACGCACGTGCCCTACAAGGGCTCCGGCCCGCTGATGACCGACCTGATGGGCGGGCAGATCCCGGTATCTTTCGACACCGTGGTCGCCGCATCGCAGCAGCTCAAGTCCGGCAAGATTCGCGTGCTGGCCGTGGCCATGAACAAGCGCTCCGCCCTGCTGCCGAACGTGCCGACCATGGCCGAAGCCGGCTACCCCGCCGTCGACATGAACGCCTGGCTGGCCGTGGTGGTGCCCAAGGGCGTTCCGGCTCCCGTCAAGGCACGGCTCGAAAAAGCATTGATGACGGTCATGGCCAATCATGAAACACTGGACAAGCTCAAGGCCGCCGGCTTCGAGCCCGGCTACACCGCGGTTCCCGACTGGTCCGGCATGGTCACGGCCGAAATCGCGCGCATGAAAGCCTTGGCCGAACGTTCGCAAATCAAAACTGATTAACAAGACACGCTATGCCCTCCACCCTGCCCGACATCTCTGCCGTAGAACTTCGCCGCCTGATCGGCAGCCGCCAGGTGTCGCCGGTGGAATTGATGGACGCCTGCATAGGCCGCATCGAAAGCCTCAACCCGGCCATCAACGCCATCTGCGCGACCGACTTCACGCGGGCACGCGAGGCCGCGCGCGAGGCCGAGGCGCAGGTGATGCGCGGCGGGCCGCTGGGGCCGCTGCACGGGCTGCCGCTGGGCGTGAAGGACCTGCAGGACACGGCGGGCCTCTTGACCACCTACGGCAATGTGGGACTGCGCGGCAACGTGCCGGCCAAGGACAACGCACTGGTGGCGAAGCTGCGCGCGGCGGGCGCCATCGTCACGGCCAAGACCAATGTGCCCGACATGGGCGCGGGCGCCAACACCCGCAACCCGGTCTGGGGCGCAACGGGCAACCCTTTCAACCCCGCGCTCAATGCGGGCGGCTCCTCGGGCGGCTCGGCCGCGGCGCTGGCGGCCGGCATGCTGCCGATCTGCACCGGCTCCGACACCGGCGGCTCGCTGCGCATCCCGGCTGCGCTGTGCGGCGTGGTCGGCCTGCGGCCCTCGCCCGGCCTGGTGGCCAACGACGCGCGGCCGCTGGGCTGGTCGGTCATCTCGGTGCTGGGGCCCATGGGCCGCAATGTGGCCGACACGGCGCTGCTGATGTCCGCCAGCGTGGGCGCCGATGCGCGCGACCCGCTGTCCTACCCGGTGGACGGCGCCGGCTTCTGGCCGCTCAAGCCCGCGGACCTGTCCACGCTGCGCGTCGGCACGACCGAAGACTTCGGCCTTTGCATCGTCGACCCTGAGATACGCCGGGTGTTCCGCCAGCGCGTGGAAGCCATCCGGCCACTGGTGGCCAGCTGCGAATCGGTGGACCTGCAGCTGGGCGACGCCGACCGCGCCTTCGACACGCTGCGCGCCGAGAGTTTTGTCGCGGCCTTTGCCGACACCTACCGCAAGGCCCCCGAAACGCTGGGACCCAATGTGCGCGCCAACATGGAAATCGCCGCCGCCATCACGCTGGCCGACCGCGCCTGGGCGCACCTGGAGCAGACGCGCATCTCGCGGCGCTTCGCCAAGGCCTTCGAGCAGTACGACCTGATCCTGGCACCGGTCACGCCGGTCACGCCTTTCCCCTGGACGGAACTGTTCGCCGGCAACATCGACGGCCAGGCCATGCGCAACTACTACCACTGGCTGGGCCTGACTTATGTGGTCACGCTGGCCACCAACCCGGCGCTGGCCCTGCCCTGCGGCAAGGATGAACACGGCATGCCCTTCGGCCTGCAGGTGATCGGGCGGCTGCATGGCGATGCGCAGCTGCTGGCCGCAAGTCAGGCGCTGGAACAGGTGTTCGAGGGCAGCGACAGCCTGCGCCGGCCGGTGCCCGACTTCAAGGCCCTGCAGGCGGCCAGGCCGGAGCTCAAATCCATCGTGACACACCCGCCGGAACTGGCGGCGGACACAGGCAGCGGCGGCATGACGGCCGTCTGAGGCTGCCCTGCACCGCGGCGCTCACACGGCGCGGTTCAGGTCGACTTCCAGGCCGGCCCGCTTCATCTCGCGTGCCAGCAGCAAGCGCCACAAGCCCGCCTCGTCGACCGCAATGCTTGTCGCGCCCTTGAGGACGTCCGGCAAGCGGTCCTCTTCGGACAGCAGGCAGGCGATGCGGCTTCGGCCGAGCGCAGCCAGCATGAAGCCGATGGCCAGCATGGCCGCGGGCGAATCGGGTTTGTTGCCCGGCAGGAGCAGCAGGAAGCCCACACTGCGCAGCCCCTCCAGCTGGTCGATGGAAACGGCGTCGAGTATCGACGCCTCCAGGCCCAGCTGCTCCATGAACTCGCACGCCTCGCCCACGGCATCGCCACCCAGGCCCAGGATGGCCACACCGGCCCCCGGCGCCGCGGCGGAAGAGGAAGAAGGGAGTTCAGTCTTGGGCATGGCAATCCTCTCTGGAATGGACGATGAGGGCGTGGGGGTTGGTGCCGGCGGTGGTGGTGGTGGTGGTGGTGGTACGGGCTCAGGCGCAGGCGGTGCCGGCACCGGTTTCGCCTCTACAACCGGGGCCGCCACCGGCGCGGCGGTGGCCGAGCCATCAAGGTGTTCGACCAGCAGTTTTTTGGCGGCAGTCACGCGAACAGTCGCCAGGTCGATGCCGTCCTTGACCTTTTGCTGGCGTTCGTCGTCCGTGAAGCGGTCACCGAAGGTTTTATCCAGCAGAAAATCCTGTATGGCGACGGCGAACTGCCGGTACTCGGGCGTGCCCGCGCCAAAGCTGTCGGCCAGGGTGGTGTTGATTTTCTTTTGCAAGGACTCCACGCTCGAGTCCCAGTCCGTTTGCGTCACCGATACCTTGAAGGCCCGCAGTATCTTGATCTGCCGGTTGACCTTTTCGATGGCGCTCTCGATCTGGGCTTTATCGCGGGAGCCAAGAGTTGACGGTGTATTTTTGTCGTTGGACATGCAGACTCCTCATGCAATCAGGCCACACTGTAACGCCTCAAGAACCTGTTTAGGCCCTAAACGGCTACAGCACCAGCAATGCCCTGAAATCGTTGACGTTGGTGTGTGTCGGCCCTGGAATGACGAGGCCACCCAGTGCGTCGAAGTAGCCGTAGGCGTCGTTGCGGTCCAGGTACTGGTCCAGCTTCATGCCTTTGGCGAGGGCGCGCTTCAGCGTGTCGGGCGCCACAAAAGCGCCGGCGTTGTCTTCCACGCCGTCAATGCCGTCGGTGTCGGCGGCCAGCGCATACACACCCGGCTGGCCTTGCAGGGCGAGGGCCAGGCCCATGCAGAATTCGCCGGCGCGGCCGCCTCTCCCGCGAGGCGTACCTTCGGGCTGCTTGCGGACAGTGACGGTGGTCTCGCCGCCGCTCAGGATCACGCAGGGCCGGCTGAAGGGCTGGCCCTTGAGCGCCACGGCACGCGCCAGCGCCGCATGCACCTTGCCGACCTCGCGCGATTCGCCTTCCATCTCGTCGCTCAGGATGTAGGCCTGCAGGCCGGCCGCGCGCGCCACACCAGCGGCGGCTTCCAGGCTTTGCTGGGGCGTGGCGATCATGTGCACCTCATGGCCGGTGAAGACCGCGTCGCCGGGCTTGGGGGTTTCCAGCGCACCCTGCTCCAGCAGGCTCATGATGGCGCCCGGCACTTCGATGCCGTAGCGCTGCAGGATGGCCACCGCCTCGGCGCAGCTGGTCGCGTCGGGCACCGTGGGGCCGCTGGCGATGATGGACGGGTCGTCGCCCGGCACGTCGCTGATGGTGAGTGTCACCACACGCGCCGGCGCGCAGGCCGCGGCCAGGCGGCCGCCCTTGATGCGCGAGAGGTGCTTGCGCACGCAGTTCATCTCGGAAATGTTCGCGCCGCTGTTGAGCAGCGCCTTGTTGATGCGCTGCTTGTCTTCCAGCGTCAGGCCTTCGGCCGGCAAGGTCAGCAGGGCCGAGCCGCCGCCCGAGATCAGGCACAGCACTAGGTCGTTTTCGGTCAGGCCCTGCACCATGGCCAGGATGCGCTGGGCGGCTGCCAGCCCGGCGGCGTCGGGCACCGGGTGCGCCGCCTCGACGATCTCGATGCGCTGCTTGAGGCCCTCGGGCCGCGGCGGGATGTGGTGGTAGCGCGTGACGACCAGGCCTTCGAGCGGCGCGTCGGCCGGCCACAAGGCCTCGACCGCCTGCGCCATGGAGCCGCCGGCCTTGCCCGCGCCGATCACGATGGTGCGGCCGCCGCTTTCGGGCGTGGGCGGTTTGGGCAGGTAGCGGGCGGTGTTCTCCAGCGGCAGCGCGCGCGCCACGGCGGCGTGGTACAGGTGCTCGAGGAACTCGCGCGGCTGGGTGGCGGCGTCGGGGGTGGATGTGTTGGGGGTGGGTGTCTTGGCGGCGGTCATTGAAATGTCTCCACCCCGGATTGTGCCGTGGTAACCGGGCAGTAACCCGGCTGGCCCCGGGGGTTTGGGAGATACGGCAAAAACAGGCGCTGCCTAGAATGGCCTGTCACCCTCGTCCCCTGAAGAAGAAAGCAGAAACCGTATGAACGCCTACCTGGCCCTGGGCATTGCCATCGTTGCCGAAGTCATAGCCACCACGGCGCTCAAGTCCAGCGAGAGCTTCACCCGGCTGGTGCCTTCGCTGATCAGCATCGCCGGCTACGGCACGGCGCTGTACCTGCTCACGGTGACCATGAAATCGATCCCCACCGGCGTGACCTACGCGATCTGGTCGGGCCTGGGCATTGTGCTGATCAGCATCAGCAGCTTCTTCGTCCACCAGCAGAAGATAGACCTCTGGGGCATGGTCGGCATGGCGCTGATCATCGCGGGTGTGGTGGTGCTGAACCTCTTTTCAAACACCACCAGCATTCACTAAGGCCAACCAAGGCCGGCTCCAGGAAGCATGAGCGGTTTGCCAGGCGTCACTTCTTCCCCAGTCCCAGCCGCCGCGCGCCTTCGGTGTAGAGGGCGATGCGCTCCTTCATGAAGGCGTCCATCTGGTCCGTACCCACACTGATCAGTTCAAAGCCGTTCTTCGCGGCCAGCTCTTTCATCTCGGGATCGCTGTTGAGCGCGGCCCACAGGTCCGACAGGCGCTTGCGCGCTTCCGGCGGTGTGGATTTGGGCACGCCGATGCCGCGGTAGGCGCCATCCACCCAGTCCACGCCCAGCTCCTTGAAGGTGGGCACGTCGGGCATCAGCGGATGGCGCTTTTCCATGGCCACGGCGAGCGGCCGCACCCGGCCCTTGTTGCTGATGGCAAAGGGCGTGTAGGTCACCGCGCCGTCGACCTGCGACCCGATCACGGCCATGGACATGTCGCCCGTGCCCTTGTAAGGCACATAGGTGCTCTTGATGCCGAAGGCCGCGTTGAGCCGCTCATGCGCCGCATGGTTGGCCGAGTTCAGGCCCGAGCCGCCCAGGTTGAGCTTGCCGGGGTTCTTTTTGGCGGCGGCGATGAAGTCCGCGAAAGTTTTGATGGGGCTTTTCTCGGGCACCACCAGCACGTCGGGTGTGTAGTGGAACCAGAACACCGGCACGATGTCGGCGGTCTTGTACTGCACCTCGCCCTCGATGGGCTGGAACACGATGTGCGGCAGGTTGATGCCCACGACGTTGAGGCCGTCCCCGGGCAGGCTGTTCATCTGGCCCCACATCAGGCCGCCGCCCGCGCCCGCCTTGTACTGGATGATGGTGTCGACCACCGGGCATTTTTTCTTGAGCACGACCTGCTGGTGGCGCGCCGACAGGTCGGACTCGCCGCCCGGCGGAAAAGCCTGCCAGTACTGCACATTCCTGTCGGGGCAGGCCGGCGCGGGCTGCGCCATGGCGGCGGGTGCCGCTGCCATGCAGAAAATACCCATCCACTTTTTGAGCTTGGTGTTCATGCTGTGTCTCCTGGTGTTTTTGGGAAGCGGGAACCGGCCGGCATTCAAGAGCGCACTGCGCGCCGGCGGCGCACTAAAAGCGTCAGGCTGCCTGCAGCAAGCGCTGGCTGCCGACCTCCGCACAGACGGCCTCGGTGACCTGCGCGGTGGTGGCCTGGCCGCCCAGGTCGCGTGTGTGCAGCGCGGGATTGGCGGTGGTTTTTTCAATCGCCGCCATCAGCACCGCAGCCGCATCGGCCTCGCCCAGGTGCTCCAGCAGCATCACGCAGCTCCAGAAGGTGCCGACCGGGTTGGCCAGGCCCTTGCCCATGATGTCGAAGGCCGAGCCGTGGATGGGCTCGAACATGCTGGGGTAGCGGCGCTCGGGGTCTATGTTGCCGGTGGGCGCGATGCCCAGGCTGCCGGCCAGCGCGGCGGCCAGGTCGCTCAGGATGTCGGCGTGCAGGTTGGTGGCGACCACGGTGTCCAGCGAGGCGGGGCGGTTCACCATGCGGGCGGTGCAGGCGTCGACCAGTTCTTTGTCCCAGGTGACGTCGGGAAACTCCTTGCTGATTTGCAGCGCGATCTCGTCCCACATCACCATGGCGTGGCGCTGGGCGTTGGACTTGGTGACCACGGTCAGCAGCTTGCGCGGGCGCGACTGCGCCAGCCGGAAGGCGTAGCGCATGATGCGTTCGACACCGGCGCGCGTCATCATCGAAACATCGGTCGCCACCTCGATCGGGTGGCCCTGGTGGGCGCGCCCGCCCACGCCGGAATATTCGCCTTCGGAGTTCTCGCGCACGATGACCCAGTTGAGCTGCTCCGGCGTACAGCGCTTGAGCGGCGCGTCTATGCCGGGCAGGATGCGCGTGGGCCGCACGTTGGCGTACTGGTCGAAGCCCTGGCAGATTTTCAGGCGCAGGCCCCACAGCGTGATGTGGTCGGGAATGTGCGGGTCGCCGGCCGAGCCGAACAGGATGGCGTCCTGGCCGCGCAATTCGTCCAGGCCCTTGTCGGGCATCATGACGCCGTGCTCACGGTACCAGTCGCCGCCCCAGCCGTAAGAGGTGAACTCAAAACGGAAATTCTTTTGCGTGGCGGCCAGTGCTTGCAATACTTGCTGGCCGGCCGGGACGACCTCCTTGCCGATGCCGTCGCCGGGGATGCAGGCGATTTTGTAAGTCTTCATGGGTTTCCTCAGGGGTGATGTCGGTGGTGATGTCGGTGGTGATGCCTCCAATGTAGCGATTGGCATGAATAACAAAAGCCTTTAAAGTGAGGCCATTGTTAACTTAAGGTTACGAATGAACCCGTCCAGCCCCGCCCCTTCCGAGATGGCTTTTTTCAGCCTGCTGGCGCGCTACGGCAGCCTGTCGGCCACGGCGCGCGAACTCGGCGTCAGCACCGCGGCCGTCAGCAAGCGGCTGGCGCAGATGGAAGCCAGGCTGGGCGTGCAGCTGCTCAACCGCACGACGCGGCGCGCCAGCCTCACGCAGGAAGGCGAGATCTACCTCACGCATGCGCGCCGCATCCTGGCCGACATCGACGACATGGAGCAGCAGGTCTCCAGCGCCGTGGCGGCCCCCAAAGGCCTGCTGCGCGTGAACGCCACCATAGGCTTCGGCCGCAGCCACGTGGCGCCGCTGGTCTCGCGTTTTGTAAAAGCCCACCCTGAGGTGGAGGTGCAGCTGCAGCTCACGGTCAACCCGCCGCCGCTGACCGAGGACGCCTTCGACGTCTGCATACGCTTCGGCGAGCCGCCCGACGCCCGCGTGGTGGCGCGCCTGATCGCGCCTAACCGCCGCCTGCTCTGCGCCGCGCCGGCCTATCTGGACCGCCACGGCACGCCCAGGGTGCCGCACGACCTCGCGCGGCACAACTGCATAGGCATACGCCAGGGCGACGAGGCCTACGGCATGTGGCGCCTGGCCTCCGGCAAGCAGACACAGGCCGTCAAGGTGCACGGCAACCTGAGCACCAGCGACGGCGAGATCGCGGTGAACTGGGCGCTGGACGGCCATGGCATTTTGATGCGCGCCGAATGGGACATCGCCAAATACCTGCGCAGCGGCCGGCTGGTGCAGGTGCTGGAGAACTACCGCACACCGCCGGCCGACATCCATGCGGTGTATCCGGCCCGCCACCAGCATTCAGCCCGGGTCAAGGCTTTTGTGGATTTTTTGGCGCGGCATTTTGAGAAACCGTCGACGAGGGCGGCTGGGCTGGCCAGCAGCTGGTAGCCGCGCCCATCTACTCAGTCTTGGCGCCCGCGTCGAACCACTGCTTGATCGCCAGCCGTTCCGCTTCGGTGATGCCGGTCGCATTGTTCATGGGCATCAGCCGTGTGACCACGGCCTGCTGGTAGACCTGCGTCGCATGGAGCTTGACGGCCCCTGGCGAATCAAGGCGCACGTTTTTCATCTGCAGCTGCGCGCCATGGCACTGGTAGCAGCGCTGGGCCAGGATGGTTTGCACCTTGTCATAGCCGGCGCCCGATGAGACGGCGGCCGGTGCAGCCGTGCTGGCGGGTTCCGGCTTCATCCAGACGATCACGCCGACGATCACCACCACACCCGCCAGCGCATACGCCAGCGGGTGCCGGTTGCGGCCCAGCTTGTAGCCGTGGCGCAGCACGAAGAACTGGCGTATCGCCGCGCCGGCCAGCATCATGAGGATCAGCACCAGCCAGTTCTGCGGATGGCTCCAGGTGAAGCTGTAGTGGTTGCTCAGCATGGCGAACAGCACCGGCAGCGTGAAGTAGGTGTTGTGCACGCTACGCTGCTTGCCGCGCTGGCCGTGCACCGGGTCCACAGCTTCGCCGGCCTTGATCGCGGCCACCACCTTGCGCTGGCCGGGGATGATCCAGAAGAAGACGTTGGCGCTCATGGCGGTCGCCATCATCGCACCCACCAGCAAAAAGGCCGCGCGGCCGGCAAACCAGTGGCAGGCCAGCCACGACGCGATGCAGACCAGCACCGCGACCAAAGCGCCGACGATGGCGTCCCCATTTTTGCCCTTGCCGAACAGCTGGCAGATGCCGTCGTAGAGCATCCAGAAAATCACAAAGAAAGACAGCGCCACACCGGCCGCTGCGCCGGGCGACCAGTTCATCAATGATTTGTCGACCAGGTAGGTGCCGGCGTTCCAGAGGTAGGACACCGTGAACAGCGCAAAGCCCGACAGCCAGGTGCTGTAGCTTTCCCAGTAAAACCAGTGCAGGTGGGCCGGCAGCTGCGGCGGCTTCACGGCGAATTTGACCGGGTGGTAAAAACCTCCGCCGTGCACGGCCCAGAGCTCACCGCTGACGCCTTGCTTCTTGAGGTCTTCATCCACCGGCGGCGTGAGGCTGCTGTCGAGGAAGACGAAGTAGAACGAGGAGCCGACCCAGGCGATGGCAGTGATGACGTGGACCCAGCGCAGCAGCAGGTTGGCCCAGTCCAGGAGGTAGCTTTCCATATCTCTCAACCCTTGCGAGGCCCGTGCGGGCGCCGCGATTTCAGCCTGCTCACCACTGCGGGCGCTGTAAGCAGAAAACGGGTCACGAACAAGAGAAACGGGGCTCTGTGTTGCCTGCCCTGCTTCCCGGCTCCGCTGCGACCTGGTGCTGCGAGTTTATAGGCTTTGGCTGCGGGCGCAAAGCCTTGCAGCGCGGGCTCACGCCACATCAAGCGTTTGAAGGAGTTGAGCCGCAACGGCGACTGCAATGACTTCAGGCTCCTTGCCTGTGATGCCGGGCACGCCTATCGGACAGGTCACATGCGCGAGTTCGTCCGCCGTGAAGCCCCTGGCCTCCAGCCGGTGCCTGAAGGTCGCCCATTTGGTTTTGCTGCCGATCAGGCCTATGTAAGGCAGGTCGGCGCGTTCGCGCTGGCGCTTGAGGCAGGCAGCCAACACATCCAGGTCTTCCGCATGGCTGAAGCTCATGACCAGTACGCGCGACCGAGGCGCCAAGCCAGGCACGGCGTCCTGCACCGGCTCCGAATGCTCGCACGCCACGCGCGGCGGCAGGCTGTCCGGGAACACGCCATCGCGGCTGTCTATCCAGGTCAGCGCAAACGGCAGGGGCGCGAGCACCTGCGCAAGCGCATGGCCGACATGGCCGCCGCCGAACAGCGCCACCGGCGTGAGCCGCGGCGCATCCAGCCGCAGCGCCGCCGCCTCGCCGGCCTCCACCCGCTCGAAGCGCAGCTGCACCACGCCGCCGCAGCACTGGCCCAGCGACGGGCCCAGCGCCATGCGCAGCGGCTCGGCGTCGTGCGGCGCATCGCCTTTTTCCAGCAGCGTGCGAGCTTTGGCGATGGCTTCGTATTCGAGGTGACCGCCGCCTATGGTGCCCACGATGGCGTCGGCGAACACCGCCATCCAGGTGCCGGCCTTGCGCGGGACCGAGCCCTGCGTTTCGGCCACCCGTACCAGCACCGCCGGCGCGGTGGCCAGGCGGCCCTGCAGGGTGTCAAGTAACAAATCGGTGTTGCGGGAAACCATTGGTGACGTGTTGAAAGCGTAAGAAAATGGAATAGTCGGCAAAATGTGACCTTAGCACCACCCGGCCGGCACGCGGTTTCCGCGCATGATGGCGGGTATACGCAAAATCCCATGAACCGGCCCCAAGAGGCCCAGAGGCAAACCATGACAAAACCAGAGATGCCTTCTTCCCCTTCCTCCTCTACCCCGAGGCGTTTTTGGCTGGCGGCTCTTATTTCCGGAGCCGTGGCTGCCGTGGTGAGCGCCTGCAAGACAGCCCCGGACGCCACGCCCGCGGCGCCCGCCAAGGCGCCGGACACCCCGGTGGTCGGGCCCATCGCCGGCCCCCAGGGTTCGGCCCGCAGCTCCAGCGCGGCCACGCCGCGCGCCTACCGTGAAGACGGCGCCACGCACATCTACGGCCTCAATTCAGACCGCATCTACAAGGGCCGCATGCCGCCGCTGCTGTATGCCGTCGGCGTGCTGAACGTGGAGATCGACAGGGTCGGCCGCGTGACCCGCCTGGACTGGATGCGCGCGCCGCGCCATGCACCCGAGGTGGTCGCGGAGATCGAGCGCACCATCCAGCAGGCATCACCCTTTCCCGCCCCCACGCGCCTGGGCAAGGTGGTCTACACCGACACCTGGCTGTGGCACAAGAGCGGCAAGTTCCAGCTCGACACGCTCACAGAAGGACAGGACTGACTAAGACCCCCGACTGCTGCAGGTATTCGGTTTTTATCTTCGGCTGTTGGCTGTTTGCATTCCGCTCCCACCCCTTGTGGATGCGCCGAGGAGCGCAGGGCCAGACGGATCAGGGCAAAAACTTGTTTGAGCCGAAGGCGAGTTGTTTTTGACCCCGTCTGGACCGAGCACCGCAGGTTGCCCGTAGCGAAGCGAAGGGACGCAGGAGCCAGGGTCGCCTTTTCTTTGCTTACTTTCTTTTGGCGAAGCAAAAGAAAGTGAGTTGCTGCCGGGCAACCCCCGGCCCCGAAATTCAAACCAACACCTGCGCCCCTCAATCAATCGTCAAGTTTTGCGTCTTGACGACGTTAATCCAGGCGCGGTAGTCGGCTTCGATGAACTGGCCCAGTTGTGCCGGGGTGCCGGGCGCGGCGTCGACGGCGTCGACCTTGAAACGGGCCAGCACGTCGGGCATGGCCACGATCTTGTTGATGGCGGCATTCAGGGTGTTGACGACGGCCGGCGGCGTGCCGGCAGGCGCGGCCAGCGCGAAGTAGTTCAGCACGTCAAAACCCTTCAGGCCCGACTCGCTCATGCTGGGCACATCGGGCAAGGCGCTGGAGCGTTTGGCGCTGGTCACGGCCAGGGCCTTGACGCTGCCGTTCTTGATGAAGGGCAGCAGCGCCGGGATGGTGCCGGTGACGAGCTGGATCTGCCCGCCGATCATGTCCATGGTGGCGGGCGCGACGCCGCGATACGGGATGTGGGTGATGTAGGTGCCGGTGCGGGCTTTCAGCGACTCCAGCACCAGGTGGTTGACGCCGCCGGCGCCGGCCGAGCCGTAGTTGAGCGCGCCGGGTTTTTGTTTGGCCAGCGCGATCAGCTCTTTCATGTTGTTGGCCGGCAGCTGCTTGTTGGCGGCCCAGACCAGCGGGCCGCTGGCGATCATGCCGACCGGCGTGAACTGGCGCAGCGGGTCGTAGTTGGCGCTGGGCAACGAGGCCGCCACCGTGGTGAAGGGCGATGCCACCAGCAGCAGCGTGTAGCCGTCGGCCGGCGCCTGCGCCACAAACTGCGTGCCGATGGCGCCCGAGGCGCCGGCGCGGTTGTCGACCACAAAGGTGCCACCCAGGACTTCACCGAGTTTTTGCGCGATCAGCCGCCCCATCGCGTCGGTGCCGGCGCCGGGCGCGAAGGGCACGACGATCTTGACGGGACGTTCGGGGTAAGCGGCGGGATTGGAAGGGCCTTGCGCCAGGGCGGCGGAAGCCACCAGGCTGGCGGCGGTGCCTGCGGACAACAGAAGGGCTTGGCGGCGGCTCAGGGCGCCCATCGGCTTGACGTTCATGGGGGAAGAGGCTAAGGAGTAAAAGGACTGATTGTTCCCGGCCTACATGACGTCCCTATGACATCAGGGCATGGACCCGGCGAAGGACTCAGCTGCCGCGGTAAGTGGAATAGCTCCAGGGGCTCACCAGCAAAGGCACGTGGTAATGCGCGGTGACATCGGCCACGCCGAAGTCCAGGCTGACCTGGTCCAGGAAGGCCGGCTCAGGCAACACCACGCCGCGCGCCTTGAAGTAATCCGCGACCTCGAACACCAGGCGATAGGTGCCCGCCTTCAGGCTCGCGCTGTCATACAGCGGCCCATCGGGATTGCGGCCATCGTCATTGAGGGTGAAGGATTTCACCAGCGTGGACTGGCCCGCCTGCGTGGTGTACAGCGACACCTTCATGCCGCCCGCGGGTAAACCGTGCATCGTATCGAGTACATGTGTGCTCAGTCCCATGGGAGTCCTTCGAGGTAGTGATTGGCGGAATCGACAATGGTCATATGCTCGATTTCGGTTTACCAAAAGTGTATACAGTTTTCCGCTTTACGGCTATCATGCGCCGATGGAACCATCGACCACCCATGCCATTGTCGAAGCGCTGACCAAGGCCATTGTGGAGCACAGGCTGCACCCGGGCACCAAGCTGGCGGAACAAAAACTTGCCGACCATTTCGGCGTCTCGCGCACGCTGGTGCGGCAGGCGCTGTTCCAGCTTTCGCAGAACCGGCTGATACGCCTGGAGCCGGCGCGCGGCGCTTTTGTGGCGGCCCCCTCGGTGATGGAAGCGCGCCAGGTGTTCGCCGTGCGCCGCATGCTGGAAGCCGAAATGACGCGCGCCTTTGTGCGCGAGGTCACGCCCGCGAAGATCAAGGCACTGAAGGAACACGTGGCGCAGGAAAAAAACGCGCTTGACATTGGCGACGTGCCCGGCCGCAACGAGCTGCTGGGCGATTTCCATGTGCGCATGGCCGAGCTCATGGGCAACGAGGTGCTGGCGCAGCTGCTGGGCGAGCTGATCTCGCGCTGCGCGCTGATCACGCTGATGTACCAGACGGCCAGCGCCGCCGAACATTCCAACGACGAGCATGCCGAAATCGTGAAGGCCCTGGCCGCCAAGGACGAGGCCCTGGCCGTGCGCCTGATGACCGAACACCTGCTGCACGTCGAGGAGAACCTGGCCTTCGACCGCAAGGTGCCGACCAATGATATTTCGATGGCGCTGTCATGAAATCAAACTATCCAAGGGATTTGGTCGGCTACGGCCGGAATCTACCCCACGCGCATTGGCCCGGCCAGGCCCGCATCGCCGTGCAGTTTGTGCTCAACTACGAAGAAGGCGGCGAAAACTCGGTGCTGCACGGTGATGCCGGCTCCGAACAGTTTTTGTCCGAGATGGCCAACCCGCCCAGCTTTGCCGACCGGCACCTCAGCATGGAAGGCATCTACGAATACGGTTCGCGCGTGGGCGTGTGGCGCATCCTGCGCGAGTTTGAACAGCGCGGGCTGCCGCTGACCGTCTTCGGCGTCGGCATGGCCTTGCAGCGCCACCCCGAAGTCGCCGCGGCCTTCACCGAACTCGGCCACGAAATCGCCTGCCACGGCTGGCGCTGGATCAACTACCAGCAAGTCGACGAAGCCACCGAGCGCGAACACATGCGCCTGGGCCTGGACGCGATCGAAAAACTCACCGGCACACGCCCGCTGGGCTGGTACACCGGCCGCGACAGCCCCAACACACGCCGGCTGGTGGCCGACGACGGCCGGCTCGAATACGACAGCGACTACTACGGCGACGAGCTGCCCTTCTGGACCGAGGTCAAGCGAACCGATGGCGCCGTGGTGCCGCGCCTGGTCGTGCCCTACACGCTGGACACCAACGACATGCGCTTCGCCCTGCCCCAGGGTTTCGCGCAGGCCGAGGACTTCTTCATCTACCTGCGCGACAGCTTCGACGCGCTGTATGCCGAAGGCGACGCGTCGCCCAAAATGCTCAGCGTGGGCATGCACTGCCGCCTGCTGGGCCGGCCCGGCCGCATCGTGGCGCTGCAACGCTTCCTTGACCACGTGCAAAAGCACGACCGCGTCTGGGTCTGCCGCCGCATCGACATCGCCCGTCACTGGCAGGCCACCCACCCCTACACGCCCCGGCGGGAAAGCTGAACATGGCCATTACCCTTGAACAGGTCAACACCGCGCCGCGCGACCAGGCACTGCAACTGCTGGACGGGCTTTACGAACATTCGCCCTGGGTTGCCGAAAAAGCGCTGGACGCCCGTCCCTTCCGATCGCTCGCACACCTCAAACACGCGATGGCCCGGGTGCTGCGCGAGGCCGGCAGGGAGGCCCAGGTCCAGCTCATCCAGGCCCACCCCGAGCTCGCCGGCAAGGCCATGGTCAGCAAAACCCTCACAGCTGAGTCCAACAACGAACAGGGCAAGGCGGGGCTGACGGACTGCACACCGGAAGAGTTCGCCGCGCTGCAAAAGCTGAACGCCGACTACAACGCCAAGTTCGGCTTCCCCTTCATCCTCGCGGTGCGCGGCCCGCGCGGCACCGGCTTGACGCGGCAGCAGATCATCGAGACCTTCGCGCGACGCCTGGAGAACCACCACGACTTCGAGCTGCAGGAGAACCTGCGCAACATCCACCGTGTGGTCGAACTGCGGCTCAACGACAAGTTCGCCGCCACGCCCGCACTGGGCAACGACGTCTGGGACTGGCACGAAGCGATGTCGCGGTACAGCGACCCGGGCTACCTTGAAAAAGGCCAGCTCACGGTGACCTACCTGACCGACGCGCACCGCGCCTGCGCGGCCTACATCAGCGGCACCATGCGCGATTGCGGCTTTGATGAGGTGAACATTGATGCCGTGGGCAATGTGGTGGGCATTTACCGTGCGGGCCCCCACCCCAACCCTCCCCCAGCGGGGGAGGGAGTGAAGACACTGCTGACCGGTTCGCATTACGACACCGTGCGCAACGGCGGCAAATACGACGGCCGGCTCGGCATCTTCGCGCCCATGGCCTGTGTGCGCGAGCTGCACCGCCAGGGCAAGCGCCTGCCCTT
Source organism: Polaromonas sp. LjRoot131 (assembly GCF_964252805.1). Classification (NCBI taxonomy): domain Bacteria; kingdom Pseudomonadati; phylum Pseudomonadota; class Betaproteobacteria; order Burkholderiales; family Comamonadaceae; genus Polaromonas; species Polaromonas sp. LjRoot131. The sequence goes on along the minus strand of NZ_CAXUPF020000008.1, from coordinate 16,483 downwards.
CAACATCGAGGTCGTGGGCTTTGCCGAAGAAGAAGGCCAGCGCTACAAGGCGACCTTCCTCGGTTCGGGTGCGCTGATCGGTGACTTCAAGCCCGAGTGGCTGGACCAGAAGGACGCCGACGGCATCACCATGCGCGAGGCCATGCTGAACGCCGGCTTGAAGCCCGAAGACATTGGCAAGATCAAACGCCGCGCGGAGGACTACCTCGGCTTTGTCGAAGTCCACATCGAACAGGGCCCGGTGCTCAATGAACTCGATTTGCCGCTGGGCATCGTGACGTCGATCAACGGCAACGTGCGCTACCTCTGCGAGATCACCGGCATGGCCAGCCACGCCGGCACCACCCCCATGAACCGCCGCCGCGACGCGGCCGCCGCTGCCGCCGAACTGCTGCTCTACGTGGAACGCCGCGCGGCGCAGGACGGCGACTCCGTCGGCACCGTGGGCATGCTGCAGGTGCCCAGCGGCTCCATCAACGTGGTGCCCGGGCGCTGCCTGTTTTCCCTGGACCTGCGCGCGCCCGTCGACGCGCAGCGCGACGCGCTGGTGGCCGACGTGCTGGCCGAGCTCAACACCATTTGTGAACGCCGCGGCGTGCACTACACGACCGAACTCACCGAGCGCGCCGCCGCCGCGCCCAGCGCGCCGGCCTGGCAGCAGCGCTGGGAGCGCGCGGTCGATTCGCTGGGCGTGCCTTTGCACGCCATGCCCAGCGGCGCCGGCCACGACGCCATGAAACTGCACAAGGTCATGCCGCAAGCCATGCTTTTTGTGCGCGGCCAGAACTCCGGCATCAGCCACAACCCGCTGGAAAGCAGCACCAGCGACGACATCGAGCTTGCGATCCAGGCTTTCACCCATCTGCTCACCCATCTCGCGCCCTGAACACCATGACCTTCTCCACCGATTACGCCCGGCTCGACAGCTGGATAGACGCCCATTTCGACGAGGAAACCACTTTCCTCCAGCAGCTCATTCGCGTGCCCACCGACACGCCGCCCGGCAACAATGCGCCGCATGCCGAACGCACCGCCGAACTCATCAAGGCCTTCGGTTTCGAGGCCGAAAAACATCCCGTGCCCGAAGCCGAAGTACGCGCCTACGGCATGGAGTCCATCACCAACCTGATCGTGCGCCGCCAGTACGGCAACAAGGGCGAGGGAAGAACCATCGCCCTCAACGCCCACGGCGACGTGGTGCCGCCTGGCGAAGGCTGGACCAAAGACCCCTACGGCGGCGAAATCGTGGACGGCAAAATTTACGGCCGCGCCTCCGCTGTCAGCAAATGCGATTTCGCGAGCTTCACCTTCGCTGTGCGCGCGCTTGAAGCGCTGGGCGCGCCGCTCAAGGGCGCGATCGAGCTGCACTTCACCTACGACGAGGAGTTCGGCGGCGAGATGGGCCCGGGCTGGCTGCTCAAAAAGGGACTCACCAAACCCGACCTGCTGATCGCGGCCGGTTTCTCGTATGAAGTCGTCACCGCCCACAACGGCTGCCTGCAGATGGAAGTCACGGTGCACGGCAAGATGGCGCACGCCGCGATTCCCGACACCGGCGTCGACGCGCTGCAGGGCGCGGTCCACATCCTCAACGCGCTCTATGCGCAGAATGCGCTGTACCAGCAGGTCACGTCCCAGGTTGAAGGCATCAAACACCCCTACCTCAACGTGGGCCGCATCGAGGGCGGCACCAACACCAACGTGGTGCCCGGCAAGGTGATGTTCAAGCTGGACCGCCGCATGATCCCCGAAGAGAACCCGGCCGAGGTCGAAGCCACTATCCGCAAGGTGATCGCCGACGCGGCCGCCGAACGCAAAGGCATCACCATCGACATCAAGCGCCTGCTGCTGGCCAATTCCATGCGGCCGCTGCCCGGCAACCAGCCGCTGGTCGAGGCCATCCAGAAACACGGCGAGGCCTTGTTCGGCCGGAAGATCCCGGCCATGGGCACGCCGCTCTACACCGACGTGCGCCTCTATGCCGAGGCCGGCATTCCCGGCGTGATCTACGGTGCCGGCCCGCGCACCGTGCTCGAATCCCATGCCAAGCGCGCCGACGAGCGCCTGGAGCTCGAAGACCTGCGCCGCGCCACCAAGGTGATCGCGCGCACGCTGCGCGACCTGCTGGCCTGAGCCCTTGGCGTGATGCCCCCGCTTCGGGGGTAATCACGGACGGAAAAATCCGCAAAAGCGGCGAGCCCGGCGCGACTTTCGCCGAAAATAGGCCGCACGCCGTGCCGGCGAGGGTGTTTTGCCCCCACGCCCACCAGGCACGGCATTGTTTTTGCTAATCCTCCCGTAGCTCCCGCTGCCGCTCCTCCGGGCGGCCAGCGCTCTTTTTCTGGCCCAGGACCACCCCATGACCTACCGCATGCCTTTGTTTTCCGCCGCGCAACTCGCCAGGACCGCCGGCCTGCTCGCCGCCACGGCCGCCTTCAGCCTCGCCCACGCGCAGAACACCCCCATCAAGTTCCAGCTCGACTGGCGTTTTGAGGGCCCCGCCGCCCTCTTCCTCACGCCGGTGGCCAAGGGTTATTTCAAGGCCAACAAGCTGGACGTGACGGTGGATGCCGGCAACGGCTCGGGCGGCGCGGTCACGCGTGTGGCCTCCGGCACCTACGACATGGGTTTTGCCGACCTGGCCTCGGTCATGGAATTCCATGCCAACAACCCCGACGCGCCCAACAAACCCGTGGCCGTGATGATGGTCTACAACAACACGCCGGCCTCGGTCATGGCGCTCAAGAAGTCGGGCATCAAGACACCCGCCGACCTCAACGGCAAAAAGATGGGCGCACCGGTGTTCGACGCCGGCCGCCGCGCCTTCCCGGTCTTTGCCAAGGCCAACAAGGTTACCGGCTTCCAGTGGGTCACCATGGACCCGCCGCTGCGCGAAACCATGCTGGCGCGCGGCGACGTCGATGCCATCACCGGTTTTACCTTCACCTCGCTGCTCAACCTCGAGGCGCGCGGCGTCAAGGCCGAGGACGTGGTGGTGCTGCCCTATGCCGACTTCGGCGTGAAGCACTACGGCAACGTCGTGATCGCCTCGCCCAAGCTCATCAAGGAGAACCCGGCCGCCGTCAAGGCCTTCCTGCAGGCCTTCACCAAAGGCGTGAAAGACGTGGTGGCCGACCCGGCCGCCGCGATTGAATTCGTCAAGGCGCGCGACGGCATCATCAACGTGCCGCTCGAAGTGCGCCGCCTGCGCCTGGCGATAGACACCGTGGTCAACAGCCCCGACGCGCGCGCCGAAGGCTTCGGCCAAGTGAAAGCCCCGCGCCTCACGCTGATGGCCTCGCAGGTGTCCGACGCCTTCGGCACCAAGACCCGCGTGGACCCTGCCTTGGTGTGGAACGGCAGCTTTCTGCCCACGGCCGCCGAACTCAACGTGCTGCCAGTCCCCAAGAAATAAGCATGTCCCTGGCCACTGCCGACACCCCTCATTTCGTCGACTTTAGAGACGTCTGGCTCGCCTACAACGACGAGCTGCTCGCGCGCAAACAGTTTTCCGTTGAGGCCATAGACCTGCAGGTGCGGCAGGGCGAGTTCATCGCCATCGTCGGGCCTTCGGGCTGCGGCAAGTCCACCTTCATGAAACTGGCCACCGGCCTGAAGATGCCTTCGGCGGGCCGCATCCTGATCGACGGCCGGCCCGTGACGGGGCCGCTCAAGATCTCCGGCATGGCCTTCCAGGCGCCGTCGCTGCTGCCCTGGCGCACCACGGTCGGCAATGTGCTGCTGCCGCTCGAAATCGTCGAGCCCTACCGCAGCCAGTTCAAGGCCAAGCGAAAAGAGTTTGAAGAACGCGCGCGCCGGCTGCTGCAAAAGGTGGGCCTGGCCGGGTACGAGGACAAATTCCCCTGGCAGCTCTCGGGCGGCATGCAGCAGCGCGTAAGCATCTGCCGCGCGCTGATCCACGAACCCAAGATGCTGCTGCTCGACGAGCCCTTCGGCGCGCTCGACGCCTTCACGCGCGAAGAACTCTGGTGCATCCTGCGCGACCTCTGGACCGAGCAGCGCTTCAACGTGATCCTGGTCACCCATGATTTGCGCGAGTCGGTGTTCCTGGCCGACACGGTGTACGTGATGAGCAAAAGCCCGGGCCGTTTTGTCGTCAGGCGCGAGATAGACCTGCCGCGCCCGCGCGACCTGGAAGTCACTTACACCCGTGAATTCAGCGACATCGTGCATGAGCTGCGCGGCCACATAGGCGCGATGCGCGGCGGGGCGCAGCCATGAACATGAACAACAAGCAGCTCGAGCGTTGGGCGCCGTGGGTTCTGCTGGCCCTGGTGATAGCGCTGTGGCAGGCCGTGTGCGCGGGTTTCTCGGTGCCCGAGTTCATCTTCCCCGCGCCGCTGGCGATCGCCCAGGCCATGGCCGAGTTCGCCGGCCCGATTGCCGAAGCCGCCTGGAAAACCTTCTGGGTCACGATGGTGGGCTTCGGCCTGTCCATCGTCGTCGGTGTGCTGCTGGGCTTTCTGGTCGGTTCGTCACGGCTGGCCTATGCGGCGGTCTACCCGCTGCTGGTGGCCTTCAACGCCGTGCCCAAGGCGGCCATCGTGCCCATCCTGATCGTCTGGTTCGGCATAGGCATAGGCCCCGGCATCCTGACCGCCTTCCTGATCTCTTTTTTCCCCATCACCGTCAACATGGCCACCGGCCTGGCCACGCTGGAGCCCGAGCTTGAAGACGTGCTGCGCGTGCTCGGCGCCAAACGCCGGGACGTGCTCATCAAGGTCGGCCTGCCGCGTTCCATGCCTTATTTTTTCGCCTCGCTCAAGGTGTCGATCACGCTGGCTTTTGTCGGCACCGTGCTGGCCGAAATGACGGCTGGGGATTCGGGGATTGGCTATCTCATGCAGAGTGCCGGGTCGCAACAACGGTTGGCGTTGGCCTTTGCCGGGTTGGTGGTGATTGGGGCTATGGCGATGGCGATGTATGAGTTGTTTAGTTATGTTGAGAAGCACACTACCGGATGGGCTCATCGGGGTTCGCAAGCTGGCTGATCGAGCCGGTTGATCGAGCCGGGTCTTGCGCCGGCTTGCGCGCTCCCTCTCCTCTGTTCTCTCTGCATGGGTTTGCTGGCCGGGGGTAGCCCGGCAGCTACTCACTTTTCTTTTGCTTCGCCAAAAGAAAAGTAAGCAAAAGAAAAGGCGACCCTGGTTGCTGCGTCCCTTCGCTTCGCTACGGGCAACCTGCGGTGCTCGGTTCAGGCGGGGTCTCGCTAAACTCGCCTTCGGCTCAAACAACGCGATCCCTGATCCGCCTGAACCTGCGCTCCTCGGCGCATCCACAAGGGGTGGGGAAGGAATACCAATACCTGAAGAAACAAGGACTCGCCGTGGCGAGTCCTTGTTTGTCTTGGTTTGTTCTTTGGTATTTTTCTTCTGTTCCCGTTTCCGATCCCGCTTGCCCCGTCCTGGCTGGGCCGAGGAGCGCAGAGACAAGCGGATCAGGGCCGGCGTTGTTTGAGCCGAAGGCGAGTTTAGCCGGACCCCGCTTGGCTCGAGCACCGCAGGTTGCCCGTAGCGAAGCGCAGGGACCCAGACTGCGGGTCGCCTTTTCTTTGCTTACTTTCTTTTGGCGAAGCAAAAGAAAGTGAGTTGCTGCCGGCAACCCCGGCCAGCAGATCTCAGAAGAGGGCACGCCGCTGGAGCAAGAACCAGCCTAAAGAAACCTCTCCAACAGCCGCCGAGAAGCCCGATCCAACGCAGTCATATCCCGAACACTGTACTGAACCCCTTGGCTGCCGGCAATCAGCAAGCCCGTCCGCGCCAAGCGACGAATGTCCTCCTCCCCCTTGAGGATGAAAGACGTTTCACCGCGGTCGGTCTCTACAGTCCACACACTGGGCGTACCAAAGCTGGAAACACTTTTAAGCCGCGTAATCTCAGGCACAAAATCCCGCAACGCAAGTTCTTCCTCAAGCAGCGCGCGCGCCGCCGGCGCCACAGGCTGCAGGCTGTCAACCCAGGCAACCTCATGGCCTTCGGTGTTGACCAGCGAAATACCTTCGTCGGGCGCGGCAATGGGAAAGGCCCGTACCGGCACGACGCCTGCATGTGCCTGGCCACCCGCGTCGGTGAACACCAGGCGGCCCGAGGCGTCGCGCACCAACTGAAGAGAAGAAGAAATGGAATCAGTCATTTGAAGTCCTGAGCTCATGCGTTGTCGACGTGATGGGCGGCGTGGGCGATCTGCGAGGTGGCCAGTGCGATGCGGCCTTCCTCGGCTTCCTCGCCGCCTTCTTCGTTGTCCACCTGGCGCGCCTGGGCTTCGTAGAGCCTCCAGTAGTGGCCCTGCTTGGCCATCAACTCGTCGTGCGGGCCGACTTCGACCACCTGGCCGCGGTCCATCACCACCAGGCGGTCGGCCTTGCGCAGCGTCGAGAGGCGGTGGGCAATCGCGATGGTGGTGCGGCCCTGCACCAGGTTGTCGAGGGCGCGCTGGATTTCTTTTTCGGTCTCGGTGTCCACCGAGGACGTGGCCTCGTCGAGGATCAGGATGCGCGGGTCTATCAGCAGCGCGCGTGCGATCGAGATGCGCTGGCGCTCACCGCCCGACAGGCCCTGGCCGCGCTCGCCGACCAGCGAGTCGTAGCCCTGCGGCAAGCGCAGGATGAACTCATGCGCATGGGCGGCACGCGCGGCGGCCACGATCTCGGCGCGTGTGGCGCCGGGCTTGCCGTAGGCGATGTTCTCGGCAATCGTGCCGAAGAACAGGAAAGGCTCCTGCAGCACCAGGCCGATGTGGCGGCGGTAGTCGGCCACGCCGAAGCGGCGTATGTCGGTGCCGTCCACGCTGATGGCGCCATCGCTCACGTCGTAAAAGCGGCAGATCAGGTTGACCAGCGTGCTCTTGCCCGAGCCGCTGTGGCCCACCAGGCCAATCATCTCGCCGGGCCGTATCTGCAGGTCCAGCCCGCGTATCACCGAGCGGTTGCCATAACGAAAGCCCAGGTTCTTCATGTCGATGCGGCCTTCGAGCTTGCCGATCTTCACCGGGTTGGCGGTTTCCGGCACGTTGGACACATGGTCCAGGATGTCGAAGATGCGCTTGGCGCCGGCCGCGGCTTTTTGCGTGACCGACACGATGCGGCTCATGGAATCGAGCCGGCCGTAAAAGCGGCCTATGTAGGCGATAAAGGCGGTCAGCACACCGACCGTGATCTGCTGCCTGGACACCAGCCAGATGCCGAAGGCCCAGACCACCAACAAGCCCACTTCGGTCAGCAGCGAGACCGTGGGCGTGAACAGCGACCAGGTCTTGTTGAGCTTGTCGTTGACGGCCAGGTTGTGCTGGTTGACCTCGCGAAAACGCTGGGCCTCGCGCTTTTCCTGGGCGAAGGCTTTCACCACACGAATGCCGGGAATCGTGTCGGCCAGCACATTGGTCACGTCCGACCAGACGCGGTCTATCTTTTCAAAACCGGTGCGCAGCTTGTCGCGCACCACATGGATCATCCAGCCGATAAAGGGCAGCGGCAGCAGCGTGACCACCGCCAGCCAGGGGTTGATGGAAAACAGGATGACCGCGGTCATCACGATCATCAGCACGTCGGTCGCGAAGTCCAGCGCATGCAGCGACAGGAACACGCAGATGCGGTCGGTTTCCGAGCCGATGCGCGACATCAGGTCGCCGGTGCGCTTGCCGCCGAAGTAGTCCAGCGACAGCTCCAGCAGGTGGTCAAACGTGGCGGTGCGCAGGTCGGCGCCTATGCGCTCGGACACCAGCGCCAGCAAATAGGTGCGCGCCCAGTTCAGCGCCCAGCCCAGCACGGCCGCGCCCAGCAGGCCGCCCAGCAGCGCGCCGACCTTCCAGGGCTCAATCTGCTGGCCGTTCTGGAAGGGAATCAGGATGTCGTCCATCAGCGGGATGGTCAGGTAGGGCGGCACCAGGGTCGCGGCAGTGGAGGCCAGCGTCAGTAGAAACCCGGCCAGCAGCTGGTGGCGGTAAGGGTGGGCAAAACGCCAGAGGCGCAGCAGCACCCAGGTCGAAGGCGGGGTGTGCAGCTCGCGGGCGCAGGCCGGGCACTCCTCGCTGTCCGGCGGCAGCGGCAGGTCGCATTCGGGGCACAGGGCCGCCTCGTCGGCTGGGGGCGCTTCGGCCAGGCCCTGGGCCGCCTGCTGCTGGGCGAACAGGCGCACCAGGCGCAGCGCCTGCACGTTGGCGCCCAGCGTGAAACGCCAGCCGGCCAGGCGAATACCCGCCTGGTGCAGCTCCAGCGTGCCCACGCCGGCATGGTCGAAATGGCGCAGCGACAGGCCCGGCAAGCCCTTGCCGGCCGCGTCCACCGTGGGCCAGGCGGCCCATTCACCGCCCGGGGCGCGGGCCAGCAGGCGGCGGTCGGTCAGGGCCAGCAGGCCCTGGGCGAAACGAAGTTGGCTGTCCAGGTCAACCGTAAGCGTACACAGAACGTTTTCCTGGGTTGCAAGTTGTGAGCGAAGCCCCGCCAAAGCGGGGTCGGTAAGGCTGGAGTCGTCTGCCGGGTGTTTGTGTTGCATTGTGTTGGTGAATTCTTGGCGTCCCGCATCTGGCGCGGCTGGGTTTTCGCAGGTCTTGGTCTTCGCGCGTGGGGAACCCGAACTGGGGATTTTCGCCGAATGCAGCCTGGAACGACAAAATTTGCCCCTCAATCCCCGAAAATGGTGAAACCGTCTACCGATCCCAGGCGACGGCCCTGTTCGCGATAAGAACAAATACATAACGAGACACACGGGGATCCACCGGAGCCGTCACAGGCCCCACACTGAAATTCATCGGCCGGGACCAGGCCTCGCACCGACGGGTGCGGCGCCTGCCTGCCGACCATGTTGAGAACAATGAGCCCTCAGGACGACATCAAGCTGCTGCGCATCAATTACCTGCGCGGTCCCAACATCTGGACTTACCGGGCCGTGCTTGAGGTCTGGCTGGATCTCGGCACCCTCGAAGACTTCCCCTCCAACGACCTCCCCGGCTTCAACGACCGCCTGGTCGCCCTGCTGCCGGCCCTGGTCGAACACCACTGCGGCGTGGGCGAGCGCGGCGGCTTCATCCAGCGCCTGCTGGAAGGCACCTGGTCCGGCCACGTGCTGGAGCATGTGGTGATCGAGCTGCTCAACCTGTCCGACATGCCCACCGGTTTCGGCCAGACGCGCAGCACCACACAACGCGGCGTCTACCGCATGGTGTTCCGCGCGCGCGACGAGCAGGTCGCGCGCACCGCGCTGGCCGAGGGCCATCGCCTGCTGATGGCCGCCATCAACGGCACGCCCTACGGCCCCGCCGACGTGCAGGCCGCCGTCGAGAAAATCCGCGCCAAGGTCGACGACTGCTACCTCGGGCCCAGCACCGCTTCCATCGTGGCCGCCGCCACCGACCGCCGCATCCCCCACATCCGCCTGAACGACGGCAACCTGGTGCAGCTGGGCTACGGCGCCAGCCAGCGCCGCATCTGGACGGCCGAGACCGACCTCACCAGCGCCATCGCCGAAGGCATCGCCCACGACAAGGACCTCACCAAAAGCCTGCTCGCCACCTGCGGCGTGCCGGTGCCCGAGGGCCAGATCGTCGCCACGCCCGAAGAAGCCTGGGAAGCCGCCGAAGACATCGGCCTGCCGGTGGTCGTCAAGCCCTCCGACGGCAACCACGGCCGCGGCGTCTCGCTGGACCTCAAGACGCGCGCCGAAATCGAGGCCGCCTTCGTGGTGGCCGCCCGCCACGGCAGCGAGGTCATGGTCGAGCGCTTTGTGCGCGGCCATGAGCACCGCCTGCTGGTCGTCGGCGGCCGCGTGGTCGCCGCCGCGCGCGGCGAAGCCGCCTGGGTGACCGGCGACGGCAGCGCCACCGTCGTCCAGCTGGTCGACGCCCAGCTCAACACCGACCCGCGCCGCGGCGTCGGCGAAGATTTCCCGCTGGGCCGCATCAACGCGGCCAGCGACGGCGCCGTCATCCTCGACCTGCAGCGCCAGGGCCTGGCACCCGACAGCGTGCCCGCCGTCGGCCGCGAAGTGCTGATCCAGCGCAACGGCAACGTCGCCATCGACTGCACCGACGCCGTGCATCCCGAGGTCGACCACGTCGTCTCGCTGGCCGCGCGTGTCGTCGGCCTGGACATCGCCGGCGTCGACGTCGTCGCGCAAGATATTTCCCGCCCCTTGCATGAACAGGGCGGCGCCATCGTCGAGGTCAACGCCGGCCCCGGCCTCTTGATGCACCTCAAGCCCGCCGAGGGCGCGCCGCGCCCCGTGGGCCGCGCCATCTGCGACCACCTGTTCCCGCATAACGCCGATGCCGACGCCGGCACCGACGGCCGCATCCCCATCGTCGGCATCGCCGGCTCCGGTGGCAACTACCGCGTCGCCCGGCTGGTGGCCTGGCTGCTGCACCTGTCGGGCCGGCACACCGGCCTGGCCTGCCAGGCCGGCCTGTTCCTCGACCAGCGCTGCGTGGACGCCTCCGACTGCGCCAACTGGGAAGCCGGCCAGCGCCTCTTGATCAACCGCGCGGTGCAGGCCGCCGTCTTTGAAAACGGCGCCGACACCATCCTGCGCACCGGCCTGCCTTATGACAAATGCCAGGTCGGCGTGGTCACCGATTTGGGCGGCGCGCAAGGCCTGGCCGAGTTCGACATCACCGAAGACGACCAGATGTTCAAGGTCATGCGCTCGCAGGTCGACGTGGTGCTGCCCGGCGGCGCCGCCGTGCTCAATGCCACCGACCCGCGCATCGCCGGGATGGCCGAGCTCTGCGACGGCGAAGTGATCTTCTACAGCATCGACCCCAAGGCTCCTGCCATCGTTTCGCATTGCGCCCAGGGCGGCCGTGCCCTTTTTATCCGGCAGGACCAGGTGGTGCTGGCCACCGGCGCGAGCGAGGCCTTCTTGCCCGGCCTCGGCAAGCTGGGCGCGTGGCGTGAACGCCGCGGCCTCACCGAAGACGCCCTGCTGGCCGCCATAGGCGCGGCCTGGGCGCTCGGCATTTCGCTCAACCTGATAGGCGCCGGCATGGAAGCCTTCGAAACCACCCCTAAAACCGCCGGGAGTGCCGAATAATGGAAGTGTCCCGTATCCGCGCCCTGCGCGGGCCCAACCTCTGGAGCCGCCACACCGCGCTCGAAGCCATCGTCGCCTGCACTGCCGTCGAATGCAACATCGCCGACCTGCCCGGCTTCGAGCCGCGCGTGCGCGCGCTCTTCCCCGGTATGGGCGCGCTGCGCCAGACCGGCCACGCCGGCGCGCTGTCGCTGGCCCATGTGCTTGAAGCCGCCGCGCTTGAACTGCAGGCCGCCGCCGGCTGCCCCATCACCTTCAGCCACACGGCAGCCACCGTCGAGGCCGGCACCTACCAGGTCGTTGTCGAGTACAGCGAGGAAGCCGTCGGCCGCCTGGCCTTTGAACTGGCCCAGGCGCTGATCCACGCCGCCCTGCGCGACACCGCCTTCGACCTCGACGCCGCCATCGCCCAGCTGCGCGACCTCGACGAGGACGAGCGCCTGGGCCCCAGCACCGGCGCCATCGTCGACGCCGCCGTCGCGCGCGGCATTCCTTACCGCCGCCTCACCAAGGGCAGCATGGTGCAGTTCGGCTGGGGCGCCAAGCAGCGCCGCATCCAGGCCGCCGAAGTCGATTCCACCAGCGCCGTCGCCGAATCCATCGCGCAAGACAAGGACCTCACCAAAAAGCTGCTGCGCGCCGCCGGCGTTCCCGTGCCGCTGGGCCGGCCCGTCACCGACCCCGACGACGCCTGGGCCGCGGCCCGGCAGGTCGGCCTGCCCGTGGTCGTCAAGCCGCAGGACGGCAACCAAGGCAAGGGCGTCACCGTCAACATCAGCACGCGCGAGCACCTGGAGGTCGCCTACAAGGCCGCCGCCGAGCACGGCGAGGTCATGGTCGAAAAATTTCTGCCCGGCAGCGACTTCCGCCTGCTGGTGGTCGGCAGCAAGCTGGTCGCCGCCTCGCGGCGCGAGCCGCCGCAGGTGGTGGGCGACGGCCTGCACACCGTGCGCGAACTCGTCGACATCGTCAACCAGGACCCACGGCGCGGCGAAGGCCACGCCACCTCGCTGACCAAGATCCGCTTTGACGACATCGCCGTCGCGCGCCTCGAAGTGCAGGAGCTCACGCCCGAATCGATTCCCGCCAAGGGCCGGCGCGTCATCCTGCGCAACAACGCCAATCTCAGCACCGGCGGCACCGCCACCGACGTCACCGACGACGTGCATCCCTCCGTCGCCGCGCGCGCCGTGGCCGCCGCGCAAATGGTCGGCCTGCACATCTGCGGCGTCGACGTGGTCTGCGAAAGCATGCTGCGCCCGCTCGAGTCGCAAAACGGCGGCGTCGTCGAAGTCAACGCCGCACCCGGCCTGCGCATGCACCTGTCGCCCTCCTACGGCAAGGGCCGCGCTGTCGGCGCCGCCATGATCGACGAACTCTTCCCCGCCGGTGACAACGGCCGCGTGCCCGTCATCGCCGTCACCGGCACCAACGGCAAGACCACCACCACCCGCCTGATCGCCCACCTGATGGCCGCCGAAGGCCTGCGCACCGGCATGACCAACACCGACGGCGTCTACATCAACGGCCGGCAGACCGACAGCGGCGACTGCAGCGGCCCCAAGAGCGCGCGCAACGTGCTCATGCACCCCGACGTGGACGCGGCGGTGTTTGAGATCGCGCGCGGCGGCGTGCTGCGCGAAGGCCTGGGCTTCGACCGCTGTGAAGTCGCCGTCGTCACCAACATCGGCAGCGGCGACCACCTCGGCCTGAACTACATCACCACTGTCGAAGACCTGGCCGTGCTCAAGCGCGTCATCGTGCAGAACGTGTCCAACACCGGCTATGCCGTGCTCAATGCCGCCGACCCCATCGTCGCCGACATGGCCGCCACCTGCCCCGGCAAGGTCATCTTCTTCGCCGCCGACCGGCACCACCCGCTCATGGCCACGCACCGTGCCCAAGGCAAACGCACCGTGTATGTCGACGGCCCCATGCTGGTGGCCGCCGAAGGCGCCTGGGTCGAGCGCATCCCGCTGCAGGGCGTGCCCGTCACCCGCGGCGGCAGCATCAGCTTCCAGGTCGAGAACGTCATGGCCGCCGTCGCCGCCGCCTGGGGCGCGGGCCTGAACTGGGACACCATCAAGCGCGGCCTCGCCAGCTTCGTCAACGACGCCCACAACGCGCCCGGCCGTTTCAACGTCATGGACTACAAGGGCGCCACCGTCATCGCCGACTACGGCCACAACCCCGACGCCATGCGCGCCCTGGTGGCCGCCGTCGACGCCATGCCCGCCACGCCAGGCCAGCGCCGCAGCGTCGTCATCAGCGGCGCCGGCGACCGCCGCGACAGCGACATCCGCGACCAGACCATCATCCTGGGCGGCGCCTTTGACGACGTCATCCTCTACCAGGACGCCGCCCAGCGCGGCCGCGCCGACGGCGAGGTCATGGCCTTGCTGCGGCAGGGGCTGGAGGGCGAGCACAAAGCTCGCCGCACGAAACGCATCGATGAGATTCGCGGTGAGTTTTTGGCGATCGATACTGCGCTTGAACGGTTGTCGCCGGGGGATCTTTGCCTGGTGCTGGTTGACCAGGTGCAGGAGGCGCTTGACCATCTGGCTGGTCGGGTCAAGGATGCTAAGGAGAAGGTGGCGCAGTAAGGGTTCATTGCAGCCGGGTCTTGCTCCGGCTTGCGCGCTCCTGCCCTCCTCTAAGACCTGCTGGCCGGGGTTGCCGGCAGCAACTCACTTTCTTTTGCTTCGCCAAAAGAAAGTAAGCAAAGAAAAGGCGACCCGCAGTCTGGGTCCCTGCGCTTCGCTACGGGCAACCTGCGGTGCTCGAGCCAAGCGGGGTCTGGCTAAACTCGCCTTCGGCTCAAACAACGCCGGCCCTGATCCGCTTGTCTCTGCGCTCCTCGGCCCAGCCAGGACGGGGCAAGCGGGGGCGGGAACGGGGACAGAAGCTAGGTCAGGTGCGATCGCTTGAGACCCAGTCGTTGAAGTATTCCCGTTGCTGCGCGACGGTGGCGGGTATGACGTCCGGGCCTTCCGAAAAGATGTCCACGAGGTCGGCCATCTTTGCGTGCTTTCCGGCTTGCATCCTGTAAGCCACCCTCCCGCTCGCCATGCTCCTGGCCATGCCTGAGGGATAGACATTCAAGCTCGCACCGTAACAAAAAAGCAAAAGGCCCTCAGCCTCCAGCTGAAGCCGGATCGCGCAAAGCGCTTTAAAGAAGTCATCGGCGCTGGCCGTGGCTTCCCGCCCTCGCCAGGTGAGCTTCAGGCCGCAGCTGTCGCCGGCCTCTTCCTCGAGCAGCGTTGCGCGCTCGTCGTCCGCGCCACCAATGAGGAAAATTGAATGCGTTTCCACTAGGGCTTCCTTCCGCCTTTCTGCTCCGCAATCAACTTCGCCCGCCCGGATTCCTGCCATCGGGCAGCCCAGAAACCCAGCAGCCGGAGGAAGAGCAAATAGCCAATAGCCAAGGCAAACGACAGCCAGTCGCCGAGCCATGCCCGTACGGCCTCTTGCCAATAGGCCAAGGGGAGCAGTCCAATCAAATAGATCCAGAAAGGCCAGTGTTTGGTCATTGGTTTATGGATGGTCACTCAGACCTTAACGTTTGGCGCCAGGGGCATCGCCAGGCACCCGGCGGAAGCGGTGATCGCACCACGCGTTAACCTCTTCATCCGTGTAGCCGAGCAAAAAGCTTTCCAAGCGCTCCATTTCTTCGGAGTGCCAGCTGTCCATTCGATAGCGCACCCGCAAAAGAAGCGAGAGGGCAGGAATTCTCCAGGCCTCTTCGGCAAGGGCGAAAAACACGTACTTGATCCGTACGTTGCGCTTCAATCCGGCGTGAAATGTTCCGGTGTACGTTTCTTCACCGCGCACAAAAAGGCCGCTGCCGAGATAAGGAGCAAACTTTCCCTCCGGAATGATGTCCTCATGCGGTAGAACGCTGATTTCGTCGCAGAACATCGCCAGCGGCTTCTTCCCCGCCAACATGAGTTCCAGTTCGCGATTTGTATGGTTTACAGCGTTGAGGTCGATCATGAACTGGGGTGATTCTGGAAAACTTGACGTCTGATCTGCCAGGCAAATCACATGAGACGGAGAGCTGACACATCAGGCCTCAAGGCAAGATCGAACGCTTGCGTGAACCGGACCCCGTTAAAGGTATGCGTGCAACACGCACACAGCGGTGCGAGACTTGAGGGACCCAGTGAAGGATTGACGATCTGTAATCGACCCTGCTCGTCAACGCGCAAGCCACTGAAATAACTGGCTTCACCCGTACGGACATATTCCTTCTCGTCGGAGGAACGAATTGCGACGAGCCAAAATATCGGGTCCGGACGATCAAGCCGCGACACCGCCTCGGCGTGTACCTCGTTCCAGTTTGCGCCCACTTTGGACAGGAGAAACCTGAAGAGCGGCGTGTAATCAAGCCCTCTTCGTGCCTTGCCGCGCATGGGCAGGCGGGTCTCCTCGGATTCACGCTGCAACTTGCCGTTGCGCTGTTCGTGAAAGTCCCCGCCGAAACGATGGTGAACACCGTGAGCCGTCGTATTCACTTTGCGGAAGAGCGGATCTTTTTTCATTGTGCGGCCTGATGTGAAGGTAAGCGCCGGTTATGCAGTTGAAACATAAGTCATGGCTTTATGTGGCGCTTAAGATAGTTTTCCGCCCGGCTCTGCTCATTGCTCGTCCCGCTTTTTTCTGAGTAAGCCCCAACCTGCAGAAATAACGCAGCCGCCCAGGAACAGGCAAAACGCCGCTGCCATGAGGCGGCCGAAGACGCCCTCGCCTGCCAGCACCGTCACGGGCCCATATTTGGACGGGTTGACCGTTTGGCCCGACTCAAGAAAGATGGCTGTGCAGAAAAGCAGGAAGCAAACGCCTACCAGGATGCAGCCCAAGCCCAGTGCCGCGTCACTTACCGCTTTGCTCAGTACTCCCATAGCGTTCAATCCATAGATCACCACGGGAAAGGCCAGCAGCCCGAAGAAAACAAGCAGTTCCACTACTACAGGCTCCGCTTCCCAGCCCAGCTCATGCCTGGAACTCACGAATAACTTCAATGAGGCCCACGATGTTGTCATTGAGCGCGTCGAGCTCTTCCGCGGGAACCCACCATTCCGTATGATGCGCACCGCCCACTTTTTCGACCTTGTAGCGCGCCATGAATTCGCTGCGCACTTCGAACTTTGTCACGCAGCCGTAGCCGCTGGCGGGGACATTCCAGTCCCTGGCAATCTCGACTGCGTACTGCTCGTTTGTCACGGGATAAAAGATGGGCTGCTCCGGCAGGCGCGGCGGCCACTTCCTGTAGCCGCTCTGCTTCACAAGCTCAAGCTCCTCTGGGCCGGTCGGGCGATACAGGGTGGTCGTTTCGTTCATCCGGAAGATTGTGCCAGCCCTCGGCCGGGTCTTGCTCCGGCTTGCGCGCCTGTGCCCTTTGCTTGGGCTTGCTGGCCGGGGTCGCCCGGCATGCGACTCAC
>NZ_CAXUPF020000007.1:0-141942 GCF_964252805.1 Polaromonas sp. LjRoot131 | reverse complement strand
ATTCGCAGACAAACACAATGTAAATTTGTGTTCTCCATCCTGCAATAGGGGTAGCGTTAATCGATCCCAGAAAGCAAAAAGCCCTCAATCGAGGGCTTTTGCTTGAATGGAAAACCAACCGCAATCAAATCTGACATCAGCTGTTTCCTGTTAGTAACCACTATCGCGTTACCGCGGTAAATGGTGCCGGAGAGATGAATCGAACACCCGACCTTCTCATTACGAATGAGCTGCTCTACCGACTGAGCTACACCGGCGTTTTATGGAATACAGCCCGAGATTATAGCCCGGAGTGGTAGGAGGTCACCCGTTCGACCTCATTTTTGGAGCCGAGGATGACGCTGACGCGTTCGTGGAGCTTGGTGGGCTGAAGGTCCAGGATGCGCTGTTTGCCGTTGGTGGCGGCGCCGCCGGCCTGTTCTATGAGCCAGCTCATGGGGTTGGCTTCGTACATCAGGCGCAGTTTTCCGGCTTTTTCGGGTTCGCGTTTGTCCCAGGGATAGAGGAAGATGCCGCCGCGGCACAGGATGCGGTGCACGTCGGCCACCATGGCGGCGACCCAGCGCATGTTGAAGTCCTTGCCGCGCGGGCCGTCCTTACCGGCCAGCAGCTCGTCCACGTAGCGCTTCACGGGTGCGTCCCAATGCCGCATATTGCTCATGTTGATGGCGAACTCCTTGGTGTCTTCCGGAATCCTGATGTTTTCCTCGGTCAGCACAAAGGAGCCCTGCTCACGGTCCAGCGTGAACATGGCCACGCCGTCGCCGACGGTCAGCACCAGCGTGGTCTGCGGGCCGTAGATGCAGTAACCCGCTGCCACCTGCTTGTGGCCGGCCTGCAGGAAGTCGCCTTCATCCACGCCGCGGTCGCCTTCGGGCATTTTCAGCACGCTGAAAATGGTGCCGATGCTGACGTTGATGTCGATGTTGCTGGAGCCGTCGAGGGGGTCGAACAGCAGCAGGTATTCACCTTGAGGGTAGCGATTCGGCACCACGTAAATGCCTTCCATTTCCTCGCTGGCCATGCCGGCCAGGTGGCCGCCCCATTCGTTGGCCTCGATCAGCACCTCGTTGGCAATGATGTCCAGCTTCTTCTGGATCTCACCCTGCACGTTCTCGCTTTCGGCGCTGCCCATGCCGCTGCCGAGCGCGCCCTTGTTGACGGCCTGGCTGATGCTCTTGCAGGCGCGGGCGACCACCTCGAGCAGCAGGCGAAGCTGCGAGGGAATATGACCGTCGATGCGCTGCTGCTCGATCAGGTAGCGGGTCAGGGAGATCTTTTGGGACATGGGGTGCTCCGTTCGGTTGAGGGGTGGTGTTGGGGCGGCGGTAGGGTTGGGCGGGGCGCCTAGCCGGGTTCGCCTTGCTGTTCGCGTTCTTCAAATTCGGCCAGCGTGGCCAGGGCGTCGTCCAGCAGGTCTTCGTCGTCCTTGGCGCGCGCAATGTCCACGCGTTGCTGGAAGAGGGCGCGCGCTTCGGCGGGCTGGCCCGCTTCATGCGCGAGCACGCCGAGCTGGAACAAGGTGTCCAGCACGATGTCGGTGTCCTGCAAGGCCTGGCCCAGCGCCAGGCGCTGTTGCAGCCAGGCCAGCGCCTGGGCCTGTTCGCCCAGCTCGTAGGCGTTTTGCGCCAGGTTGTTGATGAGGCCGGAGAGGCGCTTGTCCGTGCCGGAGCCGAAGGCGCTTTGGGCATCGGCCAGCAGTTGCCGGTTGTGCGCCAGCGCTTCGGCGAAGCGGCCGGCCTCGTGCAGGGCATAACCAATCTCTTCGCGGATGCCCAGCTTCTGCTCGGTGCCCAGCGTGGCGCCTTCGTGCGCGGCCCAGTGGGCCGACTGCTGGAGGTGCTCGACGGCGGTGTCGTAGTCCTCGGCCTCCAGGGCCGACTCGCCGAGGGCGTAATGCTGTTCGTAGCGCTCGGTGGGCGTGAGGCTGCCCCTGGCGGCGCGGATGGCCAGCGCGCGCAGGCCCAGGGGCAGGCCCTCGGCATGCTGCTGGCGTTTGCGGAACACCACGAACTGCAGCCACAGCAAGTCAGCCTGCTCGGCGGAGCCTGCGCCCACGGCCTCGGCCAGGGGCTCCAGCGCGGCCAGGTCGGCCGACATGCGCGAACCGCTGAACATGCCGCCGGCGTCGTACACCGTGTCGCGCAGCGGCTTGAACTTCTTCGCAAACCGCTGTGCGGGGCTGGTGAATGGGAAGAATGCCATGGCGGGTGCCTGCGTCCGCGTTCAGTCGGCCAGTGCGCGGGAGACGACCTCGTGGGTGTCTTTGCTCAGGTCGGTCTTGGCCGCGACGCGGGCGATCGCTTCGCGCGCCGCGCTGCGGTAGGGCTCGGCCAGCTTGCTCCAGCGGTCCAGCGCGCGCGCCAGGCGGGCGGCGACCTGCGGGTTGATGGCGTCGAGTTCCATCACGCGGTCGCTCCAGTACACATAACCGGCGGCGTCGGCGCGGTGGAAGGCGGCGGGGTTGCCCTGGCAGTAGGTGCTGACCACGCTGCGCGCGCGATTTGGGTTGCGCAGGCTGAAGTCGGCATGTTTCATAAGCTGCTTGACGGCGGGCAGGATGTTGCCGTTGCGGTCAGGCGCGCCGGCCTGCAGGCCGAACCATTTGTCGATGACCAGGGCTTCGTCCTTGAACATGGCATGGAACAAGGGCAACGCCTCACCGGCCAGGGCATGGCCGCTGGAGACCAGCGCGGCCAGCGCGTTGAAGCGGTCGGTCATGTTGCCGGCGTCCTTGAAGCGCTGCAGGGTTTTCTGCGGCCAGACGGTGTCGCCGCCGGCCTGCGCGGCCAGGCACAGGTGGGTGAGGGCCAGGCCGGCCAGCGCGCGCCGGCCCGAGGAAACCGCGTCGGGTGTGTAGGCGCCGGTGTCGTGGTTGGCCTGGTAGGCGGCTTCCCAGTCGGCGGCCAGGGCCGTGGCCAGCTGCAGGCGCATGGCTTCGCGCACCGCGTGAATGCGCTGCGGGTCCACCACCTCGAGCTGTTCGGCCAGGTAGGTTTCGGACGGCAGCGTGAGCACCAGCTCCTTGAAAGCCGAATCGAGCGTGGGGTGGCGCAGCACCTGGCGCATGGCGTCCAGGTAGGCCTCGTCAAGCACAGTAGCGGGTGTTGAAATCGCGGTGATGGCCGCGATGGCGCGGTTGACGGCCAGGCGCTGGCCGGCTTCCCAGCGGTTGAAGGGGTCGCTGTCGTGCGCCAGCAGGTGCAGCAGCTGGGCATCGGTGTAGTCGAACTCGAGCACCACCGGGGCGGTGAAGCCGCGCAGGATGGAGGGCACGGGCTCGGCATCGATGTTGGTGAAGACGAGTGTCTCGCTGGGCTGCGTGAGCACCACGGTGCGTGTGCTGGCGGGCGGCTGGCTCTCGCCGGCGAGCTGCAGCGGCAGGTCTTGCCCATCCGCGCCCAGCAGGCCCAGGCCGACCGGGATCACAAAAGGCTGCTTGACGGGCTGGCCCACGGTGGGCGCGCAGCTTTGCGCCAGCGTGAGGGTGTAGGTGCGGGCAGCCGCGTCATAGCGGCCGTGCGCGCGCACGCGCGGCGTGCCGGCCTGGCTGTACCAGCGCTTGAACTGGGGCAAGAGGCGCGCCAGGTCGGACATCGGGTTGGCGTCGGCAATCGCCTGCGCAAAATCGTCGCAGGTCACGGCCTGGCCGTCGTGGCGCTCGAAGTACAGCGTCATGCCCCGGGCAAACCCGTCGCGGCCCAAAGGATCGGACTCTGCATTGCTGCAGAGGGTCTGCATCATGCGCACGACCTCGGCGCCTTTTTCGTAAATGGTGACGGTGTAGAAGTTGCTGATCTCGACATAGCTGTCGGGCCGCACCGGGTGGGCCATGGGGCCGGCGTCTTCGGGGAACTGGGCGGTGCGCAGCACGCGCACGTCCTCGATGCGCTTGACGGCGCGGGCCGAGGGGGCGCCGGCCAGGTCCTGGCTGAACTCCTGGTCGCGGAACACCGTGAGGCCTTCTTTCAGGCTCAGCTGGAACCAGTCGCGGCAGGTGACGCGGTTGCCCGTCCAGTTGTGGAAGTACTCATGGCCGACCACGCTCTCGATGTTGGAAAAATCCACGTCGGTGGCGGTGGCCTGGTTGGCCAGCACGTACTTGGTGTTGAAGATGTTCAGGCCCTTGTTTTCCATGGCGCCCATGTTGAAGTCGCTGGTGGCGACGATCATGAAGCGCTCCAGGTCCAGCGGCAGGCCGAAGCGGGCTTCGTCCCAGGCGACGGAATGCATCAGCGAGGTCATGGCGTGCTCGGTCTTGTCGAGGTCGCCGGGGCGCACGTAGACCTGCAGCGTGTGCTGCTTGCCGGCGCGCGAGGTAATGCGTTGCTCACGGCTGACCAGCTTGCCGGCCACCAGGGCAAACAGGTAGCTGGGCTTTTTGTGCGGGTCCACCCATTTGGCGAAATGCCGCGCGCCGTTGGGGCCGGGCTCCAGCGGGCCCTGATCGACCAGGTTGCCGTTGGACAGCAGCACCGGGTACTGGGCCTTGTCGGCGCGCAGGGTGACGGTATAGCTGGCCATCACGTCGGGGCGGTCCAGGAAGTAGGTGATGCGGCGAAAGCCCTCGGCCTCGCACTGCGTGAAGAAGGAATCGTTGCTGACGTAGAGGCCCATCAGCTTGGTGTTCTTGGCCGGGCAGGTGGTGGTGAAGATTTCGAGGTCGAAGGGCTCGCTGCCTTCGGGCAGGTTTTCCAGCACCAGCTGGTTGCCTTCCATCTTGAAGGACGTGCCCTGGCCGTTGACCAGCACGCGCGCGAGATTCAGTTCTTCGCCGTCAAGCTTCAGCGGCTGGGCCGGCACGCCGGGGTTGCGGCGCAGGCGCATCTTGTTGAGCACGCGGGTCTTCGCCGGGTCCAGGTCGAAGCACAGGTCGACGGTGTCAATCCAGTAGGCGGGGGCGATGTAGTCGGCGCGGTTGATGACCACCGTGGGTCCTTGTCCTGATCCACTGTCATCGGGCATTTGCAACATGGCTGCTTCCTCAAAATCAAAACGGTCTAAAACTCAAAAATCCATCAAAAACAAACCCTGGGCGGCCGGCGCCGGCCGCCCGGGGCATCAGACGCCCTGCTTCAGCGAGGCCTCGATGAAGACGTCCAGGTCGCCGTCCAGCACTTTCTGCGTGGCCGAGACTTCGACGTTGGTGCGCAGGTCCTTGATGCGGCTGTTGTCCAGCACGTAGCTGCGAATCTGGTGGCCCCAGCCCACGTCGGTCTTGGTGTCTTCCAGCTTCTGCTGGGCTTCCTGCTGCTTGCGCAACTCGAAGTCGTAGAGCCGCGAACGCAGGCGCTTCCAGGCCACGTCGCGGTTGCTATGCTGGCTGCGGCCGTCCTGGCACTGCACGACGATGCCGGTCGGGATGTGCGTCAGGCGCACGGCCGAGTCGGTCTTGTTGATGTGCTGGCCGCCGGCGCCGCTGGCGCGGAAGGTGTCGGTGCGCACGTCGGCCGGGTTGATCTCGATCTCGATGGAGTCGTCGATCTCGGGGTAAACGAAGACCGAGGCAAACGAGGTGTGGCGCCCGCCCGAGGAATCAAAAGGCGACTTGCGCACCAGGCGGTGCACGCCGGTCTCGGTGCGCAGCAGGCCGAAGGCGTACTCGCCCTCGATCTTGATGGTTGCGCCCTTGATGCCGGCGGTGTCGCCCGGGGATTCGTCTTCGACGGTGGTCTTGAAGCCCTTGCGCTCGGCGTACTTGAGGTACTGGCGCAGCAGCATGCTGGCCCAGTCGCAGGCTTCGGTGCCGCCGGCGCCGGCCTGGATGTCCAGGAAGCAGGGCAGGGGGTCGGCCGGGTTGTTGAACATCCGGCGGAATTCCATTTTTTCGACCTCGGCGGCGATCTTGGCGGCATCGCCTTCAATCGACTGCATGCCGGCTTCGTCGCCTTCGCCCTTGGACATCTCGAAAAGTTCGGTGTTGTCGGAGAGCTCGGAGCTCAGGCGGTCGATGACGTGGACCACGTCTTCCAGCGACTTCTTTTCCTTGCCGAGTTCCTGCGCCCGCTTGGGGTTGTCCCAGACCTTGGGGTCTTCCAGTGCGGCGTTGACTTCGTTTAGCTTACGTTCTTTGGCAGGGTAGTCAAAGATACCCCCGAAGCTCGTTGACCCGGTTGCTGAGGTCGACGAGCTGGTTGCTGATGAGGTTGATGCGTTCTGCGTCCATGGTTCTTCTGTCCTGAAAGTGTGGTGGCCGCCAGGGGGCTGCCTAACCCGTCATTTTCTCACGACACGCCGGCTTTCAGCCGAGAAAGCCCTCAATCAGTGTTGCCAGCTGTTCCGGCTGGTCGTGGTGCAGCATGTGGCCGGCGTCCTGGATCACGGCGACGCGGGCCTGGGCCACCTGTTTGAGCCGTTCGTGGTACTCCGCCAGGCTGTATTTACCCTGCCACCAGGTCGCCAGCGAATCGTCGGAGGCCTCGACGGCCAGCGTGGGGGCGCTGATGCGGCGGTAGATCGCCAGGGTCTCGTCGACGCGGTAAAGCTGCGCGCTGCCGATCTTGTGCGCGGCTTCGCCCAGTATCTGCCATTTCCCCGCGGCATCGGGGCGTGCCCAGTGGCTGGCCAGCCAGCCGGCCTTGTCGGCCGACAGGCGCGGGTTGGTTTTCATCAGGCGGCGCGCCACGCCGTCCACGTTGTCGTAGGACTTGAGTTCGAGTTCGCCGCGCCGCAGGCCTTTGAGCTCGTCCATCCATTTGGCATAGCGCCCCGGCGCCTGTTCGGGCTGGCTGGGCGGCAGGCCGAAGCCTTCGAGGTTGACCAGGCGGCGCACGCGCGCGGGCCGCACGCCGGCATACAGCATGGCGACATTGCCGCCCATGCTGTGGCCGACCAGGTCCACGGGCTGCTCACCCACATAGTGGTCAAGCAAAAAATCCAGGTCGGCGAGGTAGTCGGCGAACCAGTAGTTGTCGGCGGGGCTGCCTTCGGGGCCGGAAGCCGTCAGCCCGAAGCCGCGCCAGTCGGGCGCGATGATGGTGCGGCCTTGCGCGAAGGCGTCCGACAGGGCGTCGACCATGAACTGGTAGGACGCGGCGACGTCCATCCAGCCATGGACCAGCACCAGCGGCGGCAGCGTGGGGTCGGCGCTCGCGGGACTTTCCCAGAGGCGGACGTGATAACGGAGGTCACGTATAGGGACAAACTCGCTGCGGGAAGATCGTTTTTCTTTGTACATTGGTGCCCATGATAAAGAGACACGAAGCCAAGCGCAGTCAAAACAGGGACAAGCCGGCCGTCCCCAAATCCCCCGCCACCAGGCAAGCCGACCACTACGCGGCGCTGCACGCCGGCTTTCGCTGGCAGGTGGATGAATTTTTCAACATCGCCGAGGCCTGCTGCAGCCGCTGGGCGCGCACCGCGCCCCGGACGGCGATACGCGTGCACAAACCGGGCGCAAAAACCGTTCTCCATAGCTACCAGGAACTGCAGAAAGCCGCTGATGCGCTGAGCCATGTGTTGGCGGGGCTCGGGGTCAAGCGCGGCGACCGTGTCGCCATCGTGATGCCTCAGCGCCTGGAAACCGCGGTGGCCTATATGGCGGTGTTCCAGATGGGTGGGGTCGCTATGCCGCTGTCCATGCTGTTCGGCCCCGAGGCGCTGGAGTACCGGCTGCAGGACAGCGATGCGGTGGTGGCCATTTGCGACGAAAGCTCGATCGCCAGCCTCAAGGCGATTCGCGGCCATTGCCCGGCGCTGCGCACGGTGATCGCCGCCGGCACGGCCCAGGGCCAGGGTGATGTCGATTACGGCAGCGCTATCGCGGCGCAGAAGGGTGCCTTCACGGCCGTCAAGACCAAGGCCGAAGAAGGCGCCATCCTGATCTACACCAGCGGCACCACCGGCCCGCCCAAGGGCGCGCTGCTGCCGCACCGGGCGCTGATCGGCAACCTGCCGGGGTTTGTCTGCAGCCACAACTGGTTTGGCTTTGACGGCAAGGCCAACACGAAGTCCGACGCGGTGTTCTGGTCTCCTGCCGACTGGGCGTGGACCGGGGGGCTGATGGATGCGCTATTGCCCAGCCTGTATTTCGGCAGGCCCATCGTCGCCTTCAACGGGCGCTTCAGCCCCGAGCTGGCTTTCAGCCTGATGGCAGCGCAGGGCGTGACGCACACCTTTTTGTTCCCCACGGCCCTCAAGGCCATGATGAAGGCCTATCCCAAACCGAAGCAGCATTTCAAAATGACGCTGCAGGCCATGATGAGCGCCGGCGAAGCGGTGGGCGACGCCGTCTTCGCCTACTGCCGCGAACAATTGGGCGTGACGGTCAACGAGATGTTCGGCCAGACCGAGATGAATTACGTGGTCGGCAACTGCAGCCGCCTGTGGCCCGCGCGCCCCGGCAGCATGGGCAAGGCCTACCCGGGCCACCGCGTGGCGGTGATCGACGACGAAGGCCATGAATGCGCGGTGGGCGTGCCGGGCGACGTGTCGGTGAACCGCTACGACGTCCACGGCGACCCCGACCGATTTTCTTTCTGGGCTATTGGAAAAAAGAGGCCGCGACCCGCAACAAGTTCACCGGCGACTGGTGCCGCACCGGCGACCTGGCGCGCCGCGACGCCGACGGTTACCTTTGGTACGAGGGCCGCGCCGACGACGTGTTCAAGGCCGCCGGCTACCGCATAGGCCCCGGCGAGATCGAGAACTGCCTGGTCAAGCACGCGGCCGTCGCCAACGCCGCCGTGGTGCCCAAACCCGACCGCGAGCGCGGTGCCGTTGTCAAGGCCTATGTGGTGATCGCGCCCGACCAGGCCGCGGCGCGTGCGGCGCACCCGGGCGGCGCGGCCGGCTTTGACGAAGAGCTCACCGCCAAGCTGCAGGCCCACGTCAAGAACCTGCTGGCGCCTTATGAGTACCCCAAGGAGATTGAGTTTATTGACGCGTTGCCGATGACGACGACTGGAAAAGTACAGCGGAGGGTGCTGCGGCTGCAAGAAGAAGAACGCTTCAGGGCGCTTCCATAAATCCAATTTTCGGGCGCATGGCGGCGTTGCGCGGTGCTCGGAATCCTCATGCACCGGAGTGCATTCCGGTGTCCTGTGCTCCGGGCGCCTTGCCCTGCATCCCGACAATTGAATTTCTGGAAGACCCTGGTTCGTTAACTAATCTGACGCAGACATAAAAAAAGCACCCGAAGGTGCTTTTTTTAAGAGTGAAACCGATGCTCAGCGTGCAGCAACTTGTTCGGCGACGTAGATTTCGACGCGGCGATTCTTGTCGCGGCCTTGCTGCGTGCTGTTGTCAGCCACAGGTTCGCGCGAACCGCGGCCGTCCGTCACGATGCGGGTGCGGGCCACGCCGCGGCTGACCAGGTAGTCGCGGGCCGAGTCGGCACGGTCTATCGACAGCGGGTTGTTGATGGCGTCGGAGCCGGTGTTGTCGGTGTGGCCGATGATGGTGACCGTCGTGACCGGGTTCTGGTTCAGGCTGGTCGCGAACTGGTTCAGGATGGGCGCGAAGTTGGGCTTGATGGCCGAGCGGCCCACGTCAAAGGAAACGTCGCTGGGGATGTCCAGCTTCAGGCGGTTGTCGGTGGTCTGGCTTACAGCCACGCCGGTGCCCACGGTGGCGCGTTCCATCGCGGCTTTCTGGTCCTGCATTTTCTTGGACCAGATGTAGCCGCCGCCCGCGCCGACCGCACCGCCCAGCACCGCGCCGGTGGCGGCACCCTTGGAGCCGCCGGTGGCCGCGCCCAGCAGTGCGCCCGCGACAGCGCCTATGCCGGCGCCCTTGGCGGTGTCGGACTGGGTTTCGCTCATGTTGGCGCAGCCGGAGAGCATGGCGGCGGCCAGGACGGCGCAGCTCAGGGAAGTGGTGGTCAGTTTGTTCATGGAAGTTCTCCTCGGGAAAGATTGGACGATGTCGTTATGAAGCTGCTTTTTTGAAGCCGTGCCGGCGATTCAGGATTCAGCCACGAGCGATTAAATCGTTGGTGTGTGAATACTAGGCAGGCAATTGGTGAGCAGTTGTAAGACAAAGGCGCGAATTGGCCTTCCAGCAAGCCGCGAACGAAGCCCTTAAACTAGCCGTTTCGTGAACTCCGTCACACGGCCTTCCCATTGGCGCAACAGCGCTTTTTTCGTCCCTTCCTCTCAATCCAAATCCCATGAACAAAGTCCAACTCGGCTCCAGCGACCTGCAGGTGACCCCTATTTGCCTGGGCACCATGACCTTCGGCGAACAGGTGGATGAAAAAACCTCCCATGCCATCCTGGACCGTTCGCTGACGCGCGGCGTCAACTTCATCGACACGGCCGAGATGTATTCGGTGCCGGCGCGCGCCGAAACCTGCGGCTCGACCGAAACCATCATCGGCAACTGGTTTGCCAAAAACCCGTCGGCGCGCAACAAGGTGGTGCTGGCCACCAAGGTGGCCGGCCCCTCGCGCGGCATGCCCTGGGTGCGCGACGGCAGCGGCATGACGGCCAAGGACATCGTGGCCTCGTGCGACGCCAGCCTCAAGCGCCTGCAGACCGAGGTGATAGACCTCTACCAGATCCACTGGCCCGAGCGCCACGTGCCGGCCTTCGGCGCGCTGTACTACAACCCCGCGCAGGAGCGTTCCGCCACCTCCCTCCACGAACAGCTGCAGGCGCTGGCCGGCCTGGTCAAGGCGGGCAAGGTGCGCGCCATCGGCCTGTCGAACGAAACCCCTTACGGTGTGCATGAGTTCGTGCGCCTGGCCGAGCAGCACGGCCTGCCGCGCGTGGCCGCGGTGCAAAACCCCTACTGCCTGGTGAATCGCACCGTGGAAAACGGCCTGGACGAAACCATGCACCGCCTGGGCGTCTCGCTGCTGGCCTATTCGCCGCTGGGCTTCGGCCTGCTGACCGGCAAGTACGACGAGTCGGGCTTTGAAGGCCCGACCGCGCCGAAAGAGGCGCGCATCGCCAAGTTCGAATCGACGCGCAAGCAGCGCTGGGGCCGCCCCGAGGCGCTGGCCGCCGCGCGCCGCTACAACGCACTGGCGCGCGCCAACGGCCTGACGCCCACGCAGCTGGCCCTGGCTTTTTGCTACACCAAGTGGCAAGTGGCCAGCACCATCATCGGTGTGACCTCGGTCGCGCAGCTCGATGAGGACCTGGATGTCTGGGGCACCACGCTGACGCCGGAAGTACTCGCCGACATCGACAAAATCCGCTGGGACTCGCGCGACCCGGCACTGTGACTGGATCCGGGGAGCGCGGCGCATGGTTCGCTACTCACTCTTAAGCAAGCATGGGCCGCGGAACCGGCTTTGCCGGGCCGCAGGCGCAGCGGCCCCCTCGGGGGGCAGGGAGCTACACGGAGTGAGCGACCGTGGGGGCTAAGAAGCACGTCAGTGAAACGCCGGCCACGCAACTGCTGAAGGCCAACAAGGTCGACTTCACCGAGCACCCCTACGAGTACCTGGAGCACGGCGGCGCCCAGCACAGCGCCGAGGTGCTGGGTTTGGACCCCTTCACCGTCGTCAAGACTTTGGTGATGCAGGACCAGGACGCCAAACCGCTGTTGGTGCTGATGCACGGCAACCGCAAGGTCTCGACCAAAAACCTGGCGCGGCAGATAGGCGCCAAGTCGGTCGAGCCCTGCAAGCCAGAAGTCGCCAACCGCCACAGCGGCTACCTGGTGGGCGGCACCTCGCCCTTCGGCACGCGCAAAGCCATGCCGGTCTATATCGAGGAAAGCATCCTGGCTTTGCCTAGAATCGCCATCAACGGCGGGCGGCGCGGCTACCTGGTCGGGATGGACCCGCAGGTTTGTGTCACATTGCTCGGTGCAAAATCGGTGAATTGCGCGCTGAGCCTGGACAATGCCGCCGGCTACGGCTGACCCCGGCCCCCAGGGCCCGCAGCCACCACATATATATAAAGAGGGAGACCCATGGTTTACGCATACTCAATCGGCGCCACGCTGCTGGCCTACCTGCTCGGCTCGCTGTCCTTCGCGGTCATCGTCAGCAAGCTCATGGGCCTGAGCGACCCACGCAGCTACGGCAGCAAAAACCCGGGCGCCACCAACGTGCTGCGCTCCGGCAGCAAGCCGGCCGCCATCGCGACCCTGCTGCTGGACGGCCTCAAGGGCTGGCTGCCGGTGGTGCTGGTCAAGTGGTTTGGCGCCGACTACGGCCTGGGCGACGGCACGGTGGCGGCTGTCGGCTTTGCGGCTTTCCTAGGGCATTTGTACCCGGTGTTCTTCCAGTTCAAAGGCGGCAAGGGCGTGGCGACGGCGGCGGGCGTGCTGCTGGGCGTGAGCTGGATCCTGGGCCTGGCGACGCTGGCCACCTGGGTGATCATCGCTTTCTTCTCGCGCTACTCCTCGCTGGCCTCGCTGGTCTCGGCGGCCTTCGCGCCCCTGTATTACCTGTTCGGCGACCGCGAGGCCTGGTATGTCGACAAGGCCATCCTGGTGGTGATGTTCGCCATCAGCGCGCTGCTGGTGTACCGCCACCGCGAAAACATCAGCAAGCTGCTCAAGGGAACAGAGTCGAAACTGGGAAGCGGCAAGAAGGGTTGAGCCGCTCTTGATCGAAGCGGGGTCAGAAGCGACGGGTCAAAACCATCTCTTCGTTGGTGCGGTTCATTTGAAAGCGTGTCAGGAAGCTGTTCCCGAGCAGGATAAACGGCATGTCGCGCGCCGCCACCACGGCCGGCACATTGAAGACTTCCACATCACCGACGCGCACCGACGCGAGTGTGGTCTGCCAGCCGATGATGACGCCGTTGGCGGTGGTCAGCTGCACGGGCCGGCCCGATTTGTAGTCGACGCCCATGCGCTCGGCGTCGGCCAGCGACATCGACACGGCGCTGGCGCCGGTATCCACCAGGAACTGGGCCATCTTGCCGTTGATCTGGCCCTGCGTCATGAAGTGCCCGCCGCTGCCGGCCGTCAGCACGATGCGGTTGCCCTGTCCGGCCTGGGTGCCGGGACCGCCGCCCGCGCCCACGCTCATGGGTGCATCACCGATACGCAGGGAATGGCGCTTGCCGCCGAGGTCCACCACGGCCTGGTCGCCGGAGGTGGAGACGACCTTGACGCCCTGGTGCGTTTCCCCCGGGGCGACGGTCTTGGGCGGGCCGCCGTCCACAATCAGCAGGGCCTTGTTGCCCAGCATGCCGGCCAGGCCCACGGTCTGGGCCTGCGCGGCGCCCTGCAATAGCGCGAGCGCCAGCAGCAAACCTGCCGCATACGCAGTGGCAAGCGTGGGGCGCGACATTTTTCCGCCGGGCCGCCCCAAGGAAAAAACGGCCCCTTCTTTTATGGCAAGGGGCAGCGAACCGCCGAAGGTACACGCAGTGGGGAGCGTGGGGGCCATTTTCTAGTCGCGGAAGTTGTTAAAGCTCAGCGGGAAGTCGCTGATTTCAGCGCGGATCATGGCCATGGCGGCCTGCAGGTCGTCGCGCTTGGCGCCGGTCACGCGCACCGCGTCGCCCTGGATGGAGGCCTGCACCTTGACCTTGCTGCCCTTGATGAGCTGCTGGATTTTTTTGGCCTGTTCGGCCTCGATGCCGTTGCGCACCTTGGAGACCTGCTTGACCTTGTCGCCGCCGATTTTTTCGGACTTGCCGATGTCGAGGAAACGGATGTCGACGCCGGCCTTGGTGAGCTTGTTGCGCAGGATGTCGTTGATCTGGTCGAGCTGGAAGTCGCTGTCGCCGATCAGCGTGATGTCTTTTTCCTTCAGCTCGATGGAGGCGGAAGTGCCCTTGAAGTCGAAGCGCGTGGCGATTTCCTTGGCTGTGTTTTCCACGGCGTTTTTGACCTTGACCAGATCGGCTTCAAGAACGGTGTCGAAAGAGGGCATGATGCGAATCTTTGTTACGGGTGTTGGGGTGAGACAATCTCCCGGATGTTAGTCGAGAAAAACGTTCCGCTCCAGCATTCCAACAGCTTTGGCATCGTGGCCAAGGCCCTGAGCCTGGTCCGGGTGGCCGGCGAGGGCGATATTGCCGCCGTGCTGCAAGACCCGGCCCTGAAGGCCGCGCCCAAGTTCGTGCTGGGCGGGGGCAGCAACATTGTGCTGACCGGCGACGTCAAGCCGCTGGTGCTCAAGGTCGAAATCATGGGCAAACGCCTGGTGGGAGAAACCGCCAAGTCCTGGATCGTGGAGGCGGGCGCCGGCGAGAACTGGCACGAGCTGGTGGCCTGGACCCTGCAAAACGGCTACCCGGGGCTGGAAAACCTGGCGCTGATCCCGGGCACGGTGGGCGCATCGCCGGTGCAGAACATAGGCGCTTACGGCGTGGAACTGCAGGACCGCTTCGAGTCGCTGGACGCCGTGGACCTGACGACGGGCCAGCCCTTCACCCTCGAAGCCGCGCAATGCGCTTTCGGCTACCGCGATTCGGTGTTCAAGCACAGCAGCGCGGCGCCCGGGCCGGGCGGCCACGGCTTCGGCCTGGCGGACAAGGCCCTCATCACCCGCGTGCGCCTGGCCCTGCCCAAGGCCTGGAAGGCGGTGCTGGGCTACGCCGACATCGAGAAAAAAATGCAGCAGTCCGGCATCCAGGCGCCCGGGGCGCAGCAGATCTACGAGTGGATCTGCGAGATCCGCAAGGCCAAACTGCCCGATCCGCAGGTGATCGGCAATGCCGGCAGCTTTTTCAAGAACCCCACGGTGTCGCCCGAGCAGTGCGCCGACATCATCCAGCGCGAGCCCAAGATCGTCCATTACCACCTGGCCGACGGCTCGGTGAAGCTGGCCGCGGGCTGGCTGATAGACGCCTGCGGCTGGAAAGGCAAATCCGTCGGCAATGCCGGTGTTTACGAAAAACAGGCGCTGGTGCTGGTCAACCGCGGCGGCACAGCCGACCCCGTCACCGGCGGCGAGGTCATGACCCTGGCCAAGGCGATCCAGACCAGCGTCTACGAGCGTTTCGGCATCCTGCTCGAGCCTGAACCGGTGGTGGTCTGAGCATGGTGCGGCTGGCCAAGGTCTACAGGGGCCCCGAGGTATCGCCCTGGCGCCGGCTGGCGCTGCGTTATTCGCGTTCCACCGCCGCCATGCTGGCATTTGCCTGGGTCAGCCTGTTGCTGGTCGCCCTGTTCGCGGGCTGGCGTCCACCGGGCTGGACGATGACCACGATTTCCGTGATGTTCGTTTTCATGCTGACCGCGGGGGTCTGGGCGACGCGCGAACGCAGCCGTCTGGTCCGTGAAGCGCCGCTGCCCAGGTTCCTGCGGCGCAAGCTGATGGACAGCTACCCGCACCTCACCCTCAGGGATGCCGAACTGGTCGAGCGCGGGCTGCGCCAGTTTTTCATCGCCTGCCAGCGCAGCAACAAGCGCTTCGTCGCCATGCCCTCGCAGGTCGTCGACAGCATGTGGCATGAGTTCATCCTGCACACCTCGGCCTATCGCGAATGGTGCGACCTGGTGATAGGGCGCTTCATCGACCATGTGCCGGCCGAGGTGCTGGGCCGCAAAGCCTCGACCAACGACGGCCTGCGCCGCGCCTGGTTCTGGTCCTGCCGCGACGAGTCCATCAACCCCAAGCAGCCCAGCCGGCTGCCGCTGCTGTTCGCGTTGGACGCCAAGTTCGCGATTCCCGGTGGGTTTGTGTACCTGGCCGACTGCAAGGGCGTACGCCGTGACGACGGAACAGGCGGCTCGGCAGGCGCCTATTGCGGCGAAAGCTTTTCGGACGGCAGCTACAGCGGCGATGCCGACGGCTTTGGCGGCAGCGACTCTTCAAGCAGCAGCGACGGTTCCAGCAGCGGCGGGGATTCGGGTGGCAGCAGCGGATGCGGCTCGAGTTGCGGCGGCGGGGGCGACTGAGCGCGCCTGCGCTTGCCGCAGGGTCTTGCTTCAGGGCTTCCTGAGTTCGGGCGCGTAGCCTTTGACCACCTGGGTGGCGGCGCTGACCGCCCGGCGCATGCTTCTGGCCCTGGCGGGCGTGGCCTGCACCGCGCCAAAGCGGGTCTCGCAATACAGTTCCACCGCATGGCCCAGCCAGCGCCGCACCAGCGGCGGCTGGCCGGGCGCGGCCGCGACATATTCCCGCACCGACTGGCCGGCCTGGCTTTTGTGGCCGGCTTCGCGCAGGCACAGCTTGATGGCCTGCGCCGACAGGCGCATCGACAGCAAGGGGCGGATGGGCCCCGATAGCCAGGCGCCGAAATGCAGCAGCTCAATGCCGACCCAGTAACGCCAGCGGTAGATCAGCCAGGCCAGCACCCCTGCCAGCAGCAAGGCCAGCAGCGAAGCGATGGTGTTCGCTGTTTTTTCGAGCGACGAAGGGCTCTCGCCCGGAGCGGCGCCGCCGGAAGGGGCCTGGCCGTCCCCGAGCATCTCCCCCAGGCCGAGCAGTTTTTCGAGCAGGTTTTTCTGCCATTGCGGCATGGCCGGGTCCTTGAGCGCGGGGCGCATTTTTCCGAGCATGTCCTGCCAGCGGTCCTGCCAGCTCTGGCCTGACCCGCTGCCCTGGCCTTCGCCCGTGCTGTCTCCCCTGGCGTCTCCCTCGCCTTTCCCCTCGCCTTCCCCCGGACCGGAGGCCTTGCCGGCGCTTGGCTTTTGCCCTGTCCCGGCGCCGCCAGAAGAGTTGCCGGCAGGCTGGCCCAGCAGGCCCGAGGCGTCGGCCGCGGGCGGGATAAAACCGAAGCCGAGCACCGGCGGGCGGGGCACGAAGAAAAACAGCAGGGCGGCGATCAGCGTGGTGGCCGCGACAAAGCCCAGGTTCATGCCCAGCCGCGTCGCGTGCCCGATGGCCCTGGACGGCGCATAGTCCCAGGTCAAGGCCAGCCCGGCAAAAATCCAGGCCGGGCCCAGGTAGAACCACAGGGTCCAGTCGGCCGAACCATGGGCCGCGGCCATGAAGCTCACGGCGAAACAGGTCGTCAGGCACAGGTAGAGGTCGCGCCGGGTGTGCATGACGGGTGCGCGCGCGGCCGTGACCAGCAGCAGCAGCACGCACATCCAGCGCAGCAGCATGTACATGAAGAACGCGGGAAAAATCGCCAGCACCACGGCGAAAACCATCAGCACCATGCTGAGGCCTTTGCCCGCCGGGGCGGCCCGGTTTTTCGCGAAGGAGCCGGCCGTAAAGCCCAGCGCGGCCCATGCGACCCAGAACAGGCTTTCCGCCTGGAAGTGGCCGTAACGCCTGTCCAGGTAAGAAAAGCCGACGGCCACGCACAGGTAACAAAGCCCGGTGAACACCACGATCAGGCGGCTGGACAGCCTGTCCTGCGCGGTCCGGGCGGGGGCCGGCGAGGCGGCTGTGAGGCTTGCCGGTGGCATCAGCGCTGCCCCGGGTAGTGTGAAATGACCTGGAAGCCGGCTTGCGCCAGCGCAAGGGCCAATGCCGGCGCCAGTGCCTGGTCGCCGACCGCTTGCGCCGGATGGGTGGCGATGTACACGGTCACCGGGCAACGGCCCAGGTCAAGGGCCGAGAACTCACGCATCAGCAGCGAAGCCGCCCAGCGCGGGCTCACCACCACCAGCAGCTGGGAGCCCTCCGAAAGCCGGCCCTGGACCCGGCCCAGCGCCTCGCGCAGGGGCAGGCTGTCGGGCATCGCGCCGGCAAGCGCGCGGCGGATGGCCAGGGTATCGCGCAGCGCTTCGGCCTGCTGCGGCAGGTAGGCGCGTATGCGAGCGCCGGCTTCTTCCGCCGCTTCACACAGGCCGGCGACCACACGCAAAGCCTGTTCGGAAGGGGCGTCGGGCCGCGCCAGTTCGTTGCCGGAGGGAATGTCCGTCACCACGTGCAGCAGCGGCGAGCCGCTCTGCTGGAATTGCTGGATCACCAGTTCGCCGGAGCGCGCCGACGCCCGCCAGTTGACGCGGCCCAGGGGTTCGCCGGCCACATAGTGGCGCAGGTTGCCGAGTTCGAAGGACTGCCCCAGGCGGTGCGTCACCTGGTTGCCCAGCGGGTCGTGGGCCGCGCTCAAGTCGGCGGGCAGGAACACCTCTTGCGCCCGCGGCAGCACCAGGACGGCGACGCCCTGTTGGGCCATGGTGCGGCGGGCCGTGACCAGCCCCAGCGGGAAGCCGCTGGCCAGCACCACCTTGGCTAGGCGGTAGTCGCCGCGGCAGGGGAAAGTGATCTGGTGGCCGAGCGCGCAGCGCTGGCGCGCGCGTATGAGCGGCAGCGTGTGGCTCAGCACGATGGTCCTGGGGCCCCACTGCCAGTGCGTTTCCACGTCCACCATGAAAGCCGGCCACCAGGCCCGGCGCTCGACCAGCAGCTGCACGTTCGAGGCCTGGCCTTCGACGGTTTCCGAGGTGCCGCTTGCCAGCACCTGCAGCGACCTCAAGGACAGCCAGGGCAGCAGCAGGCCCAGCACGCTGAGTGTGGCCAAAAACAGGAACATGCCGAACACCATGGGGTCGTGCCGGTTCAGCGCCGACAGCAGCAGCACGCCGCTCAAGGCCAGCAGCACGCGGGGTTTGCTCAGCCAGCGTTCCATGCCGTCTTTCTTATTGCGGCGTGCGCAGGGAGGCCAGAATTTCCTGGATCAGCACGGCCGGGGTCTTGGCCTGCGCGCCCTGCGTCTGCACGATGATGCGGTGCGCCAGCACCGGTATGGCCAGTTCCCGCACGATGGCCGGGTCGACATAGGCCAGGCCGCGGATGCAGCTCAGCGCGCGGGCCATGCGGGCCAGGCCCAGCGTTCCGCGCGGGCTGGCGCCAAAACGGATGCCGGGATGCTTGCGCGTGGCCGCCACGATGGCGGTGATGTACTGGGAGATCTCCGGCGAAATCAGGGTGCTTTTGGCGCTGGTCACCAGCTGGGCGAACTCTGCCGGGCGGCACACCGCCGCGAGGCGGGTGATCGGGTGCTCGAACTGCTGGGTGGCGATCAGGCTGGTTTCCACTTCGGGGCTGGGATAGCCCAGCGACAGGCGGATCAGGAAGCGGTCCAGCTGCGCTTCGGGCAGCGGGTAGGTGCCCGCCATGTCGATCGGGTTTTGCGTGGCCAGCACCAGGAAGGGCTCGGGCAGGCGCAGCGTCTGGCCGTCCAGGGTGATCTGGCCCTCTTCCATGCATTCCAGCAAGGCCGACTGCGCGCGCGGATTGGCGCGGTTGATCTCATCGGCCAGCACGACGTTGGAAAATGCCGGCCCCGGCCGCAGCGCGAAACTGCCGTCCTTGGGGTTGTAGACCGGCCCGCCCACGATGTCCGAAGGCATCAGGTCGGCGGTGAACTGGATGCGGCGAAATTCCAGCCCGATGGAAATGGCCAGGGCCCTGGCCAGCATGGTTTTGCCCAGGCCGGGGACGTCCTCGATCAGCAGGTGGCCGCCGGCCATGACGGCGGCCAGCGCGAGTTCAACGCCCTGGTGCTTGCCCTCCAGCACCTTCTCGATGTTCCGCACGATGCGCTGCGCAAAACGGGCGGCGTCCGGTGCCGTCCCGCGTTCAGTGGCCATTTGGTCCATTGCTTTGACTCCCTTGGCGGGCAGTTTAGCCGAGCAGCTCGCGGGACCGGCGCTGCGCCCGCGCATGGTCAGTTGGCCGACGGGTTTCGCGGCAGCGAGTCCTCCAGCAGCGGTAGCACCGGTTCCGGCAGCGGTTCCGATGACAGCAGGGGATGCGGCTCGGGTTGTGGCGGTGGGGGTGACTAGGGCCTGTTAACGCTATTTATGCAAGATGCGTTGCGAGTCAAAAAGGCCTTGAGCAAGGCGCAAAACGCAGGCGGGGTAGACCCCGTCAAGGCTTTGCAACGCCGCGCAGGGCCTTTTTGATCGCAACCCAGAGGGAATGGGGTGAAAACAGCCCCACTCCGCGTTGCGCTCCTAGCGCAGACGCCCGGTCTGGGCGTCGTCGCGCGCCTTGATTGGGGCTGTTTTCACCCCATTCGCATTTGCATAAATAGCGTTAACAGGCCCTCGCTGGGTGTCACCACGTATTTGCGCCGTCCGGAAGTACCTGGTCAGGCAAAAGCGGCTGGGTTGGCGTGCGCGTGGGATGGGGAGGCTGAATTCTGGGCATCTGCCCTCTGCTCAAGCCTGTTTTTATACTTGCGCTTCATATTAAAGATTGGTTTAATGTGGTTCGATTCCATTAAAGACTTCTTTAGCACCATGCGCAGCACCGGCACCTACGTCCCCTCTACCACCTCGGGCGAGTCCGTGCAGGCGTTTGTGCCGCACGCACTGCCGCCCGCCAAGCCAGCGCTGGCGCCCGAGTGCTATGTGGAAGCCAACCGGGTGGCCGAGCTGGCGCTGGCTCGCTTGTCCGGCGTGGCCGGGCTGGTGCCCTCGGTGGACTGGCTGCTGTACAGCGCCATCCGCAAAGAGGCGCTGCTGACCTCGCAGATTGAAGGCACCCAGGCCACGCTGGCGGACCTGTTTGACGAAGAAGCCGGCTTTGCGGTCAGCAACACCGACGACGTGGAAGAGGTCACCAACTACCTGCGAGCCTTCCGTCTGGTGCAGTCGCAACTGCGTGACCCTGCCGGGCTTCCATTGAGCGTGCGTTTGCTGTGCGATGCACACCGGCTGCTGCTGGACGGTGCCCGCGGCAACGGCAAGCAGCCGGGCGAGTTGCGCCGATCACAAAACTGGATTGGCGGCACCCGGCCCGGCAATGCGGCGTTTGTGCCGCCACCGCCGGAGCGGGTGCCCGCCTTGCTGGCAGACCTGGAGCGTTTCATCCACGACCAGGACAATGCCTCACAGCCCTTGCCGCCGCTGGTGAAAACCGCACTGGTCCACCTGCAGTTTGAGACGATTCACCCCTTCCTGGACGGCAATGGCCGCATCGGGCGCCTGCTGATTGTCGCGCTGCTGGAGCACTGGGGCTTGTTGCCCGAGCCCCTGATGTACCTCAGCGGCTACCTGAAGCAACACCAGGCCGAGTATTACCGCCGCCTGTCGAATGTGCGCACCGAAGGCGACTGGGAAGGCTGGGTGGCGTTTTTCCTCGAAGGCGTGGCTGTCGCCGCGCATGATGCCGAGCGCAATATTGTGGCCATCGCCACGCTGCTGGCTTCAGACCGTCGCAGTTTGCTGGCTTCACCCAAGGCAACGCCCAGCAGCTACCGTTTGTTTGAAATGCTGCCCATGATGCCGCGTTTCACCATCGACCAGGTGCGCCAGAAGCTGGCCACCAGCTTCCCCACCGCCACGGCAGCCGTCAAGGTGCTGGAGGATTTGGGTATCGTCACCGAGCTGACCGGGCAGAAAAAAAACCGCAGCTACAGTTACACGGCGTACATTGCACTGCTGGCTGAATAAGAAATTCGAGGGAGGGGAGCATGCTTATCAAATCAGCGGACGACAAATCCAGGCGCCTGGCCTTGCTGCAGGATTTACAGCAGTCACCCCTGCTGGACGCCACCGTCAAATGACAACTCCTGTGCGTCTCCAAATCCTTCTAGGTAGGCCCCCGTTTTTCATGGTGATAATTGGGCGCGCGGGTGCTGGAGGCAGAAAGTGCATCCGGCGATTTCTGCAGGCATCCAGACGGTGTGCCTCAGTGGCCGGCACAACGGGAGGGCTGTGGTGAATTCGAAAGAAAAGAAAGAACTTAGTGAAGCCGATATAAAGGCCAAGTTCATCACCCCAGCCATTGTCAAAGCCGGCTGGGATGAGCTGACCCAAATTCGGCGCGAAGTCACGCTCACGCCAGGGCCCGTCGTGGTGCGCGGCAATCTCTCCTCACGCAACAAGAAGAAGAAAAAGTTTGCAGACTACGTCCTTCAGAAAGAGAAGGGCGTCCCGATTGCAGTCGTTGAAGCCAAGGACAACAACCACACAATCAGCGACGGTATGCAGCAGGCGCTCGGCTATGGGGACCTGCTCGATGTCCCTTGCGCTTTCAGCTCCAATGGTGACGGTTTTGCCAGCCACAACAAGACCGCTGCTCCCGGCGAAGATATAGAGACAGAATTCGGTCTCGATACTTTCCCCTCACCGGACGAGCTGTGGCGCCGCTACAAGCTGTTCCGAGGGATCACCGACGCCCAAGAGGCTTTAGTCACCGAGCCCTACTACGACGATGGCAGCAAGAAAGAGCCGCGCTACTATCAAGTCGAGGCAATTAACCGCGTGGTTGAAAAGGTCGCGCAGGGCGACAAGCGGTTGCTCCTGGTCATGGCGACTGGTACAGGCAAAACCTACACCACCTTCCAAATCATTTATCGCCTGTGGAAGGCCAAGAAGGTAAAGCGGGTGTTGTTCTTGGTGGACCGCAACATCTTGGCCGACCAAACTCTGGTCAATGACTTCAAGCCCTTCGGCTCGGTCATGACCAAGATCCGCAATCGAAAGATCGACCCGGCGTACGAGATTTATCTTGGGCTCTACCAGTCACTCACCGGGCCCTATGAAGAGGACAAGATCTTCAAGTCCGTGAAACGAGATTTTTTCGATCTGATCGTCATCGACGAATGCCACCGAGGCAGCGCGAATGAAGATTCGGCCTGGAAGGAAATTTTGGAGTACTTCGACAGTTCCATCCAGCTCGGCCTCACCGCCACGCCCAAGGAAACCAAGTACGCCTCCAACATCACCTATTTTGGCGAGCCGGTCTACACCTATTCGCTCAAGCAAGGTATCCAAGACGGCTTTCTAGCGCCCTACAAGGTCGTCCGCATCGACATCGACAAAGACCTTCAAGGCTGGACGCCACCCGCCGGCATGACGGACGACCTCGGCAACGCGATTGAGCAGCGCGAATACAACCAGGTCGACATGGACCGCGTGTTAGTCCTGAACAAGCGCACCAAGCTGGTGGCAGAACGGGTCATGAAACTGCTTAACGCCACCGACCCCTTTCAGAAAACCATTGTCTTTTGCGAGGACATCGATCACGCGGAGCGCATGCGCAAGGCCATCGTCAACGCGGCTGGCCCGTTGGCCAAAGAGAACAGTAAATACGTCATGCGCATCACTGGCGACAGTGTGGAAGGCAAGGCCGAGCTCGACAACTTCATCGATCCCGAAAGTAAGTATCCCGTCATTGCTACCACCTCAGAACTCTTGACCACCGGCGTAGACGCCAAGACGTGCAAGCTCATTGTGTTGGACAAGACCATCAACTCGATGACCACCTTTAAGCAGATCGTGGGTCGCGGCACGCGCATCGATGAATCGCAAAACAAGTTCTTCTTCACCATTCTGGACTTTAAGAAGGCAACCGAACTTTTTAAGGATCCAGAATTCGATGGCGATCCGGTGGTGATTTACGAGCCCGGCGATGACGACGACCCTGTTCCGCCCGATCCCCCGCCGGATGACGATGAGCCCTCCGAGGGCGATGACGGTGAACCCACCATCAAGAAGTTCGTCGTTAGCGGCCTGGAAGTGCGCGTTCTCGCGGAACGTGTCGAATACCTGGGGGAAGACGGCCAAATGATCACAGAGAGCTATCGCGACTACAGCCGCAAGAACATTCTCAAGGAATTTACGTCGCTCGACGACTTCCTGCAAAAGTGGAACGGCGCCAAGAAGAAGGCTGCGATACTCGAAGCCCTAGCTGAATACGGCATCGAGCTGCCGAATCTAGTCAAGGAAGTGGGCAAGGACTACGGCGATTTCGACCTGATTTGTCATATCGCCTTTGACCAACCGCCGCTCACCCGCAGCGAGCGGGCTTACAACGTCAAAAAACGAAACTACTTCACCAAGTATGGCGATAGGGCCCGGGAGGTGCTTGAAGCCCTGCTGGATAAGTACGCTGACGAAGGCATCACTAGCATCGAGAACAATAACGTCTTGAAGCTAGACCCTTTCAAACAGCTGGGCACCCCAGTGGAAATCATCAACGGTGTCTTCGGCGGCAAGGCCCAATATGAAGCCGCTGTGCAAGAGCTTGAAACTGAGCTCTTCAAGCAAGCAAGTTAATCAGAAACCTGGAATCTCAATGAGCAACGTCAGCGGAATCATCAAATCCATCCAGGACATCATGCGCAAGGATGTCGGCGTCGACGGCGACGCGCAGCGCATTAGTCAGCTCGTCTGGATGTTCTTTCTCAAGATCTACGATGATCGAGAAGCCGAGATCGAGCTGCTGGAAGACGCCTACAAGTCTCCTCTACCCGAGCACCTGCGCTGGCGCAGTTGGGCAGCCGACCCTGAAGGTATGACGGGTGACGAAATCAGCGACTTCGTCAACCTCCAGCTCTTCCCCACGCTCAAAACCAAGCTAAAGCTCAGCGGCCCGACAGGCGAACGCGCCAAGGTTATCCGTAACGTGTTTGAGGACGCTTACAACTACATGAAGTCCGGCACGCTGATGCGGCAGGTCATCAACAAAATCTGCGAGATCAACTTCAACAACACCGCCGACCGTCACACCTTCGGCGGCATCTACGAGCAGATCCTCAAAGACCTGCAAAGCGCCGGCAACGCGGGCGAGTTCTACACCCCTCGCGCTGTCACCAAGTTCATCGTCGATCGCGTGGACCCTAAGCTGCACGAAAGCGTGCTCGACCCCGCCTGCGGAACCGGTGGCTTCCTTGCATGCACTGTGGACCACAAGCGCAGCAATTACGCGAAGAACTCGGATGACGAGGCAGTGCTCGTCGCGAGCATCCACGGCGTAGAGAAGAAGGCCCTGCCGCACCTGCTGTGTACTACCAACATGATCCTGCACGGCATCGACACTCCCACGCAGATAGAGCACGACAACATGCTTAGCCGCCGCGCTTACAAGGACTATGGCGATGCCGACCGTGTCCACATCATCATTACCAACCCACCCTTCGGTGGTATGGAAGAAGACGGCGTCGAAAACCAGTTCCCCGCTACCCTACGTACCCGCGAAACGGCCGACCTCTTCATGGCCCTAGTCGTCAAGCTGCTCAAGGTGAATGGCCGAGCTGCTGTGGTGTTGCCTGATGGTTTTCTATTCGGCGAAGGTATGAAGACCCGCCTGAAGGAGATGCTGCTGCAGCAATGCCACCTGCACACCATCGTGCGGCTGCCCAATGGTGTGTTCAACCCCTACACCGGCATCAAGACCAACATCCTCTTCTTCACCAAGAAACCCGAGAGCGAATGGCCGGCCACCAAGGAAGTTTGGTTCTACGAACACCCCTACCCCGAGGGCGTCACCAGCTACAACAAAACCCGCCCCATGCAGGTCGAAGAGTTCGACCCCGAGTGCGCCTGGTGGGGTGACGAGGCCGATGGCTTCAAGGCCCGCAAGGAATCCCCACAGGCCTGGAAAGTCAGCCTCAAAGACATCACTGCGCGCAACTACAACCTCGACATCAAGAACCCCCACGTCGGCGAACAGATCAGCCACGACCCCAAACAATTGCTGGGCCAGTATCAAAGCCAGCAGAAAGATATCCAGAACCTGCGCGACCAGCTCAAGGCCATCCTCAACAGCACGCTGACTGGGGCGAATTGAGCATGGCCGCCGAGCAATTCATCACCGAGCATCTTGACCTGTGGACTGCGGCCATCAAGCGCCGCTCCACCGCAGGCCGAGGCTCATCCAGTAAGGCTGAGCTCTACGGCATCAAGAAGTTGCGCGAGCTGATCTTAGAACTGGCCGTGCGCGGCCTGCTGGTGGCGCAAGACCCTCAGCAAGAACCTGCAAGCGAACTGCTCAAGAAGATCGCCGCCGAGAGGGCGAAGCTGGTGAAGGACGGGAAGATCAAGGCTGACAAGCTTTTCCCTCCTATTGCCCAAGATGAAGCTCCGTTTGCAATACCGAGCGGCTGGGCGCTTGCTCGTTTGGCTGACGTCATCAACGTGCTTAACGGACGTGCTTATAAAAAGCACGAGATGCTCTCAGAAGGCACGCCGCTCCTACGCGTTGGCAATTTGTTCACATCCAACGAATGGTACTTTTCCGATCTTGAGCTGGAGCCCGAAAAGTACATTGACGATGGAGATCTGATTTATGCGTGGTCTGCCTCATTCGGTCCATTCATTTGGCAAGGTGGCAGGGTCATTTACCACTACCACATTTGGAAAATGGACTTCTTCAGCAAGGCTGATGTAAACAAGTATTACTTCAGGCATTACTTGCAAGCAATATCCGCAGCAATCAAAGAGTCTGGCAATGGGATTGCCATGATTCACATGACGAAAGAGCGGATGGAAAAGCTAGTGTTGCCTATTCCACCGTTAGCAGAGCAACACCGCATCGTCGCTAAAGTCGACGAGCTGATGACGTTGTGCGATCAGCTGGAGCGACAGACCGATGCCAGCGTCAGCGCCCATCAGACGCTGGTAGAAACCTTGCTGAACACGTTGACCAGCGCCGTCGACCACGCACAGTTCGCCATCAGTTGGCAACGCATTGCTGAGCACTTTGACACTCTCTTCACCACCGAAGAGAGCATCGACCGGCTCACGCAAACCATCCTGCAACTCGCCGTGATGGGCAAGCTCGTCGCCCAAGACCCCGCGGACGAGCCCGCCAGCGAACTTCTCAAGAAGATCACAACCGAGAAGACGAAGTTGGCAAAGGAAGGCAAGATCAAGTCGGACAAACCGCTGACTGCGATTGCCGAAGAAGAAAAACCTTTTGTGTTGCCCATAGGTTGGTCTTGGTCTCGATTCGACAGTCTCATCGACCCGGAGTATCAGATTTCATACGGCGTGCTTGTTCCCGGT
Organism: Polaromonas sp. LjRoot131; assembly: GCF_964252805.1. Lineage (NCBI taxonomy): Bacteria > Pseudomonadati > Pseudomonadota > Betaproteobacteria > Burkholderiales > Comamonadaceae > Polaromonas > Polaromonas sp. LjRoot131. The sequence continues at coordinate 115,440 of NZ_CAXUPF020000007.1, read as the reverse complement.
CCTGATGTTGAAGATGGCATCCCATTTGTTCGGATCGAAGACCTGAGTTTGAAGAATCCATCTGTGCAGCCAAACAAAAAGATTTCACCCGATGTCGACCAACAATACGCAAGAACGCGTTTGGTCGGTGGCGAAATTCTCATGGGTGTTGTTGGCAGCATCGGCAAACTCGGAATAGCGCCTGAAAGTTGGCGCGGTGCAAACATCGCCAGAGCGGTATGCAGAATAGTTCCAACGAAATTTCTGCACAAGGAATACATCGTCCAGATACTGCAATCGAACTTCATGCGAAAAAGTTTTATTGGAGACACAAGAACACTAGCGCAACCGACCCTGAACATCGGGTTTATTAGAGATACGTTAACTCCGGTGCCACCTTTTGCTGAACAACTCCGCATTGTTGCCAAAGTCAACGAACTCATGGTGCTTTGTGATCGCCTCGGACATCTAATTTCGGAAGCTCAAGCAACTCAGGTTGCCATGGTTGATGCGATTCAAATGGGAGTGACGAGTCCATGAACCTCAAGGATTTACTTTCACATTACGCCGAGCATGCGCAGGAGAGCCAAGAATACAAAACTAACGAGGATTTCAACAAGCGCCTTGATGACGGAGATATAGAGGGATTCCAGCTGGTATTCAGGACTCCGGATGGAGGCGAGATACCAATAGCTCCAATCAGCGCGGCGCTATTTGTGTCTGACATTCCAACCTACCGACAGCTCGTAAAAGACGATTTTCTATTGCGGCGCAGAGACATTCTCGCGCTGGATGATTTCCCGACTAACGAAGGAGCCTACGACAAGCTTCTCAGTATGGTCATGCAGAATGCGACCGTCTTGCCGTTCGTAGGTGCCGGAATTTCAGTGGCCGCGGGTTGTCCTTCATGGTCTGACTACATTGTCAGTCAGGCCGTCCGTTCTGGCATGGAGGAGTTGGATGTCAGACAACGACTCAAGCAAGGGCAGCATGAACAGCTGATGGACGAGGTTATCAACCGTCTCTCCATCGATGTGTTTAGAAGAGACTTCACCACCCAGTTTGAGGGAGGACGGATTACTCCTTCTCTCAGTCCGGCAACAGAGCTTATAGGCCTTTTCGACGGTAGCTACATCACTACGAACTTTGATCGAGTGCTTGAGAGATGCCACGCAGAGAAGCGCGGGTTTGAAGAAAAGGTGGTTGGGAAAGAACACACCGGAAGGTTTTTGAAGGCGATTTACCGTAGCGAGAAATATTTGCTGAAATTGCACGGCAACATCGATGAGCAAAGGGATCGCGTTCTGACGCAGGCGGAGTACGTTGCAGCATATGGTGCAGTAGGTATCGATTACTCCCTTCCGATCCCGAAAACCCTGAATCGGGTATTCGGTAGCTTCACGGTTCTGTTCGTGGGCTGTAGCTTAATTTCTGACAGGTACCTTCAAATCTTGCGAGAAGTGCGTGACGCCGATTGGGAATTTTTGCCAGAACACTTCGCGATATTGAATGCCCCCGAAGATACCGACGAGTTTTCTGCAAGAGATCGCTTCATGGCCGCGCACGGCATAACGCCAATCTGGTTCTCTGACGGGGAGTGGGATAGGCCAGCCGAAATACTTAAACTTTTGCGACTCGAGCGCTGAAGTCAAAGGTCGGCATGCTTCGCCCTCCATGTTGCGAATTCAATGTGCTGATTGCGTTTCAATCAGTCCGATGTCACAACTTATTCAAGTAGAGGGAAATTTGAAGGCCATTAATCGCTCATTACGGAACAACACACTGATGTTATTCAGTCGGTTGTGGTCGCTTCCCAAAAGAGAAGCCCGCCAAGCATTCACTTGACGGGCCTTGTTTGGGATGGACGTGCCGGCTTATTTTCCCAGCTTCAAGAAATCATCCCCCTTGCCCAACTCCAACATCCCAGCATCGGAATAAATCCCCAGCTTGGCCCGCGTATCCGTAATGTCCAGGTTGCGCATGGTCAGCTGGCCGATGCGGTCGGCCGGCGAGAAGGGCGCATCTTCGACTTTTTCCATGCTCAGGCGTTCGGGCTTGTAGGTCAGGTTGCTGGAGACCGTGTTCAGGATCGAATAGTCGTTGCCGCGGCGCAGTTCCACCGTGACCTCGCCGGTGATGGCGCTGGCCACCCAGCGCTGGGCGGTTTCGCGCAGCATGATGGCCTGCGGGTCGAACCAGCGGCCCTGGTAGAGCAGGCGGCCCAGCTTGCGGCCGTTGTCGCGGTACTGCTCGATGGTGTCTTCGTTGTGGATGCCGGTGACCAGGCGCTCATAGGCAATGAAGAGCAGGGCCAGGCCCGGGGCCTCGTAGATGCCGCGGCTCTTGGCTTCGATGATGCGGTTTTCGATCTGGTCGCTCATGCCCAGGCCGTGGCGTCCGCCGATGCGGTTGGCTTCGAGGATCAGCTCGACCATGCTGCTGAAGGTCTTGCCGTTCAGCGCGACGGGCCGGCCTTCTTCAAAGCGCACCGTGACTTCCTCGCGCTTGACTTCGACTTCGTCTTTCCAGAAGGCCACGCCCATGATGGGGTTCACGATCTTCATGCCGGTGGCGAGCTCTTCCAGGTCTTTGGCTTCGTGCGTGGCGCCCAGCATGTTGGAGTCGGTCGAGTAGGCTTTTTCGGCCGACATCTTGTAGCCGAAGCCGGCCTTGGTCATGAAGGCCGACATTTCGGCGCGGCCGCCGAGTTCGTCGATGAAGAGCTGGTCCAGCCAGGGCTTGTAGATCTTCAGGCCGGGGTTGGTCAGCAGGCCGTATCGGTAAAAGCGCTCGATGTCGTTGCCCTTGAAGGTGCTGCCGTCACCCCAGATGTTGACGTCGTCTTCCTTCATGGCCGACACCAGCATGGTGCCGGTCACGGCGCGGCCCAGGGGCGTGGTGTTGAAGTAGGTCACGCCCGCGGTCGTGATGTGGAAGGCGCCGCTTTGCAGCGCGGCAATGCCTTCGGCCGCCAGCTGGCTGCGGCAGTCGATCAGGCGGGCTTTTTCGGCGCCGTACTGCATGGCCTTGCGCGGGATTTCGTCGTAGTCGGGCTCGTCGGGCTGGCCCAGGTTGGCGGTGTAGGCGTAGGGGATCGCGCCTTTGAGCTTCATCCAGTGCAAGGCGGCGCTGGTGTCGAGTCCGCCGGAAAAGGCGATGCCGACTTTCTGGCCGGCGGGAAGGTTCTGGAGGATGGTGGCCATGAGGGGTTCCTGAAAGGCGTGAAACGTGAAGGCGTGAAGACGTGGAAGGATTAACCGAAGTGGCAGATGTAGTGATAGGCGGCTTCGCCTGCGGCAACGCGGATCTCGAATGTGGCATTGCCGGGGACGCTGAATTTTTCACCGGCCGAGGACTTCACCCAGCTGTCGCTGCCGGCCAGCTTGTATTCGCAGGCGCCGGCCACGCATTCCATGATCTCGGGGGCGCCGGTGTTGAAGGTCAGGGTGGCCGGCAGGATCACGCCCACCGATTTTTTGCTGCCGTCGGCGAAGGTGATGCCGTGGCTCACGCATTTGCCGTCAAAGTACACATTGGCCTGGGTGCTGACGCTGACGTTGTCGATTTTTTCGGTGGGCATGAGGAATGGGTCTGAAAAAACAGGGAGGGGCGGGAAAAGGCGGAAAAAGGCGGGAAAGGGCGGGGAAAAGCGGGGAAAGGGGCTGGGGCGGCGCCAAAAACCCCTGATTTTAGGTCACGCCGCGCCCCGGGGCCGGGCCGCCGTGAATCCGTTGGGCCTTCTGCCGCGTATCCCCTGTCAATACCTCACAATGATCCTCATGAAATCAGAAAGCCCTGACCTTCAATTGATCGCGCTGATCGACCGCGTGGCCCGGGCCGACGAGTTGGCCCTGCGGCAGCTGTACGACCTGAGCTCGTCCAAGCTTTACGGCGTCGCGGTGCGTGTGGTGGGCAATCGTGAATGGGCCGAAGACGTGCTGCAGGAGGCTTTCCTGAACATCTGGCGCATTGCCGGCGACTACAAGGCCACGCTCTCGCCGCCCATGGCCTGGATGGGCTTGATTGTGAGGAGCCGCGGCCTGGATTTCTTGCGCCGCCGCGCCTCGGACCGCGCCGACCTGATGCAGGAACTGGACGAGGTGCTGTCGGACACCGTGGCGGGCGACTCGCCCAACCCCATGGACACCACCCAGGCCAGCGAACAGGCCTGGGCCCTGCACCAGTGCCTGGACAAGCTGGAACAGAAGCAGCGCGAGGTGGTGAGCCTCGCCTACCTGCGGGACCTGAGCCACAGCGAACTGGCTGAGCAATTGAAACTGCCGCTGGGGACGGTCAAAACCTGGATACGCCGCGGCCTTGAGCAACTGCGCGGCTGCATGGCGAGGTTCGCCTGATGAACATCCGGAACAACCCCTCCTTGATGGACCAACTCGCTGCCAGTTACGCGCTGGGCACCTTGCGCGGCGGTGCGCGCCGCCGTTTTGAGGCCCTGGCGCGCGACGACGCCACCCTGCGCGCCGCGGCCCTGGTCTGGCAAAGCCGGCTGTCCTCCGTCGCCGAGCTGCAGCCGCAGGCGGCGCCCAGCCCGGCGGTCTGGACGCGCATTGAAAACCTCGTCAAGGCCGACAAGGAAGCGCGCGCCATGCAGGCCGCGCGCGGCGCCGCGCCGGCGGCGGGCGGCTGGTGGGCCAGCCTGGGGTTGTGGCGCGGTGCCAGTGCTGCGGGTGCCCTGGCGGCGGCTGTAGCCGTCGTTGTCGGCCTGAATGTCAATTCGCGGCTGAGCGGGCAGGTCAGCGAGCTGTCGGCCAAACTCACGGCCACGCCGGAGATCGAATACGTGGCCGTGCTGACGGATGACAAGGCGTCGGCCTCGCTGCTGGTGACTTTTGACCCGAAGAACAAGACCCTGGTGCTCAAGCGCGTGGGTGGCTTCCGGGAGCAGGCCGACAAGTCGCTGGAGCTGTGGGCCTTGCCCCCCGGCGCGGCGCCCAGGTCGCTGGGGGTGCTCAATACGGACCCGGTGGTGCGCCTGGCCGCCGCGGGCACCGACATGCGGCAGGTGCCGACGCTGGCGATCACGCTGGAGCCCAAGGGCGGCGTGCCGCCGGGCAGCGGGCCTACGGGGCCCGTGCTGTTCAAGGGCGCCTTGATCGAGACGCCTAAATAAGGACCATCAGAAGCAGGCAATAAAAAAGGGCGCTGGTTGCGCCCTTTTTTGATGGAACCGGAAGCGGCGGCCTCAGGGCCTTAGCGCCAGTGGCGATGTCCGCCGTAACCCCGGCTGTAGCCGAAATTCAGCGACAGGCCGATGGGCGGGTAGTAGGGGCGGTAGTAGGTCGGTGCGTAATAAGCCGGGTAGACCACGGGCTGCACATAAGCCGGTTGCACATAGGTCGGGGATTGCTCGACGTAAGCCGGTTGCACGGGAATCGGCTGGCTGTAGGCCTGGGGCTGCTGGGGCGCGGACTGGAAGGTCTGGGGAGCGGGTGTCATGGCGCCGACCGGCGTGACCTGCAGGCGCACGTACTGGCCGGGGTCGTTGGCCATCTGCGTGCTGTACTGCGTGCCCTGGTATTCATAGACCACGTTGAAGTGGCTGGGACGGTTCTCGTAATAGGTCTGCGTCGTGCATTGCTGCATGTTCTGGACCTGGTTGTTCGAGCCCTCGATGCGGTCGCCAATCATCGCGCCGCCGACCAGGCCTATCACCGTGGCCACCGCACGGCCGCCGCCATTGCCGATGGCGTTGCCGGCTGCACCGCCGGCGATGGCGCCCATGAGTGCGCCGGCGCCTGAATTCGGAGATTGCGTGATGACCGGCTGGTTGCTGCACACCTGGCGCGGCACGGCGACCTGTTGCACCACCGGCGTGCTGGAAATCACCCGCGCCAGAATGTCCATGGCGGAGGCGGGTACGGCGGCAAGGCCTGCGGCCGCGGCGAGGGTGGAGAGGACGAGTGCTTTTTTCATGGTTCGAATCCCTTTTCAGCCAATGGCTGAAGTTGCGCCGCCTGGTGGTGCTGCCCGGGGTGCGGGCGGCGGCGCTGGCGGCTACTGCGATTTTAGTAAGTCAGAGCCGTTTTGGGGCGCGGAGTTCGGTAAATCGGCTGTAAAGCTCTTCAGGAACGGTAAAGAACTGCCAAAGCGGCCCAAAAACGTGAAAAAAACACCTAACACTTGGTGCGTAAAGGCGCGCGGCATGCGCATCGGTGTTCAGACCCGCGCCGCCCAGGCCGCGGCATCAAAGCCGACGGTGATGCCCTTGCCCCAGTCCACCACGGGGCGCTTGATGACGCTGGGGTTGGCCAGCATCAGGGCCTGGGCGCCCGCGCTGTCCTGCGCGCCGGCCTGGGTCGCCGCGTCCAGCTTGCGCCAGGTCGTGCCCTTGCGGTTGAGCAGCGTCTCCCAGCCGGCGGCCTGGGCCCAGCGCGCCAGCTGTTCGGGCGGCACGCCCTGTTTTTTGAAATCATGGAACTGGTGCTCGACACCGTGCTCGGTGAGCCAGCCACGGGCTTTTTTGACCGTGTCGCAATTGGGGATGCCGTACAGAATGATCATGCGGTGATTCTGGCAGATGTGGCGGCTGCGCCTGCGGCCCGCGAGGCTGGAATAATCAAGCGATGCCGGCCGCCCGGCCGCCTCCTGTTCGCTTCAACCTTTCACGGATGCTCCCTTCATGACCGCTGCTTCGGCCACGCCCACCGATTCTTCCCAAACCGTCCTTTATCCGCCTATAGAGCCGTTTCGCACCGGCGTCCTGGAAACCGGCGACGGCCACTCGGTCTACTGGGAGCTGTGCGGCAATCCCAAAGGCAAGCCGGCGGTTTTCCTGCACGGCGGCCCGGGCGCGGGCTGCTCGTCCGAGCACCGCCGCCTGTTCGACCCCGAGCGCTACTGCGTGCTGCTGTTCGACCAGCGCGGCTGCGGCCGCTCGCGCCCCAGCGCCTCGCTGGACAACAACACGACCTGGCACCTGGTGGCCGACATCGAGCGGCTGCGCAGCCTGTTGGGCGTGGAGCGCTGGCTGGTGTTCGGCGGCTCCTGGGGCAGCACGCTGGCGCTGGCCTATGCGCAAACCCATCCGGCCCGGGTATCCGAGCTGGTGGTGCGCGGCATCTTCGCGCTGCGGCGCGCCGAAGTGCTGTGGTACTACCAGGAAGGAGCGTCCTGGCTGTTCCCCGACCTGTGGGAAGGCTTTCTCGCGCCGATTCCCGAGGCCGAACGCGGCGACCTGATGGCTGCCTACCGCAAACGCCTGGTCGGCAGCGACAGGGCGGCGCAACTGGCGGCCGCCCGCGCCTGGAGCCTGTGGGAAGGCCAGACCATCACGCTGCTGCCCGACCCGGCTTTCACCGCGCTGCACGGTGACGACGACTTCGCGCTGGCCTTCGCGCGCATCGAAAACCATTATTTTGTGCATGCCGGCTGGCTCGAAGAGGGCCAGCTGATCCGCGATGCGCACAAGCTGGCCGGGATTCCCGGCGTGATCGTGCAGGGCCGCTACGACGTGGCCACACCGGCCAAAACCGCCTGGGACCTGCACCGTGCCTGGCCCGAGGCCGATTTCCAGCTGGTCGCTGATGCCGGCCATGCCTTTAGCGAACCCGGCATCCAGCGCCAGCTGGTAGCAGCCACAGACCGCTTCGCCCGCTGAGCCCAAGGTTTTGGCCCGTGCGCGACAATTCGGGCCTGTATGCAAAACCCGAACACTCTTGACGACTGGCTGGCCTACTGCGAGCACCTGCACCCTGTAGGCATAGACATGGGCCTGACGCGCATCAGCGCGGTGGCCCAACGCATGGGCCTGGCCTTTGATTGCCCCATCATCACGGTGGCCGGCACCAACGGCAAAGGCTCGACCTGCGCCATGCTCGAAGCCATCCTGCTGGAGGCCGGCTACCGCACCGGTGTTTTCACTTCGCCGCACCTGGTGCATTTTGAAGAGCGTTGCCGCGTGCGCGGTGACATTGTGAGCGCGGCCGACCTCGTCACCCAGTTCGCGCGTGTCGAGGCGGCCCGCACGCAGGGTGAGGCGATCTCGCTGACCTACTTCGAATTCACCACCCTGGCCATCCTGCAACTGCTGGCCGATGCCAGGCTGGACGTCGTCATCCTCGAAGTCGGCCTGGGCGGGCGGCTGGATGCCGTCAACATGCTGGACGCCGACTGTGCGGTGATCACCAGCATAGACCTGGACCACATGGAATACCTGGGGCCCGATCGCGAAAGCATAGGCCGTGAAAAAGCCGGCATCATGCGCGCCGGCAAGCCGGTCATCGTGAGCGACCCGGTGCCGCCGCAAAGCGTGGTGGACCATGCCGCCGCCGTGGGCGCCGACCTGTGGCGTTTCGGCACGGACTTCAATTTCTCGGGCGACAAACAGCAATGGGGCTGGGCCGGCCGCGGCCGGCGTTATGCCGGGCTGGCCTACCCGGCGCTGCGCGGCGCCAACCAGCTCGTCAATGCCTCGGGCGTGCTGGCGGCGCTGACGGCGCTGCGCGACCGCCTGCCGGTCACGGCCCAGGCGGTGCGCAACGGGCTGTCCATGGTCGAATTACCGGGCCGCTTCCAGATCGTGCCCGGCCAGCCCACGCTGGTGCTGGACGTGGCGCACAACCCGCATTCGGTGGCCGCATTGGCCGAAAACCTCGACGCCATGGGCTTTTATCCCTGCACCCATGCGGTGTTCGGCGCCATGGCGGACAAAGACCTCGCCCCCATGCTGGCGCGGGTCGGGCCGCTCATCGACAAGTGGTATTTCACCGACCTGCCGACGCCGCGCGCCGCCACGGCGGCGGATTTGCAGGCGCGCTGGACGGCGGCCAATACCCGGCCCGACGCCACCTCCGGCACCCATCCGTCCCCCGAAGCGGCGCTGCAGGCGGCGGTCAAGGCCGCGACCCCCGCTGATAGAATTGTCGTGTTCGGCTCGTTCTACACGGTGGGCGGTATTTTGAAGGACGGCGTGCCGCGTCTTTCGGCCCCGCACCTGGCCAACTAAAGCCGGACGCACCGGCCCGGCCTCGCGTTCCGGAGGGCCTGGAGCCCACGTCACCGTTAACGCCACCCTTATCGGATCCAAGCCACACCATGCCGTTTTTCAACTTCCGCCGGGGCGGCTCCAACGCTGCCTCCAATGCCGGGCCAGCCGCTCAACCGGAAAGCGTGGAAGTGATGCGCAAGCGCGCCAAACACCGCCTCATCGGCTCGGCCGTGCTGGTGCTCATCGGCGTGGTGGGTTTCCCGCTGCTGTTCGACACCCAGCCCCGGCCCATCCCGGTCGACATCCCCATCGAAATCCCCGGCAAGGGAACGGTCAAGCCGCTGGCCGTGCCGCCAGCACCGGCCGCTACGGCCCCCGCGCCGGCGGCAACCGCAACGCCCGCCTCTGCGCCCGCCGACAAGGTGGCCGCCGCCGCCAGCCTGGCACCCAAGGAAGAAATCCTGCCGTCCAAACCCGCCGCTGCAGCGTCTGCGCCGGCAGCGGTCAAGCCCGAAGCCAAGCCCGAGGTAAAACCTGCGGCCAAGCCTGAGCCCAAGCCGGTCGCCAAGCCTGAACCCAAACCCGTGGCCAATGCCGACGCCGCCCGCGCCAGCGCGCTGCTCAACGGCAACACGCCACCGCCCGCCGCCAAACCGGCCGCCGCCGAGGCCGAAGGCCGGCTGGTGGTGCAGGTGGGCGCCTTTGCCGACGTCGCCAAGGCGCGCGAGGCGCGCCTGAAGCTCGAAAAAGCCGGGCTGAAAACCTATACACAGGTCGCGGAAACCAAGGACGGCAAGCGCATACGGGTCCGTGTGGGGCCGTTTGCCACCAAGGCCGAGGCTGAAAAAGCCGCCGGAAAAATCAAGAGCCTTGATTTACCCGCCGCCATCCTGACCTTGTAATTTAGTACTGCAACCCGAAAGTATCGAAACATGAAAGCGCGTCTTCGCACCCATGGCGGCGTTGCAAGCCTTGCGAAGGCGTCCAGCCTTCGCTGCGGCTTGCGCCTTGCCCTGAGCGCGAATCCATCACTTTCATTGTGTTTCGCTACTTCCGGGTTGCAGTACTGGCATCTGGCTGACTCGTGACGGCTGTTGACTGGATTTTGCTGGGGGTGCTGGTTTTTTCCATGCTGCTGGGCGCATGGCGCGGGCTGGTGTACGAGGTGTTGTCGGTGCTGGGCTGGGTCGTGTCGTTTTTTGTGGCGCAATGGTTTGCGCCCGACCTGGCCACCCGGCTGCCGCTGCAGTCGGCGGCCGACCCGGTGCGTTATGCGGCGGCCTTTGTGCTGATCTTCATTGCCTCGGTGTTCGCGGCGGGGTTGCTGGCGTTTTTGGTCAAGAAGCTGGTGGCCGCGGTCGGCCTGGCGCCCGTGGACCGTGTGTTGGGCGCGGCCTTCGGCGTGCTGCGCGGCGTGATTTTGTTGCTGGCGGCGACCGTCGTGATCGACATGACGGCGCTGAAAACCAGCAGCTGGTGGCGGGAATCCAAGGGCGCGCCGGTGTTGGCGGCCACGCTCAAAGCCCTGAAGCCGGTGTTGCCCGAACAGTTTGCCAAGTATTTAACTTAACTTTGAAGAGTCAACTCATCATGATCGGAACACCATGTGCGGGATAGTCGGCGTCGTCAGCAAAGCCCCCGTCAACCAGCTCATCTATGACGGCCTGCTGCTGCTGCAGCACCGCGGCCAGGATGCGGCGGGCATCGTCACGCAGCAGGGGCGCAAGTTCTACATGCACAAGGCCAAGGGCATGGTGCGCGACGTGTTTCGCACCCGCAACATGCGCGCGCTGCCGGGCACGGTGGGCCTGGGCCAGGTGCGCTACCCCACGGCCGGCAACGCCTACAGCGAAGACGAGGCCCAGCCTTTTTACGTCAACGCGCCTTTCGGCCTGGTGCTCTCGCACAACGGCAACCTGACCAACGCGGCCGAGCTCAAGGCCGAGCTCTTCAACACCGACCACCGCCACATCAACACCGACAGCGACTCCGAAGTGCTGCTCAACGTGCTGGCGCACGAGCTCGAAAAAACCACGCGCGGCCTGCCGCTCAAGCCCGTCGACGTGTTCGCCGCGGTGCGCGGCGTGCACAAGCGTGTGAAGGGCTCCTACGCCGTCGTCGCGCTGATCGCCGGCCACGGCCTGCTGGCTTTCCGCGATCCCTTCGGCATCCGCCCGCTGTGCATAGGCCGCGGCCAGAACGAGGGCGGCGCCACCGTCATGGTGGCCAGCGAATCGGTGGCCCTGGAAGGCACCTCGCACCAGTTCGAGCGCGACATCGCGCCGGGCGAAGCCGTGTACGTGGACATGGAGGGTGTGGTGCACGCCGAACAATGCGCGCCCAACGCCAAGCTCAACCCCTGCATCTTTGAGTTCGTCTACCTGGCACGCCCCGACTCGGTGCTGGACGGCATTTCGGTCTACCAGGCCCGCCTGAACCTCGGCGAGACGCTGGCCAAGCGTGTGGTCTCCACCGTGCCGCCCAACGAGATCGACGTGATCATCCCGATTCCCGAATCCAGCCGCCCCAGCGCCACGCAGCTGGCGCACCTGCTGGGCATTCCCTACCGCGAAGGCTTCGTCAAGAACCGCTACGTGGGCCGCACCTTCATCATGCCGGGGCAGGGCGTGCGCAAGAAATCCGTGCGCCAGAAGCTCAACGTGATCGCCAGCGAATTCAAGGGCCGCAACGTGCTGCTGGTCGACGACTCCATCGTGCGCGGCACCACCAGCCGTGAGATCGTGCAGATGGCGCGCGACGCCGGGGCCAAAAAGGTCTACCTGGCCAGCGCCGCGCCGCCGGTGCGTTTTCCCAACGTCTACGGCATCGACATGCCCACGCCGGGCGAACTGGTGGCGCACGGCCGCACGATTGAAGAGATCCGCGAAGTCATTGGCTGCGACGCGCTGATCTACCAGGACGTGGAAGGCATGAAACGCGCCATCGGCTCGCTCAACGGCAAGCTCGACGGCTTTGACGCCTCCTGTTTCGACGGCGTCTACATCACCGGCGACGTCACGGCGGAAACCATTGCCGCGATGAACTCGCAGCGCGCCGACACCGCCGAAAAAATCGGCGAAGACAGCGACGTGGACGTGTCACGCCTGGCGCTGCCGAATCCGCAGGAAGCCTGAGCATGACCAAGAAAAGAGAATTGCCGCGCAACCTGCACCGCGACACGCTGGCCGTGCGCGTGGCACTGGAGCCCAGCCAGCACGGCGAAAACTCCGAAGCGCTGTACCTGACCAGCGGCTTCGTGCAACCCGATGCCGAGACCTCGGCGCGGCGCTTTGCCGACCCGACGGAGGGCTACACCTACGGCCGCACGTCCAACCCCACGGTCACGAGCTTTGAGCGCCGCCTCGCCGCGCTCGAGGGCACGGAAGCGGCCATTGGCGCCTCCACCGGCATGGGCGCCATCCTCATGATGTGCATGGGCCTGCTGAAAGCCGGCGACCACGTGATCTGCTCGCGCTCCATGTTCGGCTCGACCATCGCCCTGATAGGCCGCGAGTTCGGCAAGTTCGGCGTTGAGACCACCTTTGTCTCGCAGACCGACCTCAGCGAGTGGAAGGCCGCCTTGCGTCCCGGCACCAAGCTGCTGTTCGCCGAAACGCCGACCAACCCGCTGACCGAAGTCTGCGACATCCGGGCGCTGGCCGACCTGGCGCACAGCGTGGGCGCCTTGCTGGCCGTCGACAACTGCTTTTGCTCGCCGGCGCTGCAACGCCCGGTGGAATTCGGCGCCGACCTCATCATGCATTCGGGCACCAAGTACCTGGACGGCCAGGGCCGTGTGATGGCGGGCGCGCTGTGTGGTCCTTCAAAACTCATCGTCGACGTGTTCGGCCCCATCGTGCGCACCGCCGGCATGACGCTGGCGCCCTTCAATGCCTGGGTCGTGCTCAAGGGACTGGAGACCTTGAGCATCCGCATGCAGGCGCAAAGTGCCAACGCGCTGGCCGTCGCGCAGTGGCTGGAAACCCAGCCCGCCGTGAAGCGTGTGTACTACCCGGGCCTGGCATCGCATCCTCAGCACGAACTGGCCATGCGCCAGCAGTCGGGGCTGGGCGGCGCGGTGCTGTCCTTCGACGTGCGCGGCGACACACCGGAAACGGCGCGCGCCAACGCCTTCCAGGTCATCAACAGCACGCAGGTGCTCAGCATCGCCACCAATCTTGGCGACACCAAGACTATCATCAGCCACTCGGCCACCACCTCGCATGGGCGCCTCAGCGAAGAGCAGCGCCAGGCCGCCGGCATAGGCCAGGGCCTGGTGCGCGTGGCCGTCGGGCTGGACCACGTGGACGACATCAAGGCCGACCTCTCCCGCGGCCTCAGCCTCATCGCATGACTGCAGTAATGACTCAAAAGACCCGCACCCGCTTCGCTCCTTCACCGACAGGTTTCATCCACCTCGGCAACATCCGCTCCGCGCTTTACCCGTGGGCTTTTGCCCGCGCCACCGGCGGCGACTTCATCCTGCGCATCGAAGACACCGACGTGGAGCGCTCCAGCCAGGAGGCCGTCGACGTCATCATCGAAGGCATGCGCTGGCTGGGCCTGAACCACGACGAAGGCCCGTTCTTCCAGATGCAGCGCATGGACCGCTACAAGGCCGTGCTCGCGCAGATGCGCGCCGACGGCCTGGTCTATCCCTGCTACATGAGCGTGGCCGAGCTTGACGCCCTGCGCGAAAAGCAGATGGCCGCCAAGGAAAAACCGCGCTATGACGGCACCTGGCGCCCCGCGCCCGGCAAGACCCTGCCGCCCGTGCCCGAAGGCGTGCAGCCGGTGCTGCGCTTCATGAACCCGCAGGGCGGCAGCGTGGTGTGGGACGACAAGGTCAAGGGCCGCATCGAGATCAGCAACGACGAACTCGACGACCTCGTCATCGCGCGGCCCGACGGCACGCCGACCTATAACTTCTGCGTGGTGGTCGACGACATCGACATGGCCATGACCCATGTGATTCGCGGCGACGACCACGTGAACAACACGCCGCGCCAGATCAACATCTTCAGGGCCCTGGGCAAGGAGCCGCCGGTGTATGCCCACCTGCCAACCGTGCTCAACGAGCAGGGCGAAAAACTCAGCAAGCGCAACGGCGCCAAGCCGGTCACGCAGTACGCCGCCGAAGGCTATCTGCCCGACGCCATGGTCAACTACCTGGCGCGCCTGGGCTGGAGCCACGGCGACGACGAAATCTTCAGCCGCGAACAGTTCATCGCCTGGTTCAACCTCGACCATTTGGGCAAGAGCGCCGCGCAGTTTGATGAAGCCAAGCTGCGCTGGGTCAATGCCCAGCACCTCAAGGCCATGGCCGACGACAAGCTCGCCGAGGCGGTCGCACCTTTCCTCGCGGCGCAAGGCGTCACGGGGCAAGACACTGCATGGATCGCGCGCGGCTGCGGCCTGTTCAAGGACCGCTGCAGCACGCTGGTGGAACTGGCCGGGTGGCTGCAACGCCTGGTCACAGGCGGCCAGCCCGGCGCCGAAGACCTGGCCACGCACGTGACCGATGCCGTGCGCCCAGCGCTCGCCAAACTCGCCGAAGCCCTGGGCTCGGCCGAGTGGAACAAGGCCGCGATTTCCGCGGCCATCAAGCAGGTGCTGGCCGACACCGGCCTCAAGATGCCGCAACTGGCCATGCCGGTGCGCGTGCTGGTCATGGGCACGCCGCAGACGCCGTCACTCGACGCTCTTCTGGAGCTCATGAAACGCGAAGATGTGGTCTCCCGGCTCAAGCTTGTTTGAGGATTTGAAAAACATCAAATTTTCGGGCTATAATTCAAGGCTCGACACAATTGCAGGGCAACTTGCAATAGCTTGAAGGGGGTATAGCTCAGCTGGGAGAGCGCTTGCATGGCATGCAAGAGGTCAGCGGTTCGATCCCGCTTACCTCCACCAAAGTTTGTCGCGAAGAATTTGAGAGTTGTACGGTCCTTGTGTCACAGCAGGGCCATCCAGAAGTTCCAAGGTTTTGACCCTATCGTCTAGAGGCCTAGGACACCACCCTTTCACGGTGGCTACAGGGGTTCGAATCCCCTTAGGGTCGCCAGCATTCATCACCTCGTGTGATGCCCAAGGCGCAAGTTGACAACCGCCGGCCCGCAAGGGCAAGCGACTTGGCTCGAAAGAGCGAATGTTGTCACTACCAGGAGTGGTAGTTCAGTTGGTTAGAATACCGGCCTGTCACGCCGGGGGTCGCGGGTTCGAGTCCCGTCCACTCCGCCAAAATCCGAAAAGGGCCTGCAAGATTTCTTGCAGGCCCTTTTTTCGTTTTCGGCCTTCCCTTCATGTCCTGCGTGCGGACGGTGACGAAATGGTCGAACTCGCCCGTCACCACCACGCACTCCTGGCAGCCCGGCACCTTCATCACCGCTTTTTCGAAATCGGTGAAGACCGAGGTGTGGGCCGCTCCAATACCACGCCGATCACGACCTGCATGCCAAGGTTCCGCGAAGCAGGATTGAGCAGCGCGACGATGCGCTGTCGGGCAATGGTTTCATTCTGTAAGCGAATTTTTATTTCTTTAGTTTATTTAATTGCACAATTTTCAAAACTTTTTATCGAGAAATTCAGAATATTTCATCTAAAAAGTCGATCATATTGCAACCCTGTTACACAGCCTCGGCGATAGACTTTCTTTCAACGCGGCCCATGCCGTATCAAGAGGAGCACCACGATGATGAAACCAAGCTATGAGAAGCGCTTCTTCCTGGCCATGGCGCTGGTCTTGCTGGCCCCCTGGGCCAGCGTCCATGCGCAGGGTTATCCGTCCAAGCCGGTCCAGCTGGTCATCCCTTTTCCGCCGGGAGGTGCCACCGACATCGCCGGACGGCTGGTCGCCAAAAAGCTCGGCGAGCGCCTGGGGCAGCCTGTGGTTATCGACAACCGCCCGGGTGCCGGCACCATCGTCGGTGCCGCATTCGTCGCCAAGGCGGCGCCGGACGGCTACACACTGCTGATCAGCTCGGGATCGACCTTCACGGTCAACCCGGCACTCATGCCCAAGCTGCCTTACGACCCGATCAAGAGTTTCGAGCCTGTCGGAATGGTGGCGCGCGTTCCCCTGGTTTTGCTGGCCAACGCCGATGTCCCGATCAACGACCTGAAGCAGCTGATCGCGGCGGTGCAACGCGCACCGGACAAGTACGTGTACGGCTCCTTCGGCAACGGTACCACGGGGCACTTCGCCGGCGAATTGCTCTGGAGCACCGCCGGCATCAGGCTGCAGCACATCGCTTACAAGGGCAGCGCGCCGGCGATGACCGACTTGATGGCCGGCCAGATCCCGTTCGCGATTGACACCGTCGCAGCGGCGCTGCCGCAGCTGAAGGCGGCGAAACCGAAGATCAAGGCTATCGCCGTCACCGGCGCGAGCCGCGCGACACAAATGCCCACCGTGGCGACCGTTGCGGAGAGCGGTTTCACCGGCTTCTCGGCCGATTCCTGGCTCGCCATTGCCGCGCCCAAGGGCTTGCCGGCGGACGTAAAAGCCAAACTGCAGAAGGCGCTGGCCGACACCATGAAGGATCCCGAGATTCGCGACAAGCTCGTGGCGAACGGACTCGAGCAAGCCTGGGAACCCGCTTCCGCGGTGGCGGCGCGCATCGAAAACGAACTCCCCCGCATGCGCGCGGTTGTTCTGCGCTCCAACATCCGGGTCGATTGAGCGTAGCCGTGGCCGCCGGCGGGGATGCTTGCCCGCGGGACCGGATTCGCCGTCGACGGTCTTGGGCTTGACAGGTGAAAACGTTGCACGCGCGGGTTGGACCTCGTGAAGGAAACTGAAAATGAGAACTGCTCAGTGGATTGCCCGCCTGGCGGGCCTGGTCATCGCAGGCGGCATAACGTCGTCCGTGCCGGCCGCGCAGCTTGTAGTCGGTCAAGTGGCGCCGTTGACCGGTATCGACGCGAGCCAGGGCCGCGCCTACGCGGCCGGCATGCTGTTGCATTTCAACGCCGTGAACAAGGCGGGTGGCGTCAACGGAAACACCTTCACCCTGGCGCGCCGCGACGACGCCGGGCGACCCGATGAAACGCTCAGCCAGACACGCGCGCTTCTGGCCGAGGACAAGCCGGTGGTGCTTGCCGGCTACTTTGGAAGCCGCAATATCGCCCAACTGATCAGCGCGGGCGTCTTCGAGCGCGAGCGCATCGTGCTGGTCGGCTTCCGCGCGACCGAACTGAACCTGGACGCTCCGCAACTTTACGGTGTGCGCGCCACCTTGCGAGACGAACTTGCCAGAATCACGGCGCACCTGGCCACGGTCGGAATCACCCGGCTTGGCTTGTTTCACGAAAATGGCTCCGGCGCTGCGCCACTCATCGCCGCCGCACAGGAAGCAGCAGCGAATGCCAAGGCCAGGATCGTGCAAACGGCGGGTTATGACACCGGAACCAACCGCGTGAGTGCCGCCGCTGACGCCATGCTGCAGGCAGCACCGCAGGCGATCATCATGATTGCGAGTGGAGGCGCTGCTTCGAACTTTGTTGAGAAATACCGTTCAGCCGGGGGAACGGCCCAACTGTTCGCGCATTCGGGCGCGGACATTGAGCAGATGTCGAAACGGCTGTCGGAAGAGCAGATGCAAGGCATCGCGATCGCCCAGGTCACGCCCAGCCCCTACAAAATGACCAACCGGCTTTCCAAGGAATTCAACGACGTCGCGGCAACCGCCGGAGCGCAGGATGTTCCGATCAGCTACGCCATGATGGAAGGCTTCATCGCTGCAAAGGTGATCGTTGAAGCCGCCCGGCGGCAAGGCACGCGTGTGACCCGTGAAGGTTTTGCTTCCGCTCTGGATGGACTGGAAAGCCTTGATCTCGGAGGATACGTCATCGGATTTCGGCCGGGGATGCGCAATGGTTCGCGCTTCGTGGAGATGACCATCATCAGCGGCAACGGAAGAATCCGGCAATAAAAATCCAGGGAATTCGCCAAAAGCCGGCTGTAACGTAGGGGGGGCGCGGGTTCGAATTCCGTCCACTCCGCCAAATCCGAAAAGGGCTTGCAAGTTTCTTGCAGGCCCTTTGTCTTGGGGTTTCGCGGGTGCTGCTTCACAATCCACCCCATGCGCAAACATTTCTCCGAAACCACGGGCCCGCAGCGCCTCACCCTGGGTCTGGTCGCGGGATTGATCGTGGCGGCCTTGCCGCTGCCCCTGGGCTGGCAGTTCTGCGGCCTGCTGGGCTGGTGCGCCGGCATCGCCGTTTACCTCGGGCTGGCCTGGTGGCTCTGCGTGCGCTTCGACGCCAAACGCACACGCGAACGCGCGCAAGCCCAGGACGAACCCAGCGTCGTGCTGTTTTTGCTGATGCTGCTGGCCACCATGGCCTGCGTCGCGGCCATCACGGTCATGATGCAGCAGGCCAAAAACCTCTCGGGCATGGAGCGCACCCTGCACATCGTGCTCGCCGTCGCGGCCCTGGCCGCCTCCTGGTTGTTCATGCAGACGATTTACGCCTTCCGGTACGCGCACCGCTACTACCAGGAAGAAAAACTCAACGAACCCGACGGCCCCGGCCTGTGTTTTCCCGGCGGTCTGGACCCGGACTATTTCGACTTTCTGTACTACGCCCACGTAGTCGGCATGACCTCGCAGGTCTCCGACGTGCAGGTTACCTCGCGCGAGATGCGCCGGCTCACGCTGGTGCACAGCGTGCTGTCCTTCGGCTTCAACATGCTGATATTGGCGCTCAGCATTAATGTGGTGGCGGGGGCGTTGCAGTAAATGACCGGGCCATGCCAACAAGAGTGAAGTCACCCATGTCCTTTGACAAGATAATCGAACGCAAACTGTGGCTTGTCGATTCAATAGAGGGAAGTCGGGTAGACCTCTACATCGAAATTGGACGCCCCCGGTGGTCGGAGCCTGAAATTGAGGCAGTCTGCCCTGTTTATATTCGTGGCCTCATGAGTGAACCTCTGAATATCTTCGGTTCTGACCTGCTCAACGCTTTGGAATGTGCGCTCGATTTTGTAAAGTCAGTGTTGAAAAACCGTACGGCGAATCAAGTCGTGCAATGGCCGGGTGGGGAGCCGTACTTCGACTGAAAATTCGCAATCAAGTGGCGGAGCCGGATGAATCGCAAAATCTATTGGGTGAGCTGGATCGTCGCCGCCGTCGCCTTTTGGCTTTCGGTGGGGTGGTTTGGCATCGGATGGCTGATTGTTGACCCTTACTTCAATCGAAAGGTAGACGCTGTGGCTGCCGCGGTTTCACCCGGTGCGCCCAGCAAAGAAGATGTTGCGGGAATTGAGCAGAGCCGGAGTACGACGTTCAAGGCTATTGGCGTACTGGGAGGGATTTTCTGCGGGTTCGCATTTGGCGTGGCCGCAGGTCGTTTTAATAAGGCGGACCGCTAGGAATCCAGCAGCCGGCCAACACCCAAGCAGAGGGAGATTCATGCTGGATAAGCAGATCAAGGGCGATATCGAAAGAGAGTTTGCGTATTACTACAGCGTCAGGTTGCTCATCGGCCATCCGACCATGCTGGCAGACGAAGTCACCACTGCGTTGGATATGGAGCCTGATCACGCGTGGAATGCCGGTGAGCGCAAATTCACCCAGAACATGATGTGGAACCATACGTCATGGACTGAGGACGCACGGCTGTTCTTCGACGAAGTTCACGAGGTTCTGGTGTGGCTACATGAGAAACAAGCATTCGTTTCTCGTTTGTTGGCATCGGGTGGCGAGTTGCAAGTGATCGTGCAACTGCCCGGCGCGATCAATATTGGCGATAACCTTAAATTGGAGACTATGTCTCTTGCGGTAAAGCTGGGGATTGCCATCGGTGTTGAAGTTTTCCCCAATCTTTCGCGGCCAAGGTCGGACTGAGGTCACCTCCGAAGATGATGCGCAGGTGAAGGATGGCTCAGGCCTCAGATTCGTGGCAAACCACCTCGATGTTGTGCCCATCCGGGCCAATGACAAAAGCCGCATAGTAGTTCGCGTGGTAGTGCGGGCGAAGGCCGGGTGCGCCATTGTCTTGGCCACCCGCCTCCAGGGCCGCGCGATAGAAGGCTTCGACTTGCCGGCGATTTTCGGCTGCGAACGCCAGGTGAAGATGCGCCGGCTTCTCCCCGGTTTGGAACAGGCATAAAGAAGCCTTGGCCTTTGGGCTAACAAGCTCGACGCCGTAGGCCGGCGGTCCCTCCGAGGCAACAGTCACGCCGAGCGGCTCAAGTGCCTTGAGGAAGAAGGCCTTGCTCGCTGCATAGTCGCTGACGCCGAATTTGACATGGTCAAACATGGATTCTCCTGAGCAGGCCTCACATCACGAGACAGAAATGGAACTGGTCTGCCTCTCGCTCGGCCTCGGATACTTTGGTCAGGCAGTCTTCAAGTTCCTCAATGAGCCCGGGGCGCAGCTTTTCCTTGATGCCCTTGACTTCGCCCGATTTCAAACGCTCGACGATCTTCGTGAGCGACGGCAAGGCATCCGCGGGTGCAAACCACTTTTCGTTCTCGGCGATCCACGACTCAGGGAGTTCTTCCTCGGAAAAGTTGTACTGCATGTCGGTGGTGTCGATGAAGTCTGAAAGCAGAGGCACGCCCAGGCTTTTGGCGAGTTCATCGAGTGCTTCAGAGGCCTTGCAAAAAAGCGAGTGGTCGTAGTCGTCGCCTGAATCATCGGTGCCGACTCTTGACTTTCTGCGGACCCAGATGGTGTCGCTCATGCCTTCCTCCGTGGTGTGTGGGTAACAAGTTCCGCCAATATATCCCCGAAATGGACCGGCAAGGGCACTGCAATGCATTGCCGTCACCCTGCATTTTTCTGCTTCGCCGATTTCACATACCGCTCATATTGTTTGGGCCTGCGCTCGTCCATATTGAGGAGGCGCCTGGCAGGCTGTCCACCTAGAATCGGTGAGCGGGCGCACCTGGCCACGCTCTTGGACTCCAGCCTTTCCAGGTCGGACGGCCCCCTACAAAGTTAAAGAATCACCATGAAGTTAGTCGCCTCTTTGGCCCTGCTCGCCACACTGCTCGGTTGCGCCACCCTTCAAAGGCCAGGCGGTGAGGCCGCCACAGTCCCCTCGACCCGGCATCTGCTGTTCTCGGAGGCGGCGCCCGACAAGGCCACGGTATCGGTCACGCGAGACTCCGGCTTTGCCGGATCCGATTGCCCCACCACCTTGTTTGTCAATGGCAAGATGGCGGCGCTGGTGAAGGCCGGCGAAACCGTCACGCTGTATCTACCCCAAGAGCCCGTGACGCTGGGCGCCATTCCTTTCGGTGTGTGCGGCGGCGGTCTCGCGCATCTGGAGATTCATCCCAGCTCAGCCGAGCCAACTCGTTACCGGATCGGACCTGACGGCGATGGAGAAATAGACTTCTACCCCATCGTTTCACGGTAGCGCTCAAGCATTGATTCACCAAAATCGAGCGAAGACGGGAGAGGCGAAAACTTTCCGGAAACCCACCTCCAACCTTAACCATGACCATGCACACCCCAACTCAAACCAAAAATTCCATGTGGTCCCGCCTCTCTTTGCTGGCGGCGACAGTGCTGTTGTCGTCATGCGGCACGCCCTTCGTGTACAAGGCCGCGGAAGGGCCTGACGTTGCGACGGTCCGGCTTCGCAACGCGAGCGGAGGCTGGGTTCGGGCCATGGAGTCACATAAGGGCGATTGCACGGACATGTGGTTCTTCGGTGACAACAAGGAGAACATCAACTCCGGAACGGCTCGGGTCACGACGGTCGCCCCAGGCACCTTCCTCGTGCTGAACGTCGTGGGCAATGTGGGGGTGGGCGCGGGAACAGGCGCTGCAGGTTCGTTCTCCGTTTCTTCCTGCACGTTCAACGTGGGCTTCGTCGCCGAGCCCAATGCGGCCTACGAGCTCACCTACGGAGGCTCGGCGGGTGCATGCACCCTGCGTGCAACGGCGCAAACGTCTGCCGGCGTCAAGCAAGTGCCACTGACGAAGATGGACTTGAAAAACCTGTTTGGCCCTCAGACCTGTGTTCGCGCTGGAAGCTGAGAACACCAACAGCGGCTGACAGGTCGACCCGCACGGACGCCAACTGCAGGCGGAGAATGTTTGGCGCCCTGATTCCCACCCGGCCAGGGCGACGCGCGTATTACAGCTGAAACAGCTGCTTTTTGAGCACCATCTTTTCCTTCTTGCGCAGGCTGGCTTCCGACTTGCGGTGCGAGCCCGCCTTGCGCTGCGCCGCGGGTGCCACCAGCGGATTGCGCGGCTTGGGCGCGGTCAGCTTGAGTTTGGTCTTGCGGGCCGAGGTCATGCCTTCTTTTGCTGTTCAGCTTTGCGGCCCAGCTTGAGAAGCCCGGTCGACAGCGCGGTGCCGATCACAATCACCACGGCGCAGATCACCATCCAGGCCGTCACGTGCTCACCGAGGAAGAGCACGCCATAGATCACGGCGAACACGGGCACCAGGAAGGTCACCGACAGCGCGCGCGGCGGGCCGGCGTTTTCGATCAGGCGGAAAAACAAAATATAGGCCAGTCCGGTGCAGACCACGCCGACGGCCAGCAGCGCCAGCCAGGCCTGCGTGCCCGGCATCTGCGCCGGCCACAGCCAGGCGGCGGGCAGGGCCAGGCCCAGGGTCGCGCCTATCTGGCTGCCGGCGGCGGTCACCAGCGGCGGCATGCCCGTCAGGTAGCGTTTGGTGTAGCTGGCCGAGATGCCGTAGCAGATGCAGGCAAACAGGCAGGCCAGCACGGCCCAGCCGGGCGCCACGCCCGAGGCATCGGGCTTGAAGGTGGCCTTGTCCCAGGCCAGCATGGCGACGCCGGCAAAACCGACGATGAGGCCCAGGATGCGCGAGGCATTGGGTTTGTCCTTGAGCCACAGCCAGGCGATCAGCGCGCCGAACATGGGCACGGTGGCGTTGAGAATCGCCGAGAGGCCGGTGGTGATGGACAGCAGCGCAAACGAAAAGCAGGCAAACGGAATGCCGGAATTGAGCACGCCGATGAAAAAAATCTTTTTCCAGTTTTTCTTCAGGTCCGGCAGCAGGCCGCGCAGCCAGACGATGGGCAGCAAAAACAGCGCGGCGATGCCCACGCGCACGGCGGCGGTCGGCAGCGGGCCGAACTCCACCGTGCTGATGCGCATGAACAAAAAGGACGAGCCCCAGATGGCGGCCAGCATCACAAAATCGGCGGCCCAGCTTTTGGGTTGGGCGGCGGCCGCGCCCAGGGGCGCGGCGATGCCGGAAGGGCTGGAACTCATAACATGCTCTCCTGTAGTGCGCCTTCGAGTTTAAGCAAGGCGGTTTTGCGGTGCAGGCCGCCGGCGTAGCCCGTGAGCGAACCGTCGGAGCCCAGCACGCGGTGGCAGGGCACGATCACGCTGACCGGGTTGCGCCCGACGGCCGCGCCCACGGCGCGCACCGCTGCGGGTTTCCCGATGTTCTGGCTCACCTGGCCGTAGCTCAGGGTGCCGCCCTGCGGGATGGCCAGCAGCGCCTGCCACACCGACTGCTGGAAGGCCGTGCCGTGGCCCAGGTCCAGCGGCAGGTCGAAGGTCGTGCGCGTGCCGGCATAGTATTCGGTCAACTGCTGGATGGTTTGTTTCAGCACCGGATGCTCAGGGTCTTCGCGCCACACATAAGGCTTCACAAGCTGCGGCGGCAGGTGCCGCTGGCCCGCGAACCAGGTGCCGGCCAGGCCTTTGTCGGTGGCGGCAATGATCATTTCCCCCAGGGGGCTGTGGAAGGTTGTCTGGACGATGGAGTTGTCGAATTTCATCTGAATCACCTTTTGAATGGTTTCGAGTGTCTGCCTTATCAGGTCTTTTTCAGTCCTGATCAGGCGGCTTTGGCTGGCTTGTTGTTTCGCGGGGCAAAGGCTGGCTCGATCATTCAGCGGCGATGTTCGCGCCTGGGCGCTGTACCGTCCAATGAAATCGAGGCGCCGCATTCATTCCGCCCGCGCATGAATGGCCAGGTTGTCGCTGCACGCCGTCAGCCGGGGCGCTCCAGCGTTCCGCTCCAGGCGCGTATCACCGCGTAGCTGCGCCAGGGTTTCCAGGCCGCCGAGGCGAGTTCGGCTTCCCGGGCAGGGTTCTTTTGGCCCTGCACGCCCAGGGCCTTGTGCAGCGCCACGTCGCCCGCCGGAAAGGCATCGGGCCAGCGCAGCGCGCGCATGGCGATGTACTGCGCGGTCCAGTCGCCTATGCCGGGCAATTCTTTCAGCGTGGCCAGCGTGGCGCTGACGTCGGCGCCGCTGTGCAGCTGCAGGCGCTTGTCGGCCACCGCCTGCGCGATGCCGACAATCGCGGCCTGGCGCTGCTTGACGATGCCCAGCTGCCCCAGAGCGTCACCGCTGGCGGCGGCCAGCACGGTCGGGGCGGGAAAAAGGCGAGTCAGCTTGGGCCACGGCGTTTCGATGGGTTCGCCGAAGCGGTCCACCATGCGCTGCGCCAGGGTGCGCGCGGCGGCCACGGTGATCTGCTGGCCCAGCACGGCGCGCACCGCGAGCTCGTAGCCGTCGAGCGCGCCCGGCACGCGCAGGCCGTCGCCTTCGGGGAAGGCGGCATGCAGCACGCTGTTGATGGCCGTCGGGTCGGCGTCCAGGTCGAAGGTGGTGCGCGCGCGGCGTATCACCAGCGGCAGCACTTCGCGCAGCGAGTCGCTCACGCGCAGCACCAGGCGCGAACGATCCTCTTCAAAACTGGCCAGCAGCCAACCGGTGTAGAGCTTGCCGCCGGACTCGATGCCCAGGGTCCGGCCCAGGCAGGGCAGGGCGGCCTCGGTATCAATGAACTCGATGGCGCTGATGCAGCGCTTGCTGAAGAAGGCCAGCATGGCCTGCACGTCGTAGGGCGGGCGGTAGCCCAGCCGTATGGTCGCGCCTTCGCCGACGTCGCCGCTGCGCGCCGGCCCCTGGCGCCGCAGCTGCGTGGGGTTGAGCTTGTAGTGCTCAACAAAAGCCGCGTTGAAGCGCCGCACGCTGGCAAAGCCGCTGATCAGCGCGATCTGCGTGATCGGCAGGTTGGTGTCGGCCAGCAGCTGCTTGGCGGTGTGCAGCCTGTGTGTCTGCAAATACTGCATGGGCGAGACGCCGAACTGCGCCTCGAAGATGCGCCGCACGTGGCGGTCGCTCACACCCAGCCGGGCGGCGAGTTTTTCGACCGAGGGCGCTTCGCCGGCCCAGACTTCCGGTTCATCCAGTAAACGTGCCGCCTGGTGGGCCAGGATGTAGGAAGCGTCCTGGATGGACCACACCACCGAATGCGGCGCCAGCTCGGGCCGGCAGCGCAGGCAGGGGCGGAAGCCGGCGTTCTCGGCCTGCGCCGCATGGTGGAAGAAACGGCAGTTCTCGCGCTTGGGCGTTTTCACGCTGCAGACCGGCCGGCAATAGATGCCGGTGGAGGTCACGCCGGTGAAAAAGCTGCCGTCAAAACGCGCGTCCCGCGCCTTCAGGGCGAGGTAGCAGTCGTTGTCGGCTAGAGGGGTGTTGTCGCGGTCCATGGAAGAAATGATACGCCGCGGGCCGGCTTTGACTGGCCGTTTTCGGACATGTCCCTCACCCCGCCGCGGGCCTGCTTTTAGGCGGGTTTCCGGCTTCCGGGGCAGCCCGCAATAGTCTGAACGGACTGGCCGAAAACGGCTGCCGCCTACAGGCGGCGCCAGGGGCGCCACCTACAATGAAATCCAGCTTCTTCAGCACAGTCCCGCACTTCCCAGGAACCGCACCCGATGCAAATCAACCCGTCCATCTTCAAGGCCTATGACATACGCGGCGTCGTGCCGTCCACCATCCACGAAGCGATGGCCGAGGCCCTGGGCAAGGCCTTTGGCATGGCGGCGCTGGCGGAGGGCGAAAAAGCCGTGGCCGTGGGCCGCGACGGCCGGCTCAGCGGGCCTTCACTCAGCGCGGCGCTGATGCGCGGCCTGGCCGCCACGGGCATTGAGGTGATCGACGTGGGCATGGTGACCACGCCCATGCTGTACTTTGCCGCCAGCACGCTGGCCGGCTCGGGCATACAGGTCACGGGCAGCCACAACCCCAAGGACTACAACGGCTTCAAGATGGTGCTGGCCGGCCGCGCGATCTACGGCGAGGAGATCCAGGCGCTGCGCCGCGTCATCGAGGCAGGCAAATGGGAGCTGCCCGCGCAGGGCGGGACCATCCGCCAGGTCGACGTGGGCACGGCCTACCGCGACCGCATCGTCTCGGGCATCAAGCTGGAACGCCCGATGAAAATCGTCGTCGATTCCGGCAACGGCATTGCCGGCGCCTCGGCACCCGCCATCTTTCGCGCCCTGGGCTGCGAAGTCACCGAGCTGTTCAGCGAAGTGGACGGCAACTTTCCCAACCACCATCCCGACCCGAGCAAGCCCGAAAACCTGCAGGACCTGATCAAGGCCCTGCAAAGCGGCGACGCCGAACTGGGCCTGGCCTTTGACGGCGACGGCGACCGGCTGGGCATCGTCACCAAGGACGGCCAGAACATTTACCCCGACCGGCAGATGATGCTGTTTGCCCGCGACGTGCTGTCCCGCGTGCCGGGCGCCACGATTCTGTTCGACGTCAAATGCTCGCAGCGCCTGGCGCCCGAGATCGAGGCCGCCGGCGGCGTGCCCATGATGTACAAGACCGGCCATTCGCTGATCAAGGCCAGGATGAAGGAAGTCGATTCGCCGCTGGGCGGCGAGATGAGCGGCCATATCTTCTTCAAGGAACGCTGGTACGGTTTTGACGACGGCACCTATGCCGGCGCCCGCCTGCTGGAAATCCTGAGCCGTGTGCCCGATGCCGGCATCGTCCTCAATGCCTTGCCGACCAGCTTCAGCACGCCTGAACTCAATGTGGCTTGCAAGGAAGGCGAGCCGCATACGGTGGTGGAAGCGCTGATCAAGTCCGCGAAATTCGCGGCGCCGGCCAGGATATCGACCATCGACGGCGTGCGCGTGGACTGGCCGGACGGCTTCGGCCTGATACGCGCGTCCAACACCACGCCGGTGCTGGTGCTGCGCTTTGAGGGCCATACCCAGGCGGCGCTGGAACGCATAGAGGCCGACATGCTGGCCTTGCTGCGGACCGTCAAGCCTGATGCCAGCCTAGCCGCTGCGGCGCACTGAGCACACCCCCGTCCAGGCTCACTGCGTGTAGCCCGTTCCCCCCTCAAGGGGGCGGCGCCTGGGGCCGGCGAAGCCGGACCCGCGGCCCCCACTGGTGAAATACCTCCATCACGGGTCGCACGCACAGAATCTTCAACCCAGCATGAGCCGTGGAACCGGCTTTGCCGGGCCACAGGCGGGCGGCCCCTTTTGTGATGAAGGGGGCAGGGAGAAGGCCGCAGGCTACACGAAGTGAGCGACCGTGGGGGCCATAGAATCGCCTTTAATGAAAATTCTCCTGGTCAAGCTCTCGTCCCTGGGCGATGTGGTGCACACCCTGCCCGTGGTGCAGGACATACGCGCCGCATTCCCCGAAGCGCAGATTGACTGGGTGGTGGAAAAGGCCTTCGCCCCCTTGCTGGCGCGCTGCGAGGGCCTGAACTGCGTGATTCCCTGCGAGATCCGGCGCTGGCGCAAATCCTTCTGGACGGCCGCCACGCGGCAGGAATGGGGCGCTTTCAGGGCCGAGCTGCAGCGGGAGGCCTACGACGCCGTCATCGACCTGCAGGGCCTGACCAAGTCCGCGCTGGTGGCGCGGCTGGCCCGGCTGGCGCCCGGCGGCAAACGTTATGCGCTGGCCAACCAGACCGACGGCTCGGGCTACGAGGCGCCCACGCGCTGGGTGGCCGACGTGGCGATCTCCGTCGAGCCGCACATCCATGCGGTGCGGCGATCCCGCGAACTGGCCGCGCGCGCCTTGGGCTACAGCCCCGCGGCCGCCACACAGTTTGGGCTGAAAGTGCCCGCAGCAAGCGCGAAGATCCATGAGCATTTCCCCCAGGGCCGTATCGCGTTTGTCCACGGCACCTCGCGCGCCGACAAGGAATGGCCGCTCAGCCATTGGGTGGCGCTGGGGCAGCGCCTGCACACGGCCGGCTACCAGCTGGTGCTGCCGCACGGCAATGCCGCCGAGCAGGCCACCAGCCGGGCGATTGCCGAGGCGCTGAACGGCACGGCGGCGGATTCCGCCGTGGTGCTGCCCCTGCTGGCGCTGGACGCGTTGACCGAAGAGCTCGCGCAATGCGCCGGCGTGATCGGCGTGGACAGCGGCGTGAGCCACATCGCCGTCGCGCTGGACCTGCCGCATGTGCAGATCTACAACTTCGACACGGCCTGGCGCACCGGGCCCGATAGTCAGGATGGCCGGCAGCTCAGCGTGTATGCGCAGCCCGCCCCGGGTGTGGAAGACGTCTGGCAGGCCTGGCTGGCCTGCAGCGCGGCCGGGGCCGCCGCATGAGTGACTTCGTGCTGAAGCTCTATTCGCTGCTGATGTACTGCGTGCAGCCGCTGCTGCGCCGCAAGCTGGCGCGCCGCGCAAAGCAGGAGCCCGGCTACCTGGAGGCGGTGGAAGAACGCTTCGGCCGCTACACACAGCCGGTCGAGGCCGTCTCCGAGCTGATTTGGGTGCATGCGGTCTCGCTGGGCGAAACCCGGACGGCGGCGCTGCTGCTTGCGGCCTTGCGCGCGCGCCACCCTGGCCTGCGCATTTTGCTCACGCACGGCACGGCCACCGGACGCGCCGAGGGCGTGGCCCTGCTGCAGCCCGGCGACGTGCAGGTCTGGCAGCCCTGGGACAGCCCGGGCGCCGTCGCCCGTTTTTTCGAACACTTCAAGCCGCGGCTCGGCTTGCTGATGGAAACCGAGGTCTGGCCCAATATGCTGGCCGCCGCGAAAGCGCGCGGCATGCCGCTGGTGCTGGCCAACGGCAGGTTGTCCGAAAAATCCCTGCAACAGGCGCTCAGGATCTCGCCGCTGTCCTTTCCGGCCTATGCCGCGCTGTCGGCCGTGTATGCGCAGACGGACGAGGACGCGCGCCGCTTTCGCCAGGCCGGTGCGGTGGTCGGCGGCGTGTTCGGCAACCTTAAATTCGATGCCTCGCCGGACGAAGCCCAGCAGGAAAAAGGCAAAGCCTGGCGCCGGACGCTGGCGCAGCCGGTGATGATGTTCGCGAGTTCGCGCGAGGGCGAGGAAGATCAGTTCCTCCAGCAGATCAGCGCCATGGCCCAGTCGGAACATGCACCGGTGGATGCCCCACCGCAGGAGGCGGGAAGCCGCTTCAAGGTCTTGCTGGTACCGCGCCACCCGCAGCGCTTCAATGAGGTCGAAGCGCTGGTGCGGCAGCACGGCCTGCGCGTGTCGCGGCGTTCAGGCTGGGACGATGCGGCCGGTGGCCCGGGCAGCGGCGATGCCCAGCAGGCCGACGTCTGGCTGGGCGACTCGTTGGGTGAGATGGCGCTGTATTTCTCGATGAGCGACGTCGCCCTGCTGGGCGGCAGCTTCGCGCCGCTGGGCGGCCAGAACCTGATCGAGGCGGCGGCTTGCGGCTGTCCGGTGGTCATGGGTCCCCACACCTTCAATTTCACCGAAGCCGCCGAACTGGCCGTGGAAGCCGGTGCGGCGAAGCGCGTGGTCGACATGGAACAGGGCGTGCGTGCCGCGCGCAAGTGGATGGACAGGCCAGACGCGCATGCCGCGGCGGTGGCGGCGGGCCTGGCCTTTGCCGACCGCAACCGTGGCGCCACGGAGCGGACGGTCAATGCCCTGCAGGCTTTTTTGGCACAGGGCAAAGCAGGATAGGCCATGCCCGAAAACTTCCAGGACTCCGAAAATTTCCCGGAAGGCGACCCGAAGAAACGCCGTGTTCCGGTCTGGTTCTGGATGCTGCTTTTTATGGCGGCCTGCCTGGCCGGCTTCGGCGCCTACGTGATCGCGACGCTACCCTAGCTCCGCTTGGGCAGTACCTGATGACAGGTGCAATTGCCCCACGCGTACATACGAAGGTGATGCGCCCAGTCGCGCAGCGTGGCCCAGGCGCCGCCGGTGGCGACTTCGTAAGGCGTGAGGCCGAACATGCCAAGGCTGATGGAGGGCTCCACCGACACCACCGAATGCCAGGTTCGCCTGGGGATGAACAGGGCATCGCCGGCTTCAACGCGGGCATGGTAGCCGTGGGCTTTTTCGAAGGACGCGAGTTCGCGGACCTGTTCGGGCAGGCGCGAGACGTTGATGTCGCTGAGCGTGGCGCCCCAGTCGTACTTGGCGGCGGGGCACATGTGCTGGCGCTGGTCGGGCGAGAAAAGGATGAACTCCTTGACGCCCTGGAGCTGCACAAACCAGTTGTGCGGGAAATCGTTGTGCAGGCCGGTCACGGTATTGGCCGGGCCCATGAACACGTATTCCCAGGTCATGCGGCCGGGCCACAGGCTCTTGATGAGCAGGTCGCGGCGCAGCTCGGGGTATTTCTCGAGGATGTCCCACTGCGCCAGGTACAGGGTCGTCGGTTTGAACGACTGCATGTGGGCCCAGTTCAGGTGAAAGCGCTCGCCGGGTTTGTAGCCGTCCCGCACCGGCTTGGGCAGCAGGCCGGCCATGGGGTCCGGCGCGCGCTGCGCCGCCTTGCCGAGTTCCCGCAGGTAGGGCGCGACCGGGAGAAAGGGGCGGCCCTTGGTCACGCCCTGTTCGACCAGGCCGTCGGTGAACTTGACCGGCACCTCGGCGCCCTTGCCGGCACAGACGTCGGCGAGGAATTCAAACGACCATTTTTTCCAGGCCGGCCAGTGGTGGATGCCGCCCTTGACCAGCACGGGTTTGTCGAACGGCTGCGTGCGGCCCGCGCGCTTGAGTTCTTCCCAGGTGGTTTCCTCGATCAGCTCGAAGCTGGGGCCTTTTAGAGCGTGCACCGGCGCATCGGTCACGCGTTCGGCCTCTATCGGCAGGGGCAGGGGATTGTGTGCGGGCATCAACATGGAAATTCTGGCCGGCGGACCGGCCTTTGTTGGAGTGTTGTGAAGCGGGCAGCGAATTCAGGGGGCGAGCAGCGCGTTGATCTTGAGCAGGTCTTCGGGCGTCAGCGTGCCGTTGGCTTGGCGCAGTCTCAGGTCGCCCAGCAGCACGTCGTAACGCGCCCTGGCCAGGTCGCGCTTGGTCTGGAACAGCTGGCTTTGTGAATTGAGCACGTCGATGTTGATGCGCACGCCGACCTGGTAGCCCAGCTTGTTGGCGTCCAGCGCGCTCTGGCTGGACAGCTCGGCCGCCTCCAGCGCCTTGACCTGGCCCTGGCCTGACTGCACGCCGAAGTAGGCGGTGCGTGTGGCCTGGGCCACGGTGCGCCGCGCGCCTTCGAGGTCGCTTTTGGCCTTGTCGCGCAGCGACAGGGTTTCGCGCACGCGGTTTTGCGTGGCGAAGCCCGCGAAGAGCGGCACGTTGAGCACCACGCCGACGGTGGTGGTGTTGGTGCGGAAGGCAAAGGGCGGGATGGTGGTCGCCGTGCCCGAGGGGTTGCGCGTGACGTTGTAGCTGGCCTGCGCGTCCAGCGTGGGCTTGTGGCCGGCCTCGGCCTTGTTCACTTCAAGCTCGGCGATCTCGACATTGCTTTGCGCCTGGCGGATGCTGGGGTGCACCAGCTCGGATTGCTCGACCCAGGTGTTGACGTCGGCGGGCGTGATGACCGGCAGTCCGACGGGGGTGGCCAGGGGCTTGGGCTGGGTTTCGGTTTTGCCGACCAGGGTGTCCAGCGCCAGTTTTTTGACGCGCAGGTCGTTCTCGGCCGCGATCTCCTGGGCAACCACCAGGTCGTAGCGGGCCTGCGCTTCACGCGTGTCGGTGATGGTGGAGGTGCCGACCTCGAAGTTGCGCTTGGCCGATGCCAGCTGCTCGGCCACCGCGGCTTTCTGGGCGCGCACAAAGGTCAGGGTGTCCTGCGCGGCCAGCACGTCGAAGTAAGCCTGGCTGGTGCGCACGATCAGGTCCTGGTCGGCGCCCTGCAGCTGCGCCTGGGCCAGTTCCACCTGCCGGGAGGCCTGCTGGTAGGTGGCCCAATTGGCCGGGCGGTACAGCGGCTGGGACAGGTTGAGCGCGGCGTTCTGGGTGTTGAAGCTGCGGTCTATCGCCGGGGTGGTGTTTTCAAACGAGGTGCGCGACACGCCGGCCGAAATGCCCGCCGTCGGCAGGATGCCGGCCTTGGCCTGGTCGGCCCTGGCGAGGTTGGCGTCGTATTGCAGCTTGGCCGACTGGTAGGAGGCGTCGAAGGCGCGGGCCGACTCATACAACTCGACGAGACTCTGAGCGTGCGCCAGGGGCGCCATGGCCAGCAGTGCCACGGCGGCCGCAATCGACAAGGGCAACATCGCCGGGCGGGCCGGCGGTTTCTTGGGCGTGGTCATAAAGGTCCTGAAGAGATGGAGGGATCGGCGGATAAAAAACGGCTGGATTCAGTAAAGCGGCACGGAACGGTCCACCTGCTGCGACCAGGCATTGATGCCGCCCTGCAGGTTGACCACTTCGGTGAAGCCGCTTTGCATCAGATAGTTGGCCACCTGCAGGCTGCGCATGCCGTGGTGGCACAGGCAGGCGATCGGCTGGCCGGCGCCGGCCTCTTGCAGCTCGGCCAGGCGCTGCGGGATCTCGCGCATCGGGATGTGGACCAGCCTGAAGCCGTCTTCCTTGACCGAGGCCGTCTGCAGCTCCCAGGGCTCGCGCACGTCGAGCACCACGGGCAGGGTGGGCGCGCCGGCGCCGGCGTTGTCGCGCCAGGCGCTGAAATCGGCGGGGTTGAGCTGGGGAATCATGGACGGTGCTTTCGGGCGTTGTGTCAGAAGCTGAAGGCCGAGGGCTCGGGGAAGTTCAGCAGGCGCGGTGCGACGGTATCCCAGGCCTGGGTGGTGCGCCAGGCGTCTTCGGCCACGCGCGTGACCAGGGTGGCGCGCATCACGGGCTCGAAACCGACGATGGCGCTCAGGCGCCCGCCGACCTTGAGCAGGGACAGCAGCGAGGCCGGCACCTCGGCGACGGAGCCGCTCAGCACGATCACGTCGAAGGGGCCGCGCAGCGGATCGTTGCCGGCAACAGCCTGCGCCAGCTTGGCGGCGCCGTCACCGGTGCGCACTTCGGCGTTGTAGACGCCGGCGCGCTGCAGGTTGTCGCGCGCAGTTTGCGCCAGCACGGGGTCGATTTCGAGTGTGATCACCTGCTGCGCGCGGTGCGCCAGCAGGGCCGCCATGTAGCCGGAACCGGCGCCGATCTCGAGGACTTTTTCGTGCTTCTGCACGGCCAGCTCCTGCAGGATGCGGGCTTCGACCTTGGGCGCCAGCATGCACTGGCCCGGTCCGGCGCCCAGCGGGATTTCCATGTCGACAAAGGCCAGCGCCTTGTGGACCGCCGGCACAAAGTCTTCGCGCTTGACCACGGCGAGCAGGGAGAGGACCTGGTTGTCCAGCACTTCCCAGGGGCGGATTTGCTGTTCAATCATGTTGAATCGGGCTTGTTCGTAGTTCATGGCGGACCTGTGGTTTGGCGAAATGGAGGGGGAAAGAGGGACGGAACGGGTGTTCACGAGATAAACCTTTGATTTTAGCGGCCGGCCATGACAGGTGCGGGAGGGGCGGGCGGTGTTTCAGAAGGGTCGGCAACCCGGGTTTTCGGGCCGAACTTGCGCTTGAACCACTGGCCCAGGTCGTCCAGATAGCAGTAGGTCACGGGCACCACCACCAGGGTCAGCAGCGAGGAGGTGATCACGCCGCCGATGACGGCCTGGCCCATGGGGGCGCGCTGCTCCGAACCCTCGGTCAGGGCGAAGGCCAGCGGCACCATGCCGAAGATCATGGCCAGCGTGGTCATCAGGATGGGGCGCAGCCGCACTTTGGCGGCATGCAGCAGGGCTTCGCCGCGTTCCATGCCGGGCACGCGATGGCCGTCCACGTCGAGCCGGTCGGCGCGCATGCGGATGGCGAAATCGACCAGCAGGATGGCGTTCTTGGTGACCAGGCCCATCAGCATCACCACGCCGATGATGGAGAACATCGACAGCGTGGAGCGGAACAGCAGCAGCGCCAGCACCACGCCGATCAGGGTCAGCGGCAGCGAGGTCATCAGCGCCATGGGCTGCAGAAAGCTCTTGAACTGGCTGGCCAGGATCATGTAGATGAACAGGATGGCCATCACCAGCGCGGACACCGCGTAGCCGAAGGACTCGGCCATGTTTTTGGTGGAGCCGCTGAACTGGTAGCGGTAGCCGGGCGGGAAGCTGAAGTTGTCGAGCACCGCCTTGATGTCGCCGGAGACCTCGCCGGCCGAGCGGTTGTAGACGTTGGCGTTGATGGCGACCTCGCGCGCCATGTCGCGCCGGTTGATCTGGTTGGGCCCGGTGGTCTCCTTCACGGTCGCCACCTGGTTGAGGCGCACGATGCGCGAGGAGCCGTCTGCATTGCTGCCCATGGCGCTGCTCATGAAGGGCAGGCGCTCCAGGTCCTGCGGGGCGGTGCGGGCGCCGGGCGCCAGGCGCACGTTGACGTCGTAGGTCTGGTCGTCGGGCGCGCGCCAGTTGCCGACGGTCTGCCCCGCCACCAGGGTGCGCAGGGAGGCGGCGATCTGCGAGACCGACAGGCCCAGGTCGGAGGCGGCGTCGCGCCGCACGTCGACCTCGATCACCGGCTTGTCGGCCTTGACGCTGGAGTCCAGGTCGACCAGGCCGGGGATGCCCCGGATCTTGTCGTTGATGGCGCGGGTGAGGCGCTCCAGCTCTTTCAGGTCGGGGCCCTGCAGGGAAAACTCCACCTGCTTGTTGCCGCCCACCGCGTCGAGCAGGCCGACGTGCGTCACCGTAATGCCGGGCACCTGCTTGAGCCGTTCGCGCAGCACGCCCGACATCTCGTCGACGCTGCGCGTGCGCGCCTTGCGATCCACCAGGCGCACATAGACGCTGGCGTACATCTTGCCCTGGGCGTTGCCGGTGTTGAGGGTGGCCAGCGTGAACTTCACCTCCGGGAACTCGCGCACGATGGCCTCGACCTGGCGCGCCTTGGCCTCGGTGTTCTCCAGCGAGGAGCCGACCGGCGTGTAGAAATTCAGCGAGGTTTCCGAGAAGTCGGCCTTGGGCACGAACTCGGTGCCCAGCAGCGGCACCATGAAGATGCTGGTCACAAAAATCGCCACGGCCATCACCAGCGTGGCCAGCTTGTGGCCCAGCGACCAGCGCAGGATGCCCTGGTAGCTGTCGCTCAGGGATTCGGTGGCGCGGTCGAACCAGCCGGTCACGCGGCCTATGGTCTTGTCGTAGAAGGTGACGGGTGCGCCGCGCTTTCCATGGGCTTCGATAGCCGGGTCGTGCCAGATGCTGGAGAGCATGGGGTCCAGCGTGAAGCTCACGAACATCGAGATCAGCACCGCCGCCACGATGGTCACGCCGAACTCGTGGAAGAACTTGCCGATGATGCCGCCCATAAAGCCTATGGGCAGGAACACGGCCACGATGGAGAAGGTGGTGGCCAGCACGGCCAGGCCGATTTCCTGGGTGCCGTCCATCGAGGCGCGGTAGGGGTCCTTGCCCATCTGGACGTGGCGCACGATGTTCTCGCGCACCACGATGGCGTCGTCGATCAAAAGGCCCACGCACAGCGACAGCGCCATCAGCGTGATCATGTTGATGGTGAAGCCGAACAGGTTCATGAACAAAAAGGTGCCGATGATGGAGATCGGCAGCGTCAGCCCGGTGATCACGGTGGAGCGCCAGGAGTTCAGGAACAGGAAGACGATGAGCACCGTCAGCAGCGCGCCTTCGATCAGCGTGCGGCGCACGTTCTCGACCGCCACGCGTATCGGGCGCGAGCCGTCGCCTATGAGTTGCAGCCGCGCGCCGGGAGGCAGCAGCGGCTGCAGTTCGGCCACGGCCTTGTTCAGGCCGTCGACCACGGCAATGGTGTTTTCGTCCTGGGCTTTTTGCACCGTCAGCAGCAGGGTGCGCTGGCCGTTGTAAAGCGCCAGGCTGTCGAGTTCCTGCGCGCCGTCGGCGATGCGGGCCACCTGGTCGACGGTGACGGCCGTGGCCGTGCCGCCGGCCGCGCCCTTGCGCGCCACGATGATCTTGCCGAAGTCTTCGGGCCGCTTCATGCGCGCGTCGATCTTGACGACGCGCTCCTGCTGCAGCGAACGGATGGCGCCCACCGGCAGGTCCTGGTTTTCGTTGCGCACGGCGTTGACCACCTGGTCGGCCGTGATGCCCAGCGACTCCATGGCCTGCGGGTTCAGGTAGACGTTGATCTCGCGCTTGGTGCCGCCCACCAGCGTGACCGAGCCGGCGCCGCGCACGTTTTCCAGGCGTTTTTTCAGCACCTGGTCGGCCCAGTTGGTCAGCTCCACCGCATCCATGGCCTTGCCGCTGCCTGCCTGGGGCAAGACGGCCACCGACCAGATGGCGCGGCTGGCCGGGTCGAAGCGCAGCACGCGCGGCTCTTTCACCTCGTCGCGGAAGTTGGGCCTGATGGCCGAGATTTTTTCGCGCACGTCCTCGGCGGCGCGGCGCCCGTCAACGTAGAGCTGGAACTCCATGATGACAACGGACTGGCCTTCGTAGCTGCGTGAGGTCAGCGCATTGATGCCGGCGATGGAGTTGACGCCTTCCTCGATCTTCTTGGTGACTTCGCTCTCGACGATTTCAGGTGATGCGCCGGGGTATTCGGCGGTGATCACGACCACCGGGAAGTCGATGTTGGGGAACTGGTCGACCTGCATGCGCTGGTAGGAGAACAGGCCCAGCACCACGATGGCCAGCATGACCATGGTGGCGAACACGGGATTCTTGAGGCTGACCTGCGTGAACCACATGCGCGTGAAACCTCAGGGCGCCGGTTTGGCGGGCGTGCTGGCGGGAGGCTGCGCGGAGCCGGCCGCGGACAGCTGCGTGAAGCGCACCTTGGTGCCTTCGCGCAGCGCGCCTATCTCGCCGCGAACGATGAGCGCGCCTTCCTCCAGGCCCTTCACCGCCACCACGGCATCGCCGCCGGCGGTGCCGCGCGCGCCGAGCTCGACGGGCTTGTGCACCACCACGCTGTTTTCAATGGCCTGGACGTAGGGCGCGGGTTTGTCGGTGCGCACGGCGCTGACCGGCACCGACAGCAGCGAGGCGCGCGCCGTGCCCAGCGTGCCCTGGGCGAACAGGCCCTGGCGCAGGGGCGGGGCGCTGGTTTCGCCGGTAGTCCCGGTCACGCCGGGGTTGTCCATGCTGAGGTAGGCCAGCACGCTGCGGCTGCCGGCCTGCGCGCTGGGGTTGATGCGCGCGACCACGGCCGTCACGGGCTGGCGGCTGCCTTCAATCTGCAACTGGGCGCTCTGGCCCACGCGGACCTCCATGGAGTCGGTGGCGCTCAGCGTGGCCTCGAGCTCGAGCCGGCTCAGGTCCACGATCTCCACGATTTTGGTGTCAATGCCGACGCGTTCGCCGGGCTGCGCCAGGCGCTGCGACACCTGGCCGGAAATCGGTGCCTTCAGCACGGTGTCGTCCAGCGATTTGGCGGCCACGTCGGTGGCGGCCAGCGCGGCCTTGTAGGTGGATTGCGCGGCGTTGAGGTTGGCCAGCGAGGTGTCCAGCGCGGTCTTGGAAATAAAGCCCTGGTCCACCAGCGCCTTGTTGTTGTCGTACTGGCGCTGCACCACGTCGACCTGGGCCTTGGCGGACTCGGCCTGCTCGCGGGCCTGGCGCACGCGCGACCGGTATTCGGCGGCGTCGATGCGCGCGATCACCTGGCCGGCCTTGACCACGTCGCCCTCGCGCACGGCCAGCCCCTGCAGTTCGCCGGCGACCCTGGCCTTGATGACGGCGGAGTTGACGGCCTTGAGCGAGCCGGAGACCGGCAGGCCCTGCACGACTTCGCGCAGCTGGGCCTTGACCACGTCGGTGCCTGCCAGTTCCACTTGGCCCATGTCCTTGGCCGCGCTGCCGGCGGCCAGCGCCTGCTGCTGGGCCTTGCGCGCGGCCAGCGCGCGCAGCACGCCGCCCGCGATGAGCAGCACGATGAGCCCGGCGATCGCCCACTTGACCCAGCGCTTCATGCCGCGGCCTTCCTGGGGGCCCGGACGGCGGCGCCGGCCGGTGCGGAGATGCCGTTCAGGATGGTTTCCACCTGGAAGGCGATGTATTTCTGGGCGTCCAGTTCCCTGTCGTTGCTGACGCACACGCCGGCGGAGTGCCGGGACAGGATCAGGAAAATCATGGGCGCGATCACGAGGTAGACCGCGTAGTCCAGGTCCATGGGCCGGAACTCGCCGCGGTCCATGCCCCGCTGCAGGATGCTGCGGATCAGCGCCTGGCCCGGCATGACGACTTCCTGCTGGTAGAAGGCCGCGATGTCGGGGAAGTTCTTGGCCTCGCTCATCATCAGCTTGGTCAGGCCCGAGGCGCGCGTCAGGCCTACCCGTTCCCACCAGCTGTTCATGCAGTAGGCCAGCAATTCGGGGGTGGTGCCTTCAAAGACGTCCAGTTCGGCGCGCCATTCGGTGAAGCGGCCCGAGATGTTTTCGCGCACCACGGCCTTGAACAGTTCTTCCTTGCTCTGGAAGTAGAGGAAAAGCGTGCCCTTGGAGACGCCGGCGCGGGCGGCGACTTCCTCGGCGCGGGTCGCGGCAAAGCCTTTTTCGACAAAAAGGTCGAGCGCGGCGTCGAGCAGTTCGCCCGGGCGTGCTTCCTTGCGGCGCTCACGTTTGGCGGCGACGGCGGTGTTGTCGCTGAAGAGTTTGGTAAGTGACATAGTTACTGACTGACTGGTTAGTAATATATCTGCTTACTTTCCGACCGTCAACCCAAAACCGCCTAGGCTACACGGGGGCGGCAGGGTGCCCACGGCCGGGAACGTAAACCCGCGGTAAAGCCGGGCGCAGGTTCACGCAGGCGGAGGCATCCGGCTGCCGGTGGCAGCCCCGCCTGGTGACTAAACGAAGCTCTTCTTAATAGAAGGCCTGCAGGCCGGTCTGCGCGCGCCCCAGGATCAGGGCATGCACGTCGTGCGTGCCTTCATAGGTGTTGACGGTTTCCAGGTTGATCATGTGGCGGATCACGTGGTATTCGTCATGGATGCCGTTGCCGCCGTGCATGTCGCGCGCCATGCGGGCGATGTCCAGCGACTTGCCGCAGCTGTTGCGCTTGATCAGCGAGATCATTTCCGGCACGGCCTTGTCCTCGTCCATCAGCCGGCCCACGCGCAGGCAGGCCTGCAGTCCCAGCGTGATCTCGGTCTGCATGTCGGCGAGTTTTTTCTGGATCAGCTGGTTCTGCGCCAGTGGGCGGCCGAACTGCTGGCGGTCCAGGGTGTACTGGCGCGCGCGGAACCAGCAGTCTTCGGCCGCGCCCAAAGCGCCCCAGGCGATGCCGTAGCGGGCCTTGTTGAGGCAGCCGAAGGGGCCTTTGAGGCCGCTCACATTGGGCAGCAGGTTGGCTTCGGGCACAAACACGTCGTCCATCACGATCTCCCCGGTGATGGAGGCGCGCAAGCTCATCTTGCCTTCGATCTTGGGGGCGCTGAGGCCCTTCATGCCTTTTTCGAGCACAAAGCCGCGGATGCTTTCCTGGCCGCCGACCTTGCCGTCGGGATCTTCCAGCTTGGCCCAGACGACGAAGACGTCGGCGATGGGGCTGTTGGTGATCCACATCTTGGAGCCCTTGAGGATGAAACCGCCGTCGACAGGCTTGGCGCGCGTCAGCATGCTGGCCGGGTCGGAGCCGTGATTGGGCTCGGTCAGGCCGAAGCAGCCCACCCATTCGCCGGTGGCCAGCTTGGGCAGGTATTTCTGTTTTTGCGCTTCGCTGCCGTAGGCGTTGATGGGGTGCATGACCAGCGAGCTTTGCACGCTGATGGCGCTGCGGTAGCCGCTGTCCACACGCTCGACTTCACGCGCCACCAGGCCGTAGCTCACGTAGTTGAGGCCGGCGCAGCCGTAGCCTTCAATCGTGGAGCCCAGGAAACCCATGGCGCCCGCCTCATTCATGATCTCGCGGTCGAACTTCTCGTGGCGCGCCGCCATCAGCACGCGCGGCTGCAGCTTTTCCTGGCAAAAGGCGTGGGCCGCGTCGGCGATGGCGCGCTCATCGTCGCTGAGCTGCTCCATGAAGAAAAACGGGTCCTGCCAGTTGAAGGTGGTTTTCATGGTCTGTGTCTCCGGAAAGAGGGGAAGGGGGCTTGATTTGCAGTGTAGGGGCGCGGCCTGGGGCGCCGGCGGCCATGGGTGATTGTTTGACAAGCATGAATAGTTGTCTAATATCAATTATTGATTCAACGATATAAAAAACATATTCATGGAATTCCGCCACCTCCGCTATTTCCTGGTCCTGGCCGAAGAGCTGCACTTCGGCCGTGCGGCGCGGCGCCTGTCGATCTCCCAGCCGCCGCTGTCGCTGAACATCCAGCAACTGGAGGCCTCCATAGGCGCGAAGCTGTTCACGC
Source organism: Polaromonas sp. LjRoot131 (assembly GCF_964252805.1). Taxonomy (NCBI): domain Bacteria; kingdom Pseudomonadati; phylum Pseudomonadota; class Betaproteobacteria; order Burkholderiales; family Comamonadaceae; genus Polaromonas; species Polaromonas sp. LjRoot131. The sequence continues at coordinate 75,200 of NZ_CAXUPF020000007.1, read as the reverse complement.
GCAGCAGCAAGTCCGTGCAGCTGACGGCCGCCGGCCAGGCCTTTGTGCCGGCAGCGCGCGCCCTGCTGGACCAGGCCGCGCAGGCGGCCGGCCATGCGCGCGACGTGGGCCAGGGCATGGCCGGCAGCCTGGCCATCGGTTTCTCGGGCACCATGCTGTACAGCGGCCTGCCTCATATCCTGGAGCGCTTCCAGGCCGAACACCCGTTGCTGCGGCTGACGCTGAAAGAGCTCAGTTCCAGCGAACAACTGATAGAACTCGCTCACGACCGGCTGGACCTGGGTTTTGTGCACACCACGCGTGTGCCGCCCGAGCTGTCGCAAATCCTGGTGTCCAGCCAGGCTTTCATTTGCTGCCTGCCTGCCGGCCATGCGCTGGCCCGCAAGCGCTCGCTGTCGCTTTCGGCCTTGCAGGGTGAGCCCTTTGCCGTGGTGTCGCGCGCGGTCTCGCCCGACTACCACGAGCGCATCCTGGCGATCTGCACCGAAGCCGGCTTTTACCCCGAGATGCGTTATGAACTGCGGCATTGGCTCAGTGTGGTCTCGCTGGTGTCGCAAGGCATGGGCGTGGCGCTGGTGCCGGCCGCGTTGAGGCAGTCGGCCATGGCGGGCGCGGCCTTTGTGCCGCTGGATGCCAGCACCACGCCCTACGACACACATTGCCTGTGGAAGACGGCGCGCGGCGGCCATGCGGCGCTGTCGGCGTTTGTGCAGGCGGTGCGCGCGATGGCGCCGGCGGTAAAGGCCTGAAGATCGCCGGCCCGCCCTCCGGCGAAAGACCTTGGGGAAAGTATGTCCGCCCGCTGGGGGCCTAAAGCTGCGACCATGGGGCAGTTCATAGTCTTCAGGAGAACGGCATCAACCCGTATATCTGGTGTGTGGTGGGTGCTCTTTTCGGTGGCGCCGCCTGCCTGCTCGCAGGCACCCGCGAAAAAATCCTCATCCTCGAAAACCTCGGTGTCGGCGTGTTCGGCGCCTACATCGGCGGCGACTTCGTGGCCTCCATCCTCAGCCACGGCAAGACCAACGACACGGTGTTCAGCATGGGCTCGCTAGGCCTGGCCGTAGCCGGCGCCATTGCCGCGCTGGCCTTGCTGCGGCTGATGCGCCGCGCCGTCGGCCCCATGCACCGCACCAAGGGCGCGCGCCGCCGCGATTGAGCCCCTGCCTCGCAAGGGCAAGCGGGCTGGTCATGGCATGCGCACCGCCCGCAGCGTAAGATTTCCGCTCATTTCACGACCAACGGTTTTCAGCGGAGATTGCCATGTCCTCATCCCTTCAAACCATCACCCTGGGCGGGGGCTGCTTCTGGTGCACCGAGGCGGTCTACGTCAAGGTGCGCGGCGTGACCGACGTTGAATCCGGCTACAGCAACGGCCAGGCCGCGCGGCCCAGCTATGAAGAAGTCTGCACCGGCCGCACCGGCAGCAACGAGGTGGTCAAGCTCACCTACGATCCGGCTGACATCACGCTGAAGGAAATCCTCGAGATCTTTTTTGTGATCCACGACCCGACCAGCCTGAACCGCCAGGGTAACGATGCCGGAACGCAGTATCGCAGCGGAATCTATTACTCAACGCCCGAGCAAAAAGCGGTGATTGACGATTTCATCCGCGAAGTCAGCCAGGACAAAACCTTCGGCAAGCCCATCGTCACGGAAGTACTGCCGCTTGAAAATTACTGGCCGGCCGAGGCCTACCACCAGGATTACTTCGAGAACAACCCCAACCAGGGTTATTGCGCCTTTGTGGTCGGCCCCAAGGTCGAGAAATTCCGCAAGACCTTTGCCTCGCGCGTGAAGGACTGAGCCGGGCGCTAGCCGCCCAGGTGCGCCGCCAGCTGGTCAAAGGTCCCGCCGTAGCCCTGGGCCATGGACGGATGCAAGTCCTCGAAATACCGGCGTTCGGCGGCGCTCTCGCCGAAGGGCCGGGCGCGCAATGACACGATGGTGCTGCCATCGCGCTCCGTGAAGCTCACAGAGTTTTCGATTTCAAGCGGGCAGTCTTCGCTGAAAGGCGCGCGCGCCATGCCGCAGTTTTCATTCGAGAACGAGTTGAGCCAGACCAGGCGTTCCTGCGGGGCGATTTCGCGGTAGTTGAAGCGCCCCCACATCGTGGGCGCATTCGGGAACTTCATGGCGTAGTGGAAAAAGCCGCCCGGCCTGAACTCAAAACGAAAGACCTCGATGGCACAGCCCTTGGGGCCCCACCAGTGGCCGAGCTGGGCGGCGTCGCTCCAGGCTTGCCAGACGCGTTCGCGCGGCGCCTTGAACACGCGGTCAATCAGGAAGGCCGGGTTGCCGGCTGTCTTGTCATCATTTGGCGGCATTTTTCTTTCCTTTCGATGGAGTGGAGGGTGTGGCGGCTGACGATTGCAAAAACGCATCGAGCCGCTCGAAGCTGTCTTCCCAGACATGGCGGTACAGCGCCATCCAGTTCGCGACTTCCTGCAGCGGGGCGGCTTCCAGGCGGCAGGGCCGGGTCTGCGCCGCGCGCCCGCGTGAAATCAGGCCCGCGCGTTCCAGCACTTTCAGGTGCTTGGAGATGGAAGGCTGGCTCATGTCAAAGGGGGCGGCCAGTTCATTGACCGTGGCCTCACCGGCGGCAAGCCGCGCGACGATGGCGCGGCGGGTCGGGTCGGCGAGGGCGGCGAAGGCCTTGTTCAGGGTGTCGGCGGAGGGTGTCATGTTCCTGATTGGTTATATAGCTGTTTGGCTATATTAAGGCGATGGCGTGGCGCTGTCAACCCGGCGCTCAGGGGCCGGTCCGGCGTTTACGCCCGCCGTTGTGCGAAGTAAAACCACTCCTGGCCGACTTCGCCGCGCGGGTTGGGAAACACCACAAAGCCGTCGGCCGGTGCGGTGATGGCCTCGCCGCCGTGCCGTGTGCCTATGGCCTCGCCGGCCTTGACCGCGTCAAAGCTGTGCCACTCGCGGGTGAAGCTGTCGCCCGCATGCTCGCGGTCTATCACGTCGACCAGGCGCAGGATTTCGCGTTCCATGGGGACCGGCGCGGCGGGCTGCGCGATCAGGCCCAGCAAGCCCAGCGTCTGCAGGATCGCGTAACGCGCCACCTGAACCGCCTGCGGGTCCTCATGCTGGCCGCATTCCAGCGTCACGCCGTAGCCGCCGCGCGAACGCATGTACTCGGTCGTGCCCACGCCGTAATTCGGGTCGGTCACCAGGCTTTGGGCGCGGCCGCCGCCGCTCGCTTCGGCCAAAGCCGTGCGCCGCTTCACGCCGCGCGCATAGGTTTCCAGCCAGCCTTCGACGATGCGGTGCGGCCCGGTGTGCAGCGCCAGCTGCATTTCCTCGGGCGCGTGGGTGAAGGGTTCCAGCGCGCCCTGGTTGTTCTGCGGGCCGATCATGACGAAGGGCGCGCCGCCCGTGTGGAAGGAATGCAGATCCAGCAGCACGTCGTGCGCATCGAGCAGCGGACACAGCACGTTGGCGATGCGGTCTTCAAAATCCTGCGGAATCGCGCTGGGCGCCATGTTGCGGTTCAGGTTGCGCTCGCCCATGCGCTGCTTGAGGCGGTAGGCCAGCGGGTTGGTCACCGGCACAAAGGTCACGGTGCCGCGTTCGATGCTGAGCGCGCCGCCGTCAATTTCTTCAAGCAACTGCGTGATGGCCCGTGTGCCGCAGGTCTCGTTGCCGTGCACGGCGCCGGTGACCAGCAGGCGCGGGCCGGGGGCCAGGCCGTGGTAGGTGTGGGCGCGCAGATGGGTGGGGTGTTTGGGGGACATGGTATTTACCGTGAGATGAGTATGAGGGGCGGATCTTCCGGGCTGGTGCCGGGCCATGCTACGTTCATGTGACGTTATAGCGCAGGGCCGGATTGCTGCGGCAGATCAATGGCCGGATACCCGTGCTGGAACCTGAGGGATTTTTCCCTTCCACAGCGTGGACGCCCGGCGGCTGTCAACTGGATTCAGTTGTCGTCCCACTTGTCGTACAGATAAGCCTGGACGGTGACGCCCACGTGGCGCACGATGTCCGCGCGCTTTAGCCCGACCACCGGCTGCAACTTGAGCACATAGCGGCACAAGGCCAGCCCCAGTATTTGCGAGGCGATCAGCCCTGCGCGCCCGGCGGCTGCCGCGCGTGGCTCGCCGCTGAGCTTGGCAATCAAAGGGGCCATCTGGGTGGCAAAGATCTCCTGCAGGCGCGCGGCAGCCGCCTCGTTGGTGACACCCGTACGCAACAGGGCCATCAGGGTTTCGTCGTCTTCCCAGCGATTCAGGAAATGTTCCACCAGCGCGGCGCCCACGTCTTTGCGCGGCATATCGCTCAGGTCGGGCAGGCGCAAATCGAACTCGGCGGCAGCTGCAAACAACTTCTCTTTGTTGCCGAAATAGCGCATGACCATGGCAGGGTCGATCCCGGCTGCCGTCGCAATGGCGCGGATGGTTGCCGCCTGGTAACCACTGGCGGCGAATTGCTCTCGCGCGGCCGCCAGGATGGCGGACTTGGTGGCGTCGGAGCGGCGGGGAGGGGATGGAATGGGGGATGTTTCGGTCATGTCAACAAGTATAGGTCAACAGTTGTTGACTTTTTTGGCAACGTTAATTATTATTGCCAACGGTTGTTGACCAACACTTGTTGACTTTTTGGAGTAATCATGACTTTTCCCTCGAGCAATCTCAATTTCCCCGCCTCATCCACGGGCTTCGACACAGACGTCCTGATCGTTGGTGCCGGTCCCACCGGCCTTACGCTGGCTACTTCGTTGCTGGCACGTGGCGTGCGCGCCTGCGTTATCGACCGGCAGGCTGAAGGTGCCAATACCTCGCGCGCGGCAGTCGTTCACGCCCGCACGCTGGAAGTGCTGGAGCCATTGGGCGTCACCCAGCGGCTGGTCGCGCGCGGCTTGCAGGCCCGGCGATTCACCATCCGCGACCGCGACCGGGTGCTTATGCCCATCGGTTTCGATCAGTTGCCCACGCAGTACCCGTACACGTTGATGGTCTCGCAAGCTGTCACCGAGAGTGTGTTGCTGCAGCGCCTGGTGGAGTTGGGAGGGCGCGTACTGCGTCCGCGTACATTGGCCGCGCTTGCGCAGGATGCGTCAGGTGCGACGGCTACCTTGGACGACGGCAGCTGCATACGCGCGCGCTTTGTGGTCGGCGCCGACGGCATGCACAGTGCTGTGCGCGAGAGTGCCGGCATCGCCTTCAACGGCGGCAGCTACGGTGAATCGTTTGTGCTGGCCGACGTGCGCCTGAGCGGGGGCGTTCCGACCGACGAAGTGATCCTGTACTTCTCGCCTGCCGGCATGGTGGTGTTGGCCCCTCTGCCCGACGGCGTGCATCGCGTGGTGGCCACTGTCAGCGATGCCCCGGAGCAAGCCGATGCTGCCTACGTGCAGGCGCTCCTGGATGCACGCGGGCCGCAGCGCCAACGCGCCGTGGTGCAAGAAGTGGTGTGGGGTTCCCGCTTCCGCGTGCACCATCGCGTGGCTGAAAACTACCGCGCCGGCCGTATCCTGCTGGCAGGCGATGCTGCCCATGTGCACAGCCCGGCCGGTGGCCAGGGCATGAATGCCGGCATTCTCGATGCAATCAGCCTCGCTGGTGCGCTGGAGGAGGCACTGGCCGGCAGTACGACTTCACTTGACGCCTACGCCGCGGAGCGGCAACCCGTGGCCCGCCAGATCGTCGCCCTGGCCGATCGCCTGACCCGGCTGGCCACGGTTCGGCCCGCACTGCGTGCGCTGCGCAATCTCGCGATGTCGATGATGTCACGCCTGCCGCAAATACGCAGGCGTATGGCGTGGCAGCTGTCGGGTTTGATTTACCGCTGATGAGGTGTTTCATGCATGCAGGCCGAAAGCAGGCACTTTCGGCGATGCCTATGATGAGGGTGTTCGTACACTTGAACATGTCATGTTACGGAGGCATCATGGACGCTGACCTTGAAGGCTTGTCGCGTGAACAGCTCATCGCGGAAGTGAAGAAGCTGCGGCAAGGCATTCGCGAACATCGCGACAGCACCGGGCACGAGTTGTGCTGGCACCATCCCGCGCTATGGTCGCTGCTGCCGGAGAAGTCGGACCCGCTTCCTGTGGTGCCCGAGTGGCCGCAGTTTTTGCAGGGCTGCCTGCGCTATCGCCAGTCGCTCGACGAACAGCTGCCGCAGGCTCCCCGGAGTCACAAGCCTTACCGGGATTGACTTTACAAAGCCGGGCTGGAAACAGGCGCAATTGCGGTAATAATGCAACTCGATTGCGTTAATTGAAAATCCGCAGCTTTCCCCGTTGCGCCCAACTTTTCTCCCATGACTGACCGCCCGGCCGACCCGATAGACACGCTGCTCTCCGCCCACGGCCTGCGCCGCACGGCGGCCGCGCGGCTGGTGCTGGGTTGGCTGCTGGCGCACCCGGACACCAGCTACACCCATGCGCAATTGCGGGCGGCGCTGGCTGGCGATGCCGAATCGGTGCTGGACCGTGTCACGCTGTATCGCTTGATCGACCGGCTCACGCAGGTGGGTTTGCTGCTGTGCCGGGTGGATGCCAACCGCGTGCGGCGCTACCAGGCCATGCCCAGCAGCGTGCATGCCATTCCGCACTTTGAATGCCAGACCTGTCACCGTGACAGCCCGCTGGCGGGCGCGCTGTCCGGCAAGCGTTCGGGTGCGTTGAAGGCCAGCGCGAAAGACCTGGAGCGCGCCGCGCAGACCGCGCTGGAAGCCTTGAAGGCACTGGGCTACCAGGGCATGAGCATGGACTTTGCGGTGCGCGGCGTGTGCGCGGACTGCGCGACCGGCGCGGCTTCCTCATGATCAGCACGCGCCAGCTTGTTTACCGTTACGCAGGCGGTGGCCCCGAACTGCGCTTCGAGGACCTGGAAGTGGCCCAGGGCGGCGTGCTGCTGCTGCGCGGCGCTTCGGGCTCGGGCAAGTCGACCTGGTTGGCGCTGGCCGCCGGTTTGCTGGCGCCGGCCGAAGGCGACATCATGGTCGCGGGCCAAGCCATGAAGGCGCTGGGCAAGGCCGCCGGCGATGCCTGGCGCGCCGCCACCGTCGGCTTTCTGCCGCAGAAATTGCATTTGAGCGCGGCGCTTACGGTGCATGGCAACTTGGCCATGGCGCAGTGGGCGGCGGGCCGGTCGGCCGACGAAAGCCGCATCAGCGAGGCGCTGGCCGCGCTTGACGTACAGGCGCTGGCGCAGCGCAAGCCGGCGCAGCTCTCGGGCGGCCAGGCGCAGCGCGTGGCGCTGGCGCGCGCGGTATTGCTCAAGCCGCAGGTGATCCTGGCGGACGAGCCCACGGCCAGCCTGGACGACGAGGCCGCGGCGGCTTCGCTGGACTTGCTGCGGGCCACGGCGCGGCAGCAGGGCGCGACGCTGGTGATCGCCACGCACGATGCGCGCGTGGCGGAATTTTTCAGGGACGAAAAAGGCCTCCAGGCCTTGCAGCTGGGGCGTCGGCAGCCATGAAGACCATTGCTTTCGCCTGGCGCTACCTGTGGTCGCGTCCGCTGGCCGCGGCGCTCAACCTGCTGCTGCTCACGCTGGGGCTGGCCTCCATCACTTTTTTGCTGCTGGTCGGCCACCAGATCAACCAGGCCTTTGACCGCGACCTGGCGGGCATCGACGTGGTGGTGGGCGCCAAGGGCAGCCCCATGCAGCTGATTCTCTCGGGCGTGTTCCACCTCGACGTGCCGACCGGCAATGTGCCGCTGGCCGCGGTGAAGGAACTCGAAAAGCACCCGCAGGTCGCCAAGGTCATTCCGATCAGCCTGGGCGACAGCTTTCGCGGCTTTCGCATCGTGGGCACCACGCCCGACTACATCAGCCACTACGAGGCGCAACTGGCGCAGGGCACGCTGTGGGTCAAGCCCATGCAGGCGGTGATAGGCGCGCAGGTCGCGCGGCAGACCGGCCTCAAAGTGGGCGACAGCTTCACCGGCACGCACGGACTGGGCGGCGGCGGTGAAGAGCACAAGCTGAGCCCCTATGTCGTCTCGGGCGTGCTGGCGCCCAGCCGCACCGTGCTGGACCGCCTGGTGCTCACCGCCACCGAATCGGTCTGGCAGGTGCACGAGACCGACACCGCGCTGGATGACGACGACCGCAAGGTGCTGGAAGAAGACCGTGAAATCACGCTGGCGCTGATCCAGTACAAAACGCCGCTGGCGGCGGTGACCTTTCCGCGCTACATCAACAGCAGCACCGAGATGCAGGCCGCCGCGCCGGCGCTGGAGATCACGCGCCTGCTCAGCATGGTGGGTGTGGGCACCGACGTGCTGCGCGCGCTGGCCGGCGTGCTGCTGCTCACGGCCGGCCTCAGCGTGTTCATCGCGCTGTGGGGCGCGGTGCGCGAGCGCCGGGCCGACCTGGCGCTGCTGCGCATGCTGGGCGCGCCGCCGGGCAAGGTGGCCGGCCTGCTGCTGTGCGAGGCCCTGTGGCTGGCGCTGCTCGCCACCGTGCTGGGCGTGCTGGCGGGGCAGGGCTTGACGGCGCTGCTGGGCTGGGCGCTGCAGCTCGAAAAATCCGTGTTGATCGGCGCGATGTCGTGGCCGGTCGAACTGGTAAGTGTGCCGGTATTGGCCCTGGGGGTGGCGCTGGCGTCCGCGCTGCTGCCCGCCTGGGAGGCCTACCGGGTCAGTGTGTTTGAACTTCTCCAATCAAGGTAACTTTTATGCCAAGCCTTCGTTTCGCCCAGCAATTCCTCAAGTTCTCGCCCGTCCTGGGCGGCATGGCTGCGCTGGCCCTGAGCGCCGTTTTTTCGCTGGCCCATGCGCAGCACAATGACAAGGAAACCAAGGAAGACATCCAGCGCCACCGCGCCATGGCCGCCGCCCATGAAAACGCGGCCAAATGTCTGGAGTCGGGTAAAAAAGACGAGGTCTGCGAAAAAGAACTGCAGGCCGCTTGCAAAGGACTGGCCGTCGGCAAATACTGCGGCATGAAGCACGTTCACTGAGCCTGGGGCATTATCCAGGCCTGAACCGGCGCCACACCTCCAGGAGTCCCGCATGCATCCCATCCTTCGCCATTGCCTGAGCCGTGCCGCCGCGCTCGCTTGCGGCCTGTCCATCACGGCGGTGGGCCTGCAGGCGCAGACCTTGTCTTCGCCGGTGGCGGGCGGGGCCAAGCCGGCCGCAGCGGCGCCGGGTTTTGACCTGCCGGTGGGCCAGGGTGCGGGCGTGCATGGCGCCAACAGCCCGTTTCCGCCGCTGGCGGCCCGGACCGACGTGGTGCCCTGGTCGGTGCTGACGGCGGTGAAAACCAAAAACGAGAAGAACCGCATCCTGCCGGTCTTCACCCTGGACCAGATGGCGCTGAACCAGAAGACGCAGCGCATCCAGGGTTTCATGATGCCGCTGGACCCGGGCGAAAAGCAAAAACATTTCCTGCTGTCGTCGGTGCCGCTGACCTGCGCCTTCTGCCTGCCCGGCGGGCCGGAGAGCATGGTCGAGGTCAAGACCAAGACGCCGGTGAAATACAGCATGGAGCCGGTCGTGGTGGAGGGACGCTTCCTGGTCCTCAATGACGATTCTTATGGCCTTTACTACCGCATAACGGATGCCACCAGCGTCAAGTGAGCGCCGGGGTCTGAGTCGCCACGGGGGCCTGGTCTGGCTGCTGGTCGCCGCGCTCCTGCTTGCGCAGCTGTTGGGGCTGATGCACGGTGTGGTGCATGGCCCGCAGGCACACATCCATTCGAATTCGAATGTGCATCACGACAGCCATCAGCACCAGCACCAGCAAGAACATTCCGCGCTTGCGCATGCCGAAGAAGAGGGTGACGCCGGCTGGCTGGCCTCGCTGTTTTCCTCGCATGACGGCGATTCGGACTGCCGCCTGTTCGACCAGGCCAGCCATGGCCAGGCGGCGCCCACGTTCCCCATGCTGAGTTTGCCGCTGGTACTTTCCAGTGTGGCTTTTGACATCTCCCGCGGCGAAGCACTCGCCCGCTGGGCGGCGCTGTTCGACGCGCGCGGCCCGCCTTCCACTCGCTGAATTTCCCCCTGCTTGTTGAGCGCCGGCCGCCAGGCCAGGCGCAGCTTTGCTCTTTTTGTTTTTCCCGATTCAGCGAGTCACCATGAAACCACCTTTTATTAGCCACGCGCTCTGCGTCGCGGCAACGCTCTCTTGCGGCCTGGCGAGTGCCCAGACCGCCTCGCTGGCGCCCGCGTCCAGCCTGAAAGAAATCACCGTCACCGGCAACCCGCTCGGTTCCACCGATTTGATCGTGCCCGCGGCGCAGTACTCGGGCACCGGTCTGTTGTTGCGCTCCAAAACCACGCTGGGCGAAACCCTGGACGGCGTGCCCGGCGTGAGCAGCACCTACTTCGGCCCCAATGCCAGCCGCCCCATCATCCGCGGCCTGGACGGCGACCGCATCCGCATCCTGGGCAATGGCGGCGCGACGCTGGATGCTTCCAGCCTGAGCTATGACCACGCGGTGACGGCCGATCCCATCAGCATCGAACGCATCGAGGTGCTGCGCGGCCCCGGCGCCTTGCTCTACGGCGGCAGCGCCGTGGGCGGTGTGGTCAACGTCATCGACAACCGCATCCCGCGCGAGCCGCTGTTCGATGAAAAGGGCAGCGTGGGCGGCAAAGTCGACCTGGGCCTGGCCAGCGGCAACCGCGAAAAAAGCAGCGGTGTGCTGCTCGAAGGCGGCAACAACCGTTATGCCCTGCATGTGGACGTGTTCAACCGGGAAACCGGCGACGTGAAGGTGCCCACGGACCTGGCCTGCGGCAAGGGCGGCATCAATACCATCACCAACCGCATCTGCAACTCTGACAGCAAAGTCCGCGGCGGCGCGGCCGGCGGCTCGGTGTTTTTTGACCACGGCTACCTGGGCGCGTCGGTCAGCACCTACCGCAGCAACTACGGCACGGTGGCGGAAGACGACGTGACGATTGACATGAAGTCGAACCGCGTGGCGCTGGAAGGCGAGGTGCGCGACCTGGGCGGCTTCATCCGCAGCGTGAAGGGCCAGCTGAGCCACACCGACTACCAGCACACCGAGTTCGAAGGCCCGAATCCCGGCACTGTGTTCAAGAACAAGGGCAGCGATGTGCGGCTGGAGGCGCGGCATGCGCGCATCGGCAACCTGGAAGGCCTGGTCGGCTTCCAGGCCGAAAACAACCGCTTCTCGGCCGACGGCGCGGAGGCTTTCGCGCCCTACAGCAAGACGTCGCAGAACGCCGTTTTCGCCTATGAAGAGTACGCCACGGGCTGGGGCAAACTCAGTTTTGGCGGGCGGCTGGAGTCGGTCAAGGTGGAGTCGCTGGGCAACCCGCTGGTGGCGCGTTTTGCGCCGCTGACGCGCGACTTCACGCCGCACAGCTATGCATTGGGCGCTTTGTGGAATGCGGCGCCGGGCTGGCAGCTCACCAGCAACCTGGCCTACACCGAACGCGCGCCCAAGGACTATGAGCTGTTCGCCCAGGGCCCACACGTGGCGACCAAGGCCTGGGAAACCGGCGATCCCACCCTGGGCAAGGAAAAGTCGACCAGCCTGGACCTGGGTGCCAGCTGGAAGTCGGGCGCCAACAGCTTCAGCGCCAACGCCTATGTGCACCGCTTCAAGAACTACATCGGCCTGCTGGCCACGGGCAATAACTACGGCCAGGAAGACGGTGCGCTGAACCCGGCCGACCTGGACGGCGACGGCGTGGACGACGGCAACCCGGACAACAGCCTGCTGCCGGAGTTTGCCTACACTGGTGTGCGCGCGCGCTTCGTGGGCCTGGAAGCGAGCGGCAACATCCGCTTGGTGGAAGGCGCGTCCAGCCTGGACCTGGCTTTGCGCGGGGATGTCGTGCGCGCCACCAACCTCAGCAACGGCCAGCCACTGCCGCGCATCGCGCCGGCACGCCTGGGCGCCAGCCTGGTCTGGGCCAGCGGGCCCTGGGGCAGCAGCATAGGCTTCGACCACTCGACGGCGCAAAACCGCGTGGCCGCCGGCCAGCGTGCGACCTCGGCCTACACCTTGTGGAACCTGGGGGCCACCTACCGCATGAAGGCGGGCGCCAGCAACGTCCTCTGGTACGCCAGGGTGGACAACCTGACCAACCAGTTGGCCTACAGCGCGTCATCGGTGCTGACGACCACGGCTTTTCCCAAGGCGCCGTTGCCGGGGCGCAGCCTGAAAGTGGGTATGCAGCTGGCGTTCTAGGCCGCCACCGGGAGCAGCAGACCAGGGATGGCAAGCTAAGATTGCGCCAATGAACACGCTTGTCTTTGAGTCCCTGTTCCCGGTGGTGCTGTTGATTGCCGCTGGGTTTTTCGCCGGCCGGGCGCAGTGGATCAGGGCGAATGCCATCAAGGACCTTTCCAACCTGATCTTTCTGCTGCTGACGCCGGCCCTGCTGTTTCGCACCATGAGCCGGGTGCGCATCGAGCAGCTCGATTTCAAGCCGGTGCTGGCCTACTTCCTGGCTGTCATCGTGCTTTTCGGCGGCACCCTGCTGGTGCAGGGCTTCAATCGCCGCGCCGCCGTGCTGGCGCTGGCCAATACCTTTTCCAACACCGTCATGATCGGCATCGCGCTGATAGGCCTGATGTACGGGCCCCAGGGGCTGGTGACGCTGTTCACCCTGGTCTCTGTGCATTCGCTGGTGCTGCTGACCAGCGCCACCGTGGTGCTGGAGCTTGCGGTGGCGCATGAACAAAAACAGGGCACCAGCGACGAAGTGACGAGCGCGCCGCGGCACCCGGTGGCCACCGTGATGATGGCCGTGAAAAACGCGCTGCTGCACCCGGTGCCGCTGCCCATCATCGCCGGCCTGCTGTTCGCGCAGACCGGGTTCACGATTCCCGCCGTCGTCGACAAACCGCTGGAGTTGCTGGCCACCGCCTTCGGCCCGCTGGCGCTGGTGCTGGTCGGCGTGACCCTGGCCAACACACGTGTGGGCGAGCACTGGCGCCAGGCGCTGGCCCTGGCAGGGGTGAAAAATTTGCTGCATCCGCTGCTGGTGTTCGGCCTGTGCCGGCTGCTGGGCGTGAGCGGCGTGCCCATGGCGGTGATGGTAGTGGCGTCGGCCCTGCCGATCGGCGCCAATGTATTTTTGTTTTCCCAGCGCTACAAGGTCGCCGAAGAGCTGATCACCGCCAGCGTGGTGGTCTCCACCGCGCTGGCCCTGGTGACGTTGACCGTGGTGTTGATCCTGGTCGGCCATTTCGGCTGACGCCTAGTCCGGAGTCCTTTCGATGCAATTCCTCCAGTCATTGCCGGTGTCGGCGCAGACCATAGGCCTGCTGCTGCTGTCCAACGTGTTCATGACCTTCGCCTGGTACGGCCACCTGAAGAACCTGGCGACCTCGCCCTGGTACGTCGCGGCCTTGATCAGCTGGGGCATCGCCTTATTTGAATACCTGCTGCAGGTGCCCGGCAACCGCATAGGCTTCACCCAGTTCAGCGTGGGCCAGCTCAAGATCATGCAGGAGGTCATCACCCTCAGCGTGTTCGTGCCCTTCGCGGTGTTCTACTTGAACGAACCGCTCAAGCTCGATTACCTGTGGGCGGCGCTGTGCATGGTAGGGGCGGTGTATTTCATCTTCCGCAGCGCCTGATCGGGCAACCTTTTAACCAAGCCGGGGCCGCGGGACTGGCTTTGCCAGACCGCAGGCGCAGCGGCCCCCTCGGGGGGCAGGAAGCTACACGCAGTGAGCGACCGTGGGGGCAAGGTAAACTTCCGGCAGTCACAAAAACGTCATATTTTTGACATATTTCCTGAGGAACTGACATGCTGTTTGGCAAATTGCTGCCGCGCGAAGGCAATTTTTTCGAGATGTTCAACCAGCATGCAGAACGCATCGTGGAGGCGGCCCACGCTTTTTCGAAGCTGGTCGCCAACTACAGCGATGTGGAAAAGCGCGAAGCCTTCAACCGTGAAGTCGACCACGCCGAGCGCGCCGCCGACCGCATCACGCATGAAGTCAACCGTGCGCTGCACAAGACTTTCATCACGCCGATAGACCGCGAGCAGATCCACAAGCTCATCAACACCATGGACGACGTGGCCGACCTGATCCAGGATTCGGCCGAAACCATGGCGCTGTATGACGTGCGCCACATGACCGAGGACATCGTCCGGTTGACCGACCTCAGCGTCAAATGCTGTGAACGCCTGCAGGACGCCGTGGCGCTGATCGAAAAAGTCAGCGACGCCGCGACGGCCGAGGCTGCGCTCAAGACCTGCGAGGAAATCGACAAGCTCGAATCCGACGCCGACCGCGTGATGCGCTCGGCCATGAGCCGGCTGTTCCGCGAAGAGCCCGACGTGCGCGAAGTCATCAAGCTCAAGGCGGTGTATGAGCTCCTCGAAACCATCACCGACAAGTGCGAGGACGTGGCCAACCTGATCGAGGGCATCGTCCTCGAGAACTCCTGAACCCGGGCGCCTGAATCATGCAAACCGTACAGGCCACCCTGTGGGTGGTGTTCCTGCTGGTCTTCCTGGCCATCGCCTTCGACTTCATGAACGGCTTTCATGACGCGGCAAACTCCATCGCCACGGTGGTGTCGACGGGCGTGCTCAAGCCGGGGCAGGCGGTGCTGTTCGCCGCCTTCTTCAACTTCCTCGCGTATTTCATCTTCCACCTGAGCGTTGCGGCGACCATAGGCAAGGGCATCGTGATGCCCGGTGTGGTCGACACCCATGTGGTGTTCGGCGCGTTGATGGGCGCGATCACCTGGAACATCGTCACCTGGTTTTACGGCATCCCCAGCAGTTCCTCGCATGCGCTGATCGGCGGCATCGTCGGGGCCGTGATCGCCAAGGCCGGTGCCAGCGCGCTGATCGCATCGGGCGTCTTCAAGGTGGTGGCCTTTATTTTCGTGTCGCCCCTGCTGGGATTCTTGCTGGGTTCGCTGATGATGGTGGCGGTGGCCTGGGTGTGTCGCAGGACGACCCCGTCGAAGGCCGACCGATGGTTCCGCCGGCTGCAACTGGTGTCCGCGGGCGCCTACAGCCTGGGCCATGGCGGCAACGACGCGCAGAAAACCGCCGGCATCATCTGGCTGCTGCTGATCGCCGCGACGACCAGCAACGTGCAGGGCCTGCCGGTCTGGATGATGGCGACCACCGAGCACCTGCCCATCTGGGTGGTCATCGTCTGCTACATCGCCATCGGCTTCGGCACCATGTTCGGCGGCTGGCGCATTGTGAAAACCATGGGCCAGAAGATCACCAAGCTCAAGCCTGTGGGCGGCTTTTGCGCCGAGACCGGCGGCGCGCTGACGCTGTTCCTGGCAACTGCGCTGGGCATTCCCGTTTCCACCACGCACACCATCACCGGCGCCATTGTCGGCGTGGGCTCCACGCAGCGCGCCTCGGCCGTGCGCTGGGGTGTGGCCGGCAACATCGTCTGGGCCTGGATTTTCACCATCCCCGCCTCGGCTTTCGTGGCAGCTATCGCGTATTGGGTCAGTCTTCAGGTGTTCTGATCAGACGAAACACACCTGGCGAGAAGGGCTCTTAATCAAGCAGGGGCCGCGGAACCGGCTTTGCCGGGCCGCAGGCGCAGCGGCCCCCTCGGGGGGCAGCGCATTACACGCAGTGAAAAGCGTGGGGGCTCTACTGGCTTATCTTCTTCGCTTCTTCAACTTGATATTCGAAGTAGCGCTGGAAGCTGAACACGATGCTGGACATCAGTGAAATCGTGCCGAACAGCAGCGCAAACACCACCGCGCCTATGGTCAGCCAGTTGGTGTTGCCGGCCTGGGTGGCCGGTGTGCCGGCGTTGTGCAGCGCATTCCATTTTTCCGTCGGCATCAGGCCGTAGTAAATCGCGGTCAGGGCCGTGCCGGCCAGGGTGAAACCCAGCAGGGGAATCAGCACCCAGGCCAGGTGGTCGTCCTGGCCGTACTGCCGCACGCGTTCCACGCCCCACCAGCCCAGCGCGGCGGTGATGGGATGCAGCCAGGCCCAGACGTCGCCCAGGCCGAACAGGTAAAGGCGGTGCACGCCGAGCTGGCCGGTGATCAAGGCCAGCCAGGCTGCCAGGGTTTTGTTTTTGGGGGCTTTGGGAGAGGAGGAGACGGTTTGCATGCGGCGATTATGCGGCGGGCTGCTCGGGCGGCGGCTGCGTGTCGCCTGCACCCAGGGTCTTTTCCATGATGACGATGTCGCGCCAGGCGCCGAATTTCCAGCCGCAGGAGCGAACCGTGCCGACTTCGGTGAAGCCGAGCGAGCGGTGCACGCCGACCGAGCCCGCATTGGCCGAGTCGCCGATCACCGCCATGGCCTTGCGTATGCCCGCAGCCTCAAACCGTGCCAGCAGTTCGGCCAGCAGGGCGCGGCCCAGGCCCTTGCGGTGCTGGTCGGGGGCCAGGTAAATCGAGTCTTCCACCGAGAACCGGTAGGCCGGCCGCGGCTTGAACCAGTTGCCGTAGGCGAAGCCGGCGATCTGGCCGTCCTGCTCCGCGACCAGGTAGGGCAGGCCCTTGGACAGCACGTCGGCCCGTCGGGCCGCCATGTCGGTGACGCTGGGCGGTTCGGTTTCAAAGGTTCCCGTGCCGTGCAGCACGTGGTGGCCGTAAATGGCGGTAACGGCGGGAATGTCTTCGTCGCGGCTGGGGCGTATGAGGGGCATGGGGGAGGGCGCGCAGGGCGGTTGGAGGCAGCGAAAGGCAGGGAAGAAGGGCGAATTTCCGGGAAAACCGTCCGGCAGGCTATAATCTCAGGCTTTGCAGCAATTCGCTGGCCGGGTGGCCATGTCGTGTGTCTCAAGCGCTGCAGAACATTGGGGTATCTACTTTACCGGTAAGCCCCACCACCCGAAGGATAAATCATGGTCGTCATTCGACTTGCACGCGGCGGTTCCAAGCACCGTCCTTTTTTCAACATTGTTGTGGCTGACAAGCGCGTCCGCCGCGACGGCCGTTTCATCGAGCGCATCGGTTTTTACAACCCGATTGCCAAAGGTGGCGAAGAGAGCCTGCGCATTGCGCAAGACCGCCTGACCCACTGGATCGGTGTCGGCGCACAGCCGTCCCCGACCGTGGAACGCCTGGTCAAGCAAGGCGCCGCCAAGGCCGCCTGATCTCCAGAAACTTATTTCCAAGTTTCGATGCAGCCCGGCCTCTCGCCGTCCGCGGGCTTGACACCCTCAAGCCTGCCGGACGACGCCATCGAAGTCGGGCGCATCCTGGATGCCTGGGGCGTCAAGGGCTGGGTGAAAATCCTGCCGCACAGCACCGATCCAGAAGCGCTTTTCGCGGCAAAATCCTGGTTTTTGCAGGCGCCTGACGCCAAATTCCGCCCGGGCTTCACCGTGTTTTCCGGCACCGTCACGCTCAGCGTGGACGAGGCCAAAGTCCATTCCGATTCCGTCGTCGCCAAGTTCACCGGCCTGGACGACCGCAATGCCGCCGAGGCCTTGCGCGGCGCGCGCATCTTTTTGCCGCGCAGCAGCTTCCCCGCCGCCTCCAAGGACGAGTACTACTGGGTCGACCTGATCGGCCTGAAAGTGGTCAACCGCGAAGGCGTGGAACTGGGGCTGGTACGCGACCTGATGGCCACCGGCCCGCATTCCGTGCTCTGCGTGGAATACACCGCCCAGCAGGAAGACGGCAGCAGCGCCACCGCCGAACGCATGATTCCCTTTGTCTCGGTCTATGTCGACGCCGTCGACATCGCCGGCAAGTGCATCACCGTGGACTGGCAGCCCGACTACTGAGGCCTGCCGCTTTTCCGGGGTCTCTTTCGGGGCCTTTCCAGTCCCATTTCCCCTCAGCGCCCGGCTCGCGCAAAATAGCCTTTCCATGCGCTTTGACGTCATCACCCTGTTTCCCGAACTCTTCGCGCCTTTCCTGGCCAGCGGCGTCACCCGCCGTGCCTATGAATCAGGCCTGGTAGAGGTCAAGCTCTGGAACCCGCGAGAATATGCCGACGGCAATTACCGCCGGGTGGACGACCGGCCATTTGGCGGCGGCCCCGGCATGGTGATGATGGCCGAGCCGCTCGCGCTGTGCCTTCAAGCCATACACGCCGACCGCGCTGCCGGCGGTGCGCCCAAGGTGCCCACGGTGCTGTTCTCACCGATAGGCAAGGTGCTCGACCATGCCGGTGTCGAAAGCTGGTCGGCCGGCGCCGGTGCGGTGCTGGTTTGCGGCCGTTACGAGGGGCTGGACCAGCGCTTCATCCAGGCCCACGTCGACCTGCAGATCAGCCTGGGCGACTTTGTACTGTCGGGCGGCGAGATCGCCGCCATGGCCCTGCTGGACGCGGTGGCCCGGTTGCAGCCCGGCGTGCTCAACGACGAGGGCAGCCACCAGTTCGACAGTTTCAACCCCGCGCTCGACGGCCTGCTCGACTGCCCGCACTACACCCGGCCTGAAAGCTGGCGCGGCCAGCCGGTGCCGGCCACCCTGATGTCCGGAAACCACGCCCACATCGAGCGCTGGCGGCGCGAGCGGCGGCTGGCTTTGACGCAACACGAACGCCCCGAATTGGTGCAAAAAGCGCGTGAAAGCGGCCATTTGAGCGAAAGCGATGAAGCTTTTCTGGCCGATCTGGTCGAAAACCCGGACAAGGACGCTTGAGCAAAGCCCTGGCTTGCTATAATCAAAGGCTTTTCGATCCTCTGGCGGCCACTGCAACCATCTGAACCATCTTCGGATGAATCCATGGATTTGCGGTCTTTAGCGTAGCGCGTGCATGAACGAAAAAGTTAGATGGAAAAATCATGAATCTGATCCAGACTCTCGAGCAGGAAGAAATTTCCCGCCTCAACAAAACCATTCCCGCTTACGCACCTGGCGACACCGTCATTGTCAGCGTGAACGTGGTTGAAGGCACCCGCAAGCGCGTGCAGGCTTTTGAAGGCGTGGTGATTGCCAAGCGCAATCGCGGCCTCAATTCCAGCTTCATCGTCCGCAAGATCTCCAATGGCGAAGGCGTCGAGCGCACCTTCCAGGTGTACAGCCCGCTGATCGCCAAGATTGAAGTCAAGCGCCGCGGTGATGTGCGTCGCGCCAAGCTGTACTACCTGCGCAGCCGCAGCGGCAAATCCGCACGTATCAAGGAAAAGCTGGGCGCCAAGGCTGCGTAAAAGCAGCGTTTCCCCTGAAAAAGCCGCTCTCAATGAGCGGCTTTTTTGTGCCTGTTACGCTGTGCTCCTCTTCCTCTTCTCATGAACTCCTCCAAGCCGCTGCCCAAGTTTGACCCTCGCAGTATCCCGGTGCAGGGCATTGACGACCACCTGGCCGGCGTGCCGATGGAACGGCTGTCGGCGCAGGCCCTGCGTGAGCGCTTCCGGCATCCGCCGGTCTGGACGCCCGAACACAGCGTCGAGAAAAAATTCACCGACCGCACGCCGGCGCTGGCGGCCGTGCTGGTGCCGCTGGTCATGCGCGCCGAGTTGACCCTGCTGCTGACCGAACGCACCACCAACCTCTCCACGCATTCCGGCCAGGTGGCCCTGCCCGGCGGCCGAACGGACGACACCGACCGCGACGCGGTGGACACCGCCTTGCGCGAAGCCCACGAGGAAATCGGCCTGCCGCGCGACCACGTGGAGGTGTTGGGCACCTTGCCCACCTACGTCACCGGCACGGCCTTCATCATCACGCCGGTGGTAGCGCTGGTGAAGCCGGGGTTCGCGCTGCAGCCCAACCCCGGCGAAGTGGCCGACGTGTTCGAGGTGCCGCTCGGCTACCTGATGAACCCCGCCCACCACCGCCGCCACGAGGTCGAGTTCGACGGCGTCATCCGGCAGTGGCTGTCCATGCCGTACTCCGATCCTTCCCCCGAGAGCGACAGCAGCGAAGCCCGCGAGCGCTATATCTGGGGCGCGACGGCCGGCATGCTGCGCAACCTTTACCGATTCCTGATCGCCTAGATAGTCACACCCCTGTCCAGGCTCACGGCGTGTAGCCTGTTCCCCCCTCAAGGGGGCGGCGCCTGGGGCCGGCAAAGCCGGACCCGCGGCCCCCGCTGGTGAAATACCTCCATCGCTGGTCGCACCCACAGAATTCTTCAAGCCAGCATGAGCCGCGGAACCGGCTTAGCCGGGCCGCAGGCGGGCGGCCCCCTCGGGGGGCAGGGAGCGACACGCAGTGCGCGACCGTGGGGGCCGCTATGATTCGTGCATGAGCTTTTTTGCCGTTTTGTTTGCACTCATCATCGAACAGGCCCGGCCACTGGCCCGTGGCAACTGGATTCATGCAGGCTTTCGCGGCTGGGCGCGCTGGACCAACCGCAGCCTGGACGCCGGCAAACCCCACCATGGCTGGATCGCCTGGACGGTCGCCGTCATGGTGCCGGCGCTGGTCACCATGCTGATCCACTGGCTGCTCTGGAACATCAACATCGTGCTGGCCTTTGCCTGGAGCGTGGCGATCCTGTACGTCACGCTGGGCTTTCGGCAGTTCAGCCACTACTTCACCGACATCCGCGACGCGCTGGACGATGGCGACGAGGCCACGGCGCGCGAACTGCTGGCCCAATGGCGCCAGGTGGACGCCAGCGAGCTGCCGCGCAGCGAAATCGTCCGCCACGTCATCGAGTATTCGGTGCTGGCCGCGCATCGCCACGTGTTCGGCGTGCTGGGCTGGTTTTCGGTGCTGGCCGCGCTCGGCCTGGGACCGGCGGGCGCGGTGCTGTACCGCATGAGCGAATTCGTCTCGCGTTACTGGGCCTACAAACGCAAGACCGCCGCAGCGGCGGGCGAGGGCGCCAGCATGGCGCTGCAGTTGGCCGCCAGCCGAGCCTGGGGCGTGATCGACTATGTGCCAGCGCGTGTGACCTCGCTGGGCTTTGCGGTCGTCGGCAGTTTTGAGGACGCGATCGATGCCTGGCGCACCTATACGCAGCGCTTCCCGGCGAATGCGCCTTCGGCTTCCGAAAACCGCAACGACGGCATCATCCTGGCCGCCACCTCCGGTGCCGTCAATGTGCGCCTGGGCGGCGAGGCGCTCAAGACCACCTTCTCACCGGACAGCTCCCAAGGCTTTCAGGCCGGCGGTCTTGATGCGGAAGAGGGCATTGCCACCGAGGCCACACCGGGCCGCGAGCCGGAAGTCGCGCACCTGCGCAGCATCGTGGGGCTGGTGTGGCGCTCCGTGGTGCTCTGGATGGTGTTGCTGGCCTTGCTGACGCTGGCCCGCCTGCTCGGTTGAGCGGCCCCCGCCGCTCAAACACTTCTCTCAATAACGGCTCTGCGAGAGCTCCGCGAACAGCTCGCTGTACAGCCGGTAGCGGTTGGCGCTGATGCTGCTCGGGTGGTCGTTCGCATTGACCTCGGCAATCACGCCGCAGCCCGGCTCATGCAGGTGCGTGCAGTTGTAGAACTTGCAGTCCTGGGCGTGGATTTTCAGGTCGGGCATGTAGCCGGCCAGGCGCATGGGTTCGATGTGGTGCAGGCCGAATTCCTGGAAGCCCGGCGAGTCGATCAGCGCCGTGGTTCGTGTGTTTCCGTCGCCGGTGTCCACCCAGTACAGCGTCGTGCTGGTGGTGGTGTGCTTGCCTGAGTTGAGGGCCTGCGAGATTTCGGCCGTGAGCACGCGCGCCTCGGGCACCAGCAGGTTGGTCAGGCTGCTTTTGCCGGCACCGGATGGGCCCAGCACCAGGGTTTTTTTGCCGCGCAGCAGTTCGACCAGTTCCTGCAATTCCGCCGCCTGGGTGTTCGCCGGCCTGGAGCCTTCCGTTTTGGGTTTGATCGCGAGCGACAGCATGCGGTAGCCCATGGTCCGGTAGGGTGCCAGCTTGGCCCAGGCGCGGGTAAAGGGCTCACCCAGGTCGCTTTTGTTCAGCGCGATGACGGGCGTGATGCCTTCGGCTTCGGCGGCGATCAGGGCGCGGGTCAGCTGGCTTTCCGAGAATTCGGGCTCGGCGGCGATCAGGATCAGCACCTGGTCCAGGTTGGCCGCGAAGGACTTGGTGCGCATCTCGTCCTGCCGGTAGAACAGGTTACGGCGCTCCTCGATTTTTTCGATCGTGCCCTCGTCTTCCGAAGGCAGCCAGCGGATGCGGTCGCCAACCACGGCCTGGCTTTTTTTGCCGCGCGGGTGGCAGATCAGGCGCTCGCCGGCCTCGGTTTCCACCAGCACGTGGCGGCCGAAACCGGCCACCACCAGCCCCGGCTGCGTACCCGCCATCGGGGCCGCGGCGGGGCGCGATGGTTTGCTCAAGCCAGCAGGGCGTCTACCTTCGACGCGCAGAAGAAGTCGCTGACGGAAACGCCGTCCACATCGTGCGTGTTGAAGCGCACCGTGCATTTGCCGTAGCTCACCGCGAGGTCGGGATGGTGGTCTTCGGCGTTGGCGATGAAGGCCAGCGCGTTCACGAAGGCGATGGTCTCGTAATAGTTTTTGAAGCTGTAGGTTTTTTCCAGCGAGCCGTCGATCAGGCGCCAGCCCAATGCCTGCTCACCGTTGAGTTTGCTCAGCTGCGTGACGATTTCGGTGGCGCTCAGGGCCCGGCGATTCTGGTGGATGGGGTTGCTCATGTCGTGGCGCTTTCAAGGGAAGGGGTCATGCGGCCCAGCCGCTCGGAGGCCGGGGGATGTGAATAGTAGAACTTCACGAACACCGGGTCCGGCGTCAGTGTGCTGGCGTTGTCCTGGTAGAGCTTGAGCAGCGCGCTCTGCAGGTCCCTGCCGTCGGTCTGGGCGACCGCATAGGCGTCGGCCTCGAACTCATGCTTGCGCGAGAACTGGGCGAACAGCGGCGAGATAAAAAAGCTGAAGAGCGGCACCACCAGCAAAAACAGCAGCAAGGCCAGTGCGTCGTTGGCGCCGTTCAGGTTGGGACGCACGCCCAGGCCGGTATAAAACCACACCTGCGACGACAGCCAGCCCAGCAGCGCGAAGCCCGCCAGGCTCATGGCGAACATCGAGACGATGCGCTTGATGATGTGTTTGTGCTTGAAATGGCCCAGCTCATGCGCCAATACGGCATCGACCTCGCCGGGGCTCAGCTGTTTGAGCAGGGTGTCGTAAAACACCACGCGCTTGGCTGCGCCGAAGCCGGTGAAGTAGGCGTTGGCGTGGGCGGAGCGCTTGCTGCCGTCCATCACGAACAGTCCCTTGGCCGCAAAGCCGCAGCGCTGCATCAGGGCCGTCACGCGCGCCTTCAAGGCTTCGTCTTCGAGCGGCTTGAACTTGTTGAACATGGGCGCGATGACGGTGGGGTAGAGCACCAGCACCAGCAGGTTGAAACCCATCCAGGCGCCCCAGGCCCAGAGCCACCACAGGCTGCCCGCGCTGCCCATCAGCCACAGGATCAGCGCCACGATGGGCAGGCCTATGACCAGGCCCACCAGCGTTGATTTCACAAGGTCGGCGAGCCAGAGCTTGAACGTCATCTTGTTGAAGCCGAAACGTTCCTCGATGCGGAAGGTGCTGTACAGCGTGAAGGGCAAATCCAGCACGCCGCTGACGAGGCCGAAGGCGGCCAGCAGCGCCAGCTGGGGAAGCAGGGTGCCGTAAGCGCCCAGGCTGGAGCCGGCCAGCGCCTGGTTCAGCGCGTCTATGCCGCCCAGCAGGGTCCAACCCAGCAGCACGGCGGCGCCAAACGCCATCTCCAGCATGCCGAAGCGCGCCTTGGCGATGGTGTAGTCGGCCGCCTTCTGGTGCGCTTCGAGCGAGATGGTATTGGCAAAGGCCGCGGGCACGGCGCCGCGGTGGCGCGCCACGTGGCGGATCTGCCGCGAAGCCAGGTAGAACTTGGCCAGCAGGCCCAGCACCAGCATGGCCGAGAACACCCCGGTGAAAACAAGCGAATAGTCGGTCATAGCGGGCAGTTTAGGCGATCAGCGAGAATCGGAGCATGCCCGAAATTGAAACCACACTCAAAAAATCAGACCAGAACCTCGTCTGGCTGGACTGCGAAATGACCGGGTTGGACCCGGAAAAAGAGCGCATTATTGAAATCGCCGTGATCGTCACCGGCCCACAGCTCACGCCGCGTATCGAAGGTCCTGTGCTGGCGATCCATCAGACCGACGAATTGCTGGACCAGATGGACAGCTGGAACAAGGGCACCCACGGGCGCAGCGGCCTGATCGACAAGGTCAAGGCCAGCACCGTGAGCGAGGCGGATGCCGAGGCGCAGATCCTGGCCTTTCTGGCCCAGTACGTTCCCAAGGGCAGCTCGCCCCTGTGCGGCAACACCATCAGCCAGGACAGGCGCTTCCTGGTCAAGTACATGCCCAAGCTGGAGGCCTTTCTGCACTACCGCAACGTCGACGTCAGCACCTTCAAGGAGCTGGCCAAGCGCTGGCGGCCCGAGGTCTACAGCGCTTTCAAGAAGCGCCAAAGCCACACGGCGCTGGCCGACGTGCACGAATCCATCGACGAGCTGGAGCATTACCGGGAACATTTCCTGAAGTGATTCCCGATCATTTCCCGATTTCGTGAGGCTGGGCATACGCTATCTGCTCCTGAAATGAGAGCGAAGGAAGGCGGCAATGGCCGTTAACCAACGGAGGACTGGTAGAAACCCGCAAAGCGCGCTATAATCGTGGGCTTGCAGTTGCACAGGGTGCGCTGCATTTGTACATCTACCTCACACTTTTGGACTCCACAACGGAGTCACCGCTTCAGGCACAGTTCTGCCGCCTGAGCCGCATATTCGTTTGATGGTTGATGTTTTATTAACCATGAACGAAGCCTTCCGCATCGCGGGAGGTGAAGTTTCCTGTTCCCTCGCCAAAAGCGCTGCGGACAGGTGATTAGTGAGAAACACATGACTGACTCTTTTGAGGCACGTGGCGACTTTTTGCCCGAAGCCATTGCCGCCGACAACAACAACGACACCGGTTTCAACGCCGCTCCGGATTTTTCCGATGCGCTTGAAGCAACTCCAACTTCGCTCGACGCCATCGTCGCCGAGCCCAACGGTTTTGTAGCGCTTGGCCTGGCCAAGGAACTGCTGCAGGCCGTCGCCGACATGGGCTTCACCAAGCCCACCGCCGTGCAGATGGCCACCATCCCCAAGGCCATGCAGGCCCTGGATGCCGACCCCAAGGCCACCAAGTTCACCGACCTGCTGGTTTCCAGCCAGACCGGCAGCGGCAAGACCGCCGCTTTCCTGTTGCCCGTGTTGCACACCCTGCTCATGCAGCAGGAAGAAGCCGAGCGCTTTGAGCGTTCCGAGTTTGAGCGCCTGAGCGCAGAGGCCGTCGCCCGCGGCGAAGCGCCCCTGAAAAAGCCCAAGCGCAAAGACCCGACCAGCCCCCGCAACTTCAAGGCCGCCACGCCCGGCGCGCTGATCCTGTGCCCCACGCGCGAGCTGGCCCAGCAGG
The DNA here is from genome assembly GCF_964252805.1 of Polaromonas sp. LjRoot131. Taxonomy (NCBI): domain Bacteria; kingdom Pseudomonadati; phylum Pseudomonadota; class Betaproteobacteria; order Burkholderiales; family Comamonadaceae; genus Polaromonas; species Polaromonas sp. LjRoot131. Next base: position 49,987 of record NZ_CAXUPF020000007.1, on the reverse strand, counting down.
TCTGCGCCGACGCGATCGACCTGGTCCGCCATTGCCGCGGCCTGCGCATCGCCAACGTCGTGGGCGGCATCCCTTACCAGCTGCAAATCGCCAAGCTGCAGAACGCCAACCTCGTGGTCGCTACGCCCGGCCGCCTGCTCGACCTGCAGCGCAGCATGCAGATCAAGCTGGACCAGGTGCAGTTCCTCGTCGTTGACGAAGCCGACCGCATGCTGGACCTCGGTTTTGCCGACGACCTGACGGAAGTCAACCAGCTCACGATCGAGCGCAAGCAGACCATGATGTTCAGCGCCACGTTTGCACCCCGCATCATGCAACTGGCCACCCGTGTCATGCGCACGCCGCAGCGCGTCGAAATCGACTCGCCGCACGAAAAACACACGTCCATCACGCAGTCGCTGCTGTGGGCCGACAACATGACCCACAAGCGCAAGCTGCTGGATCACATGCTGCGCGACACCACCATCAACCAGGCCATCGTGTTTGCGAGCACCCAGGTTGAATGCGACGGCCTTGCCAACGACCTAGTGCAAGAAGGTTTCAGCGCCGTGGCGCTGCACGGCGCGCTGGGCCAAGGCCTGCGCAACCGCCGCCTGATGGCTTTCCGCGACGGCCGCGTGCAGATACTGGTGGCGACCGACGTGGCCGCCCGCGGCCTGGACGTTCCCACCATCACCCACGTGATCAACTACGGCCTGCCGATGAAAGCCGAAGACTATGTGCACCGCATCGGCCGTACCGGCCGTGCAGGCCGCGAAGGCAAGGCCATGACCATCGCCGAGTTCCGCGACCGCCGCAAGATCCAGGACATCGAGCACTACATGCAGCAAAACCTCAAGCCCAGCGTGATCGCCGGCCTGGAGCCGCAGCAGCGCTTTGCCCCCACCTCCGAGCGCCCTCGCGGCAACTTCGGCGGTGACCGCGGCGGCCGCAGCTTCGGCGGCGGCGGTGGTGACCGTGGCGGCTATGCCGGCCGCAAGCCGGCAGGTGGTTTTGGCAATGGCGGCTTTGCCGGCTTTGGCAACAACCGCGACGACCGTGGTGGCGATCGCGGTGACCGCGGCGCCTTCCAGGGCCGTCCTCCCGCACCGCAAGGCGGCAACAACTACGCAGACCGTTCGGGCTTCAATGACCGCGGCCCGCGTCGCCAGGACGACCGCGGCTTCGGCGGCGGCAACAACAACGGCGGTTTCGCCCAGCGCGATGACCGCAATTTTGCCCCGCGCAATGAAGGCTTCGCCCCCCGCAACGAGGGCTTCGCGCCGCGCCCTGACTTCGCCAACCGCAAGCCTGGTTTTGCCAAGCCTGCCGGCAAGGTGTTTGTGCCCCGCGATGCGGCCAAGAAACCCGGCAAGTTCTCCAAGCCCTTTCGCGATTGATTTTTAAATAATCACCGCCAAGCAAAAAGCCGCTGCAGGCAATGTCTGCGGCGGCTTTTTTTATGGTCCCGTGGGCGCTTAGCGCGGCGCCTATTCGACCTTGATGCCGATGTCCTTCACGACCTTGCCCCAGCGGTCCATTTCCTTGACCATGTAGTCGGACATCGCCTCAGGCGTAGACGGCGTGGGCTCCACGCCCGCATCGTACAAAGCCTTCCTGGTGTCCGGCGTGTTCATCAGCTTGGCAATCTCCGAATTGAGCTTGTTGACGATCTCTTTCGGCGTGCCCGCAGGGGCCAGCAAGGCCAGCCAGACCGAAGCCTCGTAACCCGGCACGCCGGCTTCCTGCATGGTCGGCACATCGGGCAGCTGCGGAATGCGTTTGGCCGTGGTCACCGCGAAGGCCTTGAGCCGGCCCTGCGGCACCTGCGACAGCGCGTTGGGTACACCCGCGAAACTGGTTTCCACCACGCCCGCCACCAGGTCGGTCGCCGCGCCGCCGCTGCCGCGGTAGGGCACGTGTTTGAGCGGGGCACCCGTCATCGACACAAACAGCCCGCCCATCAGGTGCTGGGAGCTGCCGTTGCCCGACGACGCATAGTGAATCGTCTCCGGCGCGGCCTTGGCCAGGGCCACCAGTTCCTTCACGTTGCTGGCCGGCACCTTGGGGTTGACCAGCAACACGTAAGGCGAGTCGACCAGCTTGGAGACCACCGTGAAACTCTTGATCGGGTCATAGGGCATGGTTTTGTAAATCCACGGGCTGATCACGTGCGTGGTGGAGATCATCACCAGCGTGTAGCCGTCGGGCGCGGCCTTGGCGACGAAGTCCGTGCCTATGGTGGAACCCGCGCCGGCCTTGTTCTCGACGACGAACTGCTGCCCCATGGCGACCGACAGCTTCTGGCCCAGGATGCGTGCCACCACGTCGGTGAAACCGCCGGGCGCGAACGGGACGATGAGCTTGACCGGCTTGTTCGGATAAGCCTGCGCCCACGCCGTGCCCATGGCCAGCGACAAGGCGGCACCGAGCAAGGCGGATTTGTGGAGAATTTTCATGGCGCTACCCCTTGTAGGAAGGCTCGGGCATGGTGAAAAAGCTGTGCAGGATCTGGTAGACCATCATGTAGTTCTTCTGCTGGAAGCTCGCGTGCGAAATCCCGCGCATCACGCTGAACTGCTTGTTCATGTTGGGCAGCAGCTTGAAGTAGTCGATCAGGTCGTCCATGCCGGCGATGCCGTCGTATTCGCCGCGCAGGATGATGGTGGGCACGGTCAGTTTTTTCGGGTCCAGCAGCGGCAGTTTGGAGCACATGTCGACGTAAGTGCCTGTGGGCATGGAATCGTCCAGCGTCAGGATGGCATCGGCAAAAGCCTCGACTACCCGCTGCTCTACCGTGTCGGGATGGTCGCGCTGGAAGATGCTGTGCACAAAGGGCCGGTCAATCGGACGCCGGTTCTTGGCCAGGAATTCCGGCAGTTTTTTCTTGCGCTGCTCCAGCGTATGGCTGCCTTCGCCGGTCCACACAAAAGCGTCCAGCGCCACCTTGGCGATGCGCTCCGGGTGCCGTTCGGTGAACAGCCCCGCCTTGAGCGCGCCCGATGAAATGCCGTACATCAGCAGCGATTTGGCGCCGGATACCTTCATCGCATATTCGGTGCCGGCGGCCAGGTCGTCTGCGCCATTGCTGATGTCGAAGTTGATGTCGCGGTGTTTGTCGGACCGGCCGTAGCCCTCGTTGTCCATGGTCCAGGTGTCAAAGCCATGGTCGGCGAACCAGTCCATGGCCGATGAATGCGGCCGGCCCGGCACGTGCAGGTCGAAGGTCGGCTGCGAGGCCATCGACGAGCCGTGCACAAAAAAGATCGTGCCCGCATGCGGCACCTTGGGCGAGGCCTTTTTCTCCCAGAGGAAGAGCTTGATGTCGCCCTCCGGCGTCTTTTTGTGGGTCCAGTGTTCCACGCCGCCCGTCCACGTCACCTTCACGTCGCTCATCAATGTCTCCTGTTATGGCGCTTCGCGGCGCCTTGTTCAAAAACACAAGCTCAAAAACTACATCTACACAAAGCGGTTTTCAATCGCGCCTAGGCCGTCGATCTCGACGCGCACCATGTCGCCCGCCTTGAGGTAGCGCGGCGGCGTCATGCCCATGCCCACGCCGGCCGGTGTGCCCGTGGCGATCACGTCGCCGGGGTACAGGGTGATGCCACGCGAGCAGGTTTCGATCAGCGTCGGGATGTCGAAGATCAGGTCCGTGGTCTGCCCGTCCTGGCGCAGTTCGCCGTTGACCCAGCCGCGCACGCGGGTGCGCCTGCCGTCGAGTTCATCAGCCGTGACGATCCACGGGCCCATGGGGCAAAAGGTGTCGAAGGACTTGCCGAGGTCCCATTGCTGGTGGCGCATCTGCACGTCGCGCGCGGTCACGTCGTTGACGATGGTGTAGCCGAACACATGCCCCATGGCCTCTGCGCGCGAAATGTTGCGGCCGCCCTTGCCGATGACGACGGCGAGCTCCGATTCATAGTCGATCTGCTCCGATACGCCGATCGGCAACACCACGTCGTCATGCGGCCCGACCACGCATTCCGGCACCTTGGTGAAGACGATGGGCCAGGATTCGGGATTGGCATTGTTGTCTTTGAAAACCGAGGCGGAGAGCTCCTTGGCGTGGGCGTGGTAGTTGCGGCCCACGCAAAAGATATTGCGGCGCGGCAGCGGCAGGGGTGCTTCCAGCCTGACAGTGCTGATGGCGATGGTTCCGCTGCCTTGCAAGGCGGCTTGCGCGAGGTCGCCTCCAGCCATGATGAGCGGCAATGCGCCAGTGCGCGCCTGCTCGGGCGCCAGGTCAAACGGCGTGACGTTCTGGCCGTCACTCGAAACGCGGCCGACGTGCCGCCGGCCTTGGTATTGGAAAGTCGCGATGCGCAAATCTTGTCTCCTGTGGCGGGCCGTACCGGCCTCCGGTTGAGGCCTCGTTGCGGCGTTTTGATCTTGGCCATCGTAGAACCAAGTAATACCAATATGCAACCAGGCTGCGCAAGTTCGGCGTCATTTTTCGGGAAAACACCTACTTTTAAGAGATGATTTAGCGGAAAATACGAATAAACCAATCAGAACCAATTTAGCTAATCACGCGGCCTTAGCCCACAGGCCGCTATCATCGGGACCGATCCCCCATTTCCCTGTTCACACCACCTCGACCCAGCCTATGAACAGCGCAACAGCCCTGCAGGAAGCCATCCTCGACAACCTGAAGTCGCGCAAATGGCGCGCGGGCCACCGCATTCCGACCGAGCGCAGCTTCAGCGAGCAAAGCGGCCTGAGCCGCGCGGCCGTTCGCCGCGTGCTGGCGGGTTTGAAGGAGCGGGGCCTGATCACCCAGACGGTGGGCAGCGGCACTTATGTCAGCGCGCACATCGCCGAGTCGCTGGCCGCCATGGCCGAAGGCGGGCCGGTGCGCTCGGCCAGCCCGGCCGAACTCATGAGCGCCCGGCTGGCGCTGGAGCCGGCCATCATCGAGATGGTGATAGGCAATGCCAACTCAGCCGACTTCGAGCGCATGCACGAATGCTGCACCAAGGCCGAAGCAGCCACCACGCTGGAAGACTTCGAGCGCTGGGACAGCCTGCTGCATGAGGTCATCGCCGACTCCGCGCACAACAGCTTTATCTCCGGCGTCTTTCGCATGATGAACCAGGCGCGCTCCGATGCCGAGTGGGGCATGCTCAAGCGTCGCAGCGCCACGCCAGAGCGCCGGCTGGACTACCAGCGCGAACACCGCAGCCTGGTGGAAGCGCTGCAGCAGCGCGATGCGGTGCGCGCCAGGGAGCTCTGCGTGGGCCACCTGGTGCATGTGCGCGTCAACATGCTGGGCTCCTGAACGGGGTTGTCCGACGGAGGCCTTCAGCTCATGCCGTTGCGGCTGGCCAGTTCGACAAAGAGCGCCGACTGGTCCAGGTCGGTCAGGCCGTTCTCCACGCCTTCGGCGTAAAGCCGCTCGAACAGCGCCGTGATGGGCGCCTCAAAGCCGATCTCCTGCGCGGTCGCCAGCGCGTTGCGCATGTCCTTGAGCTGGATGTCCATGCGGGCGCGCGGCGCGAAGTCGCGCTCCAGCATGCGCTGGCCGTGCAACTGCAGCACGCGGCTGTCGGCAAAGCCGCCGGTGATGGCTTCCCTGACTTTTGCCATGTCGGCCCCGCCGCGCGAGGTGAACAGCAGCGCCTCGGCCACCGCGCCTATGGTGATGCCCACAATCATCTGGTTGGCCAGCTTGGTGAGCTGGCCGCTGCCGTGCGGGCCCACGTGGGTCGCGTGCCCGAAGTGCTTCAGCACCGGCAGGGCCTTCGCGAAGTCTTCTGCCTTGCCGCCGGCCATGATGGCCAGCGTGCCGCTTTCCGCACCGCCGGGGCCGCCCGACACAGGCGCATCGAGGTGGGAAATGCCCAGCGCGCCCAGGCGCGCCGCATGGTCGCGTGCTTCGCGTGGCTGGATGGACGCCATGTCGAGAAACAGCGCGCCCGGCTTCATCGCGGCGGCCACGCCCTGCGTGAACAGCACGGCTTCGACCACCGGGCCGCTTTCCAGCATGCTGATGACGATGTCGGCCCCGGCCACCGCGGCTTCGGCCCGTGCATGGACCACCGCGCCCAGCGCGGCCAGCGGCCCGGCCTTGGCCGGCGTGCGGTTCCACACCTGCGGTGCGTAGCCGGCCTCGCCGAGGCGCCTGGCCATGGGAAGCCCCATGATGCCCGTGCCCAGGAAGGCAATGCGGGGAAGGGGCGTGTCGCTGGCGGTGGTCATTCGTGTCCTCAAAATGGCTTTCAGCCATCATGAAGCACGCGGCGCGAGAAGGCTGTCAGCGAGCTTTCTAGGCGGCGTTTCCGGACGCTTTTTTACGCGGCTTTTTTCAGCGCCGGTGCGAACATGGCTTCCATTTCCCGGCGCACCGTGTAGGCGGGGGTGGAGGTGTCCATGGCCACATCGTTCCAGCTCAGGCTTTGGCCTTTCTTGACCGCGCGCACCACCTTGACCTGGTGCGCCAGGCCCAGCGGCAGGCCGCCTATCTTCATGGAAGTGTTGGCCGGCAGCAGCTTGCCCCAGACGGTGTAGCCGCCTTCGCCGTCCAGCATGTCGCCGGGTTGCAGGTCGCGTTTGGCCGTGGCCACCACGTCGGCGTTCCAGCAGGTCGCCACGCCCGTCGGTTCGCCGCGCAGCGCGACGCTCGCGACCGACACGCCGACCTCCAGGCCTATCAGGTGCCAGCGCTTGTACAGCGTGAAGTAGCGCCCGCTCGGGTCGGTGTGGGCGTTGTATTCCTCAAAGCAGTTCTTGATGTAGTCGGTCTCCGCCTCGACGGTGACCCAGACGCCCATGCGGATGTCATAGGGAATCTTGCGGCCGTTGGCTTCCAGTGACGAGATGACCTCCACCATGCCCTTGCGCTCCAGCACGCCGCCTTCGCTGATGGGGCGTGTCACGTAGGGAATGTCTTCCACGCTGGCCGGCGGGTAGAGCAGGCCGTTGCTGGGCACCGTCAGACCCGTAGCATTGGCCACGGCGGTCGATTCGATGGAGGGCTTGGACCCGTCGAGAAAGCTGTTGAACATTTTCGGGTTCAGCCCGCCGCGCGCGGCTTGCTCGGGCGTCAGGCCGTAGTTGCCCCAGACCGTCTCGGGCGTGGATTCGCAAAAATGCGGCAGCCATTTGTGGCCGCGGCCCGCCGCCACCACCGGGAAACCACAGGTGCGAGCCCAGTCCACCAGGTCGCAGATCAGCGCCGGCTGGTCGCCAAAGGCCAGCGAATACACCACGCCGGCCTCGGCCGCCTTGCGCGCCAGCAGCGGGCCGCAAAAAGCGTCGGCCTCCACCGTGACGTTGACCACATGCTTGCCGTGCGCAAAGGCCTGCAGGCAATGCTCCACCGCGGCGATCGGGTTGCCGGTGCATTCCACGATGATGTCGATCTGCGGATGCGTGACCACGGCCTGCCAGTCGTCGGTGATCCAGGTCGTGCCGGCTTTGATCGCCGCCTGCGCCGAAACGGCCTGGGCCATCTCGGGCTTCCATCCCACGCGCGCGAGGTTTGTATGTGCCGCGTCGGGCGAGAGGTCGGCGATGGCGACCAGGTGCACACCCGGCGTACGCGGGATTTGCGCGAGGTACATGGAGCCGAACTTTCCGGCGCCTATCAGGCCGATGCGCACCGGCTTGTTTTCCGCTGCGCGTTGCTGGAGCTTTGTGTAGAGGTTCATGAGATCAGGCCGCCTTGCGTTCGGGCGTGATTTCCTCCATGGAAGTCTGCAGCGCCGAAGCCGGCACGCCGTCTTTCCACGGCAGGTCCACCGGGTAGTCTTTCAGCAGGCAGTCGTCGGGCAGGCAGCTGATGGGTGTGAAGTCGCGGTGGGCGATGTATTCGGGGCGCTTGTGGCGGCGGATGTGGTTGCTGACGGCGCACAGGCTCAGGTAGACGCTGACCCGATTGAAGGGCGAGAGGTTGCTGCCCGAAGCATGGACCAGGCAGGAGTGGAACAGGATCATGGAGCCGGCCGGGCCCTTGGGGCTGACGATGCCGCCTTGCTTGCCGCCGGCGCGTTGCACCAGCTGGCGTATCAGGTCGTTGTCAACCGTCCAGAGTGGGTAGCTGGTGGTGGTGAGGTCGTGCTTCGCATCGACCACGCCTTTTTTGTGGCTGCCGGGGATGAACATCAGCGGGCCGTTGTGCTCGGTCACGTCGTCCAGGAAGATGGCCACGTTCATCGCGCGCTCGGTCGGCATCATGTCGTCGTTGAGCCAGGTGCCGTAGTCCTGGTGCCACTGCCAGACGTCGCCTTCAAAGGCCATCTTGCCGTTGATCTTGAACTGGTGCATGTAGAGCTGCTCGCCCAGCAGGTCTTCCACCGGCTCTATCATGCGCGGGTGCCGCGCGAGCCGGGCGAACGGGTCGCTGTACATGTGCGCCGCGAAATTGGTGCGCACCGCATCCTTGCCTTTTTCGCGGATGTTGTAGTCCTCGCGCCGCTCGTAGAGCTCGGGCACGGCTTCGTTGAGCGCGCGGGTTTCTTCCGGCGTGAACAGGCCGGGGAAAAACAGGTAGCCGTCGCGGTCGAATTGCGCGAGTTGTTCAGGGCTCAGTCTCATCACGTGTCTCCTTCGGTGGTTGTTCGGCGCTTCAGGGGGCAGGGGAGGCGGCGGGCCGGCCCAGCGCGCTGGACAGCAAGGCCGCCAGGTTGTGGCCGGCTTCTTCGCCGTGCTCGCGTATCAGTGCTTCGGCTTTGTCCGCGTCGCCGGCGGCGATGGCTTCGGCGATCGCCTCGTGTTCGTCCCAGATCGATTCGCGCATGGTCGACACCTGCAGCACGGCGCCCATGGCGCGGCGTATGTGGTGCCAGTGCAATTGGGCGCTTTGGGCGATCAGCGGGTTGCCCGAGGCTTCATAAATCGCCGCGTGAAAGCGCGCGTCGGCCGCCATCATGGCTTTGACGTCGCTGCCGCGCGCGGCTTTGCGGCCCTGGCTGACCAACTGCGGGTCCAGCCGGGCGCGGGCCTGCGCCGCCAGCCGGGCGGCCAGCGCGTCGAGCGCGCTGCGTACCTGGTAAATCTGCACCAGCGAGGCCACGTCCAGCGGCGCGACCAGCACGCCGCGGCCGGGCGCGTCCAGCACAAAACCGTCTTTCTTGAGCAGGCGCAGGGCCTGCAGCACCGGCTGGCGCGAGACCGCCAGTTGCGCGGCAATCTCTTCCTGCGTGATGCGCGCACCGGGCGCCAGCGAACCTTCGCTGATGGCGTCCAGCAGGTTGCGGTAGACCTGGTCGACCAGGTCGGGGGTGGATTCGATTTTGATCAGTTGGGAAGTCATATCTGTACTCTGTATACAGAATACGCCGATCTGGGCGATAAAGGATTCCGGGTTTACCCGCAGCCGCCGGCCTGCAGGCCCGGCTGTGCCAAGATGGCGGCCGCTGAATGCTATTTGCCACTTTTCAGGAGAACAACAATGAACCCATTTGATCCCGCCTGGCTGGACCGCATGTACAACAACCGCGCGCTGGTGCCCGACCACCCGGCCTATTTCGCGCGCTGGGCCGAGGATTCACAAGCGGTTCGCAAGCGCCTGCCCTGCCAGGTGGATGTGCCCTACGGCAACCATGCGGGCGAAACGCTGGATGTGTTTCCGGCGGGCGGCTTTGGCACGCAAGGCGTCAAAGCGGGAAAGGGCGCCCCGGTGCTGGTGTTCATCCACGGCGGTTACTGGCGCGCGCTCGATAAATCCGACCATTCCTTCATCGTGCCTCCTTTCACAGAGGCAGGCGCCTGTGTGGTCGTGCCCAACTACGCCCTGTGTCCGGCGGTGACGATTCCCGACATCACGATGCAGATGGTCAAGGCCCTGGCCTGGACCTGGCGCCACATCGCCCGCTACGGCGGCGACCCCAGCCGCATCACGGTGGCCGGGCACTCGGCCGGCGGCCACCTGGCGGCCATGCTGCTGCTCTGCGACTGGAAAGCTTATGCGGGCGACCTGCCGTCGGACCTGGTGAAGAATGCGCTGTCGATTTCAGGCATTTACGACCTGGAGCCGATGCGCCATGCGCCCTTCGTCAAGGACTCGCTCAAGCTCACGCCCGAGCAGGTGGCCAAAGCCAGCCCGGCACTGCTGCCGGCCCCGCGCCGCGGCACGCTCTACAGCGTGGCGGGGGCCGATGAAAGCGGGGAATTCCTGCGCCAGAACCTGCTGATCCAGCAGGCCTGGGGCGAGGGCGTCGTGCCGGTCTGTGAATCGCATTTGCGCCGCAACCATTTCAGCGCGCTGGATGCGCTGGCCGAGACGGACCATCGGTTGCACAGCCTGGCGTTGGACCTGCTGGGACTGGGCGCGACCCGCAGCTAGGCAGGACTTACATCAGCAGGTGTTCGCCCGCGTTGTCGCCGCCCAAGGTGACGTAGTTGACCTTGCGGATGTCCAGCAGCCTGGTGCCGCCCGCGTAGCTGATGGAGCTCTGGATGTCTTCCTCCATCTCGCGCAGCGTGTCGGCCAGCGTGCCCTTGACGGGCTCCAGGATGCGCTTGCCTTCGACGTGTTTGTACTCGCCCTTGTTGAAGTCCGAGGCGCTGCCGTAGTACTCCTTGAAGAGCTTGCCGTCGACCTCGACGGTCTTGCCCGGGCTTTCTTCCAGGCCGGCGAGCATGGAACCTATCATCACCATGGTCGCGCCGAAGCGCACCGATTTTGCGATGTCGCCATGCTCGCGTATGCCGCCGTCGGCAATGATGGGTTTGGTGGCCACGCGCGCGCACCACTTGAGCGCCGAGAGCTGCCAGCCGCCGGTGCCGAAGCCGGTCTTCATCTTGGTGATGCAGACCTTGCCCGGGCCTATGCCGACCTTGGTCGCGTCGGCGCCCCAGTTTTCCAGGTCTATCACGGCCTCGGGCGTGCCCACGTTGCCGGCGATCACGAAGGAGGCCGGCAGCTTCTGCTTGAGGTAGGCGATCATTTTCTGCACCGTGTCGGCGTGGCCGTGCGCGATGTCGATGGTGATGTACTCGGGCACCAGGCCCTCGGCCGCCAGGCGGTCCACCGTGTCATAGTCGGGTTTTTTCACGCCCAGCGAGATGGACGCGTAGGCGCCGCGGGCCTTCATGTCTTTCACGAACTGGACGTTGTCCAGGTCGAAGCGGTGCATCACGTAGAAGTAGCCGTTCTTCGCCATCCAGGCGCAGATCTCCTCGTTGACCACCGTCTTCATGTTGGCCGGCACCACCGGGATGCGGAAGCTGCGCCCGCCCAGCGTCGCGCTGGCGTCGCACTCTGAACGGCTCTCCACGCGGCATTTGCGCGGCAGCAGCAGGATGTTGTCGTAGTCGAAGATTTCCATGATTCCCAAGCCTTTGAAAAAACTGTTGAAGAACAGAAGGCGCTTGGACTGGACCGGCTTTGTTTGCGAGCGCTTGCGGCAAGGGCAAGGCTGAAACAAAAAACCGGGCGCAATTGCTTGGGCCCGGTGATTGATTCTATGCGCCTCTCATGCGGGCGGTACCCGCCAAAGCGGTATAGCCTTTATATGCATAGTGGCATCTTGTTTTTTGAGGCGAGGCGTCAGCGCACCTCGACCTCGGCCACGCGCACGGTCTCCTGGCCGCGCGCGAGCCGCAAGGTGGTCCATTCATCGCGTGCCTGCGGCGTGCCGAACCCAGTCGTCACGCGCACCATCACCGTGGTGCCGGCCGACAGCACCTGCTGGCGGTGGCCGTAGAACTGCGCCTCCACGCCGTACTTGCCGGGCTTGGCCGCCTTGAGTGAAAACGCCTCGGGGCCGTAGCCGCCCCTGGCGTCCGGGCTCATGGCACCCCCCTGGTAGGTCAGGCGGTTGGCGTAGCTCGCCCTTTCGCCATTGGGGTCGCTCACCCACATGTCGATGTCGGTGTCGTCGCTGTCCCAGGCCATCACCACGCGCAGGGCCAGCGGCAGGTTGCGGCGCAGGCGTGTGTCCACGCGGCCCAGGTCCAGCGCCGGCTGGCCGCTGGTGGTGCTTGTAGAGGCCTGCGCGGCAATCGCGTTGAGCTCGGCCAGCGCGATCATGTTGATGCCGGCGAAGCGGCCGTTCCAGGGCTGCGACACGACTTCCCACAGGGCGTTCACGGCGCGCTGCGGCTGGCCGCTTTCGGCCAGCGCCAGGCCCAGGTCGCGCCAGGATTGCGGCTCGTTGGGCGCCAGTTCGCTGATACGTTCAAACACCGGCACGGCCAGGTCGTTGCGGCGCGCCTGCACCAGGCGGTAGGCGTAAAGGCGCAGCAGCTGGCGATTTTCCAGGTTCATCTCGGCCAGGTTGGAGAGCACGCGCAGTCCCAGTTCGGGCAGGCCGCGGTCAAAGAACACGCCGGCCGCATCCATGTAGAAAGAGCTGCTGCTGAGCCAGGCGGCGCGTTCGTCGAGGTAGACGCGGTAGAGCTCGTCCTTGCCCGCGTTCTGCAGGCGCTTCATGTAGGGTGCGTCGGGCACCCAGGCTTGCAGCGCGATGGTGGGAGCGGGCGCGGCCGCGGGCATCGCTTTGGCGTTGCGCTTGTCCATGGCGTCGGCGCGCGCCTCGGCGGCCACAGGTGACGCGGCAGCGGGAGCGGCGGGCGCGAAGGAGCGGGCCGCTACCGCCGGTGCAGCCGGGGCTTGCTCGCGCGAGCGCGCCGTATCGGAGACGCTGCCCAAGGCACTCACCCCGCCCTGGCTGATCAGCTTCTCTTCCTTGGGCTCGGCACGTTTGGGCGTGTTCTTGGGAAAGTCCCTGTCCCACCAGCGCTGCGTTTCGTCAAATTGCCTCACCAGGGTTTCCATGTGCGCCTGCCGTGTCTGTGTGGCCTGCGCGAGCTGTTGCTGGCCCAGCCGGGCCACTTCATCGGCCAGCTCGGGCGGGGCGGGGAGGTTGTAGCGCGCATAGTCGGAGGCCAGCTCCAGCACGATCAGCGAGCTGTTGGGGCCCACGATGCCATGCGCCGCCGCAATGCGTTGCAGTTCGCCGGTGTTGAGGCTCGCGTTCTCGGCCAGCTCGGCGCTGCGCCACTGGGCCCATTGCTGGCCGGGCCAATGGCCGCTTACGGGTTTGGCATCGACTTGCAGTGCCAGCGTGCGCCTGTGGCCGTCCGGGTGGACCAGCGTGACGTCGATGCGGGCCTGGCTGTCCAGCAGCTCACCCGCCACCGCGATGCGGCCCTGGCTCACGCGCGTCGTCGGTGTCACGAGTTGCCGCGCGGACAGGCTGGACAGTTTCTCGATGCGCCAGCCGTGCATCAGCATGGCCTGCGCGCCTTCGTCGGGCGACTGCAGCGCGGCGTCCACCAGCGCGCCGCCAGTGCGGTCCGCCAGCCGGGCCAGCCGCGCCATGTCGGCGGAAGCGGCGCCGTTGATCACCATCACCGGCGCCGTGTGGCTGTAGCGAATGAGTTTTTTGCCGTCCGTCATCAGGCCGTCGGTCACCATGAGCGTGGTGTCCACGTCGGCGGGAATCGGCAGGTCGTCGAAATTGCTGGAGCCGTCGAAAGGCTCGGCACGCAATACATCGGCCAGTTCGTCAAAGCGCCCCGGCGCCAGCGTGAAGCTACGCACGGCTTCGACCTTGTTGCGTACCACCAGCAGGCTGAGCTTGACGGGTTTGCCCAGCTTGCGGAAATAGGCATCCAGCACCGGCAGCACGCGGGTTTGCGCGGCGGCCGAGGCCGAGGCGTCCCACACCAGTGCAATGTGTGCGGGGAGGGGCCGCCTCACCAATTCGTCGCGCACATCGACCTGCCCGGCAAAAAACGTTTTGCCGCCGGTCTCGCCCACCATAACCTGCGGCTTGCCCGTGCGGCGCAGCGCCAGTTGCAGCCAGCCCGACGGGCCCTGGGGTGCCTGCCACTGGGTTTTCTGCAGGCTCAGCTCCATACCGGTGGCGTTGGCGTCCAGTTCGGTGCCGGCAGGGGCTTGCAGCAGTTGCAGGTCCTGGCGGGCGGCGCCGTGGGCGCGCACCTTGACCTGCAGCTGGCCCACGCTGGATGCGAACGCCAGCGGCACCCTGAGCACGCCGGCATCCAGCCGGCGCGCCAGGGTTTCGGTGAAGGTGATGACGACGCGGCGCTCGCCCATGGCCGGGATCGGGTAGACACGCAGCTTGTACTGGTTGCCGGCCGCGGCTTCCAGCAGCCCCGGGTCCACGCGCCGGCGGCGTATGTCCTCGAAGATTTCCTGGCCCTTGGCCTTGGGCACCGGCACCGCGTCGCGCAGCCGGCCATTGACGTCCAGCGCGAAGCCGGTCACCACCTGGCCCTCCTGCAGCGGGAATTGCAGCTCGCCTTCGAGCACGCGATGGTTGGGATTGAAGAGGCGCAGCTCCACGCTGGTGCGCGCCTGGTCGCCGAAGAGGTCGACCTCGATGGAAGCCGCGCGCAGTTGGATGGGCTGGCCCGTGTTGGCGTTGACGGCAATCACCGGCGGCCGCCAGTCGGGCGGCGGCATGAATTTGAGGGCCTGGGGAGGCTGCGCGACCGGGCTGAGCGCCAGCGCCGGCAGGCTGAGGCAGACGGCCATGGCGGCCTGGAGAAAACGGATGGCGATGCGTGCGGTGTAGCCGTGTGGCATGGAAACCCCTTGTTGTTGGCGATGCACCCTGAAACGGGGCTCGCGCAGCAAAGGGGTTAAAGGGCGCAAATTATTTTTGAGGCGTGCAGCGGGATTGAGCGGCGGCCAGCACCCGGCCTTTGTCATCCTCCACCCAGCCCAGCACCCGCATGCGTTCGGGGTTGGCGCCTTGCGCGATGCTCATGGAGCGCGCATCGAAGAAACGGTTGGGTGAGCCCTTCGCCAGAGGCTTGCGGCCGTCCCAGGGCGTTTGCAGCACATTCCTGACCAGGTTGCGCTCCACCGGCGAGCCTTCGGTGCCCGCCGGCAGGGTCTCGACCAGGGCCAGCCAGGCCGTCCACTGCCGGCCTTTGGCCGCGGCCGGGATGGGCTTGAGTTCAATCGAGGTGCCCAGGTAGCCGCTGAGCGGCAGGCCGTGGGCCACACGCAGGCTTGCACCTTTGAGTCCCTGGACCGGCCGCGTGCTGGCCAGGGTTTGCGCGGGCGGGCCCTGGCGAAGCGCCGCCAGGCGGTCCAATGCCTCGCGCGCGGCCACGGCCGACAGCGGCGCATCCTCGCCCTTGTCGCCGGGCAGCACCCAGTCCAGCGCCAGCTGGCCGGCCGCGGCTTTGGGTGTGGCCGGATCGGCCCAGCAGCTTTCGCAATTGGCGTTGATAAAGCGTTCCAGCAGCTGCGCAGGCCTGGGCTGGCCGTCGCTGGCGCAAAAGGACTGGGCCCGGGCCTGGCCGGCGGCCAGCGCGACAAAGGCCGCCATTAACGACATGAATGCCAGGGCTGAAGGGCGGTGCGAAAACGGTTTCATCGGGGCTTTCTACAATGAGGGATGTTCTCAGAAGTCGCGCCAACATCCCCACTCTTACAAAATCTTAACCCGGAGCAACTGGCCGCGGTGACTTTGCCCCCCACGCACGCGCTGATTCTCGCGGGGGCCGGCTCCGGCAAGACCCGCGTGTTGACGACGCGCATCGCCTGGCTGCTGCAGACCGGCCAGGTCTCGCCGGGCGGTATCCTGGCCGTGACCTTTACCAACAAGGCCGCCAAGGAAATGCTGGCGCGCCTGTCGGCCATGCTGCCGGTGAACGTGCGCGGCATGTGGATAGGCACCTTCCACGGCCTGTGCAACCGCTTTTTGCGCGCCCACTACAAGCTGGCCAACCTGCCGCAGAGCTTCCAGATACTGGACACGCAGGACCAGCTCTCGGCCATCAAGCGCCTGTGCAAGCAGCACAACGTCGACGACGAGCGTTTTCCGCCCAAACAGCTGATGTGGTTCATTGCCGGAAACAAGGAAGACGGCCTGCGCGCCAAGGACGTCCAGGTGCGCGACGAGGAAGGGCGCAAGAAAGTCGAAATCTACGCCCTCTATGAAGAGCAGTGCCAGCGCGAAGGCGTGGTCGATTTCGGCGAGCTCATGCTGCGCAGCTACGAGCTGCTGCGCGACAACGCGCCGGTGCGCGAACATTACCAGCGGCGTTTCCGCCACATCCTGATCGACGAGTTCCAGGACACCAACAAATTGCAATACGCCTGGATCAAGATGCTGGCGGGGCAGGGCCCGGACGCAATCCAGGGCGCCAACGCCATGCCCGGCGGCTCGGTGATCGCCGTGGGTGACGACGACCAGAGCATTTACGCCTTTCGCGGTGCGCGTGTGGGCAATATGGCCGATTTCGTGCGCGAATTCGAGGTGCAGCACCAGATCAAGCTGGAGCGCAACTACCGCAGCTTCGGCAACATCCTCGATTCGGCCAACGAACTGATCAGCCACAACAGCAAGCGCCTGGGCAAAAACCTGCGCACCGAGGCCGGCCCCGGCGAGCCGGTGCGGGTGTATGAATCCGCCACCGACTTTGCCGAAGCGCAGTGGTTTGTCGACGAGGTCAAGCAGCTGGTGCGCGACGGCGTGGAGCGCAAGGAGATCGCGCTGCTCTACCGCAGCAATGCGCAAAGCCGGGTGATGGAAACGGCGCTTTTTAACGCCGGCGTGCCCTACCGCGTCTACGGCGGCTTGCGCTTTTTCGAGCGCGCCGAAATCAAGCATGCGCTGGCTTACCTGCGCCTGCTGGAGAACCCGCACGACGACACCAGCTTCATGCGCGTCGTCAACTTCCCGCCGCGCGGCATAGGCGCGCGCAGCATCGAGCAACTGCAGGACACCGCGCGCGCCGCGGGCTGCTCGCTCTACGACGGCGTGAGCGCCGTGCCGGGCAAGGCCGGCGCCAACCTGAGCGCCTTCGCGGCCAAGATCGACGTGCTGCGCGAACAGACCACAGGCCTGACGCTGCGCGAGATCATCGAGTTGGTGCTGCAGCACAGCGGCCTCGAGGAACACTACAAGACCGAAAAGGAAGGCCAGGACCGGCTGGAGAATCTGGCCGAACTGGTCAACGCCGCCGAGTCCTTTGTCAGCCAGGAAGGCTTCGGCCGCGATGCGGTGGCGTTGCCGGTCGACGAACTGGGCGCCCGGCTCACGCAGTCGCCGGCCAGCCAGGGGCTGGACGCGTCCGCGCCACAGCTCAACGAGCCCCTGCCCGAGGCCCTGGCGCCCGACACCGAAACCGGCGAAACGCTGTCGCCGCTGGCGGCCTTCCTGACGCATGCGGCACTTGAATCCGGCGACAACCAGGCGCAAGCCGGCCAGGACGCGGTGCAGCTCATGACCGTGCATTCTTCCAAAGGGCTGGAGTTCGACTGCGTTTTCATCACCGGCCTGGAAGACGGCATCTTCCCGCACGAGAACTCCATGAGCGACCGCGATGGGCTCGAGGAGGAGCGCCGCCTGATGTACGTCGCCATCACGCGCGCGCGCAAGCGGCTTTACCTCAGCCATTCGCAGACCCGCATGCTG
Organism: Polaromonas sp. LjRoot131; assembly: GCF_964252805.1. Lineage (NCBI taxonomy): Bacteria > Pseudomonadati > Pseudomonadota > Betaproteobacteria > Burkholderiales > Comamonadaceae > Polaromonas > Polaromonas sp. LjRoot131. The sequence continues at coordinate 32,657 of NZ_CAXUPF020000007.1, read as the reverse complement.
CACGGGCAGACGCGCTACAACCTCAAGAGCCGATTTTTTGACGAGTTGCCGGAAGCCGCGCTCAAGTGGATCACGCCCAAGAACCAGGGTTTTGCCTCGGGCATGGGCTCGGGTGCCTGGGGTGGAAGCGGCAATGCGGGCGGCGGGCGCAAGGACTGGGCCAGCAGCGTGTTTTCGTCCAAGGCCGGCGCCTCAGAGCGTTTTGCCAACCCCCCGGTGCCGCCGCAGAAGAGCGCGCCTTCGCACGGCCTCAAGACCGGCATGGAGGTGTTTCACGCCAAGTTCGGGGAGGGCAAGGTGATGATGCTCGAAGGCAGCGGCGACGATGCCCGCGCGCAGATCAATTTCACGCGGCACGGCGTGAAATGGCTGGCGCTGAGCGTGGCTAAATTGACCGTGGTCTAGCGTTTACCGGGTTGCTGGGAGCATCGGCATCTGCGCCGGGTGCATCTGGCCCGGCTGCGGATCCATATAGCCCCGGCCGTCCTTGACGCCCTTTTTCCCGGTGATCTGCCAGGCCGTCTGCTGGTTGACCAGGCCGGCCAGGAATTCCAGTTCCTCGTCGCTGTGGTTGATCGCATTGGCGGGGGTCAGCTGGCGGCCGTCCCGGGGAGCCACTTCACCCCAGAAGGCCTGGTGGTAACTGGACTGCGAGACGACTTTCTGGCCGTTCGACTCCATGTCGACCGTGCCATAGCAGTTGCAGAAGTAGCTGCGATTCCCCTGGTCGGCGAAGACCTCGGCGTAAACGCCCGTGCCGCGTATGCCGGCCGTCAGGGTGGGCATGATGATGGAGCGGTTGCTGCCCTTGCCCCAGACGCTGACCACGGCACCCGTGATCATGCGCAGCAGGCTCACGGTGTTGAGCGTGCTGCCGCGCTCCACCGTCATCACCGAGTTCTCGCGCACCTGGAAGGCCGAGTTGCCGATGACGAACATCAGGTTGGAGCCCGGCCCGGTCTGTATCTGGTCCCCGGTCATGATGGTCTGGCCGTTTTGCAGCCGGTTGCCGTTGAGCAGGGCGTCGCCCCGGAGTTCGACGATGTTGCTGCGCTGCTGGGCCATGGCGGCGGGCAGCCCGCCCATGGCGACCCAGGCCGCGGCGGCCTTGAGCGTGTCACGCCTCTGGAACCACAAAATCTCTTTTTCGCTACGGCCTTGCAACTGGTGCTGGGTCATGAAGAATCTCCTGGGATAACGGTGGGGTCGTCAGGGTTTTTCGTCGGTGTTATCGGCGTCCTCAGCGCTCCCCGTCGAATCGTCGGGTGGCGTGGCCACGAAGCTATCACGAAACGTGAAGTAAATCGAGGTGGAAAACATGGCTGCCATGAGCAGGGCCAGCGGCATCATGGCCGCGGCCATGAGGGTGGCACTGCCTGTCAGGCCGGTGATGATGCTGAGCACGATGCCCATGCCCAGGAACACGCCGAACCAGCCCAGGCCGTACATCAGGAAGGCGCCGGCGTTGCGTATGCAGGCGACAAAACTGAAAAACAGGCTCTTGACCGGCGAAACACCATGCCAGTGGACCAGCGCCGGCGCATGCCAGAACAGCAGCGAGACGGGCAGGTACAGCAGCATGGTGACCAGCATGGTCAGCTGGAATTGCGGCGCCAGCATGGCGTCGCGGCCGGCTTCGGCCGTTGCGGGCGCAACAGGCGGCACCGGTGGCGCATCCACCAGGAAGGGCACGACCATCACGATCAGCAGGCAGGCCGCCGCATACAGTCCGCCCAGGACCAGCATGGCGCGCATTCTCTGGCGGCCCGCGCGAAAGGCGCTTAGCAGCACCGTGGGCATGGGGAATTTGCCTTTGACCGCTTCCTGCGTGGCGGCCATCAGGCCCAGCGTGGCGGCCGGCACGATCATGAACGCCAGGATCAGCCCCAGCACCGGCAACAGCGACAGCAGCGTCCCCACCGCCATATAAAGGAAGAACAGGCCCGACATGGCCAGCGGCTGCTGCAAAAAGGTTTTAACGCCCAGCTTGACCCAGGTGATGCCGGTGCTCGCGGGAACGATGTTGAGTTTCATGGTCTTCGGGACTTCGGGGAATGGGTGGCCGGCGCTGGAACCGGCAGGGATTGCAAGGGCAGTGTGCCTTAAACCGGCGGGCGCTGCGGCGGGGCTGGAAATCCGGCCCTGCCGGGCCCGGCAGGCCTAAAGAACGTAAGGCTGCGCAAGCCGCTCGCGCAGCACACGCTCGAAATGGGTGGGGTCGTGCGCCTTGAGCACGGCGGCTTCGCGCGGCAGGTGCAAATCCCACAGCCGCGACAGCCAGAAGCGCAGGGCGCCGGCACGCTGCATGGCCGGCAGCAACTGGCGTTCCTGCGCGGTCAGCGGGCGCACCGCCTGGTAGGCCGCGACGAAGGCCGCGGAGCGTTCCTCGTCTTTGGCGCCGGTGGCCAGGTCTATGCACCAGTCGTTGAGGCAGACCGCGAGGTCGAACAGAAAGCTGTCGCAGCCGGCGAAGTAAAAGTCGAAAAAACCGGTGAGCTTGCCGTCCTCGAACATCACGTTGTCGCGGAACAGGTCGGCATGCACCACGCCGCGCGGCAGGCTGCGGCAGGCGGAGGAGGCGGCCACATGGTTCTGGTAGGCCAGCTCGCCCAGGATCAGGCTGCTTTGTTCGGGCGTGAGGTGAGGCAGCACCACCGGCACCGTCTCATTCCACCAGTCCAGGCCGCGCAGGTTGGGCTGGCGCCGGGGGTAGTCCAGGCCCGCCAGGTGCATGCGCGCCAGCGCCTCGCCCACGCCGGCGCAATGCGCGGCGCTGGGCGCGAGTTCGCTGTGGCCGCGCAACTTGGTAACAACCGAAGCGGGTTTGCCCTTGAGCTCGTGCAGGATGTTGCCTTTGGGATCACCCGCAGGGTCGGGCACCGGGATGCCGTGCGCCGCCAGGTGCTGCATCAGGTGCAGGTAGAACGGCAGTTGCTCAAAGCTCAGGCGCTCAAACAGGGTCAGCACGTACTGGCCCTGGTCGGTGTCCACAAAGTAGTTGGTGTTTTCGATGCCGCCCGCGGCACCCTTGATGTTCTGCAGCTGCCCCAGGTTCAGGGCGTTCAAGAACGCTGCAGCCTCGTCAAACGAGACTTCGGTATATACGGCCATGCCTGAAACTGAGCCCTGGAATTCTTGGAATTGTGAATCGTGTCTGGAAGAGGAGCGGAAATCAGAACTTCAGCACGTTCCACACGCGCGAGCCGTTGGTGTCGTTGCTGGTCGAGCCCGGTGCGGTGCCGCGCGCGCCTTCGGCCGGCTTGACCTCATAGGCCGCGCCGCCGGTTTTGGGCTGCACGATGATCTGCTGGGTTTCGCCGCCCACGCGCAGCTCGTCGATGCGGGTGCCGGCATCCTCGGTGCGTATGCGCTGGATGGCCTGGTCGGGCCGGCCCGCCGTGGCCGGCGCGGGCGCCTCCATCCTCGCGGGCGGCGCCGCGTTTTGCGCGGGTGCCTGGGCCATGGCCGCGGCCAGCGGCAGCGCTGCGGCGGCAGCGATAAGGAGGCGGAGAGCGTGGTTCATGCCTGCATTGTAGGCCTGCGGAAGGCGGGCGACAAAGCCCCGCCTGTCGTAATTAGGGCGCTGGCCGTGTAGGCGAAACGCCCTTGCCCGGGCCGGTGCCGGCCGCTTGCACCGGCTCGGCAGGGGTGGGCCGATATCCCCGACAATCAGGCCCCATGAGTACCGACAAAAAAACGCTGCTGCTGGTGGACGGCTCCAGCTACCTGTATCGCGCCTTCCATGCCATGCCCGACTTGCGCGCCAACCCGGGCGACCCGACCAGCCCGGCCACGGGGGCCATACGCGGCATGGTCAACATGATGCAGAAGCTGCGCAAGGACGTGCGCGCCGATTTCGCCGCCTGCGTGTTCGACGCCAAGGGGCCGACCTTCCGCGACGCCCTTTACCCCGAGTACAAAGCCCAGCGCTCGCCCATGCCCGACGACCTGCGCAGCCAGGTCGAGCCCATCCACGAAGTGGTGCGCCTCCTGGGCTGGAAGGTGCTGGACGTGCCCGGCGTGGAGGCCGACGACGTGATCGGCACGCTGGCCTGCCTGGCGTCCACCCAGGGCATTGAAGTTGTCATCTCCAGCGGCGACAAGGACTTGAGCCAACTGGTCGACGAAAACATCACCGTCATCGACACCATGAACGACCGCCGCCGCGACATGGCCGGTGTCGAGGCGGAGTTCGGCGTACCGCCCCGTTTGATGGTGGACTACCAGGCGCTGGTGGGTGACGCGGTCGACAATGTGCCCGGCGTGCCCAAGGTCGGCCCGAAGACTGCTGTGAAGTGGCTGCTCGAATACGGCTCTCTGGACGCGCTGGTGGCCCGCGCCGGCGAGATCAAGGGCGTGGTCGGCGAAAACCTGCGCCAGTCGCTGGACTGGCTGCCCAAGGGCCGTGAGCTGCTGACCATCAAGAAGGACTGCGAGCTGGACGCGTACATCGCCGGCCTGCCGGCCCTGGACGACATCGCCATAGGCGGGCAGCAGACGGAAGCCCTGAAGGCTTTTTATGAAAAATACGGCTTCAAGGGTCTGGTCCGGCAGATCGACACCGAAAGCATGCCCGCCGAGTTGCCCGCCGGGCCCGAAGGACGGCACCCCAAGGCCGGCAAAGCTGCGGCTTCGTCGGACTCGCCGGGCTTGTTTGATGAGCCGGCCACACCCGAGGCCCCGCCGGCCCAGCGCGCCAGCAACCTGAACTACGACACGGTGCTGACCTGGGAAGCCTTCGACCGCTGGCTGGCCAGGATCGAAGCGGCCGAACTCGTCGCGCTGGACACCGAAACCACCTCGCTCGACGAAATGCTGGCCGAAATCGTCGGCCTGAGCTTCAGCGTCAAGCCCGGCGAGGCAGCCTACATTCCGCTCACGCACGACTACCCCGACGCGCCCGCGCAATTGCCGCGCGACGAAGTGCTGGCGCGCCTCAAACCCTGGCTGGAAAACCCGGCCAAGCCCAAGCTGGGCCAGCACGTCAAATACGACCGCCATGTGTTCGCCAACCACGGCGTCGAAGTGCAGGGTTATGCGCACGACACCATGCTGCAAAGCTATGTGCTGGAAGTGACCAAGCCGCACGGCCTGGCCAGCCTGGCCGAGCGGCATGTGGGCCGCAGCGGCATCAACTACGAAGACCTGTGCGGCAAGGGCGCGCACCAGATCAAGTTCAACCAGGTCGACATCGCCAAAGCCGCCGAGTATTCCTGCGAAGACTCCGACCAGACGCTGGACGTGCACCGCGTGTTGTGGCCGCAGATCCAGGCCAATGAGAAGCTGCGGTTTATCTATGAGCTGGAAATGCAGAGCAGCGAGACGCTGTACCGCATCGAGCGCAACGGCGTCATGATCGACGCGCCCACCCTGGCCGCGCAAAGCCATGAGCTGGGCCAGCGCATCATCCAGCTGGAAGCCGAGGCCTACGAGATCGCCGGCCAGCCTTTCAACCTGGGCAGCCCCAAGCAGCTGGGTGAGATCTTTTTCGACAAGCTCGGCATGCCGGTCATCAAGAAAACCCCCAGCGGCGCGCGCAGCACCGATGAAGAAGTGCTCGAAAAGCTGGCCGAAGACTATCCGCTGCCCGCCAAGCTGCTTGAGCACCGCTCGCTCAGCAAACTCAAGGGCACCTACACCGACAAGCTCGCGCAACTGGCGCTGCCCCGCACGGGCCGCGTGCACACCCACTACGCGCAGGCCGTCGCGGTGACTGGGCGGCTTTCGAGCAACGACCCCAACCTGCAGAACATTCCGATACGCACGGTGGAAGGCCGGCGTGTGCGCGAGGCTTTCATAGCGCCCGCCGGCAGCGTGATCGCCAGCGCCGACTATTCACAGATCGAGCTGCGCATCATGGCCCACATCAGCGGCGATGAGGCACTGCTGAGCGCATTCACCAACGGCCTGGACGTGCACCGCGCGACGGCCGCCGAAGTGTTCGGCGTGGCGCTGGAGCAGGTCAGTAATGAACAGCGCCGCTACGCCAAGGTCATCAACTTCGGCCTGATCTACGGCATGAGCAGCTTTGGCCTGGCGCGCAACCTGGGCATAGAAACCAAGGCCGCTGCGGCCTATATCGACAAATATTTCCAGCGCTATCCCGGCGTCAAGAACTACATGGACCAGACCGTGGTGTTCGCCCAGCAACACCATTACGTCGAAACCGTCTTCGGCCGGCGCCTCTACCTGTCGGAAATCAATGGCGGCAACGGCCCGCGCAAAAAGGCCGCGGAACGGCAGGCCATCAACGCGCCCATGCAGGGCACGGCGGCCGACCTGATCAAGCTCAGCATGAACAAGGTGCAGCAGGTACTCGATGAAGAGAAACGCGCCACCAAGATGATCATGCAGGTGCACGACGAACTGGTGTTCGAGGTGCCCGAGGCGGAAGTCGAATGGGTGCGCACCGAGATCCCGCGCCTGATGGCCGGCGTGGCGGACCTGAAAGTGCCGCTGCTGGCCGAGATTGGCATTGGCCCCAACTGGGACAAGGCCCATTAAGCCGCTCTCCAGTCCCCCTGCGGTGGGTTCGCGGGTGAGGAGAGGCTGGAAAATCCTCGTCGCCGGCGTCGTGCTGACCTTGCTGGTGGCGGGTGCCGCGGCGGGATATGCCTGGTACCGCCTGACCCAGCCCTTTGTGTCGGCCGGCGAAACGGCGGCCCCGGCAACGCAAACCGCATCCGCCGTGAGGCTGAAGCAGTTGGTCCATAAGCTCTCCACCGATTTCCCGGACCGCACTTTTGACAACGCCCCACGCCTGAATGGCGCTGCCGTCTATCTGGAGTCACAGTTGGTCGCGCTGGGCCTCAAGGTCGAGAGCCAGCGCTTCACGGCTGAGGGCAGGCCCTACCGCAACCTGGTCGTGAAGCTGGGCCCCGATACACCCGAGGTGATGGTGGTGGGCGCCCACTACGACGTGGCGGGCGAGCAGCCCGGTGCGGACGATAACGCCAGCGGCGTGGCGGGCCTCGTTGAATTGGCGCGGCTGCTCAAGGGACAAACTTTCCGCCAGCGGGTGGAACTGGTGGTCTACACGAATGAAGAGCCTCCGTTTTTCCGCACACCTTATATGGGCAGCGCCATCCATGCCCGCTCTCTGGCTGAGACCGGCAAGCGCGCGACCCTCATGTTGTCGCTCGAGTGCATCGGTTACTTCAGTGACGAGCCGGGAAGCCAGGACCATCCCGTGCGGCTTCTCAATGCCATCTACCCGACCACCGGGAACTTCATCTCTCTGGTGGGCTTCTACCAGGACGGCGACGTCGCGCGCCAGGTGAAGGCCGCGATGAAATCGGCTTCCGACCTGCCGGTGTACTCCATCAATGCGCCGGGTTTTGTGGTGGGGGTCGATTTCTCGGACCACCTTAATTACTGGAATGAGGGCTATGTCGGAATGATGGTCACCGACACGGCTTTTTACAGGAACAAGGCTTATCACACGCCGCAGGACACGGCGGACAGGCTGGATTACCGGCGCATGGCGAAGGTCGTTGATGGCGTGCGTGCGGTGGTCATGCAGCACGCTGGGCCTGCCGTTCCGGCGCGCTAGCTGTCGTCGACCCCAGCACACGCACCACTGTCCATTGCGGCGCGACGGCGTCCAACCGGCGTGCAAGTGCGGGCAGGTGATTGGCCGGCACGGCGGGGTAGAGGTGGTGTTCGACGTGGTAGAGCAGGTTCACGGTCAGCCGGTTGACCCAGGCGCGCCTTTCGGTCCGGGCAAACACGCCGTCCGCATCGCAGCCGTGGTGCACGCTCCACACCGCAAAAAATCCGACCAGGGCATTCGAGCCCAGCATCGCCACCACGTGGTAGCGCAGCCAGGCTTGCTCGGCCACCACGGCGGCCAGCCAGACGATGGCGATCAGCAGCAGCTCCGCCCACACCCAGCGCCGCGTGCGCCGGCTGCCATCGCGCAGCGCCTGCGCGTGGGTGCGCAGGCTGAACAAGGGGCCCAGCAGCAGGGCGCGCCAGGCGGGTTGCCGTGCCCAGCCGCCTTCCTCGTCGCCCTCGCCCAGCGGATTGCGGTGGTGCGCCAGGTGGGTGTGGCGTATGGCGTGGGTTGAACACAGCATGCCCAGGGTCAGCAGCGACAGCACGGCGTCCAGCCAGCGGCGCGGCACGCCTATGCTGGCGTGGTAGCTGTCATGGGCCTGGCGCAGCGCCGTGAGGAAAAATGCCGCCGACAGCGGCATCGCCAGCCAGTACAGGTCTTGCTGCGCGGCCCACAGCGAGCCGGCCAGCCAGGGGGCGGAAAGGCCCAGGTTCAGCGCGACCTGGCGCGGGCGCAGTGCTACAAGGTCGTCCCAGCGGACCTGCGTGGGACGGGGCCTGGCGCCGGCGGTGTTGCGGTTTTCCCTGCTGGTCGAAGACATGGCATGGCCTCCCCGTGTGATGGCTTTGAGTTCTTGTGTGCGCTCGCCTTCAGGGTGTGCCGGCGGCGACGACGACAGGCGGCGCAGCCGGCGCGGCGGGTCGGGCACTCTGCACGTGGGCGGCCAGTTCCCGTGCGGCGACCCATTGGCGTACCTGCGTCCAGACGTTGCGGGAGATGATGGCCACGGTGAGGAATACGCCCGCCATCACCAGCCCCAGTGAGCGGCGCACCGCGTCGACCAGGCTGCTGCGGTCGCTGAATTCGCCGAAGCTCAGCATCAGCAGCAGGGTGCCCGAGACCGCCAGCAGGTAGGCGCAGCGTATCCAGAACTCCGCGCCGCCGTCCGCGTCGCACAGCATGCGCAACACCTTGTGGAGTATGGGCTTGAGGTAGCTGATGGCGATGATGGGCCCGGCCAGCGCGATCAGCAGCGAGACAAAAAACAGGTTGGCATCGAGGTTGGCATTCATGACAGTGTTCCTTTCCTTGTTGAACGTGATGTGCTTGACGTGATGGCTTAGCGTGGGCAGCTGGCGGCATCGCAACGCGCGGCGGCCGAGCGTTCGGCGGCGCGGCGCACGGCGCCTTCAAACATCAGCCGCACCAGGCCGCGCGGGATGCGGTGGCGATTGCGTGCCAGCACCGGGTAGCCCCATTCGGCCAGCGGGCGCAACAATGGCAAACGCATGGCGCCGCTGACCCATCCCAGGCCGACGGCCTCGTAGGCCAGCCGGAACACTTCTACGCCTTTGAGCACCCGGCCGTCGGCCGTGCGCGCATGGATCAGCGCCAGCAGGTCCTGCATCGTGGCGCCCGCGGGCAGGTCGGCAAAATCCGGCGCCGAGACGTCGGCAAAACGCAGGTGGCCTTTGGTGTTGCGCAGCATCAGGTTGCTCATCTCGGCATTGCACAGCGGGCAGGCCGATTCGTAATACAGGGTCAGCGGGTAGATGGCCGGGTCCATGGTGGCCTTGAAACTGTCATAGCGGGTGTTGCCGGGCGTGCCCGTATTCCCCGTATGGCCCAGGCGGCTGGTGTCGTGAATTGCAGGCATGTTTCTCTCCTTTAGAAATTTCATTACAAACAGAAATCAATATCCAAAAAAAAGCCACCGGCCTTTCAGAAGGTGGGCGGCAGCAACTCCGAAGGGTCCATGGGTTTGGCATCGCTGTCGCCGCGCACGAATTTCTGCACGCTGGCGCCCATGCGCAGCACTTTTTCGAGGGTGTTGGGCGACAGGCGCAGCATCTCGTCGGCCCACAGGCCCAGCGATTCCATCAGCCTCAGGGTTTCGCGCACGCGGTCCTGCGCGTCGGCGGGCTCGGCCTCAAAGCCCTGGTCTTTCACGAGTTCGCGCAGCATGCGCACCGTCGGGTCGTATTCGCGCTCTTTGCGCTCACGCACCACGGTGCGGAACAGTTCCCAGACGTCAAGCGAGGTTTCGTAATAGTCGCGCCTGTCGCCCAGCACGTGGGTGGCGCGTATCAGGTTCCAGTTCAGCAGCTCTTTGAGGCTGGTGCTGACATTGGAGCGCGCCACGGCCAGCGTGTCGGCGATGTCTTCCGCATGCAGCGGGCGGCCATGGAAGAAGAGCAGGGCATGGATTTGGGAGACGGTGCGGTTCACCCCCCAGGCGGTGCCCATTTCTCCCCAGTGGACGACAAATTTGCGGGCGACGGGGCTGAGTTCCATGGCTCCGACTATATGCTATCTGTAATTTCTGTCAAGACAGAAATTTAAGATGAGGGAAAAGAGCAACGATGGGAAGGGCTGGCCCGAGAATACGGCCCATGACAGACATCAAGACCTACGGCATGTCCGAGCGGGCCGACCACCTGGACTTCGACATCCGGTCCCAACTGGTGCGGCCGCCGCTGGTGCGCCCGCACCGGCACGAGTATTTCCAGATCCAGATCAGCCTGCAGGGCGACACCGAACAGAACGTGGCCGGCACGGTGCGGCCTTTCCGGCGCGGTTACCTGAGTTTTATCCTGCCCTACCGTGTGCACGTGATCCCGCATCCCGAGGGTTCGCGCTACGTCATCATCAATATGTCGCAGCAGTTCCTGCGCCCGGGGCTGGACGTGGACCCGCTGGACCTGGAAGACGTGCCCTTGAGCCGCGCGCCCGAACTGGCGCCGTTTTTGTTCCAGGAATACGCCGACTTCTATTTTTCAGAAGACGAGTTCCCGGAGATCGAGGTGCTGCTCGAAAAGCTCGCCTTTGAAAACGCGCACCGCCGCTTTGGTTCCATCGAGATGATCCGTGGCCTGATGCTGCAACTGATAGGCTTGGTCTGCCGCAAGTACGAGGCCGATTTGCTGCGCTTTTCGGCCGGCCAGGCCCAGCAGGGCAGCCGGCGCGCCAGCCTGCAGCGGGCGGTGCGCTACATCCGCGAGCACCTGGCCGGCGAAGTCACGCTGGCCGACGCGGCGGCGGCGGCCTTCCTCTCGCCCAACTACCTCGCGCACCTTTTAAAGAAGGAAACCGGCAAGACCTTCACCGACCTGGTGACCGAGCGGCGGCTCGAGTTCGCGCAGGAGCAGCTGGCGCACAGCAGCCAGCGCATCGCGAGCATCGCCCACGCCTCGGGTTTTGCCGACGAGGCCTATTTTGCGCGGCGTTTCCGCCAGCGCTTCGGCCAGACGCCCAAGGCTTACCGCGACAGCGTGCGCGCCAAGATATCAGGTACAGCCTGAGGCCTGCTGCGGTGCAGCAGCACTGCATTGAATCGTCCGGTAAATGCGTAATTGCGTCTGCCTGCGCGACCCTTGTGCGCCCTAAGCTCGATGGTTGGAGAAAAAAGCTCACAACAAGCTCCAGCTTTCATCAATCCCAGGAGACATACATGACAAAACCAGACATGAGCAAACGCGGAATTCTGCAGACAGGCGCCTTGATGGCGACAGGTGCCGTCGTCGGCTGCGCCACACCCGGCACGGCGGCCAATGCACCGGCGACGCCTTTCGGTGTGGCCGGGACCTACATCCCGATCGCGGGCAGCAGTGAGATGTTCCCGGTGCGCCGCATCTACTGCATAGGCCGCAACTACGCGGCCCATGCGATCGAGATGGGCTCCGACCCGAGCCGCGAGCCGCCATTCTTCTTCCAGAAGCCGACGGACGCCATCCAGGTGGTGCCGCCCGGCAAGGTCGCCGACCATCCCTATCCCACGCTGACCAAGAACTACCACTATGAAGTGGAACTGGTGGCGGCGCTGGCCAAGGGCGGGCGCAACATTCCGATGGACAAGGCACTGGACCTCGTCTACGGCTATGCGCTGGGCCTGGACATGACGCGGCGCGACCTGCAGCGCGGCATGGGCGACCAGAAAAAGCCCTGGGAAATCGGCAAGAGCTTTGACCGCTCGGCACCCATAGGCCCCATCCACAAGGTCGCGCAGACCGGCCACTACACCAAGGGCGCGATCTGGCTCAAGGTCAACGGCCAGGTCAAGCAGCAGGCCACGCTGAACCACATGATCTGGTCGGTGGCCGAGCAGATCTCCAAGCTGTCCGAGGCCTTTGAGCTGTTTCCCGGCGACATCATCTATTCAGGCACACCCGAGAACGTGGGCCCGGTGGTCAAGGGCGACGTCATTGAATGCCACATCGACGGCCTGCCGGAGCTCAGCGTCAAGATCGTCTGAGGGCGGGGCACTGGCGGGGAGGGCGAGGGGGCAAGGGAAAACACCGTGTCATCGCCCCGCGGTGGCAAGAACTTCCGGGGCCGCATAGACTCCGACTGTTTTCCGTTTGACCCCCAACAACTATTTGTGAGGAAACCGCCATGCTTGAACACGACCAGAAAAAAGACTTCGACGCGCTGCTGCCCGGGCGCTCCACCGAAGCCGGCGCCAGCCGCCGCACCGCGCTCAAGACGGCACTGGGGGTCGGGTATGCCGCCACCGCCATGCCCATCATGGCGCAGACCGCGATCAAGACATCCTCGCAAGGCCTGAAAACCGGCGAGACCACGTATGAGGTCAACGGCTTCAAGGTGCCCGCGTTTTTCGCGGCGCCGGCCGGCAAGACCAACCTGCCGGTGGTGCTGGTGATCCAGGAAATCTTCGGCGTGCACGAATACATCGCCGACACCGCGCGGCGCTTCGCCAAGGCCGGCTACCTGGCCATCGCCCCCGAACTCTATGCGCGCCAGGGCGACCCCAGCACCTACAACGAAATGGCCAAGCTCATGGCCGAAGTCGTCTCCAAGGTACCCGATGCGCAGGTCATGGCCGACCTGGACGGCGCGGTGAAGTGGGCAGGCGCCAACGGCGGAAACACCAAAAAGGTCGGCATCACCGGCTTTTGCTGGGGCGGCCGCATCACCTGGCTGTATGCCGAGCAAAGCAAGAACGTCAAGGCCGGTGTGGCCTGGTACGGCCGCCTGGTCGGCCAGCCCTCGGCCCTCACGCCCAAGCACCCGCTGGACCTGGCGGCAGGCCTGAAGGCCCCGGTGCTCGGCCTGTACGGCGGCCAGGACGGCGGCATCCCGCTGACCACCGTCAACCAGATGAAGGACGCACTCGCCGAAGCCGGCGCCAAGGGCAACAAGGCCGCAGCCGCCTCTGAATTTGTGGTCTACCCGCAGGCACCCCACGCCTTCCATGCTGATTACCGCCCGAGCTACCGCAAGGATGCCGCGGACGACGGCTTCAAGCGCGCACTGGAATGGTTCAAAACCCACGGCGTCGCCTAAGGGGACCATAAATCCAATTTCCGGGCGCATGGCGGCGTTGCGCGGTGCTCGGAATCCTCATGCACCGCAAGTGCATTCCGGTTCCTGCGCTCCGGGCGCCTTGCCCTGCATCCCGGTAATTGAATTTCTGGAACCCCTTAAAAGCCACCAGGGGGCAGCATCGTTGAAGCCAAGCCGTCATGCCCGCCCGGGTCGGCGGCTTTTTTTCATGCCCCCTTGACACGCTTGATAAGATAAAAACAACCCCGGCCGCAGGCATCTGGATGCCACGCCCGGGGTTTTGTCGTCTGTGGTGTAACCTCCATGGGTGTTTGTGAATGACTTCGGGCTCCAACCCAATAAATACGAGCGTAAGCAGCTATGACTTTGCTAGCAATCTTGATGGGAACCCTGGCCGCCGGCATCGGCAGCGTGTGGCTGGCGGCTTTGCTGAGCTTTGGCTTGCTGGCCCGCTATACCCAGCACATGCTGAGCCTGGCCGCCGGCGCGTTGCTGGCCACGGCTTTCATGCACCTGCTGCCCGAGGCCTTCGAGAGCCAGGCCGGCGCCAAGGAGCTGTTCGCCACCTTGCTGGTGGGGCTGGTGTTCTTCTTCCTGCTCGACAAGGCCGAACTTTGGCACCACGGCCATGAGCACCATGGCGGCGAGCACCGCGGCCCCGAAGTGACAGCGCATGCGCAGCACGACCATACCGGGCACGTCCATGCCGCGCACAGCCACCACGGCCACCATGGCCATGAGCATGGCGAGAGAAAAGCCGGCGGCTGGGCCGTGCTGGCCGGCGACAGCGTGCATGCCTTCGGCGACGGCATCCTGATCGCCTCGGCCTTTATGGCCGACCTGCGGCTGGGCATCGTCGCCTCGCTGGCGGTGCTGGTGCACGAGGTGCCCCACCACATGGGCGACCTGGTGGTGCTGCGCCAGACCTCGGACAACCGGCGCGCCGCCCTGGTCAAGGTCTCGCTGGCCGGCGCCGTGACCGCGCTGGGCGGTGTAGCGGGCTATGCGCTGGTCGACCAGCTGTATGACTACCTGCCGTTTTTCCTGATCATGGCTTCAAGCAGCTTTATCTACGTCGCACTGGCCGACTTGATCCCGCAGCTGCAAAAACGCGTGACCGCCCGCGAAACCGTGGCCCAGATCGCCTGGCTGGGCATAGGGATAGGCCTGGTCACGCTGATCAGCGGGATGGCGCACCACCACTGAAGCCCGGCGGCACCGCTGTCAGACGGCGCCTGACAAGGTCTGGGCTTGGCGGCCTATAGGGCGGGCCGGGGCGGAGAGGGAAGATGAGTTCAGCATCCTCCCAAAGCCCCGTTCCATTGTGCAAAGGCAGGCCCGCCATGAACTTCCATTCAGAACCCAGCACGGTTTCCAGTGCCTTCCGCCCGTCGACCGCCTTCGGCACCGGCGAGCCCCTTCGTAAGGCATCGCAGCACAAGCCGCGGATTGTCCGCCGCCCGCGTGCCGCCGCCTACATCGCGTTTTTTGTCACTGTCTTCGCCAGCATGGCCGCCGCCGCGGCGCTGGCGACGCACGACATCCCGCTCATGGTGGTGGGTTTGCTGTGATGAGCGCCCGACGCAGCCATTCGCCGGACGGCGGCGTTCCGCTGGGTGCCGGTTCGCCCGACGAGCCGGCGCACACCTTGCCGGCCGAACCAGTGCAGATCACCAAAGCCCCAGCCGGAAAAACCGATAAAGCCGAAGCGGCGCAGCCGCGTTCCGGCACCCGCAAGCGCCCGGGCAATGAGGAACCCGAGCCGACACTCGAAGACGACCTGCCGTCCGACGGCCGCGACACAAAAGGCGAAGCCATGATCCGGGATTTGCCGCGCCAGGCCGGGAAGACCGGGAAGAAGGAAAAGTAGCCGTGGCCACCAACCCCAACGTTCCCCCGCCCGAGCCGCTGCCGCCCCTGGACACGCCGCCGGACCCGGGCGAAGTGCAGACCACACCCATGCCAATGACGCTGAAACAGGCGGAAAAGCGCCGTCGGCAATGAAATCAAAACCGGTGTAATGTCATAGGGCTCCCTCTGGGGGGCGGCAGGACATGCGCGGCGGGCCCCGACAAGGCCCGTTCCGGACCTCCTGCAGGGTTTGACTGCTCCAGGGAGAACCGACATGCCGATCGATACCGCGCCAGAGGGTGCCGAGTTGCTGCACCAGCCCGTCGTAAAACCGTTTCCCGAGATCAGCCCCAAACACCCTCACCATGTCCACCACGCCGAGGGTGACGGCCACAACCATGACGACGATGACGGTGCGCCGCCCGGCATTTCATCCGGCGCAGGCCAGAACCCGGGCCTGGTTCCGCCGCCGGGCTAGCCTCTGTCTGAAGCTTGCGCCGGCCGGCAAGCTTGTTTAAGGTCGGGAGACTTTTCTTCCCCGCAGGAGACACCATGGCCGACATTCTCAAGGTTCGCTGCTGCATTGCCGGCGGCGGCCCGGCCGGCATGATGCTGGGCCTGCTGCTGGCGCGTGCCGGTGTGGAGGTGCTGGTGCTCGAAAAGCATGCCGACTTCCTGCGCGACTTTCGCGGCGACACGGTGCACCCGTCCACCCTTCAGGTGATCCACGAACTGGGCCTGCTGGACAAATTCCTGGCGCGCCCGCATGACGAGGTCAGCGAGCTGCGCGCGGTGGTCGGCGGCACGGAGGTGGTGCTGGCCAGCTTCAAGCGCCTGCGTATACGCTGCCAGTTCATCGCGATGATGCCGCAGTGGGAGTTCCTCGATTTTGTGCGCGACGAGGCCGAACTGTTCCCGAGTTTCCGCCTGCTGCAGAACGCCGAGGTCACCGGCGTGATCGAGGACGGCGACAGCGTCACGGGTGTGCGGGTCATGACGCCGAACGGCCCCTTGCAAGTGCAGGCGGACCTGGTCATAGGCGCGGACGGCCGGCGCTCGACGGTGCGCGCCGCCGCCGGACTGGTGGTGCGCGACCTCGGCGCGCCCATCGACGTGCTGTGGATGCGGCTGCCCAAGCTGCCCGGCGACCCTTCCACCACAGGCGGGCGCATCACCACCGGCATCTTCCTGGCCATGATTGACCGCGGCAGCTACTGGCAATGCGCCTATGTGATTCCCAAGGGCGGCATCGAGGTGGTGCGCGAACGCGGGCTGGAGGCCTTCAAGGCCGACATGGTGAAGGTGGCGCCGCTCTTCGCGGGCCGCATGGATGCGCTGGTGAGCTGGGATGACGTCAAGCTGCTGAGCGTGACGGTGGACCGGCTGGAGCGCTGGCACAAGCCCGGCCTGCTGTGCATAGGCGACGCGGCCCATGCCATGTCGCCGGTGGGCGGCGTCGGCATCAACCTGGCGGTGCAGGATGCGGTGGCGGCGGCCAATGCGCTGGCGGCGCCGCTGGCCGATACGCGCGTGGGCACGGCGGCCCTGACGCCTTTCCTGGTCCAGGTGGAAAAGCGGCGCCTGCTGCCGACCCGCCTCACCCAGGCGGCCCAGGTGGCTATCCAGAACCGCCTGCTCAGCCCGGTGCTGGCGGCGCGCGGCACCGAGGCGCCGCCCATGGCGCTGCCCTGGCCTTTGCGGCTGATGCGCCGCTGGCCGCTGCTTCAGGCGCTGCCGGCTTATGCGGTCGGCGTGGGCGTGCGGCCCGAGCATGTGCGCTCGCCGGTGCGGCTCGTCGCCCAGGACGGCGGGACTTTGTAGGCTTTTTCCTACGTCATGGGCAGGCATTGCCTACAACTGCCATGCCGCGCGGCTTTTAAAGTGAATTGAACGGATCTCAGGATTCCCATGACAGCAGGCGCGGCGGACCGTCCGGAAAGCCGGTGCCTGCAAGCCAAGGAGGCCCCCATGAAAAGCAGCAACACCCTTCACGCCCACAAACCCGAGCCCAGCCCTTCCAAAGGCCAGGTGGGGGACAGGCCGGACAACGGCTCCAGAAGCAGCCGCGGCGCCGGCCCCACCTCGGGTGCGCGGCTGGACAACCCGCACAAGCGCATACGCCTGACGGGCCACGGCCGCGCGCACTGAAGACACGGGCGCGGCGGCCGGCCCGCACTCGACCCATCGAAAAACCCCTACAGCCCTGTGGGACGCTGTCTCATGGGGCATACCCGCAAGGCGCCGCTAAATTGATGTCTGGCTGGCGTTCAGCCAATTCGCCGATCGACAGATTGACTTTCACCTTTGACTTTTCATTTTTCATAAAAGGAACAAACATGCACGCATCCAAATTCAAACCCGCTGCTGCAACGGCCGTCGCCCTGGCCGCCCTGCTGGCGCTGGGCGCCTGCGGGAAAAAAGTTGAGGACACCGGCGCCGCGCCTTCGTCTTCGTCCTCTCCTTCCTCGTCCTCCAGCACGCCTTCCACGCCCTCTACATCGTCAACACCCTCCACCAGCAGCAGTTCGACGGGCTCGTCCAGCACCAGCCCCATGCCGACGCCGGAGTCCAGCGCGGCTGTCTCGAACTCGGGTTCGACGGCACCTGGTGTACCGGCAAGCGGCAGTACTAAATAAAGCTAAGGCGAGTTGCCACCGGTCCCTTGCGGGCTCAAAAAAAGCCACCCGGCTGACCAGGTGGCTTTTTTTTTGCGCAGACGGACCGCCCTGAAGGAAGAAGGCCCTAGCCCTGCGCCACCGGACGCTTCGGATCGCTGCACCAGTCGCTCCAGCTGCCGGCGTAGAGGCCGGTTCTGCCCAGGCCGGCGACTTCCATCGCGATCAGGTTGGGCACGGCGCTGACGCCGCTGCCGCAGTGGTGCACCACGCTTGCCGGTTCGCGCCCGGCCAGCAGGGTTTCAAACTCGGCCTTGAGCTGTGCGGCCGGCTTGAACTTGCCGTCGGGCCCGATGTTGTTGCTGAAGGGACGGTTCAGCGCGCCGGGGATGTGGCCTGCCACCGGGTCCAGCGGTTCCACCTCGCCCTTGAAGCGCGGCGTGGCGCGCGCATCGACGATGGTCTGGGCTGGCCGCCCCAGTTGCGCTGCCACGGTATCGACCGACACCAGCGTAGCCCTGGCCGGTGCCAGCAGGAAGCTGGCCTGGAAATGCGCGGGCTCTTCGCCGCTGTTCACCGCGCCGCCCGCTGCCTGCCAGGCCTGCAACCCTCCGTCGAGCACGGCGACGTTTTCATGGCCGGCCCACTTGAGCATCCACCAGAGGCGCCCGCAGTAGTTGGCGCCGTTGCGGTCGTAGACAACGGCCTGCATCTCGTTGCCGAATCCGACGCTGGAAAGCCAGGTGGTGAACCTCTCGCGATTGGGCAGCGGGTGGCGCCCGCCGGACGCCGGCGCGTCGGCGCCGCTGGCGGTGATCACCCCGTGGGCGCCGGGTACGCCGTGTTTGGCGCTCAGCGCGGTGTCCAGGTTGGCATACACGGCGCCGGGAATGTGCGACGCCAGGTACTGCTCATGGCCGATGTTCGGCTTCATCAGTTCAAAGGTGCAGTCGAAGATGCGCAGCGGTTTGGCCGAGGCGACCAGGGCTTGCAGTTGCTCTGCAGAAATCAGGGTGGTGTAGCTCATCTCATGCTCCTTAATGCTCTTCAGCGGGGGCGTTGGGCGCGGCGCGGGCGCGTAAAACCGTTGCTGCAATCGCGCTCACGATGATGAGCGCCATGCCGGCCCAGCCGATCAGGGGAATATTGTCGCCAAACACGATCAGGCTGTAGAGGGCCGCGAACACAATCCCCGAATATTGCAGGTTGGCCACCATCAGCGTGCCGCCGTGGTTTTCCGACATGGAGTAGGCCTTGGTCATGGCCAGCTGGCCCAGCGAGGCCAGGATGCCGATGGGCGGCAGCCACAGCGCGTGCTGCCAGTTCCAGGGTGTTACGCCCATGACGGCCATGCCCAGCGCGCCGGCCACCGCCGTGCCCACGGCAAAGTAAAACACGGTGCGGGTTTCAGGCTCGCCCATGCGCGAGATCGCCATGACCTGCATATAGGCAAAGGCGGCGCCCAGGCCCGACATCAGGCCCACCAGGCCGGCAAAGGTCTGGTTCTGGTCTATGGCCGGGCGCAGCAGCATGACCACGCCGGCGAAGCTCGCAAGAATGGCCATCACCAGGGGCCCCTGGCTGGGGCCTTTCTGGCCGGCCTTGCCCAGCATCAGCGCGCCCCCGACCAGGAAGGCGGCAATCCACACGCTGCTCATGTAGTTGAGCGTCATGGCGGTCGCCAGCGGCAAATGGGCGATAGCGTAAAACCAGGCCGACAGCGACATCACGCCGATCACGCTGCGCCAGGCGTGCATGGCCGGGTAGCGGGTAGCCAGCGTGATGCCGCGCGCACGGGCATAGGCGGCCATGAAGACGATGCCCAGGATGCCGCGGTAGAACACCAGCTCGGCGCTGTTGAAATGCTCCGATGCGAACTTGACGCAGACCCCCATGGTGGCAAACATGAACGAGGAAAAAATCATCCAGACGGCTTGCATGGCGGGGTGGGCTCAGTGAAAGGGGAAGGGGAGGGTGGAATGAAAAATGGCTGCGGCCCCACGGGCGCGCGGGACTGCAGCCATCATATGCACAAGCACGGGGTCAAATCATCTGTGTGGTTTTGCTGGCGCCCATCTCGCGGCGGTACCACTCGTGAAAGTGCTGCATGCCGTCTTCCATGGGGCTTTGGTAGGGGCCGAACTCGTTGTCGCCGCGCAGCATCAGGGCCTTGCGGCCGGCGTCCATGCGCAGGGCGATCTCGTCGTCTTCCACACAGGTTTCCATATAGGCCGCCTGCTGCGCTTCGATGAACTCGCGTTCGAAGGCGCAGATTTCCTCGGGGTAGAAAAACTCCACCACGTTGAGCGTCTTGTCCGGGCCCTGCGGATGCAGCGTGCTGACCACCAGCACATGCGGGTACCACTCGACCATCACGTGCGGGTAGTAGGTCAGCCAGATCGCGCCGTACTTGGGCGGCACGCCCTTGCGGTACTGCAGCACCACGTCGTGCCATTTTTTGTAGGTGTCGGTGCCGGGCTTGCCGAGCTTGTCGGACACGCCCACCGTCTGCACCGAATAGTCGGCTTCCAGCTGCCAGCGCAGGTCGTCGGTGGTGACGAAGCCGCCCAGCCCGGGGTGGAAGGGGCCGACGTGGTAGTCCTCGAGGTAGACCTCGATGAAAGTCTTCCAGTTGTAGTTGCACTCGTGCAGGTGCACCTTGTCGAGCTGGTAGCCGGAAAAATCGAGGTCGGCATAGGTGGCCAGCTGCGACATCTCGGCCGCGACGTCGCGGCCGTTGTCCTCAAACACCAGGCCGTTCCAGGTGGTGGTCTTGTAGCGGTTCAGGTTCAGGCAGGGGTCGATCTCGAAGTGCGGCGCGCCTATGAGCTCGCCCGAGGTGTTGTAGGTCCAGCGGTGCAGCGGGCAGACGATGTTGCTGCCGGTGTTGCCGCGTCCCTGCAGCATGGTCGACTGGCGGTGCCGGCAGACGTTGGAGATCAGCTCTATGCCCGAGGCATTGCGCACCAGCGCACGGCCTTCGCCTTCGTGCGGCAGGGCGTAGTAGTCGCCCAGGTTGGGCACGGCCAGTTCGTGGCCCAGGTAGCGCGGCCCGCGCGCGAACAGCTTTTGCTGCTCCCGCTGGTACAGGCCCGCGTCAAAGTAGCTGGAGATCGGGAGCTGGCTGGTGGCCTGCAGGAGACGAAGGCTGAGATCAGACATGCAAATTTCGGTGAACATGCCGCCGCGCGAGGCTTGGAGGCAGTTGACAAACGAGGGAAGCAGGCTGAGCGACAGCCCACGGATGAAAACAAGGCCGGGTATCCCGCGGCGGCGATGCCGCTGTTATCGAGAACTGTTATCAATTGTACCCGTGCGGGGTAAATCCGGGGACTTGGCGCGCCGCCACCGGATAATGCGAACATTGCATTTGCAGGCCCTGGATACCGGGGCCTGCAATCCCTCCGCAACGGCCTAAAATCAGGCCTTCATCCAAAGAAACATGGCCAAAAGCGCTTCATCCTCCGCTTCTCCCACGCCCGCCGTCCCGGCGCTGCCCGCCAGCTATGAGGCCGCCCTGCAGGAGCTCGAGGAGCTGGTGGACAGCCTGGAGTCCGGCCAGCTGCCGCTGGACCAGTTGCTGACCGGCTACCAGCGCGGCGCGCAGCTGCTCAAGTTTTGCCGCGACAAGCTCGAGGCCGTGGAAACCCAGATCAAGGTGCTGGAAGGCACGGAACTCAAGCCCTGGGTGCAGGAGTAGGGGGCGCGAGCCGCCTGCCAGACACCCGATGACCCAGACACAACCAGAGACCCCGATTGAACGCCCCTGAAAAACTGCCCCTGTTCACCTTGAGCGACTGGAGCGCAAGACAGCTTGCCACCGTCGAACAAGCCCTGTCCCGCTGGGTGGCCTGCCCCACCGATTCCCCCGCGCCCGCGGGCCTGGGCGACGCCATGCGTTATGCCGTGCTCGACGGCGGCAAGCGCCTGCGCCCGCTGCTGGTCATGGCCGCCTGCGAAGCCGTCGGCGGCAATGCCGAAGCCGCCTTGCGCGCCGCCTGCGCGGTCGAGCTGATCCACGCCTATTCGCTGGTGCACGACGACATGCCCTGCATGGACAACGACGTGCTGCGCCGCGGCAAGCCGACAGTGCACGTCAAGTTCGGCCAGGCCCAGGCGCTGCTGGCCGGCGATGCGCTGCAGGCCCTGGCCTTTGAATTTCTCACGCCCGAAGGCGGCGCCGTCGACGCCGCCACGCAGGCGCGGCTGTGCCGCATGCTGGCCCAGGCGGCCGGCTTCCAGGGCATGGCCGGCGGCCAGGCGATTGACCTGGCCAGCGTGGGCATGCCCTTGAACTCGCAGCAGCTGCACGAAATGCACCGCCTCAAAACCGGCGCGCTGCTGGAGGCCAGCGTCATGATGGGCGCGGCCTGCGGCGCCGCGACACCCGCCGCCCAGCAAGCCCTGCGCGACTACGGCGCGGCGGTCGGCCTGGCTTTCCAGGTGGTCGACGACATCCTTGACGTCACCGCCGACTCCGCCACGCTGGGCAAGACCGCCGGCAAGGACGCCGCCCAGGACAAACCCACCTTTGTTTCGCTGATGGGGCTGGAGGCCTCCAAAGCCTATGCGCAGCAGTTGCTGGCCAAGGCGCTGGCAGGCCTCGACGCCAGCGGGCTGGCGCGCACCGAAGCCTTGCGCGCGTTGGCCGACATGCTGGTCAACCGCCACCATTGACCAGGACTGAACGACAGACAGAACGACAGACAGGGACAGAGGATCCGGCCTCGCCATAACAACGACACACGATGTACCCATTGCTCGACACCATCCAAAGCCCCGCCGACCTGCGCAAGCTGCCGCGCAGCGGCCTGAAACCCCTGGCCGACGAACTGCGCGCCTTCGTGCTCGACAGCGTCTCCCAGACCGGCGGGCACCTGAGTTCCAACCTCGGCACCGTGGAGCTCACGGTGGCTTTGCACTACGTTTTCAACACGCCCGAAGACCGCCTGGTCTGGGACGTGGGCCACCAGACCTACCCGCACAAAATCCTGACCGGCCGGCGCGAGCGCATGGGCAGCCTGCGCCAGTTCGGCGGGCTGTCGGGTTTCCCGCGCCGCGACGAAAGCGAGTACGACACCTTCGGCACCGCGCATTCCTCGACCTCGATCTCCGCCGCGCTGGGCATGGCGCTGGCCGCCCAGCAAAAGGGCGAAGACCGCCATGCGGTGGCCATCATCGGCGACGGCGCCATGAGCGCCGGCATGGCCTTCGAGGCCCTGAACAATGCAGGGGTGCACGACCACTGCAAGCTGCTGGTGGTGCTCAACGACAACGACATGAGCATCAGCCCGCCCGTGGGTGCGCTGAATCGCTACCTGGCCCAGCTCATGAGCGGGCGCTTTTACGCATCGGCCAGGCACATGGGCAAGCAGGTGCTGCGCGTGGCGCCGCCACTGCTCGAGCTGGCCAAGCGCCTGGAGTCGCATGCCAAGGGCATGGTGGTGCCGGCCACGCTGTTTGAGAACTTCGGCTTCAACTACATCGGCCCCATCGACGGCCACGACCTCGAGTCGCTGGTTCCCACGCTGGAAAACATCAAGCACCTGATGGACACCCAGGGCGGCCCGCAATTCCTGCACGTGGTCACCAAAAAAGGCCAGGGCTACAAGCTCGCCGAAGCCGACCCCATCGCCTACCACGGCCCCGGCAAGTTCGACCCCGCCATGGGCCTGCAAAAATCCAGCGCGCCGGCCAAGCAGACCTTCACCCAGGTCTTCGGCCAGTGGCTGTGCGACATGGCCGAACACGACGCCCGCCTGGTCGGCATCACGCCGGCCATGCGCGAAGGCTCCGGCATGGTCGAGTTCCACAAACGCTTTCCCGGGCGCTACCACGACGTCGGCATCGCTGAACAGCACGCGGTGACCTTTGCCGCCGGCATGGCCTGCGAAGGGCTCAAGCCCGTGGTCGCGATCTATTCGACCTTCCTGCAACGCGGCTACGACCAGCTGGTGCACGACGTGGCCCTGCAAAACCTGCCCGTGGTGTTCGCACTCGACCGCGCCGGCCTGGTCGGCGCCGACGGCGCCACGCATGCGGGCGCTTACGACATCCCCTACCTGCGCTGCATCCCCAACATGAGCGTGGCTTGCCCCGCCGATGAACGCGAATGCCGCAAGCTGCTGTCGTCCGCCTTCGAGCAAAACCATCCGGTGGCCGTGCGCTACCCGCGCGGCGCCGGCGCCGGCGTGGAGCCCGAAGCCGGGCTCGAGGCACTGCCCTTCGGCAAGGCTGAAGTCCGCCGCGAAGGCACGGGCGTCGCCATCCTGGCTTTCGGCACGCTGCTCTACCCGGCCCTGCAAGCCGCCGAAAAACTCGGTGCCACGGTGGTCAACATGCGCTGGGCCAAACCGCTCGACACCGAACTGCTGCTCAAGATAGCCGCCAGCCACGAAGCCCTGGTCACCGTCGAAGAGGGCGCCATCATGGGCGGCGCCGGCAGCGCCGTCAGCGAAGCCCTGCAAGCCGCCGGCGTCGCCAAACAAGTGCTGCACCTGGGCCTCAAAGACGAGTTCATCGAACACGGTGACCCGGCCAAACTCCTGGCACTGCAAGGGCTGGATGCCGCAGGCATCGAAGCCGCCATCACGGCGCGCTTCGCCACGCTGCTGGCAACCGGCAAGCCCGCCAAACCAACGCTCAAGTCCGTCGCCTAAGCACAGACTTCGCCGCGTCTCTTCAATCCAGCATGAGCCGCGGAACCGGCTTTGCCGGGCCGCAGGCGGGTGGCCCCCTCGGGGGGCAGCGACCCACACGAAGTGGGGGAGCGTGGGGGCCATGTTCAGCTTGCTGTCAGCTCTTCAAGGGTTTACCCGCCCGGTCCGCACCTCCCTCATTTCTAGAATTCCCCAGGACCTGCAAAAGCAGTCGCTCGGGTGCATGCGCCCGGTCACGGATTTTCATTTTTCACACTTTCGGAGTCAAGCTGATGGATCGTCGTTCACTCATCAAGCACGCGGGCGTTGCCGGCGTTCTGGCTGCAGGCATTGCGCCTGCCGTTCATGCACAGGCCGCCGTTCGCTGGCGCCTGGCGTCCAGCTTCCCCAAGTCGCTGGACACGATCTACGGGGGTGCCGAGGCCTTTGCCAAACATGTCAGGGCTATTTCGGGCGGCAAGTTTGAAATCTCGGTCCATCCGGCCGGGGAGTTGATGCCCGCATTCAGTGTGGTTGACGGCGTGCAACAGGGCACCATTGAGGCGGCGCACACGGCACCGTATTACTTCTTCGGCAAGGACGAGACCTTCGCCATCGGCGGTGCGATTCCCTTCGGCCTGAACAGCCGCCAGATGAGCGCCTGGACCTTCGAGGGCAACGGCCTGAAGCTGATGCGCGAGTTCTATGCCAAATACAACATGATCAGCTTCCCCTGCGGCAACACCGGCGCGCAGATGGGCGGCTGGTTCCGCAAGGAAATCAAGTCCATCGCCGACATGAAGGGCCTCAAATTCCGCGTCGGCGGTTTTGCCGGCAAGGTCATCGAACGCCTGGGCGGCGTGCCGCAAAACATCCCCGGCGGCGAAATCTACCAGGCGCTGGAAAAAGGCACCATCGACGCGGCCGAATGGATAGGCCCCTACGACGACCAGAAGCTGGGCTTTAACAAAGTGGCGCCCAACTACTACTACCCCGGCTGGTGGGAGGGCGGCCTGCAGCTGGACCTCTACATCAACCAGAAGGCCTACGACGCGCTGTCGCCTGAATACAAGGCCATCGTGGAAGCCGCCAGCGCGGCTGCCCACGTCGACATGCAGGCGAAGTACGACGCCAAGAACCCCACGGCCCTGAAGCAACTGGTGGGCGCCGGCGCCAAGCTGCGCCCCTTCCCCGCGGACGTCATGAATGCGGCTTTCAAGGAATCCATGAAGCTCTACGAGGAGCTGTCGGCGAAGAACGAGAACTGGCGTAAGGTCTATGCGGATTATTCGAAATTCCGCGGCGACCAGAACCTGTGGTTCCGTTTCACCGAAGCCACCTTCGACCGCTTCATGCAAAGCCAGAAGCTGTAAGCCGGCACCCCGCCCAGGCAAGCGCCTGGGCCCCCCGGACTGAGCACGCCTGTACGCGGCGCTTGCCGGAAAAAAGCCGCCCCTGCCGGGCGGCTTTTTTTTTGGCGAAATCTGTTGCTCTCTACGGGTAAGAACGGGGTGGTTTTATGGAAAAGAGTGACAAAGTGTCCATGCTCCGCCGGCGTGTCCGGGTCATTGCAACTATTGCAGTACCCGGCCCCGCCGCGGACCCCCAACGGAAAACTTCAATAACTTCAGGAGAGAGTTTTATGGATCGTCGCTCACTTATCAAGAATGCCGGCATCGCCGGCGTACTGGCCGCCGGCGTGGCGCCTGCCGTTCATGCCCAGGCGGCCGTCCGATGGCGCCTGGCCTCCAGCTTTCCCAAATCGCTCGACACCATCTTCGGCGCCGCCGAGGTGTTCGCCAAGGCCGTCAAGGCCATGTCGGGCGGCAAGTTCGAAATCTCCGTCCATTCGGCCGGCGAACTGATGCCCGCCTTCGGCGTGGTCGACGGCGTGCAGCAGGGCACCGTCGAGGCTTGCCATACCGCGCCTTATTATTTCTTCGGCAAGGACGAAACCTTTGCCTTGGGTTGCGCTATTCCCTTCGGCCTGAACAGCCGGCAGATGAGCGCCTGGATGTACGAAGGCAACGGCCTGAAGCTGATGCGCGAGTTCTACGGCAAATACAACATCGTCAATTTTCCCGGCGGCAACACCGGCTCGCAGATGGGCGGCTGGTACCGCAAGGAAATCAAGTCGCTCAAGGACATCAAGGGCCTGAAGATGCGCATCGGCGGATTCGGCGGCAAGGTGCTCGAGCGCATAGGCGGCGTGCCGCAGAACATCCCCGGCGGCGAGATTTACCAGGCGCTGGAAAAAGGCACCATCGATGCCGCCGAATGGGTGGGTCCCTATGACGACCTGAAGCTGGGCTTCAACAAGGTCGCGCCTTTCTACTACTACCCCGGCTGGTGGGAAGGCGGCCCGCAGCTGGACTTCTTCATCAACAACAAGGCCTTCGATGCGCTCACGCCCGAGAACAAGGCCATCGTCGAGGCCGCCGCGGCCCAGGCCCACGGCGAGATGCAGGCCAAGTACGACGCGAAGAACCCCGGCGCCCTCAAGCAGCTGGTGGGCGCGGGCACCAAACTGAGGCCTTTCCCCACCGACGTGATGAACGCCGCCTTCAAGGAGTCCATGGCCTTGTACGACGAGCTCAGCGCCAAGAATGAAAACTGGAAAAAAATCTACGCCGATTATTCCAAGTTCCGCGCCGAGCAGAACCTCTGGTTCCGCTTCACAGAGGCCACCTTCGATCGCTTCATGCAAGCCCAGAAACTGTAAATTCCCCGGGGCCTTGGCGCCCCGTCAGGAATCTGCAAGCCGCCTCTCACAGGCGGCTTTTTTATTTCAGGAAACCTAGGGGTAAGAACGGGGTGATTTTGAGAGGGAAAGCTGACAGAATCCGAGGTTGACTTCGCTTGAGCACGCCGCCTGTACGGGCCGTGCCGGCTTGAGCGGTCCGGCGGGTCCTGAATGAGGGGCCCGCACATTCGACAACCCTTCAGGAGATAGTATTTTGGATCGTCGCTCCCTTATCAAAAACGCCGGCATTGCCGGCGTTCTCGCTGCCGGCATCGCCCCCGCAGTTCACGCGCAGGCCACCATCCGCTGGCGGCTGGCTTCCAGCTTCCCCAAGCCGCTGGACACCATTTACGGCGGCGCCGAAGTGTTCGCCAAGAAGGTCGGCGAGATGACCGGCGGCAAGTTCCAGATCAGCGTGCATGCGGCCGGTGAATTGATGCCGGCATTCGGTGTGGTCGACGGCGTCCAGCAGGGAACGGTCGAAATGTGCCACACCGTGCCTTATTACTATTTCGGCAAGAACGAGGCCTTCGCCATCGGCGCGGCCATTCCCTTCGGCATGAACTCCCGCCAGATGTCCGCCTGGATGTACGAGGGCAACGGCCGCAAGCTCATGAACGAGTTTTACGCCAAATACAACATGGTCAGCCTCCCAGGCGGCAACACCGGCACCCAGATGGGCGGCTGGTTCCGCAAGGAAATCAAGACCGTGGCCGACCTGAAGGGCCTGAAGTTCCGTATCGGCGGCTTCGCCGGCAAGGTGGTCGAGAAGCTGGGCGTGGTTCCACAAAACCTGCCCGGCGGCGAAATCTACCAGGCCCTCGAAAAGGGCACGCTGGATGCCGCCGAGTGGGTCGGCCCTTATGACGACCAGAAGCTCGGTTTCGCCAAGGTGGCGCCGTTCTACTATTACCCCGGCTGGTGGGAAGGCGGTCCTGAAGTTGATTTTTTCATCAACAACAAGGCGCTCGAAGCTCTGCCCGCGGAATACAAGGCCATCGTCGAGACCGCCGCCTCGCACGCGCACATCGACATGCAGGCCAAATACGACGCCCGCAATCCCGGTGCGCTGAAGCAACTGGTGGCCGCCGGCACCAAAGTGCTGCCTTTCCCCACCGCGGTGCTTGAAGCCTCTTTCAAGGCTTCCATGGACCTGTACGAAGAGATCGCCGCCAAGAACCCGGACTGGAAAAAGATCTACGGCGACTACCGTGCGTTCCAGCGCGACCAGATCCTCTGGTTCCGTTTTGCCGAATCACGCTTCGATACCTTCATGCAAAGCCGCAAGATGTAAGGATCGGATCCATTCCACCCAAAAGCCCCGCGAAGCGGGGCTTTTTTGCGTCCGGCTTTTGCCTGGCCTGGTTTCCCTGCCTGCCCGGCATGCCTCCGGTCCATGCAAAGGGCAAAAAAAAGCCCCGTACCGACGGGGCTTGGAGAAGCGGAAATCCGCCTATTTCTTTTTCGCGGCTTCTTCAAGCGCCTTCATGGGGTCGACCTCGGCGGATGGCGCGGCCTCCGGCACGGGCATGCCGCTTGTGGCGTCAGAGGCTCCGGGCTCGGGCGCGGGCGCGAATGGATCCGGTGCCGGCTCCACGGCGGGCATGTTGTTTTCCATCTCGATGCGCACCTTGTCCAGGTCATAGACCTGCTTTTTGTCCAGGCCGCTGGAGACGATGCCGGGGAAGGCAATGATCAGCCCGACCATGATGACCTGGATCAGCACGAAGGGCACCGCGCCCCAGTAGATTTGCATGGTCGTCACCGGCTCGATCAGCTTTTTGCTGATTCTGTCGGTATAGGCCTTGATGGGTGCCACGCTGCGCAGGTAGAAAAGGGCAAACCCGAACGGCGGATGCATGAACGAGGTCTGCATGTTCACGGCCAGCAGCACGCCGAACCAGATCAGGTCGATGCCCAGCTTTTCCGCGACCGGTGCCAGCAAGGGCACCACGATGAAGGACAACTCGAAGAAGTCCAGGAAGAAAGCCAGAAAGAAGATCAGCAGGTTGACCACGATCAGGAAGCCGGTCTGGCCGCCCGGCAGGCCGGTGAGCAGGTGCTCGACCCATTTGGGGCCATCTACGCCCTGGAAGGTCAGGCTGAACATCGTGGAGCCGATCAGGATGAACACCACGAAGCAGGACAGCTTGGTCGTGGTCGCCAGGGCCTGCTTGAGCAGCGAGAAGCTGAGCCGGCGCCGCACCATGGCCATCACGAAGGCGCCCAGCGCGCCCATGGCGCCGCCTTCCGTCGGGGTGGCGATGCCCAGGAAAATCGTGCCCAGCACCAGGAAGATCAGCAGCAGGGGAGGGATCAGGACGAAGGTGACGCGCTCGGCCATGCGGGAGAGCAGTTTCAGGCCCGTGACCTTGTTGATCACGGCGATGACGAACGCCAGCATGACACCCGCGCACATGGACACGACGATGGTCTCGTCCGTTGCCACCGTGGTGACCGGCACACCCGTCACCCAGCTTTGCACGGCCGCGTAGTGTTCGCCGAAATAAAATGCGATGGCGGTCGAAACAACGGTCAGGACCAGCAATGAAGGCAGGCCGTTCTTGCCGTTGTCTTCGCGTATGGTCCGGGCTTCGGCCGGCAGTGCGGGCACCCAGTGCGGTTTGAAGATCGCCAGGCCCACGACGTACAGCACATACATGCCCGTCAGCGCGAAACCGGGGATGAAAGCCCCTTTGTACATTTCACCCACGCTGCGGCCCATCTGGTCGGCCAGCACGATGAGCACCAGCGACGGCGGAATGATCTGCGCCAGCGTGCCCGAGGCGGCGATGACGCCGGCGGCGATGCGCCTGTCGTAGCCGTAGCGCAGCATGATGGGCAGCGAGATCAGGCCCATGGAGATGACGGACGCCGCCACGACACCCGTCGTCGCGGCCAGCAGGGCGCCCACGAAGATCACGGCAAGCGCCAGGCCGCCGCGGACCGGGCCGAACAGCTGGCCGATGGTGTCCAGCAAATCCTCCGCCATGCCGCTGCGTTCAAGAATCAATCCCATCAAGGTAAAGAAGGGAATCGCCAGCAACGTGTCGTTCTGCATGATGCCGAAAACCCGCAGCGGAAGCGCCTGCAACAGCGCTTCCGGCAGCACGCCGAGCTCCACGCCGACAAAGCCGAAAAACAGTCCGCAGGCGCCCAGGCTGAACGCCACCGGAAAACCCATCAGCAGGAAAACGATCAGCCCCAGGAACATGATCGGGGCGAGATTTTGAATAAAAAATTCCATGAAAGTGTCTCCCGGTCAGCCGGCGTTGGTTTTTGTTTCCGCGAGCCTGCGGATGGCTTCGGCCAATTCTTCTTCGGCGGTTTTTTCCACCTTCTTGACGGTCGGGTCCTCGATCAGGCCCTTGAGGAATGCAATGCGCTTGATCAGCTCCGACCAGCCCTGCAGCAGCAGCAGCGTGAAGCCGAGCGGGATCATGGCGTAGACAGGCCAGCGGATTAGGCCGCCGGCGTTGCCGGAGACTTCACCGGACTGCAGGCCGCGCAGGAAAAACGGGATGCCGTAGTAGAGCAGGGCGACGCACACCGGCGTCAGGAAAATGGTGAAGCCGATGATGTCCACCCAGATCTGCCCGCGCTTGGACAGCCGGCTGGAGACCACGTCGATCTTGACGTGCTCGCCCTGCAGCAGGGTGTAGCCGGCCGCGATCAGGAAGGACGCGGCAAACAGGTACCACTGGACTTCAAGGTAGGCGTTGGAACTCACGTTGAACACCTTGCGGACGATGGCATTGATGCCGCTGATCACGGTGGACGCCAGTATCAACCAGATGACATGCTTGCCGATCTGTGTGTTGAGCCAGTCCACCGCATTGGAAAACTTCAGTAATGCGCGCATTGTTGTCTCCGGGGTAAAGGGAATCCGCATAAAAATTCATCCGGAGTCCCCGCTTTTGCGGTGAGTCCGGATGAGTCTTTGTAGCCAGGAAATTCTATAAAGAACTATAGAAGGCAAGCTGACAACATTTTGACGGTAGGCCCCTGGAAACCTAGGGGTAAACACGTGTGTCGCTCTGGTTTGGTGCCTGTTACACGCAAGCGCCTGACTGGCGCTACTTTTAGCGATTCAGCCGGCCATGACTTTAAGGCCGCTGTTGCCCCTCCAGCACGCCTCAGCACCTGCACCCCGCGTCCGGCGCGCGGGACGCCAGCAGGCGTTGTGGGTCTCAACGCAAAGATTGTTTGCACTTTCCAGCAATCAATGTCCGGCTGCGGACAAAGGCGCCAGAACTGCCCTGCCACGGCCGGAATAATCCACGGCAAATTCCGATCCACTCAAAAAAAACAGAGGGCAGGGAGCAAAGATGAAACAGCACAGCACCAAGCGTGTTGCAGCCCTGTGGCTGCTGGCCCTGTTGGGCCTGTGGGGCAGCCAGGTCCAGGCCGACACCCAGACGCGCAGCAGCAGTTTTGAATATGATGCCAGCGGCCTGCTGGTCAAGGAGGTGGTCGAACCGGATCGCCCCAACGACTGCTTGCAGACCAGCTATAGCTACGACGCCTACGGCAACAAGACCTCGGTCACCACCGCGGCCTGCGCCGGCGCCACCGGCTATACGATTGCCAGCGCAGCGACGCCCCGCAGCGCCAGCAGCAGCTACGGCAGCGACGGCCGCTTTCCTTTGAGCACCAGCAATGTCCTGGGCCAAAGCGAAACCAAGCAGTATGACCCCCGCTTCGGTGCGCCTACGAGTCTGGTGGGCCCCAACAGCCTGGCCACCCAATGGGAATACGACGGCTTTGGCCGAAAGAGCAAGGAAACCCGTTCCGACGGCACCTACACCAGTTGGGCCTACAAACTCTGCACGGAAGCCGGCACCAACTGCCCAGCCCCGATAGGCGGCGCGGTGACCAAGTGGGTCGCCATCGAACAAAGCTACGCGGCCAATGCGGTCGCCAGCACCCCCGAGAAGCGCAGCTACTACGACACCCTGGGTCGCGTCGTGCGCAGCCAGACGGCAGGCTTTGACGGCGCAGGTGCTGCGCCTGTCCTGGTGCAGGACACCGAATACGATGCCCTGGGCCGTGTTTCGCGAAAATCCAATGTCTACAAGCTGGTAGGCGGAACCGCCTACTGGGCCCGCTATACCTACGATGTCCTGGGCCGCGTCACGCGTGAAGAGTCGCCCGACTCCGATGCCACAGGCGGCATTGCCGTCACCACCTTTAGCTACAGCGGCCTGACCACGGTCACGACCAACAGCAAGGGCCAGACCAAAACCAGCACCAAGAATGCCCAGGGCCAGGTCGCCCAGGTGGCCGACACCCAGGGCAACACGGTCATCTACAGCTACGACGCGCTTGGCCAGCTGCTGAAAACCAACGCCGCCGGCTCCATCACCACCATGGCCTACAACCAACGCGGCCAGAAGATCAGCATGGCCGACCCCGCTATGGGTGCCTGGGAGTACCGCTACAACGCCTTTGGTGAACTCGTCTGGCAACGCGACAGCCTGGGCCAGGCCGTCACCATGGCCTATGACACCTTGGGCCGCGTGATCCAGCGCACCGAACCCGACCTGGTCAGCCAGTGGAGCTATGACAAAAAGTTTGACGGCAGCGCCTGCGGCAAAGGTGTCGGCAAGCTCTGCGAAGCCAAGGCCGACAATGGCTACAAACGTGTCCAGACCTATGACGCACTCGGACGGCCCAGCAGCACCGCCACCGTGCTGGACAACCCGAGCACCCCCGCGGTCGTCAGCGTT
>NZ_CAXUPF020000006.1:0-184633 GCF_964252805.1 Polaromonas sp. LjRoot131 | reverse complement strand
CCCTGATCAATAACGACTACATAAATTTTTCAGTCATTTTTTGTCCGCATGCGGACATTCAAGCGAAGGATTGTGCATGTCAGGCGGCAAACTCGCGAGGCCCTTTCGCTCAAATGCGCGACTTTCTAGCCCTCCATAAGAATGGCCATTAACTACTTCATCCCACGTCCAGGTCGCTTTCATAAAAGCTATCTGACTCAATCAAGTTATGAGCGAATAAGGTCAAAGGCAGATAACCCAGCAACAAATGTCATTTCCTTCCGGCCGTCGCCCACATCAAACGTCGAGCACGCTCACTTAACCACAACTTATTGAAACCATGAAAAGAAAAGCAATCGCAGCACTACTACTTGCCCAAACCATGCTATTTGGTTGTGCCAGCTACAACTACACCGACGCTCCGCCGACACTAGGGGTGTTGTACTCAAAGTACGCCTACATCGGATATACCGGTGAGCCAAAGCCTATCGAAGACGTTGGCATCGTCACAACGGATGGACTGATCAAAATCAGTTTGGTTAATGGCCAGCCCATCTCGAGCTACAAAGTGTTCAAAACATCAGGAATGTATTCGGGTGGGCGCTATCAGTTGCATCTACTTCCTGGGACGCACGTCTTATCAATGGGCTTTCACGATGACAGGGGAAATGGCTCAAGATCTTGGTCGACCTCCGACGTCACCAGAACGATCTCTATTGCTAAGGGGCAAGTCGTTCACTTATCCGTAACTGGTGGAAGTGGCAGAGGGACATGGACGGCAAAAGAATCTGATGGAAGTAGCGTGCTTCCGCTGATTACAAGCGATTTCAAAGAACTGACCAATGCCAAATAAAGCTCGCAAAGCGTTATTAACGGCCGCTTCAGCTGATCGAGGGTCGTTTGAATTTATCTCCTGAAACGCTTGAAAAACTTATTGTCACACCTACGGATTACAGACTACCCTTTACTTACTATGAAAACTTCCTTCTCGGCATTTATCTTTTCTGCATGTTTGGCCACTCATGCCATCTCAAGTCACGCGATGAGCGCATCCGATGACTTCATCACCAAATTTTCCGCCTGCGACTCGGGCTTGTTTGCTGAACTAAAAAGCGATGACATCACATGGCGCAAGGTCGCTCCCGTAGAGATCGGCGATGGCGCGGCTTGGATCAAAGTACCAGACCGCAAAGACGGAGGAAAGAATGAGGTGCTCTTGCAAAGCCCGGTTGCTGTGGCAGGAATGGAGCTTCTCTCCTACTTCGACGAAATTTTGGAACTTGATTCCATCGGCAGCTACTACTTCTGGGGATTTACGGTTAAAGGCGATGTTTCCAGTGTAGAAAAGAAAATCCGAGCCTTGGTGTTCGACAACGGGAGACTCAGGCGTGACGGGCCAGCGTTCGTCAGAACGGAACTCAAGGTGGGTCGCGGCCCCTGGCAAAAAGCAAACACGGCAAGCGCCGCAGTCGGGGCAGGGAAGATAGAGCGAGTCTTTCTCATCGAGCCCCATGAAAGCAGGGTAAACACCGTCAGGTTGTCCTGCTCACTTCAGGGAACGTTGTTGCCTGAAGTCATAAAAGATGTCCGCCCTGACATAGCGTTCGACACTGAGAAAAAATAAAACAGTCGACTCAAACGACATAATGATTTGTGACGGTCTCGGAATTAAAGCGCGTCCGCATACGGTTGGATCTACCTCAAAATGGACCGCTGTTCTCGCGACTTGTTGACTCGATGGCCTGCCAGGTGGTCAGTCTCTCTGTGTAGGAATTGATCCTGAACCGCCACGGAGTGACCCGCAACCGCCCACCCTCACAACATCAACCTCTCCACCTGCTCCACCGGATAACTGCGCCAGCGCCGGTTCAAAGTCTCCTTGGGACTGGTGTTGCGGGCGTGCACGCGCGCGACGTAGAGGTGCTGGTCGGGGTTGATCGCGATGCGTTTTTGCTGTGGGGCCCAGACGAAGGCGTTGTCTTCGCCGACGTTGATGTCGGCGAAGGGCGCGCCGCGCCAGAATTCCCTGCGGTAGCACAGGGTGCCGCCGCAGACCCAGGGCGAGCGGCCGTCGTAGACGTATTGCCAGGCGCGCCGGCCCTCGGGGGCGTAGAAAAATACTTTGTCCAGGCCGCAGATGTCGGCGCCCTGCTCCAGCAAGGCCTTGACCTGGGAACTGAGCCAGCGGGGTGCCATCCAGTCGTCGTCGTCCCAGTGCGCGATCAGCTCGCCGCGGGCCAGCTCACAGGCGATGTTGCGTTTGGCGCCCAGGGTCAGCTTGCGGTCCAGCCGCATGTAGTGGATGGCTTCGTGCTGGGGGATCAGGTCGGCCACGCTGTCGCGGCCGTCGTCGAGCACGATGAGTTCGCGCGGACTGTAGTCCTGGGCCAGGAAGTTGCGAATGGCCTGGGGCACGAATTCGCGCCGGTCGGCGGTGGGCATGATGCAGGAGACCATGGGCCGCGCGGGCGCGGCGGGCGGCGGCGCGGCAAGTGCCGGGTTGGGGAAGTAGAAATCGCGGTCGTGCTGCAGGCATTCGGGCTGGGGCATGCGCGTCCAGGCGTTTTGCTGCAGGAACTGGCCTTCCTTGAATTTCCAGGTGTTGCCGTCGTGGCGCACGTAGATGTAGAGCTCGCGCCCGGGCACGCGGCTCAGGCGCGCGCCGCTGCCCAGGATTTTAAGCAGGAAGTCGGCGTCCTCGCGCAGCGAGGTGGCGGGGTAGCGGCAGCCGGCCTCCCACAGGCTGCGCCGGTACACCAGGGTGCCGCCGCTGACGTTCTCGACGAACATGCGGCGGAACAGCGCGCGGCTGGCGGCCCAGAATTCGGCCTGCGGCCGCGCCATGAAGAGCATGTCATGGATGCCGGTGACGTCGGCGATGTTGTGCAGGATGGGCGCGGCCTGCCGGCTCAGGCGCTGCTCGCTGTACCAGTCGTCGTCATCCCAGTGCGCGACGAGCTCGCCCAGGGCCAGGCGCACGGCCTCGTTGCGTTTGGCGCCTATGCTGGTCCCTGGCGGCATGCGGATGCAGCGTATGCGCGGGTCGCTGATGTCGGCGGGCAGGTCTCCGTCTTCCTCGTAAACAATGATGAGTTCCAGCGCCGGGTAATCCTGGCGCTGGAAGTAGCGTATGGACTGCGCGACGAAACCGGGCCGGCCGCGCGTGGGCATGATGCAGCTCAACAGCGGTGAGGCGATGGCCGGCGCCGGCACGGGCGGGGTTGGCGGGAGCGGGGCCAGGCCGGTGGCCGGCGGCACAAAGATGCGCATGCGCTCGGGCATGGCGAAGTAACGGCACTGTTCGCCGGCGCAATGCGCGTGGTAAGGCGGGGGCTGCTGGTGCGCCTCGCCGCGCCAGGCGCAGAAGCGGTCCTGGTAGAGCTGCTTGCTGGTGTCGAGCAGCGTCTCCTGCAGCCGCGACTGCCGCGGGCAAGGCGGCGCGCGGTGCACAAAAGCGCCCTGGGCCCAGACCCCGCGAAAGCCGGCGCGCGCGGCGCGTATGTTGTAGTCCATCTCCCAGCATGGGCCCTGGGCATAGGCGGTGTCGGCGCCGCCTATGGCAGCCACCACCTCGTTCTTCACCACATAACAAAAGTCCGAGAGGCTGTGCAGCGGCTCCAGCGTCACGCAGGCGGTGCCGAACTTCGCCGCCAGCGCATCGGCCTGATTCCACAGGGCATCTTGCGTGGCAGCGCAGGCCGGCGCCACGGCCTGTTCGTTCCAGCAGCGGTTGGTCGAGGGGCCGGCCAGGCCGTGGCTGGCGTCGGCATCGAGCGCGGCCAGCAGCAACTCCAGCCAGCCGGGCGTGACGCGTGCGCCGTTTTCGAGGAAGACATAGACGTCGGCCGGCACGCCGACCAGCCGGTTGAAGCAGGCGGCCGCACCTTCATGCACGGGCCCGGGCAGCTGCTCCATGCCCGGGAAGGTGTCGAGCAGCGCCTGCAGCGCGACGGCCTCGGCTTCGTCGGCGGGGTCTGGCAGCAGCCGCAGGCCGAAAGGCAGGGGCGTGTTCTCGAACAGGCTGGCCAGGGTGGCGGCCAGGGCGTCGGCATGCGCGGCCACATGCACGCCGACCAGGATCTGGCGCTCTTGCGGGGCCGGCATCTACCACTCCTCGCAGCTGGCGGGCAGGGCGAAGAGGCTCGCGCGCGCATCGCCGGACAGCACCCGTAAGACGCGCTGGTGGACGGACACGCTGAGCGCGTGCCGCGCGTGGTCCGCGTGCGCCATGGCCGGGAAGCTGCTGGTTTGCATGGGCGGTTCCGCGCGCCGCTCACCAGCTCTTCATCGGCTCGGGGCCGGAGGTTGTGGCGCTGAACTCGAAGGCATTGCCCTGGAAGACAAAGCCCGGCACGTTGATCTTGCACCAGACGGCGCCGTTGTAGGGACTGCTGCCGGGCCTCAGTTCCATCTGGATGCTCACATTCTGCTTGAGCGCATCCTGCGTCTGCAGCGACAGCGACAGCGGCAGGAAGTAGTTGTTGCCGTAGAAGTTGGTCTTCTTGCTGCGCGGTTCGCAGACCATGGTCACGTACTTGCCGTTGTCGTCGTAGACCAGCAGGAAAACGAACTGGTAGTCGGTGCTGGCCTGCCAGAAGAGCCGCACGGTGCTGCCCGGCACGGTCTGCTGCGCCGGAATGGCGCGCGCGGGGTAGATGTTGACCACGCCGGCGCCGCTGGCGTAAAGGTGGTCGACGGGCACTTCCAGCACCGGCGAGGTTCCCTGCAGCGCAATCGGGTCGTTGCTGACCGGCGTGCTGGAGGACATCACCACATTCCTCAGGGGCGGCACCTGCTCGGCCAGGGTGGAGTGGCGCGCGGCGCCGGAGCCGTCGCAGTTGAACACATAACCGCCGAACTGCGTGACCACGCTGGGGGCCTGCACGCCCATGCCGCAGGAAGGCACCAGCTGCAGCTGGATCAGGTCCTGGCCCGGCAGCTGCGGCGACTTCTGCAGGCGGCGCACCGTGCCGAGGTGGTCCAGGCAGACCTCCAGGCCCCAGGTGATGCCGGCCAGCGAGAACACGCCCGAGCCGTCGTAGTTGAGCACCTGCTGCTCGCGCCCCGGCCCGCCCGTGGTGGACGGCGCCAGGTGGTTGACCTCGCCCAGCAGCAGGCCGCCGGGATTGGCCGCGGTGGCGATGAAGTCCACGCCCGACATGAGTTCCTTCATCACCACGACCGCGCCCGTGTCGCCCTGCGACGCCACGCCGCCCTGTTGCACCAGCGCGAAGTTGTAGACCTCCTTGTTGGCCAGCGGGTCGATGTCGTAGGGGGCCGTCTTGAAGGTGGGCGAGGACACGCCCAGGATGGTGCCGAAGGTGAACAGCCAGTCGGTCCAGCCGGGTTTCGCGGCCATGCCCTGCAGCGTCGCGATGACCAGCTGCACGTCGTCCATTCCGTAGGCGCCGTTCACGCCGCGGAAAAAAAACTCGGGCGCCATGAAGACGTTGAGGGTGTCTCCGTCGGGCACCGGCGGCGACTGCGGCGGCAGCGCATCCTTGGCGACCTGCATGGCGCGCAGCATCAGCTCGCAGCGCGCCTCGATATCCAGCGCCGGGTTGTTCAGCCCGAGGTAGATTTTCGAACCATCGGGATTCGACTCGGGCGCGGTATCGATCACGTAACCTATGAATCGGACATTGTTGTAAGCCATGCTGTTTCTCCTGTTAAAAATACTCGAGGTCATCGGATGAACGGCGCCAGACCGTAGGTGAACTTGATGATGTGGTTGACGTAGACGTTGATGGGACGCGTTTCGTACAGGCTCACCTGCACTGCAGACTGGCCCTGCTCGGTCACCGGCCCGGTGGTCGGCGTAGAGGTGCTGGTGGAGGCACCGGCCGCCGTGCCACTGGACGAGGGGGTTGCCGGTGCGGGTGCGCTGTCGTAATCGTGCGCATGGGTTTGCAGCGCGAAGGACTGCGTCGAACCCACACCGCTGCCCTGCCCCTGGCCGCCGGGCGGCACGCTGCGTGTACCGATGTCGGGGTCGTTCTTCGTGCCGGTGCCGTTGCCGCGCAGGAAGAAGCCGCGGTAGTCGGGAATCAGGAACTGGTTGCCGCTGCCGCCGTAGACATAACCAAGCACCGCGAACAGCTCGGGGTAGTCATAGGTAGGCAGCGAGCGGCCGTCGCAAAACATCCAGCCCCAGGCCTCCAGCGGGTCGGTGACGTAGTCCTGCGGGGTCACGGTGGTGGCGGCGCCGGCGCTGTCGGGCGCGCCCAGGGTGCCGGCAAAGGCCGTGACGGAGCCGACCGGCAGATCGCCGAAGCCGGGGCGCACGAAGAAAGGGTTGTTCATGCCCGGCGCCATCATGGTGCTGCACTCCCCAGGTCGATGCCGGGCAGTCCCTCCGCGCCGGCGCCGGACTCGTCGAGCACCTGCATGGCCGTGGGCACCACCACCTCCCAGCACGGGCCTATGGGCCGCAGCGGTGGGCGTTCCGGCCCGGACTGCTTGAGGTCGTTGACCAGCGGGACGTCGGCGGGATTGGCGGGTGCCAGCCGGTCGCCGGAGGCCCACAGCATGCCGGACGAGTAGAAATACAAAAACGCCATCACCTGCGCGGGTCGCACCGGCAGCAGCACACGCGCCTGGTCGGCCTGCAGGAAGCTGGAGAACAGCGCGTCGTCGTCGCCGGCCAGGCTGCCGAGCTCGAACTGCGCGCCGCCCGGGCCCAGGCCGGGGCTGGCGTAAAAGCTGTAGACCATCTCGTTCCACTCGAGCACCTCGTCGAAGAACTGCAGGTAGCGCGGCTCGTAGACGGCGAACTCCGAGGGCGGCGACAGCGCGCCGCCGCGGGCGTCCATGCCGGTCAGCGTGAGCATGCGCTCCAGCAGCAGGCGCAGGCAGGCGTTGCGCAGTTCGCGCTGCTCGATCTGCCGGTTCGCCAGCGGCGAGCGCGGGGCGATGCGCCCCTGCGGGCCGCCGTCGGCGCGTGCGTAGTAGGCGGCCAGCCGCTCCTGGTAGGCGCGCATGACGGCGGCGTAAATGCGGATGCGCCACTCGTCCATGCAGCGCTCGGAAGGCGCGCACTGGATCTCGACGTTGACCTGCACCTGCGGATCGACGGGCGGCGACAGGCTGGGCGGGTAGTCGAGCACCGACACCGGCACGCTGTCGTCCTCGCCGAACAGCGCCAGGCCGTCCGGGCTGCCGGGCGGGGTGAAGGTCTGCCGCCCCACCAGCACCACGGGTGCCGGCAGCCCCGTGGGTGCGCTGACGTAAGCCACAAAGGCCTTGGTGGCGCAATAGCCGGCGGGAATGGCGACCTGCTTTTCTTCCCCGTCGCGCAGGGTGGCCGAGGCGAAACGCTGCGCCAGCGGCGGCGGCTCCAGGTCCAGCACGCCGTAGTAGGCGCCCAGGGCGGCGTAGTTGCCGGGCTGGATGTCTTTGAAGGTGGCGATGTGCAGATGCAGCTGCAGCGGCGACACCGGCTTGACGAAGTCCTGCCCGGCCGAGGCCTGCTCGCCCGCAATGAAGGCGGCGGCGGGCCTGCACACCATGAACTCCATCATGAGCCGCTGGCCGTAGTTGACGACGCAGGCCTCGTAGACCTTGTTGAGCCAGCGGTAGACGCCGCGCAGGCTGCGCGTGCCCCCGGTGTTGTCGACCAGGCTGACCACCGAGTCCTCGGTCTGGCTCATGGTGCTGCTGGAGCGCGTGAGGCTCACGCTGCGGCTGATGCGGTTGACGGTCTTGTTGAGGATGTCGCGCGCGAAACGTGTGGTGTCGTCCAGGCCCGGCGTGGCGCCGGGCTGCACGGTCTTGCTCCAGGAGCCGTCCAGCGTGGCCTGCGTGGGCGGGCCGTAGCTGCTGGTGAACTTGTTGTACTGGTTGGTTTCGGTGG
Organism: Polaromonas sp. LjRoot131; assembly: GCF_964252805.1. Classification (NCBI taxonomy): domain Bacteria; kingdom Pseudomonadati; phylum Pseudomonadota; class Betaproteobacteria; order Burkholderiales; family Comamonadaceae; genus Polaromonas; species Polaromonas sp. LjRoot131. The sequence goes on along the minus strand of NZ_CAXUPF020000006.1, from coordinate 176,802 downwards.
CCTCGGCCACGGTCTTGCGCGACTCTTCCTGCAGGTTGCTGCGTTCGTCCGCGGCATCGTTCTGCAAGAGTTGCTTCTCGCCGCTGCTCTGGTGCAGTTCGTCGAGCTGGCGGTGGGTGCGCCTGTGGGTCACTTCGCGGCGTTCGCCGCGCATCACGTTCTCGATGCGCGCGATCTCGCCGCACTGGTAGCGCAGCAGGCGTTGGCGCACCATCTGCAGGTCGCCGATGGCATACGGCTCTATCCAGCCCGGCAGCCCCGGCGGCGGGGAAGCCGCGGGATCCTGGTCTTGCGCCGCCGGCAGCGGGAACACCTGCGCGCTGAGCACGGGCGTGGCCTGCAGCAGCGCCTTGATCTGCTGCGTCGTCAAGCGATCCAGCAGCGGCGCGAGGACGGGTGGCGCGGCGACAGGCGTTTCGCCGGCTGCCGCGGTGGGCGCATGGGCGGCATTGGCGGCATCGGCTGCGGTAACGGCCGCATTGGCCTGCGCGAAGCTCTCGAAAGGCTGCAGCGCCACCTCTATCAGGTGCGCCATCAGCAGCGCGCGGGTGAATTCATCGCGCAGCGCGCTGTCGTAGCCCAGCGTGACCACCAGGGCGAAGTAGCTCTGCCAGACCTGGTCCAGCGCTTTGGCATAGCCGGTGGAGTCAAAATAAGTCCAGTCCAGCGCATAGCGCGACAGCACCCGCGTGAGCTGCTCGCAGGCCTTGGCCAGCCAGGCCGCCGGCGGGCCCTCGGGTTTGGGCAGGCGCATGAAGAGCTGCGGGAACTCGCTCACGGGGCAGGCCAGGCTGTCCATGCTGCTGACGAAGTCTCCCGCATAAACCTTGCCGTCGATGAAATCCACGGCCAGTTGCTGCGCGGCCTGGCGCGCGCCCTGCGCCTGGTTGCGCGCGTTCACCAGGTCGCCGAAGAAGCCGCTGGAAGGCGGGCTGGAACTCACGTAGTTGACGAAGCCGTAGAGCAGGTCGGCGGCGCTCACCTTGGGCCAGCGCCGCACGTAGACATAAGGAAACAGCTCGTCGGGATGGCTGGTGACGATGGGAATCGGTTCGACCGGGTCCACGGAAGGATCCGGATCGATGGGCAGCGGCCCCGGTGGCCAGGGCGGCGGCGGCAGGGGCCCGCGTGCGGGGCAGGCCACCATGATGCCTTCGAAGTGGTGGTCGTCGCTCTGCCCTCTCATGCCGTAGTGGATGTCGGCAAAGATGGCGGTGTTGGTGATGCCGTTGATGTGCACCGGCGTTTTCTGCTGCAGGTAGCCGGTGACGTAGCAGCCCGAGCGGAATTTGAATTCAAAAGGCTTGCTGGGCCACAGGCGCGTGATGGTGACCTGCTGGCTGTCGGCCGGGCCGGACTTGCAGGACACGCTGGCGATGGACGGAATATCGTCGGCCGGCTCCCGGTTGATGGTGAAGTCGAAGACCAGGCAGCCGTCCATGGCCGACCAGCTTCTTTTGACCATTTCATTCACGCGGGAGCTCCTGGGTAGGCGGCATTCTGCGCGCATCACCGGCGCACGGCCCGGGGGCCGCGCGCCGGCGAAGCGGCTTAGCACATCACGATGTTTTCGAGGTTGAAGGCGAAAGGCGTCGAATTGGCGCCAGGGCCGCCGCCGGTCATGACGATGTCGGCGCTGGCAATGCCCAGCAGGGAGATCTCGGTGTTGATGTTGGAGATGATCGCCGAGTCCATGACCTGGCCCTGCACGATCTGCGAGGCCACGCCGATCCAGATGGTCGGCTTGAACTCGAACACCGCTTTTTGCTGCGGGGCGATCGAGGTCTTGATCGCCAGCAGCCTGCCGGACTTGTAGATGCTGGCGTTGATGGCGCCCTTGGCCAGGCTGTTGAGCACCTGCACTTCCTTGGAGCTGGTGCCGGCGCCCGCGGCCACCAGGCGGTCGCCCGAGGTCGTCAGCGCCATCTGGAACAGCTGGCCGTTCTGCGCGTCGAGCTGCGGCGTGTAGTTGCCGTAGCTGTCGCTGGCGCCGACCTGCATGGTCATGGGGAAGGTGAAGGGATGGTTGTCACCCTGGCCGCAGTAGCGGATGACCTGCCAGGCCACCGCGAGCTCGTCGAAGTTGGTCGCGACGTTCTTCTGGAAAATCACGATCTCCGAGTTGTTCGCGTCGTTCGAGTTGTTGATGAAGTTCAGTGCAATATCCATGGTTTTCTCCTGTTGATAAAAAAGATGGCAGCGCACCATGCGTTGCCCGTTTGCCATCGTTGCCCTGCTGCCCCGGCGGCGAACCCTGCGTGTCCAGGCCTGGCGGACGCCCTCAGGCCTGGACGATGTTCTCGAGATTGAATTGGTAGGCGGTCGAGCCCTCGCCCGGCCCGCCGCCGGTCATCACGATGTCGGCGCTGGCGATACCGAGCAGCGAGATCTCGGTGTTGATGTCCGACATCACGGCCGAGCTGATCGGCTGGCCCTGCACGACCTCGGAGGCCACGCCTATCCACAGCGCCGGCTGGTACTGGAAGACCGCCTTCTGCCCGGGCACCACCGAGGTCTTCGCGCCCACCATGCGCCCGTCGCGGAAGATGCAGATGTCGACCGAGCCCTGGTTCATGGCGTTGAGCACATCGAGTTCGGTCGAGGCGCTGGCCGGCCCCGTGTACAGCAGGCGCCGGCCACCGATGGGGGTGGAGACCAGGCTCAGCATCTGGCCGTTCTTGGCCGGCAGGCGCGGCGTGAAGTTGCCGTACTCGTCGGTGATGGACACCTCGTAACCGTCGGGGTAGACAAAGGGATGCGTGCAGTCGCGCCCGCAATAGCGGATCACTTTCCAGGCCACCGCCAGCGAGGCCATGGTGGTCAACACGTTCTTCTGGTAGACCACCACCTCGGACTTGTTGCCGTCGCTGGACTTGTTGACGAATCGCAGTTTGATATCCATGGTGATTCCCTGTGGTGGCTGCTCTGCTCGGGCCGGTGGGCCTTTGTGCTTCAGTGCCGCTACTCTAGGGAAGGCCCATGGCCAAAGCGATTACAGGCGATTACAAAAGCGCACAGGGAGCGCACGTGAAAATTACCCTTGCGCGGCGGCCCTGAATGCGCTGCGAGCCCAAGGGCCGCCTTGTCATAAACTTGACGCACTTGCGCTGCCCATCCGGACGCGATGCGCCCCGCCCTTGCTCCCTACCCGATTGGAAATTTGCCCATGGCCAAGCCAGACACCCCCAAGCCACCCGCCGCGACGCCCCGGCTCACCAGCCTGTCGCACGGCGGCGGTTGCGGCTGCAAGATCGCGCCCGGCGTGCTCAGCGAGATATTGAAAAACTCGGGCAACCTGCCCGGCATCAACCTTCCGCCGCAACTGCTGGTGGGCATTGAAACCGCGGACGACGCGGCCGTGTACCAGCTCAACGACGAGCAGGCGCTGATCGCCACCACCGACTTCTTCATGCCCATCGTGGACGACCCCTACGACTTCGGCCGCATCGCCGCGACCAATGCGATCAGCGACGTCTACGCCATGGGCGGCACACCCATCATGGCGCTGGGCCTGGTCGGCATGCCCGTCAACGTGCTGCCGCTGGAAACCATAGGCGCCATCCTGCGCGGCGGCCAGGACGTCTGCCGCGATGCCGGCATCCCGATCGCCGGCGGCCACACGATTGACTCCGTCGAACCGATTTACGGCCTGGTGGTGATGGGCCTGGTGCACCCCTCGCGCGTCAAGAAAAATTCCGGCGCGCGCGCCGGCGACGTGCTGGTGCTCGGCAAACCGCTGGGCGTGGGCATTCTTTCAGCCGCACTCAAGAAAGAGGTGCTGGACGCCGAGGGTTATGCCCGCATGGTCGCACTCACCACACAGCTCAACAAACCCGGGATAGAACTCGCACGCATGGAAGGCGTGCACGCGCTGACCGACATCACCGGCTTCGGCCTGGCCGGCCACGGCCTGGAACTGGCGCGCGGTGCGGGCCTGCAGGTCAAGATCGACTGGCAGCGCGTCCCGCTGATTACCGGCGCGCGCGAACTCGCAACGCAAGGTTGCGTGACCGGTGCTTCGGGACGCAACTGGGCCAGCTACGGCCATGAAGTGATGTTGCCGGCCGGCTTTGCCGAAGTGGACAAGGCCTTGTTGAGCGATCCGCAAACCTCGGGGGGACTGCTGGTGTCTTGCAGTGCGGAGAGTGCGGCGGAGGTGCTGAAGATTTTTCGGGATCAGGGGTTTGGGGAGGCGGCGGTGATGGGGGAGGTTGTTGTGGGGCGGGGGATGGTGGTGCGTTGAGAAAGACAAAGAGACTGCCCAGAATCCATAGCGGCTAGCAACAGACACTTCCCTACTTCGCAACAATAAATCCATCAGGTGAATCGATAACCGAGTTAAACCCCAGTTCACGAATAATTTTGTTCGACGGTCTTTCGTTTGTGCCGATGACTTGCAACAACTCATACCCTGTTGCTCGGCTCTCTTCGCCGCAGTGCTCGTCAACCGCGTACAACGCACGTATCAAGAGATCTGCCGAACTCTCTTGAAAGCGGGTCGACAGAGTGGTAATCCGTCCGTCAACCAAACCCGGTCGCGCAGATCGAACGGCCAAGTCATTTACCGGGCTCGATACAACCCATATCGGCATCTGCCTGGCAAGTTCGATGATTTGATCACCAAACGCTCGATCAAGAACGAGCGAAATCATTGCTTTCATGGTTTGGCTTTTTCGTTTTTCACCTAGAGCTTCGGGATTAGTATTTGCCCAATCAATTTTGGCTATTCAGCAATAAACATTCTGCCAACGCTACGTCCTCACTGCTCCACCCAAGGCCGGGCGTACTTATCGTTAGTCGAAGTCTCTTTTCAAACTCTTCCTTTACGGCATCGAGTCTTAATGCAGAAAGCCTCACCTCAGTGCAAAACAGTGCAGTCGAACGAATGATCGAGCAGATACCCGGTCATAAATTCTAAGCGTTCCATCGGTATCAATGCGGAACTCTGTGCCCTGCGTGCTCAAGGCCGAAGTGCGAAAATCCTGCGCAAGCCTTGCGTAGTCACCTGAACTCTTCACACCGAAATCTCGTCCATGTCTGTCAAAGTGATCTTGCAATGTATCAGGCCGACCCCAGCAGTCATTGTGGAGGCAATTGTTAAATAAATACCCAAATGCCGCAGTAACCGCTCCGCTCTCAAACTTCCCACCGGCAATCATGGAACCCACTCCACCAGCGATCGTGGACCCCATCAAACCGTAAGCTGTACCGGCCAAACCGGATACGCCGGATAGTGCACCCGAGCCGCAGCTGCCGCCGCTGGCAACACTGGATACACAGCCCACTGCGGCATGCGCTCCAAAATGCTCGATGCCATATTTACCGTAAACCTCACCGACGTCCCCAGCCCAGTTAAATGCTTGTGCCATGGCATAGGTCGTGGCGTAGGTAGTAGCCCCTGCTCTGTAAGCCGCAGCCACAGACCCGGTACTTTGATAGGCGTAGTACGAAGACCAGATCGCTCCGCCGCAACCGCCGCAGATGGCCGTGAAGGCAGTCGCCGCAACCTGCCCAGCGGCATAGAGCACCGGGTTGTTCATCACATACTGGTCGACCTGCTTTTGCCCCGGTTGCGCGGCCACGAGATTGAACAGGTTCCGGGTGGAAGTGAAGATTGAGAAGGAGGTGAATGCCTTGAACATTCCCCCAAAAGTGCTGCTCAACCAGCCATACCCGCTGGGATCAACCAGGCGCAAAGGATTGTTGCGAACATAGGCATAACGGTTGTAGTTCTGCAAATCGCTGGCGTTGTCGATGAAGGGGTCCGAACTCATGAACCTGCCAACCAGCGGGTCATAGATGCGTCCATTCATGTGAATCACCCCCATCTCATCGAGGTGCTCATGCATCGTGTAGCCGCGGTCGGTGTTGAATCCCACAATGGAATCCAGTACGTCCGGCCTGCCGTTCACAAATCGCCGCTTGCCCCAGGGGTCAAAGGCCATGCGCTCGACGACTGAGCCCGTTTCATCACTGATCGCGACCACGCTGCCCAGGTGATCGTTGTGGAAGTAACGGGTGCTGGTAGCCGGTGTTGAACCGAGTGCTCCCGTGCGGTTCACAAACAAGGCAAATGCCACCCCGCCGGCACTGACGTAATGTTTGTTCTCGGTAATGCCGCTGGCGAGCTGTTCCTTCTCGTAGCTCAGGCCCAGGCTGTCTTCGCCATTGAGGTACCAGGTCGTGCCCGGATTCGGTCCGCCCGTGACCACTTGTTTGATGCGCTGGTGCTCGGGGCCATAGACAAATGCCAGCTTCCTGTCCACCGGCCCGGCCGCGCTACCCGCCGTGGTGCCGAGCAGGCTGCCGAAGGTGATGGTGGACGGCATGTTGAAGCTGGTGTAAACCTCTCCCCTGTACGTGTGTCGCCCGTTCACCGCGTCCAGGCTTACCGTGTATTCAAGGTTGCCGTTACCCAAGGCCGTGCCATTGACCGTCTGGGCGCCCGGCTTGTAGTCGTCAAAGGCATAAACCAGCTGGCGTGTGCCGGTCAGCGCCATCTGCGCACCCGGCGCCGTCTCCAGCGTGATGTTGGTCATGCGGTTGGGCCGCGCGCCGTCATACCAGTAGCGACCTACGTCACTCTTGTAGGTGATGTTGCCCCTGGCGTCCGGTTGATCTGCCAGTGCCAGGTGCCGGTGTAGTTCAGCTTCTGGTCCGCGATCCTGAAGGGAAGCGTGAGGCTGGCATCGGCGGTGACCAAGGCAAAGCGTGAAGTGCCTTCGTTGTATTGTTCTTCCGGTGCGGTCAGCGAGCCAAAAGCGCCGGTGCCGCGTTTGTAGGCCAGGTTGCCTTCCAGGACGGCCTCCAAGATGAACTCCTTGTGGCCGATATCGAAGGCCCAGCCGCCGGTCGCGCGGCGCTGCGGTTCCAGCTCATAGTCGTCGATAAAGTTCTTCGACTTGCGCTGCCAGCCCTTGAGGCTGAGCGTGGTCTTGCGCGAGGCATCGCGGTAGACCAGGCGCGAGAGTTTGATTTCCGCGGTGTCGCTGGTACCGCTATAGGTATAGGTCTGGCTGGGGCCGACGACGTTCTGGTGGTAGTTGCTGCGGCTGGCGGTGACGCCCAGCAGCCAGTAGCCGTAGGGCACGCTGTAATGCACGACGCCGCCGCGCGTTCCGCGCTCACCCGCAGCGCCCCCGCCCAGGTCGTGGTTCACCGTGACATAGAACAGGTCGTTGAGCGTCCACCAGTTGTCATAGCTGAAGGTCATGCTGCCTTGGTATTTGCCGGTGGTTTTGGTGCCGCTGTCGTCGGCGGAGAGGGACAGGCGAAAGGGGCGGGGCTGCTGGTAGCGGATGACGAGGTCGCTGCGGCCGGGAGCTCCCTGGACCGGCTCGACCACGATTTCGGCCTGGGCGCTAGGCACGCGCCTGAAGTTTTCGATGGCCTGCTCAAGGTCGCGCAGGTTCAGGACGTCGCCGGGCTTGAGTGGCATGGCATTCCAGGCATTGCCGCGAGGGCTTGCGGGCTCGGCGAAGCGGATGGCATGGACGCGGCCCGGGATGATGGTGAAGGTGAGCGCCTGACTGGCTTTGAGGTCTTGCTGCGCCAGCAATACCGCTGTGGTTGTGAAGCCGCGTGCCACCACCGCGTCCTGCATGCGCTGGGTCAGCAGCTTGATGCCGTCGGTGCCCAGGCAACGCCGCAGTGGCGAGTCGTCATGCCCCGGGCCGTCCAGGGACTTGAGCGCCCAGTCCCAGTCGGCGACCGGGCTGGGGTCGCCCGCGATGACTTGCAGGCCGACCTGGTGGACGGAAAAGCAGGGCGCCTCAATTGGCAGGCGCGCTGCCGGTGGGGGTGACGCTGCGGGCCGGCGTTCGTCGGGGATTTTTTCCTGCTGCTGACGCAGGGCGCGCTCGCGTTCCTGGGCGCGGTTCTGGGCCTCGCTGTCGTCCCGATTGCGTTCCCGCTGTTCTGCCGGTGGCAATACCCTCGGAGGGACGGATTGCGCCATGGCCACATAAGGCAAGGCCAACACCACCGCGATGCCGAATGACGCACACCAACCGTAGCTTGTTTTCCTGAGACTTCGTTTCCGCACACGCACACTCCCTCAATTCGTTCCGGTCCAGCTTTTTTTGAATTGAGGCGTGACGGACTCAACATGGAATATCCCGCCCGAGCGCGCGAGGATTTTTCCGGTTCATGGTGAAACCCGGCATGGGCCGGGGCGGAAATTTCGGTCAGGGAGCAGCTCGTCTTCACTCTCGATCAGGCGAAGCAACAAGACCTTGAGCCCTCGCAGTGCCGTGCCTTGATGAGAAACCCAGCCGCCGGGTGTCCGCGTTTTTTTTGCAACCACGAACCATACCGGCGATATATCAACGGCCTGCCGCGAATTGTCCGCAGGCGGATATTGATTGTTGGAAATGCTGCAGAAAATGGATGAGTGGTCGGTCGGTGACCGGGCGTACCAACTCGCCGGACATCCACACAGGCGGTTTCCGGGGCCCAGGAGTCCCAGGCCGCGACTCAGGTCAAAGGCGGGTTCACGCGCGGTGCTCAGCCATCAGCCTGAACACCCGGTCTTCCCCCTCATGCCGCGCGGCGGCCGTGCCCAGGTATTCCTCCAGCTGCATATTCGCCGCCAGTTCGCGGCGGGCGTGCTGGCTGGCGACGATGGCGCCGGGGGCAGCCACGCTGTTCAGGTGCAGGGCGACGTTGGCGCCGTGGTTGCGGCTGGTGGCATCGTGGCGCGAGGCCGGGACCACGCTGTGGATGCCGCCCGAGATTTCGAGTCGCACGCCGTGCTGGACTTCCAGCAGGCGGCTTCTGCGCTGCACGCGCGTGCACAGGTCCATGGCGGCGGTTGCCGCCTGCTGCAGGTTCTGCGCGCTGCTCTGGCCCTGCTCAAAATGAAACAGCATGCAGTCGCCGAGCACGCCGGCGCTCTGGCCCTGGCCGCCCTGCACGGCGTTGGCGCACCAGCGCATCTGCTGCTCGCGCATCTCCTGCAGGTAGGCCAGGGCCAGCGAGGAATTCCTTGCGGGGTACAGGCGCAGGCCCACGCACAGGATGCCCAGGGCATGCTCGGCGCTGGAGGCGTCTTCCGGGATGTCCAGGCTGTCCAGCGTCAGCTGCCTGGCGGTGGCCGCAGGGGCTGCCGGCGCGGAGGGCGCCTGGCGCGCGCCGTGCAGTTGTGCCAGGCACTGCACCAGGTCGAGGTAGAGGCCGGCCGCATCGGTCGCGCGTTGCTGGAGGTCTTTTTGCAGGGCCTGCCGCAGCAGCGGTGCCAGCGGGTGGCCGGTCAGTTCCTCGGGCAGGGCAATGGCGGTTTCGCTCAGCTGGCGCTGCAGCACTTCGCCGACGTCCGCGCCCTGGACGCAGGGCCTGCCGCTCAGGCATTCGAGAAACACCAGGGCCCAGGCATAGATGTCGGTCGCGGGTGTGCAGGCTTCGCCGCGCAGCTGCTCGGGCGCGCAGTAGGCGGGCGTGCCCTCGGCGCCGGCCTCGAAGCGCGGCTCACCCTGGTGGCTGGCCAGCCCGAAGTCGAGCAGCTTGAGGTGCAGGGCCGTCCCGGTGGAGGCGACCATGATGTTCTCGGGCTTGAGGTCGCGGTGCACGACCTGGTGCTGATGCAGAAAGGTCAGGGCGTCCAGCAGTTGCGCCATCAGGGCCATGGTGTCGGGCAGGGGCAGGCCGCCGTTGCGCTGCAGAAAATCCCTGAGCGTTTCCCCGGGGATGAACTCCAGCACCGCGAAGAGCAGCCCGCCCGCGGCCATGCCTTTGTCGATGAGCCGCACCACGTGCGCATGCTGCAGCATGGCCAGCACCCGGGTCTCCTGGTGCAGGCGCTGCTGCACGCGCCGGTTGGCCGCGGGATCGTCGGCCGAAGCCGGATGGGGAATCTTGATGGCGACGAACTGGCCGGTGCTGCGCTGCCTGGCCTTGAACACCTGGCCCGATGCGCCTTGCCCCAGCAAGCCCAGGGACTGGTAACCCGGCACGCCCACGGGAAAGCCGTGCGTGGGCACCCGCGTCATGGTCGGGAGCAGGGGTCAGGCCAGGAGCGATTCTTCCGGCAGGCTCTGGCTGCCTGCCAGTGGATCGAAGTCGGCCTCCAGCGCGGCGCCGCGCAGGATGCGAAAGCGCAGGCTGCCGAAGCGCAGCGAGCCGCGGCGGCGCTCTATGAGCTCGGGTACGTGCGCGCCCTGCGGCATGGCGAGCGCGAGCTGCTTGCGCATGCGGAAGATCTGGATGTTCAGGTGGCCCGGCTCCAGGCCCAGCATCTTGGCCAGGCGGTCGAGTTCGACCCAGCCCTGCGCGTGGGGCGCGAGCTGGCGCTGCGCATCGGCCAGCCTCAGGCGCGCCAGGATCAGCAGCGCGTAATGGTGCGAGCGCTCGCCGAGGTTGAGGTGCAGGCCGGCATCGTGCAGTTCCAGCCACGCGTGTTCTTCGTCCTGGCTGACCTTGAAGAACAGCGCCGGCTGCGCCCGCCTCAAAAGGGCCTTGCCGCCGGCCATGCAGTCCATGGTGGAGGCCACCTCGGCGGCCAGCAGGAAGCACCAGGCCTTGCCGGCAAAGCGGACCTCGTCGCCGTCTTCGAGCAGCCAGCTGCCCTCGGGCGTGGTGCACACCCATTGGCCTTTGTCGCTGCGGTGGATGGACAGCTCGGCGGCCAGCCCCTGCGGCAGCAGGTTGGAGTGGCCCAGGGGGATGTAGGGATCGTCATGGCCCAGCGGCCACAGCAGGTTGCGGGGAGGGGAGAGGTCTTCCACCAGCCAGGCGGCCCCGCCTTCGCGCCCGAAGGCCAGGGTGGCACCCACGTGCAGTGCCAGGCCCTTGGTGTTGGAGAGCAGCGCGTCGTCGAGCAGGGTGCCGTTGCGGCTGTGGTCGTGCAGTTCCCAGGCCTTGCCGGTCCAGCGTATCGACGCGTGCAGCTGCGAGGCGTCGAGGTTTTCAAGCAGGGTGTCGGCGGAACGGCCCCGCCCGAAAACATGGTGTGCCCGCAAATAGATTTTGCGCTGCGTGGCGCGGTTTCTCAGAATAGCCACTTGCGTTCTCCCTCTTCTTGCCATCAATCCCATGGCAAGAGCCATCGCTCTGCGGCGCTGTGCATCCTGCCAGTGTCGGAAAACCGTATCGGTCGGCGCAGTATCTGCGAGAGCTTCAATCGTCGTCAAGCGCTGCGGCGCCGTATTTACAGAACAAATCCGTTTCGGCATTAATTGCCTTGATCCAGCTTTACACGGCGGACGTATCCAGGGGAACCCGCGGTGGCCGTGCACACACACAGCATGGCGTAATTTGAAGCGCAGTCAATCGGGGATTTCTTCCTGGATGGCCATAGCCGGCGGCAATGCGCCGAGGCTTTAAGTCAAAACGTTTCGCCGAAAAAATTACGTGAACGCGTTTGAATCTCAAAGTGTTAGTGATGCAGGGCGCGGCGCCGGCCATCTGTAATGCGCTGTAATCGCCAACGCATGGACCCGCGCCGACAATTTCTTCAGCGAGACGGCAGTTGCCCTTCGCAGCGAACCCCTTTGCCGGAGAAGTCCATGCCTTACCTCACCAACGCACAACGCAACCTGCTGGCCCCGGCCGGTGAAGAGCATCCCGAACGCGGGGCAATGGTACCTACCTCTGACCAGGCGCCTTTCTTCAACGCCGCGTGCTGGGGCTGGGCCCTGACCGGCGAATACGAGAACGCCAACAACGCCTACACCGCCCCCACCATCTACAACTCCGACGAAGGCGCGTTTGTGTTCGACGAAGACCGCGTGCCGACCGGGCTCAATGCCGACTTCTTCGCCACCACCGACGACTTCTTTCCGCAGACGGCGCCTTTCCACCAGGTGCTGGTGGACAACCTTCCGGCGGCGCTGAACGGCGACGAAGACGCGCAGGACGCATGCCGCGTGGCCCTGATGACGATCACCGCGCAGCTCAACGGCCTCACGGTGCTCGCCGACGACGGCTCGGAGGTCTACACCCTGGTCATGAAGTCCAGCAGCTGGTACGGCTGGGACCACTGGGGCCTGGGCATACAGGCCACGGACGGCGTGACCACCACCTGGCAGCAGAAGGTCAGCGGCAGCCCGGCCGACCCGCAGGCTCTGTACTACAACTGCGGCGAGATGTGGGACGCGGACCTGGCGCTGGAAACGGTGCTCAAGATCGACGGCCTGCAGCAGGCGCAGGTCGACATGCTCAACAACGTCGTCTGAGGGAGGCGGTCATGCGGGTGAGAGGCATAGACGTCAGCCACTACCAGGGCAGCATCAACTGGCAGCAGGTGGCCGGCAGCGATGTGGCCTTTTGTTTTGTCAAGGCCACGGAGGGGATGTACGTCGTGGATCCTTTTTTCAAGGACAACTGGGCGGGGTCCGCGGCCGCCGGCTTGCAGCGCGGCGCCTACCACTTCGGGCGCCCGAGTACCAAAGCCCAAACCCAGGCCCAGCAGTTTTTCGCGACGGTGGGCCCGCTGGGACCGAATGATCTGCCGCCGGTGCTGGACATCGAAACCCTGGACGGATGCAGCGCCCAGGCTGTGCTGCAGTGGGTGCTGGATTTCACCACCGACGCCGACGCCTTGTTCGGGCGCCAGACCATGGTCTACACCGACCACGGATTCTGGGAGAAGCTGGTCCCCCTTCTGGCCGGCGATCCGGCGGCCTCCCAGTCCCTGGGCGCGCGGCCGCTGTGGCTGGCCGGCTACGTGGCGGCCCCTACCGTTCCCGCGCCCTGGCAGGCATGGTCTTACTGGCAGTACAGCGACGGCACCGTCAACGGCGGAACGCCCGTGCCCGGCGTGGCCGGCGCCGTGGACCAGAACTGGTTCGAGCAGGCCGACCCCGAATCGCCGACCTCCGCATCCCCCTCACCGTAGTCCAAGGATTCCCATGACAAGTTACGTCACCCTGAGCATCGTCAACAACAGCCAGGCAAACGGCACGGCATCGGGCCTGGCCGACGATGCGATCTACCTGTTCCTGACCCAGGAAACCCTCAACCAGGCCTGGCGCATGGACCCCGCCACCGGCGTCGCCTCGCCCATGCCCGCGCCGGGGACGCCGGCCCCGGCCTTCACGCTGGCCGGCCTGAAGGCTGCCGGCGGCGCGATCCAACTGGACGCCGGTGTCCCGCTTCCTTCGGCACGCCTTTACTTCAGCAGCTCGCCGGATGCGGTGACCGCGCCGAACGGCAAGATCAGCGGGCCGACCGCCAGCACGGCGGATTTTTTCTATGACTTCGTGGAGGTCTCGCTGACCTGCACCGCAGCCAATCCGCCGGCCCACGCCGCGCCGGACAATCTCAACCTGGACTGCACACAGGTGGACCAGCTGGGCATCCCGTTCACGCTGCAGGTCACGCCCCGTGACCCCAGCTTCGGCGCCGGATCGGGCATCGTGGCCACGCTGGACCGGCAGACCCTGGTGGCCGATTACAAGGCCATGGCGGTGGGCCCGCTTGCGCCTTTTGCCGACTGCGTCTACCCCGAGGGCAGCGACGCGTCCACGCCTTACCGCCTGCTTAACCCCAACGACGTGATCAACGGCCAGCTGCAGGCGGCCAGCCTGCAGGGAACGCTGGCCGTCTCGGGCAGTCCCGGCGCATGGCAGGCCAGCTTCAGCATCACGGGCCCGGGCACCCCGGCTCCCACCAACGGCGGCCTGGTGGTGGGCATGCCGGTCAGCGGCCCCCTGATGCCGGCCGGCGCCACCGTGGGCAGCTTGCCCGGCGCGCCTTCGGGCAACACCGTGGTGATCAGCAGCGCGAGCAGCGCCGCCAGCAACCCTTTCACGGCCAGCACCAGCCCGGTGGAGCTGTTCTTCGTGACGCCGCCCACCACCGCACTGGCGACCTGGTTCGACGCGGCGATCGACAATTTTTTTGCCTGGTGCAAGAAGAATCCCGGCTTGCTGCAGATCGAGCAGAACAACAACGGCAACCACCTCTACACCGGCAACCTGGTGCAGGTGGGCGGCATCATCGACATCAGCGGCAACAGCAACACCTATACCGTGCTGCAGTTCACCGGCGGCAACAGCGAGACCTACAACCTCTACTATCCCTTCTTCAGCACCAACTCGGCCGCCGGCAAGACCACGCCTTTCGGCGCGGACGTGCCGCCGCCGCCCGCCTGGTGGACGCCGCTCAAAGGCCTGGCGTACTACCAGCCGCCTTCGGCGATGGTGTTCGGCGCCAGCGGTGTATTTGCCGACAACACGCAGCAGCCGCTCACCGCACCCAACAGCAGCGCGGTGCTGGGCGCGATCGAGAACGTGATCGTCACCGCGCTGGGGCGCGGCTACGCGACCAGCTGGAAATTCCTGCAGGGCGGCATCACGCCCGGCAACCCCGCCACCACCGCGACCGTCAGCCTCAGCGGCGGCGCCACCACGGCCGGCCTGGTGGACGGGATAGACATGGCCTCCTTCCAGATCGCCAACATTCCGATGACGGCCTCCATCCCGGCCGGCGCGCCGGTGAGCAGCTTCGGCGTGAGTTCACCGCTGGCCATACTGCCGACCACACCGGGCCTGCTGACCTTCTCGCAGTTCTATCCCGCCGGCGGCACCTTGAGCGCGTTCGCGAATTTCCTGCACAACCCAGCCGTCACGATAGACGGGCGCGCCTATGCCTTGCCCTTCGACGACCAGGGCGGCTTTAGCTCGGACCTGAATGCGGCGACCTCGGTCGCCAGCCCGGCCGGCGTGCTGCTCACGCTGGGGGCCTGGGCGCCCGGGTCTGCCGGGCCGGCCGTCGTGGGCGGCGACAAGTTGCCGGTACGGCTCGTCTGGCAGGCCAGCGCGGACTATTGCTTCACCTTCCTGCTGCACTACGACACCAGCGGTGAATACTCCACGATGCAGATTACGATTCAGGGCGGCCAGTTCAGCGGCGGCTACACCCCGCCGGTGGCGCTGCAAAGCACGACGGAGATCATCGATATGAACCTGGTAGCCGTGGGCGCACCCTACAACTGGGGGCTGTGGTGCAACATCCACGTGCCCGGTTTTGACTTCGAGGGCAATGCCTTCGAGTTCAGCACCCAGTACAACAATCCGCCGCCGGACACGGTCTGGGATTAAAAACGGTTCAGGCCCTGGGCAGCTTTGAACCTGCTTACTGGTCCTTGTCCGCCTTGAGTTCGCCCTTGGCGGCATCGTAGACAAACAGGCGTTTGGCCAGCGCCGGCTGGTAGTTGAGCATGTCGATCAGGAAGCTCAGCGCGCCCAGGTTGTTGCCGAGGCGGTCGAAGACGCCGGCCGCGTGGGCCTGCTGTTCGTCGGCGCCGGGCTTGAGCATGCGCTCGACCAGCTCGCGCATGTGCGTCACCGCCAGCGCCGCCTGGTCCAGTCCCAGCATGGAGAGCACGCCCTGCATCTGCGCCAGCTGCCCCGGCACCACGGTCAGCAGCTTGGTGTCTTCGGGTGTGCGGAAAAACTGGTCCAGCGATTTTTCCAATGCGGCCAGGGAGGAGTGCAGCTCACCGACCACGCTGCCCATGGTCTGCTTGTCGTTGACGCGCTGGTAGAGCTGCTCCATCCAGGATTCCAGGGGCTGCGCCTTTCCGCCCTTGCGCGCGCTCTCGAGCCGCTCGGCGAGCCGCGCCGTGCGCGCCCACAGCTGGGGGTCGTTGGGATCGAAGTCGTCGAACACGGCCTCCAGGAAGAGCACGGCGGTGGCGAATTCGAGCCCCAGTTCGGGGCTGGGGGCCTGGCCGGAGCTGACCGTGCTTTCAATCACGCGCCCCATGGCGCGCGCCAGCGCTTCGCTGGGCGGGTGCAGCTTGACCAGCGAATCCGTCACCAGGCTGAACTGGTCGGTCAGCGCCTTGAATTTGCCGAGGTCGCCCGCGGTCGCCGCGGACCAGGTTTCCTTGGCCGAGCTGATGCGTTTGCGGGCCTGGGCGATCAGGGCCGGCGCGAAGCGGCCGAACTGCAGCGATTCATAGTCGACCGGCTTGAAGCGTTTCAAGCCGTAGGCCGTGCGCACGGCCGACAGCACGGGCGAGTCGGCGGCGCGCTGGACCTTGGCCTGGGAACACAGGAAGAGCAGGTCTTCGGCGAGCCGGGCCGAGGCCTCCGTGCCCTTGGCCAGCCACACGTATTGCAGCAGCACGCGCAGGGTTGCGCGCTTGACGTAGAGGTCGACGTTCAGCAGGCCCTGCGCCAGCGCCTCGAAAAAGCCGGCGGCGATTTTCCAGAAGGTCCGGGCCTCGATGCCGGTTTGTGTCCACGCAAAACCCAGGCAGATGTCGCTGAGGCTGCGCGCCGCCTCCGGGTCGCCGGTGCGTATCAGGGTCAGCATCAGCTTGTCGAGCAACTGCCTGGACTCGTCGCCGTACTCGCGGGCCGGGGCGGTGATGTCCAGCACCGGCTCGATCCAGCGCCACTCGAAAACCCAGAGGTCGGCGGGGTGGACGCGGTCGGCGCCGACCAGGCCCTGGATGTCGCGGTACTGGGGGAACAGGGAGACCGCCGAGCCCGGTTTGCCGGCCAGGACGTTTTCCAGGTAGTGGACGATGGAGAAGCCGGCGAGCTCGATCTTGCCCACGGCGTCCGGGGTGCACAGCGCCGGCGACTGGATGAATTTCTGCACCGCCGTTTCCATGGCGCGCAGCACCAGCGCCGGGGCGCTCATGCCCACCATCTCGAGCGCGCCCACGGCCTGGTGCAGCTGCTGGCGCGCGGTGCGCAACTGGGTCGCGTCCAGGGCGCCGATGTCGGATTCCTTCCCGGCCTCGGCCTCGCGCACAAAACGTTTGAGGGCCTTGGTCGAGCCTTCCAGCGATTTGCGCAACTCTTCCAGCACCCAGGCCAGGGGCCCGAGATCCAGCAAGGTCATGTCGAGTTCGGCGGGCGATGAATTCAGGTCGTGTACTTGCATGGAGGTCGGATCGGTGAGGGACTGGAGGTCGGATCGTGGGAATTGTGGAAAGCGTGGATCTGGGGGCCAACGCTGCGCCTCAAGACCCCTTCCTCCAATTGCAGGAGGGCTGGGCGCAGTCTATCCGTGTCCTTGCCGAATCAGAAGGGGAAAATACGGATGGATTAACCCGGACCGACCGGCGGTGCCGCGGGCGCGACAGACAGGCGCCGGCCGCCGGAAACGCGTGATGCACGCTATTGGCTTATAGCCGCCAGGACGGCCGTGTCTCTGCTATTCTGGCCTTAACGCGTGCGCGGTGTGATGGCGCCTTGTTGGCGGCCATCACCACCGGGCACGGCAGGACGGCAGCCTTGGCTTCAGACGCTACACCAAATTCATTACCCTCCTCATCGCCGGCCGCGGCAGGCGCCCTGACGGACTCGCCCGCGATGCGCAGCGCGGGCCGTGACCCGCTGTCGCTGGCACTGATGGATGCGCGCAACAACACCCTGCACCTGTTCGCGCAATACCAGCATGCGCTGGAGGCCGGCTTCACCGTGCCGCGGCTGGCCAACGTGAACCCGCCCCTGTGGGAACTCGGCCATGTGGGCTGGTTCCAGGAATGGTGGATTGCCCGCAACATGCAGCGCGCCCTCGGCGCGCGCTGCGCGCCCGCGCACACCCGGCTCGCCTCCATAGAGCCGAACGCGGACCGCTGGTGGAGCGCGCAGGTGCCGCACGCCATGCGCTGGACGCTGGACCTGCCCGACATGGCGAATTGCCGGGCCTACCTGCTGGACACGCTGGAAGGCACGCTGGACCTGCTCGAAAAAACCGCCCCTGCCGGTGGCCGGGGGGAGGGCGGCGACGACGCGCTGTATTTCTACCGCCTCTGCCTGTTCTTCGAGGACATGCGCGGCGAAGCGCTGGTGCGCAGCGCGCAGACCCTGGGCCTGGCGCTGGACAAAGCTTTGCAGGAGGCCTTCACACCGGCGCCCATGGCACTGCGCGATCCCCTGTTGATCCCGGCCACGGTGTGGCAGATGGGCAGCGCATCAGGCGTGGGGTTTGCCTTCGACAATGAGCAGGCGGTGCATGCCGTCAGCGTGCCGGAGTTCGAGATCGACGCCCAGCCCGTCAGCTGGGCGCAGTATGTGGAATTCGTCGGCGACGGTGGCTACGACCGAGAGGAACTCTGGCACCCGGACGGCTGGCGCTGGCTCCAGGGCCAGGCCGCGGGCGAAGGCCGGCGCGGCCCGCGCTACGTCGACCAGATCGGCATCTCCAGCGGCGCGGTGATACAGAACCGTTTCGGCGTGCCGCGCCGCATGCAGGGCAGCCAGCCGGCGATGCACATGAGCTGGTGGGAGGCCGATGCCTGGTGCCGCTGGGCCGGGCGCCGCCTGCCGGCTGAAGTCGAGTGGGAACTGGCCGCCCATACGGCGGCGCGGCGCGGTTTTAAATGGGGTGATGTCTGGGAGTGGGTGGGCAGCAGCTTCAGGCCTTATCCGGGTTTTGTCCCCGGCCCCTGGCAGGCCTATTCGCAGCCGCGCTTCGGCACGCACAAGGTGTTGCGCGGCGCTTCTTTTGCGACACGCGCGCGCATGAAAACCCCCAGGCACCGCGGCTTTGCCCTGCCGGACCGGGACGATTTGTTCTGCGGCTTCCGTTCCTGCGCGCTGTGAAAGCGGGGGGGCTCTAGGCCCTGCCGGGCTTTTCCTTGCGGAAGGTCCACCAGGGCAGGGTGGCGCGCAGCGACAGCACCTTGCCGCTCTGGGCCTGCTGGCCGCTGTAACCGGGCAGTTCTTCCAGCGTGGCCTGCCAGTCGCGGCTCTGCAGTTCGGTAAGCAGCGCCTGCACCTGCGGCGTGGGCAGCTCGGACTTCAGGCAGACCAGGTGGTAGCGCTCCTGCGCCAGCGGCACAAAGCCCAGGCCTTTTTCGCGCGCCGCCGCCTCGATGCCCAGGCCCGCGTCGGCCGCGTCGCTGGCGACGGCCTGGGCCACGGCCGTGTGCGAAGGTTCCTGGCGCGGGTAGCCCGTGATCGCGGAAGCGGCCACACCGGCTTTGGCCAGCAGCTCGTCGAGCAGCACGCGTGTGCCCGTGCCTTCGGCGCGGTTGACGTAACGCAGGCCGGGCCGCGCCAGGTCGGCGATGCCGGTGATGCCCAGCGGATTGCCCTTGGCCACGATCAGGCCCTGGGTGCGGTGGGCGAACCCGATCAGCTTGTGCAGGCCGGGTTTGAGCAGGTTGCGGTAGCTGCGCGCGGTGACCGACTGGCTGCCCGGCTGCTCCAGCGTGTGGAAGCCGGCCATCATGCAGCGCCCGGCGTTCAGCGCCGCGATCGCATCCACGCTGCCCATGAAGCGGATGTCCAGGTGCAAGCCGCGCGCGCCGGCCTGTTCGCGCAAGGCGGACAGCGCCGCATCGTGGCTGGCATACAGCGTGAGCACATGGGCATCGTCGTCAAAGGCCGTGGAAAAGGCGCGCTCGATGTCGCTGGTCAGGGCTTCGATCTGCGGCGCCAGCCGGGCCTGCGCCTGGCGCTCGGCCCACAGCAGCTTCTCGCCGAACTCGGTGAGCCGCGCGCGCTGGCCCTTGTCCCAGACGATGAGCTCGCGCCCCAGCGTCTGCTCCCAGTCCTTGAGCGCTCCCCAGACGTGGCGGTAGGACAGGTCCAGCGCTTTGGAGGCTTTGGAGATGGAGCCCTGCTCGCGCACCGCGTGGAGCAGGTCCATCAGCGGATTGCGTATCAGCGCGCTTTTGCCGCGCTGCGGCGTGAGCAGGTAGGAGAGTTCGACTTTGTGCATGGCGGGGCGGAAGTGGCTCGATTATGAGTGCAGGGGCGGGCGGGGCCGGGAGGCGAAGGGCAATCCGCCGCGCAACCTATGCAAACCCATTCATAGCGATGATTCCTGATGTAAATCAAGGACTTAGGCCCTAGGCTAGAGTGCTCCCCAAAACTGCCAATGAACACTTTCTCCGACAGCGCCGCCACGGCCTTCTCCCTCATCACCTCGCTTGACCCCGTGCTGGCCAGCATCGTCGGCCGCTCGCTGGCCGTGAGCGCGTCGGCTTGCGTGATCGCCTGCGGCGGCGGCCTGCTGCTGGGCGCCTGGCTGGGCGTGTCGCGCTTTCGCGGCCGCGGCGCGGTGCTGGCGCTGCTCAACACCGCGCTGGCGCTGCCCTCGGTGGTGGTGGGGCTGGTGGTGTATTTGCTGCTGTCGCGCACCGGGCCGCTGGGTTTTCTGGGCTGGCTGTTTTCCTTCAAGGCCATGGTGCTGGCCCAGGCCGTGCTGGTGCTGCCGGTGGTCACCGCGCTGGTGCGCCAGGCGATCGAGGATGCCGACCGCAGCCACGGCGAGCAGTTCCAGTCGCTGGGCGCGGGCCGCTTCGTGCGCGGCCTGATCCTGCTGTGGGACGAGCGCTACGCCTTGCTCACGGTGCTGATCACCGCCTTCGGCCGGGCCGTCTCGGAGGTCGGCGCGGTGATGGTGGTGGGCGGCAACATCGACGGCTTTACGCGCGTGATGACCACCGCGATCGCGCTGGAAACCAGCAAGGGCGACCTGCCGCTGGCGCTGGCCCTGGGCATGGTGCTGCTGGGCGTGGTGCTGCTGCTCAACATCCTGATCGCGGGTGTGCGGCGCTGGCGCGAACAGTTCGACGACCGCCTGCCGGATCCGGCCAGCCTGGCCGCGCAGGGAGGGCCCGCATGACGCAGCTCTTCAACCTGCACGGTGTCGGCGTGCGCTTCGGCCGCGTTCATGCGCTCAGCGATTGCACATTGCGCATCCAGGCCGGCGAACGGCTGGCGCTGGTGGGCTCCAACGGCAGCGGAAAAAGTACCTTGTTGCGAACCCTCAACGGCCTGGTCCGTCCCGTGGCCGGCAGCCTGCAGCATGACGCGCAGGCGCGCCAGGCCATGCTGTTCCAACGGCCTTACATGCTGCGCGCCAGCGTGCTGCACAACGTGGCCCTGGGCCTGTGGCTGGGCGGTGTGCGCTGGCGCGAGGCCAAGGCGCAGGCCCTGGCGGCGCTGGCGCGCGTGGGCCTGGAACACCTGGCCACGCGCAACGCCAAGGCCCTGTCGGGCGGGCAGCAGCAGCGCGTAGCGCTGGCACGGGCCTGGGCGCTCAAGCCGCAGGTGCTGCTGCTCGACGAGCCCACCGCCAGCCTGGACCCCTCTGCCAAGCGCGAAGTCGAACGCCTCATGGCCGAGTTCGCCGATGCCGGCATGACGCTGATCTTCAGCAGCCACAACCTGGGCCAGGTCAAACGCCTGGCGCAGCGCGTGATTTACCTGGAGCAGGGCCGGCTGGTGGCCGACCTGCCGGTGGCGGAATTTTTCAACGGACCCGTCCCCGCCGCGGCGGAAGCATTTTTAAAAGGAGAACTCGCATGATGACCTTGAAGACCCTCAGGACACTCGTTCTGGTCCCGCTGGCCATGGCGGCCACGCTGGCCGTGGCGCAAACCGGCACCATCGTGATGGCGTCCACCACCTCGACCGAGCAGTCGGGCCTGTTCCCCCACCTGCTGCCCGAATTCAAGAAGGCCACCGGCATAGACGTCAAGGTGGTGGCCGTCGGCACCGGCCAGGCCATCGACATGGGACGGCGCGGCGACGCCGACGTGCTGTTCGTGCACGACCAGGTCGCCGAAGAGAAAGTCGTGGCCGAAGGCTTTGCGATCAAGCGCTTCCCGGTCATGTACAACGACTTCGTGCTGGTGGGCCCCGCGGCCGACCCGGCCAAAGCCAAAGGCAAGGACATCGTCGAGGCCCTGAAAAAACTCAGCGCGGCGAATGCCAATTTTGTCTCGCGCGGCGACAAGAGCGGCACCCACGCGGCTGAGCTGCGCTACTGGAAAAACGCCGGCATCGAAACACCGGCCGACAAGCCGGCGTTCGCCAACTACAAGGCCTGCGGCTGCGGCATGGGCCCGGCGCTCAACATCGCGGCCAGCAGCGGCGGCTATGTGCTGGCCGACCGCGGCACCTGGCTGTCCTTCAAGAACCGCGGCGACCTGGCCGTTTTGGTCGAAGGCGACACGCGGCTGTTCAACCAGTACGGCGTGATGGTGGTGAACCCTGCGAAGCACCCGCAGACCAAGGTAGTCGAAGCCCAGAAATTTGTGGATTGGGTGATTTCGCCTGCGGGGCAGGGGGTGATTGCTGGCTACAAGATCAATGGGGAGCAGTTGTTCTTCCCTAACGCCACCAAATGAGTTCCCCCCTGCCCAGGCTCACTGCGTGTAGCCTGTTCCCCCCTCGAGGGGGCGACGCCTGCGGTCTGGCAAAGCCAGTCCCGCGGCGCCTGCTGGCCTGGATTGCTGCTGTGCTTGTTTTTTCAGGAGGCTTGACTATGGCGCATGCCCAGTCGCCCGCAGCATCTGCTGAAGGTGCCGCGCCTCTGCGCGTTTACGCTGCGGGCAGCCTGCGCGAAGCGCTCACGGAGATTGCGCGTGTTTATGAATCACGCACGGGGCTCAAAACCCAGTTGACCTTTGGCGCGTCCGGCCTGCTGCGTGAGCGTATTGAAAAAGGCGAGCCGGCGCAGGTGTTCGCATCGGCGGACACGCAACATCCGCAGCGCCTGCATTCCATGGCCGGCAGCACGTGGGCACAACCCACCCTGTTCGTGCGCAACCAGCTGTGCGCGCTGGCCGTGCCGGCGCTCAAGGCCGAACCGGACCGGCTGCTGGACCTGATGCTGGACCCGGCCGTCAAGCTAGGTACCTCCACGCCCAAAGCAGACCCGTCGGGCGACTATGCCTGGGCGCTGTTCCGCAAGGCCGATGCCCTCAGGCCCGGTGCTTACGCAGCGCTGGACGCCAAGGCCCTCAAGCTCACCGGCTCGCCCGAGACGCCCCCGCCCCCGCCCGGCCGGAGCGTCTATGAGTGGCTGATCAGCGAAGGCCGCGCCGACCTCTTCCTGACTTATTGCACCAATGCCGTTGCGGTGCAGAAGGAGTTGCCCCGCATGAGCGTGGTGCAGATTCCGGCCGCCTTGCAGGTGAGTGCGGCTTATGGGTTGACTGTGCGGGGTGGGGATGTGGCGGCAGGGGAGTTTGCCGGCTTCTTGCTGTCGGCGTCGGCGCAGGAGGTGTTTCGCCGATTTGGCTTCGGCGCGCCTTGAGGCAGGGTCTTGCGCCGGCAGCGCGCTCCCTTTCCTCTGTGCTCTCTTCTAAGTTTTGTTGGCCGGGGGTTGCCCGGCAGCAAGTAACTTTCTTTTGCTTCGCCAAAAGAAAGTCACCAAAGAAAAGGCGACCCGCAGTCTGGGTCCCTGCGCTTCGCTCCGGGCAACCTGCGGTGCTCGAGCCAAGCGGGGTCCGGCTAAACTCGCTTCGCTCAGACAACGCCGGCCCTGATCCGCTTGTCTCTGCTCTCCTCGGCCCAGCCAGGACGGGGCAATCGGGATCGGGGACAAAACACAAAGAATCAAACCAAGATAAACAAGGACTCGCCACGGCGAGTCCTTGTTTCTTAGGTATTGGTATTCATTCCCCACCCCTTGTGGATGCGCCGAGGAGCGGAGGTTCAGGCGGATCAGGGATCGCGTTGTTTGAGCCGAAGGCGAGTTTAGCGAGACCCCGCCTGAACCGAGCACCGCAGGTTGCCCGTAGCGAAGCGAAGGGACGCAGCAACCAGGGTCGCCTTTTCTTTTGCTTACTTTTCTTTTGGCGAAGCAAAAGAAAAGTGAGTAGCCGCCGGGCTACCCCCGGCCAACAGCCCTCAGCAAAGAGCGCAAAGGCCGGAGCAAGAACCGGCCTGCCTATAATCCCCCCGTGCCCCACCACCCCACCTCGCGAAAAACCCTCCCCGTATGGGAACGCCTAGCCACCTGGCTGGCCTTCCTGGCGGTGTTGTCGGCGCTGTGGGCACCGGTGTCCATGCTGGCCCAGGATGTGCAGACCGGCAAGCTGGGCGGTATCTGCAGCATCAACACCGCTTCATCCAGCGCCAGCGGTGATGCCGCCGACGGCGATGCGGGTTCCACGGGCCTGCGCTGTGACCTGTGCGCTTCGCCGGGCCTGGTGCTGCCGCCTTTGCCGGTGGCCGCTGCTCCCTGTTTTTCCGGCGACTATGTTGCCGTGGCGGATGTCCCGGTAAGTGCCGGCGCCGCCGTCCCCGGGCTGCCCTTCAGCCGCGGGCCGCCCGCACTCTGAATTGAACCGCCTCGCCTGAGGCCTTCCCGCGCGCGGCCTTGCTGCTGCGCGTCCGTTCATTTCAGAGTGTGAGTTTTCATGAACCTTTCCCGTACACCGTGCGCGCTTGCCTGGCGCGGCGCCACGGCCCTGGCCTTCCCCTTGGCGGCTTTCGCGCAGGCGCCGTCGGCCGACGCGCCGGCCAAATCCCTGGGCGTGGTCACCGTCAACAGCGGCCAGCCGACCTCCTTGCCCACGCAGATCCCGACCACCATCGAAGGCATCACGCGCGAGCAGATCGCGCAGACCATCAACGCCACCGACAGCGAAGACGCGCTCAAGTACTTCCCCAGCCTGCTGGTGCGCAAGCGCTACATCGGCGACTACAACCACGCCATCCTGTCCAGCCGGGCCTCGGGCACCGGCAACAGCGCGCGTTCGGCGGTGTATGCCGACGGCATCCTGCTGTCCAACTACCTGGGCAACGGGATCGCCAACGGCACCAATTACGCGCCGCGCTGGGGGCTGGTCACGCCCGAGGAAATCGAGCGGGTCGACGTGCTCTACGGCCCGTTCTCGGCGGCCTACCCGGGCAACTCGGTGGGCGCGGTGGTGGATTACGTCACGCGCATGCCCACGCAATTCGAGGCACACGCCAAGCTCAGCGGCTTCACGCAGGACTTCAAGCTCTACGGCACCCACAGCAGCTTCAGCGGCAGCCAGGCCAGCGCCTCGCTGGGCAGCCGCAGCGGCGACTGGTCCTGGTTCATCAACGCCAACCGCACCGAAAGCGCGGGCCAGCCGCTGACCTTCGCCACGCGCACACTGAGTGCGGCGGCGCCCGCGGCCGGCGCCACCGTGGTGAGCGGCGCGGTGCCCGGGCTCAATACACGCAATGTGCCCTGGCTGCTGCTGGGCGGCGCCACGCAGTACGAGACGCGGCAGGAACACCTCAAGCTCAAGGTCGCCTACGATTTTTCGTCCACGGTGCGCGCCAGCTACACGCTGGGCTACTGGAAGAACGATGCCGAGAACCGCTCGCAAAGTTATCTGCGCGACGCGGCGGGTACCCCGGTGTACAGCGGAAACGTCAGCATCAACGGCCGGGGCTACACGCTGGCGGCCAGCGACTTCGGCGTCAGCAACGAAGCCCTGACGCATCTGATGCATGGCCTGTCGGTCAAGTCGAACACGCAAGGCGTGTGGGATTGGGAAGTCTCGGCCAGCCTGTATGACTACCAGAAGGACCAGGTCCGCGCGGCCACCACCGCGCAGCCGGGCGCGCTGAATGGCGGGGCCGGCACCTTGCAGGACCAGGGCGGCACGGGCTGGAACACGCTGGCCTTCAAGGGCATCTGGCGGCCTGAGGGCATCAAGGGCGCACACATCGTGGACTTCGGCTTCCAGCAGGATAGCTACACGCTGCGCATCCTCAAATCCGCGGCGGCCAACTGGCTCAATAGCGGGCCGGGCGCCGTGGTCAGCGACGTGGGCGGCAAGACCCGCTTGCGCAGCGTCTATGCGCAGGATGCCTGGGCCTTCGCGCCCAAGTGGAAAACCGTGCTGGGCGCGCGGCTGGAGAACTGGACGGCCTCCGGCGGCTTCACCAGCTTCGGCGCGGGCAATCCGGCCAACACCGGTTATGCGGCGCGCAGCGAGAGCGCTGTTTCGCCCAAGGCGGCGCTGTCCTACCAGTGGTCGGCCGACACCACACTCAAGGCCTCCGCCGGCCGCGCCGTGCGCTTCCCCACGGTGGGCGAGCTGTACGGCGCGACGGCCAGCGTCAATTCGCAGTACATCAACGACCCGAATTTGCGGCCCGAGAAATCCTGGACCACCGAGCTGACGGCGGAAAAAGACCTGGGCAACGCCTTGCTGCGCCTGACCTTCTTCACCGAGAACACGCGCGACGCGCTGTATTCGCAAACCACCTTCGACCCCGTCGCCAACAGCAACATCAGCCGCGTGCAAAACGTTGGGCGCATCAAGACACAAGGTGTGGAAGTCGCCTTCAGCGGCAACGACGTGCTCAAAAAAGGGCTGGACCTGAGCGGCAGCGTGACCTACGCTGATTCACGCATCAAGGACAACAGCGGCTTTGTGGCGGTGGCCGGCGACACGCTGGGCAAATACCAGCCGCGCGTGCCGGTGTGGCGCGCGACGGCATTGGCCAGTTACCGCTTCGACGCGGCCTGGACGGCCACGGTGGGCGCGCGCTACAGCGGCAAGCAGTATTCCAGCCTGGACAACAGCGACGTCAACGGTTTTGCCTACCAGGGCACCAGCAAGTACTTCACGACCGACGTGCGCGTTCGCTACCAGGCCGGCAAGCAGTGGAGCGCGGCCGTCGGCATCGACAACCTGAACAACTACCAGTACTGGAATTTCCACCCCTATCCGCAGCGGACCCTGATGGCCGAACTCAATTTCAGCCTTTGACCCGCTGCTTTTCGTTTTTAAATTTTTATCGTCACCAAGGATGAACATGAACTACCTGAACACGCTTAAAACCCTCGCCGCTTCCGTGCGCCCCTGCTGGGCTGCGAGTGCCTTGCTGCTCGCTGTCTCGCTGCCTGCCGCCGCCCACGTCACGCTGGAATACCAGGTGGCCAATGCCGGCAGCTATTACAAAGGGACCTTCAAGGTTGGGCACGGTTGCGGCAACTCGCCGGTCAAGCAGATCGTGGTCACGATTCCCGCGGGTGTGCAGGGCGCCAAGCCCATGCCCAAAGCCGGCTGGACGCTGGAAGTCACGCGTGAAAAACTGGCCCAGCCGCGGCAGGACCATGGAAAGGCGATTACCGAGGAAGTGTCCCGCATCAGCTGGACGGCCAAGACCCCGGCCGACTACCTGCAGAACGACTGGTACGACGAGTTTGTGCTGCAGGCCAAGCTGCCCGCCAAGCCCGGCATGTTGTACTGGCCGGTGATGCAGGTCTGTGAAGAGGGCAAGGTCGACTGGGCGGAAGTGCCCAAGCCGGGCCAGAAACCATCGGAGCTGAAAAATCCCGCCGCGGCACTGGAGCTGATGCCCGCGGGCGGTGGCGGTGAGCACAATCACTGAGTGGGTGCGGCCTTTTTTTCTAAATCAATCACCGTTCAAGGAGAACCTTCACATGAACATGACATTCGCAAAATTCCCCAAAGCCGTCCTGATGCTGTCACTGGCGCTGGGCGGCATGGCCGCCCTGGCGCAGACCGCCGCCGTCCAGGTCGATGGCGCCTGGGCGCGCGCCACCGTGCAGGGCCAGAAGGGCACCGGCGCTTTTATGAGCCTGACCGCCAGGGACGCGACCCGGCTGGTGGGCGTGTCGTCGCCGGTCGCGGGCGTGGCCGAAGTGCATGAAATGAAGATGGAGGGCGACGTCATGAAAATGCGCGCGTTGCCATCGCTGGAACTGCCCGCCGGTAAAAAGGTGGAGCTCAAGCCGGGCGGCTACCACGTCATGCTGATGGACCTGAAAGCGCCGCTGGCCAAGGACAGCACGGTTCCCGTGACCCTGCTGTTCAAGGATGCCAAGGGCGTGGAAAGCCGGCTGGAGCTGAAGTTGCCGGTGACCACTACCGCGCCGGGCGCAACCGGCGCCGCGGCTGAGCACAAGCACTGAGCGAGAAGTGGTGATTTGAATGAAAATTTCGCAATAATTACTATTCTGTAGCGTTAATTGATGAAATTTCATTCGATTCCTTGAATCTGAATAAAAAAACTGCGATAGTTGATCTGTGAAGTCAACTGATCAAGATTTTTCATTCAAGAAAATGCTGGCGGTCCTGCCTCGGGCAGAACCGTTGGACGTGGCCGACCTGAAGGAAAAAGGCCTCAGCCCATCCCATGCTTCTCACCTTGCGAAGGCCGGGTGGCTGACCCATCTGGGTCGTGGCGTTTACATGCTGCCCGGCGATACGTTGAGCCGGGACGGATGTCTTGCCTATCTCATGCGCCGCAATGCCGGCCTGCATGTCGGGGCTAAGACGGCTCTCGCATGGCGCGGCGTTAAACACAACATCGCCTTCCGGGAAACCATCGCGCTCTGGGGGGAACAGCCGATGCGCCTTCCCGCCTGGCTGGTGAGTCGCTTTGAGTGCAGCTACCAGACAACTCGCCTGTTTGGCGCCGGGATGCCGTCCGGTTTCGGCTTGCAGTCTTTGCCCGGTGGCCATCCCTCTGTCCTGGTCTCGGTTCCCGAACGCGCCATGCTGGAACTGCTCAGCGACGTCGGCAAGACAGAATCGCTGCAGGACGCTCGCCAGCTCGCTGAGAGCGCGCGCAACCTGCGCGCGTCCGTCCTCGAAACACTGCTAACGCATACCACGCGCACAAAGGTGGTTCGCCTGGCACGCGCTTTGTCGGAGGAGCTTGACCTGCCCTGGGCCGCTATCGCCAGGAAAAGCAGCGAAGCCAAAGGAGGCGGGTCGCGATGGATCGCTGTTTCCAGAAACGGTGAAAGGCTGGACCTTAAACCATGAAGCAGGAATACATCGACACGGTCCGCCTGCTGATCGACATTGCTCCGGAGGTTTTCAAGTCGCCCCGCTTTGCGATGAAAGGCGGAACGGCACTCAATTTATTTGTGCAGGACATGCCGCGCCTGTCCGTCGACATTGATGTGGTTTTCACCGACCACACGCTGTCGCGCGATGATGCGCTGCAAGCCATCGAGAGCGACTTGAAGGACGCGGCCGTCATTCTCGAAAGGCGCGGGTACGAGGTCACCGTGCCGCGAAAGCCCAATGGCGAAGACGTGAAACTTTTTGTGCGCGGCGATACGACTGAAGTGAAGATCGAGGTTAACCACGTCTTTCGCGGCACTCTGCTGCCCGTCAAGGCGGTTGCGCTCTCACCGGCAGCGCAGGAGATGTTTACGGCGGAGCTTTCGGTGCCGATGCTGGATCGGGCCGAAATCTACGGCAGCAAGCTTGTTGCGGCCAGGATCGCCAGCACCCCCGAGACATCTTCGATGTCTTGAAGATGTATGAAAAATTCGGCCTGGACAGTGCCTTCGTGGAGTGCTTTGTCGCTTATCTCGCGGGACATAACAGGCCTGTTCATGAAGTTCTTTTCAGTGCCGATGCCCCCTTCGAGACGATTTACGAGAATCATTTCAAAGGCATGACCAGCGAAGAGATCTCTCTTGAGACTCTTTTAAAGGTTCGCGCCGACCTGAAAAGAGATTTACCAAAGGCACTCACACATCAGCACAAAGACTTTCTCCTTTCACTGGCCAAGGCGGAACCAGCATGGGAACTCATGCCGTTTGTCCATCTGAAAGACCTTCCCGCTCTGAAGTGGAAGCTCGCCAATCTGGAAAAACTGAAATCGGCAAAACGTCCGGTATTCGACCAACAGTACTCGCTGCTGGCAGAACGCTTCGGAGACTAGCGGTTAACCGCGCTTGCCCGGGCCCAGCCGGCGGTACACCGTGGCCCGGCTCACGCCCAATGCTTTGGCGGCCTGCAGCACATTGCCGCGCGCATCGCTGACGGCCTTGCGGATCAGCGCGGTTTCAAGTTCCTTGAGCGGCCGGCCTGAATCGCCCGAAGGCGGCAATTGCAGCGAGGCGGGCGCGGCTTCGCGGCCCGCCAGCACCGGCAGCGCATGCAGGCGCAGGCCTGTCCACAGCGGTGCCTCCAGCACGCCGCCCTGCGGGGGGCTGCGGCGCTGCGCCGCGTCAAACAACATTTCAAAAGGCATGGCAAACAGCTCGCTGCAATGCAGCATGCCGTCGGCCGTGGCGCCCAGGCGCGAGACCATTTGCCGCGCCGCCGGATTGGCGCCGGTGACGCAGCCGTCGTCGTCCACGCAGACCAGGCCGTCGGTGTCGTCGCCGAGCACCCGGCCCGGCCAGTTGAGCCGGATCAGCAGGGCATGGGGCCGGCCCAGCGTGAGCGCGTTCTCGATGCTGCGCGCGGACTGCGCGACCAGGTGCTTGAGTTCGGGCCGCTCGGCCGCTTCGATGCCGGTCAGGTCCAGCATGCCGGCGCAGTGCCCGTCGGGGCCGAACAGCGGCGCGCCGGCGCAGCTGTAGACCGAGGTCGCGTCGAAGAAGTGCTCGCCGCGGTGCAGCCAGACCGGCTGCAGCTCGGTCAGCGCCGCGCCTATGGCGGTGGTGCCCACGCGCGTCTCCGACAGGTCGGTGCCTATGCGCGTAATGAGGTCGGCGCGGCTGTCGCCGCGGTCTATCGGGCCGTTGACGTCGACCACCACACCGGCCTGGTTGGTCAGGATGGCGAAGTAACGGGTGTCGGCAATCGCGCGCCCCAGGCGCTCCAGGGTGGGCTTGGCGGCCTGCACCAGCTGGTGGTTGGCGTCCTGGTGGCGCCGTGTTTCGGCGGCGGGCAGGATGTCGAAGGAGGGGGGGTGTTCGGGGCGCTGGCCGCTGGCCAGGCAGCGCAGCCAGGAGCGCTCTATCCAGCTTTCCAGGGCCGGTGCGGCATCGGCGGCCCCGGCTTCGCCGTACAGCACCGCCTGCCGGGCATGCCCTATGCGCGCCAGCCGGTCCTGGCCGCCCGTTGCGTGGGCGGTATGAAGGGAGGTCATGGAAGCCATGGCCGATTGTGGCCAATTCCGGCGGCTTGCGGTAGCCAGGGGTTTTGCCTGACTGCGCCGCTGCGGCAAAGGCCTGGGTTCACGGAGAGCCTCAGCGCGCGTGGGCGGCGATCAGGAACATCGCGGACTTCAGGCCCGCCACCGTCATCAGCAGCGAGCCCAGCACGTGCGCCGTGGCCGTGAGCGCCGCCAGGCCGTAGCGCGCGTCCATCAGGAAGATCACCACCTCGGCCGAAAACGAGGAAAAAGTGGTCAGCCCGCCCAGGAAGCCGGTCACCAGCGCCAGGCGCCAGACCGGGTCCAGGTGCGGCATGGCCTGGAAGGCCGCGATGCAGACACCTATCAGGTAGCCGCCTATCAGGTTGGCCGCCAGCGTGCCCCAGGGAATCATGCCGCCGGGCGTGAGCCAGAGGCTGAGGCCCCAGCGGGCCAGCGCACCCAGCGAGGCGCCTATGGAGATGGCAAGGACAGTCAGCATGGCGTGTGTGGGAGGTAAGGGTGGTGGCTTTGGCGGGACAATGCAGCCATGACTTTAACCGCTGCATCCCCGTCCGGCGAGACCGGCTTCCTGGGCGTGGTCATGCTTGATACCCGTTTCCCCAGGCCGCCCGGCGACGTGGGCCATCCCGACACCTTTGGCGTGCCGGTGCGCCAGCGTGTGGTGCGGGGCGCCTGGCCCGGCACGATTGTGCAGACGGCCGAGGGTTTGCGCGCCGCGGGCATGGCGCCGGCCTTTGTCCAGGCGGTGCAGGCGCTGGAGGCCGAGGGTGCGCGCGCCATCACCACGAGCTGCGGCTTCCTGGTGCTGCTGCAGGCCGAACTGCAGGCGGCCGCCCGGGTGCCCGTGATCACTTCCAGCCTGCTGCAATTGCCGGGATTGCTGGCGCACCAGCCCAGGGTCGGCGTGCTGACCATCAGCGCGGCCGCGCTGGGGCCGGAACATTTGCTCGCCGCAGGTGTGCCTGTGAGCCGGCTTGATGACGTGGTGGTGCAGGGCCTGGAGCCTACCGGGGAGTTTGTGACTGCCATCCTGGGCAACCGCGACACCCTGGACATAGAAAAAGCCCGCCGGGATGTGGTGCATGCCGCAGTGGCGCTCAAGCAGCGCGAGCCTTTGCTGCAGGCTGTGGTGCTGGAGTGCACCAACCTGCCGCCTTACCGGCAGGCGATTGAAGCGGCCACAGGCCTGAAGGCCTGGGCGCTGACGGACGATGAGCGGCTGCTGCGTCCGTGGCGATGAGCCGCCGCAGACCTTTGCAAGCCCGCTACATCTTGCCCGGTAGCCAGGTGGCGATCTGCGGGAAGAACCAGAGCAGCAGCACCATGCCGCACATCAGGAAGAAAAAAGGCAAGGTGACCCGCGCGATATAGGTGATTTCTTTCTTGGTCATGCCCTGGAGCACAAAGAGGTTGAAACCCACGGGCGGCGTGATCTGCGCCATCTCGACCACGATGACGATGAAGATGCCGAACCAGATCAGGTCCAGCCCGGCCGCCTGCACCGTGGGAAGGATGACGCCCATGGTCAGCACCACCATCGAAATGCCGTCGAGAAAGCAGCCCAGCACGATGTAGAAGATGCTCAGCACGATGATGAGCATGAAGGGGCTCAGGCCGAGGCTTGAGACGAATTCGGCCAGGTGGCGGGGCAAACCGATGTAGCCCATGCTCAGCGTCAGGAAGGCGGCGCCGGCCAGGATCAGCGCAATCATGCAGTACAGGCGCGTCGCACCCAGCAGCGACTCCTTGAAAGTGCTCCAGCTCATGGACCTTTGTACTACGGCCAGCACGAGCGAGCCGACGACGCCGATGGCTGCGGCTTCGGTCGCGGTAGCTACGCCGGTATAGATGGAGCCCAGCACAGCGCTTATCAGCAGCACGACCGGTATCAGGTGGCGCGACTCGTAGATTTTTTCACCGAAGCTCATCGCGGCATCGGGCGGCGGGATCTTGCCTTTGTTCAGCAAGGCCCAGACGATGAGGTAGCCGGAGAACAGCGAGGCCAGCAGCAGGCCTGGAAAAACGCCCGCGATGAACAGCCGGGCGATGGACACATCGGCACTGACGCCGTAAACAATCATGATGATGGACGGCGGGATCAGCAGGCCCAGCGTGCCGGCGCCCGCGAGTGAGCCTATCGTGATGTCCTCCGGGTAGCCGCGCTTGGCCAGCTCCGGCAGCGTCATCTTGCCGATGGTGGCGCAGGTCGCCGCCGAGGAGCCCGACACCGCGGCAAAGATGGTGCAGCCGATGACGTTGGTGTGCAGCAGGCCGCCCGGCAAGCGGCTGACCCAGGGCGCCAGTCCCTTGAACATGCTTTCGCTGAGCTTGGTGCGGAACAGGATTTCGCCCATCCATACAAAAAGCGGCAAGGCCGTCAGCGTCCAGCTTGAGGACGATCCCCAGATGGTCACGGCCATGGCGTCGCCGGCGGCGCGTGAGGAGAACAGCTGCATGCCTATCCAGGCGACGCCTGACAGCGTGAGGCCTATCCAGACGCCGGAGCCCAGGATCAGGAAAAGCGAAAGAATCAGCAGCGAGGTGATGGCGAGATCGGACATGAAGGTTCTTTGTTGTTATTCGTGGTGCAGCGCTTCGTCGCTGTTGGCCTGGGTGCGCCGGCCCCGGATCTCCAGCACCAGTTCGTCGATGAACGCGATCATCAGGATGACGGCACCTACGCCCATGGTGATCTGCGGAATCCACAGCGGCGTGGCGTCGTTCCCGGTGGAGATGTCGTGATAGGCGTAGGAGTTGACCGACAGCATGACGCTGTACCACGCGAACAGCATGGAAAGCGCCGTGGCCGCTGCCAGCGCCCAGATTTCCAGGGCACGCCTGGCAGTGCCTTTCAGCCCATTGAGGATCAGCGTGACGCGGATGTGCTCACCCTTCTTGAGGGTATGGGCCAGCGCCAGGAAGCCACTGGCCGCCATGCAGTAGCCCGCATACATGTCGGTGCCGCGCAGAGACCAGGCGAACTGACGGTCCAGAACGCCGGCCAGCACCGACACCAGCGTGCCGATCATGAACAGCGCCCCCAGCCATGCCGCGCTGTCGTACAGCGCATCGAGCAAGCGGCGCATGCTTATTTCTTCGCCGCGTTGGATTTGTCGAAGGCCGACAGCATTGCTTCGCCCTCGGGGCCGGCGCGCTTGATCCAGTCGGCTTTCATGATGCCGCCTACCTGGCGCAGGTCGGCCACCAGTTTCGGCGAGGGGGTCATGATCTTCATGCCTTTTTCGGCCAGGGCTTTTTTGTAGAAGTCGTTTTTCTCCTCGCTGATCTTCCAGCCGCGGGTTTCGGCGTCCGCGGCGGCCTTCAGGACGGCGGCCTGGGTAGGCGCGTCCAGCGCGTCAAAGGATTTTTTGTTGACGATGACGGCATTCTTGGGCAGCCAGGCTTGCACGTCGTACCAGTACTTGATGCTTTCGTAGGTCTTGGTGTCGTAACCGGTCGATCCCGAGCTCATGTAGCTGTTGACGACACCCGTCGCCATGGCCTGGCTCAGTTCCGCCGCCTGCACGGTCACGGGCTGCGCGCCGACCAGCTCGGCGATCTTGCTGGTGGCCGGGCTGTAGGCGCGCCACTTCAGGCCCTTCATGTCGGCAACGGCGGTGATTTCCTTGTTGACGTAAATGCCCTGGGGCGGCCAGGCCACTGTGTAGAGCAGCTTCATGCCTTGCGTGCCCAGCAGCTTTTCCAGCGCCGGTTTTTGCGCTTCGGCCAGCTTGTGCGCCGAGGTGTAACTGGAAGCCACAAAGGGCAGGCCGTCCGCGCCGAATATTGCGTTTTCGTTCTCGAAGTTGACCAGCAGGATTTCACCGATCTGCGCCTGGCCGCCTTGCACCGCGCGCTTGATCTCGTTGGCCTTGAACAGCGAGGCATTGGCATGCACCGTGATCTTGAGCTTGCCGCCGCTGGCCTTGTCGACGTCGGCGGCAAACTGCGTCAGGTTCTCTGTGTGGAAATTGCTGGCCGGGTAGGCGGCGGGCAGGTCCCATTTGGTCTGGGCAAAAGCGTTGGCGCCGAAGGCAAGGGCGGCGGCCGTCAGGGTGATCTTGAATTTCATGAAAGGCTCCAGGGCAGGAAATTGATAAGTCGTAATAGGATAGACGCAAATCCCGCGCCAGTTCACCGGGCATACCCCGAAAACCGGCCCCCACCCGTTTCGCGACCCAGAGGCCCCGCCATGAACCTGCGCTTTGTTGAAGCCTTTTACTGGGTGGCCTCGCTCAAAAGCATCTCGCGCGCCGCCGACAAGCTCTACCTCACGCAGTCGGCCATGTCCAGCCGCATCGCCACGCTTGAAGATGAATTGGGCGTCCTGCTGCTGGATCGGCGGGACAAGCAGTTCAAGCTCACGGGAGCGGGTATGCGCTTCCTGCAGTACGCGGAGAAACTGCTGGCTCTACAGCGGGAGGTCAAGGCCGAAATGGGATCTGGGCAGACCATGGCGGTTTCCATGCGCATAGGCGCCATCGAATCGGTGCTGCACTCGTGGCTGATCCCCTGGCTGGAAAAACTGCGTGCCGACTATCCCGGCCTCGAACTGGAATTGACCGTCGAGACCACGCCCATCCTGATCGACCAGATGCAGCGCGGTACGCTCGATCTGGTTTTTGCGGTACTGCCTGCCTCGGCGGAGGGCGTTCGAAATCATGCGCTGCCGGCTATGGACATGGTGTTTGTTGGCCACCCGGACCTGCATAAGAAGAGAAACTACAAGCTTGACGAGCTTGCTGGCATGGAATTGCTGACCTTCCAGAAAGGCTCGCAGCCGCATGTCACCTTGCTGGACCTGTTCAGGGCGCATCGCATGGAGCCCAAAAAGGTGCATGCGATTTCCTCTATTTCCGCCATGGTGCAGCTTGTCCAGGGCGGCTTCGGCGTGGCCTTGCTGCCTCGCGCGGCGGTCGAACGGTTGACCGGTTTCGCCCGGTTGAAACCTTTGACCTGCGACGCGAAACTGCAGTCCCTGCCCATCCACGCCAGCTACCGTACGGACCCCAGCTCCAAGACGGTGGAAACGGTTGTGCAATCGGCGGTTGCTTTTGCCGGTAACCGCAAAAACGCACCAAAAGGGCGTCAGAAAACCGTCTAAAGGTAAACCCCTAGCATCGAAAAAATCGATGACTTGAGCGAAAAATTTTGAATTTGCTGAAGGTCGCCGACACTCACACAATTCGCCCATCGTCATGAAAGTGACATACGTAAACGGGGAATTTTCTGGTGAGCACATCGACTGAATCGGCGCTTTCGGTTTTCGGCGCAGGTGACATCCACGATGCCGCGCACGTTCGCGGCGTTATCCGGCAAGGTCGCTGGACTTCGCAGACGAGCGGCCTGGCCAAGGGCCACGTGCAGGGGAACGTGGTCATACTTCCGGCAGCCGAAGCCGGGGACTTTCTGCGCTATTGCCAGCGCAACCCCAAGCCCTGTCCGGTGCTCGCGGTATCGGAGCCGGGCCATGCGGAACTGCCGGCGCTGGGCGGCGGCATCGACATCCGCACCGATCTGCCGCGGTACCGCGTGTGGCGCCATGGCGAACTGGTCGACGAGCCTATAGACATAAGCGCGCTGTGGCGCGACGACATGGTGACGTTTGTGCTCGGTTGCTCATTTTCTTTCGAGCAAGCCCTGCAGGAAGCGGGTTTACGCATCAGGCATATCGACCAGGGCAGCAATGTTCCGATGTACCGCACAACTACGGCCACCGAACCGGCGGGCCCCTTCCATGGACCTATGGTGGTCACCATGCGGCCGTTCAAGGCGGCCGATGCGATCCGCGCCGTTCAAATCACCTCGCGTTTTCCCGATGTGCACGGCGCGCCGGTGCATATCGGCGATCCGGCCGAGATCGGAATCGCCGACATCACCAAGCCCGACTACGGCGATGCCGTCGAGGTGCTGCCGGGTGAAATCCCGGTGTTCTGGGCCTGCGGGGTGACGCCGCAGGCGGCCATCATGCAGGCGCGTCCCGAATTCTGCATTACCCACGCGCCGGGTGCGATGCTGATCACCGATCTTTTGAACCACCAACTTGCCAGTTTCTAAAAGGAGTTTTGATGAAGACACTTATTTTTGGTTTGGCGCTTGCCTGTGCCGGGCTTGCCGGGGCCCAGACAAAATGGGACTTGCCCACAGGCTACGGTGCCAACAGTTTCCAGACCCAGAATGTGCAGCAGTTCGCCAACGAGGTGAACCAACTCACCGGCGGCAAACTCAAGATCACCCTGCATGCGGGCGGTTCGCTCTACAAGGCCAACGAGATCAAGCGCGCGGTGCAGACCGGCCAGGTGCAGGCTGCCGAGTTCATCCTTTCCGGCGCTGCCAACGAGAACCCGCTGTTCGGTGTTGACTCCATTCCCTTTCTGGCCACCAGTTACGGCGATGCGAAACGCCTGTATATGGCTGCCAAGCCCGCGCACGACAAGCTGCTGGCGTCCCAGGGCATCAAGGTCCTTTTCACCGTACCCTGGCCCGGCCAGTCGCTGTATTCGCTCAAGCCCATCAACACGCCGGCTGACTTTGCCGGCACCAAGATGCGTGCCTACAACCCGGCGACCACGCGCATCGCCCAACTCCTCAAAGCCCAACCGGTAACCATCCAGCTGGCTGAACTTGGCCAGGCGCTGGCGACCGGTGGCGTGCAGAACTTTTTGACGTCCAGTGCCAGCGGCGTGGAAAGCAAGTTGCATGAACAGGTCAAGTACTTCTATCCCGTCAGCGCCTGGCTGCCGCGCAACGCTACGGTGGTGAGCCAGAAAGCGTTCGATGCGCTGGACAAGCCCACGCAGGACGCGTTGCTCAAGGCCGCAGAGGCTGCCGAACAGCGCGGCTGGGCGACCAGCGAGAAACTGGATGGCGAATACATAAAAGAACTTGCCGCCAAAGGCATGGCCATCAGCCCGCCTTCGGACAGCGTCAAGAAGGAACTCGCCGCTATCGGCGAAACCATGACAGCCGAGTGGCTGAAGACTGCGGGCCCCGAAGGCCAGGCGGTGATCGACGCTTACCGCAAGAAATAAGCGGTTTTTTGCGGCGGGCGGGTTTGCGGCATGCAGACCCGCTGGCGGAAGGCTCGCCGCTCTTTCTTTCCTTTTTTGATCGATGCAGGAGCACGCGATGGGCAAACTCGTCCAGAATTTTTACAAACTGCTAATGGGCTTGTCCTGCGTGGCGATGCTGGCGGCCTTTGGCACCGTCATGCTGGGTGTGCTGGCGCGTGAGGCGAACTGGGATATTCCGGGCCTCGACGGCTACGCCGGCTATGCGATTGCCGCGGCCCTGTTCCTTGCGCTGCCCGGTACGCTCCAGCATGGCGACCACATCCGTGTGACCCTGTTGCTGGAACGCGTTTCTCCCAGGGTGCGCGGCATTCTTGAGTGGTGGTCCCTGGGCGCCGGGCTGGTGTTGACCGCTTATGTGGCCTGGTACGCGGTGCGGCTGGTCTGGGTGTCTTACAGCACCCACGACACCTCACCGGCGGCAGACGCCTCGCCCCTTTGGATTCCGCAGCTCGCCATGGCGCTGGGCTGCATTGGCTTTGCGTTGTCCTTTGTACAAGCTCTTGTCGATCGCTGGCGCGGTGGCAGCTTTATTGCCGTCTCCAGTGAAGCTGCCCATATTGAATAAGCCTTGGAAAAAAAATGGACATCGTTATTGCTTTCGGATTGATCGTGTTGCTCTTTGTGGCGTTGGGATCGGGTTTGTGGATAGGGCTGTCCCTGCTGGCTGTGGCCCTGCTTGGAATGGAACTTCTGACCCAGCGCCCCGTGGGAGATAGCATGGTGCTGACCATATGGGGCTCCACGTCCAGCTGGACTTTGACGGCCCTTCCGCTGTTTTTGTGGATGGGTGAGATCCTTTTCCGCAGCAAGCTGTCTGACAGCATGTTCAAGGGCCTGGCGCCCTGGCTGGATCGGCTGCCTGGCCGGCTGCTGCATATCAATGTCGTGGGTTGCACGATCTTTGCCGCGATTTCGGGCTCATCGGCGGCCACCTGCGCCACCATTGGCAAGATCACCTTGCCCGAACTCAAAAAACGCGGCTACCCCGACGACATTTCCGTCGGGACACTGGCCGGCGCGGGCACGCTGGGTCTGTTGATTCCGCCATCCATCATCATGATCGTGTATGGCGTGGCCGCCAATGTGTCTATCGCCAAGCTGTTCCTGGCCGGCGTGATTCCAGGCTTGATGCTGGCTGCGCTGTTCATGGGCTATATCGTGGTCTGGGCCTTGTTCAACAAGGACAAGGTGCCGGCGGCTGACGTGGCCATGAGTTTCGGTCAGAAAATCTACGCTTCGCGTCACCTGATTCCGGTGGTGTCGCTCATTGTGGTGGTTCTCGGTGGCATATACAGCGGTATCGCCACCGCTACCGAAGCCGCCGCGCTGGGGGTGGCGGGCTCACTGGTGCTCGCAGCCATTGAAGGTTCGCTGAACTGGAGCAAGTTCAAGGAAGGGCTGGTCGCCGCCTGCCGCATTTACTGCATGATCGGCCTGATCCTCGCCGGTGCGGCTTTTCTGACCTTGTCCATGGGATTCATCGGGCTGCCGCGGCACCTGGCTGAATTCATAGGCGCATTGCACCTCTCGCCCTTCATGCTGATGCTGGGGCTGATCGCCTTCTTTATTGTCCTGGGCTGTTTTCTCGACGGCATCTCGGTGGTCGTGCTCACCATTGCCGTGTTGCTGCCGACGGTGGAGGCGGCCGGGTTCGATCTGATCTGGTTCGGCATCTTCATCGTGCTGGTGGTCGAGATGGCACAGATCACACCGCCGGTCGGCTTCAATCTTTTTGTCATCCAGGGCCTGACGAGGCGCGAGGTGACCTGGATCGCACGCACGGCGCTGCCCCTGTTCTTTCTCATGATTGCCGCGGTGCTGATTACCTACTTTTTCCCCGATGTGGTGCTGTGGCTGCCACGTCATATGTAGTTCAACAGCAAACAGCCGCATCTTTTCAGGAGTTCCCATGAGAAAGCTTTTGATGTCCGCCTTGTGCGCGGTTTCGCTGGGTCACGCCTCCACCGTCGTGGCCCAGACGACCTGGAAGCTGGCCACGGGCTACCGGGCAGAGTCCTTCCATACGCAGAACATCCAGCAGTTCGCCCGCGACGTGGACCTGGCCACACGTGGAGGACTGCTGATACAGGTCTACCCCAACAACACGCTGGCCAGGCTGGCGGACATCAGTGCGGCCGTGCAGCAGGGAAAGGCCGAAGCCGGCGAGACCATCATGACCAGCATGGTCAAGGACATCCCGCTGGCCGGCGCGGACTCCATTCCTTTTGTCGTTACTTCCTACAAGGATGCGCAACGCCTCTGGAAGCTGCAGCGGCCCGGGCTGGAAAAACATTTCAACGAGCACGGCATGAAGCTTCTTTACGCCGTGCCGTGGCCGCCGCAAGGCCTGCATTCGAACAAACCGGTGCGGGGCCCGGTGGACTTCCGCGGCACCCAGATGCGCACCTACAACCAGACCACGATGCGCATCGCCGAGATGCTGGGCGCCAAACCTGTGGACGTGGCCATGGTGGACGTGGGCAAAGCGTTGGCCGAAGGCCGGATGGACAACATGATCACCTCGGCGCTGACCGGGGTGGAGAACAAGGTATGGGGCCCGATCAAGTATTACTACGAGATCAACGCCTGGTTCCCGAAAAACGCGGTGTTTGTGAACAGCAAGGCCTTTGAGGCGCTGAAGCCCGAGGCGCGCGCCGCCGTGCTCAAGGCGGCGGGCGAGGCGGAGGTCCGCGGTTGGCAGGCCAGCCAGGCACTGGCCGCCAGCGCCACCGAGGAACTGCGCGCCAACGGCGTGAAGATAGAGCGCATTTCGCCCGAACTGGACACCGAGATCAAGCGCATGGGCGAGAAGTTCTCGCGCGAGTGGATACGCTCCGTGGGCAATGAGGCCAATGATATTTTTGTGCCCTACTACATGCCGCAATAACCCGGCATTCAACCCTTCAAAAACAGGCAATCAAGCCGGCAGGGCCCGTCGGGCCGATTTGCCGGTATTCTTCAGGCAACAGCAGCAAAAACATGACACAAACCAACTCATCGAACACGGGCGGCACGGGCAGCGGACGCTGGCAATTCTGGATAGACCGCGGCGGCACTTTCACCGACATCGTGGCCAAGAAGCCCGACGGCTCGCTGGTCACGCACAAGCTTCTGTCGGAAAACCCCGAGCAGTACCGCGATGCGGCCGTGGCCGGCATACGCCACCTGCTGGGCCTCAAGGCCGGCGAGCCGATACGCGCCGACGTGGTCGACTGCGTGAAGATGGGCACGACCGTGGCCACCAATGCGCTGCTGGAGCGCAAGGGCGAGCCCACGCTGCTGGTCACCACACGCGGTTTTCGCGATGCGCTGCGCATCGCCTACCAGAACCGCCCGCGGCTGTTCGACCGCCACATCGTGTTGCCCGAGCTGCTTTACAGCGCGGTGGTCGAGGCCCAGGAGCGCGTCGGCGCGCAGGGCGAGGTGCTGCAGGCGCTGGACGAAGCGCTGCTGAAAAAAGAACTGCTGGCGCACTACGACAAGGGCTTGCGCAGCCTGGCCATCGTGTTCATGCACGGCTACCGCTTTACCGAACACGAAAAGGCCGCCAAACGCATCGCGGCCGAGGTGGGTTTTACGCAGATCAGCACCTCGCATGAAACCAGCCCGATGATGAAGTTCGTGAGCCGCGGTGACACCACCGTGGTCGACGCCTACCTCTCGCCCATATTGCGCCGTTATGTGGAGCAGGTCGCCAGCGAGATGCCGGGCGTGCGCCTGTTTTTCATGCAGTCTTCGGGCGGCCTGACCGATGCCCATGTGTTCCAGGGCAAGGACGCCATCCTGAGCGGCCCGGCCGGCGGCATTGTGGGCATGGCCCGCACGGCGGCGATTGCCGGCCATGCCAAGGTCATAGGCTTTGACATGGGTGGTACCTCGACCGACGTGTCGCATTACGCCGGGGAGTTCGAGCGCGAGTTCGAGACCCAGGTGGCGGGTGTGCGCATGCGCGCGCCCATGATGAGCATCCACACCGTGGCGGCGGGCGGGGGCTCCATCCTGAAGTTCGACGGCGAGCGTTTTCGCGTCGGCCCGCAGAGCGCGGGCGCCAACCCCGGCCCGGCCAGCTACCGGCGCGGCGGGCGCCTGGCGGTGACGGATGCCAATGTGATGGTCGGCAAGGTCCAGCCGCGCTACTTTCCCAAGGTGTTCGGACCCAATGCCGACGAGCCGCTGAGCTACGAGGCCGTCGAGGCGCAGTTCAATGAGCTGGCCGGCCAGACCGGGCGCAGCGCCGAGGTGGTGGCCGAGGGCTTCATCAACATCGCGGTGCAGCAGATGGCCAACGCGATCAAGAAAATTTCGGTGGCGCGCGGCTACGACGTGACGCGCTACACGCTGCAATGCTTCGGCGGTGCGGGCGGCCAGCATGCCTGCCTGGTGGCCGACGCGCTGGGCATGACCAAAGTCTTTGTGCACCCGCTCGCCGGCGTGCTGAGCGCCTACGGCATGGGCTTGGCCGACCAGAACGTGATCCGCGAGCAGGCGGTGGAATTGAAGCTCTCCACTGCTGCGCTGCCCGAAATCGCCGGCAAGCTCGAGGAGTTGGCCGCCCATGCCGAGGCCGAGCTGCAGCGCCAGCAGGTCAGCACCGGAAGCATCACCACGCACCGGCGCGTGCATGTGCGCTACGAGGGCAGCGATTCCGCGCTGATTGTTCCTTTCGGCACGCTGGACCAGATAGCGGCCGGCTTTGAGGCCGCCTACCGCCAGCGCTTCGCCTTTTTGATGCAGGGCAAGGGCCTGGTGGTGGAGGCGGTGTCCGTCGAGGCCGTGGTGGCCGGCGATGCGCCGGCCGAGCCGCGCCATGCCACGCACGAGCCGCGTGAAGTGCCGCGCCGCGAAACCGTGCGCATGTATTCCGGCGGCCAGTGGCACGACGCGGCCCTGGTGGTGCGCGAGGACTTGCGGCCGGGCGACATTATTTCGGGCCCGGCCATCATTGCCGAGAAAAACGCGACCACGGTGGTCGAACCCGGCTGGGAAGCGGCGCTGACGGCCCTGGACCACCTGGTGCTGGACCGCCGGGCCGAGCGCGCCGTGACCTTCGCGGCCGGCACCACGGTGGACCCGGTGCTGCTGGAGGTCTTCAACAACCTCTTCATGAACATCGCCGAGCAGATGGGGCTACAGCTGCAGAACACCGCTTATTCGGTCAATATCAAGGAGCGCCTGGATTTCAGCTGCGCGCTCTTTGACACTGAGGGCAACCTGATCGCCAACGCGCCGCACATGCCGGTGCACCTGGGTTCCATGGGCGAGAGCATCAAGACGGTGATTCGTGAGAACGCCGGCAGCATGCAGCCGGGCGACGTCTATGTGCTGAATGATCCCTACCACGGCGGCACGCACTTGCCCGACATCACGGTGATCACGCCGGTCTACCTGGGCACGGCCACGCAGCCGACGTTCTACGTGGGCTCGCGCGGTCACCATGCGGATATTGGCGGCACCACGCCAGGCTCCATGCCGCCGTTCTCGACGCTGATCGAGGAGGAGGGCGTGCAGATCAACAACGTCAAGCTCGTGGAGCGCGGCGTGTTGCGTGAAGCGGAAATGATTGCTTTGCTCAAGAGCGGCAAATACCCGAGCCGCAACCCGCAGCAGAATATGGCCGATCTCAAGGCGCAGATCGCCGCCAATGAAAAAGGCGTTCAGGAGTTGCGCAAGATGGTCGACACCTTCAGCCTGGAGGTGGTGCTGGCCTATATGCGACACGTGCAGGACAACGCGGAAGAGTCGGTGCGTCGCGTGATCACGCGCCTCAAGGATGGTGAATTCACGCTGCCGCTGGACAACGGCGCGCAGATCAAGGTGGCGATTCGCGTCAATGCCAAGGGCCGCAGCGCCGAAATCGATTTCACCGGCACTTCGGCGCAGCAGAGCAACAACTTCAACGCGCCAACGGCGGTGTGTATGGCGGCGGTGCTGTATGTCTTCCGCACGCTGGTGGACGACGACATCCCGCTGAACGCGGGTTGCCTGAAGCCGCTCAAGGTCATCATCCCGGCGGGCTCCATGCTCAACCCGAACCCGCCGGCTTCGGTGGTGGCGGGTAATGTGGAGACCTCCACCTGCATCACCAACGCACTCTACGGCGCGCTGGGGGTGATGGCGGCCAGCCAGTGCACCATGAACAACTTCACCTTTGGCAATGCGCGCCACCAGTATTACGAAACGATTTCGGGTGGCTCGGGTGCGGGCGGCAAGCTCGACGACGCCGGCAAGCTGGTGTCGGGGTTTGACGGCACCAGCGTGGTCCAGACCCATATGACCAATTCACGGCTGACCGACCCCGAGGTGCTGGAGTTCCGCTTCCCGGTGCGGCTGGAGAGTTATGAGATTCGTGAAAACTCCGGCGGTGCGGGGCGCTGGCATGGCGGCAACGGCGGCGTGCGCCGTGTGCGCTTCCTGGAGGCCATGACGGCCAGCATTCTGTCCAACGGCCGCAAGCACGGGGCCTTCGGCATGGCCGGCGGCGAGCCGGGACAGGTGGGGCGCAATCTTGTTGTGCGTGCACAAGGGCAAGTCGAAGCGCTGGACCACATAGGCCAGGCGGACATGCAGCCGGGTGACGTGTTTGAGATCCATACGCCGGGCGGCGGAGGTTACGGCAAAGCCTGAGTGTCGGACGCTACATCTCGAAAGCTGCTGGCTGTCGGCCGTCTATGTCGGTGAAACCATATTCGCGCGCCAGGTGGGCCACCAGGTGCACGCCGCCGCTCTTGTCCATCACGGCCAGGTCAACCGCAAGAGCGGCCACGGCACGGCCCAGGTAGTGCGGCGACTCGGTGCGCGCCAGTGCGGGCCGCTCTTGCCAATGCGCTTCGTCGGTTTGGTGGCCGGTCAGGACGAATTCGGTGCGCATCCAGCCCGGTGACACGGCGAGCGAGGCG
Source organism: Polaromonas sp. LjRoot131 (assembly GCF_964252805.1). Lineage (NCBI taxonomy): Bacteria > Pseudomonadati > Pseudomonadota > Betaproteobacteria > Burkholderiales > Comamonadaceae > Polaromonas > Polaromonas sp. LjRoot131. Next base: position 132,318 of record NZ_CAXUPF020000006.1, on the reverse strand, counting down.
ATGCCGCGTGGGCGCAACTCTTCTGCCATGCCGAAGGCCAGGCGTGTCATGGCGGCTTTGGCCATGTCGTAGAACAGGTTGCCCTTGAGGTAATGGCCGCGGTCCCAGAACGTCGTCGTGACCAGCAGGCCTTTGCCTTGCCGCAGCATCAGCGGAACGGCCAGGCGGCTGGACAGCAGGTGGTTGCGCAGGCCGCGGTCCATCATGCTGTCCCAGTGCTCCATGCCGCGCTCCCAGAAGGGGGCGTCGAACACGCCGTCGAATGTTTCATGGCCGCCCCAGGCGTTGTTGACCAGCAGGTCCAGCCGGCCTTGCTCGTCCTGCACGCGTGCGAAGAGGCGCGCGACGTCTTCCTCCTTCGTGTGGTCGCAGGGCAGCGCAATGCCTCTGCCGCCCCTGCGGCTGACCTCGTCGGCTGTGTCGTCTATGGTGCCGGGCACAACCGGCAGGCTGGACAGCGCCAGCAGCTTTCCGTAGGACTGTGCCGGGTGGCCGCGTGTGCTGCGGCCCGTGACGTAAACCGTCGCGCCCGCGGCGCCCAGTTCCACCGCGATGGCGCGGCCCGCGCCCCGGCTGGCGCCGGTCACCACCGCCACGCAGTTCTTGAGATCGGGTGGGCTGTATTTGCTGTCTTGTTCCATGGGTCGCCTTTTTGTGTGTGTTGCACTCAGACGAGAAGATAGCCGTGCGTCAATCGCATGTCTTGGAAGATTGCGCAATGCCGCGCCGCAGGAACAAGGTCGGTGACAGCCCGCACAGCGCGCGAAATTCATTGGCCAGGTGTGCCTGGTCGTAAAAACCGGCGTCCACGGCGACCTCGGCCCAGGCGGGCGCGGCCTGTTGCCGGATCAGGCGCAGGCAGGCGTGCAGCCGCGACAAGCGGGCCCAGGCGCGGAAGGAAAGGCCCACATGCTCGAAGAACAGCTGCTGCAGGCGGCGCTCGCCGACGTTGACGGCGGCAGCGGCCTGCCGCAGGGAAAGCCGGCCCTGCGCGCCGGCTACGAGGCGCGCGGCATGGTGGGCTCTTTGCTGGTGCAGTGAGGCGTCCCTCGCAAGGCGGCGCCGCAGGGCGGCTATCAGCAGCGCGGCGCGTGCAGCATCGCTACCGGCTTCGGCCATTCGCGCCGCCAGGGTGGAAACCTCCGTGCCCCAGAGTGCCTGCAAGGGCAGGGCCTGGCCTTCAATCTCGCCGGCCGGCAGGCCCAGCAGCGCGGCCGCCGCGCCGGGTTGCAAAGCCACGGACAGGCCCTCTATGCGGCCGCTGAGTTGCAGGACGGTGGGTGAGGTCGAGGCGCCCGCAACGCGTACCGCAGGCCCGCTAGCCGGAGAGTCGGCAAAGTCGAACATCAGGCGCACGGCGCCGTCCGGCAGCACCCGTTCCGTCACGGTTTCACCCGCGGGCAGCGTCTCGCGGTAGGCGAGGACCTGGGAGACATGGCCGCGCAGCGGCGCACTCACGGGGAAGGCCCGCAGCGTGGCGGCGGGCACCGTGGTCTCGGGGCCGCAGGTGCTGTCGTCGGCAAGGCGCAGGAACAGGCGTTCTTTCATGGCGCCACCATCCTACCCGCCGGGGAGGATGCCTGCCGCGCCTGCGCTCAAAGCAGATGCAAAATACCGGGAGCCCGTGACGGCATGCCGGCCGCCACCTCTTCCTGGAGCGCCTTCGATGACCCCTGAATTTTGCGACAACTACCGCCTTATGGCCCGCTACAACCGCTGGATCAACGAGCGCCTGTACGAGGCCTGCGAGGCGTTGACGGATGAAGCGCGCAAGCAGCAGCGCGGCGCTTTTTTCGGCTCCATCCACCACACGCTGGGCCACCTGGTGCTGGCTGACCAGGTCTGGCTCAGGCGCTTCGCACAATGCGGGGCGGACAACGGCATGCCTTTCGCGTCGCTGGGCCCGGATGTGCTGGACATGCCTGAGGCCTACACACTGGACATGGTGCTGTTTGAGGGCTGGGCGGAACTGAAGGCAAAACGCGTGCAGCTGGACGCCGCCATCGAGCAATGGACCGCCGATATGCCGGACGCCTACCCGCAACTCACCATGCGCTATGCCAATTCAAAAGGCGTGCAACGCGAGCATGTGGCCTGGAAGGCGATCACGCATTTTTTCAATCACCAGACGCACCACCGAGGCCAGGTGAGCACGCTGGTCACGCAGGCCGGCGGCACGGTGGGGGTGACCGACCTGATCGCCTTGGTGTAGCCACAAGAAAAAACCCGCGCAAGGCGGGTTTTGGGAGAGCGCAGGCCGGTTTACTTTTTGGCGGCGCTTGCGGCGGGCTTGGCGGCCTCCACCTTGACTTCGGCTTTGGTTTCTTTCTTGGACGTCACGGCTGCCTTGGCATCCTTGGCCGTTTCTTTCACGGCGTCTTTGGTGGCGACGGCTGCGCCCTTGACGGCGTCCTTGGTGGCCACCGCGGCATCCTTGGCTTTTTCAGTCACGGGCTTGTCGGTTTTCCTGTCTGCCTTGGTATCCGCTTTGACTTCGGCCTTGGCTTTTGCCTTGGCATTCGCGGCGCCCGCGCCGGTGTAGGCAGCGCCGCCTACCGTCAGGCCTGCGGCGGAAAATTCGGCCGCGCGCTTTTCCTTGACACCTTTGACGCGGGCCATGAAGTCTTCCCAGTTTTTGAACTCGGCCTTCTTGCGTTCGGCAAGGATCTGCTTCGAAGTGGCGGGGCCTATGCCCTTGATACCGTCGAGGTCGGCCGCGGTGGCCTTGTTGACGTCAACGGCGGCAAACGACACGGCCATGTACATGGCGGCGACGAAGGCCAGTATTTTCTTGAACATGAGAAGACTCCCCAAAGATTGGATTGATGTGAAAGCACGTGATCCATCCTTGTGAAGAAGGATGTCTTCTTCATAACGGCCTGTGGGAGGCGGCGTTGACGGCCCCTGTGGGCTTTCAGGCCAGGAAAACCCTAGTGAGGCACCAGGGTGTGGCCTTAGCCCGCGGCGGCGCTCAGGGCCTGCATGTAAGCCGTCACACCTGTCTGCACGTCGGCGAAGACGTGATCGCAGCCCGCCGCGCGCAGGGCGCGCGGGTCGGCTTGGGTGTAGCTCTGGTATTTGCCGACCAGCGCGGGCGGGAAGGCGATGTAGTCGATCAGGCCGCCGCGCACGGCTTCCTCGAGGCTCAGCGCCGCGGCGTTCTGCCCTTTGCGCAGGGTGTTCACGACGGACAGGGCCACGTCGTTGAAAGGCTGGGCCCGGCCGGTCCCGAGGTTGAAGATGCCGGACTTGCCGGGGTTGTCGAAGAACCAGAGGTTCACGGCCACCACGTCGTCGATGAAGATGAAGTCGCGCATCTGGCCGCCCGGGCCGTAGCCGCCGTATTCGCCGAAAAGCTTGACCTTGCCTTCGGCCTGGAACTGGTTGAACTGGTGGAAGGCGACGCTGGCCATGCGGCCCTTGTGCTGTTCGCGCGGGCCGTAGACGTTGAAGTAGCGAAAGCCCGCGACTTGGGTGGCGGCGTTTTCAAAACGGGCCCCGAGCTCGCGCCGCATGCGCTGGTCGAACAGCAGCTTGGAGTAGCCGTAGACGTTGAGCGGGCGCTCGAATTCAGGTGACTCGGTGAATGTGTCGGAGCCGCCGTAGGTGGCGGCCGAGGAGGCGTACAGCAGGCGCGTGCCCTGGTCCTGGCAGGCATGGAACAACTCGCAGGACAGCGTGTAGTTGTTGTCCATCATGTACTTGCCGTCGGCTTCCATGGTGTCGCTGCAGGCGCCTTCGTGGAACACGGCCTCGACCTGGCCGTAGGCGCCTTCGGAAAACAGGTCGTAGAAGTCGTCGGCGTCGACATAGTCGGCGATCTTCAGGTCGGCCAGGTTGCGGAACTTGTCGCCGTGTGTCAGGTCGTCGACGGCGATGATGTCGTCGATGCCGCGGGCGTTGAGGCCTTTGATGATGTTGCTGCCGATGAAACCGGCGGCGCCGGTGACTACGATTTTCATGGTGAATCCTTGGCTTGCGCTGGTGTGCGCTTTGGTTCAGTGCGCGGCGAACAGCTCGCCGTAATTGACGGTGGCGGTGCCGAACTTGCCGACCACGATGCCGCCCGCGCGGTTGGCGATCGGCACGGCGTCGCGCAGGCGCATGCCGGTGGCGGCCATGGCGGCCAGCGTGGCGATCACGGTATCACCGGCGCCTGTCACGTCGAACACCTCACGCGCCACCGCGGGGACGTTGAGCTCACCCTCGGCGTCAAACAAGGTCATGCCTTCTTCGCTGCGCGTGAGCAGCAGGGCTTCCAGGTTGAGCGCGGTGCGCAGGTTATGGGCCTTGGCGCGCAGGTCGGCTTCGCTGCTCCAGGCGCCGATCACATGTTCGAGTTCGGCGCGGTTGGGCGTGATGACGCTGGCGTTTTTGTAGCGCGCGTAGTCCGAGCCTTTGGGGTCGACCAGCACCACCTTGCCGGCGGCACGGGCCTGGGCGATCATCAGCACGATGTGCGCGAGGCCGCCCTTGCCGTAGTCGGAGAAGAGCACCGCATCGTGTTCGGTGTGCAGTTTTTCGAAGGTGGCGGACTGCGAGGCCAGCACCTCGTTTTCCGGTGTGTTCTCGAAATCCAGGCGTATCAGCTGCTGCTGACGGCCGATGACACGCAGCTTGACGGTGGTCTTGAGCTGGGCGTCGCGGCCGAAATAGGGCGTGATGCCGGTCTTGGCCACCAGCGCTTCGAGCTGGTGGCTGGCTTCGTCGTCGCCCACCACGCTCAGCAGCGAAGCCTGCGCGCCCAGCGTGACGATGTTGTAGGCCACGTTGGCCGCGGCGCCTATGCGCTCTTCGGTGCGCGTGACACGCACCACGGGCACCGGCGCTTCAGGCGAGATGCGGTCCACCGCGCCGTACCAGTAGCGGTCCAGCATGGCGTCTCCGACCACGAGGACGCGGGCTTTGGCGATTTTTTCAGGAGATAGGGTTGAAACGGTCATGTATGTCTGCTCTTAAGCAAGTAACAGCGTGGAACCGGCTTTGCCGGGCCACAGCTGTTGCCCCTGCAAGGGGGAGGAGGCGAAGCCTCCATGGGGTGTTCATAATTCTTCTATTCGGCGTGTCGGGTAGCTGTCCCAGGCCTGGCAGCCCGGGCAGTGCCAGAAATGCTGTGTGGCCTCAAAACCGCAGGCGGCGCAGCGGTAGCGCATCAGGGGCTTGGTGGCCTGGTCGAGGGCGCGCTGGACCAGCGCGTGGTGCTGCTCGTCCTGCAGCTTTTCGCCGGCGATCCACTTGCCGGCCGCGACCAGGGAGGCTTGGCGCTCCAGGTGCTTCACATACCATTGCCGCGCCGTGGCCGGGTCTTTCTCGAGCTTGACGATGGCTTCGATCAGATCGATGGACGGCACGTTGGCGTAGCTGGCCTTGAGCAGTTCCAGCGCCGTGGCTTCCTGGCCGCCGGCCTGCGCGATGTTGGCCAGCAGGCCGGCGGCGAGCAGCAGGCCTTGCGGCGCGGTTTTTTCGAGTTTGAGCAGGGTTTGCAGGGCATCCTGCGTGCGGCCGAGCTGGTTTTGCAGTTTCGCCAGGTCGATCAGGGGGCGGGCCAGGGCCGGCGCCATGGCGATGGCTTGCTGCAGGGCGCTGAGCGCCTGGGTGGTGTCGCCGGCGGCGACGGAGGCGCCGGCCTGCTCGCACAAATAGTGCGCCTGGCGGGCGCTGAAGCTGCCGTGGCTGGAACTGCCGAGGCGGGCGGCGATTTCAGTGGCATTGCCCCAGTCGCGTGAGCGCTCGTAGATGGACAGCAAGGCCAGGCGGGCCTCTTCTTCAAAGGGTGTGCCTTCCAGCCTGCGCAGGGCGGCCTCGGCGCGGTCCAGCAGTCCGGCTTTCAGGAAGTCGAGCGCCAGGGCGTGCTGGGCGCGGTCGCGCTCGGGCTGCGTGAGGTCGCCGCGCGACATCAGGTGTTCGTGCACGCGCACGGCGCGCTCGTACTCGCCGCGGCGGCGAAACAGGTTGCCCAGGGCGAAGTGAAGCTCGGAGGTGTCGGGATCGTTCTGCACCGCCTCGATGAAGGCGTCGATGGCCTGGTCCTGCTGCTCATTGAGCAGGAAGTTCAGGCCCTTGAAATAAGCCTTGGGCGCCTGGCGGTTTTCGATGCGCAGTTGCCGCAAGTCCAGGCGTGAGGCCAGCCAGCCGAGCGTGAAGGCAATCGGGAACCCGAGCAAGACCCAGGTGAAGTCAAATTCCATGGTGGAGCGTGGAGGGATCGTCGGTCACGGTATGGGGGCCGCCGGAGGAGGTGTGTTTCGCCGACCTGCGTTTTTTCCACCAGCGCGGCATCATGACAAATATGCCGAGCGCCAGCCCGCAGGCAAAGGCAGCCAGCACAACCAGCACCAGGGGTGCTTGCCACATGGTGCCAAAAAAGAAATACACCGAAACCGTCTGCTGGTTATTCAGTGCGAAAGCGAAGAGCGTAAAAAAAATGGCTGCTTTAAGCAGCCACATGAGGTATTTCACTTGGTAATCCCCCGGGTGGTCTGGCGATTGTAGCCAGCCCACCGAGGGAAACCAGAAAGACCGTGAACCAGTTTACTTGGATTCCGTGACCGCCAGCAATTCCTGGGTCCGGGCATCGACGGCTTCGCGCAGTGCCTTCCCGGGTTTGAAGTGCGGCACCCGTTTTTCCGGGATGGCCACGCTCTCGCCGGAACGCGGGTTGCGCCCCATGCGAGGCGGGCGCCGGTTGATGGAGAAGCTGCCGAAACCCCGGATTTCAATGCGGTGGCCGCGCACCAGCGCGTCGCTCATGGCATCAAGAATCGTCTTGACGGCATATTCGGCGTCGCGGTGCGTCAGCTGGCTGAATCGGGCCGCCAGTTCTTCGACAAGGTCGCTTCGAGTCATGGATCAAGTAGCTGCACAGCGATGCGACCCGCCCGGAGGCGCATCACACCGCTGCACGGTTGCCTTACTTTTCGTTGTTGTCCAGCTTGGCGCGCAGCAGGGCGCCCAGGCTGGTCGTACCGGCGTTTTCGCGGGAAGACTGCTGGCTCAGGTTGGCCATGGCTTCCTGCTGGTCGGCGTTGTCCTTGGCCTTGACCGACAGCTGGATGTTGCGGGTCTTGCGATCCACGTTCACCACGACTGCGGAGACTTCGTCGCCTTCCTTCAGCACGTTGCGCGCGTCTTCAACGCGGTCACGGCTGATTTCGCTGGCGCGCAGGTAGCCGATGATGTCTTCGCCGAGGTCGATTTCAGCGCCCTTGGCATCAACGGTCTTGACCTTGCCGGTCACGATTGCGCCCTTGTCGTTGATCGACACGAACGTGGTGAACGGATCGGAATCCAGCTGCTTGATACCCAGGGAGATGCGCTCGCGGTCGACGTCGACGGCCAGCACGATGGCTTCCACTTCCTGGCCCTTTTTGTAGTTGCGAACGGCGGCTTCACCGGGTTCGTTCCATGAGAGGTCGGACAGGTGCACCAGGCCGTCGATGCCGGCAGCCAGGCCCACGAAGACGCCGAAGTCGGTGATCGACTTGATCGGGCCCTTGACGCGGTCGCCGCGCTTGGTTTCCTGCGCGAACTCTTGCCATGGGTTGGCCTTGCACTGCTTCATGCCCAGGCTGATACGGCGCTTGTCTTCGTCGATCTCGAGGACCATGACTTCGACTTCGTCGCCCAAGGCTACGAGCTTGCTAGGAGCAACGTTCTTGTTGGTCCAGTCCATTTCGGACACGTGGACCAGGCCTTCGATGCCGGGTTCGAGTTCAACGAACGCGCCGTAGTCGGCGATGTTGGTGATCTTGCCGAACAGGCGCGTGCCTTGGGGGTAGCGGCGGTTCACGCCCATCCAAGGGTCGTCGCCCATTTGTTTCAGGCCCAGCGAGACACGGTTCTTTTCGGTGTCGAACTTCAGGATCTTGGCAACGATTTCCTGGCCAGCCGTCACCACTTCGCTTGGGTGACGCACGCGGCGCCACGCCATGTCGGTGATGTGCAGCAGGCCGTCGATGCCGCCGAGGTCAACGAAGGCACCGTATTCGGTGATGTTCTTGACGACGCCCTTGACGGCAGTGCCTTCTTTCAGGGTTTCCATCAGCTTGGCGCGTTCTTCGCCCATGCTGGCTTCGACCACGGCGCGGCGGCTCAGCACCACGTTGTTGCGCTTGCGGTCGAGCTTGATGACCTTGAATTCCATGGTCTTGTTCTCGTACGGAGACAAGTCCTTGATGGGTCGGGTGTCGATGAGCGAGCCGGGCAGGAAAGCGCGGATGCCGTTGACGAGGACGGTGAGGCCGCCCTTGACCTTGCCGCTGGTCTGGCCGGTGACAAATTCGCCGGATTCCAGGGCTTTTTCCAGGCTCATCCACGAAGCCAGGCGCTTGGCCTTGTCGCGGGACAGCAGGGTGTCGCCATAGCCGTTTTCGACGGAGTCGATGGCCACGGAGACAAAATCGCCGACCTGGACTTCGAGTTCGCCCTGGTCGTTCTTGAATTCTTCGAGCGGCACATAGGCCTCGGACTTCAGTCCGGCGTTGACGACGACGTGGTTGTGGTCGATGCGAACGACTTCAGCGGTGATGACTTCACCGGTGCGCATTTCAGAGCGCTGGAGCGATTCGTTAAATAGGTCGGCAAAAGATTCAGACATGATTTTCCTAGTCCACACAACAGGGTTCCAATAGCGGGATTGCCATTGTTTTTATAGCTGCTTGCGGCGGTGTTTTGCGGCCAGACGTCTGTGAGGCCGCGGGTTACGTTGATGAACCTGCTGACCCAAGCGCAGGCTGCGCGTCGGGGGTCAGAAGGGCCGGGTGCCTTGCCACCATTCAATCACCTGGTCCACCGATTTTTCAATCGAGAGATAGGAGTTGTCCAGCGGTTTGGCGTCATCAGCGGGTTTCAGAGGGGCTGCTTTTCGCGACGAATCGCGCGCATCGCGTGCCTCAAGATCCTGCTGAATCTCGGCGATTGTAACCGAATTTCCCTTTGAAATCAACTGCTTATGCCGGCGCTCGGCCCTGTGCAGGGCGCTGGCCGTCAGGAAAACCTTGAGCGGTGCGTCGGGGAAGATGACGGTTCCCATGTCCCGGCCGTCAGCGACCAGGCCGGGCAGCTTGCGAAAGCTGTGCTGGAGCTCCAGCAGGGCGGCGCGGACCTCGGGATGGGCCGACACCCGGGAGGCGGCCATGCCGGCGGCTTCGGTGCGGATGGCGTCGGATACGTCCTGCGGCCCGAGGAAGATTCGGTCGCCCTGAAAGTGCACCGGCATGGTGCGTGCCACGCGCGCCACGCCGGGCCCGTCGTCCAGGGAGACACCGGCCAGCGCCGCGGCATGGGCGCTCAGGCGGTAGAGCGCACCGGAATCCAGGTAGTGGTAGCCGAGTCGGTGGGCCGCCAGGGCCGCCAGCGTGCCCTTGCCGGAGGCGGTTGGGCCGTCAATGCAGATGACGGGAATGTGGGGGGCGCTGGTCTGCGCCACCTCAAACAGGGCCTCGAAGTAGTCGGGGAAGGTCTTGGCCACGCACTTCGGGTCCAGGATGCGCACCGGCAACTGCGCCGGGTTGAAGGCCGCCAGCGAAAAACACATGGCCACGCGGTGGTCGTCATAGGTATGGATGGCGCCTGTCGTCCACAGGGCGGGTGGGGTGATCTTGAGGTAATCGGCGCCTTCCTCGACCACGGCGCCGAACTTTTGCAACTCGCAGGCCATGGCGGCGATGCGGTCGGTCTCCTTGACGCGCCAGCTGGCAATGTTGCGCAGGGTGGTGGTGCCGTCGGCGTACAGAGCCATCACGGCCAATGTCATGGCGGCGTCGGGGATGTGGTTGCAATCCAGGTCTATGGCCTTGAGCGGCCAGGCGCCGCGCGAGATGCGCAGCGAGTTGGGGGTGCTCGCAACCCGAGCGCCCATCATTTCGGCGGCTTCGACGAAGCGGATGTCGCCCTGGATGGAGGCCGCGCCCACGCCCAGGATCTCGATGCCGGTATGCCCGGGGGCCGCGGCCGCGATAGCGCCCAGCGCGATGAAATAGCTGGCCGACGAGGCGTCGCCCTCGACATGGATCTCGCCCGGCGACTGGTAGCGGCTGCCGGCGGGGATGGTGAAGCGTTCCCAGCCTTCGCGGCGGACGTCTATGCCGAAGCGCTGGAGCAGCTTGAGGGTGATTTCAATATAGGGCCGGGAAATCAGCTCGCCGACCACTTCAATGCGAATGTCCTGTCTGGCGACCAGCGGCAGGGCCATCAGCAGGGCGGTCAGGAACTGGCTGGACACGTCGCCGCGCACCCGTATGGGTTCTTGCAACTGGAGCTGCCCGGGGCGCAGGCGCAGCGGCGGAAAGCCTTCGTTGCCGAGGTAGTCGATGGCGCAGCCCAGTTGCCGGAGCGCGTCGACCAGGTCGCCTATGGGTCTTTCGTGCATGCGCGGAACGCCGGACAGCTCGAACTCGCCGCCCAGCAGGGCCAGGGCCGCCGTCAGGGGGCGCATGGCCGTGCCGGCGTTGCCCATGAACAGCTTGGCCGGGCTCTGGACGGGTTTGCCGCCCAGGCCGCTGATGACGGCGGTGTTGCCGTCCTGCGTGACGGTGCAGCCGAGCTGCCTCAGCGCGGCCAGCATCACGGCGGTGTCGTCGGAGGCGAGCAGGTCGTGCACCGTGGTGTCGCCGTGGCTCAGGGCGGCCAGCAGCAGCACGCGGTTGGAAATGCTTTTGGAGCCGGGCAGGCGGACAGTGCCGCCCGCGCTGCTCAGAGGCGGAATGTCCAGGAACTCGGTATCGAACATGGACCGCGGATTATTTGTGCGATTTTTGCGAGGAGATGCGCCAGTTGGCCCGGGTCTCGCTGGCCTGCTCGATCATGGTTTCCAGGGCGTCGCCGCTGCTGCTGGAAATCAGCTGCTCGAGCGACTGCAGGGTTTCCTGGAAAATTTTGGATTGGGCCAGCAGTTCTTCGCGGTTGGCGATCAGGATGTCGCGCCACATTTTTGGGTCGCTGGCGGCGATGCGCGTGAAGTCCCGAAAGCCCGGGCCGGCCAGCGACATGTAGTCCTTGCCGTGTTCCTGCCCGGTGATGCCGTTGATCAGGGCGAAGGCGATCAGGTGCGGCAGGTGGCTGACGGCGGCGTAGGCCGCGTCATGCGACTGGGGCGACATCTTGAGGACGTGACAGCCCAGGGCGGTCCAGACGTCGACGGCTTTCTGGAGCTGGACCGTGAAAGTGCGTTCAATCGGCGTCAGGATGACCTGCTTGCCGGCATACAGGTCCACGTCGGCATGCTCGACACCCGAGACTTCCTTGCCGGTGATCGGGTGGCAGGGCACGAAGGAGCCGACGTTGTCGCGCAGCACGCGCCGGGCGGCATCCACCACGTCGCGTTTGGTCGAGCCGACGTCCATGATCAGCGTGTTGGGGCCGACCAGGTGGCGGATCGCCTTGAAGGTGGCCTCGGTCGCGGAAACCGGCACGGCCAGCAGCACGATGTCGGCGCCCGAGACCGCCAGCAGCGCCGAGGGTGCCTCCACGTCGATCACGCCCATCTGGCGCGCCCGCTCCGTGGTGGAGGGGGATTTGCTGTAGCCGACGACGCGCTTGACAAGGCCGGCGCGTTTGAGCGCCAGCGCGAAAGAGCCACCCATCAGGCCGCATCCAATGAGACCTAATTGTTCAAACATGTCGTGGCACCAGGAGGTTTGTGAGTCGTTGCATTAGTCGCCGATGGGATAGGTTCCAAGGACCTTGTAAAAGGCGCACAGCTGCTGCAGATCGGCCAGCGCGGCTTTGACATGGTCTTGGGACGGGTGACCTTGCAGGTCAATGTAAAAGTAGTATTCCCACTGGCCGGAGCGCGCCGGGCGCGATTCAAAGCGGGTCATGGAGACGCCGTGGGCCTTCAGCGGCATCAGGATGTCGTGCACGGCGCCGGGGCGGTTGGGCACGGACACCACCAGGCTGACGCAATCCTTGCCGGAGGCGGGCGGGGAGGGCAGTGTCTGCGGCAGGCAGACCACGGCAAAACGCGTGCGGTTGAAAGCGTCGTCCTGGATGGCGTGGGCCGCTGTGTAAAGGCCGAACTGGGTGGCCGCGCGTTCGCCGGCAATGCCGGCCCAGGCCGGGTTGGTGGTGGCCAGCCGCGCGCCTTCGGCGTTGCTGGAGGCCGTGCGGCGATCCACATTAGGCAGGTGCGTCGTCAGCCAGCCCTGGCACTGGGCCAGCGCCTGGGGGTGGGCATAGACGGCTTCTATGCCGTCCAGGGACTCCGAAAGCCGCAGCAGGTTGTGGCGCACCATGAGGCTGATTTCGCCGACGATGTGCAGGGGGGAGTTCAGGAACAGGTCGAGCGAGCGCGACACCACGCCTTCAGTGGAGTTTTCCACCGGCACGACGCCGTAGCTGGCGCTGCCGGCCGCCGTGGCGCGAAAAACCTCGTCGATGCTGACGCAAGGCACGTGCTCGATGCTGGCGCCGAAAAACTGCAGTGCCGCCTGCTCGCTGAAGGTGCCGGCGGGGCCCAGGTAGGCGACGCGCACCGGGGACTCGAGGGCCAGGCAGGCCGACATGATTTCGCGCCAGACGGCGGCGACGTGCTCGTTCTTGAGCGGGCCCTGGTTGGCCTGCTGGATCTGCTCGATCACCTGGGCCACCCGGTCGGGGCGGAAGAAGGGCGTGCCTTCGCGTTTCTTGACCTCGCCCACCTGCTCGGCGACCTGGGCACGGCGGTTCAGCAGGGCAAGCAGTTCCCTGTCCAGGGCGTCGATCTGGACGCGTAAATCAGCAAGGTTGGCAGTCATATCAGGGGCCGTCCGGCCGCGCCAGATGCACTGAACACCCCCTCAGGGGCAGTGAACGCGGCGGGCATGGGGGTATTTCATCCTAGGCGTGTTTTTGTTCGAATTCTCGCATGTACGCCACCAGCGCCTCCACACCGGCGAGCGGCATGGCGTTGTAGATGCTGGCGCGCATGCCGCCTACCGACTTGTGGCCCTTGAGCTGCAGCAGCCCGCCGGCCTTGGCGCCGGCCAGGAAAGCGTCGTTGCGCGACTCGTCGCGCAGGAAAAAAGGCACGTTCATGCGCGAGCGGCAATCCTTGCCGACCTTGTTCAGGTAGAACTGCGAACCGTCGATCGCGTCGTAAAGCAGCTGCGCCTTGGCGAGGTTGCGTTTTTCCATGGCCGCGATGCCGGTGGCCGAGCCCTCTTTCTGGCGCTTGAGCCATTGAAAGGTCAGGCCCGCGATGTAGATGGCGTAGGTGGGCGGCGTGTTGTACATCGACTGGTTGTCGGCGACCGTCTTGTAGTCGAAGGCGCTGGGGCAGGCCGGCAAGGCGTGGCCGAGCAGGTCCTCGCGGATGACCACCAGCGTCACGCCGGCGGGGCCGAGGTTTTTCTGCGCCCCGCCGAATGCCAGGCCGACGCGGGACCAGTCGACGGGCCGGGAGGCCACGTGGGACGAGAAGTCAATCACCAGGGGTGCGTCGCTTCCCAGTGCCTTGAGGTCGGGCAGGCTGTGGAATTCCACGCCGTTGATGGTTTCGTTGGTGCACAGGTGCACATAGGCCGCGTCCGGCCGCAGCTTCCAGCTCGAAGGCGAAGGCAGCAGCGTGTGCCCGTTGTCCGCATTGCTGGCGGCGACCTGCACGTCGCAGTACTTGCGCGCTTCTTTTTGCGACTTGTCGCTCCAACTGCCGGTCACCACAAAATCAGCGGAACGCCCGCGCGAAAGGTTCAGGGGGACGATGGCGTTCTCGGCCAGCCCGCCGCCCTGCATGAACAGGATCTTGAAGTGGGACGGAACGGCCATGAGTTCGCGGAAATCGGCTTCGGCGGCCTCATAGATGGAGATGAATTCCTTGCCGCGATGGCTCATCTCCATCACGCTCATGCCGCTGCCCTGCCAGTCCAGCATTTCGCCCGCCGCCTGCTGCAGGACCTCCTCGGGGAGGTTGGCAGGGCCGGCGGAAAAATTGAAGGGACGGGTCATTTCTTCGCGGGTGGCTTGGCCGCTCCGGGGGCAGGGGCGGTACCGACGATCTTTACCGCGGCCTCGTCGAACTGCTTGATGCGCGCCACCACGTCGGTGCGCGAGGCCTCGACCAGCTTCTGCACGAAGACATTGCCGAGTTCAGGCGCGGTGGCCTGGTATTTTTTGATGGCGGGGGATTCGAAGAAGGCGGCGATCTGCTGCAGCTCTTCCAGCGTGAAACGCTCCGCGTAGGCGGGCACCAGCGACTCGGTGCTGACCTTGCTGACCTGCTTGCCGATCAACTGGCTGGCGTCGTCAGCGTACTTCTTGAGTTCGGCGTTGAGGTCTTCCGAGGCTTTCTTCTGCTTGGCCTTGGGGACGTTGGCCTCCAGCTGGGGGCCCCATTTCATGATCAGCTCCTGGGCCGTGCTGCCCGCCAGCTGGCCTACCAGACGGTCGAGCTCGGGGCCTTGCTGCAGGGTGACCACTTTTTTGGCCAGTTCGGTTTTGGGATCGGTCTGGGCGTAGACGGCGGCGCTGCAGGCCATGCCGGCGATCGCGAGGGCGGTGATCAGTTTCTTCATCAATTGCTTTCGGTGTTGGAGGCGTCAGTGCCGGTGTCGTTGTCGTTGTCGATATCGTCCAGCGTGGCATCGTTTTCGACGATGCGCTGCAGGCCGCTCAATTGTGAGCCCTCATCCAGGCCGATCAGCGTAACACCCTGTGTAGCCCTGCCCATCTCACGGATTTCACTGACGCGCGTGCGCACCAGAACGCCCTTGTCGGTGATCAGCATGATCTCGTCGTCGACGTGGACCAGCGTCGCGGCCACGACCTTGCCGTTGCGTTCGCTTTGCTGGATGGCGATCATGCCCTTGGTGCCGCGGCCGTGGCGCGTGTATTCGGTGATGGAGGTGCGCTTGCCGAAGCCGTTCTGGGTGGCCGTCAGCACGCTTTGCTGCTCGTCCTCGGCCACCAGCATGGCGATCACGCCCTGGCCATCTTCAAGCATCATGCCGCGCACCCCGCGCGCGTTGCGGCCCATGGGGCGCACGTCGTTTTCATCGAAGCGCACGGCCTTGCCGCCGTCGCTGAACAGCATCACGTCGTGTTTGCCGTCGGTCAGCGACGCACCTATCAGGTAGTCGCCCGGATCCAGGTCCACGGCGATGATGCCGGCCTTGCGCGGGTTGCTGAACTCGTTGAGGGCGGTCTTCTTCACGGTGCCCATGGAGGTGGCCATGAAGACGTACTGGTCGGCCGGGAAGCTGCGCTTTTCACCGGTCAGCGGCAGGACCACGGTGATTTTTTCGCCTTCCTGCAGCGGGAACATGTTCACGATCGGCCGGCCACGGGAGCCACGCGACCCCGCGGGAACTTCCCAGACCTTGAGCCAGTAGAGCCGGCCGCGGTTGGAGAAGCACAGGATGTAGTCGTGCGTGTTGGCGATAAACAGCTGATCGACCCAGTCGTCGTCCTTGGTGGCGGTGGCCTGCTTGCCGCGGCCGCCGCGTTTTTGCGCCCGGTATTCCGACAGCGGCTGGCTCTTGATATAGCCTGTGTGCGAAAGCGTCACCACCATGTCGGTGGGTGTGATCAGGTCTTCGGTGCTGAGGTCGAAGGAGCTGTGCTCGATGTGGCTGCGCCGCGCGCCCAGCTTGGTCTGGCCGAACTCCAGCTTGATCGCGGAGAGCTCCTCGCCGATGATGATGGAGACACGCTCGGGCTTGGCCAGGATGTCGAGCAAGTCGTCGATCTCGGCCATGACTTCCTTGTATTCGGCGACGATCTTGTCCTGCTCCAGGCCGGTCAGGCGCTGCAGGCGCATCTGCAGGATTTCCTGGGCCTGGGTTTCCGACAGCCGGTACAGGCCGTCGCTGCCCATGCCGAAGTCCTTCTCGAGGCCGTCGGGGCGATAGTCGTCGGCGTTGACGATGCCGCCGTCGGCGCGCGTGCGGGTGAGCATCTCGCGCACCAGGCTGCTGTCCCAGGGGCGCAGCATCAATTCGGCCTTGGCCACGGGCGGCGTGGGCGCGTTGCGGATGATGGCGATGAAGTCGTCGATGTTGGCCAGCGCGACTGCCAGGCCTTCCAGCACATGGCCGCGCTCGCGCGCCTTGCGCAGCGTGAACACCGTGCGGCGCGTCACCACTTCGCGGCGGTGCGAGAGGAAGACCTGGACCAGGTCCTTCAGGTTGCACAGCTTGGGCTGGCCGTTGACCAGCGCCACCATGTTGATGCCGAAGGTGTCCTGCAGCTGGGTCTGCTTGTACAGGTTGTTCAGCACCACCTCGGGCACTTCGCCGCGCTTGAGCTCGATGACCAGCCGCATGCCGGATTTGTCGCTTTCGTCCTGGATGTGGCTGATGCCTTCGATTTTTTTCTCGTGCACCAGCTCGGCCATGCGCTCCTGCAGCGTCTTTTTGTTGACCTGGTAGGGCAGTTCGTCAATGATGATGGACTGGCGCTGGCCCTTGTCGATGTCCTCGAAGTGGCATTTGGCGCGCATCACCACCTTGCCGCGGCCGGTGCGGTAGCCGTCCTTGACGCCGTTGATGCCGTAAATAATGCCGCCCGTGGGGAAGTCCGGCGCCGGCACGATCTCCATCAGTTCGTCGATGGAGGCCTCCGGATTCTTCAGCATGTGCAGGCAGGCGTCGACCACTTCATTGAGGTTGTGGGGCGGGATGTTGGTCGCCATGCCCACCGCGATACCGCCGGAGCCGTTGACCAGCAGATTGGGCAACCGGGTCGGCATGACCAGCGGCTCCTGTTCGCTGCCGTCATAGTTGGGGCCGAAATCGACGGTTTCCTTGTCCAGGTCGGCCAGCAGTTCGTGGGCGATTTTTGACAGGCGGATTTCCGTATACCGCATGGCGGCCGCGTTGTCACCATCCACGGAACCGAAATTACCCTGGCCGTCGACCAGCAGGTGGCGCAGCGAGAAGTCCTGGGCCATGCGCACGATGGTGTCGTAGACCGACTGGTCGCCGTGCGGGTGGTATTTGCCGATCACGTCGCCGACGATACGGGCCGACTTCTTGTAAGGCCGGTTCCAGTCGTTGTTCAGTTCGTGCATCGCGTACAGCACGCGCCTGTGCACGGGCTTGAGGCCGTCCCTGGCATCGGGGAGGGCCCGGCCCACGATCACGCTCATGGCGTAATCGAGATAGCTGCGCCGCATTTCCTCTTCAAGACTGATGGGCAGGGTTTCTTTAGCGAACTGGGTCATGAGCGGCCTGGTTGGGATTTCGAGATTCTTGAGGAAAGCCAGCGATTTTAAGGCTTGAGTTTAAAGCGCCTACTTGTGGCGGGACAGCAACAAATGCTCAAGAATCTTATGTCTGTGTCAGACGAAGCCGATAGCGTGCTTGAAGGTTGAGGCAGGTGTGGCACAATCGATGTAACGCTTTGAGTGATGGTCACTCACGGCGTGTAAATTACTAATCGCAGCAAGTCTGCGGCTTTTCTCTAGAGGAGAACCATGAAGAAACTCAACAAAGTGGCAATGTTGTTTGCTTCCGCAGCGCTTGTTACCGCCGCTGGTGCACAAACGATCGACAACTGGAAAAACGGCAACGGCGAACTGGTCTGGAAAAACGGAACCAATGAACTGTGCTGGCGCGATGCTAACTGGACGCCTGCTACCGCAGCGCCTGGTTGCGATGGCGCAATTGCCCCTGCGATGGCTCCTGCTGCTCCTCCAGTCGCTGGCCAGCCAGCGCGTCCGGCTCCTCCTCCTGTGGTTGCTCCTCCTGCCGCAACGAAGGTTACCTACGCTGCTGACGCTTTCTTTGACTTCAACAAGTCTGTGATCAAGCCAGAAGGCAAAGCCAAGCTGGATGACCTGGTCGGCAAGATCAAGGACATCAACCTGGAAGTCATCATCGCCGTGGGTCACACCGACTCCGTGGGCAGCGATGCTTACAACCAGAAGCTGTCGGTTCGCCGTTCGGAAGCCGTCAAGGCATATCTCGTGTCCAAGGGCATCGAGAAAAACCGCGTCTACACTGAAGGCAAGGGCGAGAAACAGCCAGTTGCTGACAACAAGACCGCCGAAGGCCGCGCCAAGAACCGCCGCGTCGAAATCGAAGTGGTTGGTACCCGCGCCAACAAGTAATCCTTCGGGATCGCTTCAAAAACCGCGCTCAGGCGCGGTTTTTTTATGCCTCAACGATAATGCCTCATGTCTACAAGCGATAACTTTGACCCCGCCGAACTGGCCAAATTCTCCGACCTTGCCCACCGCTGGTGGGATACGGAAAGCGAATTTCGCCCCCTGCACCAGATTAACCCGCTGCGCCTGGGCTGGATTGACGGCCAGGTTCCGCTCAAGGGGCGGCGCGTGCTGGACGTGGGTTGCGGCGGCGGCATCCTTGCCGATTCCATGGCCCGCAAAGGCGCCGAGGTCCTGGGCATAGACCTGGCAACCAAAGCGCTGAAAGTCGCCCAGCTCCACGCGCTGGAAGCCCAGACCGAGGGCGTGCAATACCGGGAAATCAGCGCCGAGGCGCTGGCGGCCGAGCAGCCGGGCAGTTTTGACGTCGTCACCTGCATGGAAATGCTGGAGCACGTGCCCGACCCCTCGTCCATCGTCAAAGCTTGCGCGGCACTGGTCAAACCCGGTGGATATGTGTTTTTCTCCACCATCAACCGCAATGCCAAGGCCTTTCTGTTTGCCATCGTGGGCGCGGAATACGTGCTGAACATGCTGCCCCGCGGAACCCATGAGTACGCCAAGCTGGTCAAGCCCAGCGAACTGGCCGGCTACTGCCGTGCCTCGGGGTTGTCGCTGCAGCAGACCCGCGGCATGGAGTACAACCCGCTGACGCGCCACTACTGGCTCAGTGCCGACACCAGTGTCAACTATCTGCTGGCCACCCAGAAAAGCTGAAATCCCGGCTTTACACCCTCACATTCACACTCCCGACATGTTTAAAGACATCGCTGCTGTGCTGTTCGACCTGGACGGCACCCTGATAGACAGCGCGCCAGACCTGGGCGCCGCAGCCGACAAAATGCGCACCGACAGGGGACTCGAATCGCTTCCCCTGGCGCTTTACCGGCCCATGGCGGGCGCGGGCGCGCGCGGCATGATTGGCGTGGCTTTCGGCCTGACGCCGGACGACGCCCGCTTTGCCGATCTCAGGGAAGAGTTTTTCCGCAATTACGAATCCCGCATGACCGAGCACACCACGGTGTTCGACGGCGTGGCCGAATTGATCACCGACATCGGCCGGGCCGGCTTCCAATGGGGCGTGGTGACCAATAAATCAGCCCGCTTTACCGTCCCGCTGACCAAAGCCATGCCGCTGTTCGACACGGCCCGGACCATCGTCAGCGGCGACACCACGCCGCATGCCAAGCCGCATCCGGCGCCCTTGCTGGAGGCGGCCCGCCAGCTTGACGTCGCTCCCGAACGCTGCATCTACGTCGGTGACGACGAGCGCGACATCGTGGCCGGCCGGGCTGCCGGCATGCCCACGGTGGCGGCTGCTTACGGCTATCTCGGAAAAATGGCCGATACCGGGGGCTGGAAAGCCGATGCGACCATCGCCGTACCCGGTGCGCTCTTGAATTTGCTGCGAATGGCGTAAACTAGGCTTCCTGGGGCTGCATTGGTTTCGACGTGGGTTCGGACGCGGTGTGGTGCATGTCGAGCTGAGTGTGCTCGTAAAACAGATTCAAACAAACTAACTGCAAACGACGAACGTTTCGCACTCGCTGCTTAATTGCCAGTGAGCTTTACAACAGCAGGCCGATGGGCTGGGCAAGGGGTGTTTAGCGCAAGTTAAACGCTCCCGGCTGTAAAGATAATTTCATCGGCTGGCTCCGGGCTGGGTACCTTAACCCGGGGCAAGAAAATAGGGTGCTGGCGTCCTGTGTAGCGTGCGACTGCGCGACACAGGTGGCGAGACTCAAATCAGACCGCTAAACATGTAGATCTGCCCGAACAAGGCTTGCGGACGGGGGTTCAAATCCCCCCAGCTCCACCACTATAACGTCCAAGGCCGTTTACTGAAGCTCAGTAAACGGCCTTTTTCATTGGTAAATCGCTATTTTTGCGTCCAACACGATTTAACGAAATTCAAGGGTAGCCAACGCAAAACCGGGGAACAAACCGGGGAACAAAATCGAAAAGTACTGCATAATTCAAAATTGTTCCCCGGTTTCCCTCTGAAAAGTACCCCGTTTTACGCCGAATCCCGATGCTGACCGACAAGCACTGCAAGAACGCTTTGTGCCCGCCTGAAAAGAAGCGTGCGCGGTTTACCGACGCCAACGGTTTGTACCTAGAAGTCAGTCCTGCTGGTTCCAAGCGCTGGTTCTGGAAGACGTACGCTAACGGCAAAGAAGGGCGCCTCGCGCTCGGCAGTTATCCGGCAATTAGCTTGGCTGAGGCCCGTAAGGCGCGGGACACCGCTAGGCTTCAAAAGGCTAGTGGCCAGAATCCAGTAGAGGTCAGAAAAATTGCCAAGCTGCGGGCAACGAATCCGACGGGTGACACGTTCCGCGCAGTGGCTCTGGAGTGGTACGCCAAGCAGCTGCCGCAGTGGAGCCCGGCTCACGCGGATAGGTCATTGCGCCAATTTGAGCGTGATCTGTTTCCTTGGCTAGGTGATCGGCGCATGCAGGAGATCGAGCCTATTGAGTTGCTGGCTACCTTGCGCAAAGTAGAGGCGCGTGGTGCGGTGGAGACTGCCGATCGAGAGTTGATGCTGTGCCGGCAGGTCTGGCAATACGCTGTGGCAACCGGCCGGGTCTTGCAGGACATCACCTCTAGTCTCAAGGGTGCCCTAACTCCCTATCGAGGCAAGCATTTCGCCGCAATCACCGATCCCGAGGAATTTGGGGTGTTGCTTCGGGCGATAAAGGGCTACCGTGGCGGTGTGATCGTGAAGGCAGCTTTGGAGTTGGCTCCATTGGTTTTTCAGCGCCCGGGTGAGCTTAGGGGTGCTGCCTGGTCAGAAATCGATCTGGAGGGCGGTTTGTGGACAGTTCCCGCTGCTAGGATGAAACGTGGGGTCGATGGCAAGGAAAACGGCGAGCCTCACCTAGTACCACTCGCAAGGCAGGCCGTTGAGGTTTTGCGGGGCCTGCATCCATTTACGGGGCACGGCAAACTCGTGTTCCCTGGTGAGCGAAATCACGAACGGCCTATTTCTGAGAACTCCGTTCGTACAGCTCTCATTTCGCTTGGATACTCCTCAGAGTTGCAGACTTGGCATGGATTCCGAGCAACGGCGAGAACAATGTTAGCTGAGCGTCTAGATTGCGATCCCTTGATCATTGAAGCGCAATTAGCTCATGCAGTAAAAGATGCGAACGGTAGGGCGTACAACCGTACTCAGTACCTGACGCATAGAGTATTGATGATGCAAAAGTGGGCAGATTATCTTGATAGCCTTAGGTCCAATTAGCAGTAGATCACTGCGCATTCCACCCTGTCCGCCAGAAGTCCCTGTAAGTCGTCGAAAAGCAAAAGCTTTCAGGTTAGTAGGGCGCGACTAACATATCAAACTCATATGGGCGCTTCGGCGCCCATATTCTTTTCCGTAGTGGACCCGGATCTTTTCGCGCCGCCTACCCAGCGCCGAAGGGGGAAGGACCTCTATCGTCGCGCAGAACGAGTTATGCTGATATGTAGCCTGCACAGGTCAGTCGCTTGGCTGCCGCAGGCAATCTGATGGCGCACATAAGTCTCCATCGGCGCCGTGGGCGGATTCTCCAGGTACGCGTCTGATAATCTGTCCCTAACGAAATCTAGTGATTTAGGGAGGGGACAATGGAAGGTCGTTACGACGTTGGCGATTTGCTCGCGAAAATTCCGCTGGAAGATGTGGTGCAACGTCTGGGCATGGCGACCGAGCGGCGCGGCGCTATCACCCAGGCTTTGTGTCCGTTTCACCAAGACACCCGACCGTCGTTGAACCTGTATTCGGCCGATGGCGCTAACACCGCTCACTACCACTGCTTTGCATGCGGAGCGCATGGTAACGCTGTTGACCTGGTCAAGAAGGTCTTGGGTTTGGAGTTCTTGCCGGCGGTGCAGTGGCTAGGTCAGCAGTTCGGAATCAAGGCTCCGAGTCGGCAGTCTAAGCGCCGCGCCGCCAATGCCGCCACCAGTGAAACGGCGCTAAAGTTTGCCCTGCGCGTCTACGACGAGCAGCACGACGACAGTCGATTCAAGGCCTGGTGTGCCGAGCGCGAATTTGACCGAAACTTCCTTTATGAGGAAGGTCTGCGCTGCATCACGCGCGGTGTTTTAGTGGATACGCTTCAGTACAAAAGCGTGGGTGAGCGTGCCGAACTGACCGATGGCCTGCAGACTCTGGGCTTAATCAAGCGTTTGCATCAACGCTCTGAGCCGGTGCAGGGCAAGCTGAACCTGCATGACCAGTTTCAAGACTGCTTTCATGACGGCCGAATGATCATTCCTATTCGGGGTGGCACTGCGAAACAGTCCGAGTTACTTGGCTTTGCAGGCCGAGCATTGCAGAGCATGCCCCCCGAGGGCGTGGCCAAATACTTACTTACCTCGGGTTTTGAAAAGGCCAAGGCCCTGTTCAATGAACCCGCGGCCTTCGGTGCGGTGAAGCAAGCACTAAAAGCTCACTTGCCGGCCAAGCTATATCTCGTGGAAGGCTTTCTGGACGCCTTGCGCCTGAAATCCCTTGGACTGCCTGTCGTGGCTCTAATGGGCACCAGTTTGGGCAAAGAGCCTATGGAGCGACTGAAGAAGCTCGCAGAAGAGTCGAACTCCAGTGCTGAGTTGGCGTACATCCTGTTTCTTGACAATGATCCGGCCGGTTTTGGGGGCACGGACCGGCTGGTACGCCGCCTGCTGGATCTGCGCGGCGTGAACCTGCGCTGGGTAGGCATGCCATGGCGTAGCAAACCTGCTTTGGGCAAAGACCCAGACACCAGTTTGCGCGGGTTACGCACGGCAGAGCAAGCTACAACTTGGCTGCAGCCCTTCGACTTGCCGGCTGAGGCTGTACTGTTGGCGCAGGCGCTGGGCGGGCAGGATGCTTCAGTTCTGCAGCCCGAGCGATTTAGTCATTTGGTGCCTACCGTGCGCGAACGCGCCTTGTTTCGAGTCGGCATGGCGCTCCGGCGCTTGTACGGGCCCCGCCCAGCCGAGGTTGCTGCGGCGCGTTTAGAGGCATGCGCTTGGGAATGGGCGCAGCAATTACACGCCGAGTTGGCAGTGGCCCAAACCAGCCATCGCGCGTTGCCAACACGAGGCCTGTACCTTGAAGAAAAACTTCCGCGTGTGGCGCTGGCTCGCAGCCTGGCTTACCACGGCGCGCGCCGTGGTGAGTTGCCCTGCGATGAAGAGGTCTGGCAGATTATGGGCGGCAATGCACGGCTGTTTGACCAGATCGCCTTGGATCGTCTGCAGGCCATGATGACTGGTGATCCCTTCTGGAAGCAGGCAGCACCCTTTGACGCGGTGAACCTGCCGCGTAAGCTGACGGCCGATCCGAAGATTCTGGACGACCCGCGTCGCAAAGTGATGCCCCACCCTGCCGACCTGCTTGTGCAGCAGATTGTGCTCGACGAACTGCTCAGTCAGCGTCATGACCGGCCAACTGCTGCCGGCCGGGCCTTTTCAGACTGCATACCTGCGGTGCGCTGGTATGCCTCCCGCAGAGAAGTTCTGGTCACGGGTTTGAGTTCGCCGCTCAATGAACTCGACGAAGAATTGGATCTGCCCAAAACGCTGAGCTTTGGTTACCAGATAGACATGGACGTCCTGGAGGGTGACCAGACCCCGTCTGACCAAGGCATGTTTCGCCCATTTGGGCAGTGCTGGCGAGAGTTCATGGGCAGCCTAGCTAAGCAGTGCCACGCCATAGGGCCTCGCGTTCATGTGCTGCGGTTGGATGCCAAGCGTTACTACGACTCGATCCAGCGCTTTGTCGTGCGGGATGCGCTGTTGACACCACTAAACCAAGCATTGGCTACGCATGGCGTACCAGAGGGTTTTGGGCGCATCTTCGGCTTGCCAGAAGCTAGCGCAACTCTTTGGGACACCTCATTGGAGGCCAAACTGGAGCGCCTGCTGGTTGGGCTGATCTTTCACCACGAGTACCGTGATCCTGATGCGGAAGGCAAGACTCAGCGCAGCAGTGAGTTCGTGGGCATCCCGCAGGGGCCTGTGCTGTCGGCCTATCTCGGCACCATTGCCTTGTTTCCTGTGGACGAAGCGGCGCGCGGCTTCATCCATCGCACAGCCGATAAAGGTATGGATGCCACTTTGCGACCGCGAGCCGGCTATGCGCGCTATGTGGACGACATCGTTTTGTTTGCAGACAGCGAAGATTTGCTCAGGCAACTACGCGAATTGCTGCAAGCCAAGGCTGCCGAGCGTTCCATTGACTTGATTCACAAAGGCGAGCGTGTGCGTTCCGGCTCGCCCCAACAAGTGATGCGCCAGCTCAATGACGGACGTGGCCTAGCGCCGTCTGTGCCGGCTTGGGATGCCCCCCTCGTGGGCGATGGCGAGACCGACTACAGCTTAGGCGGCGAACTGCCTGAGGTGGATCGCCAGTGCGCCTTGCAGATGCTGCGGCGTGTGGCGATGATGAATGAGCCCAGAGAAATCGCGGGGCAGGTCAAGGCTGTCTTGGGTGCGCCTGATCTGCGCGCGGGGGACTTGGGCCTGTGTGCACGCTGGTTGTGGTGGCAGGTGGCGGCCACCGCCAGTATCGTGGAGATGCCAGAGAGCTTGTGGGCGCGGTTCTGGGAGTTGTGGGATGGGGTCTGCGGTGAGCATCCCTGGGCCGGTGCGTTTGCGCAGCGTGGCTACCACTGGCTGTTTGCCGTTGAGGGCCTGGACAAGTTGCTCGATAACCACCCGTGGCAGGAGAGCGGTAAATTTTTGAGCGAGCTTGAGGAAGATCGCAAGCTGCGCCTAAACCTGGCCCGCTTAGTGTGCGAGCCAGCGTTCAGAGACGAAGTGAAGCCGGTGACTAACCTCGATCATGTGCAGCGGCGCGTTTGGCTGGTTGTACGCAAGGCCCAACGCCTGCTGGGCAAACCAAGCGCCACGTTGGCTCTGCCCCCGCAGCAAGGCCGCCCGTTGACAGCCCTTGAGTGGCTCTGCCTAGCCGGTCAGAGTTTGGCTCACCAAGACACCGCACAACGTCAAAACACCGCCGATCATCCCTTGAACGCACTTTGGGGTCGGCGACCGCAGAGGTCGAGCGATGACGGATTGGACCGCGCGTATGAGGTAATTGACCAACTGGCCCCGCCCGAAAACGATGACAGTATGGCATCGCTGGGCGGCACCACTCCCTCCGTGGACTTAGCGATTGACTTCGTCCTCAACAGTTCGCCAACGAAAAATGCGCTTCCAACCCTGGCGCACAGATTTCCACGTTTGCTTTCTCAGTTTGGCACTGAGAAGCAACTAATACCTCATCTTCCGACGGTCAGCGAGATTGCCGCGTCGCTTTATGCTATTGATGCTCAGCCCAGCGCTGACGGGCGCTTGCTCTATCGATACTCGTTGCGAGTATCAGATTCTTCGCCACCCGCACTTGGAACTGAGCAACGACTTGCCCAGGTGGTCATGTGTGCCCAGCCGCCTTGCCCAGCCGACGAAACAAGTGTTAACTTTGTTGAAGAGGAGTCGGCAGCTCAACGGCTTGTTGTGACGAAGAGCGCGGAGTTGAAACCGTGGACTGAACTAGCTCTCGCTGTAGTCGGTACGCAACATGCTAAATTGCCCATCACGCATCGGGCGGCGCGCCTCTACTACGCCCTCTTGGCCATGCACAAAATGGCGGTGGGTGGCGATCACAGACTGGCCTACGTGCCCTTCCGGCCTCAGTTGTTCCAGCAAGTCCAAGGCAACGAAACAACGCTTTACCTTCTGGCTGATTGCGTCGAACGCGACCAACTGGGCGTCAACGCCTGGTACCACGATCTGGACCACCGTGTGCAATCGGTGACGGTACCCTTTGCGGGGGCCGAACTGTGGCGTGTGGGCTGGGCAGTGGCGGACGTGCTGGGTGTGGCTACCGACATGGCCGGCGAGACCGGCGAGCGTGACGAGCAGCTTGATGAGCTCCAGACAACGGACAGCGAAGTAGGTAGCGCAGAAGCCACAGAGGCCCAAGCCATGCAAGAACTTGAGGCCTATGTACTGCGCCAGCAACTGCGCAAACTGCAGGGAAGCTACTTATCTTCGGCCCAGATTGACTCGACAAGCAGGACGGAGGCCGGCCTGCCGCGCACGGTGACACGGGCTCTGGCTTCGCTGGAAAAGTTTCCGGCGCATCTAGGCTTGGACGCCCAGGTACGACACCTACTTGCGGTAGAGGCCGAAAGCCGCGCCATGGTCCTGCGCCTCGAACTTGGCAGCGGTGATGACATGCGGCATGTTTTGCACCGGGTGTTTCCCGAGGCGTTAAGCAGACTGCCCCTGTGGGTTCTACAAGGCCTGCCACTGCAGCGTCCTTCCGGGCAGCTCGCTACTTTGCGCCCAGACCTGGGCTTGCTGCTGGCTCTGTATAAGGCGCTTTACAACAACACGGGTGCGGTTCCCGAGATCAATGTTGCACCCTTGCGCTTGGCGCTTACGCTGGCCGCCATAGGCACTGGGCTACGGGGCAGCGTGGCAGCGCTTTGGGGTTATGCGCAAGCGTCGGGCGCTGCTCGCATGCCCGAACATTTGAACCTACCGCCCCATTGGGCGATGGCAGACATGGAGCGCCTGGACCCGCAGGGTGACTACAGCGCGATGCGCAAACGATTGTTGGATGGAAATTGGCCAGCGCTGTGCAAGGCCAGCCCATGGCAGTGGATGCTAGCCATGATCGGCTTGCTGGATACAGACTTACCGCAAGCTTTTGATCTGCCAAGCCTGACCCAGATTTACCAGACTCTGGCACAGTGGCAGACAGCTTCCGCTGATGGGCTCCAGGGAGAGGCCAGTGTCGAGGAAGAGGATGCGATCTGGCCCTTTGATGCCTTGCCAACTGTCTCGCTGCAGCGCTGCGACGATGTAATGAACGCTTTGCCCAAGGCGCTGTGCGCGCTTGACGCCTTACGCGGCATTCGTGTGGTGAATGTGCAAGCGCAGAAGTTTGGCCGCCATCCGCACACCGACGAGTTCACTGACGCCAGTGGCGCGAGCTGGCAAATGAGCACGCCACAATTCACCAGCTTGTTTGCCAATACCTTGCCGCAGCGCCACTTTGGCCGGCGCAAGCTGACGTTGTGGTCGGAGACACGCAGCAGCGGCATGGACGATGACCTGCTCGCGGTGCACACGCTAGATCACAAACTCGGCCGGTGGTTCAGCTTTGAGAATCTGACGCCCGCGATGCCAGAGGTCACGCCACGATCACACGGTGTGTCCGGCGATACACCTGTTCAGCGGACCATCGCTGCTGAAGCAGGCGAGGCACCGGCCACGTTCTCTTTTCATGGCGAAGCAGATGAGCCCGAGCAGCGTCCCCAAGCTGCGGAGCGTTCCGCATCCTCTGCACCAACGCCCCATGCTGTTTCTGGCGCAATGCTGCTTGATCGATTAAAAGAGTGGCAAACAAACTCATGGAGCAAGCGCTTCGGCGTTGGCAGAACCAGAGAGGACGAGGATTTAAATGCCCATGGGCAACTCCGCGTCGCGCTGTTCCAGTGGCGGGTGGATGACAGCTACAGCCACCCACTAGCGGAGGTTGGGCTATGCGGCCTTCCCTTGGCGTCAACACAGAAAAAGGAGCTACAAACTTTTCTGGCCGCGGACTTCAAGGCTGTTCACAAGGCTGCCAAGCGCGGTTCGGAGTTCAATTGGCAGGATGACTTGAGGGTCATCTCATGGCCGGAGCATCGGCGCCGCGTCTTGCTGAGCCAGGCCTTGCGCGCATGCCGTGAATTAAAGGTGCAACTCTTGGTACTCCCCGAAGTTTCGGTTCGGCCAGACACTGTGGAGTGGTTGAAGGGTGAGTTGATTCACCATCCAGGCTTGGCTGTGTTGGCGGGCACCTTCCGTCAGTTCGAGGCGGCGAGCGACCACCCGGAGCATCTGAAAGAAAAATTGACTCTTTTGTGGCAGCCGGCCAAGGCCGAAGCCGAAGCCTTTGGCTTGCAAAGCGATGCCCTCGTTATGCAGTTTCAGCGTGACAAAAAGTACCGCGCCGTGGCGGCGCATGAACTGTTTCGCCCAGGCAGCAAAGAACTGGCACCCCTGTACCGAGAGGCAGAGGTATTGGAGCAATTGCGTGGTACATCGGGTCGCACATGGACGCTGGACCAGCTCAAAGCACTGATGCAGGCCCTCACCCACGGCCCGCAAAAGCTGCATTACTGCATGGAACTGATTTGCTCCGAATTGTTCTTGCTTACCAGCCCCGCCAACCGCCGACCCCTGCTGCAAGACTTAGCCAAGTTGTTCAGGCAGTTTGGCTTGGATGCAACTAGGGCTGCAAAACTTGTGGACGACGATATTCGGGCGCTTGGCGAGTGGTTGACCATCAGCCAAGCCAATCGCGAGCGACGGTCAGTGCTGTTGGTGCCCGCCTGCACAAGCCGCAGCAACGATTATTGGCATGCTGGCCAGGCCAGCGTGCTAGCCTCAGGCACGGCCACCGTCTTCTGCAATGCCGTCAGCAAGGGGCTCAGTGTGGGCGGCAGTTGCTTCATTGGCTGCGACTCGGTTCAGAAGCCGAAGGAACATCCCGGCATTGTGCGTCTGCTTACGCCCTACCACGGCTGGCACCACGGCATTCTGCAGCCGTCATGCCAGGGAGCGCTATCTGAGGCGGATCAAGCCCTAGTGGTGGTTGATCTGGACCCAGTTCACCTGGTCAGCGGCAAGCCACGTCCGCAGTTGTTGCCTGAGCCGGTGTCCATGGTGGCCTATCTGCCCATCGTGGAAGTTTTGTGCAAAGAAGACAACGCGCTGGGGCTCGTGGCGGCCTTACGGGATCAACTCACCGCCGAAGGCGTCCACACCTTGACGCGATTGCTGAATGCAGAAACGTTTCCGATTCCCTGCGAGGCACTGCACACCAGTGAGCTCTTTTACGAGGCCCTAGCCAAACTCTTCAATGCCAAGACGGGCGATATTCTGAAGGCTGAGTCGGGTGGCCCAGCGCTGGACGCGTTTGCTGGGTTCTTCAGTGACCCAGCAGCCGTTCGCCAGCGCATCATGGCCAGCTTGAAGGATCATCACCAGCAACCCGCGCCACTGACCAAGGCCGACGGCCTAGACTTGACGCCAGCGTGGTTGGACTTCTTAGTGGCCGACATGACCTGGAAGCAGCCTGACGCCGAGCGGCGTGGGGATGAACAGTCTCGCGACAAGCAGCCGGCGATCAGAGTGGCACCATGGCAGCATGTGTTGACCCAACCACATGCAGGCGAGGACGGTGTCAGGGGCGGAGATCCAACTGCAGCCTGAACTGGTGGCCGATATGACAGTAATAAAGCCACTCGCGGCCCCACGGCTCCCGACGATTAAGCGCCTGTTCACGTTCTGCCGGAACCAGTGTGCCTACCCTGGTTGTACCGACGAAATCGTTAGGGATGCAACGGTGGTCGGAGACATCTGCCACATTGAAGGCTCCAAGGACGGCTCGGCCCGCTACCGCAGCGAGCAAGATCCAGAGGAGCGCCACGGGTACGATAATTTAATACTCCTTTGCAAACTGCACCATTCCAAGATTGACGGTGACGAACAAACATACACGACCGCTCGCCTCAAGGAAATCAAGCAGGCACACGAGGAAGAGGCAACTCCACTCCCCGCGACCCTAATCAACACTGCAGTAGGCCTCTTTGTAGCACTCATCGATACCGACTCGGTTTCTGCCCAGACGATTCACGTAGGGACAATAAATATCGCGGCTCTCCCAAGGGTCAGTTCCGATGCATTTGAGCCAGGTCGGGGGCCACTGGGTTTGCTCTCGCAAGAGCTCGGGCGAGTTCTCGCCCATCAAATCTATATGCTGGACCGCGCGGTAGTGAATTTCTCTTCAGCGTCAGCCTCCCATGCTCCGCCACCGGATCCATGGACGACATTTCGACCGTTCAAGCCTTCGCTCTATCCGAGCGCTCCCGCATGTCTGGATCTCTCCCACAGCGACGCTATGCTGCTCACTGAGTTCTACGGCGGCACGCAAGAAATAGACGACCACGTTTGCCGTTGGCACGAGCAGAAGGCAGACTGGGACATGAACACCTGGAACGTCTTGATGCAGACAATCGGTCACAACGTAGAGGCCGGCCTACAGGCCGCCGCTCGGTTCTGCCCCACTCGTCTGTATGACAACAAAGTTCCGATACTAGGTACATTCAGTGACCGCGGCAGCAAGGCCCTGGAGAGCATGCGCGGCATCATGGCAGCTCATCTGGCGCGCTTCGCGCGGACTCACGCTGCCATCAAGGTGATAAGAGCGCAATACAAGGGCGGCCGCCGTGCCGGCGACTTCGCGTCGGAACTGACTCAACTCGCTGGCGGCAGCCGTTCGGACTGGACGGCCGCAGTAGAGGCCGGAGTCAGATGCGCTGCATTGCCATTAGATCTGACCGACGTGTTCTACAACCATCGATTGCATACCCTCTCTCGCGACGAGATAGCGATGCTGTGGATCGAACTCGCACGACAGAAGAAGCTCAGTCTAGACCAACGGTCACGTGCGTGCCCTGTGGCCATCTCATACTAAGGGTAGCAGGTGCTCATTCGGTGCACGTGATGCGTCGGCATAGGTCATTTGCGCCGGCGATTCGATGTTCGGCAATCTCTGCGGGTTGCCGGCGACGCCGCGGTTCAGCCAACCTACACGCGTGAGGCCAAGTAACGATAACACGCACTTGTGGATAGTCAGCAAGCACGCACTGGCAGTCGATTTGGCGCTAGTTGATATCAGCGCAGGCAAATATTGACGACATGCTATTTGGGTGATCGGATTAGCGTCGAGGCATACTTGCTCTCCCCCCAACTTACCGCGCATGTCTCCGAAACTTCGTACCACCGACCCCCAGGCTGTCCGGATCCGTGATGCTCGCCCATGCAAGAACATTCGCAACTGACACCTTCCGCGTTCCAGCAGGCGGCAGCACATTTTTGCTGAACTTTGAGCGGCTGAATCACATAGATTTGACCAAATCGGACGATTGCGTGTTGAATTCCGTCGAAATCTGATCCAGTTAGCGCAGTAATTTCCATCCAAATCTGACCCACGTAGGCACTACCCTGCTTGTTTTAAAAGCAGGGGAATTCAGGAGTGATAGACGTGGCGACATTGAATGTCATCAGACGTTGGGCATTGAGGGATCAGATGTCCATCCGCGAGATCTCAAGGCGTACAGGCCTGGCTCGCAACACAGTGAAGAAGCACCTGCGATCGGAAGAGAGCGAGCCCAAGTACCCAAGACGGGTCAGCTCAAGCAAGCTCGATCCCTACGCCGAGAAGCTGGCCACCTGGCTGGTAATCGAGGCAACAAAATCGCGGAAACAGCGGCGCACTTTGAGGCAGATCCACACACAAAAAGGAGAAAACCAAGAACTTATCCACATCGTGAGCAGCTTCTGCTCACAAAGAGTGTGGGTCAAGATTCGATGGAAAACTCGGGTCAGACTTCAGTGCAATTCAACACACTTAGCGCAGTGAAGGTTCCCAGAGGAGGACCGACAGACTTTGGTTCTCTTTATTTTGAAGATGCCCTTTTAGTGCCTATTGGCGGATCCTACCAGCACTGCTGACCGCACTACTTGTTGTCGAATACGGCCGTTGAGGGCAAACCGGATTGGTAGTCGCAATGGCAATTCAGCTTGAAGGATGAGTCTGGTGGTTACCGTATTCGACCGAATGCCTGCTCCGAATGCTGCCATCGAGAGATACGGAGCCCTGCTTGCAGGGCAGCTTGATGAAGCCGTTGTGGTGCCTTACAGGCAGGTCAACATTGGCGATTGGGCGCCTGAAGAAAACAAATGCCACCATAACGTGGCCATCTGGATTGAAAGAAATCCACACCACGGACAAGTACTAGGCTGGCTGGTCATCGCCGCAGCAAACAGCGACTTCATACGGTTCGTTGCCCATTCGGTGGTTGAAGACGAAATGGGGAACAGGTTCGACATCACACCCCTTCACGCCATGGAGCCACGGCCGTTCTTGGACGCCGGCATTGACGCTGACGACTATTTTTGGATAGAAGAACAGTCGTTTGAGGTCTATGCAATGAGTGGCTTCGACCATTTCATCTAGCTCCCGAGAAAACAGAATTGGCGACGGGGCGACCTGGGCAGGGCGAGGGGGAGACGAGTGTTGTCCAGATCGAGGAGGTTCTGTTTAATACAAGCTGAGGCCGCAGTCGGACACGATGTTCGTTAAGGCCGCCCAAGAAGGGCCAGTTTCATACTAAGCTCTACGGATTGCAAGGTCTAAGAGAATACGGAGGGGCTGAATGTCTTCACGTCTGCGGCGCATGCTGCTGGTCAATACAAGAACAAGTGGATCGCTATCTTCGGGCGCGATCAATGAGATAGACCCGCGCAATGGGGCGGCAGTCACAGGGGAAAACTCGGTCGGCAAGACGACTACGCTCGAGTTGATTCCTCTTTTCTTTGGTACTTTGCCGAGCCAAATCGCAGAGGCTGGTGGGGGCCGTGAACCCATGCTCCGGTTCGTGCTGCCGACCCCCCAAAGCGCGATCGTTTTCGAATATCAGCGCGGAAATGATGAAGAGCACGATGTTCGGTGCGTGGTGATTCGCCGGCCGTCCAGCGCCGACGCGGCCGAATACCGCCTCATCCGCGGACCATTTGATGAGGGCTTGTTCACAACGGCCACTCCTGGTGGCTCCAAAGTCTTCACCGATGATGCGCAATTGGTGGACGCTGCACGTGCCAGGCCGGTCGCAACCACCCGAAAGCTGAGCACCGCCGAATATCGGTCTGTGATCCTGGGGCTCAAGGCCACCAATCATGATGCCCGCGAACTGCGGATCATGAGTGGTGACTACTCCTTCGGAAGTCGCGGTCGCGGTTTGCCCCATTTGGACCGCCTTATCTCGGCGGTGGTCAAGGAGCGCGTGAATTTTCGAGACTTCATCCATGTGTCCGTGACCATGATTCAGGACGCAATTGGAGGCACAGCAGGGGCGGGTCTGGAGCGCAATAAGTTCTCCTTGAGGCAGAGTCGCTCGCAGATCGAGCGGTGGCTCGATGACAGGGACGCCTGTGATGCCGCGTTCAAGCTGGAGCCCCGTATTGCCAGGTTGCGCGAGGCGACCAAAGGGTTTACCAATGCGGAAGCCCAGCTCCGCGACGAGAAGCAGCAGATCCCTCTACTGCTGGATGTTCGTGTGGAGACACATACCGCTCGCAAAGCGACCCTTGATTCCTTAATCGAAGCGCGGAAGGAAGAGGTTGGCATTGAAGGGGAGGTACTGGGTAATCTGCAAGGGGCTAGCCGGATAGCGAGACAGGAAACCAAAGCGGCCGAGCAGCTTCGGCAGGGCGAGGAGATGCGTCGAGACGGCCTTCATCTCAAGAAAGTGGAGGAGTGGGCCTCCCAGCTCGACCAGATCCCGGGACTGAGGGTCCAACTGGGGCAGATCGATGAACAGGTTCGGGCCGCTCAGGGGCAGTACGAAGGAATCTCAGAGGTCTATGACCGTCAGATCAGTGAAGTAGATCTTGCTGCCGCTCGGGAAGACGGCCGGCTGCAGGAGCTGAAGAGTGGGCCCAACCAACAGCTCGAGATCGAGCGAGGGGACATCGAAAGCGCAAAAAGCGAACGGCTAGACGAACTCCAAGCGGCGCAAGCGCAAGCTCAGGTGGAGCTTAATGATGCGGTCAACGCCATTTCCGAACGCATTGGTGAGGCCAAAACCTTGGCCGCACATGCCGGCGCCAGCCAGAGTGCACTTGCTGCGGTGAGCTTGGCCGAGTCCAACAATGAGGCGCATCAGAGCAACTTGCAACAAGCATTAGCTCTTACGCGTGAGGCAGGCGGTACCGTAACTGAAGCTGACACAAGCTATCGCACTACGGAGGAACGTCGAACTGAGGCTCACCGGCAGAAAAAGGCTGCCGAAGCGGCGCGTCAGCAGGCTTCTGCGCTATTGGTCCCTGGTAATGGAACTTTTCTGTCGTCTTTGCGTGCAGTAGACCCGGGCTCATGGAAGGCAACGCTTGCGCGGGTGCTGGATCCGGAATTGCTCGCGCGTACAGACCTGTCCCCTCAACTACTTGGTAAAGATGCGGCCGACACACTGTACGGTTGGGATTTGGCCGTTGACAAGATTGATTTACCCATTTGGGCCAATGACGATGCGCTTCGCGAACGAATGTCTGCCGCGCAAGATCTGGAAAAGAGCACTGCACAGGCCGCGGCGGCCGTCGATATCGAGTTTTCGAAGATCTCCGCTGCTTTGACCGCTGCAAAAAGAGCGCATGGTATCGCCGAATCAGCACTTTCTGTGCTTCAAGGCAAAACCTCCGCAATGCAAGATGCTGTGAAGCTTTCCAAGGATCGCCGAGATCGCGAGATTCAAGAATCTCGTCAGACTGCACAGAATCAGATCGCCGTCTTGATAACGGAGCAGAAGGGCTTCTCGGCTCAGTTGGCTGCTCTTGCCAAGCGCCAACTTGCCGAACGTACAGCGATTACTTCCGCAGCGGCTGCGCAACTTGTTCAGGCGCAGAAGCGGTGCGCCCTTGCAATTGAGCTGATTGAAACTCAGCGCACCCAGAATAACGAAGCCGCTATCAAACGCAAAAAAGAACTGGAGTCTCAGAGAGACACGCATCTTGCAAATGAAAACGTCGATGTTGCCCGCTTAAATGAACTGAAAAACAGTCGTAAAACACTGGCTGAATCAATTGAAAAAATCGAAGCTCTTGAACCTACAGTTAATCTCTGGCGGAAATGGTTAGCCGAAGGTGGTTACGGCATTCTTGAAGCGCTGAAAGCAGACGAATTGAGTAAGATTGCCGCGCAGACAAAGGCGAGCGATGCGCTCACCGCGCATGAAGGCAGCATGGACAAGTCCCGGCAGCGATTCAATCGTGACCACACTGGCCTTTCGGAAGATGTGGACCAACTGCAGCGAGACGTTGAAACCCTTCGAAAGTTACTGGAGCAGCATCCAACTTCACGCAACAACAACATCACGCTGTCAGACCCGGGGCGATCAGCAGCCTCTTTGCGGTCTCGCATTGCTGAACTTAGCGACGAGATGGACAAAGCGGAAAACCAGGTGCGCCAGCAGTACCGCAGCATCAAGGAAGACCTTACCGGTCAGCCCAGTTCAGTCAAGGAACTCGTCGAACAAAGCCTGCTGGAGTTCAACGGTCAGTCCATCATCAGGCAAGCCGACGAGTTGTGCACTATCTACCGCACATTAGGTCGACAAATTGTCCCCAATCTAAATAATGAGGTCGCGGCGATTCTTGAGCACATCCGCCAGTTCCGCAAAAAGATAACCGACTTTGAAACCGAATCGGTCCGTTACAACAAAAATCTGCAGGGTGGGTTGGACTCCGTTGCCGGCTTTAAGCGCTTGAAAGAGTTCAAGATCAACGTGGTGACCGATTTCGGGACTTTGGGATTCATGAAGAAACTCGATGCCATCGACGAGATCACGCGAGACAATAAAGCGCGCGTGATCCTCGATCCCGAGAGAGACATGCCTGATGCCAAGACCGCCGCTGCACTGCGCGACTTCATGAGCGTGCTTGGTCAAAACGCGGCACTGGAAGTCGATTTGTCTCGCCACATCAATCTCTCTGGAAGTGTGACTGTCAGCGACGTGGTCAAACATTTCAAACGCGAAAGCGATCTGGAGCACATCGCGTCGACGGGGCTTAATGCCATTATTCTGATCACGCTGCTGTCGGGCATGCTCAACATGATTCGGGGTACCGAGGAGGTCTACATCCCTTGGGTGACCGATGAGGTTGGGAAATTCGATCCAGGCAACTTCAAAGCCCTGATGGAAATGCTGGGTGAAAACCGCATTGACGTCGTAACCGCTTCACCTAAGCTGACCATAGCGGAATTCAGGCATTTTGAGCGTTGCTACGTGTTCTCAGACCGTGGGCGAATCGCTCGCTATGCGTTGCCTCAGCGTCGCACGGCGACATAAGGACTGCCCATGAATACCCAGCTTCTGACTGATCTTCTGGCGGGAAAATTCATTTGTTCGATCGCCTTCGAACAAGAGTACGAACAGCTCAAAGCCCCGGAAGTCCGCGCCGAGGTGGAACTTTGGCTCGCCGGTATTGACCGGCGTTTGGCGCAACTTGGCGAGGACGGTGCCTATTTCGCGGCTCCAATGCAAATCATGGCCCCGCATGCCGCTAAGGTGCGCGAGGACCTCAAGCATTTTCGGGATGTCTACGGTCCATCGGTGCGCATGCTCAATCTCATTCGGGAGGCCAAAGAAGGTTTTTCTTGTAGCCCGGGCGACTATGTTCAGCTTGCTGATATTGAAAGCAGCATCAATGAAAGCTCCACCCTGGAGTCTCATCTGCGTTCCATGCATGGGACGATCACCGGAGCGTCAATCAAACACAACAACCGGGAGTTCCTCAAGCGCATGCTTGAGAATCTCAAGGATGCCGGGTACCTGGTACTGTCCAACCCGCAGAACGAGACCTATCGGGTCACCGGGAAAATCGATCACCTCCATGCGGTCTTGGAGTTCATTTCAGAACATGAACCCGTGATTTCCACAGCGCCTGAAGATGAAGCGCAAACGGAGGATCTGGTTCTGAAGGCGGCACTTGAGGATGGAAAGAGCGATGTCTGAGCGTAACGGCCAGATTCAGCGGGTTCTCAGCACCCTTGCCAGCCATGGTGACCTCATTGCAGAAGGCTTGGTCGGTACCATCCATTCCGGGGGAGGCTACAGGGCGCGTGACAAGGCCATTGAGGCCTTGGTCTCCATTCATGCACTAACGCCGTATGAAGAGGGCGCATACCGGCTCAATCCACGGCTGCGCGAGTTCATCTCCGATCATTTGGTTAGCTACAACGCGTTCCAAACGTTGACCCGCCTGCGAGACCAAATCTACCAAGCTCGCACCCAATGGACGAATCTGCGGCTGATGCACAGCGAAGGTGTCGTCACCGACGCAGAGAAGTTGGAATGGGCGCTGGATGATACGGTGACAAATATCAGCTATGAGATGGACCGCAATCTCACGTTGCTGAACTCTCACATTTCCACCGAATACGGAAATGTTGAATCGTTATCGGCCAAGATCCGACAGAACGTGTTCTACGCCAAAGAGGTTAAGAGTTGTCTGGACGAAATTCGCCAGCTCGATTCCACCGTTGAAATGATAGACGGTGAGGCATTGAGCGGTGGTTTCCAGCGGGTGCGAGCATTAGTCAATGGGCGTTTGCGTTCCCGTCTGCATCATTGGACAACCCGGCTGAACGATATCCAGCACGAAATCAGCAAACGCCTGTTTAAAGCCAGAAAGCTTGAGCAGAAATTGCGCAACCTGGGCAAGGTGGCTCTTTGGCTAAATCAGAACCAGCTCACGGGTGGCTTCGATATTGACGTTGACGAGTCACTGCCTGTGGCGCTCATCACCCCTACAGTGGTGGTTAATACCTGGAATGTGGATGTACGCGACACGGATCCAATCGTTTACGACGGCTTGGTGGCTGCAGTGGCCAGGTTACCAGCCCCACGGATGCCTCCCGTGGAGCAGGCCGCACCTGACGCGCAGCAGGTCATGTCCGTTGTCCAGGAGATTGTCGTGGCCGAACGGGAGCCGGTTGACGACCTGATCGAACATCTGCTTGACGTCATGCTCGGTGAGCCGGATCGAGGCATGTCTTTGCTAGAGTGGAAGCGTACGCACGGTCTGGCGGATGTGGGAGATGAGGAATGGCTGCTTTATGCCTCGAGTCAGATGGCCACAATGGGATATAAGGTTGATCCGCAATTGATGGATCGTGCCGAAGGCATCTACAACGATCTTTTTGATGACATTGTTGTTTCGATCCCTACCTGAGATTTCATGTTATTCACGACCGTCCAGATCCAGTTTTTGCGTCGCTTAGCCACCGAAAGGCCCACGCAGTCCGCAGGCAGCCAGGTGGCCGAATTCTTCAGCTCGGATCAGGGCATTGGGGTTCGTATGGGCCGGCGCTACGAGTATTCCCCTGCCGATCATGCCAAGGCGGCGCAACTCCTATCCAATTCTGGACTGTCGCTACTAGACCTACCTGCTGGATCCACGCGTGCGCAGGCAGTAGAGCGGCCAGGAGTCTCGGAGAAGGTCGGTACGGTCGGTCCGCATGCAGATTCAATTGCCGTGAAAACGGCTAGCGGGCTTTGCACCCACGGTGTGGAGGCCATTGCCACCACCGGCTACTCAGTTCTCACGACCGAACAGGCTCTACGGGTGAAGGCAGACCGTATTCTCGTGGTTGAGAATTTTGAGACATTTCGCTGGCTAGCACGTACGCAATGGATCGACTACCAGGGGCTCAATGTAATGGCCGTCTATCGGGGTGATCCGCTGTACAAGATTGATGACGCGCTACGCGTGGTGGCCGCGCGGCAAGAACCTGTGTGGACGTACTTCGATTTTGATCCTGCAGGTCTGTCCATGAGCGCCACGATGCCGCGGCTGGAGCGCGTCATCTTGCCCAATACCGAGGTACTATCTCGGACTGTGCGTAAGGCCCGCCAACTGCACCTGTATGTTGATCAGCTCTCCCAGTACGAAGTCACTTTAGATGTGTTACGCGCTGGTCCCGTGTTCGATGCCTGGAAATTAATGAGATCCCTTCGCGCTGGGATATCGCAAGAATGGTTGGACACTCTCAATCTAGAGATCAAATAGGAGATATAGGATCTGGATTATGTGCGTGCTGAATTCCGTCGAAATCTGATCCAGTTAGCGCAGTGAAAGTCCCCAGAGGAGGACCGACAGACTTTGGCCCCCTCTATTTTGAAGATACCCTTTTAGTGCCTATTGGCGGATCCGCCCAGCAATACTGACGATGGACAACTCAACGAAGTTGGAGCCAGAGTGCTGTCCAGGTTTAAAGCTGATTAAGTAACCTCCGACATCAAAACTGCTCATACCGTCTAAAGCTAGAACGGTCCCCTCGCGGCTTGGTTTACTTCCTTGGCGGCGTATCGCCTCGGTAATGACGCGAGCAGCGATGTAGCCCTCCATCATGGCGTAACTCACGGGCACGTCCAGATTGGGGGTCTTGGCAACGGTGTCAGCAAATTCCTTCACCAACTGGCTAGAGACCTTGTATGGACTTGGCGTAACCTGGGCGATAGCCACGCCTTGCATCTGTTCTGACGATAGCCGTTTTGAGAGCTGCTCGATGTCGGCGCCGGAATGCGCGAGCAGTTGAGCCGCGCCGCCAGCGATACGGTACTTTTCTATGAAGCCGGCCGCAGCAGCCCCGCTGGAAATCATGATGATGGCTTGCGGCTGCATGTTCATGAAGGTGTCCACGGCATCAGTGACGCTTACCGTGTTAGCGACGTAGGAGGCTCGTCCTTCGATATTTGCTTTGGCTTTCTTAGCCGCACTCTCGGCAGCGGCGATTAGCGCTGTCGAACCCGGACCGGCCTCATGGAAAAGCCCGAGGCGAGTAATGCCGACGGTGGCCAAATGCTCAATGAGCTTGGTGATCTCGTCGCGTAGGCCTGCCCGCACGCTATATAGGTAAGGAGTGTCCGGCTGAATCTCCGACGTACGATAGCCCACCAGTGCAATCTTCTCTTTTGACAACACTCCGGTGGACACCAAGTCTGTAACGTTCTTGCCGCCAAAGTATCCGGCCAAGACCAGCGGCCTGTCTTCCGCAAGCATCTGCTTGGTCAAAGCGACAGTGTCGTCTGGCCTCCCGCCGTCATCCTTTCGCAAAAGAGTGAACTTGTGACCATTGATGCCGCCGGCCTTGTTCAGGGCGTTGAAATGCAGTTGCATGCCTGCAGCATATGCGCGGCCTTGGCCGGCCTCCGACCCTGACATCGGGCCGACCTGGCCCACTACGATCTCTGCGGCGAGTGTCGGGCCGACTCCCATCACAAAGCCACCCAGGGTCAAAGCCATCAAGATCTTGGCGAAAGCCGACGACAAACAACGGTTGCGCATGGTGAGGGATTCCTTTTGTGCTGCGGATACTGGTTGACCTGCGTATCGAATAGTGGTCAGCCGGCTACGGCGACCACGGTCATTTCCACACGCAGGCTTTCCGTCGCCAGTGCGGCTTCGACTGTGGTCCGGGCTGGTGCGCCGGCCTGTTGTCCTGCGAGCCATGCTTCCCAGACAGCATTCATTCCTGCAAAGTCGGCGATATTGCGCAGATAGATCGTGACCGTCAGCAGTCGTGTGCGATCGCTGCCTACTTCAGCAAGCAAGGTATCGATACGGGAAAGCACTTCCATCGTCTGAGTGGCGATGTCGCCAGTTGCGCTAGGGCTGCCCTTGGCCGTCTGGCCGCAAAGGTATACGAGGCCGCCGTGACACACGATCTTGCTGATGCGTGCGTTCGTATGGTGGCGCTGGATGTCTTTCATGGAGGTGTCCTCAGTGTGATGATGGTTTGGCAGGCGCGGCCAGCTGGCCCAATGCGGCGAGGGAGCCCAGACTGACGGGTTTGAGCGGTGCACGAATGCGGTAGGCACCCACTTGTGCGGGCGTGCGGTTCAGCGCCTTGGCCAGTACCTGGGTGACGGTGATGCCGCACATACGGCCCTGGCAGGGGCCCATGCCGCAGCGGCTGAAGAACTTGGTCTGGTTAGGGCCTTCACAGCCTAGGCGTGCCATCTCCCGCACGCGGCCGGCCGTCACTTCTTCGCAGCGGCACACCACTGTCTCGTCAGCGCAGTCAGTGAGCCATTCGGGCGGTCGGTAGAGTGCATCGAGGAACGGACGAATGCCCGTCTGTCGCGCGAGCCGGGCACGCCAGGGTGCGGCCAACTGCTGCGCTCGGCCAGTGTCCAGCTTGCCCAGCGCAACGGCCGCCCCGATGGTGGCGATGGCGCCACTGGCTTCGGCAGCCAGCGCACCGGCAATGGCCGCACCGTCGCCGGCCATGCGAAACCCAGCCAACGAGGTCTGGCCCCACGCATCCACCTGCGCTTGCCACGCCAATTGCGCGTCGCTCCAGGTATGGTCCACGCGCAAAAGCCGACTGATCTGGGTGTTGGGGACTACACCGTGGTGAAGGAGCGCCACGTCGGCCTCCAGCCGGTGGGTCGTGCCACCCGTGGTGAAGGACACTGCCTGCACACGCTGCTTGCCGTCCGTGTTCTCGGCTCCTTCCACGCCTTCAATGCGCACTTCTGTCGCCTGTTTGAACATGGGCACGCCCGCGCGCCGCAGCCGCCACAGCATGCGTAAGCCCTTTGCCAGCAATGCCGGCGCACCCAGGGCGCCCAGCACATGGTGCATCGCCCGGACACGGTTGGAAGCCGCTGAGGTTTCAACGATGCCAGCAATCCGCGCACCAGCCTGCAGCAGTTGACAGGCCACCAGCAACAGCAGCGGACCACCTCCGATCAGAACCA
Source organism: Polaromonas sp. LjRoot131 (assembly GCF_964252805.1). NCBI lineage: Bacteria > Pseudomonadati > Pseudomonadota > Betaproteobacteria > Burkholderiales > Comamonadaceae > Polaromonas > Polaromonas sp. LjRoot131. Next base: position 90,879 of record NZ_CAXUPF020000006.1, on the reverse strand, counting down.
CACGCCCGTCGGGTACCTGCGCGGCCGTCTTAAGGGCGATTTGCGCCGCCCCGGCATTGAGAACGCCTGGCAGGGTCCAGCCTGGCAGCGGGGAAGGTCGCTCCATAGCACCGCTGGCTACCAACAGCTGAGGCGCCCGCACATGGAAGGATCTGCCTGACTTCTGGGCTGTTACCGTCAGATCGCGTGCTACGTCCCACACCAGTGTGTCATGGTGTACTTCGACGCCACACGCGGCGAAACGCTGAGCCAGTGTGGCGCCGTGACGGTAGTCCGGACCTAACAAACTGGACACCGCAGGGGGTGCCACGGTCACGTTCCGGTAGATCTGACCGCCGGCGCGTGGCTGCTCGTCGAGCACCACAGCCCGTAGGCCGCACGCAGATGCCATCACTGCGGCGGACATACCCGCCGGGCCAGAGCCGATGATGACGAGGTCATGGGTGAAATTTGCTCCCGTGTTGGTGCCATCGACCTCGTTCAGTTCGTGTGGTCCGCTCATGCCGAACCCCCTGCGCGCCGCGCGCCGGAGGGAAGCCGCACCTGCATGCCTTCGCGTACCTCGACGAGGCAGGACTGCACGTTCTGCGAACCATCTACTTCGACCAGGCAATCGAAACATACGCCCATCAGGCACAACGGCGTGCGCGGTGCACCGGAAACGGCCGTGCGGCGAAATGGGACGACGCCTGCGCCCAGCAGAGCCATGGCTAGGGTCTGACCTTCGCTGACGTGTACCTCCCGGTCCTCCACTCGGATCAGCACGGTTTTTTGCTGCTCTGCAGCGGGAAGATTAATTGGTTTGAACATCGAAACGCTCCGCTTTGAAACCCCGGATTTCCGCCGGTTCGGTGCCGGTGCGCATCCAGTCCACCAATGGGCCGGCGTGAGCCGGTGCGAGCGTAATGCCGCTGTGGCAGGTCACAACGAAGGCGCCAGGGCATTCGGTCGAGGCCTGGTAGATGGGATAGCCGTCAGGACTCATCACTCGCAGCGCTCCCCAAGTACGCACGACGTTGACGTTGGCCAGCATCGGAAAGGTCCGCGTCGCTCGGGCGGCGATACGCGCCAACTCGCCCAGCGTGGTGCTGTCGTCCATGCCCACCTCTTCCTTGGAGTCGCCAATCTGAACCACACCCTCACCCGTTTGCCGTACGTAGTGGCAGGGGTAGTGAAGAAAGGGCTGGACGCGCTCGCTCACGAGGAGCTGACCGCGCACCGGCCGTATCGGCGCCTTAAGGCCAACTTGCGGCGCCAGCTCGCGGTTAGCCAACCCTGCAGCCAGCACTACACGACCCGCTGTGTAGACCTTGTTGCCAGCATGCACGTGGAACTCGCCGCCACGGCGCTCGACACGATCGACATTTACGCCGGATACCAACTGGCCTCCGCGGGCTCTGAAACCTTGTACCAAAGCGCGAAGAGTCCGCAATGGGCTGACATGCCCGTCCAGCGGGCAATAGATTGCGCCAACCACGTCCGGACCTATGTCCGGCGTCAGCTTGCGCAGACCGTCGGCATCCAGCCGCTCGTACGGGTAGACGATGCCGAGCTCCTTGCCGAGCGCGTTCAGCTTTTCGCTGGACGCAGCCAGCACCTTCTCATCGAAACTCATGCTTAGCCCGCCGGGTTGACGCAACTCAACGTCGACGCCGGTCAACTCTTGCAGCTCGGTGGCCAGGGACTGCCATGTGCGCGCCGCTTGCATCGTCCAGCGTGCATATGAGGGACGGCCAAGCCCCTTGTTCTGCACCCATATCAGGCCGAAGTTGCCGCGTGACGCGCGAAAGGCATCGTCGCTGCCATCGAGCACGCACACGACGTCACCGGAGCGGGCCAGTCCATAGGCGATGGACATGCCCACCACGCCGCCGCCCACCACGAGGGTGTCGATGTGGGGATGGTCAGTCATCGGCCTTGCCCCCTGTGACGTGCAAGAGAACGGCTATGAGAAAGGTCCGGCAGCAGCGGGTTCATGCTGACCAGCAGGTCTTGTGCGAGGACTGAGATCGCGTACGCCCAGGGCAAGACAGTAAAAATAGACATGATTGGATTCTTTTGAGCAACTTTGAAAGGTCTAAAGGCGACACGTCAGCCGCATTTACCGCTGACGAGATTGGCCCGCCCCGTCCGGCATAGGAAGGCGATCTAGAACGTCTAGGCGTTCATGGAAAAAACGGCCTGGATCCTCAAGTGATCCAGGCCATGTTCCTTACGGCGAGATCACTCGGCCTTGATGTTGCGTTCGCGAATGATCTTCTCAAACTTCTCCGCTTCGCTGCGGATGAACTTCGCCACATCGTTCGACGCCATCTTCGTTTCCGGCTCGATTCCAAGTTTGATCAACTTCTCTCGAAAGCCGGGAGAGGCAACGATGTCGCGGATAGCGGTGTTGAGCCGGAAGACGATCGCTGGCGGCGTTCCGGCAGCGACCTGAATTGACTCCCAAGCGACCAGTTCGAATCCGGGCACGCCAGACTCGGCGATCGTCGGGACATCCGGAACGGCAGACACGCGTTTGCTGCTGGACACTGCGATTGCTCGCAGCTTTCCCTCCTTGACCAGAGTCAGAGAAGAGGCAACGGTCGGCATCATCATCGTGACTTGGCCGCCGATCACGTCGACGATAGCTGGCCCGGTGCCTTTGTAAGGCACGTGGATCATGTTCGTCTTGGTCATTGAGAGCAGCAGCTCAGAGGCTAGGTGTCCCGCACTGCCGGCGCCATAGCTGGCATAGGCCAGCTTCCCTGGTTGAGCTTTCGCTAAGGAAACCAGTTCTCCAACAGATTTCACGGGGACCTGATTGGGGGTGACGAGCCACAAAGGGATGACGCCGAGCAGGGCAACTGGAGTGAAGTCCTTGTAGATGTTGTAGTTGAGCTTTTGCAGCGCCGGATTGATGGCGAATGACGATGACACCGAGAAAAGGGTATAGCCGTCTGCAGGCTGGCTGCGAACGTACTGGGTCGCGATGACTGTGTTCGCCCCGGCCTTGTTTTCCACTACGACTGGTTGCCCGAGCTTATCGGCAAGCGCTGTGGCGAGCAGTCGTGCCGTCGCATCTGAAGATCCACCAGGTGGGAATCCGACTATCAACTTGATAGGGCGGTTGGGATAGGTTTGGGCTTGTACGCAGTGGGTGCCTAAAACTGTGCTGAACACAAACGCCGCCATCGCGGCCGTGCGTCCCAAGTTTCGCGTTACGTCGGAACGCATGGTGTCTTGCGCGGTAGTAGTTAAAGCTGGGAGGCTAGCGAAAAGCATATGGTGAATTGGGGGCATTAATGTCTCCTTTTAAGTCTGTTGCAGGGATATGCGACGAATCGTATGCCTCTGCTTCGCAACAAACAATTTGAAAATTCGCCACAGCTTATGCTCAAATGCTATGTATGAAACCAACGTTAAATCTTCGGCAGATCGAATCGTTTTACTCGGTTATGCGCACAGGCACTGTGGTGGCTGCAGCTCGCCACATGAACGTCACGCAGCCGGTGGTTAGTCGCGCCATTAGCCTGCTAGAAGCACGTATCGGATACAAGCTCTTCGAGCGTATGGGGCGCAAGCTGGTCGCTACACCTGAAGGTCATGCGTTTTATCGTGAAGCTGAACCGATCTATGGCAGCTTGGATAGGCTCGCGCAGGTAGCACAAGACATTCGTTTTCAGCGTGCGGGGGAACTTCGCATCGCGACGCTGCCCTCACTGTCTCAATCGCTACTGCCCCGAGTAACCACAAGGTTTTTGTCGACTCGCCCCAACGTTTCTGTGTTCGTGCAAAGCCTGCCGTCGCGGCAGGTCGCTGATCTAGTTGCCACGCGTCAGTTTGATATCGGCCTCATTGAGCTGCCCATGGCGCGTCCGTCAATATCCATCGAGCCGCTGATACCGGCACGGTCGGTAGCCGTTATCCCGGCCGGCCATCGGCTGGCAAGCAAGAAACAGATATCCGTGAAGGACTTGGATGGCGAGCGTATGGTCCTGTTGTCCCAGCACAGTTTCCTGCGCTATCAGATCGACGACGCATTCTCTAAGCTGGGAGTAGCCCCGCACGTGGTTCTGGAAACGCCACACTCCAACATCGCGTGCGCATTCGCGGCTGCAGGCGCGGGGATCACTCTAGTTTCCCATTGGGCTGCAGAATCCTTTTCGGGGCCGAACGTCGTTGTGCGACCGGTCAAGGAGGAACTTACATCGCGATCGGCCATCATCTTCCCTTACCCCGGCGCTAGGTTAATGTTGGCAGAGGCCTTCGTAAAGGACCTCAAAGAGGAAATCCGTCAGTTCAAACAGCGATGACTTGTTAAGAGTGGCACCGTCACCCTCTATTTGGCGGTAGATACCGCATTGAACTGTTCCATTTGAGTAAGTGGGAACAGAAATGACTAGAAAGGCACATCAATGGGAACGTGCCATCTAGTAGCCCCTGTGCGCCCTTCTGGCGAATCAGCTTACGCACTCGTGAACCCAAGTGCTTTTGGACGGGAATACCTGGTCACTATCAACACCTAGCGTCTCAAATTGCTCTCGCGAGAAGAATGTGAAAACGCTGCGAGCGGCTTGAATGCGCTCAGTGCTTCTGCGGGGCATAGGGTTTTCCCTCCTATATCACCATTGAATAGGGCGGTCCTTTATATCTATTTGACCTGATATCCACCCCCTCGATACAGTAGCTAAGCACTACAGGTTGTGGTGCCCGCTGATGTCGTAGAACGCAGCGTGAAGCTACCCCCTCGCCAGCTTCGGCCGGGACCCTACTACTTCTATAAAGCGGTGAAATGATGAGACAAATTAAGGCATTCTGTTTTTCTCTTGCACTACTTGGCGCGGGTGCCTCCATGGCGCAGCAGCCCACGCTTTATGTGGGTGGTCCCGGGGGTAGTGCTCAAAAGCTGTTCCAGGAAAGAATCATCCCTGCTTTTGAGGCGACCCACAAAGTCAAGGTCACGTATGTTCCTGGGATATCCAGCGAGCTGGTCGCCAAGTTGCAAGCCCAACGTGGCAAGCAAGAGATGAATGTGGTCATCGTCGATGACGGTCCGATGTACCAGGCAATCCAATATGGTTACTGCCTACCTCTCACAAACGCTCCCGTCTATTCCGATGTTTACGAGACGGCCCGTTTTGGTGGCAACGCAATAGGTGTGGGTCTGGTCGCCACGGGCATTGCCTACAACAAGGACGCGTTCGCAAAAAAAGGCTGGAAGGCGCCGGTTTCATGGCAAGACCTGACTGACTCAAAGTACAGCCAGCGCTTCACGACATCGTCATTGTCTGGCACCTACGGCGTTCACACCTTGGTTATGTTTGCACGCTCGAACGGCGGAAGTGAAAAGAATATCGAGCCCGGTTTTGACGTCATTGGAAAGAAACTGGCCCCCAACGTGCTGAGCTGGTCTTCGTCGCCGGCCAAGCTTGCCGAGATGTTCCAGAACCGTGATGTGGACGTTGCGATCTGGGGTAGCAGCCGCGTTTACGCGCTGAAAAAGACCGGCTTCCCAATCGAGTTTGTTTATCCGAAGGAGGGCGCTGCAGCCCTGGTGCTCGCGGCCTGCCCGGTCGTGCAAAACAGCGCTCCTGAGCAATCTCAGGCTTTTGTGCAGCATCTGGTTTCGCCACAAGTGCAGCAATGGCTGGCTGAAGAGGGCTTTGGTCCCACCAATAGCAAAACCAAGCTCGAAGGAGAAATTGCCAAAAACGTGCCGTACGGCCCAGACTTCATCAAAAAGCTTATCAAGGTCGACTGGGATGTGGTGAATCAGAAGCGTGCCGAATGGACCAACCGTTGGAACCGCACCATCGAACGTTGATCCCTCGGTACCCGCTTTAATTTCTCTTTCTGGAGGGGGATTCAGTCCCCACATGCCCCATGAGCTTCTTATCACTCCGAGCTTTGTCCAAGACGTACGGTGGCGAATCGCACGTCGTACGCGAGTTGAGTCTGGACGTTGAGCGCGGCGAATTTATTTCCTTGCTTGGTCCATCAGGTTGCGGCAAGACGACCACTTTGCAGATGGTTGCCGGATTTGTGATCCCGACTGCGGGCCGCGTCCATCTGAATGGCCAAGATATCACCGATGTTCGCCCTGAAAAGCGGGATATGGGCTTGGTGTTCCAGAGCTACGCACTGTTTCCCCATATGACTGTCGCCGAGAACATCGGTTTCGGCCTGGAAATGCGAAAGCTTCCCCGTCAGCAGGCTGCCAGCCGTGTTGAAGAATCTCTTGAGATGGTTCGGCTGGGTGGTTTGGGCAAGCGATATCCCCGGGAGCTGTCGGGAGGCCAACGTCAGCGCGTCGCGATTGCTCGCGCCTTGGCGATACGTCCTCAGGTACTCCTGCTGGACGAGCCCATGTCCAATCTGGACGCCAAACTGCGCGGGGAAATGCATGTTGAGCTGCGTGGCCTTCAGCGCCAGCTTGGCATCACGACCATTCTCGTGACGCACGACCAAGTCGAAGCCATGACGATGAGCGACCGTATCGCCGTGATGAGCGAGGGCAAGATCGCACAACTCGGGACCCCGTTCGAGGTCTATGACCGTCCGGCCTCGGGTTTTGCGTCGAGCTTCTTAGGGCAAACCAACGTTATTCCAGGCCGGGTTACCGAAATGCGAGAGCAATGCGCGATCGTCCAGGCCGGGCCGTGCACCATGCGTATCCCGTACTTGGGAAGCAAGATAAGCGGAGAAGTCGGCGTCTACATACGGCCTGAGCGCCTGCGGTTGGCGGCGGCCGGTCAAGGCAATCTGCCAGGCAAGGTGACGACGCGACTTTTCCTGGGCGACCACTGGCTTTATGAAATTGAAAGCGTGCTGGGCAAGCTACGCTTGACATCAACGAATCTGGGTGACCACCTTCCCGAAGAAGGGGAGAACATCGGGTTGGTCTGGCGAGATGATGATTTGCGTGCGATTCCCAGTGAGGGTACCAATGGCTGACGTCTTAGCACCTCGTCCCAGTACGCCTTGGGTACTGTCGTCGCCTGCGCTGCTCCTATTTATCGGCATCTTGCTGGTGCCTTTGGGGCTGACTGCATTACTGTCATTTAATGTTTTCGACGGTATGCGCGGTATTCAGCCAAGCTACACCTTGCATAACTACGTTGAAATACTCACCGACAGCTATTACCACCAGATCTTCATCCGAACCGGCCTGATGGCATTAGGTGTCACCGCCTTGTGTGTGATTCTGGGCGTGCCGGAGACTCTGATTCTGGCCCGCATGCAGGCTCCCTGGCGCGGCTTGTTCCTTGTGGTCATTCTCGGCCCACTTCTGATATCAGTCGTTGTGCGCACGTTGGGGTGGTCGATTTTGCTCGGCAGCCAAGGCATGGTCAATACCGCACTGCAGCGTCTAGGCGTTGTTGACGAACCCGTGCGTTTTCTCTTTTCCATGCTGGGGGTCGTGATTGCCCTGACTCACGTGTTTGTGCCATTCATGGTAATTGCCGTGTGGAGTGCGCTGCAGAAGCTGGATCCCCAGGTGGAGCACGCCGGCCGCTCATTAGGGGCAACCGCGTCTACGTCATTTCGGCGTGTCGTGTTTCCGCAATTGCTGCCCGGTGTGCTTTCGGGAAGCATCATTGTTTTCGCACTCGCCGCGTCGGCCTTTGCCACGCCATCGATTATTGGCGGCCGTCGTGTCAAGGTGGTCGCAACGGCGACCTATGACGAGTTCCTCAATTCGATGAACTGGCCGCTGGGCGCGGCTATCGCGGTACTGCTTCTTATAGCCAATGTCGTCATTATTGTGGGTTGCAACCGCATGCTTGAGCGCCGCTTCAAACAGGTATTTGCATCATGAAAGCCGAGATCGGAAAAAACGGCTGGTTGGCCCTGCTGTATCACACCTTCTTTGTGATTTTCATCGTCGCGCCCCTCATCGTGGTGGCTTTGGTCTCGTTCACCGACAAAGACTACATTTCTTTGCCGTTTGATGGCGCGTCGTTTCGGTGGTTTGTGGCAATACTGAACACACCGGACATCATCGATGCATTCTGGTTGTCCATTTGGCTGGGACTTGGTTCTGCGACGATTGCTTCCGCCTTGGCGTTGCCTGGCGCAATTGCAATTGCCCGCCATCGCTTCCGCGGACGCGAGACGCTGACGGCCTTCCTCATGTCGCCGTTAATGATCCCTCACATCGTGATGGGCGTGGCATTTCTGCGGTTCTTCTCTCTGGCTGGCTGGAGCGGCTCATTCACTGCTTTGATGCTGACACATGCGGTGATCGTCCTTCCTTATTCCCTGCGTTTGACCCTTGCAGCCCTGATTGGTATGGACCGCGATGCGGAGATGGCGGCAATGTCGCTAGGCGCCTCCCGCCTGACCACATTCAGACGTGTTCTATTGCCGCTCATCATGCCCGGCGTAGCGGGTGGTTGGATGCTGGCATTCATTCAGAGCTTTGACGAAGTCACCATGACGATCTTTGTCGCCACACCTGGAACAACCACGCTACCAGTTGCCATTTACCACCGCATCTCGCAAATCACCGATCCCCTCGTCGCGTCAATCTCGACCGTGCTGATTGTCGGCACCTTGATTCTGATGGTCTTGCTGGACCGGGTGGTTGGACTAGACCGTGTGCTGATCGGCAAGAAGTAACCCTTTCTCTTTAACAGAAATATTTAACAGGCCAAGCCTGTGAAGGAAGGCGCTCGTCCCAACGGACGCCAAACCCCACATCGCAGGCAAGGAGAACATCATGCAAACACAAGAATTGGTAGTGATTGGCGGTGGCCTAGTGGGCGCCGCTATCGCCTACGGAGCGGCCCGAGCCGGCGCCCCGGTGACCCTGCTTGACCAAGGCGACGTTGCTCACCGAGCTTCACGTGGAAATTTCGGGCTGGTGTGGGTTCAGAGCAAAGGGGACAAGGTGCCGCGCTATGCGCGCTGGAGCCGGGACGCCCTGACATTTTGGCCGGCGCTGGCCAAAGAGTTGCTCGAACTTACTGGTGTCGATGTGGCCCTGCACCAGCCAGGGGGCTTCTGGATTGGTTTTAGCGAAGCCGAGATGGAAGCGCGCCAGGCAATGCTGCAGCGAATTGATAGCTCGGTGGGTGGTATTCCTTTTGAAATGCTCGACCACGCCGCACTCAAAGCACGTCTTCCAGCCATTGGGCCTGCGGTCGCGGGAGGAAGTTATTGCCCGTTAGACGGGCACGCCAATCCGCTCATGCTCTTGCATGCACTCCATGCTGGTCTGAAAGCGCGCGGGGCACGGGTGGTTTCCAGCGTCGACGTCTCCCAAATCACCCACCAGGACAATGGCGCCGGCTTTGAAATCAAGAGCAAAGACGGAAAAAGCTGGCGGGCTGCGCGCGTTGTGCTTGCCGCTGGTTTGGGCAACAACGAACTTGCTCCTCAGGTCGGGCTGCATGCCCCGGTTATGCCCAACAGAGGCCAAGTCCTTATTACTGAAAGGCTCAAGCCTTTCTTGCCATATCCCACCAACAAGGCACGGCAAACCAATGAGGGCAGCGTTCAGCTGGGCTATTCAGTCGAGGACGTTGGGCTGGACGACGGGACCACGGTCTCTGCCGTTGAGTGGATTGCCAAACGTGCTGTGACCACCTTTCCCGTACTTTCCAGCGTGCGGCTCGTCCGAGCCTGGGGAGCCCTGCGGGTCTTGACGCCAGATGGTCTGCCGATTTATCAGGAGTCGGCGTCGTGCCCAGGCGCATTTGTGGCAACCAGCCATAGCGGTGTATCCCTGGCTGCCGCCCATGCCCAAGTGATCGGGCCCTGGGTGGCCGGGTTGGGCGCCGCACCTGACGCCTTCGAAGTATTTGCAGGGGAACGATTCCTGGACCCCAACCGGAGCTTTTCAAATGCACACTAAAACTTCTTCTCCTTGCCCTGCGCTATTTACGTCGAAGGGGGACTCCCCTTCGGATCAAGTCACGCTGCAGTTCGATGACCGCCCGATTACCGCTCCTGCGGGTGTCAGCATTGCCGCAGCTTTGCTGTTAAACGGGGTAGGGCCGTTCCGGGCTACTCCGGTCACATCTGCACCGCGTGCAGCCTATTGCATGATGGGTGTGTGCTTCGACTGCTTGGTTGAAGTAGACGGCACGCCTAGCCGCCAAGCTTGTTTGATCCCTGTCCGGGAGGGAATGGTTGTAAGACGTCAACAAGGTGCCTCTGCCCTGGAGATTTCCTCGGGAGGAGAAAACCATGGACGCTAATGTCGTCGACCTCGCCATTGTCGGTGCGGGACCGGCCGGATTGGCCGCGGCATGTGAAGCATGCAGATGGGGGCTGAGTGTAGCTCTGCTGGATGAGCAGACCGCTACAGGCGGACAGATCTATCGAGCTGTAGATGCCGCGAGCAAAAAGAGAAAGTCGGTGCTTGGCGAAGACTACGCTGCCGGCGCAGAGTTGACCCGCGCTTTCGCCAAAAGCGGGGCTCAGCATATCTCCGGAGCCGCGGTATGGAACGTGGGTCGTGACCTGAAGGTGAACTACGTTCGCCAAGGCGCTAACCAATCTTTGCAAGCGCGCCAGATCATTCTCGCCAGCGGTGCCATGGAACGACCGTTTCCCATACCCGGCTGGACCTTGCCCGGAGTTATGGGAGCAGGCGCGGCACAGATTCTGTACAAAAGTGCTGGCGCGCTGCCCAGTGAGCCGGTCGTTCTGGCCGGATGTGGTCCCTTGCTTTACCTTTTGGCTAGCCAGTACCTTCAAGCTGGGGTGAAGCTGAAGGCGGTAGTTCACACCACCCAGGCCAGCGACTACGTGCGCGCATCTGCGCATATTGGAGGAGCACTACGCGGATGGCGCGATCTGCGCAAAGGCATGCGCATGCTCAACCATCTACGTCAGCATGGGGTTCAGGTCTATGCGGGTGCTCAGGGCCTTTCGATTGAGGGCTCCGAACATGCCGAAGCGATCAGCTTCACCCATAAAGGTCAAACCCGCCGCATCGAATCACCGCTCATATTGCTTCACCAGGGGGTGGTGCCGAATACTCAGTTGAGTTGGTCGCTTAGGGCCAAGCACCGTTGGAACGATGCCCAGCTGTGCTGGGAGCCGGAAACAGACGAGTTTGGCCAGATCGAAGAAAGCGGCATTTATATCGCGGGTGACAGCCGAGGAATTGTGGGTGCCAAAGCCTCCGCGTCGCAAGGGAAGTTAGCTGCTCTCGCGGTTGCTGCAAAGCTCGGTCACCTTGAAGCAGGGGACCGGGATGATCGCGAAAGTGCCGTGCGAGAAGAGTTGAGAAAGCAGCTTCACATCAGGCCCTTCCTGGATGCACTCTATCGTCCACCGGCGGCCCAGCGCATCCCCCAGGATGACTCAGTCGTCGTCTGCCGCTGCGAAGAGGTGACGGCCGGCCAGATCAGGAAGTACGTGGAGCTCGGCTGCCAGGGTCCTAACCAGACCAAGGCGTTTGGACGATGTGGTATGGGGCCTTGCCAGGGTCGACTGTGCGGCTTGACCGTCACCGAATTGATTGCAGATAGCCGGGGCCTACCCCCGCAGGAAGTGGGCTACTACCGCATTCGGCCTCCCGTTAAGCCAGTGACGATAGGGGAGCTGGCTGGCTAAGCCGTCTTAAGGTAAGCGCCTCCTATAGGCGCTCCCCACGTAAGCAGAACCATGCACTGACCGGCATGAGATTTTTAATCAAACAAAGGAGATTCAAATGAGCGACATTACCCGCATTGCCACCGATACGCGCCGTAGCCGTACCGTGGTTTACAACGGCATGGTTTTTGTGGGCGGCATGACAGCTGACGACCGCAGCCAGGATATTCGGGGCCAGACCCGCCAGACGCTGGCAAAGATAGAAAAGTTTCTTGCAGAAGCGGGTACGGATAAGAGCCGCCTGCTGACTGCACAGATCTGGATCAAGGACCTCAAGAACGACTTCGCAGGCATGAACGAAGTTTGGGATGCATGGACGGCGCCCGGTGCCGCTTCGACACGCGCTACTGCCCAATGTGAGCTGGGCGCCCCCGATGTACTGGTAGAGATCATCGTAACGGCCGCAGTGGGAAAAGGTGCGGCATAAATGAAGATCGCAGATATCCGTTGGTATGTGGTTCCTACTCCGTTTAAGGACTTCACGATGGTCGTCGTCGAAACAGACGACGGCATCACCGGAGTCGGCGAGGCTACTCTTGATTACCGATCCGGCCAGGTATGCGCTGGGATTGACTCTGCGGCCCAGTACCTGAAAGGCCGTAGTGCCATTGGTGTCGAGCGAATCTGGGCAGACCTTCACGACCGGATCTTCTGGCGCGGAGGGCCGGCCGATATGGCAGCCCTTAGCGCTATAGACCAGGCTCTGTGGGACATCGCCGGGAAATCAGCTGGCTTGCCAGTTCATCAGCTTTTGGGCGGCCCCTACCGAACGCGGGTGCGTGCCTACTTGAATCAATGGTGGCGCGACATCGCAAAGGGCGCGGACCTGGTTGATCTCGCCAGGATTGCTGTCTCGGAAGGCGCAACGGCATTGAAGTGGTACCCCTTCCGCTTTCTTCCGCAGCACGAGCAGAACTGGGCTGTGAGGCCTGTGGAAGTTCAACGAGCGGTCGATGAAGTTGCCGCTGTTCGTGCTGCAGTGGGCCCTAACATCGATTTGATGGTAGATCTGTGGCGACGCCTGGACCGAGCCGCCGCCGCGCAGTTTTGCACGCAAGTGGCTCCGCATAACCTTCTTTTTATCGAGGAACCGGTGATGGCCGAGAACCTTGAGGTGCTCTCCGGTCTGGCCCGGCAGTCTCCCGTGCGTCTTGCGACGGGTGAGCGGCTCGCTGGAAGGCAGGAGTTTCGCGCGGTGATTGAGCGCCAAGCTGTCGGAATTGTTCAGCCGTCCGTCATTCGGGTTGGCGGCATCACCGAGATGCGAAAGATTGCTGTAATGGCCGAAGTTTATGGAATTGGTGTTGCTCCCCATAATCCGGTAGGGCCCATCGCCACAGCTGCAAGCGTGCAGGTGTGCGCTGCCATTCCCAACGCGGTGATGCTCGAGACCTATGCCAATGGCGTGCCGGCGGTGAGGGACGAGTTCATGTCGGTGAACCTGCTACTCGATGGCGACGGATTTGAGGTCGGCAATCGGCCTGGTCTGGGTGTTGAGGTGGACGAAAAAGCTCTGAAACGCTTGGCAACCGCTACCGGCTCCGTCCGGCCTTGAACTGCTTGGGACAACCGCGTGGTGTAGCGACGCGCGGTTTCCCCGGCTCCTCTTGTTATTCATCCAATTAGGCGATTAAATTGCCTGTTGTACCGATACTAGGAGCCTTACTCAATGATGAACCTCTCGCAGGTTGAAGCTTTTCGCGCGGTAGTGCTCTCAGGCTCCACCACGGCAGCTGCGCGCGTTCTTCATACTTCGCAGCCCAATGTCAGCCGGCTGATATCTCAGCTTGAAAAGGCCATTGGTCTCCTCCTATTCGAAAGATCCCCAGGAAAACTGACCCTTACAGAGGAGGGCCATACGTTCTTCACTGAGGTTCAGCGAAGCTTTCTCGGCCTTGAGCGGCTGGACGAAACTGCGGACAAAATCAGACGATTCGGCACCGGGGAGCTGAGGATTGCTGCGGTCTCAACAATCGCATTCGGCCTTCTGCCCAGGGCGATAAAGCGGTTCGCCCAAGATCATCCGGAAGTGGGGATCTCTATTCACATGGGCCATTCGTCAGTTATTTCGCAGTGGGTGGACTCGCATTTTTGCGACTTGGGGATCGTCTCGCAGCTGTCGCGCCAGGACATTTCCACTGAGCGAGACGTTTTATACCGGATAGATGGCGTTTGCCTGATGCCTGAGAACCACCGGCTTGCGCAGAAGAAGCGTCTTACTCCAATCGATCTTGAAGGCGAGACTTTCATCTCGTCAGCCAAACCTGACGAACTGCGTAAAACTGTCGATCGCATTTTCGATGAGGCAGGGGTTAAGCGAATAATAAATATCGAAACGTCCTACAGCTCCATCATCTGGTCGCTTGTGGGGCTGGGCATGGGGGTCAGCATCGTCAATCCGCTTGCCGTACAGGATTACCGGTCGGCACCCGTCGTGACACGGCCTTTTGATCCCGCACTGCCGTATGAAGGCATTCTGATCATTCCAAAAGGACGACCAGCCAATCGCCTCGTTGCGAAGTTTTCAGAGGTGTTGCGTACGGTTGCCCGAGAGGAATGTGACGCACTGCTTGCTCAATGAATTGCCCCGCCTCGGTCTTCAATGTCTGGGGTATCGTCTTCTGGTTTCATCCTATATCGTCTTCGAATAGACCTGCCCTGTATTTCTATTTGACCTGACATCGACCCCGTCACTACAGTACCCAGGCACCACATTCGTGGTGTCGCTGGTGGCGTAAGGCCCCGCGTGAAGCTCTCCTTTGCCTAATAAGCAAGGGCTCTTTTTATGTGGCGGGGAATCATGAAACGACTACAGGCATCCTTGTTTGTTCTGGCACTGTATGCCGCGGGCCACGCGGCAGCGCAACAGCCCACTCTTTATGTCGCCGGCCCTGGCGGTAGCGCCCAGAAATTGTTCCAGGAAAGGATCATTCCTGCGTTTGAGGTGAGTCGCAAAGTCAAGGTGACCTACATCCCGGGCAACTCCACTGACGTTCTTGCCAAGTTGCAAGCTCAGAGGGGCAGGCAGGAGATGCATGTCGTCATCGTCGACGACGGTCCCATGTATCAAGCTATTCAGTACGGGTACTGTGAAACGTTGAGCAAGGCGCCGGTCTACTCCGACGTGTACGAAGCGGCCCGCTTTGGCGGAAAGGCCATCGGTGTGGGGCTGGTTGCCACAGGCATTGCCTACAACAAGGCTGCATTTGATAAAAAGGGCTGGGCCGCCCCACAGTCCTGGAACGATCTGACTGACCCGAAATACAAGCAGCGGTTCACGACTTCGTCTTTGTCGGGCACTTATGGGGTTCACACCCTCCTCATGTTCGCTCGTGTGAACGGAGGAAGTGAAAAGAATATTGATCCCGGTTTCGATGCCATCGGCAAGAAGCTGGTTCCCAATGTGCTGAGTTGGTCTTCATCACCTGCCGCTTTGGCCGAAATGTTCCATAACCGTGACGTGGACGTCGCGATATGGGGTAGCAGCCGTGCCTATGCGTTGAAAAAGACTGGCTTTCCGCTTGAGTTTGTCTACCCGAAGGAGGGCGCTGTTGCCTTGGTCACCGCGGCCTGCCCGGTCGTGCAAAACAATGCAATGGAACATTCTCAAGCTTTCGTGCAGCACCTGGTGTCGCCTCAAGTGCAGCAATGGCTCGCTACTGAGGGCTGGGGCCCAACTAACAGCAAGACAAAGCTTGAGGGAGAGCTCGCGCGCAATGTGCCTTACGGGCCAGACTTCATTAAGAAGCTGGTCCGGGTCGATTGGGATGTCGTAAACCAGAAACGTGCCGAATGGACTAATCGCTGGAACCGCACGATCGAGCGCTGATTTCCTTTCCAGCCCCTTTCCTTCGCGGAAGGTCCGGCTGGTCACTTTCTCATATCCCTTATTCCTCGATGAAACAAATCTTCAAGTTGGTAATGCCGGCTGTCCTATGCTGCGCTGCAAGCTTTGCAACTTCATTGGCCCAGGCGGGGCAAATCGTTATTGGGCAGGTAGCACCGCTTTCTGGACCGGAGGCTAGTCAGGGACGCGCCTACGCCGCCGGCATGCAGTTGTTCTTCAATGAAACAAACAAGTCGGGAGGCGTAAACGGGAATACGTTCGAGCTGGTGAGCAAAGACGATGGTGGTAAGCCAGAAGAGACGGTCGCCAACACCCGTCAGTTGCTCTTCGAGAGTCAGCCGATGGTGTTGGCCGGTTATTTCGGTAATCGCAACATCTCAGAACTTGTGAGTTCTGGCTTGCTCGGGAAGGAAAAGCTCACCTTGGTTGGCTACCGTGTTTCTGAGATTGGTGCCGAGCCTCCCCAGCTCTTCAACGTCAGGGCCAATTTCCGCACTGAACTCAGCAAGATTACCGAGCATCTGGCCGCTATAGGAGTTACGCGCCTGGGTCTCCTATACGAGGAGGGCCCAGGTGCAGCGGCTCAAATTGCCATAACCGAGGAAATCGCGAAGAAAGGCAATGCCACCATTGTCTCCAAAGCGTCCTACGAGGCAGGGACCACGCGCGTGGCGGACGCGATTGACACGTTCGTCAAGGCAAAGCCTCAGGCGATCATTTTGGTGTGCAGTGGTGCAACTGGCGCGCGTTTTATTGAGCGATATCGCGCGGATGGCGGCTCCGCACAGATCTTCGTGCATTCTGGCGCCGACATGGAGCGCGTGACGAAGCGTATTGCGGAAAACCGCTTGGCGTTCGTCTCGAGCGTTATGCAGGGCGTCGCTATCGTACAGGTGGTTCCAAGCCCGTATCACTCGTCCAAATTGGCAAAAGAGCTCAACGAGGCGGTGGCCAAAGACGGCAAGCTGGAGGTGCCGGTGAGCTACGTCATGATGGAAGGCTACATCGCAGCGAAGGTCATTGTTGAGGCTGTGCGACGCCAGGGAAAACGTCCGACTCGAGAAGGCATGGCTGCCGCGCTGGAGGGTATCGACAGTCTTAACCTTGGCGGATATACGGTCGGCTTCAAGCCTGGCGTTCGAAGCGGATCCAAATTCGTGGAGCTGACGATCATTAGTGACACCGGCAAGATCCGCCAATGAAACGGGTGAGATCGATTGAATCCTATCTGATCCCAAAGGTTCTGTGGTTTCGATATTTAGCCATCAAAGGGCCGGTTCAGACTTCATGTGTTGATTCGTTATGACGCGAGATCTTGCGCGTCTCATCGCGACTCTGGTTCTCTTTCACGGTTGCATGACCGGTACACGGCTAGCGGCATCGCTAATTGCACTGCGCGATGGGTACAGCGCCGCGGCGGTCGGAATTTTGCTTGCCTTGTTTGCATTGGCTCAGATTTTTCTGGCTTTGCCGGCCGGGCGGTTTGCAGACCGACACGGACTCAAGCGGCCCATTCGGTACTGCGTTTTGGTCGGTGCTGTCGGTGCGGGTTGTGCTGTGTTTTTCCCTGTCTTCACGGTGTTGTGCTTTTCGGCCCTGATGACAGGCGCTGCCGCGGTTACCGTCGTGATCGCAGTGCAGCGGCACGCTGGCCGCTCAATCACTGGGGCAGTGCAACTCAAGCAAGTCTTTGGCTGGTTGTCTATTGGGACGGCGGTATCTAGCTTTATCGGCCCTTTTGCTGCGGGACTACTGATCGACCATGCTGGTGATGTGGCTGGCAGCACTACAGGCTATCGCGCGGCTTTTTTGTTGATGGCAATTTTTCCTCTGGCATCCTGGCTGCTGGTGCGTAACATGGTCGAGGCACCGCTTACTGATGTACCGAAGGCCGGCAAGGCGCTTCGCACCATGGACTTGCTGCGCGATCAGCACTTCCGCAATCTCATGTTGGTGAACTGGTTCCTGCAGTCTTGTTGGGACGTGCATATGTTCATGGTGCCGGTACTTGGCTTTGAACGCGGAATAAGCGCTTCGGTGATCGGCATCATTCTGGGCACATTCGCTATGGCTGCTGCTGCTATCCGCGTTGCATTGCCGATTATTGCGGCTTGCTTGCAGGAGTGGGCTGTGCTCCTTGTTGCGATGATCGCCTCAGCCCTAGTCTTTGCTGTCTACCCTCTGGTCCATTCCGCAGTTTCTATGGGACTGTGTTCGGTGGTTTTGGGGCTATCGCTTGGTATGGTTCAGCCGATGGTAATGAGCATGTTGCATCAAATCACCCCTGAAGCTCGCCACGGCGAGGCGATCGGTCTCCGACTGATGGTTATTAATGTGTCTAGCGTCGCTATGCCAATGTTTTTTGGCACAGCGGGTACGATTATTGGTATTTCCGGCGTATTCTGGATTGCTAGCGTGATCGTTGGCACAGGCTCCAGGGTTGCCTGGGCGCTTAGGAAGAGCACGCAAAACGTCGGATCTTCCTGCTAGCGGTCGCTATGCGAAATATCGCACTTTTGCCTGCTATGCCATCCCGCTCGTCAAGTGCTCTCGTAAGGGCTGTCGGAATACTGCGGCGTGAAGGTAAGCAAGCTGAGTCTCGAGAATCCCACGATCGAGACATCCAGGGTCGCAAGGCTGCACCATTGGCAACAACAGCCGCTTAGTGGTTTCATACGTACGCACGGACTGGTAACTTCCTAGCGTCCGCGTACTCGTCTCCCTAATCTGTCGACCCGATCGGTTAAGGCAGTTCCGTGTCTTTGGGCCACAAAGGCTAGATCCCTTCTCGGCGGAAAACCCGGTCTATCAGACGGTGCATCGCCGTAGAGCGCGCTCCGTCGGATGGCCTCTAGACCGAAGTGCGAAAGAGTTCTGAGTTCAATCTTTCCCCGACTGGCATCAGCGGTCCCGTAGTGGTCGAAGGTTCTTGGAGTCTGGGAGGCGGGGCGCTGCTGACCCAGGGTGCAACCACTCCAGTCAACCGTTAATCGTCAAAACATAACGTTTCCTGATGCGCGTCCAACATGGACTGCAGTTGTTCGTCGTTCCTTGCCACCGCATGATTCGACTGCTGAGGTTGCTGTCTAAAACGGCGAGCTGAAGTCGCATGCGCTGGCGATTTGGGAATATGAGGAATCGCAGGTTCAGATTTTCGATAAAGAACTTTGGAGTCATTTGAATGAAGAAAAAGCATATCCTGATTGCTGCAATTTCGGCAGTATCGGGCCTTACCCACGCCCAGTCCACCGTAACTATCTACGGCATATTGGATGCCAATATCGGCAGTTTTAAAGCCAATCAACTTTCGGGTGCTGGTGCCACTGCAACTATTCAGAGCATCACCATGTCAAAGGTCGACTCAGGTGCTTTTTCAGGGAATCGCTGGGGAATAAGATTCACCGAAGACCTTGGAGGTGGCTTGGCCGCGGTGGGTAATCTGGAGTCGGGCTTCAATCTTGATTCAGGTTCATCAGCTCAGGGCGGGCTTCTTTTTGGGCGTCGAGCCGTGGTCGGCTTGGCTAGTACCACCTGGGGTACTGTCACAGTCGGTCGTAATAGCACCTCCTATAACGATGTGGCTGTCGACTACGCGATGATGGAAAACTCTATTTTTGATCCTTCTGGAAACAGTATCAGCACTCCCGCCTCCACCCTGACCACAATTAACACCTTGGCGGGTCAAGCTGCATTTCTAAGTCATAACAACAGCACCGGTCTGGGTGCGCAGATGACGTGGCTAGGATTTAACAACCGTTTCAACAACAGCATTAAATACGCGTCGCCGAACTTCGCCGGCTTTACGGGAACGTTTACTTATGGTTTTGGTGAGGACAAGACCACGGTACAACCATCGAGTCGCTCTACGTCATTGGCTTTGAAATACGTTAATGGCCCGCTCCTGATCTCGGGTGGCTATCAGTCTGAGGGTGGCGCAATTAACCAAGTAACGGGTGCAAAGCCGGCGCTGGAAAACACGCTGATCAGCGCCGCGTACGACTTTAAGGTAGTGAAAGTGGGGGTGGGCTACAACCGCGGGCGGTACAAAGGCGTGACCGCCACCGGCGGCGACCTCGCAGCACAGAATGAATACAGTATCAGTGCTGCCGTTCCTGTAGGAGCGTTTACCGTCGCCGCTGGATATGCGCAATCTAAAGGAAATGATCTGGGAAAAGCCTCTGGATTCGGATTGCAAGCCACTTACGCATTGAGCAAGCGTACGACGTTGTACGCGGGGGGCGTAAGTACAAAGAACTATGACAAGGTCGCAGCTGCAGCCCGCGTAATTGCTCCTTCGAGCAATATCGCACGCACCGCGATCTACGCGGTAGGTATACGACACAACTTTTGATTACACGCTGCCGTTTACGGCAAGCATAAGCCGCTTCACTCGAAGCGGCTTTTTTTGTTTGTCGGTCAGGTGTTTAAGTTGCGTTCGATCCTTTAGCGAAGAGATCCTTCATGACATGTATGAAATCATTAAGAACCTTTGAGCGGGGCTGGTGTGCAGGAAGGACCATTGCAAATTCGAATGGAACGACAGGCACCAAAGGACGACTAACCAATGCCAAGCCACGCAGATGAGTAGCGGTAAATGGATCGGTCACAGTGACACCTAGCCCGCCAGCGACCAGGCCGCAAGCCGAGTGGGCTAGTGTTGTATCCACCGATCGTTTGCAAGAAACGCCGGCCGCTTCCAGCGCCATGTCGAGTCGCATACGGAACGGGCTGTTGCGACTTAGCGAGATTAATGATTCGTCTTGGAGGTCTGTGATGTGCACTGCCTTCTTCCGAGCGAGAGGATGTCCACGGGGAAGGACGCATACAGCTGGCACAGTTGGTAGCGGGAAGACATCGACTCCTGGGTACTCTGATCCGATCATTTGAACAAAGCCGATATCAAATTGGTGGGCGGCCGTGAGTTCCAGAATTCCTAGTGAATTTCGGACGTCTAGGGAAATCGCAATGCTAGGACGAGCTAGCGAGAACTGACGAACGCCTTCAGTAAGCAAGCTTAAGCCTAGTGTGTGCATAGAGGCTATCCGCAAGGTTCCAATGCGTACGGACTTCAGATCTTCCGCAACTCTCTCGACTTGTTCGATGCCTTGGTAGAACCGATCTACCTCCCGATATAGGCGCTGTGCTTCGGCACCTGGCAACAGGCGATTCCCTTCGCGCCGAAACAGTCTGATCGTTAGATTTTTTTCCAGATCTTTTATTAATCGGCTAACTGCAGGTTGGCTGACTTTTAAAAGCTCCGCTGCGATTGTCATGCTGCCAGTGACCATTACATGTCGGAAGGCTTCTAGCTGTTTCGGATTGAGATTCATAGCTGCTCCAGGAAGGCACAAGACACGCTAAGGGCAAGAGCCAGAGCATAAACATCAAAAATGGTCATGCGCATAACATTTTATTATGCGCGTCAAACGTTTTTTGCAGTTGTGCCGGGTGCACCGCCGCGTCATCATTCGGTCACACAACTGGACGCGCATCTTGTCGGTCCTACCTATTAACTAGTGACCGCGCTCGCGGGAAGTCAATGCTCAGCTACGTAGTTCGACGGCTCTTGCTATTTTTCCCAATGCTTCTGGGAATATCGCTCGCGGTTTTTCTTGTGATGCATGCCATTCCAGGAGACTTGGCTCGGATGGCCGCCGGCCCCGATGCGGCGGAGACAGACATTGAGCAGATCCGCCGAAACTATGGCTTAGATAAGCCGCTTCATCAGCAGTACTCTATCTACCTTCAGCGCGTGGTGCTACAGGGCGATTTGGGAGACTCCTTTCAAACCTATGCGCCGGTGGCCGAGAGCATCGCACGTACGCTTCCAGCAACCCTTGAACTGGCCACTGCTGGGATGTTGCTCGCCGTGGTGCTCGGTGTCCCGCTGGGCATCGCGGCTGCACTCAAGCCCCGCGGTCTGCTCGACAGTGCCTTGACGGCACTTGCAGTGGTTGGTATTTCGATGCCGGGGTTCTTCTTGGGCCTTCTGTTGATGCTTCTCTTTGCATCCACGCTGGGGTGGCTGCCGCCTACCGGTCGAGGCAACTGGCAGCAGTTAGTAATGCCTGCAATCACGCTTGGTTTGCCGTACGTGGCTACCTTCTCTAGGCTTGCGCGCTCCAGCATGCTCGACGTGCTGGGGGAGGATTACATCCGAACCGCCTATGCCAAAGGGGTCGCACGGCCACGCGTCGTGTTGCGCCACGCCCTGTCCAATGCATCCATACCGCTGGTGACTTCGTTCGGCATGGACTTTGGCCGCCTGCTTGGAGGGGCGGTCATTGTGGAGACCGTTTTTGCCTGGCCCGGTATGGGTCGTTACATGATCGACGCGATCATGGTCCGCGACATCTACGTCGTGCAGGGAACCATCCTGGTCTTTGCCGCGCTTGTCGTTCTCATCAACCTTATCGTCGACCTGGCATATGGATTCCTTGACCCTCGCATCACCTACGCTTGAAGTGCAATCCAACGCGCCCGTCAGCACTTCTGCGGTGGCTCGGCGCCCGCCTAGAGGTTTCCTGCGTTACCTCGTCAGCGCGCGGCGCTGGATTGCCTTGGGCTCGTTAGCCATCCTGTTGGTAATTTTCGCGGCCGCCGCTATTGCACCATGGATTTTCGATTGGATATCCATCACGCAGGTGAGCCTTGACCGAGCGCTGCTCGCGCCGGGCAACGCCTTCTGGCTTGGGACGGACGAGCTTGGACGGGACCTCTTAGGACGTGTCCTTTGGGGGGCGCGAATCACACTGGCAGTTGCCTTTGGTAGCGTTGCAATGGGTATGACCGTAGGTATTTCACTCGGTGCGATATGCGGCTTTTACTCTAACGCAGCCACCGGCGCTCTGATGCGGTTCATGGATTTCATGATCGCTTTTCCACGTACTTTGGTGGCCATTATGGTGGTGGCCGTTGCCGGCAATAGCGTGATGAGTCTGACTGCTGCTATCGCTATTTCCACCATGCCGATCTATGTGCGCTTCTTCGCAGCACCGGTACGAGCGCTCAAGGAGCGCGAGTTCGTGCTTGCATCACGTTCCATAGGCGTGGGCGATCTTCGGCTGATCCTGAGCCACATCATTCCGAATATTGGCTCCCTCATCATCGTGCAAGCCACAACCTCATTGGCCGAAGCTATTTTGATTGGCTCTGGTCTGAGCTTCCTCGGTTTAGGCCCGCCGCCCCCAATTCCTGAGTGGGGCGCCATGATCGCGAACTCCCGCGCCCATCTCACCAGTCACCCGCATGTTCTGCTCGCACCGGGCTGTGCGCTGTTCATCGTGATCTTGAGCTTTAACCTCGTCGGTGACGCACTGAGGGACTACGTGGATCCGCGTTCCCGGCAGGCACGGCGCTGAAAACTCAGATCTTCCCTTCACATTCCAACTTCATCCGAATCCCCGTCCCGCATTTGTTATTACCTTCCAAACTCCGGAGTACCTTCCATGCGCTACAGTTTTTCGTCCATCATGCGTGAGCTCACCGCAGCGGGCCTTGCCCTAGTACTGCTCGGCGGCGCCGGCTACGCCTCGGCAGAGACCAGTCTGACCTATGTCCAAGGCACAGAGATTGACACGTTGGATCCAGCCGTGAGCCGTAGCACCCCCTCGCAAATAGTCATCACCCATATTTTTAACAAACTGGTGAGTTGGGACGGCCCAGGCTTTAAGAAGATCGTGCCCGACCTTGCGGAGTCATGGAACGTTTCTGCTGACGGAAAGGTATGGACTTTCAATCTGCGCAAAGGCGTGAAGTTTCACGATGGAACGCCACTGGACGCAGCTGCTATCAAGTTCAACCTAGATCGTTTGCGCAGTCCAGAGTTGGGCTCACCGAATCGCTCCTACTACGCTTCTATTGAGACAGTTGAAGCCCCGAGCACGTACGTCGTGACCATTGCTACCAAGGAGCCGTCGCCCACACTGCTTGAAATTCTGACAGAGGAGTGGGCCTCTATTAGCAGCCCCACGGCTATCGAAAAGCGTGGCAGGGCCTATGGCCGCAACCCCGTGGGTACGGGGCCCTATGTATTCAAAAGTTGGGTGCCTAACGAACGCGCCGAGATTGTGCGCAATCCCGATTACTTTGGAACTCCTGGTAAGACAGACCGGCTAGTCTTTCGCCCCGTGCCAGAGAATGCGGCACGCGTAATCGAACTGAAGACTGGAAACGCGGACGTTGCAGCGAACATTGCGCCGGAGCTTACCGGTGACTTCAAGGGCAGCGACAAAATGGTGCTGCAACAGGCCGCTAGCGCTTTTCAGGTGTTCTTCGAGCTGAATGTCACCAAGCCCCCCTTTGACGATGTGCGCGTACGCAAGGCAGTGAATCTGGCCATCGACCGCCAAGCCATAGTAGACAAGATCCTATTGGGCTATGGCCGCGTTCCCGTCAGCCCTTTTCCCGAGGGAACGCAGGCTAGGCGCATATTCCCGGCTTACAAGTACAACCCGGACGAGGCGCGCCGCTTGCTGAAGGCCGCATTTCCCAATGGTTACACCGGTGTCGTAACTATGTGGACCCCCTCTGGTCGTTACACAAAAGATCGTGCCGCCGCGGAAGCCGTACAGGGCTACCTGAACGCCATCGGCCTGAAGACCGAGTTCAAGGTCTGGGAGTGGGCAAGCTACCAGAAGGAGCTGTACCGCGCCGAGGCTGGCAAAGGTACAGGCAAGGGGAGCAACGGCGCCAATATGTGGTTGCTGGGAACCGGTATCCCGAATGCGGATATTCGCCTGCGCCGTAAATTGAGCACGGGCGACCCCTCCAACCTCACCGGCTACTCCAATCCGATGGTCGACGGACTGCTAGCCAAAGCCGCCGGCGAGATGAACTACGAAAAACGCATGGGGACGTATGGCGACATCCAGCGGGTTGTCTGGGAGCTCGAACCCAACACCATACCTCTGTTTGACCAGGTGCAACTCATCGGCCAACGCAAAGGCGTTAAAGGCCTGACCGTCTACAGCGATGAGATCGTCGAATTCAATAGCGCAACCGTCACCCGTTAATCCACTCTACGCCCACTCTCAAATTTCCGATGACATCCACCTCCCATCATGAAACTCTGCTGACCGAGGCCAGATTGAGTGCTCCGCCAGCCGCACGTTTGGTCAAATATCACGACCTGCCAGGCCTGGAGCGCGAAAAGAAGCAGTTCCAAGAATTTGTCGCTGTCGATATGGCGCACACCACCATGCTTGTGGAGGAGGGCATCATCTCGGCGGGAGTGGGCCGCGCCATCCTGCAGCAACTGCTTGGGATTCGTCGCATGGAACCGGCGGACTTCCCTACGGACGTTCGTAAAGGCAGCTTCCTTCTGCAAATCGAGTCCTATCTCTTTGCGGCAATCGGTGAAGATGTAGGCGGACAGATGCACACCGGTCGCAGCCGTATCGACCAAGGCGCCACCGTTCGGCGGCTCTACAAGCGAAACCGCATGCTGGACGTTATGGACCAGCTTAATGGTCTGCAGGACGCTATCGCCCAGCAGGCTCGGCGCCATGCTCGCACCATAATGCCTGGCTACACCCACCTTCAACATGCGCAACCTTGGGTCTTCGGTCACTACCTGCTGAGCTTCAGTTCCCGACTACACGACAGTTTCGAACGGCTTGCCCAAGCGTATGGCCGTGTCAACCGCAACCCATTGGGTTCGGTCGGCCTGGCTGGAACCTCTTGGCCCTTGAACCGCATGCGCACCACTGCACTGTTGGGTTTTGATGGGTTGGTGGAGAACTCCAAATTGGGACGTGAGGCTTACTATGCCGCCGAGGCAATCGGTGCTTTGGCCTTCGTCATGGCCGATCTCAACGATCTGGCGACCGACCTGCATCTTTGGTCCAGCACTGAGTTCGGCCTGGTTGAGAGCGACGACAGCTACTGCGGTACAAGCAGCATCTTCCCCCAGAAGAAGAACCCAGCCGGCCTTGAAACTATCAAAAAAGCCGCCGGCTCTGCCGTAACCTGGCTGGCAACCGCTCTGGCCACCTTCCGTGCGGAGGGAACAGGTGACCAAGCCATGCGCGAACTACCGCTGATCGACGAGGCACTCGCGACCACCGAAGGCATGCTTGACCTTTTTACGGGAGTAATCGAGACGTTAATCGTCCATGACGACCGGATGGCTAAATCACTCAGCGGCAGCTGGTGTACGGCTAGTAACCTTGCCGACCTGATCGTACGCGAGCGCGGCCTTTCATTTCGACAGGTGCACCACATCGTGGCGCGTGTGGTGCGTAACTGCATTGCACTAGGCATTGCACCGGCCGATTTGACCAGCACGCTACTCGATGAAGCCGCGCTGGAGACTGCCGGCCTTGAGCTAAACCTCGGTGATGAAACTGTACGCGATGCGCTTGACCCGAGGCGCTTCGTCGAAACCCGTGTGACCGATGGCAGCGTAGGTCCGCTACAAGTCGCTCGTCTGCTCGCGCATGCGCAAAGTGAGCGAGTAGCCGATCGGCGATGGGTGGAGGAGGCGCGCGCCCGCCTGGCTCGAGCACAGAGCGAACTGAACGAGGCTGTTGGCCGACTTGTTACTGTCGCGGAAACCGTATGAACGAAGACCTCGTCGCCCGTGTACAAAACCTGAGCGTAGGATTCAGCGGCGATGCCAGCACTCCTATGGCGGTGCGAGATGTCTCTTTCGAGGTGGCTCGTGGCAAGACGTTGGCTATCGTCGGGGAGTCAGGCTCGGGAAAATCGGTGACTTCGCTGGCCATCATGCGCCTGGTGGAACTGGGCGGTGGCCGTATTGCGTCCGGGCAGATGCAACTGCGTACCCGCCATCATGGGGTGATAAATCTGATGGGTGCACCCGAATCCCAGCTCCGTCGCCTGCGGGGCGCTGACATGGCCATGATCTTTCAGGAGCCCATGACCTCCTTGAACCCGGTGTTCAAGGTGGGCGACCAGATTCTGGAAGCGATCCGATTGCATCAGCCCGGCGATCGTGCGGCCACATTTGCACGCGCGCTTCGCATGCTGGACCTTGTGCGAATCCCTGACGCAAGGCAGATGATGGGGCGCTATCCGCACCAGCTCTCCGGTGGAATGCGCCAGCGGATCATGATCGCTATGGCATTGGCCTGCGAACCTACTTTGCTCATTGCGGACGAGCCGACCACGGCGCTGGACGTGACCGTACAGTCGCAAATCCTGCAGATTATTCGAGGGCTGCAGGACGACCTGAAAATGGGCGTGATATTCATCACTCACGATATGGGAGTTGTGGCCGAGATCGCTGACGAGGTGATGGTCATGCGCAACGGCGAGACCGTAGAGCGCGGCTCTGTAGAGGCTATATTTACGCAGCCCAAGCATCCATATACACAAAGTCTGCTGGCCGCCGTGCCCAGGCTTGGCGCTATGCAGGGCACCGATTTTCCAGCCAAATTTCCTTTGATCGAGGCTCGTACGAGCGATTTGAGGCAGACAGTTGTCTCGTCAGAAATTGCGCCGAATGCATCAAAGCCGGATTACGGTCTCTCACCCCTGCTGCGTGTGCGCAATTTGGTGACCCGTTACGACTTGCGCGGCGGCATTCTCGGACGAGTGCAGCGCCGGGTTCATGCGGTGGAAAATGTGAGTTTTGACCTCTTCGCTGGAGAAACACTAGCGTTAGTCGGTGAATCGGGTTGCGGAAAATCGACAACAGCCCGTGCGGTGGCGCGGCTGCTACGCACACAAGGAGGGGAAATCGAATTCAATGGGAAGCCCATCGGGGGCATGACTGGCAGCGCATTAAAAGGCTTACGCCGAGAAGTGCAGATGGTGTTTCAGGATCCCTACGCATCACTCGATCCGCGCCGTACCGTCGAAGACTCATTGATTGAGCCGCTTAAGGTACACAACATTGCGCATGGAGCGGTTGCCCGTCGCAGGGTTTGTGAGCTATTAGAAAAGGTTGGCTTGCTGCCGCAGTATGCCCAGCGTTATCCGCACGAATTTTCAGGTGGACAGCGTCAACGAATCTGTATCGCGCGAGCGCTTGCTCTCTCACCACGCTTAATCGTTGCGGACGAGTCGGTTTCCGCGCTTGATGTTTCCATTCAAGCTCAGGTAATTAACCTCATGCAGGATCTTCAGCGCGAATTGGGGATCGCTTTTCTCTTTATCTCTCATGACTTGGCTGTTGTTGAGCGTGTGAGTCACCGGGTAGCTGTGATGTATCTTGGACGCATTGTGGAGATCGGAACCCGTCGCCAGATCTTCGAAAATCCCCGCCATCCCTATACGCGGAAACTCCTGTCAGCTGTGCCTGTGGCAGACCCGCAGCGTCGTAATCTGCGCCATATGCTGGACGGTGAAATTCCCAGCCCGATACACGATCTGCACTATGTGCCGCCCGAGGTAAAGCTTGCCGAGATCGCACCCGGGCATTTTGTGGCTGATGAAGTGTGCGTAGCAGTCTGAGCGATTAGCTAAGCGCTGTCATCGCCATACTTCTGATAGCACCCAGTGAAGAGTAGCAACCGCCCCTTTCATATTCCTTCTATATTTACCGAGAACGCATCATGACAAAAATTTCTAGGTTGGTTATTTGTTTACTCATAGCACTGTCCGGTACAGCCGCTTGCGCTGAAGGCTATCCAATGAAGCCGATCCGTTTGGTCGTGCCATTTCCTCCAGGAGGAACGACGGACAATCTTGGCCGGTTATTGGCCGGCCGTATGTCCGAAGCGCTTGGGCAGCAGGTGATTGTTGACAATCGTGGAGGAGCAGGGGGAACTCTCGGTGCAGATATTGTGGCCAAGTCGGCGACGGATGGATATACGTTGTTGTTCGGAACCGTCAGCACGCAATCAATCAATGCGTCGCTTTATAAGCGGTTGCCATTCGATCCTAAGAAGGACTTCACCTCCATTGCAACGTTTGCGACTGTCCCGAATATCTTGGTAGTCAACCCAAATGTCCCGGTTAAGTCCGTTCAAATGTTAATTGAATACTCAAAGAGAAATCCCTCTGCTCTGTACATGGGTTCCGCAGGTAATGGAACTACGAACCATCTTTCAGGGGAGTTGTTCAAAGCCATGACGGGGGCTTCTTTCACGCACGTGCCGTACAAGGGTAGCGGACCTGCGATGACTGACTTATTGGGAAATCAGATTCAGCTGATGTTCGACAACCTCCCGGGATCGTTGCCGCAGATCAAAACTGGAAATCTTCGTCCGCTAGCTGTAACGGGAACAAAAAGATCACCGGTTTTGCCCGATGTGCCGACTGTCGCAGAGGCAGGAGTGCCTGGATACGAGGTGGGTGTGTGGTTTGGCGTGTTAGGACCAAAGAACCTACCGAAGGAGGTGGTAACCAAGCTTTCCTATGAAATCTCGCGCATCGCTCGTGACAAGGCAACTGTAGAGAAATTAACACTGCAGGGTGCCACCCCACTTGTCTCATCGCCAGAGGAATTCAGTAAGCGTATTCAATCGGATGCCGAAAAATGGGCAAACCTGGTGCGCAGTTCAGGTGCAACTGTAGATTAATTGTGATTACGAATCCCAGCGCTTCTAAAAATAATGAAGTTTTTATGAGAATTAATTCAATCTTTGTTGTCATCTTTGCACTGCTGGGAATGCCACTAGCTCACGCCGTCGAGGTTGTTGTTGGGCAAGTTGGTCCGATGTCGGGCTTAGATGCCAATCAGGGTCGGGCATATGCGGTCGGTATGCAGTTGATGTTTAATAACATTAACAAGGCCGGCGGCATCAACGGTCACACCTTCGCTCTGATTCGCAAGGATGACGGTGGACGGGCGGAAAACACTGTGAGTGTGACCAAGCAGCTGCTGAGTGAAGAGCGACCGTTGGTCTTGGCTGGATTTTTTGGTAACCGCAACATCACAGACGTGGTGAATTCGGGCTTACTTGAAGCAAATTCAATCGCCGTCGTAGGCTATCGCACGACGGAGATACGTGTGGAGGCTCCGTTGTTATACAGCGTGCGTGCCGGCTTGCGTGACGAAATCAACAAGATTACCGAGCACTTGGCCACCGTCGGTATCAACCGAATCGGTCTTTTTTACGAGGACGGTCCCGGAGCTGCTTCACTCCTTTCTGCTACAGACGAAGCAGCCAAGAAGACTGCTGGTAATGTCGTTTCCAAAGCATCCTATGCGACCGGGACGGCCCGTGTTACGCCGGCTGTTGAGGTGTTCGTTAAAACCGCACCGCAAGCCATCATCATGGTCGCAAGCGGTGCCGCCGCAGCAGCTTTTATTGAGCAGTACCGGGCGGCCGGTGGGGCGTCACAGTTGCTTTCGCACTCAGGGGCTGACATCGAACAGTTGTCTAAGAGATTGAGCGAGGAGCAACTGAGGGGTGTGGCAATTGCACAAGTTGTGCCCAATCCGTACAAGATTTCAGTACGCCTGGCTAAGGAGTTCAGCGATACCATCGCGAAGGCTCAGAGTTTAGAGGTGCCGGCGAGCTACACCATGATGGAGGGCTACATCGCAGCGAAGGTCATTGTTGAAGCCGTGCGGCGACAAGGAAAGAACCCTAATCGCGCAGGTATGGTGACAGCGCTAGATGGGATGGAAAACTATGACCTCGGCGGCTACCTGGTGAGTTTCAAGCCAGGAATGCACTCAGGTGCAAAGTTTGTTGAATTGTCCATCATCAGCGGCAGCGGAAAGATACGCCAGTAGAACGACGAGGGCCGACTTAACTGCTTGGTTCGTTATCAGCACTCAATAATGTTCACCGCGAGGCCGCCGCGAGAGGTTTCCTTGTATTTAGTCATCATATCGGCGCCAGTCTCTCTCATGGTCTTGATGACCTTGTCCAAACTCACGTGATGTGAGCCGTCGCCATGCAGTGCCATTCGGGCGGCGTTGACGGCTTTGACAGAGGCGATAGCGTTTCTCTCGATGCAGGGTATTTGCACCAATCCGCCTACTGGGTCGCACGTCAGCCCAAGATGATGTTCCATGCCAATCTCGGCGGCGTTTTCGACTTGTTCAGGAGTACCGCCCATCACGGCACACAGCGCGGCCGCTGCCATCGAGCAGGCGACTCCCACCTCACCCTGGCAGCCGACCTCGGCGCCTGAAATCGAAGCATTCTCTTTGTAGAGAAGGCCTATAGCGCCGGCGGTGAGTAAAAACTCGATTACGCCAGCATCGTCGGCACCATGAACGAACCCCACGTAGTAATGCAACACGGCAGGAATAATGCCCGCGGCACCGTTCGTAGGCGCTGTAACAACCCGTCCACCGGACGCATTTTCTTCGTTGACAGCCAGTGCGTAGAGGTTGATCCAGTCCATCGTGCTGAGTGGGTCTGGTGTCGCGCCATTTTTTTGTGTGGCCAAAAGCGACTGCTGTAACGCGGCGGCACGGCGACGGACCTTAAAGGGGCCAGGCAAAGTGCCTTCGGCACGGCATCCACGCGCGACGCAGTCTTGCATGACCGACCAGATGTTAAGTAGGCCGCGATCGATCTCCTCATCCGTTCGCCAGAAACGCTCATTGCGCCGCATGATCTCTGCGATGCTGCACCGGTTGGCGCTTGTAATAGCCAGAAGCTCATCGCCACTGTGAAATGGGTGTGAAAGCACGGTGGTATCCGGTGCGATGGTCTTGTGCCTGGACCCGTCATCGGCAACTTCTTCGCTCACGACAAATCCGCCGCCTACGGAATAGTAGGTGTGCGCGCATAGGAGTTCGCCCGATGCATCAAACGCTGAAAATGTCATGCCGTTTGCATGAAAAGGAAGCGTCTTAGTGAGATAGAAGAGAACGTCGGTCTTTTCTTGGAAAGCGATGGGGTGAGCCCCTAGCAACTGGATTTGATGGGTCCCTCGGATACCCTCCAGAATAGAAGGAATCTTGTCCGGATCAATCGTGTCCGGTTCGAAGCCAGAAAGCCCCAAAAGCACGGCAGTTCCGCTGCCGTGGCCTTTACCGGTGGCACCGAGCGATCCGTAAAGCTCGCATCGCACCTGCACTGTGGCGTCCAATTTGGCCTCGTTCACCAAACGCTGCGTGAACATGCGTGCTGCACGCATCGGCCCGACCGTGTGTGAGCTCGAAGGGCCGATACCTATCTTGAAAAGGTCGAAAACGCTGACAGCCACAAAAACTCCAAGTCACTTCTGACAATGTAGGAGTGCGAATAGTACGGGTGGCATTCAACCAATACAATTGATCTTTATTTGACGTATACATTAGAAATATTAACTATTTCTCAGGGTGGTTATGGACATTGCACGTCTCAAAGCTTTGCGAGAACTTTCAATCCGTCAAACGATGGCCGCGGTCGCCGATGCCCTAAGCCTCACCCCTTCGGCTGTTTCCCAGCAAATTGCCCAGCTTGAAGAGGAGGTTGGTGTTCCGCTAACCGAGCGCAGGGGACGCGGCGTCAAGTTGACTCACGCTGGTGAGGTCTTGGTATCGCATGTGGAGCGCATCATGGGCGTTCTAGACGAGGCAAACTCGGAACTCGCTCTGATCCGTAAAGAAATTGCCGGCACATTGCGAATTGCCGCATTTGCCACCGCTGCAGCGGCATTGCTTCCTCCCGTGCTGCAAGAACTCCGGAAAATTTACCCGCGCCTTCAGATAACCATTATTGAGATGGAACCATCTGAGGGTTTGGCAGCCCTAGGTTCCTGGAACGTTGATTTAGCAATAGTGGACGACCTGTCCGTCCGCTTGGCACGGATGGAAAAGACGGTTCACAAAGTGCGGCTAATTGACGACGAGTTGAATGTGGTCATGGCTAAAGATCATCCTCTTGCGCTCAAACCTTCAATTGCCTTATCAGAACTAAAAGATGAGGAGTGGGCAATGGACTCCGCAACCAGCTTTTATGGCGAGTTTGTGATGAATCTTTGCCGCCAAGCTGGCTTTACTCCGCGGGTCAATGCCGCCTGCCGAGGCTCAGAAATCATTGCCGCAATGGTGGCGTCGGGCTGCTCTGTATCGATCATTCCCGGGTTGCGCCTGGGTCAGATTTCGCAGGATTTG
This sequence comes from Polaromonas sp. LjRoot131, assembly GCF_964252805.1. Taxonomy (NCBI): domain Bacteria; kingdom Pseudomonadati; phylum Pseudomonadota; class Betaproteobacteria; order Burkholderiales; family Comamonadaceae; genus Polaromonas; species Polaromonas sp. LjRoot131. The sequence continues at coordinate 58,465 of NZ_CAXUPF020000006.1, read as the reverse complement.
ATTGCTCGTCCCCTGCGGCCGGCTGTGACTCGTCGGATTTCAGTGGCTCTTCGCCAGGGGGAACGATCGCATCCGGCGATAAAGGTTTTTGTTGAGCAGCTGCTGCGCACTTCACAAGCGATGACTTCTTAACTTCATCGCTTGCGCCGGACTGCGTGGTGGCGGGCCGCCCTCGCATTGCGATGTATTCGAACCAGTTAAGCATTTACGCTTGAGGAGGGCGTCTTCACTGATTCTGGGAGATGCTTCAGCATATCTGTCACCAATGCAGGTAAGTCAAACCTGCACTTCCACTTCCAGTCGTGCTGCGCGCATGAATCGTCGATTGAATTTGGCCAACTACTTGCAATCTGTTGCCTGAAGTCCGGCTCATATGCAACTTCGAAGCTCGAGAGGTGCTTGCGGATCTCAGCGGCAATTTCACTAGGGGTAAAACTGATCCCTGCCAGGTTGTAGCTGCCACGTTCGGTAATCGACTCTGCTGGCGCCTCCATCAGTTCTAGTGTGGCGCGCACTGCATCGTCCATATAGAGCATGGGTAGCGCTTCGTCTTCAGCAAGGAAGCAGTTGTATCTCTCGCCTTTAAGTGCCGAGTAGAAAATGTCGATGGCGTAGTCCGTCGTTCCACCGCCCGGTTTTGTCTTGTACGAAATCAGGCCTGGGTAACGCAGGCTACGCACGTCCACCCCGTGCTTTTCAAAGTACCAGCGACACCAGCCTTCTCCGGCGAGTTTGGAAATTCCATACACGGTCTTGGGTTCCATGACCGTACTCTGCGGGGTCGCATCGGCAGGTGTAGTTGGGCCGAAAGCAGCAATAGAGCTTGGCCAGAACACTTTGTCCAGTTTGTAGTGACGGGCGGTTTCCAAGACGTTCAGCAATCCACCCATGTTCAAGTTCCAGGCCCATGTAGGGGATGTTTCGCCTGTGGCCGATAACGCCGCAGCGAGATGGTAAATCTGGGTGATGCCATGGCGCTTTACAAGTTCCTTGAGTTGCCCCGCGTCGGTCACGTCCAGCATCTCGTGGGCAATATGCGCGTGGCGACCAGTCGGGACCATATCGCTCGTTATTACGTTGTGCGAGCCGTGACGGTCGGCGAGTGCGGCTGACAGTTCGGTGCCGAGTTGGCCGTTGGCGCCAATGATCAGAATTTTGGGTTGGCTGCTCATGCTGTGATCCCCAACTCTTTACCTGCTTGTGCAAAGGCATCAAGGGCGCTACTAAGCTGTTGCTTGGTGTGTAGCGCGCTGATTTGCACCCGAATGCGCGCTTGACCTTTCGGGACTACGGGGTAGAAGAAGCCGGTGACGTAGACACCCAATTCCAGCAGGCGCCGCGCCAGTCGCTGCGCCGTCTCTGCTTCGTACACCATCACGGGAATGATGGGGTGAGTGCCCGCTTTCAAGTCGAATCCGCGCGCCGCTAGGCCGTCGCGGAAGAATCGAGTGTTTTCTTCAAGGTTGTCGCGCAGGCAGGTGTCTGCCTCTAGTAAGTCAAGGACTTTGATGCTCGCACCGACAATGACAGGTGCAAGTGTGTTCGAAAAGAGGTATGGCCTGGAGCGCTGCCGAAGCATTGAAATCACCTCGGCCTTCGCGCTCGTAAATCCACCTGATGCACCGCCCAAGGCTTTGCCAAGCGTGCCGGTAATGATGTCAATCTTGCCGAAGAGGCCTCGGTATTCGTGCGTCCCGCGACCAGTCTTTCCAATGAAGCCGGTGGCATGTGAGTCGTCCACTCCTAACAGTGCGCCGAACTCGTCGCACACTGCGCGAATCTCATCCAAACGCGCAATCGTGCCATCCATTGAGAAGACGCCGTCTGTGAATACAAGTTTGTACCGCGAGCCTGCGGCGTCAGCCTCCCGCAGTTGGTGCCGAAGATCCTCTATGTCGTTGTGCCGATAGCGGTAGCGCTTCGCTTTGCTCAGGCGGATGCCGTCAATGATCGAAGCGTGGTTGAGTTCGTCGCTGATGATTGCATCTTCGGCGCCGAGTAAGGTCTCAAAAAGACCTCCGTTGGCATCAAAAGCCGAGCCATAGAGGATCGTGTCCTCGGTACCCAGAAATTTCGACAGTCGAGCCTCTAACTCCTTGTGGATGTCCTGCGTACCGCAAATGAACCGCACCGAACTTAGGCCAAACCCACGGGTGGCGAGGGCAGCATGGGCAGCTTCCAGAATTCCGCGGTGAGAAGACAGCCCCAGGTAGTTATTCGCACAAAGGTTGATGATTTCACTGGAATCCGCTGTCGAAACGAGAGTGCTTTGGGCGGAGGTAATCGGACGTTCGACCTTAAAAAGGCCGGCGGCCTCAATTTGTTGAAGCTCCTCACGAAGTGAGGCGTAGAAATGAGAGGTAGTAAGCATTGTGTAGTCCTGCTAGGATCGGGTTATTCATCATCGTGGCGATTTCCACTAATAAACGCAATATGTCCACTATATCGAACAATTCGTGAATATGCAAATGTCGCGTGCAGAGACTCGTTCTGAGGGGCCGCCAGCCGTTGGCGAAACGTTGAAGACGCTGCGTCAGTCGCAGCGCCTTTCACTCGATGATTTGTCGAGGCGTGCCGGGGTTTCCAAATCGATGCTGTCGCAGATTGAGCGCAACGAGGCCAATCCGACTGTGGCGATTCTTTGGCGCCTGGCCAGTGCTCTTGGCATTGACATCACGGATTTCCTCAGCAATGGTCAAACCAAGGCTGCGGCGGCCGCCGTTACCGTTACCGCGGCACACGAGATGCCGACCATCAAAAGTGCCGACGGGAAATGTGAGCTTCGCATCCTCAGTCCAATCAACATGGCCGGTACCGTCGAGTGGTATCAGTTGACCATCACGGCCGGAGGAGTTCTAGCATCAGAGCCGCATGAGAAGGGGGCCAAGGAGCACCTGTCCGTGCAAAGCGGCGCTATGACGGTGCGCGCTGGGGACAGCGAGGTAATTGTCCGCAGTGGTGATACCGCACGATATCCAGTCGATCTGCAGCATTCGATTGCCAATCAAGGCAAGACTGCAGCAACCGCACTACTTGTTGTCGAATACGGCCGCTGAGGGAAACCCGGATTGGTAGTCGCAATGGCAGATTTCAGCTTGAAGGAATGAGTCTGGTGGTTACCGTATTCGACCGAATGCCCGCTCCGAATGCTGCCATCGAGAGATACGGAGCCCTACTTGCAGGGCAGCTTAATGAAGCCGTCGTTGTGCCTTGTAGACAAGTCAACGTTGGCGATTGGGCGCCTGAAGAAAACAAATGCCACCACAACGTAGCCACCTGGATTGAAAGAAATCCACACCACGGTCACGTACTAGGCTGGCTGGTGATCGCTGCACCAAACAGCGACTTCGTACGGTTCGTCGCCCATTCGGTAGTTGAAGACGAAATGGGGAACAGGTTCGACATCACACCCCTTCATGCCATAGAACCTCGGCCGTTCTTGGACGCCGGCATCGACGCCGACGACTATTTTTGGATTGAAGAACAGTTGTTTGAGGTCTATCCAATGAGTGGGTTCGACCATTTCATCTAGCTCCCCGGAAACTCTCGGAATCCCCAAGCGTAGCCAGTACTTCGATGTACTGCGGGGCAAACGGCATCGGGCAGTGCTTTATGTGGAATCTTTCACCACGAGGGCTTTGGCAGCTCCTACTGCCGGCAGCGCGTAGAAAAATCCAATCGATTGGACTATCATGCGATTCAACCGGATTTGTGGTTAAAAGTCACTTTTAGTCAGACGGATCCTTAATCTCAACAGCGCCTTACAAGCGGGCAATTTAGCATATTGGGCCAAGTGAACGAACAGAAAATGCCCGCCATAGCGAGCGACGATACAACGGGGCTGCCAGCTGGAAAACGACCCAGAATGGCCGATATAGCGCGCATCGCGGGCGTCGACGTCTCCACCGTCAGCCGTGCCTTGGCGGGAAGCCCGCGCGTCACTAAGGAGACCAGGGCACTGATCGATAAGATCGTGCGCGACACGGGGTACGTGGTGAATGAAGCGGCCCGCAATTTGCGGGATGGGCGTGCTAACCAAGTGCTCGTCATCGTTTCAGATATTGCGGCACCGTTCTATTCTGATGTGGTTCAGGGTATTGTCGAGACGCTAGCGGAACGTGAAATCAACGTTCTGTTGGGCGTAACGCTGCGGCAGGCCAAGCGAGAGGCGAAGCTGGGGCAACAACTGCTGACTGGCGTGGTGGATGGCATCATTACCGTCACCGGGAGCGTGCCCAAGCCGATCCTGGGCATGCAAGGCTTTGACCGCAAAGTTGTCGCGATATCGCGACCTGTGCCGTATGAGGGCGTCACGTGCGTGACGATCGATAACTATGTTGCGGCCAAGGAGGTAATGGCACACCTCTATGCTGCGGGACATCGACGTATTGTCCACATTGGTGGACCGAATCACTCGGAAACATACCGTGATCGGAGTGCAGCGTATGTCGATTTTATGCGCGACCATGGCCTGGGCGAGCTGACGAAGGTACGCTCCACCGAGTCTTTCAACGATGATGCTGAGTCTGGTTTTGAGATCATGAAGGCCATGCTCAGCGACGGATTAAGTCCCACTGCGGTCTTCTGCGCAACCGACGAGCTTGCAATAAGCGCCATGGCAGCTGCTCGGCAAGCAAACCAAAACATCCCCGGTGACGTGTCGTTCTTTGGGTTTGATGATCTGAAATTGGCGGGGCTTATGCATCCCCCGCTGTCGACAGTGTCCGTTCCGCGCTTCGAGATGGGGCGCAGGGGAGCGGAGGAACTCTTCCGCCAGATCTATAAAGGCGCTAAGACCGCCTCCAAGATCACGCTTAAGCATCGTTTGGTCCTGAGGGGCAGTGTGGCGCATATCTGATGGCCAATCCCGCTGGCAGCGCCTAAGAGCTAAGGGCGTGCCGTCGAGATTGAGCGTTGCGGTTACTTGCCAGTAGAGGGGCCATCAGTGCCGCGTCCGAACTGTTTGCTAGTGAAGTTATGGCGTGATGGCCGCGCCCTGATGGGAATTTCCCATTCGCCATAGGCGTATGGCACTCAATCTCCTGGCGCCCAAGCATTTGATGCCCGCGATTTGGCGCCGGTTGCGCCGAGCAGCTCGCGGGTCGACGCCTTCTCATGAATCCGAGAACAAGTGCGTCCCGGGGCCCACGCACCCGGTTCCCCATTTCTGCAGCCCCCTTTGAGACAGTTTTCTTACGACCTATTGACAATACAATCGATTGGATTTCTAATACAAACGATTGGATACAGACTAATCGTACAAACCGAGAAAGCACCATGACTGAAAATACGGCGACTTCGAAGGTCGCTTTTCCATCTGATGTGGATTACCGCAATCGCATTAAACGTGCCCAAGCTGCGATGAAAAGGCATGGCATCGACGTTCTCGCATTAGCGGGTGTCGACACCCACCGCTTCTTCGCCGGCCTGCACGGCCTGCCGGTCAGCAGGCCGATATGGCTGGTTCTTCAGCAGGACGGCAAGGCCGGTTTCGTCTCGCCTGGCAGTGAAGTCAAAGAAATACGGGCGCGATGCAATACGCCGGTGGTTGCCAGATGGGTTGAGTGGGAGGAGCCCGTGCCAGCCCCTATGACGCATCAGGACGCACTTGCCAAATATCTTGAGGAGGTCGCACCGGGGGCTCGCGTGATCGGTGTCGATTTCAATGGCACCAACGGCGGAAACATCGAAGTGGTCAAGCAAAAGCTTGGCGCCGATCGAGTCAAGGATGCTGGGGCGCTGCTGCGCGAATTGTTCGCTGTAAAGGATGCGGCGGCGCTGGGCGTCATCCGACTCAGCTGCGACGTTATTGCTCACCAGTTCAATGCCAGCCGTGACGCTATCGCTCCGGGGGTTCCCGAGTGGGAAGTGTCGCTTGCCTCCTTTGTCGCCGGCACCAGACGCGCGGCTGAACTATGGGACGGAAATGAGGAGCAGTCGCCGTTGGCGCATGGTTTGCACATGACGGGCAGTGGGGCTGAACGCACAGCGCGCTGCCACGCTTCTGGCGCCGGCCGAAAGATGCGCGAAGGTGACTACGTGCAGATATGTCGCTGCAGCACAGGCTTCTTCGGGCATCTGATCGGCTTCGACCGGCCGGTTCTGCTTGGCTCGAAAGAGCCATCTAAGGAAATGCGAAAGGTAGTTGATCTTGCACGTGAGGCGCAAGAGGCGGCATTGGCAGCGGTTCGCCCCGGTGTAACGGCTGGCGAAGTGCACGCTGCCGCAATGAAGGTGATCGACCGCGGTGGTTGGGAAAACCCGGTCCTGCACCGCACCGGACGTTCGATTGGGTACTCCGGCTGGGATGGGCACGAGCTCAAGGCCGATTCACCGACAGTGCTTGAGCCGGGCATGGTGTTCACCGTTGAGCCTGGAATCTATGTTGATGGCGTTGGCGGTGCGCGCTTTGGCGATACGGTGGTCGTTACTGAAGCCGGATGCGAAGTGCTCACTCCGTTCGAACTCGGTAGGAGTATTTGATGACAAACCAGTTGCTCCCTGCCGTTTCTTTCCAAGGCGTCACTCGGCGGTACGGTTCCGTCGCGGCGGTAAACGACGTCAGCCTCGACATCTCACCAGGTGAATTTTTTGCACTACTGGGCTCGAGCGGATCTGGCAAGACGACGCTCCTGATGCTCCTTGCAGGTTTCGACAAGCCCACCGAAGGCAGTGTCCTGATGTCGGGCACCTCTGTCTCCGACGTACCCCCGCATCGGCGCCAGATCGGGGTGGTATTTCAGAACTATGCGCTTTTCCCGCACCTGACGGCTGCCGAGAACGTAGCCTACCCACTCAAGATGCGTGGTGTCGGGCGCGCCGAGAGCGAGACGCGAGTGAAGACGGCACTTGGGCTCGTCAACCTGACTGATCGCGGGTCATCGTATCCGTCGCAATTGTCAGGTGGGCAGCAGCAGCGTGTGGCACTTGCTCGCGCTCTCGTGTTTGGCCCAGACCTTCTGCTTATGGATGAGCCGCTCGGTGCACTTGATCGGAGACTACGCGATCAAATGCAGCAAGAACTCAAGCGTATACAAGGCGAGCTCGGTATCACGGTTATCTACGTTACGCATGACCAGTCGGAAGCCATGGCCATGGCAGATCGGATCGGAATCATGGCCGAGGGGCGGCTTTTGCAGGTCGCGGATCCGGAAACCATCTACGCAAAGCCGGCCAATCATTTCGTCGCGCGTTTCCTGGGCGATTGCTCGATCCTGCGTGTCACCGAAAAGGATGGCGGTCGAGGATACGAGATTTGTGGCGTGCGTCAGCCGCTGTCGTCTCAAGCAGCGGGGCGGTTCGATGTTGTGGTGAGACCGGAGAACGTCACCGTTCATCCTGCAACGGAGGCTGCATCAGGCGACATCCCTGGTGTACCTGCCACGGTCCGCGACGTCACATATCTCGGTGCCGCTTGGCGCGTAACGCTGGAGCTTCCTGATAGGCAACTTTTGCTCGCCAGCGTAGTGCGCGGAGATCGCATGGCCGGTCATCTGGTGCCCGGTGAGTCCGTCGTCGCGCGATGGTCTCCTGAGTTCGTCGCAGTTCTTCCGGCAGAGAAATCTATCTGAAGCAGAGTTTTTGAAGGAGTGGAAAAAATGAATGAAACGAGACAAGTCTTCCTGAAACGTAGTTTTTTTGAAGGAGTAAAACCAATGAAATCGACCCGCCTTTACACGAAAATCTCAGCCGGCCTGCTCGCTGCGGCCAGTGCAATATTCTTCCATCATGCGGCACTAGCCGCCGACCCCGCCAAGCCGGTCGTGGTCGCCTCTTATGGGGGCTCATTCCAGGAGGCCCAGACAAAGGCCTTCTTTGATCCCTACACCAGAGCCACGGGGACCAAAGTCATCGGTACCACTGGTACCGGTCACGCCAAAATCAAAGCTATGGTCACGAGCGGCAATATCACGTGGGACGTGGTCTCAGCCGACGCTGCGGCCTATGAGAACGAGGTGAAGGATGACTTACTTCAGCCGCTCGATTACTCCGTTATCAAGGCCGAGGGAATCCCGGCCGCGTTTCGCACGAAATACGGCATCGGTTACATGAAGTTCGCGCAGAACCTGGCCTGGAATAAAACCAAATTCCCCAATGGACTTACTCCTGCACAGTTCTTTGATCCCAAAGTGAAGGCGCGTCGGGTGATGTTGGCATTGCCGTACTACAACATTGAGTTCGCGTTGCTTGCTGACGGTGTGAAGCCATCCGAACTCTATCCGTTGGATGTTACCCGTGCCCTCAAAGTTATCGACCGTGTGAAAGATCAGATCGTCGGGTTCAAGCCGCCTTCGGATGTCCAGGCTCTTATTCAGCAGGGCGAGGTTGATGCTGCCTACGGCCCGGGCGGTCGCATTCAGAATGCCATCAAGGGCGGCGCCAACTGGGCTTATGGATGGAACGCATCGGTCACGGTTGTCGAATACTGGGCAGTAGTCAAGGGCGCGCCGAACCCGGCCGAGGCGATGAAGTTCATCAATTTCGCCGTTCAACCAAAGCAGCAGGCAGATTTGCCTCGCCATATCTTTTACGGTCCGACCAACGTTGACGCACTGAAGCTTATTGACGGAGCAGCGCTTTCAGCTGTCGCCAAGGATCTTCCAGGAAATCCGGCGAACGAGAAGCTCGGCGCAATTCTCAATTCGAAATGGTGGAACGAGAACCTCGAGCCCGTGGCGGCCCTGTGGAACACGTACGTCATGCGCTAACAGCGCGCAAATAGGAGAACGCGAAGATGAGACGCAGCAGTGGATTCGTAAATTGGTTAGTAAGTTGGGAACGGTTCTTACTGCTGGCTCCAGTAACCATCTTGCTTCTCCTGGCTTTCGCTATACCGCTACTGGCGATCGTTCCAGAGGCGTTTGGCGGTGATGCCATCGGCCGTTTTATGCGGATCTTTGGCAACCCGGTCTACCAAAAGGTGATCTGGACGACCGTGCGCATCAGCGTAGAGGCCACAGTGATAACTCTCGTTATCTCTTTCCCACTCGCCTGGATTCTGAGTCGCGCAACTGGAGTGAAGGCGCTGCTTCTGGGGTTGTTGGTGCTGGTTCCCTTCTTGACCAGTGTGATGGTACGTACGTTTGCCTGGTTGGCGATCCTGGGCCAGCGTGGCCTTGTGAACGCAACACTTATGGGTCTGGGGATAACTTCAGAGCCAATTTCGCTTCTCTTCAGTGAGCTAGCGGTTGTACTGGCGCTCGTGCAATGCTCGATTCCGATGATGGTCTTCGCTCTCTTCACTGTCCTCAGGCGCATTGACGGACGTCTTGTTCTGGCCGCTCACACGCTCGGAGCTAACCCGTTGCGGATCTGGTCGGGCGTGCTCCTTCCACTTGCAATCCGTGGAATCCAATCCGGCGTTACGATCATCTTCCTCTTCACCATGGCGAGCTTCATCGCGCCGACCTTTCTGGGTAGCCAACGCCAGCAGATGCTCGCCCAAGTAGTTCAGGCGGAAATCGACGTCGGGGCCGACTGGGCTTTGGCTGCGGCACTCGGCATCACGCTTGCCTTCGTCGCGACGATCATTGTCACGGCGCTCTCCTCGGTAGCGCGATACTTGTCGCGTTGGCAGCGCCCGGGTGTGCCGCCGCAGACTTTGCCTCAAGCGCCTGTGGGCCAGGTAGACAAGTCGCTTCTTCGCAAATCGGTCAAACTGCCGCCGACTCGTTTCAAAATTCCTGAGGTCTTGCGCGCCAGTGTGCGGTTTGTTCAACCGGTCTATCTGTTTTTGATATCGGTGTTCATTCTCCTGCCATTGGTCGTGCTCATACCGGTATCTTTCAGCTCAGCTGAGGTACTCATATTCCCGCCGCCTGGCTACTCATTGCGGTGGTTCGAGACGATCTTCCACAGCCAGGAATGGACTGCGGCGGCCCTGACCAGCCTTCGCATCGGCGCTGCGACTTGTATCTCAGCTCTCATCATCGCCACGCTGGCGGTTCTCGGAATTGGTCGCAATTTTCGGTATCAGGGCGCTGTTGAGGCGATGCTTATGTCGCCGCTGACCGTGCCAAGCGTTGTTTTCGCGCTCGGTGCTTATCTGGCCTTCTCGCGTGTAGGACTGGTGGATACCGAGACCGGGATCATCATCGTTCACACCGTGCTGATCTTCCCAATCGTTTACCAGGTCGCGTCGGCAACATACAGCTCAATCGATCCTTGGCTGTCCCTTGCTGCGGCAAGCCTTGGAGCGAATGCCTGGCGGGTCTTTCAAACGATCACTTTCCCTTTGCTTCTGCCAGGCCTCGGCATTGGAGCTCTGCTGGGAATGCTTCTTTCATTCGACGAGTCTGTCGCTTCGATCTTCCTCAGCAACTTGTCGGTGAAAACCTTGCCGAGAAAGTTGTGGGAGGGGATTCGCTTCAATACGAGTCCCGAGTCCGCCGCCGTCTCTGTGGTGTTGTTGGGTGTGACATGTGTCGTGGTAATTATCGGCATGGCGATTATTCTCCGGCGCCGAAAGAATGCGCTACTGCCGGCGTAAACGTACCCGGTTGTAGGAGTAGCGCTGCTACTCGACCACGTCTGCTGGTCTTGCCCTAGCCGCAATCCAAAGAAAGCGGCATCCGATGGTTTCATACGAGGCCTTCGGATGTCCGATGCAAAAACTATCTTCTAAAAGGAAATGACATGGATATTGCCTTCCTTTCAGCCACCGATCTTGGTCGGGCATTGGCCCAAGGCGAATTTACATCGGAGGCGCTGGTGTCTGAGTTGCTCAGTCGCATCCAAACCTACAACCCGAAGCTGAACGCTTTCGTCGAGGTCTACGGCGAGCCTGCCCTTCTGGCGGCGCGTGAGTCTGACAGACGGCGCTCCCGCAACCAGACAAGAGGGCCCCTTGACGGCGTTCCTTTCGCGGCCAAGGATCTGTTTGACGTCGAGGGTTATCCCACTTTGGCCGGATCGAAGGCGCTGGCCGCCAAAGCCGCCACGCAATCAGCCACCGCAGTTCGGCGATTGCTGGCCGAGGGCATGGTTCTGCTGGGCAAGACGCATACAGTAGAGTTCGCGTACGGTAGTTGGGGAACAAACCCTAGCTGCGGCACACCGATCAACCCGCGCGATCCGCTAGTTCAGCGCGTTCCCGGAGGGTCATCCAGCGGATCAGGCGTTGCGGTGGCCGCTGGGCTTGTACCCGTCGCCCTGGGCACCGACACGGGAGGCTCGGTGCGCAGCCCATCAGCTTTGTGCGGCGTCATCGGCATGAAGACATCGCTCGGACTGATCGGACGGGGTGGCGTGCAGCCGCTCGCTCTCGTTTTTGACGCGGTGGGACCCATGACCCGTTCTGTTGAGGACGCGGCACTCATTCAGGCAGCGTTGCAAGGCGAAGATCCCGAAGATCCGTCGACGTTTGGCGTACCACGGTCAAACTCCCTTGTCGACCTGGACAAGGGCGTCGCAGGGTTGACGCTGCGCTACCCGAGTATGGAGAACCTGAAGTCAGCGGAGCCCGGCGTCCTTGAGCGGTTCAAGGAGACGCTCGCTGATCTGGAAGCGATGGGTGCGGTCCTCGACGAGGTGCCACTACCTCGACCCCTCGAAGCATATGCGACTCTTACGGCCAACATCACGACGGTAGAAGCCTGGAATCGCTACCAGCATGTCGTCGAGAAAGAACCTAGCCTCGTCGACCCCGAAATCGCAACTCGGATGTCCCGTGGAAAAACGATGAGCATAGCGGACTACCTCGGCTACCTGGAACAGCGACGGCTCATGCAAACGGAGTTTCACCGTTACTTTGCCGGAGCGAATGCCATTCTGCTGCCCTCGTCACCGATTACAGCGAAGCCGATAGAGGGAATTCACACCACCAACGCTCCGTTTGGGATTTTCACGCGCTTGGCCAATCTAATGGACCTGGCATCGCTGAGCATACCCATGGGTGATGCCGAGGGCCTCCCGACCGCTGTTCAGATCATGGTCCGTCGCTATGCCGACCCCATGGCATATCGGGTTGCTCGCGCGCTGGAAGTTCAGCGCGGCGGATTGTTTACGCCTCCTCGTGGTTACGAGCAACCGCATCGCATCGTGGCGGAGAGCGCTTTATATGCAGGCTTTCCCTGAACAACTGACGCCTCGATCAGCACCGGGAATAAGAAGTCGCAATCTATAAATAAATCAACTGGGCGGCTACCAGCTGCCGCGAAGGAGCAATATTGAAGATCAGAAAAGTACAGGTCTATCTCGTCGAAAGCGGTCGGTTGCGACCGGTCATTGTGCGCATCGAGACAGACGAAGGCATCTCAGGTATCGGCGAGGCCGCCATTGCCTATGGCTTGGGGAGCACCGCCGCTGCCGGGATGATCAAGGATCTGGCAACCCGCATACTCATCGGCAAGGATCCTCACGCCATCGAAGCCATCTGGTCGGAGATGTACGACCATTCCTTCTGGGCCAAGGGTGGCGGCGCCATCGTATTCGCTGGCATCAGTGCTATTGAACAGGCACTGTGGGATATCAAAGGAAAAGCTCTCAATGTGCCGGTGTATCAGCTGCTGGGTGGCAAGGTACGCGACGAGTTGCGTGTCTATGCCAATGGCTGGAGCACCCAGGCCGTGACGGCCGACGATTTCGCCCGCGCGGCCGAACGGCCTCTCAAGGACGGCTATACGGCGCTCAAGTGCTATCCGCTGGCGTTTCCCGACGCCGCCGGTACAGTCCGCCATCCAACGCGCCGTGCCTTGAACAAGGATGAAACGCGCTTGGCTTACGACCGGGTCAAAGCCCTGCGTGATTTCGTCGGTCCTGATATCGACATCATGTTGGATCTGAGCGGCGCTCTGACGACGGACGAGACAATTCGTCTGTGCCAGCGCTACGAAGACCTCGGTATCGATTTCATCGAGGAACCGGCCGATCCGTTCGATCTCGGTGCGCTCAAAAAAATCTCTGCCAAGGTCAACATTCCGATCGCGCTGGGCGAGCGTCTCTATACCCGCTATGGTTTTCGCAAGGTGCTCCAAACTCATGCGGTCGACACCGTGCAGCCTGACATCGGTAATACCGGCGGCATTATGGAAACCAAGAAGATCGCCGCCATGGCTGAGGCCTTCAACATGCGCGTCGCTCCGCACAACTGCGCAAGCCCGGTATGCACTGCGGCCACGCAACACGTTGCGGCCAACATTGCAAACTTTTCGATTCTGGAGATTTATCCATACTGGAGCCGGTATGAAGGTCACCTGGAATTCACTGATCGAGTGCCTGAAAATGAAATAAAGAACGGGTACCTCAAGGTTTCCGACAGGCCAGGTCTGGGCATAGACCTCATTGAGGAAAAGATTGATACCTATCTCTGGGCCGAAATCAAAGCCTAGTTCGCTGAGTCAAGCATTGCCGGTGTGTGCCGGTTATCGCCTCCTAGCCCTGCGAGCATCGAGATACATGGTTCCCGGTTGAATCCGTGCCGAACCCAACAGGAAAAGAACCATGACACCTTTCCTCCTGGATGCGCCCCTGCGCGTCTATATCGAAAACAATCGCGCTCGCGACCTCGCTTACTACGTCACCGAAGACGCAGTGCGCCGGGCGCTTGCTGGTGTGGTAGAACTATCTGTGGTCGTCGATCGCTACCGCGGAGAGGTAGACGCTGCGACCCTAAGTCAGTGCGATCTGCTCATCGGCGCGGCTTTCGAAACAGATGCAGTTCGCTCCCACGGTAAGAACCTTCGCCTGGTTCACAGCACTAGCGCTGGCGTGGAGGCGCTGCTGCCGCTTAACTGGCTGCCAGAAGCTTGCGTGCTAACCAACAGCAGCGGCGTGCATGCTGACAAGGCCGGCGAGTTCGGTTTGCTGGCATTGCTGATGCTCAACGATCACATCCCGCAGCATGCAACCAGCCAGCGGGCGCACATCTGGCGGCGAAAGCTCGGAACGCCCATTCGCGGCAAGCGCGTACTGATTTATGGGGTGGGCGCGCTGGGTGGAGGGGTTGCCCGCAACGCCCGCTTGTTGGGGCTCGAAGTCTGGGGTGTCAGGCGGTCGGCTGAGTCGCACCCTGATGTCGATAGTATGTTTTCTCCGGGCGATTTGGATGCTGTCCTGCCCGAGGTGGATTTTCTCGTCGTGACCGCACCGCTGACTACGAGCACACGAGGGGCTATTGGCCCCGCACAGATCGACCGCATGAAGCCAGGCGCCGGGTTAGTCAACATGGCACGGGCCCCAATCGTGGACTATGAGTCCCTAGCTCGGGGCTTACGCGAAGAGAGACTGTCCGGCGCCGTGTTGGACGTTTTCGAGCCTGAGCCCCTGCCGCCTGATGCACCGTGGTGGGATGTTCCCAATTTGGCGGTCATCCCGCACGTCTCGTCAGATAACGCGGACGATTACATCACGCAGTCCCTTGCGATACTCCGCGAAAACGTCCGCCGAATGCGAACCGGCGAGGCGCTGGTCAACGTGGTCGATGGGGATGCCGGCTATTGAATTACCCGCGTGAAAGTATGAGTACGCGACATTGGCTGAACTCGCCGAAGGCAGCCGACATTGAAGGGTTCTTAGTGTTAACGATTAAGACCCCGGTTTGGGGCAATTGGCCACGGGACTTGAGGCCAATCGGCTGATCGATGGCCGACATCCAGATCTGGTACCTCGATCCTGCTGGCAACACCCTATGCGCGCGCCGTGGTTATTGAGGACCGGAGCAACGTGGCCTCGGAAATCTCTAGTGACGTCCAAAGTAAGACGCCATGCATAGCTGCTATACAAGGTGAACTGGCCCGGACAGCCTTTAATCGACGTGACTTTCACTCTACCTCCTCCATTCTGAGGATGCCGGTTTGTCCTCGCAATGCTTAAATCACCAATCGAGATCTGTCTCGCTTGCGACAAGCGTAGCCAGCGTCCGCACCCTGTTCAGTTTTTGGCTCCGTACAGCACACGTCCATAAGAGGCAAGGCTGTACCCCATGGTAGGTAAAAAAAGAGGAGGGGACTATGTCGACAGGGCCAGAAGGAAGTCTTTTCTGCAGACTCGAGGATCTGAGTGCGACCCCGGAATTTGGTCGGAGGGGCGCGTGCATGCGGTTCATTGGAGTGCAATCAAAAGATTTCAATGAAGCCGCATTCTCAGAAGACGGCGACAGCAATGGCGTAGAGACCTTTGTTTTTGACGTTCACAAGCAAGCGCGAGGCAATGGCGCGCCAAGAAGCGCTGTACCCCGAATTTTAGAAATGCTTTGCAATCTGCCTGAGGATTGTGAGATTTGCTACGGGCAACTTCAGGAGTGGTACCGAATTGATTTCCATACTGACGTCGAGGGACGGAGTTACTTTTACCCCACTTTCGGACGAGCCGATCCTTCCCCGGTTACTGTAAGGTCGATCACTCGTCTGGCAGGCCCGAAGCTCACAAAATTCCGCACGTACAGCTACGTTCCTGGCTCCTCGTCAAAGACGTTTGCACTATCTACCTTCGAAGTTGGGCAGGGAATGGCCAGCCTAATCTATAGCGAGAGCGAGGGATTTTTGATCGATGCAGGTGCGGGCACGCCCATCCGTAGAGATGCCTATGTCAAAAATCAACTTTCGTGCAACCAACTCCTCGATCGCGTCCAGGGCAAGCAGCTGCGGTTTTTCCTGTCACACGCTGATACCGATCACTGGCGAATGCTTGGGTGGGATGACCGCCTCATAGCGCAAATCAAAGAATTTGTAATACCCAGCGACATGAAATCCGTAGCCTTCTTCGACATAAAAGTCAAAAGCAAGGTGCGGGAACTAGCTTCGCATCTGACGATATCGCTCACTTCAGATACGACCCTAAGCATCTTCAGAACTGATCCGCCTCGAAAAACTTCGAATAACGATGGATTGGTATTTGTGTTCGAGAAAAAACGCAAAAAAGCTTTGCTGGCAGGAGATTGCACATACGTGGAGATGTTGCAGGACGGAAATATTGATGTTCGCCAGTTACCTCACTTTAAGTACGTTGCAGTAGTAGTCCCCCATCATGGGGATGAAAGAAGCTCCAAAAATGTCCCGTTAGCTGAGGCCCGCGGCATCGCTTTTTTTTCAGCTGGCAACCACGCGAAATTTCGACATCCGAGAAAACCTTCAAAAGACGCCCACCAGCTCCAGGGCTTCAAGAACCACATTCAAAAAAATCCGACGGGAATTCGAGAGAAGAAGTTGATGTAATCGCCCACCTCGGCATCGGTCGAAAAAAGCTGCACACCGGTGAAATTGCCGGATGAGTGCCGCTATTTAAATAGCACACAACTAAAACAGATGGTAGGGAGCCTTCATGACCAAGTTAATCGGAAATACGCCAAAGCGGATCGCGCTTGCTCTATCGGGAGGTGGGTTTCGCGCAGCGGCATTTCATCTAGGTGTGATGCAGAAGCTGCAGAAACTCGCACTACTCAGCTGCGTTGATCTAATTTCATGCGTCAGTGGAGGCAGTATCGCCGGTGCCTTTTTGGCTTTGAACTGGAAATCCGCCAGTGTTTTAAAAGACCTCGAAAAATATCTACTTACCAGATCCATTGCAGTGAGTTCGGTCATTGGAGGTATCTTGGATCCATTTGACAGTCGCATAGATAAGCTGGCCAGTAGCTACGATACCGATTTGTTCCGAGGTGCGACTTTGTCCGCACTGAAAGAGGGCCCGCGGATCTATTTAAACGCTACTAACTTGTCCACTGGGAACATGTTTTTCTTTGTGGCTGGGGGAGGTGGATTGACTGAGTTGGGAGAGCATGAGTTAGGCGTTGTTCCGGGCGATGCCTTTCCTCTTGCCCGGGCAGTGGCGGCATCGTCGGCATTTCCGCCTGTATTTCCCCCACTGAGATTGTCTGCAAAAGAGTACCCGCCAGGCGCTGCATTTGACTACGTCACGCTCACGGACGGCGGTATTTACGACAACATGGGCATCAATCCAGCCTTGCGTGATCGCAACGCAATCAACTACTTAATAGTTAGCGACGGAGGAAAACCGTTTGCTAATGACTCAAATCCAACCGAGTCGGGCGGTCTTGTTTTAAAGGCTGGCCTCGACATCATGATGGAGCAAATCCGTGGCTTGGAGTTTGATCGCCTCGAATACAGGTACAAGGCAAAGTCGGGTCCCGTGCCACTTTGGTTCTCAATAGACAGCACGGATGGCGAGGCCCGAGACGGCGATGCCGTCATGGCTAGCGGAATTTCGACAAATCTTGCAGCTCTTTCCAAATCACAGCTCGATGTTTTGGTGCGTCAGGGGGCGTCGCTTGTAGAAGCACGTATCCGCAAATACGCGCCCGAGCTCGTTGCCTAAAAATATCGAACAAGGGAGAAATCATGCTTTCGATATCAAGTGACGAGTACCGTGAAATTCCTAACGAGCAGCTTGCCAATCGTCCGCCATTTCGACGGCTTAGAGGATATGCGTTTGACCCTAGTCTGTCGTTACGGCTGGAAACCGCGGCAATCAACCACGCGGTATTTGATATTCCGTGGGAGCAAAATCTTAAGCCTGGTCCACGAGGGGAATATGTTGAAGTCGTAGATTACGATCCATCGAGCGGCTGCTGGTATGAGCCGGTAGATCTAAATTCCACAAATATCCTTGCGCAGGATGGGCTTGCTCCGTCGGAGGGTAGTCCTCAATTTCATCAGCAGATGGTGTATGCGGTGGCCATGAACACCATTACCAATTTCGAGTTGGCGCTAGGCCGGCAAGTGCTGTGGTCTCCTAAGACAAATCAAGGGGCAGAGGCAGGATTTCAGGAGGAATTTGTCAGGACATTGAGGATATATCCCCATGCTTTGCGTGCAGCGAATGCCTACTACAGCCCACAGAAAAAAGCTCTGTTATTTGGATACTTTCAGGGCCCAACCGGAACGGTATTCGGATGCTTGTCGCAAGATATTGTTGCGCATGAGACTACGCACGCACTGCTGGACGGTATGCATCGACGGTATGTCGAAGATAACCATGCAGATACGTTAGCCTTTCATGAGGGCTTCGCAGACCTGGTTGCACTGTTTCAGCATTTCACCTTCCCAGAAGTGTTGAAGCATCAGATCGCACGTACGCGAGGAAATCTGGAAACTCAGTCACTTCTCGGTGAACTGGCTCAGCAGTTCGGTGAGGCTACCGGAAGATATGGTGCCTTGAGAAATGCAATCGGCGAGACTGGGGAGGACGGTGTATGGCGACCAGTAGAGCCCAGCCCGAAGCGCATGCAGGAAGCGACGGAGCCGCATGAGAGAGGGTCAATACTTGTGGCAGCGATGTTCTCGGCGTTCCTCGCAATATACAAAGTTAGGACAAAAGGCATTGTCACTTTGGCCACTTCTGGGACGGGAATTCTTCCAGAAGGGGCGCTTCACCCATATTTGGTCGATGCACTCGCAAAAGAGGCTACTAAAACGGCGAAGCATTTTCTCGGCATTTGCATACGTGCTCTTGACTACTGTCCCCCGTTCGATATCACCTACGGCGATTATTTAAGAGCACTTATCACTGCGGACTTTGACATGGTGCCAAACGACACGCATGGCTACAGGGTGGCACTAATTGAATCATTCCGCCGATGGGGAATTGTTCCGGAGGGGCTTAAGACTTTGTCGGAAGAACAGTTACGCTGGCCTTACGCGAAGCTTGAGTTCGATAAGGCAGGGCCCGGTGAATGGAATGCGCTTTCAGCTTTGGCGGTCGATCTGAAGGACCTAGTTAGCAAGGCGCTGTACCTTCGTGATCGAAAGGACGTCTTCGATAACCTGCGGGCCGCCAGATTGAAGGCTCATGCTTTTCTAAGGAGCATATTTGAAACCCGGGAAACCCTAGCTCAACGGGAAAACTTCATGGCTGTTACTGGACTGAATATGAAGCTCGATGCATCGGTTATTGGGCTTCGAAATAAGGCGTCAGGATTGCCCTCATTTGAAGTTCACGCTGTGCTCCCGACACTCAGGGTGACACCAGATGGGCAAATCATGAAGCAACTCATTATTTCGATGACTCAGCGGTTGCGGAAGACTCCGATTGATCCTCAATTTCCCAATAAAGGATGTTTTGATTTTCGAGGTGGAAGCACGCTAATTTTCGACATGGAGGGCGAAAGGCCGACCCTGCGCTACGCGATAACCCGCCCTATTAACGACGTAGCGCGCCTGGAGCGTATACAGGCTTACAAGAGAAATCGCGCCGAGCAAGGCATGGGGTTGAGGGATATCTATTTCTCAACAGACACCGGTCAATATGCCGCTGAGCCGTTTTGCTTCCTTCACGGTGAACACTAGGAGCAAATAATGCCCGCAGCAACAAAAAAAGTCGCAAAGAAAGTACCGGCAAAGAAGGTGCCGGCAAAGAAGGTGGGAAAAAAGGTCGTTGCGCGTAAGCCAACGACTGAAAGCCGATCCCGACGCGTGCCTCGGCTAGCAATCAGAATGTACAGGCACGGGCTTGGGGATTGCCTCTTGCTGCGGTTTTCCCGAAAGGGCATGGACACCTTTAATGTACTCATCGATTGCGGGATCATCATGGTTGCGACCGATGCAAAGAAAAAAATGGAGGCGGTCGTAAATGACATAGCCAAAGCTTGTGCGAAGCGAATTGACGTTGTTGTCATGACGCATGAACACTGGGATCACGCATCGGGGTTCTCGACACAGCACGCTCGGTCGTTGTTTGACGAGATTGAGATTGGTGAGGTCTGGTACGGCTGGACTGAGGACCCAACTAGCGAGTTAGGTCAACGGCTAAGAAAAGAGCGAGCAGAAAAGGTCAAGGCGCTAACCTTGGCTGTCCGCGCCCTAAACCTGTCATCCAGTCTGGCTGCTAAAAAGCGCGTCAAAGGTCTGACCTCGATACTGGGATTTTTTGGCATAGACCACAAGGCACAAAGCCTAGGCGTCGATAAGCCGATCCAAAAAACTCGAGATGCCTTTGAATATCTGATGAAGCGAAGAGGTGTCAAAACACGCTATCTCTATCCTGACAAACCTCCTATTTCGATTCCAGGTGTTGCTGACGCCAGAGTATTCGTCCTTGGGCCGCCTCAGAATGAAGCGCAAATAAAGAAGAGCGCACCGAGCAAGAAAGACCGGGAGGTTTATGAGCTGGCTTCGGAAGCCAGTTTGGCAACTAGCTTGGGCGCGGCATTTGGCAGAGTTGCCGGCGTGGAGTCTGCCAATGGGGCGGCAGACGATTGCCCTTTTGATGCGACGCTACATATGTCGAAAAGCTCTGACTTATATAAACAGCTTGTAGGTGAGACATGGGATGCACCTGGTCAGGAATGGCGCCAAATCGAAGAAGACTGGACCCAGGCAGCTGAGACACTAGCCTTAAATTTGGACAGCCATACCAACAACACTTGCGTAGTGCTGGCGTTTGAATTTTCAGATACGGGGGAGGTTTTCCTCTTTCCGGCCGATGCGCAAGTCGGTAACTGGCTATCTTGGCAAGATCTTCGCTGGCGTGCCAAGACCTCGGCGGGCGTGACCGAGGTAACTGGCCCAGAACTACTTGAGCGTACCGTGTTCTACAAAGTTGGACACCATGGCAGCCACAACGCCACTTTGAGAAAGTTGGGCCTTGAGCAAATGACTAGTGAGGATCTCCTGGCGTTCATCCCTGTCATTGAAGGCGAGGCAGTAAAGAGCCGCTGGCTGAACATGCCGTTTTCGCCGCTTCTCGAACGGCTTAAGACTAAAACAGGCGGTCGATTATTGCGCTCTGACTCTGACATACCTGCTGCGGCAGATCTAAGCGCGCTTCCAAAATCTGCGAGAACCAAATTTCTGAAACAAGTCGCAGTTGGTCCGAATGATCTCTACTTTGAGTACCGGTTCGACTGAACATCGCGGCTCGAAAGTCTTTCTCAAAAACACATCATTGCGTCGATGCACTTAATAACTAGCTAAATAGGAAGGGATAGATTATGGCTGCAAAAATTAGTTTTCTGCCAGTGGGCAATGGAGACATGACGCTCATCACGTTGGCAGACGAGGTGAGAATTCTCATCGACTGCAATATTAGAGATGCTGCTGACGACCCCGATCATATTGCGCGTGATGTAGCGAAAGATCTCCGGAAGCGAATACTCCGAGACGACAAGAAGCGTCCCTACGTAGATGTTTTTGCTCTAAGTCACCCAGACCAGGATCATTGCAATGGACTTGTGGAGCATTTTTATCTGGGGTCCCCCGACGACTATCCAGACGATAAAAAACCTGATGCAGAAAAGAAAATATTGATAAGAGAAATTTGGTCATCTCCCATGGTTTTCCGACGTCGGTGCAAAGACCATGTTCTTTGCGACGATGCGATCGCCTTTAACTCTGAGGCGAAGCGTCGTGTCAAGCTAAACAAGGAAAAACAATTTAAGTCGATAGGGGATGGAAACAGTATTTTGATACTCGGGGAAGACGAGGGCGAAAAAACTAAAGATCTCGCCCCCATTCTGGTCAAGGTAGATACCACCTTCGATCGCGTAAATTGGGTAAGAAGCAAATGCTTTTCGGCAACTTTGCTTGCCCCAATGCCCAAGGGGGACGACGAGACTGAAAAGCTTCTGAGTAAAAATCACTCGAGCGTGATATTGAACATGTCCATCTCGGCTGAGGCCACCGGTGGCGGAAAGAAGAAATTTCTAAGTGCCGGTGATGCCGAAGTTGCCATCTGGGAGCGTCTTTGGACTAAACATAAGAAAGATCTCGCTGTTCTTACATACGATCTTCTTCAAACACCACATCACAATTCTTGGCACTCTTTATCTTGGGATAGCTGGTCGGGGAAAAATCCGAAGGTTTCAGCTGAAGCGAAGTCCGCACTCGCCCAGATCAATACAAAAGGGGTGATCGTTTCTAGCAGTGACCCCATAGATGATGACGATGTGGATCCACCATGCCATGGCGCAAAGGTCGAGTATGTCGAAATCGCCAGCGCGAAGGAGGGTACGTTTTATTGCACCGGTGAATATCCAAAACGCGATGCGACCGAGCCGCTGGAATTTTCTATCGAAAATGGAAAACTGGACGTCATAACCAATGGCCGCACAGGGGGCTCGCTTCTGCGATCTGCGGTTCCAGCAGGCGGTCTTTCCTTCCCTGATAAACCCGTTGTTCCAAACAAGTCGTCCGGCTTTGCCTGATGCAGTGGGCGATTTCAGATCCGGCACGTTTTCTCAGTGAACGCGCCGCAATCGAAGTTCTCGAGCGCGAGCACTCATGGGTTAGTACGACCTGGCGAGTGGATGAAGCTTTGAACGTGTCCGTCGATGTGGATATCACCGTACACGGCGAGGTTTTTGCTGGCAGGATGACCTATCCCTCAGTATTTCCCGCAACCCCTCCCTATTTTCGCCCACGGGAGTCGCATGAGCGTTGGTCCGCTCATCAATACGGCGCAGGCGGTTCACTTTGCTTGGAGTGGCGAGCCGATAACTGGAATCCGGGCGTTACTGGCGCGGAAATCATATCCAGTGTTTATAGGTTACTGGATGCTGAAAAGCATCCAAATCAGCCTATCGCCGTTGAGTCGGCACATCAAATGACAGAAGGCCAATCGCTACGCGGAGAGTTGCTCAGATTTGTTGCTACAAATGATCTGCTGAAGCAGCTGAATTATCTTGCTGAAAATGGGAGCGTTTTCTATAAAACGGTCGAGGTCCGCCACGGAACGTTTTTTGCACTATTTGTTTCGCAGGTGGGGCAGACCGAAACATCACAGGTTGTGATTGGTGATGTACCGAGTGCGCTTTCGCTTAAGCCTGTGGCATCTACGGAGGGAACCGGACGTGCTTTGCGCTGCAGTTCGCTTTCCGCAGAAACACCGATTTCAAATTTTGAAGATATAAAGCTATTTTTGGAGTCCATCGGACTGGCCTCTGAGGAAATTTTGTTTGAAGCAGGAGGTGCCAAGGAGGTTAAGCCTCAGACTTTGATGCTTTGTGGGAAAACAATCAGAGTCTTTCAGATATTTATCTCACGCACATCGTTCAAAGAAACAGTCGTCGAGTACAACGTTATCTTGCCCCCTGATACCGATGTGAGGATACCGGCTTCATATGCAAGATTAGCTGAATTGCGATTCGGCATCGTTGGCCTTGGGTCATTGGGAAGTAAGGTCGCGATATCGCTGGCCAGGACGGGCGCACGAAATTTTCTTTTGATCGATGACGATTTTTTGCAGCCAGGAAATCTGGTTCGTCACGAACTAAGTTGGCTTTGGGTAGGTGCTCACAAAGCGGACGCGGTAAAAGCGCAGTTGATGCTTACCGCCCCTGGCATGGCTGTTGATGTGAGAATCCATCGGATTGCGGGCCAAGAGTCGCCTTTGAACGCGGCTTCCGCCCTGAAGGATTTGGCTAAGTGTGACGTTCTGATTGATGCCACTGCCGATCCTGAAGTGTTTTTGCGATTGGCATCGGTAGCTCGTTCCGGGCGAAAGACCTTGTGCTGGGGTGAAATATTTGCTGGTGGGTATGGAGGTTTGATTGCGAGGGCGAGGCCCGATATTGATCCAAACCCGCTCGCGGTCAGGGATGCCATTTATGACTATTGTTCGCAGCTGCCAAATGCACCGCATAAAAATGCTGGCGCCTACGATATTGATGGCGACGTACCTCTGATTGCTCAGGACAGTAGTGTTTCGCAAATTGCTGCGCAGCTCACTAGTCTCGTCATCGATTCGTCCCTGCAAAAGGAGTCAAGTGATTTCCCTTGTTCCGCATACCTCATTGGAATGAAGAAGGGTTGGGACTTTGACCAGCCGTTCGATGTCCGACCCATTTCTCCTCTGGGGGATGGTTGGAACGACTCGTCTGCCGAGGCTGCGCCAGAGGATCGGGAGCAGGTGGCTAAAACCTTACTTGAGCTGTTGGAAAAGACCCAAGATGTTAAAACTGATTCTTCCCCTTAACATTCAGAAGGAGCTTCGCCAAGCACTACAAGCTGCTGGTCGCGTTGAGACGGGGGGGATTCTTCTCGGAGAGCATGTCGGAGTCGATGAGTTTAAGGTCGTCGAAATCACGGTACACAGAAAAGGGACATTTGCAACTTTCGTGCGCCATATTGAAGAAGCACTTGGCCGAATTACCAAATTCTTTGAACGTAAACAGCAGAACTATAAAAAGTTCAACTATTTAGGTGAGTGGCATTCACATCCGTCGTTTGAACCTATACCAAGTCGAAAAGATGATGCTTCGATGCTGGAAATCGTACAGGATCAAAGAGTTGGGGCGCACTTTGTGACGCTGCTGATCGTGAAAATCTCCGGCGAGTCAATGGTAGGTACTGCTCATACATACCTCCCGGACGGAAGTAAATGGCAATCTAACCTAGTCTGGCTTGAGGGAAACTCATCTCGCTTGTAGAGCAAGCGTCTGTTTTGATGGGTGTTGAATTGCACTGAAGTCTGACCCGAGTTTTCCATCGAATCTTGACCCACACTCTTTGTGAGCAGAAGCTGCTCACGATGTGGATAAGTTCTTGGTTTTCTCCTTTTTGGGCTGAGTCTTTGCAGAGCTGTTTTTGAACCGATAGCTATCGTTTCCAGTCTCAAGGATATGACATCTGTGGGTGAGTCGATCCAAGAGAGCGGTCGTCATTTTTGCATCACCAAAGACACTTGCCCATTCTCCAAAGCTTAGATTGGTCGTAATTACGACACTGGTTCTCTCGTAGAGTTTGGATAGCAAGTGAAATAGAAGCGCACCACCCGACTCACTGAATGGCAAGTAGCCCAGCTCATCCAGGATCACCAGGTCCACGTGCATCAATCGATTGGCCATGTGTCCTGTATTGCCATTCGACTTCTCGACTTCCAGAGCATTGACTAGTTCGATCGTGGAGAGGAACCGGACACGCAAGTGGTGGTGCTCAATAGCCTGAACCCCTATTGCTGTGGCCAAATGGGTCTTTCCGGTGCCTGGACCACCAACCAGAACGATATTTTGGGCCTTTTCAAGGAAGTCGCATCGATGCAACTGGCGCACCATCGCCTCGTTCGCTTCGCTGTGGCTAAAGTCAAAGCCAGCCAGGTCCCGGTATGCGGGGAACCTGGCAAGCTTCATCTGGTAAGCCATGGATCGCACTTCTCGTTCAGCGGTTTCGGCCTTGAGCAACTGGGCAAGGATGGGCTGAGCTGCCTCGAACGCTGGAGCACCTTGATCGCCCAACTCGGAGACGGCCTGGGCCATACCGTGCATTTTGAGTCCCTTCAGAAGGGCCACTATTGAATTTGAGGCGGAATCACGTGCCATGGCGCAGCTCCTGGTTCTCGTCGACCTCGCGAAGCGAG
The DNA here is from genome assembly GCF_964252805.1 of Polaromonas sp. LjRoot131. Taxonomy (NCBI): domain Bacteria; kingdom Pseudomonadati; phylum Pseudomonadota; class Betaproteobacteria; order Burkholderiales; family Comamonadaceae; genus Polaromonas; species Polaromonas sp. LjRoot131. Next base: position 33,223 of record NZ_CAXUPF020000006.1, on the reverse strand, counting down.
TCATAGCGCCCGACGTTGGCCTGCGGTTCCGTAGCAAGCCTTAGCGCCTGAGGGGCGATGACTTCGGGAACGGCCGTCTTTCCGTCCACCAGGCGGTGCAGCACGTTCAGGATGTGGGTCTTGGTTGGAACACCCGCATCCAGGGAAGTCTCCACCGCTGCCAGCACAGCTTGCTCGTCATGATGCAGAACCAGTGCCAGGATCTCGACCATCTCCCGGTCCCCGCCAGCCTTCTTGAGCAGCAATGCCTGCAACCGCTTGAAGGCCGCGGGGAATTCGGTGAACGGAGCACCGTTTCTCAGAGCGCCAGGCTTCCGCTGAAGCACCGCTAGGTAGTGGCGCCAGTCGTAGATAGTGTGCCCCGCCCCGTCATGGCGGCGATCAATGATTCTTGTGTGCTCACAGACCACTCGACCTTCTGCGGCAACGACTAGGCGGTCTGCGTAAACCCTAAGACTTACAGGCCGATTGGCAAACGATGCCGGGACGCTGTACCGGGTGCGTTCATGGGTCACCAGGCAGGTCGGTGAAACGCGCTTCGTGTGCTCGACGAAGCCATCGAAGGCGGGCGGGGGGGGCATCAGGAACGGCTTTTCCTGAGCCCACACGTCGGCCACCGTGCCTGGCAGCTTCCCATGGAGGATCTCCTTCCAGAGGGCCTTGCAGCGCATCTCGAGCCATTCATTGAGCTCTATCAAGGTGCCGAAGGCCGGCATGGGCTGCCAGAGGCGATGGCGGGAATCACGGACGTTCTTCTCGATCTGCCCCTTTTCCCATCCGGAGGCAGGGTTACAGAACTCGGCCTCAAAGAGGTAGTGGTTCACCATGGCATTGAAGCGGGCGTTGACGTCCCGGTCTTTACCGCTGCGAACCTTGTCCACAGCAGTCTTCATGTTGTCGTAAATGCCGCGCTTTGGAATGCCGCCCAGCACGCCAAAGGCGTGGTTGTGGGCGTCGAAGAGCATCTCGTGCGTCTGGAGCAGGTAGGCTCGGACGCTAAACGCCCGGCTATGGCTGAGCTTGAAATGCGCGACCTGCAGCTTGGTACGCTCGCCGGCGATCATCGCCCAGTCCTCGCTCCAGTCGAACTGGAACGCCTCTCCGGGCCCAAATACCAGCGGGATGAACGTACCGCGGCCGGCAGTTTTAAGCGCCTCTTGGCGTTCCGCGCACCATTTCCGGTAGAACGCCGCCACCCTTCCATACGAACCGTCGAACCCGAGGGATACCAAATCTGTGTGGATCTGCCTCAAAGTGCGCCGCTGTTTCCGCGATTTTGTTGCCTCGATTACCAGCCAGGTGGCCAGCTTCTCGGCGTAGGGATCGAGCTTGCTTGAGCTGACCCGTCTTGGGTACTTGGGCTCGCTCTCTTCCGATCGCAGGTGCTTCTTCACTGTGTTGCGAGCCAGGCCTGTACGCCTTGAGATCTCGCGGATGGACATCTGATCCCTCAATGCCCAACGTCTGATGACATTCAATGTCGCCACGTCTATCACTCCTGAATTCCCCTGCTTTTAAAACAAGCAGGGTAGTGCCTACGTGGGTCAGATTTGGATGGAAATTACTGCGCTAACTGGATCAGATTTCGACGGAATTCAACACGGGCACGGTTTTTCACCAAAAAGTGATCCACTGGAAGCGGAATTTTTCAAGTTGACTGACCCGGGCGATCGAGCAAATCACCATTGCAATCCAGCTGCTCAGCCTGGTCTTGTTAAATGAAAAAGGTGGTTCACTGTTTGGCGGAATTTATAAAGCCTAGATAGTCGAGAACTGCCACAACCTTCGAAAAAAGTGTCGCAGCAATTGCTTTTTAAACTTTAGGGGTTTGATTTCCGAGTTCAGCCTGCTGGTGTAAAACCGGGGAACGAATCGGGGAACAAAATCTTTGTGATTCATCGGCCTTCAGCAGAAATTTTTGATGCTGATGCGACTGCGAGTTTTAAACTTGAATAGTGGATTTTTTTGATCTCGAAAATTTGAGCCAAAATTTCGCGATTGAACTTTTCGGCATAAATAAGCTAGATTGAACGGCATTGCATGTGCGTTGCGGTTTTTTCGCCAGCCACTAAAACACCGGGGAACAAGCCGGGGAACGAAAAAACGTAAAAATCCAAAAATCCTAGTATTTATGCGGGATAGCGGGTATCTATCAGTAGACCCCAGCGCCACCACTTCACCAAAGCCCGACCTTTAACCGTCGGGCTTTTTTCATGGCTACCGGCTGCACGGGTCGATCACTTAGCGCTCGCGGCGACAATACGCCCATGGCAAGCATGCAACTTCAGGAAATTCTCTTCTCTCAGGGCTTTGGCACGCGGCGCGTCTGCGCGGGGCTGGTTCAACAGGGCCATGTGGCGGTGGCCGGCGCGCCTTGCGACGACCCGGCCGCCGAATTCGAGCCCGTCGAAGGCCTGCGCTTCACGGTGCAGGGCGTGGCCTGGGAATACCACGAAAAAGCCTATTTGATGCTGCACAAGCCCGCGGGCTATGAGTGCTCGCAAAAGCCCAGCACCTATCCGAGCATCTACACGTTGCTGCCGGCGCCGATACGCCAGCGTGGCGGCGGGGCGGCCGCCGGTGTGCAGGCGGTCGGCCGGCTGGACCAGGACACGACGGGGCTCTTGTTGCTGTCGGACGACGGCAAGTTCATCCACCGCATGAGTTCGCCCAAGCACCACGTCCCCAAGGTGTATGAAGTACGGGCCAAACACCCGGTGGACGAGAAACAGGTGGCAAAACTGCTGGCTGGCGTGGTGCTGGACGACGACCCCAAGCCGGTGCGGGCCGCTGCCTGCGAAAAAACCGGCGAGAACCAGCTGAGCCTGACGCTGACTGAGGGCAAATACCACCAGGTCAAACGCATGATTGCCGCCGTGGGCAATCGCGTGGAAGAGGTCGGCGGCCTGCACCGCTCACGCATAGGGTCGCTGGATTTGCCGGCCGACCTGAAAGCCGGTGAATGGCGCTGGTTGACCGCGCAAGACCTGGCCCGTATCGCGGCCTGAGCTATCGCAGTTCGGCCGGCCGCGTGTTGGACTGTATGAGAAACGAGTCGTGCCAGTGGCCGGGCATGCTGCTGGTGTGCTCCTGGTCCATGAGTGTGCGTATCTGCCGCTGTTGCGCAAGGGTTTTTTTCAGGTTGATGCGGGCGACTTCGAGGACCGCCTCCTCGCGTTTGAGATGCCGCGCTTTGGTGGCCGCTTCACCGAAGAATTCATTGCGAAGCTCGTCCGGATCCGGCAGCATGGATGGGTTGAGCACGGCATAAGAAATGCCGCATTGCGCCAGCAAGTTGCGTTTCAGGCTTCGGGCCTTGTGGGAAAGGCCGAAGGACTTGGGAATATCCACGCAGCCGACCACATGGCCGTCACTGGCGCAGACTGAAAATGTGCAGGTGGTGTTCTGGAGCATTTCATACCAGTACAGGCTGTTTTCACTGGCATTGGGCCTGGTGAAACGGGTCACCGGCATCTTCACCAGGACATGGTGATCGTCAAAAGCGGCGATCATCCAGTGCCAGGCCCGCAGTTCCTCGCTGTTCATCAGCACCCGGGCATGCAGGGGCCAGTGTTTGGGAATGCGGCGTTTTCCGCGGTTTACCCAGCGTGACCACAAGCTGTACCATTCCGCCAAGTGCGGCATGTGAAGCTGCTCCGCCGGCGACCATTCTGAGTTTCTGTACATGACGAACTCCTGGGTGTTACTGGTACTTACAATATGCGCCGATTTGGGTACTTTGACTTGACGTTTGTCGTGAAAACGAGAATTTATTACTGAATAAGTGTGATGTTTTAGACGGAACCACCATTCGGCAGCATTTACTTACAAGGAGGAGCGAAAACATGGATAAGCGCAAATTTATGGGGATAGCGGCCCTGGGTGCCGTCGCCCTGCCTGAACTGGCGCAGGCGCAGCTAGCGCCCAAAGCGCAAAAAGGCCCGACCGTGCTGACCGTCAGCGGCCTCATTGGCGCCGGCAACCGCGCTGCACTCGACCCGGCACTGGACCAGATGATGGCCAAGCAGAAGATCAAGTTCGACAAGGCGCAGGCCTTTGACTTCGCCGCGCTGGCCGCACTGCCGGCCGTCACCATCAAACCCACGCTCGAATACGACAGCAAGCCGCACACGCTCAAAGGCCCGCTGCTGGCCGATGTCCTGAAGGCCAGCGGCGTCAAGGTCAACGACAAGACCACGGTATTCCTGCGCGCGGTGGACGGCTATGCGGCGCAGGTAACAGCCGCCGAAATTGCCAAATACCGCTTTATCGTTGCCACCCACATGGATGGCCAGCCTTTGTCATTGGGCGGCTTGGGCCCGCTGTGGGCCGTCTATGATGCGGACCGATTCCCCGAGATGGCGGCCAAGCCCTTGCCCGCGCGTTTTGCCTGGTGCCCCTGGGCGACTTATCACATTGAGGTCAAGGAGGCCTGAAGCTCAATGACGCTCAAGCTATCGGCTTGAGGAAGTCAGTGATCGCCTCCACGGTCTTGGCGGGCTGGTCGCGCTGCGGCGAATGTCCGCAGGCCGCCAGCCGCAACTGCCGGGCGTGGGGCGCCACCTGCGCGATCTCGTCCAGTTGCCTTAGGGTGCCGTATTCGTCGTCAAGGCCCTGCACCAGCAGCAGCGGCGCCGTGATGCGGCCGCATTCCTCGCGGATGTCGAAGCGGCGAAAGGCTTCGGACAGCCAGACGTCGTTCCATTGCCAGAAAGCCACGTCGACTTCGGCGTGGTAGCGCGCCAGCCGCTCGCGCAGCGCCCCTGATTCAAAAGCCGCGCGGGCTTCAGTGATCGCCTGCACGGCAATGTCTTCCACCAGCACATGCGGCGCCATTGCGATGCAGGCCGACACGGGATGCCGGCTGGCGTGGAGCAGGGCGATAGTGGCCCCGTCGGAATGGCCCAGCAACACAGGCCGGCTGATGTTCAAGGCCTGCAGCAGGGCGGGCAGCACTTCCCAGGCTTCGCAGTGCATGTAGTCGGGCGGCAGCCGGCCGCTGCCGCGCACGTCGGGCACGGGTGCGGACCGGCCGTAGCCGCGCCGCGAGTAGACGATGCCGGCCCGGCCTGTCGCTTCGCACACGGCCTGCGGCCAGTCCAGCCCGCGCTGCGTCCACAGGGCGACCGAGCCCAGGCCTTCGTGCAGGAAAACAATCGTGGCCAGGTCGGCCCGCCCGGCAATGCGCCTGACTTCCAGGCGCACCCCGTTGATTTCCACCATCTCCGTCAAATTCATCACCGCATCGTAAGGGATGTAAACGGATAGGGCGTCCAGCGCATTAGGTCTCCTGCAGGCTGCTATTTGCCGGCTTGAGTGGTTTTGCGGCAACTTCGCGCCGCTACACTAGCTGGTTGCACCTAGAAAGACCGTTTTTGTGAATGTTTCAGCCCGTTCTGCAGCCGCCTGGCTGTGCGCCCTCGCCGCCCTGGCGAGTTTTCCGGTCCTTGCCCAGACCGCGGCGGCTCCGGCCGCTTCCGGGATCACCACACCTGTCTTCGTGCTCAACTCGCTGGACGACACCGTCAGCGTGATCAACCCGGCCACCTGGACCGAGACCCGGCGCATCGCCACCGGCAAGCAGCCGCACCACCTTTACCTCACGCCCGACGAAAAATCGGTGATCGTGGCCAATGCCCTGTCGGACTCGCTGACCTTCATCGACCCGAAAACCGCCGAGGTGCAGCGCACGATACGCGGCATCCTGGATCCTTACCAGCTGCGCTTTTCGCCCGACATGAAATGGTTCGTCACGGCCGCCAACCGCCTGAACCACATCGATATCTACAAGTGGGACGGCAAGGACATCACGCTGGCCAAACGCGTGGCCACCGGCAAGACCCCCAGCCATCTGTGGATAGACAGCAAAAGCACGACGATCTATTCCACCATGCAGGACAGCGACGAGCTGATCGCCATCGACCTGGCCAGCCAGGCCATCAAGTGGCGCACCAAGACCGGCCCCATCCCGGCCGACGTTTACGGCACAGCCGACGACAAATTCATGCTGGTGGGCCTGACGGGCGGCGACGCCGTCGAGGTCTATGACGTGAGCGGCGCGCAGCCCCAGCGCACCAAGAGCATCAAGACCGGCGCCGGCGCCCATGCCTTTCGCGCCTTCGGCGACAAGCGCCACGTGCTGGTCAGCAACCGCGTGGCCAACACCATCAGCCGCATAGACTTGCAAACCCTCGAAGTGGTCGACCAGTTTCCTGCGCCGGGCGGCCCCGATTGCATCGACGTGAGCCGCGACGGCAAGCAGATCCTGGTGACCTCGCGCTGGGCGCGCAAGCTCACGGTGATCGACGTGGCGACCCGCAAGATCGTTCGGCAGGTGAATGTCGGAAAGAGTCCCCATGGCGTCTGGACCCTGGATCACGCCCCCCGTTGAGCGGCCGAAAGATGGAACCCCCACGGTCGCTCTCTGCGTGTAGCCTGCGGCTTCTCCCTGCCCCTTTCATCACGAAAGGGGCCGCTTCGCCTGCGGCCCGGCAAAGCCGGTTCCGCGGCCTCTGCTTGACGATGAACTCGCTGCCATCGCTGGCTGCTATTTTGCTGGTTGCCTGCGTGCATCCCGCCTGGGCTGCGGGCAAGAACGTTGCGCAAAATGCGGTACAGCCGGTCGCAGCCGTTTGCAAACCCATCTACCTGACGCTGGACACCGGCCACATGGCCGTCGCGCCCTTGATGGCCGACATCCTGAACAAGCACCATGTCAAGGTCACGTTTTTTGCGGCCAATGAGCGCACGCAAGAGGGTGACGGCAGTTTGGGCGCGCATTGGGCGCCTTGGTGGAAGGCGCGGGCGGCTGAGGGGCATGAGTTTGCTTCGCATACCTGGGACCATGTGTACTGGCGCGGCGATGTGCCTGCGGCACCGGGTTCGCAGGCGCAGTTCAGGATGCGGCCCTCGGCGGGCCAGCTGGAGGGCAAGGACTTCACCTGGTCGGCCGCGCAGTACTGCGAGGAAATCGGCAGGTCCGCCAAACGCCTGGAGGCTATTACCGGCAAGAAGCCGCTACCGCTGTTCAGGGCGCCGGGCGGCAAGACCTCGCCCGCGCTGCTGGCCGCCGCCAAATCCTGCGGGTATGAACATGTGGGCTGGTCGCCCGCGGGCTTCCTGGGCGACGAATTGGCCAGCGAGAAATACCCCAACGACTTCCTGCTGAAGAAGGCGCTGCGCGATGTGCGCTCCGGCGACATCCTGCTGGCCCACCTGGGCATCTGGTCGCGCAAGGATCCGTGGGCACCCAAGGTGCTGGAGCCGCTGGTCACCGGCCTGCAGGCGCGCGGTTTCTGCTTCAAGACACTGCGCGAGCACCCCCAGTACAAGGACTGGATTGACGCGCAGTCCGGCCCGGCACCGGCCAAGCCCGCAAAATAAACGCCATGGACTGGTTCAGCGATTCTTTTTCAGCGGCGCAGCAATGGCTGTTCGAGGCGGCCGTGCAACCGGCCATGTTTGCGCTGGGCATGGGTAACCTGCTGGAAGACGGCTACGATGCCACCGCCTGGTTCATGGTGGGCGTGATCCAGGTCGTGATCCTTCTGGCCCTCATAGGTCCGCTGCAGCGCTGGCGGCCGGTGGAGCCGGTGACCGACCGCGCCACCATACGCACCGACGTGCTGTACACGCTGATCCACCGGCTGGGCCTGTTTCGCATCGCGTTGTTCTTCACGCTGGACCCGTGGTTCGACGAAGCCTTCGGCGCGCTGCGCACCGCCGGCTACGGCACTTTCCACCTCGACCAGCTCTGGCCGGGCGTGAGCGACCACGCGGTGGTCAGCCTGCTGATCTACCTGGTGGTGTTCGACTTCGTGGCTTACTGGACACATCGCGGCCAGCACCAGGTCGAATGGTGGTGGCGCCTGCATTCGCTGCACCATGCGCAGCGGCAGATGACCATGTGGAGCGACAACCGCAACCACCTGATCGACGATATCCTGGTCGACACCATCGTCGTGCTGGTGGCCCAGCTCATAGGCGTGCAGCCCGGCCAGTTCGTCGCCATCGTAGCCTTCACCCAGCTCAGCGAAAGCTTCCAGCATGCCAATGTGCGCATCTGGTTCGGCCGCATCGGCGAGCGCCTGTGGGTGAGCCCGCGCTTTCACCGGCTGCACCACAGCATAGGCATCGGACATGAGACGGTGAAGGCTGAACGGACTGTCCTGGGGGGACACAATTTTGGTGTGTTGCTGCCCTGGTGGGATGTGCTGTTCGGCACGGCCAATTTTGAGCAGCGTTATGACCCGACCGGTATCCGCGACCAGGTCGAGGCCAACCGCGACTATGGCAAGGGCTTCTGGTCGCAGCAGTGGATTGGCCTCAAGCGACTATTCGGCAAGGCCTGAAGATAGCTGAGGTTTTCAACCAAGTCTGAGCCGTGGAACCGGCTTTGCCGGGCCACAGGCGGGCGGCCCCCTGAGGGGGCAGGGAATTACACGAAGTGAATGACCGTGGGGGCTACACTGTTTTCATGAGCAAACTCCTTGATGCTTTCTGGCGTGCCGCGATGTACTGCCTGCACCCGCGGGTCATTGCCCTGTCGGTGCTGCCCCTGGTCATCATGGGGGCGATCTCGCTCGGGCTGGGCTACTTTTTCTGGAGCGACGCGGTCGAGGCCATCCGCTCCCAGATCAGCAATTACGAGCTCGTCAACAGCATGGTGCGCTGGCTCGAAACGCTGGGCCTGAGCAGCCTGCGCATGGTGCTGGCGCCCGCGCTGCTGCTGTTCCTGGCCATCCCCGTGATCGTGATCGTCTCGCTGCTGTTTGTGGCCATTCTGATGACGCCGGCCATGGTGGCGCTGGTGGCCGAACGGCGCTTCCCGCAGTTGGAGCGCAAACTGGGAGGCTCCATGCTGGCCAGCCTGTTCTGGTCGCTGGGCTCGACCCTGCTGGCGGTCGTCGCACTGCTTGTGTCGATTCCCCTGTGGCTGATTCCGCCCTTGATACTGGTGCTGCCGCCCTTGATCTGGGGCTGGCTCACCTACCGCGTCATGTCCTATGACGCCATGGTCGACCACGCGAGCAGCGAGGAGCGGCGGCAGATTTTCAAGGAACACCGCATGCCCCTGCTGGCCATAGGCGTGCTCAGCGGCTACCTGGGCGCCGCACCCAGCCTGATCTGGGCCTCCGGCGCCATGTTCGTGGCCATGGCACCCCTGCTGGTGCCGGTGGCCATCTGGATCTACACCCTGGTGTTCGCGTTTTCCTCGCTCTGGTTCGCCCACTACACCCTGGCTGCGCTGGAGCAGCTTCGCAAGAAAAACAATGCGCTGGTCCCGGACCCGCTGGCGCAGGCCGCGATCACGTCGATGGCGGCGGAACTGGCCCCCGAGGCCCTGCCGGGGCCCGCGCCCAGCTTCGGCTCGATGGGCGGAAAACCCGATATACCCCTGCCTTGAACCTCTCCTGAAACATGACTCCTCACTTCGGCCTCATCATCGTCGGCGACGAAATCCTCTCGGGAAAACGCGCCGATAAACACCTGCCCAAAACCATTGAACTGCTGGGCGCGCGCGGCCTGCAGCTGGCCTATGCCGACTATGTGGGTGACGACCCGGAGCGCATTACCGCCACGCTGGCGCGCGCCTTCGCGGCGGCGCGCGAGAACGGCGACGTGGTGTTTTCCTGCGGCGGCATAGGCGCCACACCCGACGACCACACCCGGCAGTGCGCGGCGAAGGCGCTGGGGGTCGAACTGGCCCTGCATCCCACGGCCAAAACCCTGATCCTCGAACGCATGGCGGACGTGGCCAAAGAGCAGGGCACACCCTATGAGCCCGACCGCGACGACAACATCCATCGCCTGAACATGGGGGTGTTTCCGGTGGGGGCGGAGATCATTCCGAACCCGTACAACAAGATCCCCGGCTTTACCTGCCGGGCGGGGCAGGGCGCGGTTCACTTCGTTCCCGGGTTCCCCGTCATGGCCTGGCCGATGATCGAATGGGCGCTCGACACGCACTATGCCCATCTGCACCAAAAGTCCCCCTACACCGAAAAATCGGTGATCATTTTTGGGTCCATGGAAGCCATGCTGACGCCGCTGATGCTCGCGATTGAAGCGGCGCACGCCGGCGTCAAAGTCTTCAGCCTGCCCAGCGTGGACCACCCGGAATACGGCCGCCATATTGAGCTGGGCGTCAAAGGCGCGCCCGAGGCGGTGAATCTGGCCTACCCCGCCATGCTGGCCGGCCTGCACAAATTTGATCTCAAGTTCGGCCCCGAGTTGGTGCGTTGATTTTTTGCACTTAAAAGGTGCGCTTGAGGTAATGCACTCAAATGGTGCAATCGTTACCGCCAGGTGTTTTTTCTCTTTTCAGCCTCGCCAAGGCTGGAAGTGAGGCCAGATAACGGCACAATCCGAGGCTTGGCAGGAAACCGTAGAGCCAACGGCTTTGGCACAAAAAGTGCATTCAACAGGCCCGAAGATAATTTTCAACCACCCATCCAGCACAGGAGATTTTGATGGCAAAGACCGTCGCAGACGTCATGAAAATGGTCAAGGAAAACGAAGTCAAGTTCGTTGATTTCCGTTTCACCGACACCCGGGGCAAAGAGCAGCACGTGACCGTGCCCGTGTCCCACTTTGACGAAGACAAATTCACGTCGGGCCACGCCTTCGACGGTTCTTCGGTTGCCGGCTGGAAGGGCATTGAAGCCTCCGACATGCAGCTGATGCCTGACCCCAAAACGGCCAACATCGATCCTTTCTTCGAAGAAACGACGCTGTTCATGAGCTGCGACGTGCTCGAGCCCGCCGACGGCAAGGCCTATGACCGCGACCCGCGCTCCATTGCGCAGCGCGCAGAAGCCTACCTCAAGGCTTCCGGCCTGGGCGACACTGCTTACTTCGGCCCGGAGCCGGAATTCTTCATTTTTGACGACGTGCGCTGGAACACCGACATGTCGGGCACCTTCTTCAAGATCGAAGAATACGAAGCTCCCTGGAATTCGGGCGCCAAGCTCGAAGGCGGCAACCGCGGCCACCGTCCAACCGTCAAGGGCGGCTACTTCCCCGTGCCTCCCGTCGACAGCACGCAAGACATGCGCGCCGAGATGTCCCTGATCCTCGAATCGCTGGGCGTTCCGGTCGAAGTGTTCCACCACGAAGTGGCCGGCGCCGGCCAGAACGAAATCGGCACCCGCTTCAGCACGCTGGTGCAGCGCGCCGACTGGACCCAGATCCTGAAGTATGTGGTGCAGAACGTGGCCAATGCCTACGGCAAGACCGCCACCTTCATGCCCAAGCCCATCGTCGGCGACAACGGCTCCGGCATGCACGTTCACCAGTCCATCTGGAAAGACGGCAAAAACCTGTTCGCCGGCGACGGCTATGCAGGCCTGTCCGACTTCGCGCTGTACTACATCGGCGGCATCATCAAGCACGCACGTGCCCTGAACGCCATCACCAACCCCGGCACCAACAGCTACAAGCGCCTGGTTCCCGGCTACGAAGCACCGGTCAAGCTGGCTTACTCGGCCAAGAACCGCTCGGCCTCGATCCGCATTCCTTACGTCGCCAACCCCAAGGGCCGCCGTATCGAAGCGCGTTTCCCCGATCCGCTGATGAACCCGTACCTGGGCTTCTCGGCCCTGATGATGGCCGGCCTGGACGGTGTGGAAAACAAGATCCATCCCGGCGAAGCCGCCACCAAGGACCTGTACCATCTGCCGCCCGAGGAAGATGCAAAAGTGCCAACCGTCTGCCACAGCCTGGACCAGGCGCTGGACGCGCTCGACGTGGGCCGCAGCTTCCTGACCAAGGGCGGTGTGTTCACCGACAGCATGCTCGACGCCTACATTGAACTGAAGATGGGTGAAGTGACCCGCCTGCGCCAGGCGACCCACCCCATCGAATTCGACATGTACTACTCCCTGTAAAACAGGAGGGCTCGCGCCCAGCCGCTTACTGTGGTTTTTTACAGTTTGTGGCCAAAAAAGGACGGCAAATGCCGTCCTTTTTTATTGTCCCGGCAGGTTGTGGGTGTGCTGGCTTTGTATTTTTGTTCCTTTGCCGCATACTGATAGACCGTCCTAGCCCTTACCGGCATCGGGAGTTCCTTATGAAAAACACCTTATTGCTTTCTACCTTGTCCCTGCTGCTGGCCGGCGCGGGGAATGTCGCGTGGGCGCAGCAGGTTTTCCGCTGCGCCGGCATCGGCGGCTCCACACCCGAATACATCAACAACGCCAAAGAGGCGCAGACGCGCAGCTGCAAGCTGGTCTCGGGCGGCAACGTCACGGTGGTGCAGAGCACGCCCGTTGCCAAGTCCACCTCTTCATCCAGCTCTGCGTCCACCTCTACGGTTCGTGTGGCGACCGCCTCCGGCCCCGAGCAGCGCGCCCGTGACAGCGATTCGCGCGCCATCCTGGAAGCCGAGCTGAAAAAAGCCGAAGCCAAACTGGCCGAGCAGCAAAAAGAGTTCAACAACGGCGAGCCCGAGAAGCAGGGCATCGAAGGCCGCAATTACCAGCGCTACCTGGATCGCGTGGCCGAGCTCAAGGACAGCATCGCCCGCAACCAGAGCGACATCGCCGGCCTCAAACGCGAAATATCCCGGCTTCCTTCGGGCGCTCCCGCCCTCAATTAAGCGCGCAGCGCCGGCTTCTGGGTGAAAATGGATGGCTTGAACAAGCCCTCCCTACGCACCACATCGCCCTCCACCCCGGTTTCGGGGCTCCCCCGCTTCCAGGCCTTCGACCTGCTGGCCACGCTGGTCGCCGTCGTCCGCACCGACGGCACCGTGGTGTTCGCCAATGCCGCGCTGGAAGACGCGCTGGGCACCTCCCGGCGGACCATTGAAGGCTCGCAGCTTCCCGACTGTTTCACCGAACCGCTGATCCTGCAGAACGCGCTCGAGGGCGCGGGCAGCAATGAGTTCGCCGCCCTGCGTTATGACGCCTGGCTCAGGCGGCTGAACCATGAGCCCCTGCCGGTCCACGTGGTGGTGGCGCAGACCGATACCCCGGGCGAGGCCATCGTCGAGCTGCTGCCGCTCGAGCAGCAGGCCAAGCAGGAGCGCGAAGAGCGCCTGATCGACCAGGCGCAGGCCAACAAGGAGCTGATCCGCAACCTGGCCCATGAAATCAAGAACCCGCTGGGCGGGATCCGCGGCGCGGCCCAGTTGCTGCAGATGGAAATCGGCAAGGACCTGACCGAATACACCCAGGTCATCATCCACGAAGCGGACCGGCTGCAGACGCTGGTGGACCGCCTGCTGGCGCCGCACCGCCGCCCGCACCTGGTGGGCGACGTAAACATCCACGAGGTTTGCGAGCGCGTACGCTCCCTGATCCTGGCGGAGTTTCCTAAAGGCCTGAAGGTCACGCGGGATTACGACATCTCGATTCCCGACTTCCGCGGCGACCGCGAGCAGCTGATCCAGGCGGTGCTGAACATCGCCCACAACGCCGCGCAGGCCCTTGCCGAACGCATCGCGGCGGGCAATGCGCAGATCACTTTCAAGACCAGAATCGCCAGGCAGGTAACTTTTGGCAAGCAGCGCTATCGCTTGGCACTGGAATTGCATGTTATCGACAATGGACCGGGTGTGCCGGACTCCATCAAAGACCGTATCTTCTATCCCCTGGTCTCGGGGCGCGAGGGCGGTTCGGGGCTGGGGCTGACATTGGCGCAAACCTTTGTGCAGCAACACCACGGTTTGATCGAGTGCGACAGTGTGCCGGGCCGTACAGATTTCAAGCTGCTCATACCGCTTCCTTGAAATGTGTCTCCTTCATGATTGATACATAACGCGATCGGCGCGGAGGGCTTGCAGAAGGCCCCGCGCTGAAAGCACGACAAAAGGGACTGCATACATGAAACCGATCTGGATCGTTGATGATGACCAGTCCATCCGGTTTGTTCTGGAAAAGGCCCTGCTTCGCGAGGACCTTCCTACGCGCAGTTTTACCAACCCCCGCGAAGTGCTTGCCGCGCTGGAGAACGCGACCGAAGAAGACGGCCCGCAGATCCTGGTGAGCGACATCCGCATGCCCGGTGGCTCCGGCCTGGACCTGCTGGAAAAGGTCAAGGAAAAGCTGCCCGGCCTGCCGGTCATCATCATGACCGCGTTTTCCGACCTGGACAGCGCGGTCTCCGCCTTCCAGGGCGGGGCTTTCGAATACCTGCCCAAGCCCTTCGACCTGCCCAAGGCGGTCGAGCTGATTCGCCGCGCGGTGGAAGAAAGCCAGCGCGAGGAGGTGGCCGAGGAGCGCATGGCCTCCGCGCCCGAGATGCTGGGCCAGGCGCCTGCCATGCAGGACGTGTTCCGCGCCATCGGGCGCCTGAGCCAGAGCATGGTGACGGTGATGATCACCGGGGAATCGGGCTCCGGCAAGGAGCTGGTGGCGCGCGCGCTGCACAAACATTCACCGCGTGCCAACGGGCCTTTTGTCGCCATCAACACCGCCGCCATCCCCAAGGACTTGCTCGAGAGCGAACTTTTCGGCCATGAGCGCGGCGCTTTCACCGGCGCGCAGACCATGCGGCGCGGCCGCTTTGAGCAGGCCGAGGGCGGCACGCTCTTCCTCGATGAAATCGGCGACATGCCCTTTGACCTGCAGACGCGCCTGCTGCGCGTGCTCAGCGACAGCCATTTTTACCGCGTCGGCGGGCACAACGCCGTCAAGGCCAATGTGCGCGTCATCGCCGCCACGCACCAGGACCTGGAGCAGCGCGTCAAGGAAGGGGGCTTCCGAGAGGACTTGTTCCACCGCCTCAACGTGATCCGCCTGCGCCTGCCCGCCTTGCGTGAGCGGCGTGAGGACGTCTTCATGCTGACCCGGCACTTCCTGCAGCAAAGCGCCAAGCAGCTTGGCGTCGAGCCCAAGCGGATTTCCGACACAGCATTGCAGCAGCTGAGCAACTTCGGCTTTCCCGGCAACGTGCGCCAGCTTGAGAACATCTGCCACTGGCTGACCGTCATGGCGCCGGCCCAGGTGATAGAGCCCAAGGACCTTCCGCCTGAAGTGCTGGGCATGATTCCCGAGCCCGGCAAGGCCCCGTTTCCGGCAGAAAGGACTGAAGCTCCGCGCCAGGATTGGGCGGGTGCCGAAAAACCGTCGGCCGCCCAGGCGCCCGAAGCCGCTTCGCCCGTTTCAGCTGGCGGCGGCCTGGAGCAAAGCTGGGAAAGCGGCCTCGAAGCCGAAGCCCTGGCATTGCTGGCCACCGGGCGCAGCGACGTGTGGGACGTGCTGACACGGCGTTTTGAATCCAAGCTGATCCAGACTGCGCTGGCCAATACCCGTGGCCGCCGCATCGAAGCGGCCCAGAAGCTGGGTATAGGCCGCAATACCATCACGCGGAAGATCCAGGAACTCCATCTGGAGTAGATGGCCCCCACGGTCGCTCACTTCGTGTAGCTCCCTGCCCCCCGAGGGGGCCGCTGCGCCTGCGGCCCGGCAAAGCCGGTTCCGCGGCCCTGGCTGGGTTGAAGAGTTCCGTGGCGTAAACAGCGGGGGTATTCACCAGTGGGGGCCGCGGGTCCGGCTTTGCCGGCCCCAGGCGCCGCCCCCTGGAAGGGGGGAACAGGCTACACGAAGTGAGCCTGGACGGGGGTCAGCCGAGTTCCACGGTCACCGGCGCATGGTCGCTGGGTTTTTCCCATTTGCGCGGCACGCGGTCTATGGTGCAGCCTTTGACTTGCGGCTTCAGGGCTTCGCTGACGAGGATGTGGTCTATGCGCAGGCCGCGGTTCTTCTGGTAGCCCAGCATGCGGTAGTCCCACCATGAATAGCTTTTGGGCAGTTGCTCGAACATGCGGAAGCTGTCGGTCAGCCCCAGTGCCAGCAACTGGCGGAAGTGTTCGCGCTCTTCTTTCGTATGGTGGATGGTGTCGCGCAGGCCTTCGGGGTCGTAGGAGTCCTGGTCTTCCGGCGCGATGTTGAAGTCGCCCAGCAGCACCAGTTGTGGATGGGCCGCCATCTCGGCACGCACGTAGGCCTGCAGGCCATCCAGCCAGCGCATCTTGTAGGCGAACTTTTCGCTGCCGGGCTCCTGCCCGTTGACGAAGTAGCCGTTCATCACGCGCACGGGCCCCGCGGGGCCGTCCACCGTGGCGGCGATCACCCGCGAATGCTCGTCTTCAAAACCCACGATGTTTTTCACCACCTCGCGCATGGGCGTGCGCGACAGGATGGCCACGCCGTTATAGGTCTTCTGGCCGAAGGCGGCGGCTTCATATCCCACCGCCTTAAGCGCCTCCAGAGGGAACTTGTCGTCCGTCATCTTGAGTTCCTGCAGGCACAGCACGTCCACAGGGTTGGCGGCCAGCCAGTCCAGCACATGGGCCAGGCGCGCGGTCAGCGAATTGACGTTCCAGGTCGTAATCTTCATGGTTTCATGCTCCAGCCCCGAAAAAAGACGGTTCAACAGCGGTCAAATATGCAGCGCGGCGAGCACGCCCACCACCAGGCCCACGCCGGCCACGGCGAACATGCCGTATTCCAGCCACTTCTTGCGCGTCAGCAGGGCAATCGCCGCCAGCGCGATCGCCACCTGCAGCACGGTGGTGGCCTGGGCCCAGCGGTGGTGCTGGTGGATCTGCTCGTCCGAGGATTTATCCCAGACCGCGGATTCAGCCTCCAGCTTCTCGGCGGCCACCTTGATCTCGTTCTTTTCTTTTTCGTAGCGGTCCACCTTGCCCTGGTAGCCGGCTTTTCTGTCTTCGGGCGCCAGGTCGCGCGCCAGTTCGGCCAGCGACTGCTTGGTGCTTTTCGACTGGAAGTAATTCCACTGGTTGGACGCTTCCGTCTTTTTGATCGCCGCGTTGTTTTTGTAGAGCCCCGCGTTGGCCTGCGTGGCGCCGCCCATGTAGGCAAAGATGGCGCCTATGGTCGCGATGATGGCGGTGATCACCGCGATCTGCGCGATCATGCCGCCGCCGCTTTCGTGGCCGCCATGGCCGCCTTGCGCCGCATGCTCGAGCTCATGGTCGTGGGGCCCGTGCACGTGAAATCCGCCTCCTGACATATCAATTCCCCCTAAAAATGTTGTTGTGGTTGTGGATGGTTTATTTTTGGTAGGTGACGAAGCTGAACTTCATCCCGTTCACCGATACGTGGTCTTCGCGCGCGGCCTGCCGCCATTCAGGGCCCAGCGGCGGCGCGAAGGCGTCGCCTTCTATGTCCTCGTCAATCTCGGTGACCTCAATGCGTTCGGCCAGCGGCATGGCCTGCGCGTAAATCTGCGCGCCGCCGATGATCCAGGCTTCTTCGGCCGCCGCGCACAGCGCCAGCGCCTCGGCCAGGCTGGCTGCGGTTTCGGCCCCGGCTGCGTCCCAGCCCGGCTGGCGCGTGATGACGATGTTGGCGCGGCCCGGCAGCGGCCGGAATTTCGCCGGCAGCGAATCCCAGGTCTTGCGGCCCATGATGACCGGCCAGCCGTGGGTCAGGCGCTTGAAATGCGCCATGTCTTCCGGCAGGCGCCAGGGGATGGTGTTGTCGCGGCCTATCACGCCGTTGCGGGCGCGGGCGAAGATCATGTGGATTTTCATGAAGTTCAAAGGGAGTCGATGCGGATGATATCCAGGTTTATGGGCTTGGCCGGCGCGATGATCTGGCTCTCCGGTACAGCCTGCAATTGTGTCAGCAGGCGCGGATTGAACGCTTCGGAGGTGTAGACGGTGTGCACCATCGCCAACTGGTCGGGCGGCGTGACGGCCTGCAGATAACGCCCGTACCGCCCGCGAAGTGCGTCCTCCGCCAGACCTGCCTTGTGCGACTCTTCATGCTCCAGCCGCACCACGAGAACGTTGACGGCGTGGGAAAGGCCCGCGGCATCGGGCAAGTCGAGCTGCACAGCCCAGCAGCCGTCGGTCAGCGATTCACCCGCCAGCGCCTGCGCAAGGACCGGCGCCGCGCCGGAGGCGATCGGGTGAAGCGGGCCGAGCAGCAGGGTTGACCACACTTTTTCGTACAGAGGTGCCAGTCTTTTGAGGGTGTTGCGGCGGCGTGATTCAGCCGCCTTCATGGCCTCGGCGTCGCCATGCGAAGCGAGGTAAGAGCAGATGGCGTTCTGGGCTCCCGGCGCCAGGCGTTTATCCAGCCGGATGGATTGCCGCAATGCTTCGACGCCGGCATCGTCACTTCTTTCCAGCAAGGCAAGGCCCAGGTAATAACTCGCCATGGCATTTTCAGCTTGGCCGGCTGCCGCTGCCCGCAACAAGGCCAGGCTGCTGTCGTCGCCCTGCAATTGTTCCTGCATGATCGCCGATGCCAGCGCCGTATCCGCCGGCGTTCTGCGTGGAAAGAGGATGTGGACACCGCCCGCCACCAGCCAGCGCATCCGCAGGTGGTCGAATCGCCAGTTCGCCTGGGCGTCTTTTTGCCAATCCGCATTGCAGGCCGCCAAAATCCCGGGCCATTCATGGCCCAGCAGCGTCTCTCCCGCGCAGGGCGTGTCGTCAAGCGGCGGCGGTGCTACTTGCAGGCCCAGTGCCGCCACGCGCTCATGCATGGAGGGATGCGTATCCTGAATACGCCGCTGCCGGCGAGCGCCTTCGGCAAGGGCCTGTTGCAGGGTGCTGCCGCTGGCTCGCACCAGGTCTGCGGCCAAACCCCAGAAATTGCCGGGAGCTTGTGGAGACTCCATGCGCAGGCCGCTCAGGCGCGCGGGTAATTTTCTGGCAAGGAGAAAAGACACATACTCCAGCTTCGCGAGGGAATCGGCGAAGTGGCGCGCCGATGAAATCCGGGCCGCCACGGCATCGGCCTCGAATTCGCATTGGCGAGACCAGCTTGAAGATTGCGCGACAAAGTAAGGAACGAAGCGGGACGCGATGGCCTTGAGTCCTCCGTCCACGAAGTTGTCGTTGCCCTGTATGTGAAGGTAGCGGTCCCATTTCGCGCGGACCCGGTAGATCCAGTGGCCCAGGCGGCCGTGGTTGCGGGAAAAATGGCCCAGTTCGTGGGCAATGACGGCTTTCACCTCGTCAGCGCTCAGCATCCGCAGCAAAGGCACACCGAGTATCAGTGTCCGGCGGCTGCCCACCAATGACAGGAAACCGCCGGTCTGGTAAGCCGCGGCATTCAGTTCATTGTCCAGCACGATGCGGTGAATGCGCGGCGCCGCGGCATCGGCGCACAAGCCGCTCACCATCTGGAAGAGGGCTGGCGAATCGTCATGGCTGACGGTGTGCCGGCCCACCGTGCCGGGCGAGGGCTGGACCAGCCACCACAGGAAGATGAAAAGCGCGAAGCCAAACACCACGGCAAAAGTCGTTCCCAAAATGACTGCCTGAAGCATCACGAAGGGAACCATCGGCAAGACCACCACCGTCACATAAATCAACTCCGATGCGAGAGCCAGTAATGTGAGTGAAAACCGTTGCCGAAAATTGAATAGGGAGGCTGGTGCCGCGAATGACGCCCCGGCCTGCACGGATGTCACACCGCGACAGGCGCTTTGATCGCCTCGTGGTGCTGGTAGTCCAGGAATTCAAAATCCTCAAACTGGTAGTCGAAGATCGATGCGGGCTTGCGTTTGATCTGCAGCGTGGGGTAGGGGAAGGGCTGACGGCTCAGCTGCAGCGCGACCTGCTCGTGGTGGTTGCTGTAGATGTGGCAGTCGCCGCCGGTCCAGATGAAGTCGCCCACGCCCAGGCCGCACTGCTGCGCCACCATGTGGGTCAGCAGGGCGTAGCTGGCGATGTTGAAGGGCACGCCCAGAAAGATGTCGGCGCTGCGCTGGTAGAGCTGGCAGCTCAGCTTGCCGGGCTGGCCCTGCACCTCGGACGGGGCCACGTAGAACTGGAAGAACGCGTGGCAGGGCATGAGCGCCATCTTGGAGAGGTCGGCCACGTTCCAGGCGCTCACGATGATGCGGCGTGAATCCGGATTGGTCTTGAGCGTCTTGATGACTTCGCTGATCTGGTCGATATGGCCGCCGTCCGGCGTGGGCCAGCTGCGCCACTGCACGCCGTAAACCGGGCCCAGGTCGCCGTCGGGCCGCGCCCATTCGTCCCAGATGCTGACGCCGCGTTCCTTGAGCCAGTTGTTGTCGCTGGAGCCCTGCAGAAACCACAACAGCTCGTGGACGATGGATTTCAGGTGCACTTTTTTCGTGGTCACCAGCGGAAAGCCTTCGTTCAGGTCGAAGCGCATCTGGTAGCCGAACACGCTTTTGGTGCCGGTGCCCGTGCGGTCGGCCTTGAAGGCGCCGTGGCTGTCCACATGGCGCATGAAATCTTCGTATTGGGAGCGGATGGGGCGGGTCATTTAAAACCAGTCGGCGTGGGTTCAGGAAGGAGGTGCTGCGGGCCGGCAAGGCGGGTCAGGCAAGGGTTTAATTATGCCTTCAGCACCCGTCCCGGGTTCATCAGGTTCAACGGATCCAGGCCTAGTTTGATGGCGCGCATCATGTCCAGCGCCACGGGCGATTTGTGCTTGGGCAGGGTGTTCACCTTGAGGCTGCCGACACCATGTTCGGCCGAGATCGATCCCCTGTAGCGGTCCACCGCTTCGTAGACCAGGGCATTCATGGGCGTCTCTTTTTCATTGAGGAAACGCGCCTGGTCTTCATTCTCCGGCGCCTGCACGTTGTAATGCAGGTTACCGTCGCCCAGGTGGCCGTAAACGACCATGCGCGCGCCGGGAAACTGCTCGAGCAGCAATGCATTGGTTTCCGCCACGAACTCGGGGATGCGCGATACGTTGATGGAGATGTCGTGCTTGATGTTCAGGCCTTCTTCGGCCTGTGCCATGGGGATGCTTTCGCGGATGTGCCACAGCGCGTGCGCCTGCGCCATGCTCTCGGCGACCACGGCATCAGCAACGCAGCCGGCTTCCATGGCGGCTTCGAGCAGGCGCTCGAAACATTCACGCGCGTGGGTTTCGGACTCGTTGTCCGAGTTCTCCAGCACCACGCACCAGGCGTGCTCCTGCCAGAAGGGCACGCGCTGTTGCGGGAAATGTTTGGCCACGAGGCCCAGGGCGAACTGGCCCATGACTTCGAAACCGGTCAGGCCCGAGCCCAGGTGCTCATGCGCCAGGCCCAGCAGTTCCACCGCAGCCTCAAGCGTGGGCACGGCGGCAAAGGCGGTGAGCTGGGCCTTCGGCATGGGATACAGCTTCATGGTGGCGCCGGTGATCACGCCCAGCGTGCCTTCGCTGCCGATGAACAGGTGGCGCAGGTCGTAGCCGGTGTTGTCCTTGCGCAGGCCCGTGAGGCCGTCCCAGATTTCACCCTGCGCGTTCACCACTTCCAGCCCCAGGCAGAGGTCGCGGGTGTTGCCGTAGCGTACGACCTGAGTGCCGCCGGCGTTGGTGCCGAGGTTGCCGCCTATGGTGCAACTGCCCTCCGAGGCCAGGCTCAGGGGAAACAGGAACCCGGCTTTTTCGCAGGCTTCCTGCAGGTTTTGCAGCACGCAGCCGGCGTCTACGGTGATGGTCAGGTTGCCGGCATCCAGCGTGCGCACCTTGTTCATGCGCGTGAGGCTCAGCACCACCTGCGTGCCGCTGTCGTCCGGCGTCGATCCCACCACCATGCCGGTATTGCCGCCTTGGGGCACGATGCTCACGCGTGCCGCGGCGCAGGCTTTCACCACAGCCGCGACTTCCGGTGTCGAGCCCGGGCGCACCACGGCCAGGGCCTTTCCGGTTTCGCGCTTGCGCCAGTCCTGCACCCAGGGCGTCAGGTCGCCGTCGGTCAGGACGTTGCTGGCGCCGACGATCTGGCGCAGGGAGTCAATCAGGGGGTTGTGGGTGCTCACGATGTTCCGGCTCAGGTTAGGGGGTCGATGGGGTCGGGATGGTTGGGGCGTTTTTCAGGCGTACGCGCACGTGGAGCGCGCAGGCCGCGAACAGCGTGAGGCACAGCAACACCTCGATCAGTCCCAGGTAGTTGCCAGGCGCGCGGTCGCTCCAGGCCCGCACCACGCCTTCGGTGAAATACAGCCATACCAGCAGGCTGAGCCAGCGGTAGGTGTACATGCGGTTTTTCAGGACGCCGGCCAGGGGGATGCACAGCGGCAGCACCTTGAGCGCCAGCAGCGAGCCGCCCGGCCGTATGGGCGCCAGCCACATTTCCCAGGCCAGGCCCAGCACGATGAGGCCCAGCAGGCTGGCCAGCGCCAGGCGGCGGGTGAGGTCGATTTGTGTTGTTTTGTTCATGGTCGTAAGAATCTCAGTGGCATGATACCGGGGATGAAATTTCAGCAATCCCTGCAGGACCTCCTGGCCGACCTGTCGCGCTTCCCGTGGCGCGGCACGGCACTGACCCTGCGTGACCGTTTCCGCGAAGACCACATGGGCCTGACGGCCAGCAGCCTGACCTTCACCACCTCGATTGCGCTGGTGCCTTTTTTTACCGTGGCGCTGGCGATTTTCACGGCCTTCCCGATGTTTTCGAAACTGCAGGGTGCGCTGCAGGCCTGGCTGGTGCAAAGCCTGATCCCGGACAACATCGCGCGCCAGGTGCTGGGCTACCTCACGCAGTTCAGCCGCCAGGCCAACAAGCTGGGCATCGCCGGCCTGGCTGTGCTGCTGGTCACGGCCATCGCGCTGATCCTCACCATAGACCGCACCCTCAACGGCATCTGGCGCGTCAAGAAGGCGAGGCCGCTCACCCAACGCGTGCTGATCTACTGGGCCGCCATCACCCTGGGGCCGTTGCTGCTGGCGGCCAGCCTGGCGGTCACTTCCTATGTGCTGTCGGCCTCGGGCGGCCTGGTGGGCGCCTTGCCGGTGAGCCTGCGTTTCCTGCTCAGCATCCTGCAGTTTTTCCTGGTGGCCGGGGGCATGGCGGCGATGTACCGCTACGTGCCCAACACCTATGTGAAGTGGTCGCATGCCTGGGTGGGGGGACTCTTCGTCGCCGCCGGCATCGAAGTCGCCAAGCGGGTGCTCAGCCTTTACCTGGGGGCCGTGCCCACTTATTCCCTGGTCTACGGTGCTTTCGCCACCTTGCCTATCCTGCTGGTGTGGATTTACGTCTCATGGGTCATCGTGCTCATGGGCGCGGTGATCGCGGCCTACCTGCCCAGCCTGCTGGCCGGCGTGGCGCGCCGCGGCAGTGCGCACGGCTGGTACTTCCAGCTTGCCATCGAAACGCTGCAACAGCTGCACCAGGCGCTAGCCACCCCGCGAAGAGGCTTGAGTGCCTCGCAGCTGGCTGAACGGCTGCAGGTGGACGGGCTCCAGCTCGAGCCGGTGCTGGAAACCCTGGTGGCGTTGGACTGGGTGGGCCAGCTTAACGAGGCGGAGGGCGAGGAAGAAGCCCGCTTCCTGCTGCTGGCCGACCCCGACGCCACGCCGCTGGAGCCGCTGATGCGGCAGTTGCTGCTCGACAAGGCCGAGGCGGTGCAAGGCCTGTGGGAAAAGGCTGGCTGGCCCGGCCTGCGGCTGCGCGACGCGCTATAAGAATTTGTTCCGGGCGTAAGCCGCGTCCGGAAAAATCCGACGGAATGACGGGGAATACTTGTTGGCAATGGCACCTTGTAACAAAATAAAAACCCCCTGTTTTTCCACGCACAGAAAGATGCCAGCAAAAACCCATGCCCGGGAAAAGCTTGACGGCGCCATCGCCGAGGAGCGCCAGCAGCAGCGCGACGCCAGGCAGATTTACGACGCACTGACGGCCAAGATGTGGGCCTACCAGACCGGCAACGGCCCCGCGCCCACCAATGAGGATTTCGAGCAATGGAGCCTCGCCGTGGAGCAGCGCGTCAAGATCAAGCAGCTGGGTATCCGCGTGGACGGCGAGCCCGGCGCCTGAGCCCGCCCCGACGGCCAGTCGGACTGGCCGCACACAGGTTTGCGGCCCAGGCGCACCTCCGCGCTGCGATGAAATTCCTACGATGTGAGACAGGCTGATAGCCGGCCTTGTCCTTTCACTTCACGGAGATTTCTCATGCTGAAAAAATTGCTGGTATTTGCCATCACCTCCGGCCTGGCAGCCAAGCTCTATCAACGCTACACCGAAAAGCAGGCCGCTTCCCGCCCCACGGCCGCGGCAGGCAAAAAGCCGGTGGCACGCAAACGTGCGGCGCAAAAACAGGTTTGAGCCCGCAATCCGGCTCCACAAGGCCCGATCGCCCTGATTGCATAGAAGCTCATAAGCTCTGGTTTTAAAAGCGTCAACCTTTTGTCAAGGTTGTTAAGCCTCTGTCACCTCAGGCACGTTTCGTTGCTCTTGTTCGGGCGTGACTTCAAATTCGCGGGCCGGATTCTTACAAGGCGCGCGTACGGCATGGGTCAAGATTCTCCGCATCCCTTTCAACCCTCGCTGGAGAAAACCCGTGACATCACCCGCTTATGCGCCCGCCGCGCCCCTCAAAAACGAGCCCATCGACATCAACAAGGAAGCTTCCCTGAACTACTGGGTCGCCGCGCTGGCCTGCAGCGAACTCGAATTGCGCGTGGCCGTGGCCGAGGTCGGCCCCGCGGCCAAGGACGTGAGCAATGAACTCGGGAGGGTGTTATGAGTGCCATGCCTCCAACGCTACCGCTGCCGCCAGGGCCGCTCGCGGTCCGCGTCAAAGAGCCGTCGGTCGGCCTGTTTTATTGGGTGGTCACCCAGCTGTCCGCCGACGAACGCGACGCCGATGTCCGCATTGAAGGTTCTGACCATCCCTACCCGACACATGAAGCCGCCCTGCACGCAGGGTCTGCTTGCCTGAAGGCGCTCAAGGCCAGCATTTTCCAGCCGCAGGGCCCGCATTAGGCCCAGCTTGCAGGCCTGCCAGGCGCCTCTTTAAAGTGTTTTAAGGCGTTTAAAGGCCTGCAGCCACATATCCCGGTACATGACCCAGTCGCCCATGAAGCTGTAAAGCGGCCGCTTGAAGGACGCGGGCTTGTTCTTCTCAAACCCGAAGTGGCCTATCCAGGCAAAGCCGTAACCGCACAGCAGGCCGGCCAGCAGCCACCAGGGGTTGCGCGTGGCGACCAGGGCCGCCAGGCACAGCAGCGTGAGCGTGGAGCCCACAAAATGCAGGCGGCGGCAGGTCGGATTGCGGTGTTCGTTGAGATAGAAGGGGTAGAAGCTCACGAAGGAGTCGAAGCTCCGCGGGTCTACAGGTGGGCTGGCGGATGCGGTGGGCAGGCCGGCTTGCGCCGTCTCGCCGTGCGTGGTCGTGGTGTCCATGATGTGTCTCCTGCGCCGGGATAGCCCCGTGTCGCTCCCCATTTTGCGGGCGTCGCCATAATAGTCAATCCCCGCTGCCCACGCCGGTTCCCTCCATCGCATGCCCCTCACAATAACGCCGCCAGCGGCATCCCCCAGTCCACCGGATTCTTCGGTGCATTGGGTCATCTGCCTGTGCGCCGACTGGTGCGGCCTGTGCCGGGACTATGGCGAACTCTTTGCGGACATGGCGGCGCGCTACCCCGGCAGCCGCTTTGCCTGGCTGGACATCGAAGACCAGGCCGAACTGGTCGGCGACATTGAAGTGGAAACCTTCCCCACGCTGCTGGTCGCCGATGCGGGCGGAACGCGGTTTCTCGGGCCCTTGCTGCCGCATGCGCAGAACCTGTCGCGCCTGCTCGATTCACTGGCGCAGCCGGGCCAGCCCGCCACGCCCCACCTGCCTTCAACCCGGGGCTTGCTGCAGGCGCTCGCGGCGGCGCCGCAGCACTGGATCAAGGCCGATTAGATGATGGAAAAAGGCGCTTTCAGGAAACCCCTGAAGCGCGCACGGCCGCCGCGCGTGGGGCTGGCCGTCAGGCGATAGCCCGGGAAGCGCTGGAGAAAGCGGCCAATGGCGATGCGACCCTCCAGTCGTGCCAGGCTGAGCCCGGCGCATTGGTGGATGCCGAAACCAAAAGCCAGGTGGCGGTTGTCCCGGCGCGCCAGGTCCAGCTCGTCGGGTTGTGCAAACTGCGCCGGGTCGCGGTTGGCCGCGCCTATGCACAAGGTCAGCAGGCTGCCGGCCGGCATGTCCACACCGCCAATGTTTGCGTCCACCAGCGCGCGCCGGTTGCTGAGCTGGTTGGACGATTCGAAGCGCAGGAACTCGTCGACGGCCGGCGCCAGCAGCGCCTCGAGCCCCTGCGCATCGTGCGCCAGCCCTTTTATGCCCGACAGCAGGCCGGCCAGCGCCGCCGGCTGCTCCTGCAGCGCCACCAGCGCGTTGCCTATCAGGTTGGTGGTGGTTTCGTGGCCGGCGTTGAGGATGAACACGCAGTTCTGCAGCAGCTCGGTTTCGCTGAGCTGCTCACCTCTACCTTCACTGCCGATCAGCCGTGTCAGCACGTCATGCTCCGGGTCGCCCGGGTGCCGGCGCCTGTCGGCCACCAGGTCCCTGAGGTAGGCCGTGAACTCGCGCACGCTGTGGTTGCCCAGGGCCTCCTGCTCGGGCGTCAGTCTGGGTTCCAGCGCGCCCAGTATCGCCAGGGACCAGCCGCGCAGCGGCGCGCGGTCCGCATGCGGCACGCCCAGCAGGTTGCCGATGATCTCCACCGGGATGGCCGAGGCGAAATCCTCCACCAGGTCGCCGCTGCCCCTGGCCTCCATCGCATCGAGCAAGCCGTCGACCAGTGTGAGCAGGCCGGGCTCCATGTCGGCGATCGCGCGCCGCGTCAGCGCGCCCATGATGAGCTTGCGCACACGCGTGTGCAGCGGCGGGTCGTTGAACACCAGGCTGGTGGTGTGGTGCTCGAAGAGCGCGGACGCCGCGCCGTATTTCGGCTCGAACTCCACTTTTTTGTCGGAGCTGAAAGCCTGCGCGTCGCGGTAAACCGCCACCAGGTCGGCATGGCGCGTCAGGAAGAAGGAGCCGTCGGGCATGCGCCTGACGGGCTCGGCCTCGCGCAGCGCGGCATACACCGGATAGGGGTTGGCGTAAAAGTCGGCGGGCAGGGCGCGCAGGTCCAGTGCCGCCGCGATTTCCTGCGCGCGGGCGTCGGCCATGGGCGGTGTGGCGTTAAAAGGCGGCGGGGCGGTCACGTGCTCCCCTCAAAGGTTGCCGGCAAACAGCTTGCGCAAAAACATTTTCTTGAAGCTGGTGGCGTCGTCCAGCCCCAGCCGCTCCAGGTAGGCCGGCGGGGCCTCGCGCGTGCCGGCCAGGCTCTTGAGCACCATGGCGACCAGTTCCACGGGATGCCGCGTGGCCTGCTGCATTTTTCGCAGCGCGGTCACCATCTCGATCTCGCCTTCGGTCAGGTCGGTACCGAAGGGAAAGTCGGGCAGCAGGCCTGATCGCCAGGGCTGCAGGCGGGCGTGCAGCACCTCGGGCAGGTTCTGGCGGTACTGTTCCGGCACTTCATAGCCCGCATCCAGCTTGCCGGCGGCCTTGGCCTGCGCCACCAGCGCGTCCTGGAAGCGCGAATCGGCAATCGCGACCAGCCGCTTGATGACTTCGCCGTCGGGCTGGGCTCGCAGGTCGGCCACGCCGTATTCGGTGATCACCACGTCGCGCAGGTGGCGGGGGATGGTGCCGTGGCCGTAGTTCCAGACCAGCGTGCTGCGCAGGCCGTCCTTGTGTTCGTAGCTGGCGCGCAGCATCAGGATGGAGCGCGCATCGGGCAGCGCATGCGCCATGGCCACAAAGTTGTACTGGCCGCCCACGCCGGAGACGACCTGGCCCGACTCCAGCCCGTCGGACACGGCCGCGCCCAGCAGCGTGACCATCATGGTGGTGTTCATGAAGCGGGCCTTGCGGCGCTGCGCTGCCTTGAGCGCGCTGCGGCCATGGAGCTGGTTGATGAAATCGATGCGCGTCATGGCGATGCGGGCCAGCGCCTCGGGCGGCATGTTGCGCAGCCCTTCGTAAAAATCGGTCGGACCCAGGAAAAAGCCGCCGTGCAGCACCACGCCGCCGGCCAGGCGTTGGCCCAGGCCGCCCGCGTCCCGCAGCGCCGTGCGCACTGCGGCATCGTCCAGCCGGTTGGCGATGCGCCGGCCCTGGACGTCAAGGTCACCGTCAGCGCTGAGGCTGACCCCGGCGGTTAGCACGCCCAAGGCATGGAGGAAGGTCAGGTCCTGCGCATCCAGCGCGGGCCGTATGCGCCCGGCTTCCAGCAGCGCGGCCAGGGTGTCCGGAGTGACGGCCAGGCCGGGTATCCGGCCCTCGTTGACCAGGCGCTGCACAGCCTCGTCGTCAAATACCTCGCGGCGCAGGATGCCGGCCCGCATGAGCTGCAGGAAGCCGTTGACGAACATTTCCGAACAGCCGTAGAGGCCTTGCCCAAAGCCGCCCAGTTCGCGGCCGTCCAGGCCGTCGGTGCAGAGCGCGGCCATGATGCGGCGGTAGTCGGCGTTGGCGCGCTCGCGCACGACCAGGGCCTGGGCGATCGCGTCGCCCAGCGCGCCTATGCCGATCTGCAATGTGCCGCCGTCCACCACCAGGCTGGCCGCATGCAGGGCAATGGCGTAGTCGGCCGTGGCAACCTTGCCGTTGGGCGGCGCAAACAGTGCGTGCGTGGCGGCGGTGTCAGTCACCACCACGTCAAAAAACCCGGGCGGCGTGATCGCCGGCCCGGGCATGAAGGGCAGTTGCCGGTTGATCACGCCCACTTTGAGCAGCGGCCGGCCGCCTTCGGCCTGGCGCTGCGCCAGCTCAAACGTCACGTCGGGGTTGCTGGACAGCGAAAGTTCGGTGCCATCCGCCGTGTCACGGGCCGCCACCGCCTGCGCGATCACGTTCACGCCGAGCACGCCCATGTCGCGCGCCACGAAGGTGTAGTTGGTCGAGATATAGGCCTGCTGCGCGCGCTCGTTGCCGAGGTAGTCGCCGGTCTTGAAGAAGAACTCGCTGACCTCGATGTGCGGCGGCAGCACGCCGGCGCGCAGGTCCTTGACGTAGTCGAGGTCGGGGTAGTCCTTGAACACCCGCTCCACCAGCGGCGCCAGGAAGTGCTGCTCCAGCTCGCTGGCGCCTTCCGGCTTTTCCAGCGACAGCGCGGTGATGATCTTCAGGCGACGGGGCTTCGCGTCGCCGCCCATGGCCTTGATGCGGCGGTAGAGCAGGTTCACGAAGGGGTTGGGCTTGCCTATGCCCAGCGGCAGGCCGAGCACGATGTCGCCTTCCACCGCGGCGAGAACGTGCTCCACCGCCTGCGCGAGCGTGGGGATGAGGAGGGACGCGGCCATCGGCGGTTCAGGCGGATTGAAGGAAATCGCGGATCGCGAACAGCGTGGCCTCCGGCGTCTCGCTCATCTGGTGGTGGCCCACCGGCAGGCTGGCGACACTGACCTTTTTGCCGCTGTCCCTGGCTTTGCTGACCAGCGCCTGCGCGGCCTTCGGGGTGGTCATCTGGTCCTGCGCGCCCAGCACGAACAGCACCGGGCAGCTGATCTGGGCCATGGCGGCCTCGCCATTGGCATAGCTGTCGCAGGCCTTGAAGCCGCGGTGGAACACATTGGCTTTGGTGTTGCTGGCCAGCACGCGCCGTCCCAGCGCCATGCTGGCACCATGCACCCAGCTGCCGGCGCCCAGCGGCGGCGCCAGCGTGCTGCGTGAGAACACATTGACCATGTTCAGCGCCTTCATCGGCTCGTGGAGTGCGGCGTCGAGCAAAGCCTGCGAGACCTTCATGGGAAAGGCCGTGCCCACCAGCACCAGATGGCTCACACGCTCTTTGAGCCGCGAAGCCGCTTCCAGTGCGATCAGCGAGCCCCAGCTATGGCCGACCAGGGCGGCGCGCTCTACGCCGGCGGCGCCCAGCAGTGCCGCGATAAAGTCCGCGGCTTCTTCCACCGACGACGGTGCTTCGCCTTCGCTTTTGCAATGCCCGGGCAGGTCGACCGCCAGCACGTTCCAGCCGTGGTTGGCCAGATAGCGTGTCTGAAAAATCCACACGCTGTGGTCGTTCAGCACGCCGTGGATAAATACCACCGTGGGTTTGGCGGCGTCAAAAGGCTTGCCGCCGGTGTAGCAATAGGTTTTGTGGCCGTTGACGTCGAGGTACATGCTCAGGCCCCCGCTTTCACGGCCGCTTTTTCAGCCGCCTTGAGGGCACGCTTGAGGTCGTCCACCAGGTCGTCCGGGTCTTCCAGGCCGATGGACAGGCGTATCGTGCCCTGCGTGATGCCGCCGGCCGCCAGCGCCTCGTCCGTCATGCGGAAGTGGGTGGTGCTGGCCGGGTGGATGACAAGGCTGCGGCAGTCGCCGACATTGGCCAGGTGGCTGAAGACCTTGAGCGCCTCGATGAAAGCCTTGCCCTGCTCACGGTTGCCCTTGATGTCGAAGCTGAACACCGAGCCCGCGCCGCGCGGCAGCAGCTTTTTCGCGAGCGCGTGGCTGGGATGGGATTCGAGCATGGGATGGCCCACACGCGACACCATCGGGTGGCTGGCCAGGAATTGCACGACTTTTTCGGTATTGCCCATGTGCCGTGCCATGCGCAGCGGCAGGGTTTCGATGCCCTGCAGGATCAGCCAGGCGGTGTGCGGGCTCATGCAGGCGCCGAAGTCGCGCAGGCCCTCGCGGCGCGCGCGCAGCAAAAAGGCGCCCACCGTGCTTTCCTCGCTGAACACCATGTTGTGGAAACCGTCGTAGGCCTCGGTCAGTTCGGCGAATTTGCCGGACTTTTCCCAGTCGAAGCTGCCGCCGTCGACCACGATGCCGCCGATGACGGTGCCGTGCCCGCTCAGGAACTTGGTGGCCGAGTGGTAGACCAGGTCGGCGCCGTGTTCAAAGGGCTTGATCAGCCAGGGCGAGGTGAGGGTGGAATCCACCAGCAGCGGCACGCCCGCCTCATGGGCCAGGGCCGACACCGCCGGGATGTCCAGCACGTCCAGTCCGGGGTTGCCCACGGTTTCGCCGAAGAACAGTTTGGTATTGGGCCGGACCGCGGCGCGCCAGCCGTCCAGGTCGCCGGGCTTGACGAAAGTCGTGTCTATCCCGAAGCGGCGCATGGTGTAGTGCAGCAGGTTCTGGCTGCCGCCGTAGAGCGCCGTCGAGGCCACGATGTGCGAGCCCGCGCCCATCAGCGTGGCGATCGACAGGTGCAGCGCGGCCTGGCCGCTGGCGGTGGCGATCGCGCCTATGCCGCCTTCCAGCGCCGACACCCGCTGCTCCAGCACCGCGTTGGTCGGGTTGCTGATGCGCGAATAGACGTGGCCCGCACGTTCCAGGTTGAACAGGCTGGCCGCGTGGTCGCTGGACTCGAAGACAAAAGAAGTCGTCAGGTGGATGGGCACGGCGCGCGCACCCGTGGCCGGGTCGGGCGAAGCGCCCGCGTGCAGCGCCAGGGTGTCGAATCCGGGATCGGAATAACCGGGCATGGGTTTGTCTCCAGTCAGAAAAAAGTGGCCGTACGCAGGGAATTTGTTGCAACCAGCCGTTTGATTGTGGGCTATATTTAAACTGAATTCCCCCTCTCACCGCGCGGCGGTGGGACAATGAGGGCCATGTTGGCAGCACAACCGAGGAGATCGCCATGAAGGTTCTAGACATACTGCGCGTGAAAGGCAACACGCTTTACACCGTCCAGCCTGACGAACCCCTGGCCAAGGCCACCCAGATCATGGCCGACAAAGACATAGGCTCGCTGGTCGTCATGGAGCACGGCGACCTGGTCGGCATGCTGACCTTCCGCGAGGTCATCGTCTGCATCGTCAAGAACGGCGGCGAGATCGGCAGCACGCTGGTGCGCACCGCCATGGACGACCACCCGCTGACCTGCACCTCCGAAACCGAACTCGACGAGGTCCGCCGCATGATGCTGGAGCGCCACGCGCGCTACATGCCCGTCATGAACCAGAAGGTGTTGATGGGCGTCATCAGCCTTTACGACGTCGCCAAGGCCGTGGTCGACAGCCAGAACTTCGAAAACAAGATGCTCAAGGCCTACATCCGCGACTGGCCGGCCGAGGACGCCGCAGACCACAACTGAGCGCCGGCGGCCGGCACCGCGCCGGGCCGCCCCATTTTTGGAACAACAACAAGCCGGTGCGCAAGGCATCGGGATCAGCGGGAGCAGGGGTGAGCGACAAGCGTGATGCCAGCGGGCTGCTGTTTTATGCCTCGCTGTTTTTCTCCCGGCTGGCCGACCAGATCCTGCTCTTCCTCGTGCCCCTGGTGGTGTTTGAAACCACCGGCAGCGTTGCCTGGTCCGGCATCGCCTTCACCCTCGAAACCCTTCCGCGCTTCCTGGCCTTTCCGGTCTGCGGCGCGCTGTGCGACCGCATCTCGCCGCTCAAGCTGCTGCGCATCAGCCAGTTGTACCGCGCACTGGTCTGCATTGCCGGGGTGATCGCTTTCCAGTGGGCCGGCGGCGTCGGCTGGCTGATTGCGCTGTCGGCCGTCTGCGGCGTGCTGACCACCCAGGGCTTGATGGCCCGCGAGGTCATGCTGCCGCAGATCTTCCGCGAGCATCGTTTTGAAAAAGTGCTGGCCCATGCACAGATCGCCGACCAGCTCGGCATGGTGCTGGGCCCCTTGCTCGCCTCGCTGCTGCTGCGCTGGATGCCCTGGCCCATGGTGGTCGGCGCAACGGCGGTGTTCTTCCTGATCGCCGACGGCGCCGTGACCTGGTGGCATCGCCGGAACAAGGTGGTGCTGGCCGCGCCTGAGCCCGCACCGGGCCACTGGACCGCGCCGGTGCGCACCGCGTTCTCTCAGGTGCTGCACCTGCCCGGCCTCAAGAAAGTCATCGCACTCGCGGCCGGCGTCAACCTGGTGATAGGCGTCACGCTGGCCACCTCGGCCGCCATGGTGACCGGCCTGCTGCAGCGCTCGGCCGGGGACTATGCCGTGTTGCAAACGGCAGGCGCGATCGCCACCGTCGTCATCCTGCTGTTCATCGCACGCAGCGTGCTGTCCTTGCGCACCCTGGGTTTGGTGTCCTATACCGTGATGCTGGCCGGGGGCCTGCTCACGGGGCTGGCCACCAACTTCTGGGTCTATACCGCCGGGTTTTTGCTGGTGATCGGCTTTGACAAGATGTTCAATGTCTACATCCGCAGCTTGCGGCAAAAGCTCATCCCGCCCAAGGACCTGGGCAAGACCACCGGCGTGATCGTGATGCTCAACAATTTGTCGCAGCCGCTGGCCGGGATGCTGGTGGGGGTGTTTGCGGGCGTGATGGAGGGGCGGGGGGTGATTTTGGGCTTGGTTTTGGTTATGGGGTTGATTGGGGTGGTGGCGGCTTGGAGTGGGAAGGGGCGTTGAGCCGGGTCTTGCTCCGGCGTGCGCGCTCGCCCTCTGCATGGGCTTGCTGGCCGGGGGTAGCCCGGCGGCTACTTACTTTTAGCGAAACCCGCAAAGCGGGTTTTCTTTTCTTCGCCAAAAGGCGCGCTACGCGCGCGGGGTTTGCTCACTTCGCGAAGCGAAGTT
>NZ_CAXUPF020000005.1:0-392708 GCF_964252805.1 Polaromonas sp. LjRoot131 | reverse complement strand
TGCCGGGCTACCCCCGGCCAGCAGGTCTAAGCAAAGGGCAAAGGGCACGGGAAGCGCGCAAGCCGGAGCGAGGGCTTACCCCTTCCCCTGCCCTAAGCTAGCGGGGGAGGGAGCGGGAGGGCCTCAGCCAACCGCGAGCCGGTTGCCACCACCACCCGACTGGTGCGTCCCATCCGGCCCATACAGCGGCTGGCCGCCGGCCTTGAGGAAGTTCAGGGTCTGGCGCGTGAAGTCCAGGTGCGTGTGGACCATCACGCCGTTGCGGTGATTGAGCGCATGGGCCTCGGCCGCGCGTGCCAGCACCTGCTGCCAGGCGCTTTTGAGCGCGGCATCGCCGGCGGCCGCCGCGGCATCGGCGCCGCTGCGCCCGGGGCCGTAACCCAGGGCCAGCTGCTGCGCCTCGCGCCGACGGCCTATCAGGGTGATCTGGTCGGCGAGGTGGGATTTGCGTTCGGCCAGCCCGGGCAGTTCGGCGAAAGCGCCTTCGGTCATGGCCTGGGCTTCCTGGACCAGCAGCTCCAGGAACAGGCCTGTCGCGGCATGCTCCCGGTGCAGCAGGTTGAGCAGCGCGCCGCTCATTTTTTCTCTTCGCCCAGCAGGTCGCGCACGGTGGCCAGCAGGCCGTCGGCGATTTTTCCGGTGTTGACCTGGTAGCGGCCGGCGCTGATTTCTTCGCGGATCCGCGCCACGCGGGCGGCGTCGAAGTCCGAGTGGGTGGACAGCTGCGGCGCCGGCGCGGCCGGGCGTGCCAGGCTGGCAGAAGCCTGGGTTTCCGACGTGGGCCGGCCTTCGCGGGGGGCGGTGGGAGCGACGCTGTCGGCCACATTCTTGAGGAATGTGAAGGTTTTCTGGATGTTCATGGGGTATTCCTCAGGGGGATCTGACCGATCTAACGGCCGCCCGGATGAAAACTTTAGGGGTCATTTGAAAAAAAATCGGGAATTCAGCGAACCCGCTCCACCGTGCCGTCGGCCAGGGCGATGCCGCTGAGCAGCTGGCCGCCGGCCGTCCTGACCTGGACCAGGGCCCCGGCCGCCGCGCTGGCCATGGCCTTGCCTTCGGTGCTGACGGTAAAACCGGCGCCGCGCGCGCGCAGGCGCACGTTCTGGCCCTGCTGCACCGCGATGGCGGCGCGCAGCGATTCGCGCCGCAGCGGCGCGCCCGAGGCAATGCTGTTCAGGGCCGTGACGCCGTCGAACTGGGCGGCGTCCACGACCACGCCGCGCGGCAGGGCCGTGAGGTCGCCTTCGCGGACGGCGGCATCGGCCGGCGTGAGCACTTGCCCCGCGCTGAGGGGCCTGGCCGCGACGTAATAGTTGCCGTGCACGGCGACGTACGCCGGCACATAACGCGTCCAGGGCTGGCCCGCGTTGCAGCGCACGCCGACCGACACGCGGCCCCAGAGGCGTGCGCCGCCGGGCAGAAAGGGTTCGAGCGCATCGCAGGGCGGCAGCGCGCCCGACATCGGTGTGTCGATCGTGATCACCACCCGGCCGGGCAGGCCCGCGGCCTGGTTTTGCAAAAACTGCTCGATCACGGGGCGCGCGTCGCCGGCCAGCGGCGCGGGGTGCGGGCCCGCGGCTTGCGCCGGTGGGCTCAAGGCGGCCACGCTTGCCATCACCAGCACCACGCTGGGTACGAATCGTGAGAGCAGGGCTCCGAACGCGAACATCTTGAGGGAATCTTTCAATAGACAGGCTTTTTTGACACAAGCCGTGCGTCGCTTAGATGTCTTCATCTGCGTAAACCTGCGAAATCTGCGGATATGAATTCATCCACAGATTTCGCAGGTTTACGCAGATTGAAAACGGGTATAGGCCTTGATTCTAGGAATCGGCAGCGCTGCGCAAGGCTTGAAGTGCGAGGCAATCGGGCTGTTGTTCATGCGATTGAAAACCGTCTCTCAGTAGTGCAATGCGTAACTTGGAATGCATGGCTCTGCGGCACCCGGAAGGCCTGAATTGGATGCCGAAACGCCGTCTGTTCCGCAGATTGCGAAAACAGGCCATTCCTACAATTATTTTTGGACATCAACGGCGGTGGCGCCCGTGCGCCACGGCTGAAATGACGGAGAAAAACATGCTCGACAAACTGGATTCGGCACTGCGCTTTCACCAGGAGGCGCTGAGCCTCAGGGCGCGGCGGCAGGAAGTGCTGTCGGCCAACATCGCGAATGCGGACACGCCCAACTACAAGGCGCGCGACTTCGACTTCAGCAGCCGCCTCACGGAGGCGGTGGAGCGCGGCCGCCAGTCCATGTCGATGACGATGGCTACCACCTCGGCGCGCCACCTGGCCGGCGAGGCGCATGCGGCCGGCGAGGGCGAGTTGCTGTACCGCACGCCCGCGCAGTCCAGCATCGACGGCAACACGGTGGAGATGGACATGGAGCGTGTCAACTTCGCCGACAACGCCATGCGCTACGAAGCCAACCTCACACTGCTGGGCGCCAAGATCAAGTCGCTGCTGGCGGCGGCCCAGTAAACCACTCCTCGTCAACACACATCAACAAGAACAGGTTTAAGCCATGGCGGATTTCAACAGCTCCAGCGGCATCTTCGCGATCGCCGGTTCCGCCATGACGGCGCAGTCCCAGCGCATGAACGTGGCGGCCAGCAACATGGCCAATGCCGACAGCGTCGCCGGCCCCGATGGCCAGCCCTACCGCGCGCGCCAGGTGGTGTTTGAGACCGCGCCCGTGCCGGGCGATGCAATCGGCGGCGTGCGGGTCTCTCGCGTGATCGAAGACCAATCTCCCTTTCGTTTGGTGCACGACCCGAAGAACCCGGCGGCCAATGCGGAAGGTTATGTCTCCATGCCCAATGTGAACCCGGTGGAGGAGATGGTCAACATGATCTCGGCCTCGCGTTCCTACCAGGCCAACGTCGAGGTGCTCAACACCGCCAAGACGCTGATGCTCAAAACCCTGACGGTCGGCCAGTGAGCGCCGCGCCCCTTATTCCACACACAGGAGAAGATTGATGGCCGTGAACGCCCCCGCCGCATCCGACGCCGCCAGCGCGCTGGGTTCCATGGTGTCCCAGCAGGGCTCCGCCGCAGACAGCGAGCAGCGCTTCCTCAAGCTGCTGGTCACGCAGCTGAACAACCAGGACCCGCTGAACCCGCTGGACAACGCCCAGCTGACCTCGCAGCTGGCGCAGATGAGCACCGTGAGCGGCATTGAAAAACTCAATGGCGCGGTGCAGTCGCTGCTGGCCCAGAGCGGCTCCAGCCAGGTGCTGCAGTCGGCCGCGCTGATTGGCCGCACCGTGCTGGTGCCGGGCAAGGACGTGACGCTCAAAGACGGCGCGCCAGAGAAATTCGGCATCGACCTGGCAGGCGCCGCCGACTCGGTGAAGGTCAGCGTGAAGAACGCCGCCGGCGAGACCGTGCGCACTTTCGACCTGGGCGCGCTGCCGCCCGGCGTGAAGATGGTCGACTGGGACGGCAAGACCGACACCGGCACCGCCGCGCCCGACGGCGCCTACACCCTCAGCGTGACGGCCAAGGCCGGCAAGGAGGACGTGTTGTCCCTGGCGCTGACCTACGCCAAGGTGGCGAGCGTCGCGCAGGTCTACGGTGGCGCTTCGCTCGATTTGGGCGCGGGCCGCAAGGCCGGGCTGGATGAAGTCCGGCAGGTGCTCTGACTCTTTTCAGGTTTTCAGTATTCGATCCGGGCGCAGCCGCCCCTTTGACTTCTCCCTTCAACCGCCAGCAAGCAATCAACTGAATCAAAAGGAAACACCATGGGTTTCGCACAAGGGGTGAGTGGCCTGAACGCCTCCGCCAGCAATCTCGACGTCATCGGCAACAACATCGCCAACTCCGGCACCGTGGGCTTCAAGTCGGGCAACACGCTGTTCTCCGATGTCTATGCGGGCTCCCGCGTCGGCCTGGGCACGCGGGTTGCGGCCGTGGTGCAGAACTTCAGCGCCGGCGCGGTGCAGAGCAGCACGCGCGGGCTGGACGTGGCCATCGTCAACGGTGACGGCTTCTTCCGCATGGCCAGCCCCAGCGGGGAGATCATGTATTCGCGCAACGGCCAGTTCGACCAGGACGCCGACGGTTTCATCGTCAACGCCGGCGGCCTGCGCCTGACCGGCTACCAGCTCTCGGCCAACGGCACGGTGGCCGGCGGAACCCCGGGCCCGCTGCAACTGCCCACCGCGGCCATGGCACCCAAGGCCACACAAAGCATCGTGTCGCAGTACAACCTCGATTCGCGCAGCGCCGTCCCCACCGCCACGCCTTTTGACGCCAACAACTCGGCCACCTACAGCTATTCCAACCCGGTCAAGGTCTACGACTCGCTGGGCAATTCGCATGAGGTCGCCACCTTCTTCGTGAAGACCGGCCCTAACGCCTGGAGCGTCTATGCCACGGCCGACGGCTACCCGCTCAACGCGGCGGGCGCCATGCTCGCCGCGCCCACGCCGGCCGGCCCGCCCGTGGTCGCCAACAGCGCGCCGCTGGCCACCGGCACCCTGAGCTTCGACGGCAACGGCAATCTGGTCGCCGGCGCGCCGACGACGCTGGTGGGCGGCAAGATCAATTTCGCCGGCCTCAATTTCGCCAACGGCTCGAACGCGATGAGCTTCACCATGGACCTGACCAAGTCGACCCAGTTCGGCAACGTCAACGACCCGAAAAAACTCACGCAGGACGGCTTCACCTCCGGCCAGCTGACGGCCTTCGCGATCAATGAAGACGGCACCATCACCGGCAAGTATTCCAACGAGCAGACCCAGACCCTGGGCCAGGTCGTGCTCTCGTCCTTCGTCAACCCCAACGGCCTGCAGCCCAAGGGCGACAACGTCTGGGCCGAGACCGCCGAGTCGGGCCAGCCCCTGACCGGCTCGCCGGGCAGCGGCACCAAGCTGGGCGCGCTGGCGTCCGGTGCGGTCGAGGCCTCCAACGTCGACCTGACCGCCGAGCTCGTGAACCTGATCATCGCCCAGCGCACCTACCAGGCCAACGCGCAGACGGTGAAGACGCAGGACCAGGTCATGCAGACCCTGGTGAACATGCGCTGAGGCCCCCGGGCCGGCGCACAGTGTTTAGACAACAGGGAACAGCATGGACCGGATGATTTACATCGGCCTGGCCGGCGCCAAGCAGGCGCTGGAGCAGCAGGCCTCGGTGGCGCACAACATGGCCAACGCCTCCACGCCCGGCTTTCGCGCGCAGATCAACAGCTTTCGCGCGGTACCGGTCGTCGGCGAAGAGATGGGCACCCGCTCCATGGTGGTGGCGACCACGCCCGGCGCCGACATGAGCGCCGGCCCGCTGATGCAGACCGGCCGCCCGCTGGACGTCGCGGTGCGCGGCGACGGCTGGCTCACGGTGCAACTGCCCGACGGCAGCGAAGCCTACACGCGCCTGGGCAACCTGCAGGTCGGCGCCGAAGGCCAGGTCAGCACCCAGGGCGGGCGTCCGCTGATGGGTGATGCCGGCCCGCTGGTGGTGCCGCCCGGCTCCTCACTCGTGGTGGGCGGCGACGGTGTGCTCACGGCCATAGGCGCGGGCGACCCGGCCGTGGGCGCCGCCGAAGTCGGCCGCCTGAAGCTGGTCAACCCGGCCGTGGCCGACCTGGTGCGCGGCGACGACGGCCTGTTCCGCATGCAGCCGGGCCGGCCCGCGCCGCAGGCCGACCCGGACGTGCGCCTGCAGACCGGCGCGCTCGAGGGCAGCAACGTCAACCCGGTCGAAGCCATGGTGCAGATGATTTCCAACGCGCGGCGCTTCGAGATGCAGATGAAGACGCTGCAGACCGCCGAGGGCAACGACCAGCAGGCCAACAAGCTGCTGGGCAACAGCTGACCCGGCATTCGCCCTCCCACCCTTCACCACCTCTTTACCTCCGCAGGAGTTTTCCCATGATTCGTTCCCTCTGGATCGCCAAGACCGGCCTGGATGCGCAGCAGACCCAGCTCGATGTCGTGTCCAACAACCTGGCCAACGTGGGCACCACGGGTTTCAAGCGCAGCCGTGCGGTGTTTGAGGACCTGCTGTACCAGAACCTGCGCCAGAGCGGCGGCCAGACTTCGGACCAGACGCGCATGCCGTCCGGCCTGCAGATCGGCACCGGCGCGCGCGTGGTGGCGACCGAGCGCATCCACACCCAGGGCAACCCGACCAAGACCGACAACCCGCGCGACGTCTCCATCAACGGCGGCGGCTTCTTCCAGGTGCTGATGCCGGACGGCACCAATGCCTACACGCGCGACGGCTCTTTCCAGCCCGACCAGAACGGCCAGCTCGTGACCGCCAACGGCTACCCGCTGCAGCCGGCCATCACGCTGCCGCAGGACACCACCGGCATGACCATAGGCAGGGACGGCACGGTGTCGATCACGCAGGGCGGCAGCAGCGCCAACGTGCAGATCGGCCAGATCCAGCTGGCGACCTTCATGAACCCCGCGGGCCTGGAAAGCAAGGGCGAGAACCTCTATGTCGAAACCGACGCCTCGGGCGGCGCCAACCAGACCGCGCCCGGCCAGAACGGCGCCGGCGTGCTGAACCAGGGCTACGTCGAATCGTCGAACGTGAACGTGGTGGAAGAGCTGGTCAACATGATCCAGACCCAGCGCGCCTACGAGATCAACAGCAAAGCGGTGCAGACCTCCGACCAGATGCTCGCGCGCCTGGCGCAACTGTGATGGCCGGCCCGATAGCGCACATCGGCCGCGCCTGCGGCTGGATGGCGGCCGCCGTCGGGCTGCTGCTGGGCGGCTGCGCCCAGATGCCGCGCGAGCCCATCGTGCAGCAACCCATGACGGCGCGCGCCGAGGCGCAGCCGCGCCAGGCCGGGCCCGCCAACGGCTCCATCTACCGCACCGGTTTCGGCACGCAAGCCTTGTTTGAAGACCGGCGCCCGCGCTACGTCGGCGACATCCTGACCATCGTGGTCAGCGAGAACATCAATGCCAGCAAGAACTCCGCCGCCGACGCCAGCCGCACGAGCAGCGCGACGTCCATCCTGGGCGTGGTCCCCAAGCTGATCAGCGGCCTGATATCGAGCGACCAGAATGCCGACGCGAGCGGCAAGAACGTCATGAGCGCCAAGGGCGGCGCCAATTCCAGGAACACCTTCAACGGCGTGATCACGGTCACCGTGGTGGAGGTGCTGGCCAACGGCAACCTGCTGGTCAGCGGCGAAAAGCAGATGCTGATCAACCAGGGCACGGAATACATACGCTTCTCGGGCGTGGTCAACCCGCGCACCGTGGGCGCCAACAACGCCGTGCCTTCCAGCCAGGTGGCCGACGCGCGCATCGAGTACAGCGCCAAGGGTTACATCGACGAAGCGCAGACCATGGGCTGGCTGCAGCGTGTCTTCCTCAACGTCCTGCCCTTCTGAACCTGTTCCGACCATGATGCGCACCACACCGAAACTTCCATCCCTGGGCCTGCTGGCCCTGAAGCTGTGCCTGCTGCTGCCGGTCCTGGCCATGGCGCCCGCACAAGCCGAACGCCTCAAGGACCTCGCCAGCATCCAGGGCGTGCGCGACAACCCGCTGATAGGCTACGGCCTGATGGTGGGCCTGGACGGCAGCGGCGACCAGACCATGCAGACGCCTTTCACCACCCAGAGCCTCAACAACATGCTGGGCCAGCTCGGCGTGACGGTGCCGCCCGGCACCAATATGCAGCTCAAGAACGTGGCGGCCGTGATGGTGACCGCCGTGCTGCCGCCGTTTGCGCGGCCGGGCCAGGCCATCGACATCACCGTGTCCTCGCTGGGCAATGCCAAGAGCCTGCGCGGCGGTACGCTGCTGATGACGCCGCTCAAGGGCGCGGACGGCCAGGTCTAT
The DNA here is from genome assembly GCF_964252805.1 of Polaromonas sp. LjRoot131. Classification (NCBI taxonomy): domain Bacteria; kingdom Pseudomonadati; phylum Pseudomonadota; class Betaproteobacteria; order Burkholderiales; family Comamonadaceae; genus Polaromonas; species Polaromonas sp. LjRoot131. Next base: position 384,894 of record NZ_CAXUPF020000005.1, on the reverse strand, counting down.
GCGCTGGCGCAGGGCAATATGGTGGTCGGCGGCGCGGGCGCCTCGGCCAGCGGCAGCCAGGTCAAGGTCAACCAGCTGAGCTCGGGCCGCATCCCGGCCGGTGCCATCGTCGAGCGCGCGGTGGAATCGCCGCTGGGCGGCGACGGCACGCTGATGATTGAACTCAACAAAACCGATTTCGGCACCGCGCAGAAAGCCGTGGACGCGATCAACCGCAGCTTCGGCCCCGGCACCGCGCAGGCGCTGGACGCCCGCGTGATCCAGGTCAGCGCGCCGGCCCGGCCCGAGGAGCGTGTCGGCTTCCTGGCCCGCATCGAAGACCTCGACGTGAACCCCTCGCAGGCCGTGGCCAAGGTGGTGATCAACGCGCGCACCGGCTCGGTGGTGATGAACCAGACGGTGCGCATCAACGACTGTGCGGTGGCGCACGGCAGCCTCTCGGTGGTGATCAACACCGAACCGGTGATCAGCCAGCCCGGCCCCTTTTCGGGCGGCAACACCGTGGCGGCCCAGCGCTCGCAGATCGAGCTGAGCCAGGGCGGCGGCGCGCTGCAGGTCGTCAAGGGCGGTGCCTCGCTGGCCGACGTGATCAAGGGCCTCAACGCGCTGGGTGCCAACCCGCAGGACCTGGTGTCCATCCTGCAGGCCATGAAGGCCGTGGGCGCGCTGCGCGCCGAACTCGAGATTATTTGATGCGCGACGCCAGCCTTGCCAACCTCAACGGCATGAACCTGCCGGCCGCCGGCGTGCTCGACCAGCGCCTGTCGCTGGACGTGCAGGGCGTGGACGAGCTGCGGCGCACGGCACGCGCCTCCCCGCAGGAAGGCATGAAGCAGGCCTCCAAGCAGTTCGAGGTCATGTTCATGAACATGGTGCTCAAAAGCATGCGCGAGGCCACGCCCTCGGACGGCCTGTTCAGCAGCCAGTCCGAAAAGATGTACACCTCCATGCTGGACCAGCAGCTGTCGCAAAACCTCTCGGGCCGCGGCCTGGGCCTGGCCGATGCCATGTACGCGCAGCTGAGCCGCATGGCCGGCGGCGAGGCGGCGGCGCCGCAAGCCGGCGGCCTGCCCATGCTCGTCCTCCCCGGCGAGGCCGGCGCGGTGGCGCCCAAATCCCGCCCGCTGCCGCAGGCCTCTGCGACTGTGGGCCGCGCGCCCGACCTGTCGCTGTATGAAGAAGCCACCGCGCAGGCGACGCTGAGCCGCAGCGCGCTGCCGCAGGCGCACGTCGAGGCCTTTGTCTCGCGCCTGCTGCCGGCCGCGCAGCGCGCCAGCGAAGCCAGCGGCGTGCCGGCGCAGCTGATCATGGCGCAGGCGGCGCTGGAGTCCGGCTGGGGCAAGCGCGAGATCCGCATGGAAGACGGCAGCAGCAGCTTCAACGTCTTCGGCATCAAGGCCGACCGAAGCTGGAAGGGCCCCGTGGCCGAAACCGCCACGACCGAATTTGTCAACGGCGCGCCGCAGAAAACACGCGCCGCCTTCCGCGCCTACGGCTCTTATGACGAAGCCTTTGCCGACTACGCGAAATTCCTCTCGAACAACCCGCGCTATGCCGGCGTGGTCGCCACGCGCGACCCGGCCGAGGCGGCCCACGGCCTGCAGCGCGCCGGTTATGCGACCGATCCCGAGTACGGCGGAAAACTGGTGCGCATCATGCGGCAGATGAACACCTGACACCGGCCACAAGCACACGCCAGCACACACAAGCCCCACACACAAAGACGCCCATGATCATCCGCAATTTCAAGATCGGAACACGTTTAGGCCTGGGCTTCGCCCTGGTGCTGCTGTTCCTCACCGCCATCGCGGCGCTGGGCATCTGGCGCCTGCAGGGCGTAGGCCACGCCACCAGCGACATGGCCAGCCGCGCGCTGGTCAAGGAAAGGCTGGCGGCCGACTGGCTGGTGGCCACCAGCACCAACAGCGTGCGCACCTTCGCGCTGGTCAAGACCAGCGACCCGCGCGACCAGGAATACTTCCAGAAGGCGATTTCGAAAACCAGCCTGGCGATCACCGAGACCTCGGGAAAGCTGCTGGCCATGCTGGAAACGCCCGAGGAAAAAAAGCTCTACGAAGACAGCCTGACGAAGCGCAGTGCTTACATCGGCATCCGCGCCGCGGCGCTCAAGCTCAAGGCCGAGGGCCAGGCCGAGCAGGCGCTGGAAATGGTCGACAGCAAACTGGTGCCGGCGCTGGAAGCCTATGACGCCAGCATCAAGGCCATGCTGTCTTTCCAGAAAGCCAACATCGACAAGACCGTGAGCGCCATCGACCTGCTGTACCGCTCAAGCCGGCTCAGCCTGGGCGCCATGGCGCTGGCGGCCCTGGCGCTGGGCGGCCTGCTGTCCTGGTGGCTCACGCTGGGCATCACCCGCCCGTTGGGCCGCGCCCTCAAGGTCGCGGAAACCGTGGCCGCCGGCGACCTGACCAGCCGCATCGTGGTGGGCAGCCAGGACGAGACCGGCCAGCTCATGCAGGCGCTCAAGAACATGAACGACAACCTGGTCGGCATCGTCGGCAATGTGCGCAGCGGAACCGACACCATCGCGACGGCTTCCAGCCAGATTGCGGCAGGCAACCACGACCTGTCGTCCCGCACCGAACAGCAGGCCAGCTCGCTCCAGGAGACGGCGGCCTCGATGGAAGAGATCACCTCCACCGTCAAGCAGAACGCCGACAACGCGCGCCAGGCCAACCAGCTCGCGGCCTCGGCCTCCAGCATTGCCGTCAAGGGCGGCGGTGTGGTCGCGGGGGTGGTGGACACCATGGGCGCGATCAATGCGTCGTCCAAAAAAATCGTCGACATCATCAGCGTGATTGACGGGATTGCCTTCCAGACCAATATCCTGGCTTTGAACGCAGCGGTGGAAGCCGCGCGGGCCGGCGAGCAGGGCAGGGGCTTTGCGGTGGTGGCGGCCGAAGTGCGCAACCTGGCCCAGCGCAGCGCTGCGGCTGCCAAGGAAATCAAGACCTTGATAGGCGATTCGGTCGACAAGGTCGAAGAAGGCAGCAAGCAGGTCGCCGAAGCCGGAAAGACCATGGACGAAATCGTCGACAGCGTCAAACGTGTGACCGACATCATGGCCGAGATCACGGCGGCCAGCCAGGAACAGACTTCCGGCATCGAACAGATCAACCAGGCCATCACGCAGATGGACCAGGTCACGCAGCAGAACGCGGCGCTGGTGGAAGAAGCCGCTGCGGCAGCCTCTTCCTTGCAGGAGCAGGCCAGCGGCCTGTCGGAGGCGGTCAGCGTGTTCAAGCTGGACGACGACTTTGCGGTGCAACGGCCCACTGCCGCCATGCGGCCGGCCGCCCCGCTGAGGCAACCGCCGCCGGCTCGGCAGGCCATCGCATCGTCTGGCCGCAAGCCTGTACCAAACAAAAAAGAGGAGCTCGCCATGGCAGGCGACAACTGGGAGACTTTTTAGGGAGCCGATCAAAAAGCCCTCCTGGCGTTGTTGCGCCGCCTTGCCGTGCTGTAGCACTGTCTGCGGCGGCGCGCCTAGCCAGGACCGCTTCGCTGGGCTTTGTGATCGGCTCCCGATGAAAGTGAATTAACTGAGTTCAACGCCCGCATCAGGGGCCCTACAAGGAATAAAAATATGCAGTGGTTTCATCAACTTCGTGTCATGACCAAGCTGGTCGGCAGTTTCCTCATCGTGGCGGCCATTGGTGCCATCATCGGTGGGCTGGGCATTTTCCACATGGGCCGCATCAGCGCCGCCACCGAGGGCCTTTACGGCCGGGATGTGCAGGTGCTCAAGGGCGTGCAGGAGGCCAACATCCACCTGCTCTACGCCAGCCGCGCGCAGATGACGCTGCAGGCGGCCTCGTCCATCGGCGAGCGCAACACCGGCAAAAAAGACATCGCGGCTGCCCTGCAGGGCATTGAAGAGCGCATGGCCGAGGTCAAGCCCCTGCTCGAAGGCGATGAGAAAGGCCTGTCGCTGTACCAGCAGTACGAAGCCAGGATGCCGCACCTCAGGCAGCAGATGACCGAGTTTGTGGCGCTGGTGCTCAAGCAGTCCATGGACTCTTCGCAGTACGACGGCCGCGTGGCCGACGACAGCGCCAGCCTGGTCAAGGAATCCCGCGCGCTGGAAGAAGTGATGCAGAAGCTGGTGGCGCATACCGACCAGTTGGCCCGGGGCAGCATGGAGAATGTGACCGGCACCTACAAGGCCTCGCGCCTGATGATGGTCGTGCTGGTGCTGGGCGGCATCGCCGCCAGCGTGGGCCTGGGCGTGGCCATGGCGCGCATGCTGGGCCTGCAGATTGGCGGTGAGCCGGCTTATGCCGCGACCATCGTGGACCGCGTGGCCGAAGGCGACCTGACGGTGCAGGTGGAACTGCGCAAGGGCGATAGCCGCAGCCTGCTGTATGCCATCCACAAGATGCAGCAGGAACTGGCCCGCGTCATCAGCGAGATCCGGCAGGCCAGCGGCACCATCGCCACGGCCAGCAGCGAGATCGCGGCCGGCAACCATGATTTGTCTTCGCGCACCGAACAGCAGGCGAGCTCGCTCGAAGAGACGGCGGCCTCGATGGAAGAACTCACGGGCACCGTCAAGCAAAACGCTGACAACGCCCGCCAGGCCAACCAGCTGGCGGTGTCCGCTTCCAGTGTGGCCGTCAAGGGCGGCAGTGTGGTCGCGGAAGTTGTGGGAACGATGGGCGCGATCAATGCTTCGTCCAGGAAGATCGTTGACATCATCGGCGTCATCGACGGGATCGCTTTCCAGACCAATATCCTGGCGCTCAATGCCGCTGTCGAAGCCGCGCGTGCCGGCGAGCAGGGCAGGGGCTTTGCCGTGGTGGCCGCAGAAGTGCGCAACCTGGCGCAACGAAGCGCAGCCGCCGCCAAGGAGATCAAGACCCTGATCGGCGACTCGGTCGACAAGGTCGAAGAGGGCAGCAAGCAGGTTGCCGAGGCCGGCAAGACCATGGACGAGATCGTCGACAGCGTGAAGAGGGTGACCGACATCATGGCCGAGATCACGGCGGCCAGCCAGGAACAGACCTCGGGCATCGAACAGATCAACCAGGCCATCACCCAGATGGACCAGGTCACGCAGCAGAATGCGGCCCTGGTGGAAGAAGCCGCTGCGGCAGCGTCCTCGCTGCAGGAGCAGGCCGCCGGCCTGTCGGAAGCCGTCAGCGTGTTCAAGCTCGAAGAAGGCGATGGGCAGGTGCCCGCGCCGCGCCGTCCCGCCACCCCGGTCCGTCCGACGTCAACACCAAGACAGCCGCCCCAGGCCCGCCAGGCCATCGCGCCCCCGCTGGCGGCCGGTGCCGGTGCCGGCGGCGGAAGCTGGGAAACGTTTTAAGCACAGAAGAAACGCAGTTTAAAAAATCCGCGTGGCGTGAACAAATGCTCAAGTTTTGCCAGAACCGGCCGATAAGCAGAGGCGAGGCGTGCCGCGGGCATGGCCTTGCATCAGACAACACCATTGATTTCCAAGGAGTGCGCATGCACGCGACCACAAGCCATCCGGTATCGACTGTTGAAAAATTGCCTCTGACGCTGGGCTACCCCGGTGTGGCGGCGGCCGCCAGGCCGGGCCCCCTGCCCGCTGAAAAAATCGCCGACATCATTGGCGTGATCGACGGCATCGCGCTGCGCACACGCAGCCTGGCCCACAGCGCCGCCGCCGAAGCGGCCCGTGCCGGCGAGCAGGGCCGCGGTTTCGCCGCCGTGGCCGCCGAAGTCAAACACCTGGCCCAGCGCAGCGCGGCGGCGGTCAAGGAAATCAAGGGACTGATTGGCGACTCGGTTTACAAGGCCGGGCAAGCTGATGAGGATCGCCGGCGCGAGTTCGAAGAACGCGCCAAAAGGTGGCAACGTTCGCTGACCGCGTAATTTCTCTCTCGCTCCCTCTCCCTCTGGGAGAGGGCGGGGGGTGAGGGCCGGCGGCGTATCAAACACTACCGATTCTCCAGATCGGGGAGCCCTCACCCTAACCCTCTCCCAGAGGGAGAGGGAATGGGGGAAGGAATGGGCGCAGGAGGGGATTTGATCAGGATTCACCCTCAAGTTTCCCCAGGCCCAGCCGTTATCCCTCTATATATAGACAGCCCGTGAGCGTCACCCGCATTCCCCAGGCGCAACCCGCCGCCGTGAAAGACCCGACTTATGTCCAATAACATGTTCTACACCGGGCTCAGCGGCCTCAACGCGGCCCAGGCCGCGCTGGTGACCACCGGCCACAACACCGCCAACGTCAACACGCCGGGCTACAGCCGGCAGTCGGCGCAGATCGCTTCGGCCGGCGGCACCTACCGCGCGAGTGTCGGTTTCTTCGGCAGCGGCGCCAAGGTGGCCGACGTGACGCGCAGCTACGACGCCTACCTGGCCTCGCAGCTCAACCAGGCGCAGTCGCTGAACCAGTCGCTGACGACCTACTACACGCAGATCAGCCAGATCGACAACCTGCTGGCCAACCAGAAGGCCGGCTTGGCGCCCCAGCTGCAGTCGCTGTTCACCAACATCCAGGCTGTCGCCAACACGCCGGCCGACCCGGCCGCGCGCCAGCAGCTGATCAGCTCCGCCCAGGCCACGGCCAACCAGTTCCGCTCCATGGACCAGTACCTGACCGGCTTGAACAGCACCACCAACGACCAGATCTCCGGCACCGTGGCGCAGATCAACACCTATGCCGAGCAGATCGCCAACCTGAACAAGCAGGTGGCGATGTTCAGCAACGCCTCGGGCGGCCAGGCCCCCAACGACCTGCTGGACCAGCGCGACCAGCTGGTCAACCAGCTGGGCCTGCTGGTCGGCACCAAGCTCGTGGTGCAGGACGGCGGCCAGTACAACATCACCATCGGCAACGGCCAGACCCTGGTGCTGGGCGACAGTGCCACCAAACTCGAGGCCGTGCGCTCCGCCGCCGACCCCAGCCGCATCGCCGTCGCGGCGGTGAACGCGGCCGGCCGCGCCGTCGAGCTGCCCGACAGCATGCTCAGCAGCGCCGGCATGCTGGGCGGCCTGATGCAGTTCCGCAACGAAACCCTGGCCCCCGCGCAGAACGCGCTGGGCCGCATGGCGATTGCCTTGTCGGACGCCTTCAACGCCCAGCACAAGCTCGGTGTCGACCTGAACGGCGCGCTGGGCGGCAACTTCTTCTCGCAGGCCAGCCCCAGCCTGGTGGCGAACAGCCGCAACACCGGCAACCTGGTGATGACGCCTTCGTTCTCCGACAGCAACCAGCTGACCACCAGCGACTACCGCCTCGACGTGGGCGCCGGCCCCAGCTACACGCTGACCCGCCTCTCGGACAACCAGGTCATCCCCATGACCGCGGGTTTCCCGGGCGCCGCGCCCGCGAACACCACGACTTTTGACGGCGTCACGCTCACGCTGGGCAGCGGTGCCGGCGCGCCCGGCGACTCCTTTTTGATCCAGCCGACACGCAGCGGCGCGCGCGACCTTAACGTGCTGGTGACCGACCCGGCCAAGATCGCGGCGGCCTCGCCCATCGTCACCGGCAACACGGCGGCCAACCAGGGCAGCGGCAAGATCAGCGCCGGCAAGGTCGACGCGGCCTACCCCGGTACGCCGCTGGCCGCGAAGGTGACGCTTACTTACGACGGCACCACCAACCAGCTCACGGGTTTCCCGGCGGGCGCGGCCGTCACCGTGACGCGCGCCGACGGCACGCCCGACCCGGCCAGCCCCTATGCGCCCGGCTCACCCGTCAGCTACACGCCAGGCGCGACCCTCAGCTTCAACGGCATCAGCCTGACCATCAGCGGCACGCCTTCCAATGGCGACAGCTTCACCGTGGACAAGAACACCGGCGGTGTCTCCGACGGCAGCAACGCCTTGCTGCTGGGCGCGCTGCAGAACAAAAAAACCATGGGCAACGGCACGGCCAGCTTCAACGATTCGTATGCCCAGCTGGTCAGCAGCGTCGGCAACAAGGCCAGGCAGATCCAGATCGCCGGCACCGCGCAGACCAGCCTGGCCACGCAGATACGCGGCGCCCAGCAGTCGGTCTCGGGCGTCAACCAGGACGAGGAAACCGCCAACCTGCTGATGTTCCAGCAGATGTACCAGGCCAATGCCAAGGTCATCCAAACCGCATCGACGATGTTCGACGCAGTCCTCGGCATCAGCCACTAAGCGCTCACTTACTCACAAGCACAGCACAAGCAAGCAAAGCAGCCTACAAGCGCCACCAGGAGTTCATGATGCGTATCAGCACCCAGTCTTTTTACGAACAAAGCCAGAGCGCCATGGGCTCGCAGCAAAGCAGCCTGCTGCGCGTGCAGCAGCAGATCGGCGCCATGACCAAAATCCTTGCGCCTTCGGACGACCCGCTGGGCGCCACGCGCGCACTCGCGGTCTCGCAGTCCATCGCGCTGAACTCCCAGTACGCCACCAGCCGCAAGCAGGCCGAGCAGATGCTTTCGCTGGAAGAGAATTCCCTGCAAAGCGTGACCACCGTGCTGCAGAACATCAAAAGCCTGCTGGTCGAGGCCGGCAACGGCACCATGACCGACGCCGACCGCGGCACGCTGGCCACCACCTTGCAAAGCGCGTTTGACCAATTGCAAGGCCTGGCCAACAGCGACGACGGCAACGGCCAGTTCCTGTTCGCCGGCTTCAAGAGCGGCAGCCCGCCGTTTGTGAAACAGCCCGACGGCAGCATCCTCTACGCCGGCGACCAGGGCCAGCGCCTGATGCAGGTCGACGTGTCGCGCCAGATGGCCGGCAGCGACGATGGCCGCAGCATTTTCCAGAGCGTGCAGGGCGGCGCGGGTTACGTCAGCGTCGCCCAGGCCAACAACACCGGCAGCGGCGTGTTCAGCGCGACCTCGGTGGTCGACATTGCCAACGCCAACTACGGCAAAGACTTCGTGATCACCTTCACCACGCCGACCACCTACCAGGTCGACACCAACACCGTGCCGCCGGTGTCCATCGTGCCCTCGACCACCTTCACCGCCGGCAGCCCCATCCAGTTCGGCGGCCTGCAGCTCAGCATCACCGGCGCCCCCGCGGCCGGCGACAGCTTCCATGCCTCCACCGCCAAGAATGCCGGCACCGACGTCTTCGCCACCATCAGCGCCGCGATCACCGCTTTACGCTCCCCGGTCGACGGCGCCGGCCCGGCCGCGCAGTCCAAACTGCTCAACGCCCTGAGCACTGCCAACCGCAAAATCACCAACACCCACGACAACGTGCTCACGGTGCGCGCCTCGGTCGGCACCCGCCTGCAGGAACTCGACGCCCTGGGCGACACCGGCGACACCCGCGCCCTCTACGACAAAAGCTACCTCTCGGACCTGCAAGACCTCGACTACGCCAGCGCGATCGCCGAGTTCTACCAGCGCCAGACCGCGCTGCAGGCCAGCCAGCAGACTTTTGTGCGGATTCAGCAGATTGCTTTGTTTAACTATTTGTAGGGCGGATGGCGGGTGTAGCCCGTTTGGGCGCGGACTTCTTTAGCGCCTGATATTCGCCATTGGCGTCTTCCAGAAACAGCTTGCCTGTTCCCAGGTCTACCAGCATAGTGAATCGGCGTTCAAAACGGTTCAGCCTGTCTACGTAGACAGTTACAGGCTGATGGCATTTGCCTTTCCATAACTCCGGTTGATCGATGCCGAGGCGGTCTAGGTAGACGACGCGACCCACCGGCTTCGCCTGCCTTGCCTGGCGTTGAACGGTTTTGAACGCGTCGGTGCGTTCCACAAGCCTTCGCGCTTTTTGTTGGGCGGCTTCGGAAAAGATGCAAACGGGCTTGGCAGAGGCCTCAGCCGCCGGACTTGCCGCGGCCTTTTCGTTGGGCTTCGCTATTGAGGATGCGGCATGCGCAAAAATGAGAAGTGCAAGGGCAATGTTGACGGAGGAAATCCGGCTTCGAAGAATTTCAAATTTCATGCTGCCCCCTCCTTTGGTCTTCACGTCATCCCGAAGAGTTATCGCACTTCAAGCCCAATTAGGCGTCATCCCTTGCCGCGCGGCTCTGCCCGGAGAAGTTTCACTCATGATGCTCTTCCAAGTCAATTGGAAACGGCCTTAACAGCAGCGCGACCTAGTCGCAGTACCAGCACCAAAAATACTGCCGCCACCAGACCACCGACACCGGCCTGCATCCAGAAATCAGGGGTCAGCTTGCAGCTTTCAAGGTCAAAGGCCTTCGCAAGTGCCGAGCCGACGGGGTCGGCTTTGCAAAACTCCTCTTGGGGGTTGTGAAGCAAGGCCACAATCGCCAGGAAAAAAGCGGCCGCTTGGGAGAGCGCAATGGCGATCATGTCTGCCAGAGTCGGTCTTTTACCGCTCAATGCGGCAATGACCAGCGAGACCGCCATACCTACCGCTATAGCCAGCAAGGCTGCCACCATCATCTCGGACGATGTACCGAAACCAGGAAATCGCGTCAACACCACCGTGAGGTTTACTTGAGAAAGCAGGTGCAGGCATGCGACCGTCACGATGTTGGGGGTTAGCAGCAAGGCAAGGCACATGAAGGCCAGCGGCTTGAATGAACCCGCGCGGCTATCTGGAAGCATTGGCACGATCGATCAACTTCCTTGCTGGATTGGATTTGCTGGCTAGTGTGCCGCAGTTATGAGTTCGGATGATCAGGTGCTCGCCACATCGTCTACTGCCAGTTGGCGGCCAGCACAGGTGCAAGGGCCGCTAGCTGGGCGGCTGACAGGTCCATCTGCCCCATGACCGGCGGCGCAGATTCCGCCATGGCGTTGTTGTGATAGTCAATTGCATGTTGTGCAGCGTTTTGAGGATTCGCCCCAAAATCCATAAACTCGTGACCGTCGAGAACTGCTCTTGCCAAAGGCTGTCCCAGCCGTCTTGTGAGTTCTGCAGCCCAAAGCAGATGTCGATATGCATCTGCAGGACCATCTGTTCGTCCAGGAAGTCCTGAGTAGGACATTTCTTGGATAGATTGCTTGGCTGCGGGGGTAAGAACTGCTAAATACTGATCAAAAAGTCCCATTTTTTACTCCAGAAAAATATTGGTTGGTTTAGTGGCGCATTTAAGTGCCTCTTTAGAAACGGAAAAATCAATAATTCCCCCCGTAGCCTTGGACCGCTCGATTTCCTCGTCGTCCATCAGTACTCGCCAAGTAGGTTTCGCTTGAGTTCGTGCGGAGATCGCTATTTCCGGATGAGCAGCATTGGAGAAACGTAGAACGTAGAACGTCAACGCGTTTGGCGCTAGCGAAGCCTCTTCAGTAACGCCCGATACTGGTGTGTAAAAAGTAAAAAGAAATTTGCCGCTTGGTTCTGTGTCAATTGAGTGCAGTCGCATGCCGCAGGTGCCATCTGCGCGTACAGTAAAAATGTATGAATGCTTGAGTGCCAGCCAAAGCGGGAACAACAACGCGGCAATGGTTAAGTAAAGAAGTAAATAGCTTGATTTGCGCTTCATATGGAAGACCTGTATTGCCGATGTGAAAACTACTCTAGGAGTTGGGTGTTTAGCGCGAGGACGTGTCGAAGGAGCCTTCACGGCTTGCGCCTGGCGTCCGGGCATGCTGGGCTTGCACGGGACTGAGAGCGAGGAACTCGAGCGCCAGGAGGATCAGTAGAGGTTTTGTGAAGATATTCATGGGTTCATTCCTGTAAAAAGGAGGTGAGTCTGAATGCGGATCGGGTAGGGGATATCCGCTTCTTGTCGCCGGCTGCGGCGTGAGGCTCAGGAAAGACAAGGCCACTGCCTCATCGATGCCGGTGCCAGCCACCTGAACCGGCTTCCTGGGCCCAGGCGCCGGCCTGGGCGCAATCGGCGGATAAATCCTCAGCCGCACCAGGTGGTTGCTGGTCGGGTAGACATACTCAAACAACTCCACGCGGCTGTTCTGGAAAACCACCTGGATGCCGCTGGTGGGATAAATCCCGTTGAGCCTGGATTTGATGGGCGCGGCCGTTTCAAATCGGCGGCCGCCCAGCACCCATTTCAGGGTCATGCCTTCGGGTAGCACTTCCATCGTTGTGATCGCATAGCCGCCCAGGCACTTCCCATCACTACCCTTGGCCGGAGCGGGGAGCGGCGGAATCGCCCACAGGGCGCCGCCGTAGTTGATGCGGATCTCCGACACCGAGGTGGTTTCCATGTTGCAGAAATAAACCTTGTACTGGGCCTGCGGTTTTGTCGCGCAACCCGGAAGCCCAGCGGTGCAGGCGGCGACCAGCAACACAAGAAGGGCGCGGCGCCAGCTCGCCGTTCCGAGAGGTCTGTTCATGGCTTCTCCTCACAAGCGCTTTGCGCAGACATGCGAGTGCACTGCCCAGGCACCACACTTAGCCAGCCATTGGCATCCAGCGCCAGGCAGTCGTCCTGCGGGACCAGCAGGCTGACCTCTATCAAAAAACGTTTGACGGGCGCCTCGAGCGGCGACGCCCGCGGGCGGCGCAGTTCATAGCACAGCGTGAATTTCTCCAGGCGCTGGCCTGGGGGGATGGCCGGCAAGGCCTTGGTTTGAAGTTCGGCTCCATCGCCGACGGGAGCCAGCACCTGGACGGCGGCCGCGCAACCGGTCAGGGCCATGGTGATGCTCATTTGCAGGGCGGCGAGCACGGCGCGGCGGGCCAGAGTGTTGTGCATCTTCATCAGGCCCGCTCCCCAAAGCTGCGCACGGGGCCGGGCTCGGTCATCGGCTTGGTCGCCGGACAGCCGGCCAGCGCCAGGTCCAGCTCGGTGGCCAGGGTGCTGACGGGTGTGTAGAGCGGGTACCTGGCCTTCACGTCGCGCAGGACGCGGCCCAAAGCTTCGTCGGCGCTGTGGCCGGGCAGCCAGCCGTTGACCAGCAGGGTGTCGAGGTCGTTGCCCTGGTGGCCGAGTACCGCAGAGACTGCATAAAGCGTCGGGCTGGGCTTTCGGGTGCTTCCCGGTTTGCTTGCGGTGCATGCACCCGGCGGCAGGACGATGTCGGTCACCGTGGTTTGTGCGACCGCATGGCCCGGGTATTTCTCAAGCGCCAGGCGCGTGAAGATGCCGATGGCTTCGTCGACGCTGCTGGCCGACTGCATGGAATGGACCAGCCTGAAGGTGAAGTCCTGCACGCCTTCGCGCAGGATGGCGGAGACCAGGTAGTGGGTCTTGGGCGTGGCTTTTGTGGCGGGTTTCCTGGCGTTTGGCCCGGCCGCCCGGCTGACGCCCGGCAGGAGCAGGCCCATGCTGAGCCAGCCCGCATGCGCGAGCCATGCCCGCCTGGCGCGTGTGGCTTGTTTCCCCTTGCCTGTGTGTTTCCTCATGACTCCCCCGTTCCCCGGAAAACTCCCGCCGCTTTGCCCGTGGGGCAAGGCCCATGGCGATCACGTGTGTGGGGAGGTGCTTTGGCTGTGCCGGTAGCTGCCCGCCGCATGGTGGGTCGGGCTTTTGGTGGCGACGCTGAACGGTATGCGAGCGAGCGAGGGAGGCCGGCGCGGATTGTCCGCGCGCGGTCATTGTTTGTGGGATTTATCGAAACCAGGTGCTTAAAACCCGGTCTGTGCCCGCGAACCCTGCTACTGGCGCAAACCCTGCAAAAACCCCATCGTTCCCGCGAACGCCGCGGCAAAACGCGGCTCCAGGAAGGGCGCGAGGTATTGCATCAGCAGCTGCAGCATGGCGATGCCAGCCAGCAGCGTGATGGGGAAGCCGACCGCAAAAATGCTGAACTGCGGCGACACGCGGTTCAGGATGCCCATGGCCAGGTTGAGCGTGAGCAGGGTGGCGATCAGGGGAAGGGCCAGCATCAGGCCGCTCGCAAAAATGTCGCCGCCGGCGTTGGCCAGCAGGAACCAGCCGCCGGCCGTCAGCGGTGCATCGGAGATCGGCAGGGCCTGGAAGCTTTCGGCCAGCACCATGACCAGCATCAAATGGCCGTCGACCGCGAGAAAAATCAGCATGGCCATGACGTTGAGCAGGCGGGCGATGACCATGGTGTTGCCGCCGCTGGTGGGGTCGAAGAAGGACGCGAAGGAGAGGCCCATCTGCAGGCCGGCGTATTCACCGGCGGCCTGCACGCCCGCGAAGACCAGGCGCATCGAAAAACCCATGGCCGCGCCTATCAGGATTTGCTGGACCAGGATCCAGAAGCCGGCGGCGGAGACCAGGGGCACGGCGGGCATGGCGCCCAGCGTGGGCGCGACGACGAAGGCCAGCAGCGCGGCCAGCGCGACCTTGGCGCTGCGCGGCACGGCGCCTTCGCTGAAGATAGGCGCCGTGCTGATGAGCGCCAGCATGCGCACAAAAGGCCACAGAAAAAACACCAGCCAGAGGTTGAGCTGGCCGGAGGTGGCCGAAAAAACCGGCTGCATGGGCTTCTCGTGGCGCCGGGTCAGCCGACGATCTGCGGAATCGAGGAAAACAGGTTGCGCATGTAGTCGAGCACGATGCCCAGCATCCAGGGCCCGGCGATCACCAGCGTGGCGAAGACGGCCAGCAGCTTGGGTATGAAGGACAGCGTCATCTCGTTGATCTGGGTGGCGGCCTGGAACAGGCTGATCAGCAGGCCGGTGACCAGGGCCACCAGCAGCAGCGGCGCGCCCAGCAGCAATGAGAGTTTCATGGCCTCATAGCCCAGTGCCATGACGGATTCGGGAGTCATGTTTCGCTACCTATAGATAAAAGCTCTGCGCCAGCGCGCCTATCAGCAGCTGCCAGCCGTCGACCAGCACAAACAGCATGAGCTTGAAGGGTAATGAGATGGTGGCCGGGGGCACCATCATCATGCCCATGGACATCAGCACGCTGGCCACCACCAGGTCGACGATGAGGAAGGGGATGAAGATGGTGAAGCCGATCTGGAAGGCGGTCTTGAGTTCGCTGATCACAAAGGCCGGCAGCAGGATGCGCAGGCTCACCTGCTCGGGGCCTTCGAGCTTCTCGATGTTGGCGAGCCGGGCGAACAGGGCCAGGTCGGCTTCGCGAGTCTGCTTGAGCATGAACTGCTTGAAGGGCTCGACGCCGCGTTCCAGCGCCTGCTCGGCGCTGATCTTGTTCTCGGCGAAAGGTTTGTAGGCGCTGGCGTGTACCTTGTCGAAGACCGGCGACATCACAAAAAAGGTCAAAAACAGCGAGAGGCCCACCAGCACCTGGTTGGGCGGCGAGGACTGCGTGCCGATGGCGGTGCGCAGCAGGCCCAGCACGATCAGGATGCGGGTGAAGCTGGTCATGGACAGCAGCAGCGCGGGCAAAAAAGACAGCGAGGTCAGCAGCACCAGGGTCTGCACGCTGAGCGACCAGGTCTGGCTGCCGCCCGGGCCCTTGGTGCTGGTGATGCCGGGCAGGCCCTGGGCCGATGCGGCCTCTGGCAGCAGCACGAGGGCGACCACGATGAACGCGGGCAGCAGCAGGGCCGCGCCGGCGCGCAGGCTGGCAAACTTGTTCTTCATCTCAGTCGCGTTTCTTGAGCTTGTTCAGCGATTCGAGCAGCTTGTTCGAGAAAGCGCTGCCGGGGCCGGTGAAGCGCTGGGGCGCGGGCGCCGCGTCGCTGTCGGGAAGGTTGCCAGGCAGGCTTTGCGCGGGCATGGTGTGCAGCGCGCGCACCTGGCCGGCCGCCACGCCCAGCACCAGCCACTGGCCGCCGACCTCGACGACGACCACACGTTCGCGCTGGCCGACCATGGCGCTGGAGACGACCTTGAGCAGGCGGCCGCTGCCGCCGGCCTGCAGGCCGAAGCGCCGCGCCAGCCAGGCGCAGCCGAAAATCATCGCGACCACAAAGGCCAGGCCCAGGCCGGCCTGCAGCAGGCCTGCCGCGCCGAAGGACGCGCGCACGGGCTCGGCGGCGGCCGCGGGCACGGTGGGCAGCACCGCGCCGGCCGACAGGCAGAGGCCGGCCAGCAGCAGGGCCGCAAGCCCTCGAACCACGGTGCGGAATACAGGCTTCATCGGTTCAGCTTCTGCATGCGTTCGGACGGCGTGATGATGTCGGTCAGGCGTATGCCGAACTTGTCGTTGACGACGACCACCTCGCCCTGCGCGATCAGGTAGCCGTTGATGAAGACGTCCATGGGCTGGCCGGCCAGGCCGTCGAGCTCGACGACCGAACCTTGGGACAGCTGCAGCAGGCTCTTGATGGTGATGCGCGTGCGGCCCAGCTCGGTGGTCAGCTGCACCGGCACGTCAAGCACGCGGTCTATGTCGCCGCGCGCGATCTCGAAGGCGGCATTGCCCTGCAGCGGCTGGAACACGCGTTCACCGGCCGCGGTGGAGGGGGGCGGCGCGGGCGGAGGAGGTGGAGGAGGCGGCGCGGCGGCGGCGCTGGACTGCGCCTGCTCGGCGAGCGCGCTGCCCCAGTCGTCGGCGTCGGCCGCCGGCTGCTCTTTGCTGTCTTCACTCATGGTCTTTTCCCTTGCTGGAGTCGCTGTCCTGGTGGTGGATCATTTTTTCCACGCGCAGGGCATAGTGGTTGTTGGAGGTGCCGTAGCCGCATTCCATGACGGGCACGCCGTTGACCTTGCCGATGATGGTGTCCGGGATCTCGACGGGCAGCACGTCGCCGGCCTGCAGCCTGAGCAGCTGGCCTATGCTGGACTGCAGGGTCAGGAAGTGGGCGCGCAGCTCGACTTCGGCGCTCTGCACCTGCTGCGAGAGCTGCTTGACCCAGCGCTTGTCGATCTCGATCTCGTCCTGCAGCGGATTCGACAGCAGGTCGCGTATCGGCTCGATCATGGAATAGGGGATGCAGACATTGAGCGCCCCGCCTATGGGGCCGAACTCGATCTGGAAGGTGGTGTTGATGACCACCTCGTTGGGCGCGACGATGTTGGCCAGCTTGGCGTGCATCTCGGCGCGCACGTATTCGAACTCGAGCGGGTAGACCGGCTGCCAGGCGCCGCCGTAGCTCTCCAGCGTGAGGTTGAGCAGGCGCTTGATGATGCGCTGCTCGGTCTGCGTGAAGTCGCGGCCCTCGATGCGCACGTGGTAGCGGCCGTCGCTGCCGAACAGGTTGTCGACGACCAGGAACACCAGCTTGGGGTCGAACACGAACAGCGCCGTGCCGCGCAGCGGCTTCATGTGCATCATGTTGATGTTGGCCGGCACCGGCAGGTGGCGTATGAAGTCGCCGTATTTCTGGATCTGCACTGCGCCGACCGAAATGTCGGCGCTGCGCCGCATGAAGGTCAGCAGCGCGCCGCGCAGGTGGCGCGCGAAACGCTCGTTGATGACCTCGAGCGTGTGCATGCGGCCGCGCACGATGCGCTCGTCCGTGCCGAGGTTGTAGGTCGGCGGGCCCGCGGGGGCGGGCGGCTGCGGGCTGGCCGTGCCGGCGTCACCGGTGACGCCCTGCAGCAGCGCATCTACCTCGTCCTGCGAGAGCTGCTGTTCATAGGCCATGGGCGGATTTCATTGGGCGGCGTTCTGGCGAATAGGTGCAGGCGATGCGCTTACTGCAGCATGAAGGTGGTGAACATCACGCTGGAGATCTTCAGCGAGGGCAGGTTGGGCACCAGGGGCTGGTTCAGCGCGGCCATGATCTCGGCGGCGAGTTTGGCTTTTTCCTCGGGCGTGATCAGCGCGTCGGAGGCGCGGTTGGACAGCACCGTGAGCAGGCGGCTGCGCACTTCGGGCAGGTACTGGGTGACCAGGGCCTGGGATTTGGCGTCGGGCACTTTCAGCGTGACGGCCGCATGCAGGAAGCGGCTGCGGCCGCCCGGCTGCAGGTTGACGGTCATGGGCTCCAGCGCCACGAAGAGCGGCGCGGCCGGCAAGGTAACGGCGGGCGTGGCCTGGGCATTGCGCTGGTTGCTGAGGTACCAGGTCGCGCCGGCGGCCGCGGCGGCGGCCAGGGCCGACAGGGCGATCAACAGGGCGATGAGCTTGGGCGAGGGCTGGCGCGAGGTGAGGGTCTTCGCTGGGAGTGTGCTGGTAGCCATGGCGGTGTGGGGTTGGGTTGGTCAATCGATTGTTGGGTAAAACGCCGGCCCTGCATCGCCGGAGCAGCAGGGGGAAAACGCTTCAACTTCGGCATTTGGCGGCCGGTATCCGCCGCGCGGGTGTTCAGGCGTAGGTGTCCACCTTGCCGCGCGGGTGCACCGGCGCGGCGGCCGTGGGCGCCGGCGCCGCCGCATCGGCCGGCAGGTAGCCCGGCTGGGTGCGCTGGCTTTGCGCGCCCGACTGGCCGGGCCGGCCGTCCTGGCCCTGGGCGAAGGCGGGCTGCTGCTGGCTGCCGGAATTGACCGAGGTGTCGCCCAGGCTGATGCCGTTGTCGGCCAGCGTGCTGCGCAGCTGCGGCAGCGCGGCTTCGACGGCGGCGCGCACCGAGGCGTGGGCGGACACAAACATCGCCTGGACCTGGTTGTCGTTCAGGCTCAGCGTGACCTTCAGCGGCCCCAGGCCCGGCGGGTTCAGCTGGAGCTCGGCCACCTGCTCGCCGGCCTTGCCCATGTGCAGCATCTGCCGGCCCAGGGCCTGGCCCCATTCGCCGCTGCCGACTTCGGGGGTGAGTGCTGCCTGACTTGGCAAGGGCGCTGCGGGCTGGCCGGCAGCCTGGGCATGGCCGTGCGCCGGAGCGCTTGCCGTGCCGATCGTGAAACCTTGGGCCGCGGAGGGTGCATCGGTTGCAGCGACCTGGCTGGCGGCTGCCGGGGCTGCGCTGACGTTGGCAGTTGCCGGGCCGGCTGCGTCGTTGGCCGCCGCCATGGCGGGCGCCTTGGGTGCGCCGGGCTTTTGTTCGACGCGCGTGTCGGTGCCGGGAATCTCGCGTGCTTCGCCGCCAGGCCGCTCATCGTGTGCTGAAAATTGTTTCGCCTGGCCGGCATCGGATGCGGCGGCCGGTGCGATGGTTTTGCCGGCGGGCAAATCCAGGGCCGCTTCATCGGCTGCGGACGCAAGGGCCGTGGGCGCAGAAACCGGCCCCCGGTCTTTGGTGGGTGCAAGGGGCGCACCGGCGGCGAGCAGGGCTTGCGGCGCGGCGGCTTCGGCATCGCCAGCCAGGGTCGCATCGTTCGCGGCCACGGTGGCGGCAGCCGGTGCGGCGGCGGCGGTCGAGGCCTCCGCCGCGGCCGTGACGCTCAGGGGCGCGGCCGCGCTGCCGCCGGCTGCGGCGGCAGTACCGGCCTCGGCGCCTGCCGCCTTGGCCATGCGGGTTTCCAGCGGCATAAACAGCAGCGCCGCGGTATTGATCGCTTCGGGCGCGTCGGATTTTTTGTCGTCGATGATGCGCTTGACGGGCACGGAGGCCGCCGGTTTGCCGCCGGCCTTGGCGAGTGCTTCACCGGAAGCCGCAAGCGAGCGCGACAGCACGTCGCCAAAACTGTCGCCGTCGCCCTGGGCGGCTTCATCGCCGCGGCTGGACGCTGCGGAAGAGGCCGAGGATGCGTTGCCGGTTGGCGCCGGGGCGGGGGCTGAGAGGGTAGGGGGGAGCAGGGACATGGCGGTTTCTCGAGAGGTCTATCTATCTAGTGGCCCAGCAGGCTGGCACGCATGTAAAACTGGCGGGCACTGCGCTCGTCGCTGTCGCGCTGCTCGCGCTTGTGCTGCACGGCCATTTCCTGCAGGCGCACACGGCCGGCCAGGGTGTCGAAGGAGTTGAGGCGGCGCTGGCTGTTCTGCCAGTCGCCGCGGCCGGTCGCCAGCCGCGTGTCGGCCTGTACCGTCACGGCGCGCTGTTGCTCGATGGCGGCGTCCAGCGTGGCGATGAAGTTGCGGAAGTTGCGCAGCTGCGCGGCGGGTACGCCCGAACCCATCTGCACCTGCAGCTGGTCCAGGTATTCCTGGCGGTAGCGCTGCAGCATCTCGAGTTTTTCGGCCGCACTGGTGCGCGCGGTCTGCAGCTGGCCCAGGCGGCGCGTGGCTTCGTCGGTCTTGTTCTGCGCCAGTTCGATCAGCGTGGCGAGCGGTAGCTTGTTGGGCATGACGGGATTCCTGGGTTGGGGTGTCGGTTAAGGAAGAACTCAGGTCTGGAAGATGGCATTGAGCTGGGCCGTGGCGTCGGCGTGGCCCACGCGTTCTTCCATGGTCTGCTGCAGAAAGGCCTCTATCCGGGGGTACAGGGCGATGGCCTGGTCCAGCTGCGCGTCGTGGCCGGGGGCGTAGGCGCCCACGCTGATCAGGTCGCGGTTGCGCTGGTAGCGCGACAGGGACTGCTTGAAGCTGCGCACGGCCTGGAATTGTTCGGGGGTGATCAGCGCCGTCATGGCGCGGCTGATGGAAGCTTCGATGTCGATGGCCGGGTAGTGGCCGGATTCGGCCAGGCTGCGCGAGAGCACCACGTGGCCGTCGAGAATGGCGCGCGCCGAGTCGGCGATCGGGTCCTGCTGGTCGTCGCCTTCGGTCAGCACGGTGTAGAAGGCGGTGATGGAGCCGCCGCGGCCTTGCGCATCGCGCGCGCCGTTGCCGGCGCGCTCCACCAGCGCGGGCAGCTTGGCGAAGACCGAGGGCGGGTAGCCCTTGGTGGCGGGCGGTTCGCCCACGGCCAGCGCGATCTCGCGCTGTGCCATGGCGTAGCGCGTGAGCGAGTCCATGATCAGCAGCACGTTCTTGCCTTCGTCGCGGAAGTACTCGGCCAGGCAGGTGGCATAGGCCGCGCCCTGCAGGCGCAGCAGCGGCGAGGTGTCGGCCGGTGCCGCCACCAGCACGGCGCGCGCCATGCCTTCCTCGCCCAGGGTGTTCTCGATGAAGTCCTTGACCTCGCGGCCGCGCTCGCCGATCAGCCCGACGACGATGACGTCGGCGCTGGTGTAGCGCGCCATCATGCCCAGCAGCACGCTCTTGCCGACGCCGGAGCCGGCGAACAGGCCCATGCGCTGTCCGCGCCCGACGGTCAGCAGCGCGTTGATGGCGCGCACGCCGACGTCGAGCACGCTGTCGATGGGCGCGCGGGTCAGCGGGTTGATGGGCTTGGCGGCCAGCGGCACTTCGCGCGAAAAATCCAGCGGGCCGCGGCCGTCCAGCGGCCGGCCGGCGGCGTCGACCACGCGGCCCAGCATGCCGGCGCCCACCGGCAGGCGTTTGGTGCGCGGGCCCAGGCCGCCGGCATGGCCCGCGGGTGACTCCAGCGCGTAGACGCGGGCGCCGGGCAGCAGGCCGTCGACCTCGCTTTGCGGCATCAGGAAGATGCGGTCGCCGGCGAAGCCGACGACTTCGGCCTCGGCGGTTTTTTGCGGATAGCCGGGCGGCAGCTCGATCAGGCAGTCGCTGCCGACCGGCAGGCGCAGCCCGACGGCTTCCAGCACCAGGCCGACGGCGCGCGTGAGCCGGCCGTAGCTGCGCACCGGCACGCTTTGCGCCACCGAGGCGCGCGCCTCGTCGAGCGCGCCATGCCAGGCGCGCAGCGGCGCGGTGGCCGGAGCGGCAGGAACAGCGGCTGCGACGGGCAGCTCAGACATGGATGGCCACCGGCGTGTGCATGGCGGTTTTCACCAGGGCCGCGGTGACGCGTTCCCAGCGGCCCGGCAGGCTGGCGTCCTGTTCGCCGCTGGCCGCCAGCACGCGGCAGCCGCCGCGCTGGCAGGCGGCGTCGCTGCGTATGCGCCAGCCGGCGGCCTGCAGGTCCTCGGCCAGGTGCTGGCGCACCAGTGCCGCGTCGTCGGGGTGCAGCACCAGCTGCGGCGAGCCGCTCAGGGCCGGCTCGGCCTGCAGCAGTTCGCGCACCACGGGCAGGATGGCGCCGGTGTCCAGCGCCAGCGCCTGGCCCAGCACCTGGCGCGCGATGTCCAGCGCCAGGGCCAGCAGGTTTTCGGAAATCTCGTGCTCGGCGCCGCGCAGCGCGGCCGGCAGCGCCAGGGCCAGCGCGCGCAGCTGCGCGGCTTCCGCATGGACTTCGGCCATGGCCTGGTCGCGGCCTGCCGCATGGCCCCGGTCATAACCCTGGCGAAAGCCTTCGGCCTCGCCGGCCTGCAAAGCCTGCAGGCGCAGCTGGGCCAGCTCGACGTCGTTGATCAGCACCTCGGGCTTGAGCGGCGCGACCACGGGCGCCGGTTTGGGTTCGGGGGGAAGCGCCGGCGCCGCATCCGATTCCTGCGCGATGGCCGTCATCTCCCAGCGCTCCCAGGCGGTGAGCGCTTCCTTGGTGCCGTTGGCCCGGCGCGCGTAAGGCGGCTCGGTGGCTGGCCTGTCCGCGGCGGCGCGCGGCGGCAGATGCGTGAGAGATGTAAGAGGGGGCCGGCTATACATAGGAGTCGTTCCCCGGGCCGCCGAGCACGATCTCGCCGGCGTCCGCCAGGCGGCGCACGATCTGCAGGATGCTCTTCTGTTCGTTCTCGACCTGCGAGACGCGCACCGGGCCGCGCATCTCGATGTCCTCGCGCAGCATCTCGGCGGCGCGCTGCGACATGTTCTTGAGGAATTTCTCGCGCAGTTCCAGCGGCGCACCCTTGAGCGCGATGATGAGCGACTCCGACTCGACTTCCTTGAGCAGCAGCTGCACGCTGCGGTCCTCGAGCTCGAGCAGGTTCTCGAACAGGAACATCTCGTCGATCATCTTCTGCGCCAGCGCCTCGTCGTGCTCGCGCACGTGCTTGATGACACTCTCCTCCTGCGCGCTGCTCATCATGTTGACGATCTCGGCGGCCGCGCGTATGCCGCCCAGGCGGCTGCGTTTCACGCCCTCGCCGGACAGCATGTCGGTGAGCACGTCGGTCAATTCCTTGAGGGCGGCCGGCTGCACGCCGCCGAAGGTGGCCACGCGCAGCACGGCGTCGTGGCGCACGCGCTCGGGCAATTGCTCCAGCACGTCGGCGGCCTTGTCGCGGTCCAGGTGCACCAGCAGCGTGGCGATGATCTGCGGGTGCTCGTCGCGGATCAGCTCGACGACTTCGGTGGCCTCGAGCTGGTTCAGCCGGTCTATGCCGCTGGTCGAGCTGTCGGGCTGGGAAATGCTTTCGAGCAGGTCGGCCGCGCGGGTGTTGCCCAGGGCCTTGTTGAGCACGGCGCGCAGGTAGCTGCCGGCATCGACGTGGGTGGCCGAGTACTGCTCGGTTTCCTCGCGGAACTCGCGCAGCACCTCGCCGACCTCGTCGCGCCTGACCTGCGCCAGCCCGGCCATGGCCCGGCCCAGGGTGTGGACCACGTGCTGCGGCAGGTGCTGCAGCACGCTGCCGGCGCCGGCCTCGCCGAGCGACATCAACAGAATGGCGCTTTTGCGCGTACCTTCATCCACCATTTTTTTCCGTCCAGTGTTTGATCAGCATGGCCACCATGGCCGGCTCCTTGGCCGCCATCTCCTGCGCGTACTGCAGATTGGCCTGGTGACGCCGGTTGCGCTGCTCCTGCTGTTCGCGGGCCTGGGCCTGCTGTTCGGCGGTTTCGCCGTCGGCGGGTTCGCTGTCCAGGCCCGCCGTTCCCGCCGCCAGCCCCGCCGCCGAGGCCGGCTGCAGGTGCTTGCGCAGCAGCGGCCGCAGCACGGCCAGCCACAGGTAGAGGGCGAGCAGGCCGAGCAGCAGGTACTTGATGGAGGACTTGGCGATCTCGACGTTCTCGGGCTGGCGCCACAGCGGCAGCTCGGGTGTTTCGGTGTCGGCCGCGAAGAGGCTGTTGACGACGTTGAGCGAGTCGCCGCGTTCGGCGCTGAAGCCCATGGCCTGGCGCGCCAGGTTGCGAACCTGCTCGAGCTCGGCGGCCGTCAGTGCCGCGCGCTTGCCGGCGGCGGCGCCGTTTCCGCGGTAGTTGACGACCACCGCGACCGACAGGCGCTTGATGCCGCCGGCCCCTTGCTGGGTGTGGCGTATGGAGCGATCGACTTCGTAGTTGGTGGTGACATCCTTGCGCGAATTGCCGCCGGCGCTGCGCGGGGCCGCGCCCGCCGCGCCGGCCGAGCCGAGTTCGGCGCTCATCTTGAGCTGGGCGCCGGGTGCCGCGCCGGGCGGGCTGGCTTGCTTGATCTGCGACGGTGCGGTGATGGGAGCGACCGGGTCGGGCGGCGGCTGGTTGGTCAGCGCGCCGGGCACGCCGGTGGCCGGGCCGTTGCCCCCCTGGCCGGATTCGCTGGACTGCTGGCTGCGGATGGCGGCCGTGCCGGGTTCCTGGTTGGGCCGGAATTTTTCGTCGGTATTCTCGACGATGGAGAAGTCGATGTCGGCGGCGACCTGCGCATGCACATTGCCGGCGCCGAGTATGGGCTGCAGGATGGCTTCGATGCGGCGGATGTAGCCCTGCTCTATTTCTTGTGTGTACTTGAGCTGGCTGACGTCCAGGCCGCGCGTGCCGGCATTGGCCGCCGAGAGCAGGTTGCCGGCCTGGTCGACCACGGTGATGCTTTTGGCCGAGAGTTCGGGCACGCTGCTGGAGATCAGGTGCACGATGGCGCTGACCTGGCCTTCGTCGATGCTGCGGCCGCGGTGCAGGCTCAGCACCACGGAGGCGCTGGGTTTTTTCTGGTCGCGCACGAACAGCGAGGGCTTGGGCAGCGCCAGGTGCACGCGCGCCGATTCAACGGCGGAGATGGAATTGATGGAGCGCGCGAGCTCGCCTTCCAGCGCGCGCTGGTAGTTGACCTGTTCGGCGAACTGGCTGGTGCCGAACTTCTGGGCGTCCATCAGTTCGAAGCCGACGGTGCCGCCCTTGGGCAGGCCCTGGGCAGCCAGGCGCAGGCGCGCCTCGGGCACCTTGTTGGCGGCCACCAGCAGCGCGCCGCCGCCCTCGGTGAACTTGTAGGGGATGTTCATCTGCTGCAGCGAGGCGATGATGGCGCCGCCGTCGCGGTCGGACAGGTTGCTGTAGAGCACGCCGTAGTCGGGTGCGCGGCTCCAGAGCCACAGCGCCGCGATGGCGGCCACCGCGGCGGACGCGCCGATCATCAAGGGCAGGCGCGGGTTGGCGCGCAGCTGCTCCAGCCAGGGCGGCATCCTGGACGGGGCCGCCTCGGCGCCCAGCACGGCGGAGTTCACGCGCTCACCCGGCTACCGCGGCGTTGAGCCGGGGCTGGCCTGGAGGCTGGCGGCGCATGCGGCCGGGCGTGGGGGCTGAAACAACAGTTGGCATACAACAGGTCTTATTCAAAGGCGAAAAAGTCGACCGGCATGGCGGGCATGGAGGTGCACGGGGCCGGTCCTTGTGAAGAATTGTCAGAGCCGGCCGGCCTTCCCGATCCGCTGAATAGCCGGGGCTTTTGCCGTCTTTTGGCCTGATGCCGCGATTCACCCGCTGGTACGCTTCAAGCCGTTCATCAAGCAAGGGGCGCACACGCGCCGGGAAAACACCATGTCGATCACATCCATTGAGTCCGTACTCCAGCAAATGCGCGTGCTGGCGCAGTCGTCGGCCATGTCCGCGCCGACCGGCCCCGAGGCCGCCTCCGGCGGTTTCGCCGGTGAGCTGAAGAAGTCGCTGGACCGCATCAGCGACAGCCAGCAGCACGCCTACAGCCAGGCCGAGGCCTTCGAGCTCGGCAAGCCCGGCGTGGCGCTCAACGACGTGATGGTCGACATGCAGAAGGCCAACATCGGTTTCCAGATGGGCCTGCAGGTGCGCAACCGCGTGGTCGCGGCCTACCAGGAAATCATGAACATGCCGGCCTGACGGGGGATGTTGGCGTGCGATGCGGATTTATTTTTCGCAACCCGCTAAAGGTTTGACCGGGCCCGGCCGATAACCTGGACAACGGTGGCTTGCAGACTGTCAAGACAGCAAGGCCAGCGTGACGGCAAGTTAGCCGGAGTCCACAACCTCATGTAATTCAGGAGTCCCTCATGGCCCAAGTCATCAACACCAACTCGCTTTCCCTGCTCACGCAGAACAACCTCAACAAGTCGCAGTCGTCGCTGAACACCGCGATCCAGCGCCTGTCCTCCGGCCTGCGCATCAACAGCGCCAAGGACGACGCGGCCGGCCAGGCTATCGCCAACCGCTTCACGTCCAACATCAAGGGCCTGGCTGTTGCGCAACGCAATGCCAACGACGGCATCTCGCTGGCGCAGACGACTGAAGGCGCATTGACCGAAATCAACAGCAACCTGCAGCGCATCCGCGAACTGGCCGTGCAATCGGCCAACGGTTCCAACTCGGTCGCCGACAAGGCATCGATCCAGGCTGAAATCACCCAGCGCCTCGAAGAAATCGACCGCACCTCTTCGCAGACCGACTTCAACGGCGTGAAAGTGCTGGCCGCCAACAACAAGCTGAGCATCCAGGTCGGCGCGAACGACGGCGAAACCATCGACATCAACCTCAAGCAGATCGACTCCGCCAGCCTGAAGATGACCGGCTTCTCGGTCGCCAGCAACGCGCTGAACGTCAGCGCCGCCTACCTCACGGTGGATCCAGGCGCCGGCGCACCGGTCGCCACCGACCTGAGCGCAGTCGCCACGGCACTGACCACGGCCACCGGCTCCACGGTCAGCGCTTCCGACCTGTCCCTGCACAACGTGCTGAACGCCGCCGGCGCCCCGACGGCCAACTGGGTCGTGAAGAGCGGTGACGACTTCTACGCGGCTTCCGTGGTTCCCGCCACCGGCGCCGTCGCACTGAACACGGCCACGGTGGACTTCACCGATCCCTCCAACGGCATCACGGCCGCCGTGACCCTGGCAACCCAGCCTGTCAAGGTCGGCACCGACGCCGCCGGCACCGTGACCGCCTACGTGGCGATCCAGGGCAAGAACTACGGCCTGGCCGGCATCCAGGCCGCGCTGACCGACACCGGCGCAGCCGCCAGCAACACCACCGACGGCACCGACATCGTGCTGAGCGGCGCAACGCCCACGGCCGAGTTCGCCGGCGCCGCCACCGGCAACGCGCTCAAGAAGATCGACGCCGCGCTGAAGATGGTCGACGACCTGCGCGGTTCGCTGGGTGCGGTGCAAAACCGTTTTGACTCGGTGATCTCCAACCTGGGCACCACGGTGACCAACCTGTCTTCCTCGCGCTCGCGCATCGAAGACGCGGACTACGCGACCGAAGTGTCCAACATGACGCGCGCCAACATCCTGCAACAGGCTGGTACCTCCGTGCTGGCCCAGGCCAACCAGACGACCCAGGGCGTTCTGTCCCTGCTGCGTTAATCGCGCACGGCACGCCTGCTCCGGCAGGCGTGCCTGGTTTTTGTGCAAGCCAGGCGGCTTCGTCCGCCTGCGCTAGGCACTCCCGCTTGACGCCAGGCGGGAGTGCCTAGCGATTTTTCCGAGGAGAGCCCGCATGACGATTCCCGCAAATGCCGTGACCGCCGCCGCGTGGCGCGATGCCGCGCCGTCGCCGGCGGCCTCTTCCGCTCCTTCGGGCGTTTCGGGCCGTACCGGCGCGGCCCGCGAAGTCCCCGCCGACACCAAGGCCGCCGCCGCGCCCGAGCGCGAACGCAGCGCGCTGGCCGAGATCAACGAGTCGCTGCGGATGTCGGCCATCGGCGTGCAGTTCGAGTTCGACAAGGAAGCCGACACCATGATCGTCAAGGTGGTTGACGTGGAGAGCGGCGAACTGATCCGGCAGATGCCCTCGGAAGAGGTGGTGCGGATATCGAAGGCGCTCGGCAAGTTGCAAGGCCTGCTGGTCCATCACGCGGTATGAGCGGCTCTTGATTTAAGAAATAGAGGAGTATTTTTATGGCAACGATTTCAAGCCTGGGTGTGGGGTCCAACCTGAATTTGAACGACCTCCTGGCCGACCTCACCAAGGCGGAAAGCCAGCCGCTGGTGCTGCTGCAGAGGCAGCAGATCAGCTACACCGCCAAGCTGTCGGCCTACGGCACGCTGCAGAACGCGCTGAGCACGCTGCAGACGGCGGCCGCCAAGCTGGGGGAGGCCAGCCTGTTCAAGGGCGTGAAGGCCGCGTCCAGCGCCACCGACGTGCTTTCGGCCACCGGCTCGGCCACCGCGCCGGCGGGCAGCTACCTGGTTGACGTGACCCGGCTGGCCAGCGCGCAGTCGCTGGCCGCGGCCGGTGTGGCCGACACCAAGGCCGCCGTGGGCAAGGGCACGGTCACCATCGATTTCGGCACCATCTCGGGCGGCACGCTGAACGACGCCACCGGCACCTACAGCGGCGCGACCTTCACGGCCGATGCCGCGCGCGCCGCCAAGTCCATCGTGATCGACGACAGCAACAACTCGCTTGAGGGCCTGCGCGACGCGATCAATGCCAAGGCCGACATCGGCGTGACGGCCGCCATCGTCAACGACGGCGGCGCCTCGCCCTACCGCCTGGTGCTGACCTCCAAGGAAACCGGCGTGGCCTCGAGCATGCGGATTTCCGTGGCCGGCGATGCCAGCCTGCAGGCCAGGCTCAACCATGACCCCTCGGGCGCGCAGGCCATGCGGCAGACGGCGCTGGCCGGCAACGCGGAGCTCAAGGTCAACGGCATCCCGGTGACCGCCAAGACCAACACGGTGGTCGATGCCGCGCCCGGCGTCACCATGAGCTTGGGAAAAATCGGCACGAGCACGCTGACGGTCAGCCGCGACACCGCCGCGGTGGAATCGGCCATCACCGCCTTCGTCACCGCCTACAACGGCCTGCAGACCACGGCGGCGCAGCTGACCAAGTACGACACGGAAAAGCAGACCGGCGCGGCGCTGGTCGGCGACTCGACGCTGCGCACCATCCAGACGCGCATACGCGCGGCGCTCAACACGCCGCAGGCCGGCGAACTCAAGGTGCTGTCCAAGGTCGGCGTGAGCTTCCAGAAGGACGGCACGCTGGCCTTCGACGCCGGCAAGCTGAAGACCGCGCTGGCCGCCGACGCGGGCGCGGTGGCTGAGCTGTTCGCCGGCAACGGCACCACGGGCGGCGTCGGCAAGCAGGTGTCCTCGCTGCTGGACGGCTTCACCAAGACCAGCGGCATGATCAGCGCCGCGACGGCGGGCATACAGACCACGCTCAAGTCGCTGGACAGCCAGTACACCGCGACCGCGAGCCGGGTCGAGGCGACGGTCGCGCGCTACAAGGCGCAGTTCACCCAGCTGGACCTGCTGGTGTCGCGCATGACCTCCACCGCCAATTACCTGACGCAGCAGTTCGCCAACATGAGCAGCAATTCGAGCAAATAAGCCAGCGGGAATTTCCATGCATACCCAACCCCACACCCAGCCCCTTACGCAACCGCTCACCCAGCCCTGGGCCTACCAGCCGGGC
The DNA here is from genome assembly GCF_964252805.1 of Polaromonas sp. LjRoot131. Taxonomy (NCBI): domain Bacteria; kingdom Pseudomonadati; phylum Pseudomonadota; class Betaproteobacteria; order Burkholderiales; family Comamonadaceae; genus Polaromonas; species Polaromonas sp. LjRoot131. The sequence goes on along the minus strand of NZ_CAXUPF020000005.1, from coordinate 355,928 downwards.
ACCACTAGCTACCGCGCGGGCGCCAACGCCTACGCAAAGGTCGGCACCGAGAGCGCGGCCATGAGCGCCTCGCCGCACCAGCTGATCACCATGCTGTTCGACGGCGCCAAGATGGCCATCGCGATGGCGCGCCACCACATGGCGAACAAGGACATCAGCGCCAAGGGCCAGGCCATCTCCAAGGCCATCAACATCGTCGACAACGGCCTGAAGGCCAGCCTGGACGCGGACGCCGCCGGCGTGGCCGGCGCCCAGCTGGTGGCGGACCTGTCGGCGTTCTACGCCTACGTCACGCAGCGCCTGCTGTATGCCAACCTGCGCAACGACCCGGCGCTGCTGGACGAAGCCGACCGGCTGCTGGACAGCGTGAGCTCGGCCTGGCGCGAGATCGATCCGCAGCGGCCGCAGCCGCTGCAGGTGCCCGCCACCCCCGCGCTGGCGCGTTTTTCCGCGGGAGCTTGACCTTCATGGGATCACAAAGCGAAGTCATGCACTGCTACGAGCAGATCGCCCCGCTGACCGAGCGCATGCTCGTGCTGGCGCGCGCCAAGCAGTGGGGCGAACTGCCCCGGCTCGAAGGGCAGTGCAGCAGCATGGTCGAGCGCCTCAAGGACATCGAGCCGCTGAGCACGCTGGACGAGGCACAGTCGGCGCGCAAGTACGTGCTGCTGGGCCGCATCAGCGCCAATACCACCGAGATCTTCGGCATGGTCATGCCGCAGCTGGCCAAGCTGGTCGGCGTCATGAAAAGCCTGGAGCAGCAGCGCAGCCTGCACAGGGCTTACGGCCAGCCGGACGACGTCCATTTGTCATGAGCGGTGTGACGCCTCTGGTGGATACCTTGCTGGCCACGCGGCTGGGACAGCGCGTGGACCTGGTACCGCTGAAGGCCGCGCTCGAGATCGCCGGCCCGGGCGCCGTGGTGAATGTGGAAAAAGTGGCCAACGACGTGCGCCTGCCCTCGCGCGAGGCACTGCAGCGCGAGCTGGGTCCGGGCCTGGTCGGCCGCGATGGCGCCGCCCCGGGCTTCGCGCAGGCCAGGCACGAGGGCGCCGTCACCCTGAGCGCCGCCGCGCGCACCGTGAGCGCGCTGCTGAACCTGCCAATCGGAACGACGCCCGCCGTCCGCGGGCGGGTGCCGCTGCAGCCCGACCTGCGCCCGCCCGCGGTGCCGGTGCTGACGGCCGCCCTGGCGCGCACCGTGGCCGAATCCGGCCTGTTTTATGAATCGCACCTGCAGCAGTTCGCGGCCGGCCAGCGCACGCTGGCGCAGCTGGCGCGGGAGCCGCAGGCCGGCATGGCTTTGCCCGCCGCCGGGGCGCAGCCGGTGGATGAGGGCCTGGTTTCCCCAGGGGCCGCTGCCGGGCCCTCTATATATAGACAACCGGCTTCCTCGGCCTTGCCCGCGGCCGCGGTTTTGCCGGCGGCCGCCGTTTTGCCGCCTGAAATGCTGGAAGCCGCCGTAGCGCCGGCCGCTGGCGGCGATGCCGGTGCCGGTGCCGGGGCGCCGCCGCCCGCAAGCCCCGCGGCGGAGCCCACCCACCTGCCGGGCTCCGCCACCAGCTACGGTCCCACCGGCCTGCCGGACCCCACGCCGCCCAGCCCGCACGATTTCTCCGAGCCGGAGGCCGGTATGCCCGGCCCCGCCGCCATGTCGACGGAGACCGCGCGCGCCGGCCAGCCCGCAGCCGCCATCCACCCTGAGCTGGTGGGCCTGGTGCGCCAGCAGCTCGACATGCTGGCGCTGCCGGTGTTTCGCTGGAGCGGCGAGGGCTGGCCGGGCATTCCGCTGGACTGGGAAATCCGCCAGGAGCGCCATGAACACGAGGAAGCGGCGGGCCGCGAAGGCCGCGAGGACGGGGCGCAAGCGGTGCCTGCCGCCTGGACCACCCGCCTGACGCTGAAGCTGCCCAGGCTGGGCACGGTGGATGCGCGCCTGGGACTGGCCGGCTCGGCGCTGCAGCTGCGGCTGGACGCCTCACAGGAGGGCACGGTGGCCGTGCTGAACCAGGCCGGCGCCGAACTGTCGCGGCGCCTGGGTGCCGTGGGGCTGGAACTGGCGGAGTTGCGCATAGGCGGCGCGGCGGATCTGCCGGACCCGGCGGGAGGCCGTGATGCCGGATAAACCGTTTGAAACAAACGCCGCCGAAAGCCCGGAAACCCCGCGTTCCGGTGCCGTGGCGCTGTCCCTGGGGGCGTCGGGCCAGGCGCCCACGGTGGTCGCCAAGGGGTATGGCGCGGTCGCCGACGCCATTGTCCAGCGCGCGAAAGAGAGCGGCCTTTACGTCCACGCCTCCTCCGAATTGGTGAAATTGTTAATGCATGTAGACCTGGATTCGCGAATTCCGCCCAATTTGTACCTGGCAGTCGCGGAAATGCTTACATGGATGCATCAATTAGAAATTGATAAAACTACTACTTAAAAATTAATACTATCGATATTTCGTGAAATTGAAATACAAATAGCTTTTATAAATTCGTTAATTGATTACTAAATTTTCTTGTTTTGACGCTTAAATGTTACTTAATTGATAAATTTGATTTGTTCATGTAATTGTCAGTTTAATGTGTTAAAAATTGCAATTGAGGCGAAGTCGTGCGACAGACGTCTCAATCAATCTGTGATAGGTGACGAAATTAGCGACTAGATGTTCAGGTCACCTCTGTACATGCAAATTTTGAAAGAACAGGAACGCAACGTGATTGAAACTGGTACCGCCAACGACATTGGCGATTTGAATTTGGCCTACCTGCTGCTCGCAAAGCGGCTGGTGAGTGAAGATATTGCGCTCGCGATGTACCGGCTCGGCATGAGCCGGGAACTGGCTGACCTGCTGGGCAGCCTGTCGCTTTCCCAGATCGTGAAACTGGCCGGCTCCAGCTTGCTGCTGTGCCGTTTCCGCTTTGACGACCATCCCATGCTGTCGGCGCTGACCCTGGAAGGCAAGAACCCGGCGCTGCAGCAGGCGCATGCGGCGATTTTGCTGTCCGGCCAGCAGCTTGAGGCGGTCCGGTGAGCGCCCGCGCTTCGGCCCGCTCCCGCGTTTTGACCGGACATCGCCATGGCCGGTAAAAGCGTCATCGTGGAGGCCCGGGAAATCCACCTGGCCATGGACCTGATCAAGCTGGGCGCCCGCCTGCAATTCCTGGAGGCGGAAACCAGCCTGAGCCGGGACCGCCTGATCAAGCTCTACAAGGAGCTCAAGGGCACCTCGCCGCCCAAGGGGCTGCTGCCTTTTTCGACGGACTGGTTCATGACCTGGCTGTCCAACATCCATTCGTCGATGTTCTACAACATCTACCGCTTCATGGTGGTCCACGGCGGCTGCACGCGCATCAACGCCATCATCAAGAGCTACCGGCTGTACATCGAGCAGGTGCAGCAGCAGGGCGGAGAACCGGTGCTGGATTTCACGCGGGCCTGGACGCTGGTGCGCTTTTTCGACAGCGACATGCTGCAGCTGAGCACCTGCACGCGCTGCACGGGCCTCTTCGTCGCCCATGCCCATGACTCGCAGAGCAACTATGTCTGCGTGCTGTGCCGCCCGCCCTCGCGCGCCGGCAAGACCCGGCCCTCGGGCGCCAAGCGCGACGAGGCCGAAGGCAGCGGCAGCAGCGGCAAGCCGGAAGGCAGCCCCCGCGCCGCCGCCGGCACGCCCGCGCTCTCCTCGTCGCAGTGGCTGGCCAACGTGATGAACAGCTCGCGCACCGCCTGACGGCGGTACGGCCTTTCTAAATTGATCCGCAGGAGAACCCCGTGCTCGTAATCATTGGCTATCTGGTCGTCCTGGGTTCCGTCTTTGGCGGCTACGCCATGATGGGCGGGCATTTCGGCGTGCTGTACCAGCCGCTGGAGCTGCTCATCATCGGCGGGGCGGCCGTGGGCGCCTTCGTCGCGGGCAATGACGGCCGCACCATACGCGCCACCGTCAAGGAACTGCCCAAGCTGCTGCGCGCCTCGAAAAAGCACGACAAAGCGCTCTACATGGAGCTGCTGGCGCTGCTCTACGTGCTGCTGTCCAAGGGCCGCAAGGACGGCATGATGGCGCTGGAGTCCGACATCGACGACCCGCAGAACAGCCCCATCTTCGCGCCCTATACGGTGATCCTGGCCGACGCCCGGGTGCTGGAGTTCCTGACCGACTACCTGCGCCTGATCGTGAGCGGGAACACCGACCCCTTCGAGATCGAGCAGCTGATGGAGCACGAGCTCGAAACCTACAAGCACGAGGCGGAAGTTCCGGCCCACAGCCTGGCGCGCGTCGGCGACGCGCTGCCGGCCCTGGGCATCGTGGCGGCGGTGCTGGGCGTGGTGCATGCGCTGGCCTCGGCCGACCTGCCGCCCGCCGAGATGGGCCAGCTGATCGCGCATGCCATGGTCGGCACCTTCCTGGGCATCCTGCTGGCCTACGGCTTCGTGTCGCCGCTGGCCACGCTGATAGAGCACAAGGTGGCGGAGTCGCTGAAGGCCTACCAGTGCGTCAAGGTCACGCTGATGGCCAGCCTGAACGGCTACGCGCCGCAGCTGGCGGTGGAGTTCGGCCGCAAGATCCTGTATTCGACCGAGCGGCCGTCCTTCATCGAGCTCGACGGGCACGTGCGTGAAGTCAAGGCGCGCTGAGGCGCCGGCTGACGCAAGCGAACAGGGACCCACGGAACTGCCATGAGCGAGACCGCGCGAAGAATCATCGTCATCCGGCGTCCTGTGAAGGCGGCCGCCCATCACGGCGGCGCCTGGAAGATCGCCTTCGCCGATTTCATGACGGCCATGTTCGCCTTCTTCCTGGTGTTGTGGATCCTGAGTATTTCTTCGCCCAAGCAGCTCGAGGGCATCGCCGACCAGTTCAAGATGCCGCTGAAGGTGGCCATCAACGGCGGCAAAAAAAGCAGCACCAGCACCAATGTGATTCCCGGCGGCGGTGCCGACATGACGCATGCCGACGGGGAAGTCCGGCAGGCTTCCAGCGAGAGCAGCCATGACCCGGATGACGGCCAGCGCCTGGAAGCGCTCAAGGAGCGGCTGGACGACATGATCGAGTCCAGCCCGGTGCTCAGGCAGTTCCGGCCGCAGCTGCTGATCGACATCACGCCCGAGGGCCTGCGCATCCAGATCGTCGACAGCAACAACCGGCCCATGTTCGACCGCTCCAGCGCCGTGGTGGTGGCCTATATGCGCAGCATCCTGCGCGAGATCGGCCCGGTGCTCAACGAGCAGCCCAACAAGCTCACGCTGTCCGGCCACACCGACGCCACCGTGTATTCGCAGGGCGACAAGTCCTACAGCAACTGGGAGCTGTCGGCCGACCGCGCCAACGCTTCTCGCCGCGAGCTGGTGGCCGGCGGCATGCAGGACGGAAAGATCCTGCGCGTCATGGGCGTCTCGTCCAGCGTGAACCTGAACACCGACGACCCTTATGCGGCCGTCAACCGGCGCATCAGCATCCTGGTGCTCAACAAGCGCGCCCAGGCGGACATCGAAAGCGGCAATGCCGCGACCGCCACCGCGCCTTACGCCAAGACGCCGCCGGCCGCCAAAACCGCGAACAGCGCGAACAACGCCGGCCCGGGCATCAAGCCCGTCAACACCGCGCGCGGCGCCGGCGTGCCGCCGCCGCTCAATCCGAACGCCGCCAAACCTGAAAGCCGGACATGACGAACAAAAAAACCATCCTGGTGGTCGACGACTCGGCTGTGATGCGCCACCTCAACTCGGCCGTACTCGAAGAAGGCGGCTACCAGGTGCTGCTGGCCGGCGACGGCAAGGCCGCGCTCGAACAGCTGGGGAAAGAACCCGTGGACCTGGTGCTGACGGACTGGACCATGATTCCCATGGACGGCTGCGAACTGACGCGCCAGCTGCGCGCGCGGCCCGATTCGGCCGACCTGCCCATCCTGGTGCTCAGCACCCTCAGCAACGACGCCAGCAAGGCCGACGCCCGCAAGGCCGGCGCCACCGGCTGGCTGTGCAAACCGATAGAACCCGAAACCCTGCTGGCCGTGGTGGGCAGCCTGATGAACCCGGCGCGCGCATGAGGCCCCCGGCCGCAGCACTACAGTCCCCAACAAAAGAAGACCTCCCCTATGGACATCACCCAGTTCTACCAGACATTTTTTGAAGAAGCCGACGAGTTGCTGGCCGAGATGGAGCAGCTCTTCCTGGGCCTGGACCTGGAAGCGCCCGACGGCGAACACCTCAACGCGGTGTTTCGCGCCGCGCATTCGATCAAGGGCGGCGCGGCGACCTTCGGCTTTGTCGCGCTGACCGACACCACCCACCTGCTGGAAAACCTGCTGGACCGGGCGCGCCACGGCGAGCTCAAACTCAATACCAAGATGATGGATGCCTTTCTGGAGACCAAGGACGTGTTGCAAAAACAATTGAGCGCATACAGGGCCGGCACTGAGCCGGAAGCCGACATGGTGGCCGCCATCTGCGCGGTGCTGCGCCAGCTCGCGCTGGAAGCCGGCGGTGAGCTGCCCGCGCCGCCCGTCGTGGCCGCGCCTGTTCCCGCGCCTGTGCAGGCCGCGCCCGAAGCCGCCCCGGCCGGCGCTGGAGAGCGGACCCTGAAGGTGCGCTTTTCCAAGGTCTCGGAGAACGACTGCAAGCTGCTCAGCGAAGAACTCGCCAACCTGGGCCAGGTGACGGCTCAGACCCAGGAGGAGGGCAGCCTGACGATCTGGCTCAAGACCGGTTGCGAGGGCAGCGACGTCATCGCGGTCTGCTGCTTCATCATCGAGGCCGACCAGATCGACATCCGCGAAGAGGGCGCGCAGGCCGCGCCACCGGCACCCGCGCCGGCGGCCAGCCAGCCCGCGCCCCTCGCGGCCGCGCTGGAGGCCGTGCCCCCGGCTGCGGCTGCGGCTGCGGCCGCATCGGCCGCGCCGGCCGCCGTGCAGAACAAGGAATCCAGCTCGATACGCGTCGACGTGGAAAAAGTCGACCAGATCATCAACCTGGTCGGCGAGCTGGTGATCACGCAGTCCATGCTGACGCAGACCGCGTCGCTGCTGGACCCGGTGCTGCACGAGCGCCTGCTCAGCGGCATGGGCCACCTGGAACGCAATGCGCGCGACCTGCAGGAATCCGTCATGTCCATTCGCATGATGCCCATGGACTATGTGTTCAGCCGTTTCCCGCGCCTGATCCGCGACCTCTCGGCCAAGCTCGGCAAGCAGGTGCAGCTGGTCACGGTCGGCAAGGAAACCGAACTCGACAAGAGCCTGATCGAACGCATCATCGACCCCATCACCCACCTGGTGCGCAACAGCCTGGACCACGGCATCGAAGGCCCGGAGCGCCGCGCCTATGCCGGCAAGGACCCGGTCGGGCGCCTGACGCTGTCGGCCCAGCACCAGGGCGGCAGCATCGTGATCGAGGTCAAGGACGACGGCGGCGGCCTGGTCCGTGAAAAAATCCTGGCCAAGGCCCTGCAGCAGGGCATGCCCGTCAGCGAAAGCATGCCCGACGACGAGGTCTGGCAGCTGATCTTCGCGCCGGGCTTTTCCACGGCCGAAGCCGTCACCGACGTGTCCGGCCGCGGTGTCGGCATGGACGTGGTCAAGCGCAACATCCATGAGATGGGCGGCCATGTGGAGATCGCCTCGGTGCAGGGCAAGGGCACGACGATACGCATCGTGCTGCCGCTGACGCTGGCCATCCTCAACGGCATGTCCGTCAAGGTCGGCGAGGAGGTCTACATCCTGCCGCTGAACTACGTCATCGAATCGCTGCAGCCCATGGACAAGGACGTGCACTCCATCACCGCCGACGAGCACGTCATGCACGTGCGCGGCGAGTACCTGGCGCTGCTCGAACTGCACAAGCTCTTCGACGTGGCCGACGCGGTGAGCACGCCCACGCAGGGCATCGCCGTCATCGTGCAGGCCGAGGGTACGCGCTTCGCGCTGCTGGTCGACCAGCTCGTGGGCCAGCACCAGGTGGTGGTCAAGAACCTGGAAACCAACTACCGCAAGGTGCCGGGCATTTCCGGCGCGACCATCCTGGGCGACGGCAACGTCGCGCTCATCATCGACGTGGCGGCCGTGCAGCGCGCCAACCGCGAGAAGGCGGCCCAGCGCAGCCCGGGCCGACCGGCGCTGGCGGCTGCCGCGGCGGCTGCTGCGTCCCGCGCCCTTGAGGTGGCGATGGCGGCGTAAAGATTCATCCGCAGATTACGCAGATTGAAAACAAGCTTTTTTCCTTGAAGATTTCAGCTCGTCTTCATTGCCGGCCACACCGTTTTCATCGTGATGGTTTTTATCTGCGTAAATCTGCGTAAATCTGCGTAATCTGCGGATATGGATGCATTCGCAGGCAGCCGGAGCCGGGTGATCAATTTTTAGGCACGCGGCGGCACGCCAATGCAGATGCGGTTCCGCAGCCAGGCGCGAGACCTTATCCACAGGGTAGCCCACAGCAACTGAGGGTAAGTTTTGTGTGCGAGGGGCTTGACTCCGCGCAATTCCGGCACCCATCCGGGCAGTACCGGGCACGCGTTTGTATGCCTGTGTATCCGCGCCGGCCGCGGATACAGCCGCATGCCATAAGGCGGCTGGGTTGACACAGCGCGGATACCTCCGGGCGGTTCAATCGCGGCATGAGCTTTTTGATCCTTGCCTTTGCCGCCGGTGTGCTGACCATCGTCAGCCCCTGCATTCTTCCCGTCCTGCCTTTTGTGCTGGCGCGTGCCGGCCGGCCCTTCCTGCGCAACGGCCTGCCTTTGCTGCTGGGCATGGCGCTGGCTTTCACCGCAGTGGCCACACTCGCCGCCGTGGGCGGCGGCTGGGCGGTGCAGGCCAATGAGTACGGCCGCCTTGCGGCGCTGGGCCTGCTGGCCGTGTTCGCGCTGACGCTGATGTTTCCGGGCTTTGCTGATCGCCTGTCCAGGCCGCTGGTGGCGCTGGGCGCGCGTTTGGCTTCTTCCAGCGAAGGCGGTGATCCTTCTCTGCTGTCGTCGCTGCTGCTCGGTGTGGCCACCGGTTTGCTGTGGGCGCCGTGCGCGGGGCCGGTGCTGGGCCTGATCCTAACGGGCGCGGCCATCCAGGGCGCGAACGCGGGCACCTCCTTGCTGCTGCTGGCCTATGCGGGCGGTGCGGCCACCTCGCTGGCCTTGTCACTGCTGGCCGGCGGGCGTGTCTATGCGCTGCTGCGGCGTTCGCTGGGCATCAGCCACTGGGCGCGGCGCGGCATGGGGGCTGCGGTGCTGGCCGGTGTGGCGCTGATCGCCACGGGGCTGGACACCGGCCTGCTGAGCCGGCTCTCTTTGAGCAACACTTCGAGGATTGAGCAGGCGCTGCTCAATGCCTTCCAGCCTCAGGCATCGCAAGAGCCGGGCATGGGCGGCGGCGCGGACGCTGAAGTCCCCGCGCCCGAACCCATCACGCTCGCCGCCGCTAACCCCGGCGCACCGGCCGCCCCCGCGGACTGGAGCGACAGGACGTTTGCGCCGCTGGCCGGCGCGACCGGCTGGATCAACACGCCGCCGCTGGCGGGCGCGGACCTGCGCGGCAAGGTGGTGCTGGTCGACTTCTGGACCTATTCGTGCATCAACTGCCTGCGCACCTTGCCCTACATCCGGGCCTGGGCCGACAAGTACCGGGAGGCCGGCCTCGTCGTTGTCGGCGTGCATTCGCCGGAGTTCGCATTTGAAAAAAATGAGGGCCATGTGCGCCGCGCGGTGAAGGACCTGGGCATCCACTATCCCGTGGCCATCGACAGCCAGCATGCGATCTGGCGCGGCTTCCAGAACCAGTCCTGGCCGGCGCTGTATTTTGTCGACGCCCAGGGCCGGGTGCGCCACCAGCTGTTCGGCGAAGGGCAGTACGAGGCCTCCGAGCGCCTGATCCAGAAGCTGCTGGCCGAGAACGGCAAGGGCGCACGCGCCGGTGGGCTGGTGGCCGTGCAAGGCGAGGGCGTGCAGGCCGCTCCCGGCGGCCGGGTGATGTCCGGCGAAACCTATGTGGGCCACGAGCGCGCCGTCAACTTTGTGCCCGAAGGCGGCCTCCAGCCCGATCGCCGGCATGGCTACGAGCCGGCTGCCGCCGTCAAGCTGAACCACTGGACGCTGGGCGGTGAATGGACGGTGGAGGCCGAACGCGCCGTCGCGGCGCAAGCCGGTGCGCGCCTGGCCTACCGCTTTCGCGCGCGCGACTTGCACCTGGTGCTGGGGCGCGAAGCCGGCGCGGCGCCGGTGCGCTTTCGTGTGCGTATCGACGGCCAGCCGCCGGGCAAATCACGGGGCACGGATATCGCCGCCGACGGCAGCGGCGTGATCGATGCGCACCGCCTCTACCAGCTGGTGCGGCTGCCGGCCTCGGCGGGCGACCACTTGTTCGAGATCGAGTTCCTCGATCCCGGCGCGCAGGTGTATGCCTTCACCTTCGGTTGAGCCGCTTCAATTTCCATCAACCTTGAGGATCCTCACGCCATGAAAAAACTCTGGATGGCCTTGACCTTTCTGGCGGGCGGCTTCGCGCATGAGCTGCGCAACCCGCTCAGCTGCCAGTGCATCCCTTCGCGACCGGCGGTGGTCTGGCGCGCAGGCCGTGCGCAAGGCTGAGCGCCGCCAGCCCCCATCCCAGCCTTCCCCCAGAGGGGGAAGGAGCAAATCTTCAACGCCATCACAGCGTGCCGCTCTTACTCCCTCCCCCTCTGGGGGAGGGCGGGGGTGGGGGCCAGCGGCTTTCAGAACACTCCGCCTTTCTTCAGAAGGAGGAGGTGCAACCACCATCGCCGTCGCCATCGCCGCGCACCGGAGATTTGTACCGCAGTGTGTCCAGCCGCCTCGTGTGTACAGAACATTGCGCTCCCGAGATACCGGGGATACGCCGGCCCTTTGTAATTCATCTTGTGCTTCGCGAGCGATGCATTTTTCTTCAACTTCAACTTCTCAAAAGGAAAAGCCATGACCACCATCAACCTCCTCGACAAAGTCCTGTACACGGGCAAGACCCACACCACCGGCGGGCGCAACGGCGAATCCCGCAGCGCCGACGGTCGCCTGGACATCAAGCTGTCGCCACCCGGCAGCGCGGGCGCGGGCACGAATCCCGAGCAACTGTTCGCCGCAGGCTGGTCGGCCTGCTTTATTGGCGCCATGGGCCGCGCCGCCGCCACGCAGAAAGTCACGCTGCCGGCCGGTGTGGCGGTCGACGCCGAGGTGGACCTGGGCACGGCCGGCGATGCCTTCTTCCTGCAGGCGCGCCTGAACGTGAGCCTGCCCGGCCTGGACGCCGCGACGGCCCGCAGCATCGTCGATGCCGCCCACCAGCTCTGCCCTTACTCCAAGGCCACGCGCGGCAATATCGACGTGGAGATCAACCTGGTCTGAGCCTGCGGAGCGGACATAAAGCAAAGCCGGCCTGCCCGATCAATCGGGGCGGCCGGCTTTTTTCATGTCACTGTTCAGCGGAGGAAGACGCCGGCATCACCAGCCGCGCGACCAGGCCGCCGCCGGGGCGATTCGCCAGGCTGAGGCGCGCGCCTATGGACGCGGCCAGCTGCTGCGCAATGGCCAGGCCCAGGCCGGTGCCGCCGGTGTCGCGGTTGCGCGAACCCTCCACGCGGTAAAAGGGTTGCAGCACGGCCTCGAGCTCGGATTCGGGAATGCCGGGGCCGCGGTCGAGTACGCAAATCTCGATGCCCTCATCGGCATCGACGCGCACGGCCAGTTCCACTTCGGTGCCGAACTTGAGCGCGTTGTCGCTCAGGTTGGTCAGGATGCGGCGCAGCGCCAGCGGCCGGCTCATCACCGGGTGGCCGATGCGCCCGCTCACGCGCACCGTTTTGCCGGCGTCCTCGTAGTCGCAGCGCAGCGTGTCCAGCAGGGCATCGAGGTCCATCTTGCGCGGGGCTTCGTCGGCGCCGTGCAGGCTGCGCGCATAGGTCAGCGCCTCGCGCACCAGGGCCACCATCTCGTCGAGGTCGTGCTGCAGCTTGCCGCGCTGCGCTTCATCGTCCATCAGGTCGGTGCGCAAGCGCATGCGCGTGATCGGCGTCTGCAGGTCGTGCGATATGGCCGCCAGGATCTGCGTGCGCTCGGCCAGGTAACCGGCGATGCGCCGCTGCATCGCGTTAAAGGCGCTGGAGGCGCGCGCCACTTCGGTCGGGCCGCCCTCGGGCAGGGCCGTTCCCTTGAGGTCGGGGCCCAGCGCATCGGCCGCGTGGGCCAGCCGGCGCAGCGGTTGGGTGGCAATGCGCACCGCAAAGAAGGCGCAGACGGCCAGCAGCGACAGCTGCAGCAGCATCAGCGCGGGCAGCCAGGGCGAGATCGGCGTGGCCGCGGCCCAGAGGTTGATGGTCAGCGGCGCGCCGTCGCTCAAACGCAGGTGGATGTGCACACGTTTGGGGTCGCCGGGAATGGCATTGACGGTGGTGCCGTAGCGCTTGTCCACCGCATTGGCGATCGAGGCGCTGACGCGCGCCACGATCTCGTTGTCGCCGCCTTGTTCGGTGATGCCGCCGTCCAGCTGGTAGCGGTAGTTCTTGCGGTCTATCAGCGGCAGCCAGGTCGGGCGCTCGGCCGCCGGCACCCGGTCCAGGATGGCGACGGAACTGGTGATGTCTTTTTCGAGGTTGTCCAGCATCAGGTCGCGGCCCACCAGGCCGCGCTCATACATCACCAGCAGGTAGGACATGGCCTGGGCGGCGAGAATGCCGAGCAGCAGGATCAGCATCAGGCGCGCGAACAGGCTTCGCGGCCAGCGCGGCCGGCGCGACATAAGGCTCATGCCGCCTCCGGCCGGCCCTGCACCGCGGCGCTGAACACATAGCCTTCGCTGCGCACCGTCTTGATGTAGCGCGGCTCGCGCGCCCCGTCGCCCAGGCGCTGGCGCAGCCGGCTGACCAGCAGGTCTATGGAGCGCTCGAACAATTCGGCGTCGCGCCCCTGGGTGAGATTGAGCAACTGGTCGCGGTTCAGCACGCGCTGCGGGTGGTCCAGGAAGACGCGCAGCAGCCGGTACTCGGCGCCGCTGAGCGGCACCAGCGTGCCGCTGGCGTCCAGCAGGTGGCGGCCGGTGGTGTCGAGTTGCCAGTCGCCGAAAGACAGCAGGTGGGACGGTTCATCGACCTGCAGGTTCGGCGGCAGCATGCGCGTGCGGCGCAGCACCGAACGTATGCGCGCCAGCAGCTCACGTGCCGCGAAAGGCTTGGCCAGGTAGTCGTCGGCGCCCATCTCCAGGCCCAGGATGCGGTCGGCCTCTTCGTTGCGCGCGGTCAGCATCAGGATGGGAATGGCCTTGTGTTTGCCGGCGCGCAGGTCGCGGCACAGCGTCAGGCCGTCCTCGCCGGGCAGCATCAGGTCCAGCACGATGAGGTCCACCGCCACGTCTTCCAGCGCGGCGCGCATATGGCGGCCCGACTCCACCTTGGTGACGCGCAAGCCGTTTTTTTCAAGGTAGCTGCCCAGCAGCTCCCGGATTTCGCGGTCGTCGTCAACGATGAGAATGTGGTCTGGCTGCTGCATGGCTGCGTCCTGGAAAATTCGTCACCCCGGCATTTTGCGCCAGGGTTTGGGCGCGCAAGGGTTTATTGAGCCAGCAGCGCCTGGATGGTCTTCTCGGTTTCGGCATAGCGCCCTTCGCCGAAATGGCTGTAGACGATCATGCCCTTCTTGTCGACCAGGTAGATGGCGGGCCAGTAGTTGTTGCTGAAGGCGCGCCAGGTGGCGTAGCTGTTGTCCTGGGCCACGGCATGCTTGACGCCCAGGCGCTCCATCGCCGCCTGCACGTTCTTCGTTGATTTTTCATAGGCAAACTCGGGCGTGTGCACCCCGACCGTCACCAGGCCCTTGTCCTTGTATTTCTCATGCCAGGACTTCACGGACGGCAGGTGGTTCAGGCAGTTGATGCAGGTGTAGGTCCAGAAGTCGATCAGCACCACCTTGCCCTGCAGGTCCGCCATGCGCAGCGGCGCCGAATTGAGCCAGGTGTCTATGCCCGCGAATTCCGGCGCCACCGTGGGCGTGCGCCCCAGCGAAAAGAAAGCCGAGGCATAGGGCGTGGCACAGGCGGCGGCTGTCGCGACAGCGGCGGTTGCCAGAAATTGACGGCGAGCGTTCATGGTCAGGTCCTTCAGGGCGAGTGACAGGCAGCGACAAGAGAAGTCGCCGGCCCATGCAGGCATTGGAAGGCCCTGAGGTATCCCGGGTGTGTCGTCAAAGGGGTGGCGCGTAAGGCCGGGTATCGCGGGGAGGGGTGGATACAGTGGGATACAAAAAGGCTGATTCGCCTGCGTTCACCTGCCCAGCGACTCTTTTAAAAGATCGTCGGCGAGGAGTTCAATATCCTCACGCATGACCAGGCGCTGCAGCCACGCAGCGGGAATCGAGCCGATGCCGTAGTGGGCGCCGGCTATTTGCCCGCAAATGGCGGCTGTTGTATCGGCGTCGTCCCCCAGATTCGCCGCTGCCAGCACGGCTTCTTCAAAAGACCCGGTATGGATAAAACACCAAAGGGCGGCTTCCAGCGCTTCCACGCAATAACCCGATCCCCTGATGGCTTCCCGTGGCTTGTCGATGAATTCAGCGGCGGCAATGGCCGCGACCTTGCGGGACAGTGGTTCAGGCACCGTGCTGGCAAGAATGGCCTCTTTGGTGGCGCCCATCAATGCGGCGCGCAATTGCAGCCCGAACAGGCGCGAGCACTCGATAGCTTCCTGCGCGCCGTGCGTTGTGCGTGTGCTTTCACCGGCAAAACGAAAAGTGTCGGCTTCGCTTTCGCGGAAGAACATGGCGACGGGCGCCAGACGCATCAAAGCTCCGTTTCCAGCCGTTCTGGGGTCGGATTCGCCCGCGAAAGGATCCTGTGTCAGGAGATAGCGATCGAGCGCCGTGGCCACTGTGATGCCGATGTCGAAGCATTTGCCGTTGCTGCTCATGTACCCGACGCTGCGCCAATTGCAGTACCGGTTCATCTGGTCTGTGGGATTAAAGCCCCGGCAATGCACCAGGCTCGCCGCCAGGCACAAAGCCATCGACGTATCGTCAGTCCATTCACCGGGCCGCAGGTCGAACGGACCGCCGCCCCGCATATCCGTGACGGGCTCGAAACTGCCCCGCGACATAAATTCCACGGTGGTTCCCACGGCATCGCCGCAGGCCAGTCCCAGCAAGCAGCCTCGATAACGTTCCGTATCTTCCATCAGTGATTCCCGCAAGTCAGTCGCCTGTCAGATTGTTTACGGCTTTGATTTTTTGCCGTTTGGTTGTATTATGCAACCTATAAGTTGTTCAAGACAACCTATAAGTCTATCCATAACAATAAAAAGGAAAAATCATGACACCGACACCACAACAACTCACCAGCACCAGCAAATTCCTCAGCCTGGTATTGCGGCACAAGCCATCGACCATAGCGCTTGAACTGGATGCCGCCGGCTGGGCCAACGTCGACGAACTGCTCGCCAAGGCCGCTTCCGCCAAGCACACCCTCTCCCGCGCGCTGCTCGAGAAGGTCGTCGAAACCAGCGATAAAAAGCGCTTCGCCTTCAGCGAAGACGGGCTGCGCATCCGCGCCAACCAGGGCCATTCCGTCGATGTCGAACTCGGTTTGCCGCCTGTGGCACCGCCGGCCAGGCTCTATCACGGCACCGCATCGCGTTTCCTTGACGCGATACTGGCGGAAGGCTTGAACAAACGCCAGCGCCATCACGTGCACCTGAGCGAAAGCAGCGAAACGGCCACCGCCGTTGGCGGGCGCTATGGCCAGCCCGTCCTGCTGGCAGTGGACAGCCAGCGCATGTCCGCAGAGGGGTATCAGTTCTTCCGGTCCGACAACAATGTCTGGCTGACTGACCACGTGCCGCCGGCTTACCTCCGCGTCGTCGAAGCCGGGAGCCTTGGGTGAAGCGGCTGCCAGCCTTGGCTTTTAGCTGCGGGGACTGAAGGTCCTCGGGAAATACATCACGGCACGCCTGTCTTTCAGGCTGTAGCCCATGGCAGGGCGGGGCGA
The DNA here is from genome assembly GCF_964252805.1 of Polaromonas sp. LjRoot131. Lineage (NCBI taxonomy): Bacteria > Pseudomonadati > Pseudomonadota > Betaproteobacteria > Burkholderiales > Comamonadaceae > Polaromonas > Polaromonas sp. LjRoot131. The sequence continues at coordinate 339,977 of NZ_CAXUPF020000005.1, read as the reverse complement.
TCCTACGTCGAGAAAGCCTTCTTCTTTGAGGAAATCAGCCGCCAGCGCCCGTGTGCGGAACCCGCTTTTGTCGATGGGCCGTCCCAACACCACCTCATACATCTTCTGCAATTGCGGAAGCGTGAACGGCTCGGGCAAGAGGAAGGCCGGCAGCGAGGTGTATTCCACCTTGTTGCGCAAACGCTCCAGCGCCGCTTGTAGGATGTCGCCGTGGTCGAAGGCCAGCCGCTTGCGGGGCGAGAGTTCATCCACGGGATGCCATTTGGCCGGTTTGGCTTCGTCCTGCACCAGCTTCACGGCGTCGGCGGGCAGCAGCGCAAAGTAGGCGTGTGTGGCCGACCAGCCGCGCGGATCGCGTGTCTTGCCGCCCCAGCTGCCCAGCTGTTCCAGGTAGGGGCTTTTGACGCCTGTCTTGTCGAGCAGCTTGCGCCTGGCGCAGGCCTCGAGCGACTCGTCCTTGTCCACATCCACAAAACCACCGGGCAGGGCCCAGGCATCCGGGAAAGGTTCTTGGGGGCCCGTGGGCCGTTTGACCAGCAGGACCTGCAACTGCTCGTCCAGCACGCTGAAGATCACCACATCGACAGTGGTCAGCGGTTTTTCAAAGTCCAGGTGTTTCGGTTTGGTGGCCATGTTTTCTCCGGCTCCTGTTTGACAAACTTGATTTAAGTTGTATTATGCAACTTATAGATAGGTTGTTCAGTACAACTTAAACGGGTAGTTCGGTAAACCACTAAAGGAAAAAGCACCATGTTCGGCATTCGCTTCATCAAGTCCCAGCCCACGGTTCATTTGATCCAGTTCAAAAGGGGCAAAGTGGTCCGGGAAGGCGCGGGCCAGTCTTTTTATTACTACGCACCCACTTCCACCGTGGTGGCGGTGCCGGTGGCCAGCGCCCACCACCCCTTCATGCTGAGCCTGGTGACCGCCGACTTCCAGAACGTCACGGTGCAGGGCCAGGTCACCTACCAGGTCAAAGCGCCGCAGCTGACGGCCCGGCTGATGGACTTCTCGCTCAAGGCCAGCGGCCAGGGTTATGCCTCGGATGATCCGCTCAAGCTGGGCGACCGCGTCGGCATGCAGGTGCAGGTCATCATCCAGCAGAAAGTCCAGGCGCTGGGGCTCAAGGAAGCCCTGCTGTCTTCCGCCGAGATCGCCAGGCACGCCGAAGCCAGCCTGGGCGCCCAGCCCGAGATCGCCGCGCTGGGCCTGCAGGTGCTGGGTGTTTCCATCCTGGCGATCAAACCCACGCCGGACATCGCCCGGGCCCTGGAAGCCGAATCGCGCGAGGCCAACCTGAAAGCCGCAGACGACGCAATCTACCTGCGCCGCATGGCCGCGGTGCAGAACGAGCGCTCCATCCGCGAGAACGAGCTGGACACCGAAGTCGCCGTGGAAGACAAGCGCAGCCAGATCGAGGACGCGAAGATGGCCGCCAAGGCCTCGGTGATGCGCAAGGAAAACGCCTTGCGCACCGAGCAGATGGATTCGGACGTCGCCCTCGAAGAAAAGCGCAAGCTCTACGTGAACGGCCAGGCCGCGAACTCGCGCACCCTGGCCGAAGCGGAAGCCGCCCGGCTGGACGCCATCATGAAGACCTTCCAGGCGGTGGACCCGCGCACCATCCAGGCGCTGGCCTCCGCCGGCATGGACCCGGCCCAGCTGATCGCCCAGGCCTTTGGCGGCATTGCCGACAAGGCCGAGAAGATTGGCCAACTCAACATGTCGCCCGAGCTGCTCAACTCGCTGCTGGCCGGTGCGAACGTCGGCCGGCCTGCGCAGACCGCCGCCCGGAAATAAACGAAAACAGGAAAGGAAACCATCATGTCCGCAGCCGAAAACCGCAAGGTGGTACTGGTCACGCGCCAGACCCGGCTCGAAGAGCTGGTGGCGCGCTACCAGACCCTGGGCCAAGCCCAGTTTTACCTGGAGCACCTGGGCGCGGACTTCAGCGACTACCTGCGCGAGAACGAGGCCTATGCCTCCAGCCTGCGGGTGGTCGCCGAAACCTTGCAGGCCTGGGGCCGCTACCAGATCATCGACCGGGCGCACCTGAGCAACTACATCTTCGCGGCCGACGACATCGTGGTGACGCTGGGCCAGGACGGCATGGTGGCCAACACCCTGAAGTACCTGAACGGCCAGCCGCTGGTCGGCGTCAACCCCGAGCCCAAACGCTGGGACGGCGTGCTGCTTCCGTTTGAGCCCTCACAGCTCGCGTCGGTACTGCCCGGGGTGGCCAGGGGCAGTCGCGCGGCCTCGCTGGTGACCATGGCGGAGGCCAGGCTGTCCGACGGGCAGGTGCTCAGGGGCGTCAACGACCTGTTCATCGGCCCGAAAAGCCATACCTCGGCGCTGTACGACATCGAGTTCCGCGGCGTGAAGGAAGCGCAGTCGTCTTCGGGCCTGATTGTCGCGACTGGGTTGGGATCGACGGCCTGGCTTAAAAGCATCATCACCGGCTCCATCGGTATCGCGCAGGCGGTGGGCCATGGGCTAGGTGAGGGTTACGAGCCCATGCCGCGCGACACCGACCACCTGGTCTTCGCCGTGCGGGAACCCTTTGCCAGCCGGGCCTCCCAGACTACGCTGGTGTATGGGGAGATCGAGGAAACCGACGTGCTGACGCTGCGCTCGCGCATGCCGGACAACGGCATCATCTTCTCGGACGGCATGGAGGCGGACTTCCTGCGTTTCACCGCCGGCATGGAAGCCCGCATCGGCGTCTGCGAGACCAAGGGAATCCTGGTGGAATAAAACTCGCCGCTGCTGCGAGAATCGGCGGCAGCAGCCAATCAATCGCAACAGTAATCCCAACAGCGCAATCTCAACAGAATCAACAGAGGACAGCATGAAGAAAAACATCCAGCTTTTGATCATCGACCCGCAAAACGACTTTTGCGACCTGCCGGCCGACTGGCTGCCCGTCGACCCGGTGACGGGGAAAGCCACATCGCCGGCCTTGCCTGTGGCGGGCGCCCATGCCGACATGCTGCGCCTGGCCACGCTGATTCGTGAAGGCTCTGCAGGCATCTCGGCGATCGGTGTGACCCTGGACTCCCACCACCGGTTTGACATTGCCCACCCGACCTTCTGGAAGACCGGCGCCGGCGCGGCCGTGGGACCGTTCACGCCGATCACGGCGGCGCAGGTGCGCAAGGGCGACTACCTGCCCAAAGATGCGGCCATGCTGCCCCGGGCCCTGGCCTATATCGACGAACTCGAGCGGCGCGGCCGCTACACCCTGATGGTCTGGCCGGTGCACTGCGAAATCGGCAGCTGGGGCCACAACGTCCATCCCGCCGTGAAGGCTGCCTACAACGCCTGGGAAGACAACCGCCTGGCCATGGTGCAGAAGATCGGCAAGGGCAGCAACCCCTGGACGGAACACTACAGCGCCATGCAGGCCGAGGTACCGGATGAGGAAGACCCTGCGACGCAGCTCAACACAGCCCTAATCGCATCGCTGGACCGGGCGGACCTGCTGATCATCGCCGGCGAGGCCAGCAGCCACTGCGTGAAAGCGACCACCGAGCACATCGTGGAAAACCTGCCCTCCGGCAAGACCGGCAAGGTGGTGCTGCTGACCGACTGCATGAGCCCGGTCGGCGGTTTTGAGGCGCAGCACCAGGCCTTTCTGGACGACATGGCCCATCGCGGTGTGGTGCTGTCGACCAGCACGGAAATCCTGAAAGCCCTGCAAACCGACGCCTGAGCGGCATCCCCCTCCATCACAAAGCCACTATGCAACCCATCATCCAAAGCCTGCTCGATACCGACCTCTACAAGTTCACCATGTGGCAGACCATGCTGCACAGGCATCCGCAGACCGAAGCCGAATACACATTTGTCTGCCGCAACCAGCCGGGCTACCCTTTGAGCGAGTTGCTGTCGGAGGTCAACGCGCAGCTCGACCATCTGTGCACCCTGCGCTTCCAGCCTGAGGAACTGGCCTACCTGCGTGGCCTTCGTTTCATGAAGAGCGACTTTGTCGACTTCCTGCGCATCTTCGAATTCCAGCGGGAGTTCATCAAGGCCACGGCCGACGGCCCCACGCTGGTGATCAAGGCCGTGGGCCCGCAGGTCCACACCATGGCCTTCGAGATCTTTGTGCTGGCCATCGTCAACGAGCTGTACTTCCGCCGTTCAGACCAGGCCGCCGCTTTGGTGGAAGGGCGCAAGCGCCTGCAGGCCAAGATAGACATGCTGCGCGCTTTCGAAAAAGAAGCTCCGCTGCGCAACCCCTTCGAGTTTTTTGACTTCGGCGTGCGGCGCCGCTTCTCGCGCGACTGGCAGACCGAGGTGGTCACCACGCTCAAGCGCGAAATCCCGCAGTACTTCAAAGGCACCTCCAACGTGCTGCTGGCCAAGGAACTCAGCCTGGTCCCCATAGGCACCATGGCCCACGAATACCTGCAGACCTACCAGGCGCTGGGTATGACGCTGCGGGACTTCCAGCGCGCCGCGCTCGAGGACTGGGTCCAGGAGTACCGCGGCGACCTGGGTGTGGCGCTGACCGACGTGGTGGGCATGGACGCCTTCCTGGCGGACTTCGACCTCTACTTCGCCAAGCTCTTCGACGGCCTGCGCCATGATTCCGGCGACCCGTTTGTCTGGGGCGAGAAAGCCCTGGCCCATTACGCCAAGCTGCGCGTCGACCCGCAGAACAAGCGCCTGGTGTTCTCGGACGGCCTGGACGTTCCGACCGCGCTCAAGCTCTACCGTGCCTTCGCCGGGCGCACCCAGACGGGCTTCGGCATAGGCACCAACCTGACCAACGACGTCGGGCTGACGCCGCTGAACATCGTGATGAAGCTGACCGGCGCCAATGCCCGGCCCGTGGCCAAGCTGTCGGACAGCCCGGGCAAGACACTGTGCAACGACCAGACCTTCCTGGCCTATTTGCGCCAGGTGTTCCGTTTCCCCGCTTCAACTTAAGGGCTTGAGGACCGCATGCTCAAAATCACCGCCGCCCAACTGAACTTCACCATAGGCGACCTCTCCGGCAACGTGGCCAAGATGGTCACGGCCGCCAGCAAGGCCTGGACCGACCAGTCCGACATCGTGGTCTTTTCCGAAATGTCGCTGACGGCCTATTACCCCGGCGACATGCTTGAAGAAGAGGGTTTTATGGAGCGCGTCGATGAGGCGCTGCAAGACCTGCTGCTGGCCTCCCGCCAGATCCCGAACCTTTACTGGGTGATAGGCCTGCCCGCGCGCCGCGAAGCGCCGGGCAAGAAGCTGCGCAACTCGCTGTGCGTGATCAAGGGCGGCGAAGTGCTGCTCGAATATGCCAAGCAGCTGCTGCCCACCTACAACATCTTCGACGAGCGCCGGCACTTCGAGCCCGGGCAGGACGTCGCCAAAGTCCTGCGCATACGCGACGCCAAGGTGGGCGTGCTGATCTGCGAAGACGGCTGGAACGACGAGGGCCTGGACTATGCGATCAACCCCTTCGACCGCATGCGCGACGCCGCGCCCGACCTGGTGATCTCCATCAACGCCAGCCCGTCCAACATCGGCAAGCGCGAACAGCGCCACCAGATCTTCGGCGCCGCCAGCAAACGCAACCAGTTGCCCATCCTCTACGTCAACCAGGTGGGCGGGCATGACCAGCTTGTTTATGACGGCGCGTCCTTCGCGGTGGAGCCGCAGGCCGGCGTGGTGTTTGAGGCTGAACGTTTCGCTGAAGACGTAACGACATTGCGCTTCGAGAACGGCCGCTTTCTGACGCTGGCCGGGGATGAGCCCGTAGCCGTCCCTGCCGAGGGGCTGCCGACCATGGAGTTCTACCGGCGCCAGATCGTGCTCGGCCTGCAGGACTATGCGCGCCGCTGCGGTTTCAGCCGCGCGGTGATCGGCTCGTCGGGCGGCATTGATTCGGCCTTGACGCTGGCGCTCGCCGCCGAAGCGCTGGGCCCCGCCAATGTGACCGCCATCACCATGCCATCGCGCTTCTCGTCGGCCGGCTCGGTCGATGATTCTGAAATCCTGTGCCGTAACCTGGGGGTGGAATTACTCCGCCACCCGATCGCCGACATCGTGAACGAATTTTCCGGTGGCTTTGAAACCGCCTTCGGCCAGCCGCTGTACGGCATCGCGCTGGAGAACCTGCAGGCGCGTGCGCGCGGCACCATCCTGATGGAATACTCGAACAGCTTCGGCCACCTGCTGCTGACCACGGGCAACAAGTCCGAGATCTCGGTGGGCTATTGCACGCTGTACGGAGACACCAACGGCGGCCTGGGCCTGATCGGAGACCTCTACAAAACCGAGGTGTTCGCCTTGTCGCGCTACCTCAATGAAGCTGCCGGCAAGGAAATCATTCCGCAGGCCATCGTTGACAAAGCACCGTCGGCGGAACTGGCACCCGACCAGAAGGACGTGGACAGCCTGCCGCCTTACCCGGTGCTCGACGAGGTGCTCAAGCTCTTGATTGAAGGCCGGCGTCTGGCCGGATGGGAGTACGAGAAAGCTTCCGCCTTCGTCGCGCAGCTGCGCCTGCAGCCCGAGAGCCTGGCGATGATTGAACGCATCAAGGGCATGATCGCCCGCAACGAATACAAGCGCCGTCAGGCACCCCCCATCATCCGTTTGCGCGCGCGGGCTTTCGGCTCCGGGCGCCAGATGCCGATTGCCGCCAAATTTAACTAGCTTGACCAGGCTCCCATGACATCAACTTCCAAACAGCACGAAGTCTCGGTCTATATCGGCCGTTTCCAGATCTTTCACAACGGACAGCTTGCGCTGCTGCGCCGCGCCCTGGAAGCGGCGTCGCTGTGCATCGTGGTGCTGGGCTCGGCTTACCAGGCACGCACGCCCAAGAACCCCTTCACCTGGCAGGAGCGGGCGGAAATGATCCGCCTGGCCTTGCCCGAGGCGGACAGGGACAGGGTCCGTTTCCTGCCGGTGCGTGACTACTATGACCAGGAGCGCTGGGTGTCGGCGGTCAAGCACGGCGTGGCGGAACTGGCCGGCGAAAAGGCTGGTACATCCCCTGTGCTCGTCGGGCATTTCAAGGACGCGACCAGCGAGTACCTGAAGAATTTCCCCGGCTGGACGCTCGATGCCGTTGAGTCGCAAGGCCGGATCGACGCCAGTGCATTGCGTGACGCCTACTTTGGCAATGCCGGTGCGGCGCTGGAACCGGCGCTCGCCGCCCTGGTGAGCCAGGCACCGGCCAGCACCGTTGCATTTCTTCGCACCTGGGCGGCCTTGCCTTACTTCCATGAACTCGCGCAGGAGTGGGAGAGCCTTCGGCAGGAAAAGGCCAAGTGGGCCGGCTCGCCCTATGCGCCGGTTTTTGTGACGGTGGATGCGGTCGTCAAATGCAGCGGCCGTGTGCTGCTGATCCAGCGCGGGCGTTCCCCCGGCAAGGGCTTGTATGCGGTACCGGGCGGGTTCATCGAGCAACGCGAAACCGTGTACCAGTCAGCCCTGCGCGAGCTCGAAGAAGAAACCCAACTGCGCTTGCTGGACGGTGACATGAAAAACGCCCTGAAAGCCGCCCATGTGTTTGACCACCCGGACCGCAGCCTGCGCGGCCGTGTGATCACGCATGCGCACTTTTTTGACCTCGGTTCGCGCAGCCTGCCGGAAGTGCAGGCGGCGGATGACGCGGCGGCGGTGGAGTGGGTTGCTATCGAGAAACTGGCCGCCATGGAGGATCGCTTCCACGACGATCACTTCCACATGCTGGATTTTTTCTTCTCGCTGACCGATCGCGTTTGAGCAGTGCCGCGCACGCTGATGCAGCTCATCCAGCCACCCACCCCTCTTTTCACCCCGTCTCTTGCCAAGGCGGTGTTCCTGGCCGGCTCCATCGACCTGGGGAAAAGCGTTGACTGGCAAGCGGAATTGGCCTTGTCTCTTGCGGACTGCCCAGGAATTTTGCTCAACCCTCGCCGGGCGCAGTGGGATTCAAGCTGGTTGGCGGAAGCCAGCTTTCCACCGTTTCGGGAGCAGATCGAATGGGAGCTGGCCGCGATGGAAGCGGCGGGAATGATCGTGTTTTTTTTCGCCCCGCAATCGCAAGCCCCTGTCACCTTGCTGGAGCTCGGCCTCGCGGCCCGGGGACGCAAGGCGGTTGTCTGCTGCCCGCCGGGTTACTGGCGCAAGGGAAACGTGGATGTCGTGTGTGAGCACTACAACGTTCCGATGGTTGGGTCGCTTGAAGACCTTGGCCGAGAAATTCGGGCTTATCTGTCTTCGGCTCACGCGTTGGAGTAACTGTCTCCATCAACGCTCGACGCTGGGCCGTCAATCGACCGCTCTCGCATCAGGGGCAGCGACGTCCGGTTTGATAGGGCTCTAATGATTCGCGGCGGTATCGGCCCAAAAACCAACACTTGAGAGCTCTCTCAAGTAACAGTTCTTACATTTCGCCGCTTCAAATTTAAACTCTTGGTTACATCAGGCACACGGCCTGGCGATAACAACAATGGAATCAGGGAGTGCGTGATTGGCCAAGCCACACGATGACTTGGGTGTATCACTCGGGGCGGTGCCAGCGTGCACCAAAAAATCTGCAAAACCAGCGAACCGCGCCCGCAAGGTCTGCGTCGGCGTGGCCATGGCCATGCTGGCCGGCCATGTCTGGGCCCAACCGGCGCCGCTCACCAGCACCGAACAGGAGCAGCGCCGCGCCCAGGAACGGGAAACGCAAATCCGTGAACAGCAGGAGCACGGCCGGGATGTCCGGCTGCCGGCTCCGGTCAGCATCGCGGCCGAACGCCTGCCGGCGGGCGAGTCTCCCTGCTTTCGAATCACCCACCTCCAGCTGCAAACCCCTGTCGCAAAAGACCTGATTCGCTTTACCTGGCTGACCCAGGCCCTGGCCGGCAGCACGGGGGATGATGAGCCCGCCGGCAAATGCCTGGGTGCAAGAGCCATGGATGTGCTGCTCAAACGCGCCAACGACGCCGTGATTGCCAAAGGCTTTGTGACCAGCCGGGTGCTGATACCGCCGCAGGACTTGAGCTCGGGCACGCTGCTGCTGGCTGTTCTGCCCGGCCGCATTCATGCCATTCGTTTTGCCGAGCCCGTTGACCCGCGCGCGACGGCCTGGAACGCCGTTCCGGCCAAACCCGGCGATATCCTGAACGTGCGCGACCTCGAACAGGCGCTTGAAAACTTCCAGCGTGTACCCACAGCCCAAGCCGATTTCAAGATCGCGCCCGCCTCAGGCGACAACGTGGAGCCGGACCAGAACGACGTGGTCATCAACTACAAGCAGGGCTTTCCGTTCCGCTTGTCCCTGTCGGCTGACGACAGCGGCACCAAAGGCACCGGCAAGTACCAGGGCGGCGTGACCCTCAGCTACGACAACTGGTGGACGCTCAATGACCTGTTCTATGCCACCTTCAACCATGACATGGGCGGCGGGGAAGCGGGCGAACGCGGCACGCGCGCCGGGGTGCTGCACTATTCGCTGCCCTGGGGCTACTGGACCCTGGGCGTCACCGCCAGCAAGAGCCGCTACTTCCAGACGGTCGCGGGCCTGAACGGCGACATCGTCTACAGAGGCACCAGCGACAACGCCGAAGTCAAGCTCTCGCGCCTGGTCTACCGTGATGCCAGCCGCAAGACCACCCTCAGTTTCAAGGGCTGGCAGCGCAAATCCAACAACTTCATTGACGATACCGAAATCGTCAACCAACGCCGCGTGGTCGGTGGTTGGGAGTCTGGTGTGGGCCACAAGGAATTCATCGGCAATGCCACGCTGGAAGGCAACCTGGCCTACAAACGCGGCACCGGCGCTTTTGGTTCCCAGCCGGCGCCGGAGGAGGCCTTCGGCGAAGGGACTTCCCGCTTTGCACTGGTCACCGCCGATGCCAACCTGAGCTGGCCGTTCAAGATCGCCGATCAGAAGCTGCGTTACACCGGCAGCTGGCGCTGGCAGCAGAACCGCACGCCCTTGACGCCGCAAGACCGCTTTGCCATTGGCGGGCGCTATACCGTGCGCGGCTTTGACGGTGAAAGCAGCCTTTCGGCCGAGCGTGGCTGGTTGATCCGCAACGAGGTCAGCGCCGCACTGGGCGATTCGGGCCAGGAAATCTACCTTGGCCTGGACCATGGTGAAGTCAGTGGCCCCAGCAGCGAATTTCTGGTGGGCAAGCGCCTCACCGGCATGGTCATCGGGCTGCGCGGCAGTGTCAAGAGCCTGCAGTACGAGCTGTTTGCCGGCGCGCCTGTGCGCAAACCCGAGTTTTATCGCACCGCCAGCACCACGGTCGGTTTCAACCTGAACTACAGCTTCTAACCGGGCATCGCCAGTTCCCCAGTTTCCCCTATCGAGCAGCCACATGAACAAGAATCTTTACCGCATTGTCTTTAACGCCGAGCGTGGCCAATTGATGGCGGTGGCGGAAACTGCCACGGCGCAGGGTAAAGGTGCCGATGGCGAGCGGAGTTCACCGCTTTTGCGCTCGGTGACGACCGCTGTGTTGAACACGGGACTGACTGCCTGCGCGTTCGCGGCCAGTGCGCTCTTCGCGATGGCGCAGGCTCAGATTGTTGCCGACCCGGGCGCCCCGGGCAGTCAGCGTCCCACCCTGCAGGCCGCACCCAACGGCGTGCCCCTGGTGAACATCACCGCACCCTCGGCCGCCGGTGTCAGCCGCAACAACTACACCCAGTTTGATGTCAATCCACAGGGTGCCATCCTCAACAACAGCCGCGCCAATGTACAAACCCAATTGGGGGGCTGGGTGCCGGCCAACGCCGCGCTGGCCGGCGGCAGCGCCCGCGTCATTCTGAACGAGGTGAATTCCGTCAATCCGAGCCAGTTGCGCGGTTACGTCGAAGTCGCCGGCCAGCGTGCCGACGTCGTCATTTCCAACCCGGCCGGTATTAGCGTCAATGGCGGTGGCTTTATCAACGCGGACAGGGTGACGCTGACCACGGGCGTGCCGGTGATCAACGGCGCCAATGGCGGCAGCCTGGACAGCTTCCGCGTGCAGCGCGGCACCGTGGTGGTCGAAGGCCTGGGCCTGGACACCCGCACGGCCAGCTACACCGACATCCTGGCGCGCGCCGTTCAGGTCAACGCCGGCATCTGGGCCCAGCAGCTCAACGTCACTACCGGCGCCAACGAGGTCAATGCGGCCAACCCCAGCGTTGCGACGCCGATGGCCGGCACCGGCGCGGCACCTGCCTTTATGCTGGATATCGCCGCGCTGGGCGGCATGTATGCCGGGAAAATCTACCTGGTCGGCACCGAAGCCGGGCTGGGCACGCGCAATGCCGGTGCCGTGAGGGCCACCGGGGGCGACTTCGTGATGCAGTCCAACGGCTGGCTGAGCAACCAGGGCGTTCTGCAAGCGGCAGGCAATGCGCAGATCACAACGGCAGGAACGGTCACCAACAACGCGACGGTTTATGCCAACGGCAACACCTCCATCAACGCCCAGGGTGGTATCAGCAACACGGGAATCCTTGCCGCGCAAGGCAACACGACCTTGCAGGCCACCGGCGCAGGCGCGCAGATCACGTCGGCCGCGGGCTCCGTGCTGGCGGCAGGCCTCAATCCCGATGGCAGCCTCGGCGCCACGGGTGACCTGAATGTGACGGCTCAAGCTGCGGTGGTCCTGAAGGGGCAGAACGTGGCAGGCGGCAACGCCGGCATCTCGGCCAGCCAGATTGACCTGGCAGACGCCCAGGTCCAGTCGCAAAACCTCAGCCTCGCAGCCACCGCAGGCAACATCGACGCCAGCCGGGCCACGGTGTCCGCCACCGGCACGCTGACGGCGACCACCGCGCAAACGCTGCGCACCGACAGTGCCCGGGTATCCGCCGGCCGGCTCAACATCACGGCGCAGGACCTCTCCAACATCGGCGGCCAGATCACCCAGACCGGTACCGGCAACGGCAGCATTAGCGCCAGCGGCTCCCTCAACAACACCGACGGCAAGATCATCAGCAACGGCAGCGTCACCCTCAGCGCTCCCGTGCTCAACAACACCCGGGGCCAGATCACGGCCGTGCACAACGCCAACGTCACGGCTGCCACCCAGCTGAACAACACCGACGGCCGGATCGCCGCCGGCCAGCACCTGGCGGTGGCCGGCGGAAACATCAGCAACCTCGGTACCGGCCGCCTCGAAGGCAACACTGCCAGCGTGACCGCCTCGCAAAACCTCGTCAACGGCAGCAAGATCATCGCCACCGGCCAGCTGGATGTTGCCGCCACCGGCACCCTGGACAACACCGGCCAGATCGCCGGTGCGCAAACCACCGTGCAGGCCGCCACGCTCAACAACCAGGCCAGCGGCCGCATTGAGGGCAATGCGCTGACGGTAACGGCAAACACCGTCAACAACAACGGCGGCGGGATGGTGGGCGACACCGTGACGGTCAACGCTACTACTCTGAACAACCAGGGCGCCAGCGCCTTGATCGCCGGCACCAGCAAGGTCAAGCTGTATGTCAGCAACACGCTGAACAACACCGGCGGCGCCAGCATCTACAGCCTGGGCGACATGGAGATTGCCGCCAGCAGCAGCAAAGACGCCTATGGCACTTTGCTCAACCGCACGACGCTGGTCAACAACAACACATCATTGCTGCAGGCCGACGGCGACATGCAGATTGCCGCCGAAACACTGGTCAACACCCGCGCCGCGCCGCAAGTCACCACGACCACCAGCAGCAGCACGAAGACCCTGGTCAAGCGCAACGGCTACTGGATGTGCGAATACGGCAACTACATCGACAACTTTGCCGGCTTCTGCGCGGCCGGTTATGCCGACCTCAGCTGGTACGACCCCACCATCCATATCAACCCCCTGGCCGAGAAGCCCGGCATGTTCATAGGCGGCTGGATGGTGGAGACCGAACGCACCACCACCACGACCGTGACCGACACGCAGCTTCAAGGCGTGCTGCAGCCCGAGCCCAAGATACTGGTCGGCAACAACCTCGTCTTGCGTAACGTCGGCAACCTGCGCAACGAATACGGCAGCATCATGGCCGGCGGCAATGTGACGATAGGCAATGCGGATCCGCTGGGAAGTTACCAGACCGCCAGCGTCACCAATACCGGCGCCGTACTCAACCGCGATACCCTGGTCGACGAGTACTCCGTCTTTCGCTGGAATCGCAACTTTGGCGCCGCCACCACCCAGAGCCTGGCGCCCCAGGCCAGCACCGCCGTCATAGGTCGGGTCGGCGGCACGATGAGCGCAGGAGGTACTTTTGCGATCTACGCCGGCTCGGTGCTCAACACCAATGCCTTGCCGGGCCAATCCAATGCGAGCGGCGCGGCCACACCGGGGCCGGCCGGAACAGCATTTATCTTGCCGTCCCTGGCTTCGCTCTCCGCCGCGGCGGGTGTTGTCCCTGGCCTTCCGGGTGCTTTGACGATTCCGCCACCGCGCAACCCCAGCCAGACCTACCTGATTGAAAGCGACCCGCGCTTCACCAGCTACCGGCAGTGGCTGTCGAGCGACTACATGCTCAGCGCCTTGAGCTACGACCCGGCCAGCCTCCAGAAGCGGCTGGGTGATGGCTTCTTTGAACAAAAGCTGATCCGCGACCAGGTCGGCCAGCTCACGGGCCGCCGCTTCCTGGACGGCTACGCCAGCGAAGAAGCGCAATACCAGGCCCTGATGGCCAGCGCGATCACCGTGGCGCAGCAATGGAAGCTGCGACCCGGCATCGCGCTTACGGCCGAGCAGGTGGCCAACCTGACCAGCGACATGGTCTGGCTGGTCGAGCAGGATGTCATGTTTACCGACGGTCGGACCACCAAGGCTTTGGTGCCCGTGGTCTACCTGAGCCGGGTGCACACGGCTGACCTGAACCCCACTGGAGCCCTGATCTCCGGCAAGAGCGTCAGCATCACCGCCAAGGGTGACTTGACCAACAATGGCGCCCTGCGGGCCCAGGACAGCATCCTGCTGGCCGCCAACAAGGTCACCAATAAGCTGGGGCTGATCGACGCCAGCCGCGGCAGCACGACTGTCGTTTCCGACACCGACATCATCAACCGCTCGGGCATGATCAGCGGCAACAGCGTGCTGCTTTCCGCTGCCCGCGACATCCAGATCGATGCGGTCACACGTCAGTTCAGCGCCAGCCGCCAGACCGTGGCCGGCAACGTCAGCGGCAGCAACACCGAAGTCGGGCCCCAAGGCAGTGTTGTTTCCAGAGGCGATCTGGTCATCACCGCCGGTCGCGACATCAAGCTCGCCGGCGCGCTGGTAGCCGCGCAGGGCAATGCCAGCCTCAACGCGGGCGCCAACCTGGTGGTGGATACCGTGCAGACCCAGCAGAGCACGCAAGATGTGAGCGTCATGGGCCTGCGCCGCACACAGGGCACCACCAACCTGGGCAGCACTTTGCAAACTGGGGGCAGCCTGGCCTTGTCGTCAGGTGCAGACACCACCCTGCGCGCGGCCCAGATTGGCGTGGGTCAGGACTTGAGCGTCATCAGCGGCGGCAATCTCAACATCGTGGCTGCCACCGACACCACCCAGCTCGACGAAAACATGCGCGCCAAGGGGTATGTGCGCAACGACCACACCGCGCAGGAGCGCGTGGTCGGCAGCAACCTGCTGGCCGGCGGCAACGTCACGCTCGCAGCCCTGCAGACCGCGCCAGATGGAAGCAAGGGCAACATCACCGTGCAGGGCTCCAGCGTCAATGCCGTCACCGGCCAGCTCAACGTGGTGGCCGCCAACAACGTCAACATCGTGGAAGCGCGCGAGAAGGGCGAGTTCGATCTCTTTAACCAGACCAAGAGTAGCGGCTTTCTCAGCAGCAAGAGCCAGACGGGGCACGACACCGGCAACTCCAACGTGGCAATTGGCAGCAGTCTGAGCGGCAACGCCGTCAGCATCAGCGCCGGAAATAACCTCACGGTGCGCGGCAGCTCGGTGGTCGGTAATGGGCAGACCACGCTGGCGGCCGGCAACGACGTAACAATTGAGGCGGCCACCAGCACCGCCACCCGCAACAGCTTTCGTGAAGAAAAAAAGAGCGGCTTCTCGGGAAGCCTGATGGGCGGCATCAGCTACGGCAAGAGCGCGCAAGACCAGAACCAGAACCAGCAAATCGTCACGCAGTCCGGCAGCACCATCAGCGGTGGCAATGTTGTCGTGGTTGCCGGCCGCGACGCCAGCATCAATGCCAGTGCCGTCTTGGCTGATCGCGATGTCGCGGTCACCGCCGGCCGCAACATCAACGTGCTGGCCGCCACCAACATTGAGAATACACAGAACGATTCGCACAGCAGCTCTACGAGCATTGGCATCGCGCAGGGCCTTGGCCCGCGCTTTACGATGTTCGGCAAGACCAGCGCTGTGCAGGACGGAAGCGGCAGCAGCACGACCTCCGCGACCAGCTTGCTGAGCGCCAATACCGGCAACCTTACGCTGACAGCCGGCACCGACGCCCAATACAAGAACACCGGCCAAGGCAATCTCACGACGCAAGGCGCCGACCTGCTGGCCGGCGACACCATCAAGCTGAGTGCCAACAAGGTCGACCTGCAGGCCGCAGCCAACAGCAGCAGCAGCCAGTTCCACGCCGAAAGCAAAAGCCTGACCATAGGCAGCCAGCTCACAGGGGTGATCGGCAGCAAGATCACGCAGATCGCCGACTTGGCACAGCAGGCCCGCCAGGGTGACAACAGCCGGCTGCAAGGCGCCGCCGCGCTCAAGGCCGGCTACGACGCTTACAAACTGGCATCGGACCCATCGGCCCTAAATGTCGGTGGAATCAATGCGAGCGCGAAAGCGAGTGCCGACAAGGTCCAGCCGGGTGGCCCCAGCGATCCCGCAAACAGCGCTTTTGGGGTCAGTGTGAGCCTGGGCACCAGCAGCAGCAGCCAGGACAGCCGCCAGAGCAGGACCGAGCAGCGTGGCACCAACCTTCAGGCCCAGAACATCGATATCAAGGCCACCGAGAGCGATATCAATATGGTCGGCGCCAAGTTGCAGGCGCAAAACATCGCGCTCGACGCCGCGAAGGATGTCAAGCTGATCGCCGCACAGAATACTGCGGAAATTCAGAGCAAGAACAACTCAAGCTCGGCCGGCATTGGCGTGACATTCGGCTTCGGTGAACAAAGCGGCATCAGCTTCCAGATTGGTGCAAGCAACGGCAAAGGCCGCGCCGACGGCAGCGAAACCACCTATGACAACACCCAGATCTCTGCGACCAACAAGCTCAGCGTCAAGAGCGGCAACGACACCAGCCTGATCGGCGCGCAGCTCGCCGGCAAGACCGTGGAGATGGATGTCGGCGGCAAACTCAACATCGAGACACTGCAGGACAGCAGCAGCTACGAAAGCAAGCAGACCACTGGAGGCTTCGGCCTGAGCCTGTGCATCCCGCCGTTCTGCTACGGCACAACGGTCAGCGGCAATTTGAGCGCCAGCAAGCAGCAAGTCGACCACAACTACCTGAGCGCGGTCGGCCAGAGCGGCATTGCCGCGGGCACTGGCGGTTTTGACATCAAGGTGGCCGGCGCCACCGACCTCAAGGGCGCTGCCATCACCAGCGAAGCCGACAAGAGCAAGAACACCTTGAGCACCTCTTCGCTGACCTACAGCGACCTGCAGAACCGGCAGGACACCAGCGCCAGCAGCGAAAGCGCCAGCGTGAGCTTCAGCAGCGGCGCCAGCATGGCCTCCAACCTGGCGAGCAACCTCACCAACAACCTGCTCGCCAACGCCATGGGCAACACCGGCCTGCCCGAAAGTGGGAGCCAGAGCGGCGTGACGCAAAGCGTGATCAGCCCGGCGCAGGTGACCATCACGGGAGGAGACAAGCAAAGTGAAGAGAACGTTGCTACGCTGACAAGCCGCGACGCGTCAACAGCCAACGGCGCGCTGAAGAACACCCTGACCCTGCAACAGGCGCAAGAGTTGCAGGCCCAGCAGCAGAAGGCCAAAGAGAACGCCCAGGCTGCGCAATACATCGGTGCCGTTATCACGAACGCCATTGGTGACCTGGCAGAGAAGAACGAATGGCTGGAAGGCAGCTGGCAGAAGACCGTGCTGCATGGAATGGCCGGGGTGATACAGGCCAAGGTAGCGGGAACCAGCGCGCTGAGTGGCGCGGTTGCCGGTGCGTTGAATGAACAGCTAATCCCGCTGATGGAGGTATACCTGCTCGAGCAGGGCTATGTCAAGGGCAGTGCTGACTTCAATGCATTGATGACTGCGGGGTCGACCTTGGCGGGCGCGGCAATTGGAGCCGCCAGTATCGCTAATACGGCTACCGTTAATAACTATCTGAAGCATGATCAGTGGGCAAGTTACAGCAAGGAGCGAGCAGCATGCGTTAGTGATGACTGCAGACGAAAGATCGACGAAAAATACGCTCAGCTAAGCGCCTCACAAGATAATTTACTTGCTACATGCGATATCCGTGGAGATTGCGAAAAGCTTATCAAAGAACTGAATGCGGGAACGGCCGCACGAGACGCGCTGATCCAGCAGGGAAAACTACCGGAAGCTTTTGTTGCCGCAGTAAACCTACAGTGGCAGGCTCAGCAACTTGCGGTGAATCCGACTTTGCGTGCCGCTGCCACTCAAAGCATTATTGCCGAGGTTCTCTGTAAGACGAACCCGTCCGGGTGTACTAAGCAAGCCGCAATAGTCACGGCCGGATTATTGGCTATGGTTGTAGGTGGCCCGATGGTGCCTGCTGTGTTGGAAGCGATGCCAGCCATCGCCTCGTCATTGGGTGTTTCCGTCTCCACTTGCGTGGCGAATTGGAGGGTATGTGCGACCCAGGTAACCCTCGCGACTGGCGACATGGCTGCTGCAGATGCCCTTGGGGGTTCCTCCGTTGTCGGATCGGCATGGGCGGGGTCCAGGCTAGCGGCATTGGCTGCGGAAGAGGCTGCGGCTCTAAAAGCTGGGAAACAGGATGTGGCCTATGTACTACATCAAATAGAGTTGGGAATTGATCCTGCAAAAGGGAAATATATAGTGGATGAGGCAATCACTGGCATTCGACTGGAAGGAGTGTTGGGAGCTAGACTCGAACGCGACCTAAGCGGTAATGGAGACTGGAGAGCAAAAAGCGGAGTCTTGTATGACGCCGCTAGTCCACCTCCAACAGCGTTCTTCAACGATGCTAGTTTTTCAAGTTGGAAAAGCTCAATGCAACGACATTTTCTCAAAGAGGGTGTGGTGGTCGTGGACGTGGTGCAGCGAGGATTAACGCAGCAGCAGGTAGCCTTGGTTCTTGACTATGTCAAGGCGCTACCGTCATCACAACAATCTCGTGTTTTAGTGCTTAGGTAAAAATCATGTCTTCATCGCTGCTGACTTATAGAAAAAAGTCTTTTTGGGTACATAACGCCATCGCCGAAGTCTGGTTCTATTCCTTCGTGCAAACAGCGCTGGCCGAACCGGCAATACCGGCTTGGCTTCGGGGCATGGTGGATGACATTAGCCCGGCACTTGACGCCGCCTGGATTGATGGGGTCGCGATGAATGCTTTCGACGATCACCTCACCTCGCCAGAGCGGCTTGAATTCTTCCTCCCCCTAATGATGAAGATCAATACTGCACTCCTTTCGAAAGCGAGCACCGGCCGGGTAGTTAGTGTTGATAAGTTTGATGCAGCCAGCGAGTTTTTGATCCCTGAGATACAGATGATTGAGACGCTGTTTTTGCGGCCAGAGAGCATTCATGAGCCCTGGAAGATATTCACCGTCCCGCGCGGTTGGTGCGTTGCTTAAGTAGCTGAGCTGACTGCGTAATGCAATCTTCTCAGGAAGCGGGAAAGTGGGCCTTAAGGAAGCAGTTTTGACTGAAGTGGAGAGACGATGGTTGGTCGGACAACCGCCAGATCTTCCGCACACCGCGGTGGTGTTGGGAGTTCGATCCTCTTCTACGAGGGAGGTTTATCGGAGGTGCGCCTCTCTTCTTCAGCAATGACTTCATAACAACCAAGAGAAAACGACAATGAAGAGAAAAATTAAGACCAATTTCAAAGGACTTCTGGTACTCGCATTGGTCGCGCTGCTCGCAGCCTGTACGACCTACCCCAAGCCCAGCTACAACTATGTAGCGGCATCGCCAGACGATCCGGAGATTGAGTTTCAATCCGAGTTTGGCGTCAATACCTATTTCATGGCAAAGCGAGAAAAGACGGCATCCAATCAATGTCGAGATTTCGACAGGGTCGCTTACTTACAGCGCCAGGATTCCTATCTTCGAGACAAAGATGACAAGAGCGTCTGGAAAATATCGGCACCGCCTGAGAAGGAGATCTTGATCTCCGGGGGCTGGGCAGTTCGTCCTGAATCTTCATCCATCAACTCCGGCGCATTGATTGCAACAACGTACTACCCGGGCTCCAGCTGCCCATCGATCACAAAATCCATCGTGCCGAAAGCGGGAGAGAAATACCTTGTCAAGTTAGAGTCGGCTGGCGCCAAAGCTTGCAAGTTGTCCATAAGCTTGAAGAATGGAAAGTCCGTCGAAAACAAGGATGTTCCGGGATGCGTGGGCGCGTACAGGTCTCGTTAATGCGGTCAGACGGCAGCATGAGATGCTGGACAACCGATTCATCAGCTATCAACCGGACAACAGGCCTATAACCAAAGTCCTGGATTCCGTTCTCAATCCACTGCCGCTTATTGGACTGAAGGTTCAACGCGATATCTGCGCACCAAAAGGCGCAGGGATTTGTGACATTAAGTTAGCGCACCGGTTCCAGGCAAAGCGCCACTCAAAGTCTTCCGATGTGGCTGCCTCCTGAAGCGCAGCCCGCGTTGAAGCCGCCATACGCCGCGCAAGGGTCGCATCATGATGACCCCGGCTCTTCTATTTATAGGAGGCGCCGCAGCACCTCACTCCCCTGACAAACGTCACAAACTGTTCAAGCCGGGCCGCAGCCTCTAAAGGCAGTATCAATCACCTTGTCAAAGCCATTAGCGAGGCGTATCTTGCAGTGCAAACACGCACCGCAGGGAGACAACGGTGATGAAGATGCTGAGCTTTCATGCCAGGTCGATTCGGGCCCATTTGTTCTGGACCTATGCCGCGCTGGTCACGGTATTGGTGGTGGCGCTGATGGCGCTGGCGGAGCTGGCAGCGAGCCGTATCGTGTTCGACGGCGCGCAACGCGAGCTGGAGCAGTTGGGCCGGCGCACGCAGGAGCAGCTGCTGCGTTTCCAGGAGCCGGCGCGGGCCTGGCTGGAGGCGACGTCCAACGACCCGCATGCGGGGCTTGAAGGCGACAACGACATTTCGGTGCTGCGCATGCAGATGTCGATGCAGCAACGCTATCCACAAATCGGCTCGCTGGTGTTCGGCTACCCGGACGGCAGTTTCCAGCAAAGCATGGTGCTGCGCACGGCGCGCGACCGGGCCTGGGCCAGGTCGCTGCCGGAGGCGCGTTTTGCGCTGCAGACCATACGCGTGGATGAGAAGCAGAAGCGGGTGGAGCAGTGGGTGTTCTACGACCAGCAGATGACGGCGATCGCGAGTGAGCGGCGGCCCTGGGGTGAGCGCTACGACCCGCGCGAGCGGCCCTGGTACCACGGGGCCAGCGACCTGAACCTGGGCACCTTCCAGGCAACCGATCCTTTTGTGCTGAAGGTGCCGGAGGAGTTCGGCATGGCGCTGTCGCGCCCGCTGAGCGGCCCACGCGGCGGTGTGGCGGCGGCGATGTTCACGGTCGGGGGTTTGTCGGATTTTTTGCATGCGCGGGGTGATGAAAGCCGGGCCGAGCTGATTTTGTTCGACGCGCAGGGTCGTGTCTGGGGATGGTCGCAGGCTGACAGGCTGCGCCGCTTGCTGGGTTCGGGCACGCCGCTCAGCCTGTCGGCCTTGAGCGACCCGCTGTACGGCTCGCTGCACAAGCTGGTGGAGCAGGGCGCGGCGCAGGACACGCCCATTCATTCTGTGGAAGGCGCGGGGGGCCAGCGCTTCGCGGCGGTGGTGATGCCGATGGAGGGCGTGTTCAGCCACAAGGCCTATGTGGCGCTGGTGTCGGACCAGAACCTTTTGCTGGCTGAGGTGCGGCGCATGCGCTGGATGCTGCTGGGGGTGGGCGTGGCCGGCTTGCTGCTGCTGATGCCCATGCTGTTCTGGATGGCGAATCGGCTGGCGACGCCTTTGAAGAACCTGGTGCGTTCGGCCAAGCACATCCGGGAGTTCGAGTTCGACAGCGACATCCCGCAGGACAGCGACATTTCCGAAGTGCGCCGCCTGCAGGAATCGCTGGCGCTGGCGCGCATCGCGCTGCAGGGTTTCTCGCGCTACGTGCCGCGGCCGCTGGTGAAGCACTTCATCGCCAACCGCCTGACGCCGCAGGCCGGTGTGGAGCAGCGCGAGCTGGCGGTGCTGTGCGCGGCGCTGGACGAACACCACGCGACGGCGGTGACCTGGTCGCCGCATGCCGAACATTATTTGCAGATCTTCGCTGTGGAGGTGGCGCAGGGCAAGGGCATGATGGACCGCTACGAGAGCTGCACGGCGGTGGCGTTGTGGAACACGCCGCTGAACGTCTCCAACCCGGCGGGTTATGCGTGCGAGGCGGCCTTGCGCGCGGTGGATGCCATGCAGGCGCTGGCCGAAGGGCTGGATGCGGCTGTGAAGCCGCCGTGCTTCGGCCTGGATTTCGGCAATGCCACGGTGGGCAACTTCGGCACCTGGGACCACCTGACCTTCACCGCGGTGGGCGCGCCGCTGGACAACGCGCGGGCGCTGGCGCGGCAGGCGAACGCGCTGGGCCTGAGCATCGCGGCCAGCCGATCGGTGGCGCTGGCGGCGGCGCGCTACTTTCGCTTCCGGCTGGCGGCAACAGTGCCGCTGGGCCCGCGCGGCGAGCTGCAGGAAGTGTATGAACTGGTGGAGCGGATCGCGCACGAGCCGGATACCAAACCGGGCCGGCTGGGTGCGGCGGTGGCTGAGGTATAGGCCTTGTCGCTGCGCTTGTTCTTCTGGGTGAAAGAGAGGTCTCCATGAACGGCGGATCATCGATGTTGACGCGCAGGCACTGGTTGCGCCGGGGCGCGGGCCTGGCCGCCTCGCTCGGGATTGCGGGCATAGCGGGCATGGCGCGCGCGCAGGCGGGCAGGCCCTTCACCATGTCTTACGGCTGGGTGCCTTGGGCGGCGGGGAATTCGCCGGTCACGCAGTACATGATAGGCAAGCGGCTGATTGAAAAACACGCGGCGGAGTTCGGCTACGACCTGACGGTGGACTACCGCGCTTATCCGGCGGCGGCGCCGCAGGTGGAGGCCCTGGCCGCGGGCCAACTCGACATGGCGATGTGGGGTAACACGCCGACGATACGCGCCATCGTGGCGCAGCATCCTTTCAGCCTGGTGTCGGTGGCGGAGGGGCGGCTGCGCTTTTTGTTGTGCACGCGCAAGGATTCGCCGATCCGCAATGTGCAGGACCTCAAGGGCAAGACGGTGGGCACGCTGATGGGCGCGGACCCGTACAACGCCTTCACGCAGATCCTGCGTTATGAGCTGGGCAACCCGGACCCGGCCGCCCACGGCATCCGCATGGTGCACATATCGACGCTGCCCGAGGCGGCGCAGGTGCCGGCCGGAACGGATGCGACGCTGGCCGTCTACCCGGCCTTTTTGAGGGCGCAGGCGACGGGCACGGTGGCGATCATGAATTCCTACGGTTATACCGAGGCGCATTACGACGGGCCGGAAGGCAAGGGCGCGGGCATCCTGCTGCCTTCGGTGAAGAACTCGCCTTTTTATCCGGACGGTTACTACCTGCACCGATCCTTTCGCATCGTGCACAACAGCCTGCTGGAAAAACACCCGAACCTCGTGCTGGCTTTTTTGATGGCGCAGCAGGAGGCCGTGGGTGTGCTCAGCGAGTCGGAGCCGGCGGCCGTGTCGCAGCTGGTGAAGTCCTACTGGGGACTGTCCCCGGCGGACGGCGCCAAGGTGGTCCGCGACGAGGTGGTGTTTCGCCGCGGCTGGGCCTGGTCGACCGAAGGCGACGCGCTGTCCCTGCTGGCGACGTCCAAGATGATTGCGGGCGCCAAGATCATCGCGGAGCCGCTGAGCTGGGCGCAGGTCAAGAGCGTGTTCGTCAGAACCGCGCCGCTGGTCAAGCAGGCCTATGACAGGCTGGGCGCGAAACCCGTGCTCGCGGAATTCCAGAGCGCCAAGGTCGGCGACCTGCGCGGCCTGCCCTCGTGGGAACTGGGGCGCTGGAAGGACCGGGTCTAGCGCCGGCCTGTTCGTTCACGGGGCGAAAAAAAGCCCCTGCAGCAGAGACCACTGCAGGGGCTTGAACTGCCTGATGGCAGCCTTGTCTGGGATGAGAACAAGGAACGCCAGAGCGTCACGGCCATTGTAAAAATCATGCCGCCCCCGGCAAGCCAGCAATGTATTTCTGCGGACAATTGTTGTTGATCAGCAGGGCAATTCCCGTTGAGGCATTTTTCACGCAAGGGCCTGCTCAGGCCGCGGCAAGGCATAAATAGAGGGATTTCCAGCAAGCTTTGCCCGTGCGCAGACAAAGTCGGCTTTACATCCCGGCGTTCTCGCAGACACTGCGGCGACGTTGTCGGGTGGTGCCGCTCATCTTCTGTGAAATCCGCACCGGCCTCGGCGAAGCAGAGGAGCCTTATGAGTGCCAGAGATTTTTTTGAATTCAATGCCTCGCACAGCGGAATTGGTGTTCGCGTGCTGTTGGTGGATTTCCATGAGCTCGCCGTCGAGGATTTTCGAAACCGCCTGAAAATGCCGTCCGCCTCCAGGCTGATCACGCGTGTGGACAGCACGGCGCTGACGGGCGCGTCCTGGGTGCTGGAGACTTTCCGGCATCGCGCGGTTTTTGTCGGCCTGCGCGAACGGCACACGCACGGCGAACGGGGCAAGGCCATGGATGCCTTCCTGGGGCAGCTGGCGGCGTTCCCCGCTACCCTGGTGATACCGGTCGTCAACCAGCGAATGGTCATCGACCATTTCCGCCACCACCTTTCCCGCGTCAGCCCGATGTACCTTGGCACTTCCTTTGTGCAGGAAGACCTGCTGCATATTCTGGGTGCATGTGCTTTCCCCAGGCCTGTTGTCCAGCGCGAGACAGCGCCGCCTCAGGCTTGCGACGAGGCGGGCCTCGCCAGGGTCTGAACGCACCCAGCCGGGCCGCAACCCCGGCGCGGCCTGCTGGTTTCCAGCATCGCCTGGCTTGAAGGAGGCTTCGCCAGGCGCGTCATCAAATCTGAAGCCCAGGCGCGGGGCGGCTGTGGCGGCCGCACGCTGCCGCGCGGCATTGCCGGCCGGCTACTTCCGGCGTTTCGCAAAATCGAACCCCCGCGCAAAATGGCGGCTTGGCAAGATGCTCAATACCCTATAAAGTCGATTTAAATATCTCATTGATATATTTATGTATCGTGGATTTAAATCCTTGCTTTGGGAATCGCTGCTACCCCTCCTCCTCCACCATCAGGCTTTTGTCTGGCCGCCGCCACTTTCCACGGCCGCTGCTGAAGCCTGGTACACCCGTCACTTCAGTGGGCTGAGGACGTAAGCTCATCCCTGAACTCTCTACAGGCTTGCAACATGAACAACATGAAACGAATCAAGGTCATTGACTCCCATACCGGCGGCGAACCCACCCGGCTGGTGGTAGATGGTTTTCCCGACCTGGGCGGCGGCGGCATGGCCGAGCGGCGCGAACTGCTGGCCCGGCAATACGACGACTGGCGGGCGGCCGCCGTGCTCGAGCCGCGCGGCAGCGACGTGGTGGTGGGGGCCTTGCTGTGCAAACCGGTGGACCCGGCCAGCGCCGCCGGCGTGATCTTCTTCAACAACACCGGCTACCTGGGCATGTGCGGCCACGGCACCATAGGGCTGGTGGCCTCGCTGGCCTACCTGGGCCGGATAGCGCCCGGCGCGCACCGCATCGAAACGCCGGTCGGCACGGTCACGGCCACGCTGCATGAGGACGGCTCCGTGAGCGTGCGCAATGTGCCCGCCTGGCGGCACCTGCACCAGGTCGCCGTGACCGTGCCGGGCCACGGCGTGGTGCGCGGCGACGTGGCCTGGGGCGGCAACTGGTTTTTCCTGGTGAGCGAACACGGCCAGCGCGTGGCCGGCGACAAGCTGGAGGCCTTGACCGCCTACAGCGTGTTGCTGCGCGAAGCACTCGCGGCACAAGGCATCACCGGCGCCGGCGGCGCGGAGATCGACCACATCGAGCTGTTCGCGGACGATGAGGGGGGCGCCGACAGCCGCAACTTCGTGCTGTGCCCCGGCAAGGCCTACGACCGCTCGCCTTGCGGCACCGGCACCAGCGCCAAGATCGCCTGCCTGGCCGCCGACGGCAAGCTCGCGCCCGGCGAGACCTGGTCCCAAGCCAGCATCATCGGCAGCCGCTTCGAGGCCAGCTATTCGCTGGAGGACGGAAAAGTCATTCCGACCTTGCGCGGGCGCGCCCACATGAGTGCCGAGGCGACCCTGCTGATCGAGGAAGACGATCCTTTCGCCTGGGGCATACGCCTGTGAATGCCGATGTGATCGTCATCGGCGCCGGCATCGTGGGCGCCGCGTGCGCACACGAGCTCGCGCGCTCGGGCCTCAGCGTGCTGGTGCTGGACGCGGGCCTGGGCGGCGCCACCCAGGCCGGCATGGGCCACCTGGTGGTGATGGACGACAACCCGGCGGAGCTGACGCTCAGCCATGAATCGCTGAAAATCTGGCACGACTGGGCGCCGCGCATGAATGCCGATTGCGCCTTCAGCACCTGCGGCACGCTGTGGCTGGCCGCCAACGATGCCGAAATGGCCGTTGCCGAAGACAAGCGGCGCGGCCTGCAGGCTCACGGCATTGCCTGCGAACTGCTGGACACCGGCGCGCTGGCCGCGGCGGAGCCGGTGTTGCGCACTGGCCTGGCCGGGGCGCTCAAGGTCAGCGGTGACAGTGTGGTGTATGCGCCCAGCGCCGCACGCTGGCTGCTCGCACAGGCACCGCGCGCCGTCGCTTTTGAGGCTGCGGAAGTTGCCTCCATCGAGGGCACGCGTGTGCGCCTGGCCGATGGCGGCTGGCGCAGCGCCGGTGCCGTGTTGCTGGCGGCGGGGATAGAGGCGCGCCGCCTGTGCCCCGACCTGCCGATCCGCCCCAAGAAAGGCCACCTTGCGATCACCGACCGTTACCCGGGCGCGGTGCACCACCAGCTGGTCGAGCTCGGTTACATCAGCAACGCCCACCACAATGACGGAACTTCGGTGGCCTTCAACGTGCAGCCGCGCCCGACCGGCCAGCTGCTGATAGGCTCATCGCGCCAGTTCGACACCACGGATCCGGCGGTGGAGGCGCCCATGCTCGCGCGCATGCTGGCCCGCGCGCTGGACTACCTGCCGGCGCTGGCCGGCCTCAACGCGGTACGCACCTGGACCGGGTTTCGCGCCGCCACGCCGGACGGCTTGCCCATCATCGGCCGCCATCCGCGGCAGCCCGGCCTGTGGCTGGCCGTCGGCCATGAAGGCCTGGGTGTCACCACGGCCCCGGCCACGGCACGGCTCCTGGCGGCACAGCTGACCGGCGCGGCCTTGCCGTTCGATGCCGCGCCTTTTGGCATACAGCGTTTTCCGGCGGCCGCATAGCTGCGGCGGCGGGCATTGCCGAAACAGGCTGTAACAGACCCGTTTGTTTCTGCTGCTAAGGCCCGGGGGATACCCTCGGTATCACGTTAGTTTTCAAAAAACCGCGGGAATTGCCTTCCTGCGGACAATGTTGCGCCCAATTGTTGTTGAGCGGCCTATGCTTGATTGATCGTTTTCAGGCGATCGCCACCTTCCGCTACGGCTTGCCACGTTTCGACCAGACCCTGACGCCGGTGGGCGAATCGGCGATCGAGTTTGTGGTGCGAAAACGCCCGGATAAAGAAGTGGAGCAGGGCGGCCGCCTGCCGGACCCGCAAAAGCAGTTGACGGCCCACGGACACACCTTGCTGACGGGACTGCCCGCCAAGGGAAATTGACGCGGCCTTGCGGCGGTGTTGCACGAGGACGGTCTTCACAGGGAGGCGCTGCATGGCTTGATGGTCGTGCGCCTGAAGAAGGGCGAGTTCACCGGCGCGGAAAAGCTGCTCCGCCGGGCGCTCGCGCTGCGGGAAAGTGCCGTCCTGTTTGCCAGCCTGGGCAAGGCGCTGAAGGAATTGCGGCGTCCGGATGCGGCGCGCCGTCGCGAGCCGGCTGGACCTCGCCATCTGTGGGGACACCGCTGTTGCTCATCCGGCCCGGCGCCCTGGGCTCTGCCCGCAGGCCGTCGAGGCCGGGCGGGTGTTGATCTGAAAAGCGAAAGGAGCGCGCATGTACAAAATCGATGGTGAAGACCGCTGGATCCTGTTTGTCATTGGCGTTGCATTCGCGACCTTCCTGGCCTGCAAGTTCTCCCGCTATTTCGGGCTGAGCCGGGACGTGGCAGGGGTGGTGTTCTCCTGGATGGCGGTGCTGGCGGTGGTCACCCGTCTTTGCTCGACACTGAAAGGCGATTTCCCGCGGCTGCGGCCGTCAAAGACCTGGCCTTTCCTGTTGGCGCTGCTATGGATGTGCTGGTGGCCGGCCCTGGACTTCTGGGCGGGCCAAAGCATGGCGCCATCGCCCGGCCAGGCGCAGGCGCTGCCGTGGTGGGGGCCCTGGTATGCCAGGTGGGGCGTTTTGGCGGGCATTGTCGCCCTGGGCTCTCTGGCCAGGAAAATACTCAGGCACCGTTGACGCACCCCGTGGTGCGCAGGAATGGCCCATGCGGCCGCGGGCCGCGGCCTACTTTTTGAAAAACATTTCGTCGAACCTTCTTTTGTGCCGGGTCCGCTGTTCCTGTTGCCAGCGCAGGCGGAATTTTTCCGCCTGGATTTCAAACTCGGCCGCGCGCAAGCGGTGGGACCTCGCGAGGCTGTTCAGCTTGAGGTAGCAGGCTTGCCAGTAACTGGCTTGTTCGGCTTCGGACCTGCACCTGCTTTTCAAGAGCCGCCATCCGACGATGGCGATGACCACATACAGCGCGAGCGGCAGATAAACAGACCACCCATTTCCGGCGTTGATGGCTTCCATGTTATTCACCCCATGATGTTTTCCCCGGCGTCGTGGTCGCCCTGCGGACGACGGGGTTTGACTTCCGCCTGCTGATGTATCGAACTCCCTGTGGATCGCGGCAATGCCGGGATCCGCACGGCCTGGGACTGGGCAAGAGGCCTGTGGCCCTGGTGTTCTGTAAGCTTGATGATCTCGCAATGTCGCCCAAAAGACATTGTTTGGTCATGCTTTTTTTGCATTTCTTGATCTGTTGCTTGCATCGCTGCATTCCAGCCGCACCACCGCGGCGCTCCACCACCGACACACCCATGTCACAAAGCCCGGTAAAGCTGGTTTTCTCCTCCTATTGGAGGATTGATCAGGCCGATCCGTCTGCGCACAATGCCCGTAGGCCCGACACACCCGCGCGTTCGCGCGCACCAACAGGCCCTGGTGAGCTTTACCACACGGAGGAATTCCATGGACATCCTGAGCAGCCAGAACAACTACGCCAGCCTTTCCGTGCGCGACCTGCTGGACGCGCGCAACCAGTTCCATGTGCACATGCTCAACAAGCGCAACGTCGTGGGCACGGCGGTGGGCTTGTACCTGATACGGCACAGCGATCCCTGGCCGGACGCGAAGAACCCGCTCAAAAAATCCACCGCCAAGAAAAAGGTGGAACGCACCTTCGCCAACTCCGAGGTCCGCCCCTATTCCTGGCCCTGCATCCTGGTGATGGTGGATGCATGGGTGGAAGAGAAGGCCTTCGCTGGCAGCAAACTGCATCCGCAGGACATGGTGCCCAAGATTTTGTATTTGCCGGACGGCCGCGTGGTGCCGGTCTGTGTCGTCAAGGTCGAGCCGCAGGCGCCAGGGCGCAAGCAGCTGCCCTCATGGATCTGGCCGGAGGCAGCCATAGGCGGAGGCTTTCCGCTGCTGATCCGCAACCAGGGCCTGCTGCGTACCGCCAGCGCCGGTTGCCTGGTCAGCGACGGCCACACGATTTTTGCGCTGACCAACCGCCACGTCTGCGGCGAGCCGGGCCAAGCCATCCATGCCCGGCTGCGCGGCGAGGAGGTCGAGGTCGGCCAGGCTTCCGAGCGCCAGCTCACGCGTTTGCCCTTCACCGAGGTCTATCCGTCGTTCGCCGGCAAGCAGACCTACCTGAACCTGGACGTCGGCCTGGTCGAGGTCGACGACGCCAGGGACTGGACCAGCAGCGTCTACGGCCTCGGCGAGGTGGGTGCGCTGGCGGACCTCAATGAGCAGAACCTCGGGCTGCAGCTGATAGACCACCCGGTGTCGGCCTTCGGCGCGGCCTCGGGCCACCTGGACGGGCGCATCAAGGCGCTGTTCTACCGCTATAAATCCGTCGGCGGCTATGACTACGTGGCCGATTTGCTGATCGCGCCGCAGGATGCGAATCACCAGACACAGCCGGGCGATTCAGGCACGGTCTGGCACCTCAAGGCAATAGAAGAGAAAGACAGCAAAGGCGTGCAGGGCAAGGTCAGCTATCGCCCGCTCGCCGTGGAATGGGGCGCACAGACCTTCAGCGTCGACGGCGGCGCCTACAACTTCGCGCTGGCGACCAACCTCAGCAATGTCTGCAAGCTGCTGGACGTGGAACTGGTGTCGGCCCACAACACGGCGGCCCAGCCTTACTGGGGCGCGACCGGCCACTACAGCATAGGCAATGTCGCGGTCGGCCAGGTCAAGGACAAAAAGCTCGCCAAGCTGCTGGCGGCCAACGCGCTGCGCATCAGCTTTGACCGCGCCGACATCGCGCCCGGCAAGATCAACGAGGCGCTCAAAGACACGACGGGTTTCATCGCCCTGGCGGACGTGCCCGACGTCATCTGGAAAAAGCAGCCCGGCAAGGTCAAGGGCGGGCGCGACACCGGCTTTAACAGCGGGCCGGAACACCCGACGCACTACGCCGACATCGACGTGCCCGGCCCTGATGACGGGCCCACGCTGCGCGAGCTGTGCATGCAGGACACCGACAGGGTGACGGTGGAGTACTGGCAAGGGTTTTACGACAGCGTGGGTTCCACCGCCTCCAAGGAGCGCGGCTGCCTGCCCTTTCGTGTCTGGCAGTTCTACGACGCCATGGTCGGCTATGTCGAGAAGAAGGACTACGCGAGTTATGTGGCCGCGGCGGGCCTGCTGGCGCACTACGTGGGCGACGCCTGCCAGCCGCTGCACGGCTCCTTGCTGGCCGACGGCTACCAGGACCAGTTCACGGAAGGCTTTACCAGCACCGGCAAGCCCAAAAAGGACTGGCCCGCCAAGGGCGTGCATTCGGTCTATGAGACCAAGATGATTGACGCCAAGGCGGAAGAATTGTTCGAAGCCATCGACAAGGTGCTGGCCAAGCCGGCCGCCAAGCTGGCGAAGATTGACGAAGGCCGCAAGGCCGCGATCGCCACGGTCAAGCTCATGGACGACGTCGTCAAGCTGATCGCGCCTGCGGAGATCTGCGACGCCTACATCGAGCTCGGCGAGGGCGCCTCACGCGCGGTGATAGACGGCCTGTGGGAGCAGTTCGGTGGTAATACGGCCAAGGTCATGGCCCTGGGCATACGCAACCTGGCGCATATCTGGGAAAGCGCCTGGATCGCCGGCGGCGGTGAAAGCGCCAAGAGCTCGGACATGGTGGAGTTCTCCGAAGCCGACATCCGCAAGCGCTACGTCAACCCCAAGTTTGTGCCCTCGCTGGACCTGGACGGCCTGGCCGTGGTCCTTTAGCTGGAGCAGGGCCAGCGCGAACACATCACCTCGGTGATAGGCCGGCACCTGGTGCAACTGCCGGCCGCAAGCCCTTCAGCGGCTCCGGCCAGGCCGCGCCAGAAACTTGCGCAGCCGCGCTGAACTTTTTCATGGCAGGCCTCTCAGACTCCCTTTTAACGGAGGGAATCCCATGGCTTTTGCCCAGAACGACCAATTGACTTCACGCGCACTGTCGGTGCTTCGCATTGTTTCCGCTTATTTGCTGATTCAGCACGGTACGGCCAAGCTGCTGGGCTTTCCCCACGTGGCCTATTTCGACGGGCTGCAGGTGATGTCGCTGATCGGCTTTGCCGGCATCCTGGAACTCTTTGGCGGCGCGCTGCTGCTGATCGGCCTCTTCACGCGCCCTGTGGCCTTTGTGCTGTCGGGCCTGCTGGCATTTGCTTATTTCATGGGCCACGCGTCCAAAGGCTTTGTGGCGGCCCCCATGCTGAACGGCGGCGAGTCGGCCGTGTTGTTCTGCTTTGTCTTCCTGTTCTTTGCCGCCGCCGGCGGTGGCGCATGGAGCGTGGACGCGCTCCGTTCGCGCAAGTAATCCCTCAGCGCAGCCGGCGTGCCCTATGCGGTGCCGTCGGCTGTCTGCCTGGTGGCGGGCGAGCCTGGGTTTGCTGTGTGCCGCGAGGTCAGCAGGCACAGCGCGGGCGCCAGGGTGAACACGGCGAACAGCCATTGAGCCGCGCCCGCCGTCCCCGGCACACCGCCCGGGCTGCTCAGCCCGCCCAGGTTGGCCAGCATGCCGGCCAGCGCCGCGCCCATGGCCGTGGCAAACAGCTCCACCGTCATGATGGAAGAGGCCGCCAGGTCTTCCTCGCCCTGCGGAGCAATCTGCAGTACACGGGTGCTCAGGTGCGGCCAGGCGATGCCGACGGCAAAACCCACGGCCACCATGGCGATGCAGATCGGGGCCAGCACCTGCCAGCTGCCGTCGCTCGGCGAAGGCATCAGCACCGCCATGCCCACCAGGCCCGCGAGTGCCAGCACCGGTGCGATGCGGATCGCCAGCCTGGCGCGGCCGCCGGTGGCGCTGGAGCTGATGAGCGAACCCAAGGTCCAGCCCGCCGACATGATGGCAGCCAGGTATCCGGAGGCGAGCGGCGTCTGCGCGTGCAGCACCTGAAAAAACAGCGGCGAAAAAATCTCCGTGGACGTGACCATCATCGCCAGCAGCGCCATGGCCAGGTAGAGCGCGCCCAGCGGTCCGGGGCGAAAGGCGTCCTTGGGCAGCAAACGGTTGGAGGCGCGCTTGTCGGTGATGACCAGCAAGACGCTGAGCGCTATTGCCACCGCCACGCCGCCGGCATTCCAGGCCAACTGCGGGCTGACGCTGCCGGCGGACACCGCAAACACCGCACCGGCCAGCAGGAAGAGCTGCAACCAAGGCACGGGCGATGCCGGGCTGCTGGGGGTGTTGCGCCGGGGAATTACGCTGACAGCCAGCAGCGTGAACAGCGCCGCCGCTGGAATCAGCGCACCGAAGGCCATGCGCCAAGCGTCCATCTGCGCAAACACACCGCCTATGGCCGGCCCGACCAGGGTGGCTACACCCCACATGCCCGACAGCAGGCCAATCGCCCGGGACCACAAGGCCTCGTCATACAGCAGGCGGATCATGGCGTAGGGCAGGGCCAGCAGCAGGCCGCCGCCAAAGCCCTGCACGACGCGCCCGGCCAGCATGACGGACATGGACGGCGCCAGCGCGCAGGCCAGCGAGCCCAGCGCAAAGATCGCGGCGCCGAGCACGTAGGCAAAGCGCGGCCCGAGCTTGCCCAGCACCTGCGTGGCCATGGCGGCGCTGATGATGGAGGCCACCACAAACAACGCCGTGTTCCAGGCGTAAAACTCGAGCCCGCCGATGTCGCGCACGACGGACGGCAGGATGGTGGTGCCGATGTAGAGGTTGATGGCATGCAGGGCCACGCCGCCGACCAGGGCCAGCGTGCGCACGGCGTTGACGCCGGTCAGCAGGGCCGCCCAGCCTGTGGGTGGGCTGCTCATGCCAGCGCTTCAGGTCCGAAAGCGAGGCCGTCGAGCTTGTCGGGGTTGCGCATGATGTAGATGTTGGTGGCCTTGCCCTCGTCGTTGTAGGCGAAGGTGATGGCCGCGGCGATTTCGCCGTCATTCGCGCGCAGCTGTATCGCGCGGCCGCCGTTGATCTCGCAGGGCAGCCACTCGTAAGCGGCCCAGTAGCGCGCCAGCTGGGTGGCGATGAGGGTGAGCACGCTGCCCTTGCCCTGAAACACGCCCTCGATGGAGCTGACCTTGCCGCCGCTGTCGGCGCAGACGGCGATGTCGTCGGACAGCAGGCCGGCCAGCGCCTCCGTGCTTCCGGCGGTGATGGCTTCCCGGAAGGCGCTGAGCAGGTCGTCCTGCACTTTGGGGGGCGTGACGTGCCGCACCTTGCCCTGGGCGATGTTGACGCTGGCGCGCGAGACCAGCTTGCGGCAGGCGGCTTCTTCCATGTCCAGCATCTCGGCGATGTCGGGATAGGGGGTTTCAAAGATCTCGTGAAGCAGGTAGGCGGCGCGCTCCTTGGGCGTGAGCCGCTCCAGCAGCAGCAAAAAAGCCATGCTCAGGGACGAGGCCAGCAGCGCGTGGGTTTCGGGTGTTTCGTCGGTGCGGGTCTGGATTGGTTCGGGCAGCCAGGTGCCGACATAGTCGACCCGGCTGCGCTGGGCGTCGCGCAGCATGTCTATGCAGTGCCGCGTGCAGAGGGTGGTAAGCCAGGCGGCCGGCGTCGCGATGCTGGCGTGGTCGGCCGCCAGCCATTTGATGAAGACGTCCTGCACGGCGTCTTCGGCATCGGCCCGCGAGCCGAGGATGCGGTAGGCCAGGCCGAACAAATGCCTGCGCCTTTCTTCAAACACGGCGGTGGGGTCGATGCTGGTCATGGTGTGTACGCCTAAGCTGACTTAGTGGGCCGAGACCTGGATGCGGTTCCAGAGGTTGATCATGCCGATGTTAGCGGTCAGCGCGCCGATTTCCTTGTCGCTGAACGATTGGCGCAGGCGGCCGCGCAGGCTGGCGTAGTCGGTCTTGTGGTCGAGCGTGGTCAGGGCTTCCGTCCAGGCCAGTGCGGCTTTCTCGGCTTCGCTGAAGTCGTTGACGTGGGCCCAGACGACGAGGCGGTCCAGCCGGTCTTGGGTTTCGCCGTCTTCACGGGCTTCGCGCAGGTGCATCTTCACGCAGAAGGCGCAGCCGTTGATTTGCGAGGCGCGCAAGTGGATCAGGTGCTGAAGTTTTTTGTCGAGTCCCTGGGCGGCGATGGTTTCACTGACCTTGAGCAAGGCGGGGAAAACGTCGGGAATGGCGAGGTCAATGCGGACGGGAGCGGTGTTGGCGGCGGTAGCGGTGGTGGCAGTCATGGTGTTTCCTTTAAAAACGTTTAAAAGTTGGGTGTCACACCGTATTGACGATCCAGCTTTGCCGTTTGTGACGCCTGCCCTCAAAAAAGATAAAAACCCATGAAAAATCGCCTGGATCCCAAGGGAACCAGGCGATGTTCGGAAGCGAATGGACTGGATCAGCGGGCTGCGAGCAAGGCATTCATGGCCGAGTAGTCGAGCTTGGCCCCCAGCAGCGGCGACAGGTCTTGTTTGAGCAAGGCCTCGACGCTGGTTCTGGCGTGTTCATAGGCCACCTGGAAGGGGGCCGGCCCCACGCTGAGGCGCCGCACACCGGCCGCCTGCAGCGCGGCGACGGCCGGTAAGCCGGGCATGGCCATCAGATTCAGCGGCAGGGCAACGGCCGCGCAGATTTCTTCGACCTCGGGCAGGGCCGTGAGGCCGGGCACAAAGGCGCCGTCGGCGCCGGCTGCGTGGTACAGCTTCAGGCGTTCAATGCTGGCCTGGGCCGGGCTGCCCTCGACCTTGAGCCGGCGCAGGTAGACGTCGGTGCGCGCATTGATGAACAGCGGCGTGCCTTTGAGCGCGCCGCGTATCGCGCGTATCTTGTCGGCCAGCAGCGCGGGCGCGTCGCTGCCGTCTTCGAGGTTGATGCCCACGGCGCCCGTGCCCGCGAGTTCGGCGGCCAGCCGGCCCACCTGGTCCGGGTCGGCGCTGTAGCCGTCTTCCATGTCCACGGTCAGCGGCACTGTCAGGACGCGGGTGATGTTGCGCACGGCGTGCAGCAATTCTTCCGGCGGCAGTGCGCCGCCGTCGGCATAACCGCAGGCCCAGGCCAGCGAGGCGCTGCTGGTGGCGAGCGCCGTGGCACCCGAGGCTTCAAAAATCCTGGCGCTGGCGGCGTCCCAGGCATTGGGCAAAAGCAGCAGGCTGTCGGGGGCCTGGTGGAGTTTCAGGAACTGCTGGTGGTGAAGGGCTCGCATGATGTCTCCGCTGGGGAAAAGAAGAAGGCCGCACAGCTTATCAAGCCGCGGTGGCATTAGCGGCCATTTCCAGACCTATATACCCCGGCGAAATTCCACTTCAAAACGGGCCAGCCCCGCGTAATCAAATGTGACCGCCTGACCGGCCGGCACCGTCAGCACGCCGGCGTAAGAGCCGGTGATGACGGCCTGGCCGGCTTGCAAACCCAGGCCGCGTTCGCGCAGAAAATTCGCCAGCCAGTAGAGCGGCGCACGCGGGTGGCCGTTGGGGTGTTGGGCCTGGGCTTTCTGGGCGGGCTGGTCACCGGCTTGCCAGTT
Source organism: Polaromonas sp. LjRoot131 (assembly GCF_964252805.1). Taxonomy (NCBI): domain Bacteria; kingdom Pseudomonadati; phylum Pseudomonadota; class Betaproteobacteria; order Burkholderiales; family Comamonadaceae; genus Polaromonas; species Polaromonas sp. LjRoot131. The sequence continues at coordinate 304,573 of NZ_CAXUPF020000005.1, read as the reverse complement.
CAGCTCAAAGGACGCGGCCTCGGGCGCCGTCAGTTCCGGCCCCAGCCACAGGCCGTTGTTGACCAGGCCGTCGGCCAGCATCTCGGGGAAAGGCAGGCCGCTGTGGTCGGCATAGCGGCTCGCGCAGATTTCCAGCGCGGCATGCACGCTGCCCACGGCCGCGTCGATCTTAGCCTCGGTGTAAGGTTGCTCACGCGCGGGCAAGTCTTTGGCCAGCACAAAGGCCAGCTCGGGCTCGACCTTCACGCTGCCTGGATCCCTGTCGGCGGGAAAAGCCACGGTGCAAACCGCGGCGCGGCTGATGGCGGGCTGGTAAATCGGCGCCATCACGAGCTTGCCGGGGCTGGGCGGCGAGGCCTTCCAGCCGCCCACCGCCTGGCCCAGGCCGCGGGTGACGGCCTGCTGCACCTGCCAGGCGTCTTCGAGGTCCAGCGGGCGGCAGCTTTCCGGCAGGCGCGGGCCGGGCTGGCCGCTGTTTCGGCGGGCGGTCAATTCGGTGGCGGCCTGCTTGATCTGTTCAGGGGTGAGGGGCATATTGATCAGAGGGTGGGGTGGGGGTTATCCATGAGGGCGGGGGCATTTCAGTGTAGCGGCGCCGGCGGCCGTCCGACCCCTGTAGTATTGGCGCCCTGGGCCCGATTTTGGGCGCTCCGTTCCCTTCCGAAAACCCATTCCTTCATCATGAAAAACTCCTTGAGCCCTGCCTCCGCCTTGCCTGTTGATGCCGCTGATGCCCTGCTGGTCGGACGCGTGTGGGTGGAGGGCACGGGGCCTGTGCTGGCGCTGGTCACGCCCGACAGCGTGTTCGACCTGTCCAGCGTGGCCGCCACGGCCAGCCAGCTGCTGGAACTGCCCGGTGTGGCCAAGGCCGTGCGCGCCGCTGCGCCTTCGCTGCCGCGCCTGGCGGGCACGGCCGAGGTGCTGGCCAATTCGGCGGCCGATGCGCGCAAACCCGCGCTGCCCTGGCTGCTGGCGCCTTGCGACCTGCAGGCGCTCAAGGCCGCCGGGGTGACTTTTGTGGCCTCCATGCTGGAGCGTGTGATTGAAGAGCAGGCGCGCGGCGATGCCAGCAAGGCCGAGGCGGTGCGCAAGGCCGTGGTCGGCGTGATCGGCGACAACCTCAGCAGCATCAAGCCCGGCTCGCCCGAGGCGGACAAACTCAAGGAAGTGCTGATCGCCCAGGGCGTGTGGTCGCAGTACCTGGAAGTCGGCATAGGCCCCGACGCCGAGATTTTCACCAAGAGCCAGCCGCTGAGCGCGGTGGGCACGGGCGCCGAGGTCGGCATACACCCGCACAGCCATTGGAACAACCCCGAACCCGAGATCGTGCTGGCCGTCAATTCGCTCGGCGAGACGGTGGGCGCGGCGCTGGGCAACGACGTCAACCTGCGCGACTTCGAAGGCCGCAGCGCGCTGCTGCTGGGCAAGGCCAAGGACAACAACGCCTCCTGCGCCATCGGCCCCTTCATTCGCCTGTTTGACGACAAGTTCAACATCGAGCATGTGCGCCGCAGCGACCTGAACATGACAGTAACGGGCACTGAGGGGTTTGAGATGAAGGGCGGCAGCTCGCTGAGCAAGATCAGCCGTGACCCGCTGGACCTGGTGGCCCAGGCCATAGGCGCCAACCACCAGTACCCGGACGGTTTCATGCTCTTCCTGGGCACCATGTTCGCGCCCACACAGGACCGCCACGGCCCCGGCCAGGGTTTTACCCATGTGGTGGGCGACGTGGTGACGGTGGCCACGCCGCAGCTGGGCAGCCTGGTGAACCGCGTCACCACTTCCGACAAGGCCGCGCCGTGGACCTTCGGCATCTCGGCGCTGATGCAAAGCCTGGCCAAGCGAAAGCTGCTGTAAGGCAAGGAGGTAACCGGCATGCACACTTCCGCACTCGTGTTGTTCTCCGGCGGGCAGGACTCCACCACCTGCCTGGCCCTGGCGCTGTCCCAGTACGAACGCGTCGAGACCGTGGCCTTCGATTACGGCCAGCGCCACAAGGTGGAACTGGAGGCGCGCCTTAACGTGCTTCGCGAAATCAAGCAGCAGTTTCCGCAATGGGCCCACAAGCTCGGTGAAGACCATCTGCTGGACCTGGCGGTGCTGGGACAGGTCAGCGACACCTCGCTGACCCGCGACGTGGCCTTCAAGATGGAAAGCTCGGGCCTGCCCAACACCTTTGTGCCGGGGCGCAACCTGCTCTTCCTCACGCTGGCGGCGGCCCTGGCCTACCGGCGCGACCTGCAGGTGCTGGTCACCGGCGTCTGCGAAACCGATTTTTCAGGCTATCCCGATTGCCGCGACGACACCATGAAGGCCATGCAACTGGCGCTGTCGCTGGGCATGGACAAACGTTTCCTGATCGAGACCCCGCTGATGTGGATAGACAAGGCGGATACCTGGCGGCTGGCGCATGAGGTCGGTGAGAAGTCCGGCGAACCGCAAGGCGGCGAGGCGCTGGTCAACCTGATCGTGGAGCACACGCACACCTGTTACCTGGGGGACCGTGTGCACCGGCATGCCTGGGGTTATGGCTGCGGGACGTGCCCGGCGTGCGAGTTGCGTGCGCGGGGATTCGAGCGTTACTCCGCGACCGGCTGATCCGCTCTTGCTCCTTCCCCCTTTGGGGGAAGGCTGGGATGGGGGCTGCTTGATCTGGCCGACTGCGTGATGAATCGCACGCCGCTGGCCCCCATCCCTACCTTCCCCCAGAGGGGGAAGGAGTCTTACCCTTAAGTTCTGACCAAGCTCTCCACGACGCATCGGGAGACCACCGGCGGCTCCTCACCAATATGAAACGCCAGCTTGCGTTCGCGCAGCGCCACGTCGCTGGCGGTCACGCGGTCGAAGCGGCGCAGGTGCTCGGTCCATGATTCGTCGACGATCTGCTCGACAAAGCGGCCGGGACGGTTCACGTCGCGCAGCAGTTCCCACTCGAGCGCGCCCTGGCGAAGGCGGCTGCGGCGGCTTTCCTGCATCAGCGCGCGGAAATCGTCGGCGCGCGCCGGGTCCACCAGGTATTCAATCGTCACCACCACATTGCCCACGCCGGGCGGCTCTTCGGCCACGGGCGCCTTGAACTGGCGCGAGGGTGTCATGTCTTCCTCGATGCTGAGGTCGGACACCAGGCGCTGCGCCACCAGCATGATGAGGGTGCCGCTGGCGGCCGCGACCAGCAGGCCGGTGGACACGCTGCTCAGGGTGGACACATGGCCCCACAACGCGGCGCCTGCGGCGCTGGCGCCCATGATGGCCATCTGGTACATCGACATGCCGCGGGCGCGCACCCAGTCGGGCAGGGCAAGCTGGGCCGACACGCTGAGCGAATTGGCGCAGGTGATCCAGGCCATGCCGTTGAGCACCATGGCCGGCACCGCCACCCAGGCGTTGGGCGCATAGGCCATGGCCGCCATGGAGACCGACTGCAGCATCGTGGAGCGCATCACCAGCACGTCGCGCGGCATCATCTGGCGCAGCCGCGGCAGATTCAGCGCGGCGACGATGGCGCCCGCGCCCATGGAAGCCAGCAGCAGCGTAAAGGTGCCGGCATCGCCGCCGTGCAGGCCGCGCGCCACCAGCGGCAGCAGGGCCAGCAGTGCGGTGGAATGGAAAAAGAAGATGGCGATGCGCAGCAGCACCGCGCGCAGGCGCGCCGACTGGCCGACGAACTGCAGGCCCACGCGCATGGCGCTGACCAGGCGCTCACGCCCCAACGGGCTGGGCGCGTGGTCGCGCCGCCAGCGCATGATGACGAAGCCCGAGACCACCGACAGCACGGCGTTGAGCACAAACACGTATTCGGTGCCGGCACCGGCGATCAGCGCGCCGGCCACCAGCGGGCCGACGATGCGGGAAGCGTTCATGGAGACGCCGTTGAGCGCCAGCGCGGCGGGCAGCTGCACGCGCGGCACCAGTTCGGGCACGATGGCGGCGAACACCGGCCAGCGCATCGCCAGGCCCACGCCGTTGGCAAACGTCAGCGCCAGCAGCAAGGCGGGCGTCATGACGCCCGAGATCACCGCGATGGACAGCAGCGTGGCCACGCCGGCCACCCAGAACTGCGTCATGATGAAGTAGCGGCGCCGGTCCAGGATGTCGGCCAGCGCGCCGCTGGGCAGGCCCAGCAAAAACACCGGCAAGGTGGAGGCCGACTGCACCAGCGCCACCCAGATCGGCGAGGTGGTCATGGAGGTCATCATCCAGGCCGCCGCCACGTCGTTCATCCACATGCAGATGTTGGCCACCAGCCAGGTGCTCCACAGCATGCGGAACACCGGGCGCTTGATGGGCGCCCAGGCGGAGAGGTCTACGGGCTCCGGCGCAACCGGTTTGGACATTTCTTCAGGCATTCGCGGCGCTTCCTCCTGGGAGCTGGCCGGCCGTCAAGCGGTACAGGGCGGCAGAGCCCGGGGGCAGCTTTTCCAGCGTCCACTGCTGGTCGTGGAAGGCCGCCACATTGGGCCGGTGGGCAATGGAGATTAGAGAGCCCCCCGACGATTTCACCAGCGCGAGCAGGCGCTCGTACAGCGTCTTTTCGGCGGCTTCGTCGAGTGCGCTGGTGGCTTCGTCGGCAAAAATCCAGCTGGGCTTTTTCAGCAGCACGCGGGCGATCGCCAGGCGTTGCTGTTCGCCGCCCGAGAGTTTCTGGCTCCAGGCATTTTCCTCATCAAGCCGCGAGGCCAGGTCGGGCAGCAGGGCTTCGTCAAGCGCCCGCCTGAGGGCTTCGTCGCTGTAAGCCGTGGCGGGCTCCGGGTAGGCCAGCGCATCGCGCAGCGAGCCATTGGGGAAATAGGGGCGCTGGGGAATGAACATCGCGTTTGCAGGTTTCGCGATGTTGCCGCTGGCAAAAGGCCAGATGCCGGCGAAGGCGCGAAACAGGGTTGACTTGCCGCTGCCCGATGGGCCCTTCAGCAGGATGTGGTCGCCGGGGTGGGCCTTCAGCGACATGTCCGCCAGCAGCACGGCACCCGTGGGCAACGCGAGATTAAGGCCGGTGGACTCAAGCTCGGTTGATGGCGTGGTGACAAGCGTTTCATTGTCTTTTGTCTGCGCGACCATGCTGTCTTCAAAACTGGTCAGGCGGTCGGTGGTGGCGCGCCAGCTGGCGAGCGCATCGTAGTTGTCCACAAACCAGCTCAGCGAATCCTGCACCTTGCCGAAGGCGGAGGAAATCTGGATGAGCTGGCCGAGCTGGATGGCACCGCTAAAGAAGCGGGGCGCCGCAACAAGGAAGGGAAAGATCAAAGCGGCCTGGCCGAAGAAACTCTGGAACCAGATGAGTTTTTTGTTGGCGCGTATCAGGTTCAGGTAGTTTGCCAGCACGGTAGTGAAGCGCCCATCGAGCTGGCCGCGCTCGACAGCCTCGCCGTGGTCCAGCGCGATGGGTTCGCTGTATTCGCGAACCCGTACCAGATGATGGCGAAGGTTGGCCTCGTAGCGCTGCTGCAGGAAGTTGAGCTTGATCAGCGGCCTGCCGATGTAATGGGCCAGCACGCTGCCGACCAGGCAATAGGCGATCGCGGCCCAGACCATGTAGCCCGGGATGCTGTAGCTGCTGCCGCCCAGGGTGAACCCAAACGGACCGGACAGGGCCCAGAGGATGCCGACAAAACTGACCAGCGTCACGACCGCGTTGAGCACGCCCATCGTCAATGTAATCGTGGAGGTGGTGAAAGCCTGCACGTCTTCCTGGATCCGCTGATCCGGGTTGTCGGGGCTGGCGTTAATGTCGGTGGTCGTCGAATAACGCGCCAGCTCCATCTTGTAGAAGGCATGGTGCGACAGCCAGCGACGCAGGTAGTCGCGTGTCATCCAGGCGCGCCAACGCATCTGCAGCAGCTGGGTCAGGTAGAACTTGTAGACGGCGATGATGATCGCTCCGAAGGCGAGATAGCTGAACCGGCCCAACTGCTGCCAAAAGACAACCTGGTCGCGCTTTTCAAGTGCGTCGTAAAACACGCGGTACCAGTCATTGAACTGCACCGCCATGTAGACCGTGCCGAGGTTGAGCAGCACGATGGCCAGCAACAGCAGACGGGCTTTCCATTTTTCTTCAGACCGAAAGTAGGGTGCGGCCAGCGCTCCTATGCGGCCTGCAAAACGACGAAAAGCGCTGAATTTGGCGGAAAGGCCGGGAGACGGCGTCTGGTTCATAGTGGGCATTCTTGTTTTTTTGAAATTCAGGAAAGCTGGTTGGAAACACCGCTGGCCACATGGCCTGAGGGCACATGCTGGGCGGCGGAATGGACGTGGCCGGTCTGGTCGTCAAAGAAGAAGTCGGGCTCGAACTCGCGCAGGAACTCGCCCTTGGCCAGGCCGCCCAGGAACATGGCCTCGTCGACCTCGATGTTCCACTCCATCAGCGTGCGGATGGCGCGCTCGTGCGCCGGGGCGCTGCGCGCGGTGACCAGCGCGGTGCGTATGCGCATGTGCGAGGTGCCGACCTGCTGCAGCCGGTGCAGCGCTTCGAGCAAAGGCTTGAAGGGGCCGGCCAGCAGCGGCTGCGAGGCCTTGTCGCGCTCGTGCTGCTGGAAAGCCGACAGGCCCTGGGCCTGGAACACGCGCTCGGCCTCGTCGGAGAACAGCACCGCGTCGCCGTCGAAGGCGATGCGCACTTCATTGGGATGGGCGTCGCTGGCGCGCACCGAATGCGGGTAGACCTGCGCGGCCGGCACGCCCGCGGCCAGCGCATCGCGCACGTCGCTCAGGTGGGCCGACAAAAACAGGTTGGCGTGCAGCGGCTTGAGGTAGCGCCAGGGCGCTTCGCCGCGGTTGAAGGTGCCGCGCTCTATCTTGAGGCCGTAGTGCTGGGCCGAGCGGAACACGCGCATGCCCGAGACCGGGTCGTTGCGCGACAGGATCACGACTTCCACGCGCTGGGCGGGCGCCGCGGGGCTGGCGGCCTCGCCGGCGCTTTCGGGCGCATCGTTGAAGGCCAGCAGTTTTTTGACCAGCGAGAAAGCCACGCCGGGCTTGGCCGGCACGTCCAGGCGCTCAAGCTGCAGCTTCATGTAGGCCGCGTCTTTTTTGACGCCGGGCGGCGGGGCGGCCGTCATGCCGCTTTCAAAGACGAGGTTTTCTTCCTCAAAATCAAACAGCGCGCGCGACGAGATCGCCACCACGAGCTGACCATCCAGGGTTGCTGCCATTTTTTGTGCCTTGTCTGGGTTTTAGGAGTGGGTTTGCAGTTCGAGTGTGCACCATTGGCCGTAGGACGGCGCTTCAACAGGCCACTCGTCGGCCCTGGTGATCTGACGCGTGCCGCGTGCGATCAGTTCCGCGGCGCGTATGACACCGGCGTGTGTGATCCACAGGGTGTCGGCCTGGCCCCGCAGTTCGTCAAAGGCGGAGGCGACACGCGCCATGACCTGGCTTGTACTTTCGCCGCTGCCGCCCACGGCGTATTCGGCAAAGCCGTCTGTCCAGGATTGCAGTTCTGTGGGGGCAATGTCTTGCCAGGCGCGGCCTTCCCAGGCGCCGAAGTCGATTTCCTGAAGCCGTGGATCGCTGCTGCAGGCCAGGTCGGGCCGCAGTTCGCGCAAGGCTTGCGCCAGTTGCGCGCATCGTTGCAGCGGGGAGTGGGTAACGCGGGTGCCGGCGGGGAGCAAGCCGGCCAGCGCCTGCGCGCATTTGGCGGTGGCAGGTGCATCGGCTGCAACATCCTGCCGGCCGTAGCACATACCGCCCTGAACCAGCGGTGTTGCGTGGCGGGCCAGCCAGAGTTTCATGGCTTGCCGGTGCTCATAGACTGATGGCCAGGCCGAAATAAAACGCAATCTCGCAGACCTGCTGGGTCGCGCCCAGGCAGTCGCCGGTAAAACCCTGCAGCCGGCGTTTGAACATCCGGCCCATCCACAGCAGGGCCAGGAGGGCAAAGCTGCAGGCGACGATGAGGTTCAGGGCGTCCAGCGCGAGGGCGGCCAGTGCCAGCGCGACAAAACACCAGGCAAAGCCGACCAGCAGGGCACCCGGCGAGATCTGGTCGGCCAGCGGTTTGGACTTGGAGGCGGCCGTGTCGCCGACATGCGGCAGCAGGTAGATCAGCAGCAGCGGCAAGCCGCGCGAGACGACGTGGCCGGTCCACAGCGCGGCGCAGATGTACCAGCTGGCAAAGGGGGCTTCTTCCCAGCCGGTGGGCGCGCCTTCGACCGAGCCGAGGATGGCCAGCAGCGAGACTTTGGCGAGCACGGCCAGCACCAGCGCCATGGCGCCGAAAGCGCCGACGCGCGAGTCCTTCATGATCTGCAGCGCGTGTTCCCTGTCGTAGCCGCCGCCCAGGCCGTCGGCCGTGTCGGCCAGGCCGTCCTCATGGAAGCCGCCGGTCAGCAGCACGGTGGCGGCGGTGGACAGCGCGGCGGCCACCAGCGGCGTGAAGGTGGTGTCGGGCAGCAGGGCCTGCACCAGGGCGTACAGGGCGGCGGCAAAAGCGCCGGCCAGGATGCCGACGCCGGGGAAGTGCCCGGCGCTGGCGCGCAGCAGTTCGGGGCTGTAACCCACCCAGTCGGCCAGCCGCCCGGTGATGGGGATGCGGGTGAAGAACTGGACGGCGAGCAGGTACTCGCGGATGAACTGGGCGATGGCGGTCATGCGGTGCCCCTTGCGCTTCAGGCGTCTTCGCGGCCGCTCACGCCGGCGGAGTCAAAGCTGGCCATCTCGTTGAGGAAACCGGCCGCCGACTGCAGCAGCGGCCAGGCCAGCAGCGCGCCCGTACCTTCGCCCAGGCGCAGGCCCAGGTCCAGCAGCGGATCGGCCTGGAGGTGCGCCAGCAGCAGGTGGTGGCCGTGCTCGTCCCCGCGGTGGCAGAACACCATGTAGTCCTGCGCGGCGGGCACCAGGGCCCGGGCCGCCAGCGCGGCGGCGCCGGCGATGAAGCCGTCGACCAGCACGGCGCGGCGCTCGCTCGCGGCCTGCAGCATGGCGCCGGCCATCATGGCGATTTCAAAGCCGCCCAGGGCGGCCAGTGCGTCCAGGGGCTGGGTGGCGCCGCCATGGCGGGCCAGCGCCTGTGTCAGCACCTGGCGTTTGTGCGCAAGCTGCGCGTCGTCAAGGCCGGTGCCGCGGCCCGTGGCCTCGTCTATGCCGACGCCCGCCAGCCGCGCAAAGAGCAGGGCGGCGGCCGAGGTGTTGGCAATCCCCATCTCACCGAAGGCGACGGCATTGCCGGGCAGCCGGCGCACGATGTCCATGCCGGCCTGCACGGCGGCGCGCACCTGCGCGGCCGTCATGGCGGGCTCGTGGCGGATGTTGCGTGTGCCCAGCGCGATCTTGCGCGGCAGCAGTTGCGGGTGCGGCGCGAGTTCGGCTGCGACGCCGGCGTCCACCACCCGCAGGGCAAAACCATGCTGGCGCGCGAAGACATTGATGGCGGCGCCACCGGCCAGCATATTGCCGACCATCTGCACCGTGACAGCCTGCGGGTAGGCGGAAACGCCTTCGGCGGCGATGCCGTGGTCGGCCGCGAAGACCACCATCTGGGGTTCGCGCAGCGCAATGGTTTCACTGCGCTGGATCAGGCCCAACTGCAGCGCCAGGCTTTCAAGCCGGCCGAGCGCGCCCAGCGGCTTGGTCTTGTGGGCAATCTTGTGCCGCAGCCTGGCCTCCAGCGGGAGGTCGGCGGTGGGCTCAATCGCGGGCAGGATCAGGGGTGGAAAGTCGGGAGCGTTCATCGGTGATCAGCTTGAGGCAGGCGGGACAGAAGCAGGACAGCGCGCTGCCTTCCGGTAAGGGGGGGCGTTCGGCGGGAACCGGCATGACGTGCGGCAACTGCACGCACCAGCATTCGGCATCGCCCGCGACCATGCCGCAGCGCAGGCCGGCGCCGCAGCGCGGGCACACCGAGGTATTGGCCAGTGCGGGCTTTACCGTGGGTGCGCCTTGTGCGTTCATGGCGGGTGTGCCGGTCAGCTTTGCAGGAAAAGCCGGTAAACCGGGTTGGCGGTTTCCTCGACGTGAGGGTAGCCCAGGGTGTCGAGGAATTCCTTGAAGGCCTTGCTGTCGGCCTTGGGCACCTGCAGGCCCACCAGGATGCGGCCGTAGTCGGCGCCCTGGTTGCGGTAGTGGAAGAGGCTGATGTTCCAGCCCGGCCGCATGCTGGAAAGGAACTTCATCAGCGCGCCGGGCCGCTCCGGGAAGACGAAGCGCAGCAGGCGCTCGTCTTTGGACAGCGCGCTGTGCCCGCCCACCATGTGGCGTATGTGTTCCTTGGCGAGCTCGTCGTGCGTGAGGTCCAGGGTCTTGAAGCCGTGGCGCGAGAAATTCGCGGCGATCTTGGCGCTTTCTCCCTTGGCCGAGGTGGTCAGGCCGACGAAGACATGGGCTTTGGCGTCGTCGTTGATGCGGTAGTTGAACTCGGTCACGCTGCGCGGCCCGCCGGGCAGCTCGCCGATGACTTCGCAAAAGCGCCGGAAGCTGCCGCGCTCTTCGGGAATCGTCACGGCGAACAGGGCTTCGCGCTCTTCGCCGACTTCGGCGCGCTCGGCGACAAAGCGCAGGCGGTCGAAGTTCATGTTGGCGCCGCACAAAATCGCGGCATAGGTTTCGCCCTTGGTCTTGTGCTTTGCCACGTACTGCTTGACGGCGGCCACGGCCATCGCGCCCGAGGGCTCGACGATGCTGCGGGTGTCGACGAACACATCCTTGATGGCGGCGCAGACCGCGTCGGTGTCGACGGTGATGAATTCGTCGACCAGCTCGCGGCTGATGCGGAAGGTTTCCTCGCCCACCAGCTTGACGGCCGTGCCGTCGGCGAACAGGCCGACGTCGCTCAGGGTCACGCGCTTCTTCGCGCCGACCGACTGCAGCATGGCGTCGGAATCGTTCATCTGCACGCCGATGACCTTGATCTCGGGCCGCACGGCCTTGATGTAGTTGGCCACGCCGGAGATCAGGCCGCCGCCGCCTATGGCCACGAACACGGCGTCCAGCCGGCTGGAGCCCAGGCTTTGCAACTGCATGAGGATTTCCATCGCGATCGTGCCCTGGCCGGCGATCACGTCGGGGTCATCGAAGGGGTGGACGAAGGTCAGGCCCTGCTTCTTTTCGAGCACCACGGCGTGCGCGTAGGCATCCGAATAACTGTCGCCGCGCAGCACGACTTCGCCGCCCCAGGCGCGGACCGCATCGACCTTGAGCTGCGGCGTGGTGGTGGGCATGACGATGACGGCGCGGGTGCCGAGTTTTTGTGCGCTGAGCGCCACGCCTTGCGCGTGGTTGCCGGCCGAGGCGCAGATCACGCCTTTCTTGAGCTGCGCCGGGCTCAGGTGGGCCATCTTGTTGTAGGCACCGCGCAGCTTGAAGCTGAACACCGCTTGCTGGTCTTCGCGCTTGAGCAGCACGGTGTTTTTCAGGCGCAGGCTCAGGTTTTTGGCGGGCTCAAGACTGGATTCCACGGCCACGTCATAGACCCGCGCCGTGAGAATCTTTTTCAGGTAGTCGGCGGGGGTGAGCGGCTTGCCCGATGGGGCTGTTTTGGGGAGGCTTTTGGCGGTTTTGGTCGGGGTGGGCATGTTTTTCTCGCAGCCTGACATCATAGTGGCGCGGGAAAAAGCGCTGCAAGGCACCAGAGGGGAAACGGGGCCGCCAAGAAAAAAGGCCCAGACCTTGCGGTCTGGGCCTGTAAATCCACCCTTAGAGGAGGTGGAGGAGACAACCAGTGGCACCAAATACCTTAATACCTTGTGACGCCGTGGGCGATCAGTATTGATGCGATGATTTCAGTATAGCGGAGCGATGTTGCGCTGCACAATATCTTGTGGCGCAAACTCGACATTTTTCACGGTTTAGTTATAAATTTTATGCATAAGGAGCGGAGTTTATGGAATGCACGGTGAGCTGGACGGGCAACAGCGCCAACACGGGATCACGCTCGAACATGAGCTTCCTCGCCGAAACCGGTAGCGGCCACACCCTGGTGATGGACGGTGCACCCGATGCGGACAAGCCCGAAAACGGCGGCGCCAACCTGGCGCCCCGGCCCATGGAAACCGTGCTGGCCGGCACCGGCGGCTGCACGGCTTATGACGTGGTGCTGATCCTCAAGCGCGGCCGCCAGGACGTGCGCGGCTGCTCGGTCAAGCTGAGCGCCGAAAGGGCGGCCGTGGACCCCAAGGTGTTCACCAAGATCCACATGCACTTCGTGGTGACGGGCAAAGGCCTGGCCGCCAGCGCTGTGGAGCGGGCAGTGGCCATGAGCCACGACAAATACTGCTCGGCCACCATCATGCTGGCGAAAACCGCGGACATCACCACCAGCTTCGAGGTGCTGGAGGTTTAGGCGCGTTGCGGCCCGGGCCGCGGCTTCAGAGGTAGTGCGCCGTCGTCGTCATGACGCGCGCGGCCGAGCGCATCAGCGCCTTGACCGGCTCTGGCAGCTGCAGGGCGCCGGCCTGTTCGGCGTCCCTCGCGTGCAGGGCCTCGTCGTCTTTCATCTGCGCCACGATGGCGCGCGACTCATGGTCGCCCAGCGGCAGGCGTTCCAGGTGGCCGGCCAGGTGGGCCTCGACCTGGCGTTCGGTCTCGACGACAAAACCCAGGCTCAGGCGGTCGCCCAGGCGGCTGGCCACCAGGCCCAAGCCGAAAGCGCCGGCATACCAGAGCGGGTTGAGCAGCGAGGGGCGGGCGCCCAGTTCGTCCAGCCTGGCCTTGGTCCAGGCGAGGTGGTCGCCTTCCTCGCGGCTGGCCTGCAGGAAATGCTCGCGCAGCGCCGGGTCGCGGGTGCCCAGCGCCTGCGCCGCGTACAAGGCCTGCGCGCAGACCTCTCCCACATGGTTGACCCGCATCAACGCGCCCGACAAGGCCTTGTCCTGCAGCGCCAGCTCGGTTTTTTCGCCGGGCACGGTGGGGCAAGGGCGGCTGGCCCGGGGGGCAGCAAAAAGGGTTCGCAAGGCGCCGTCGGCGGCATTCAGGGCGGTATCGAGTGCGGTGGTCATAGCGCCATGTTAGCGCCGGACTCCCGGCCTGCAAACGCCCATGAAAAAAGCCCCTGTGAGGGGGCTTTTTCGCGAACGGCCCGGACTGGATCCGGGCGGGGTTCGATTTAGAACGTGTGGCGGATGCCCAGGGCGATGTTGGTGGAACCAACGCCGGCTGCGGAGGTCACGCCGCCGAGGAAGCCGTTGCCGCCGGGTGCGACCTGGCCTTGGCCCTTGTTGTCGAAGCGGGTCAGCACGGCGTTCAGGTTGGTGCGCTTGGACAGTGCGTAGGTGTAGGTGAAACCGTAGGAATCGGTATCGGCGTTCACCGTGCGCTTGTCATCCAGGCGGTTGTATGCGACCACCCAGGTGTGAGGGCCGGTGGTGAGGCGGTAGCCGATGTGCATCAGCCGGGCGTCTTGGCGGAAGGCGGCGTTGTAGGCATTCTGGAACGCCGTACCGACCACCGCGCTGCCGGTGGAGGCAGTGACAGAAGCGCCGATCGTGGAGATGCCGGTTGGATTTTCGTCCTTGATGGTGGCGTACTGGCCGTACAAGGTGCCGGGGCCGATGTCGACCGTGGCGCCGATCAGGTCGTTGGTCAGGGATTTCTGGCCCAGCTCATTGTTCTTGCCGTTGTGGCCATAGCCCACCGAGAAACCGTTGCCCTTGTAGGTGACCATGCCACCCCAGAACCGGCCTGCGGAGTTGCTGCCCGCGACTTCACCGGCGCCGTACATCAGCAAGGCCGTGACGCCGCTGGTCTGGATCGCGTACTGCAGTGTGTTGCTCAGGCGGATGTCGAATGCGGCAGGCAGGCTGGCAACCTGGCCGGCGGCCAGGCTGGACTGGGTCTGCGAAGCGTCGAACTGCGCGGCCACCAGGTAGCCGGGCGTGTATTGACGGCCGGCCGTGAAGGCGCCGAAGGGGGTGACCAGGCCGACGTAGGCCTGGCGGTCAAACAGGTTGCCGGCCAGGTTCACGCCGAATGCGCCGGTGGCGAGCGTGGTGTTCACGCCGGCGATCAGTGCGTCCCGGGTTGCGACGGGAAGGGGGAGGCCCGCCACGCCCGCAGCCACCGAGGTAGCGACGCGGTCAGGCATCTGGGTGCCGGAGTTCGGGCGGTTGGTGACGGAGCCGGTGTCCAGTTCGAGGCGGTTTTCAAGGGTGAAGATGGCCTTGTAGCCGCCGCCGATGTCTTCCGAGCCGCGAAGGCCGAAACGCGAGCCTTCCATGATGCCGCTGGCGATCGTGGTCACGGAGCCTTGGCGCAGACCGCTCACGTGGTTGAAGCCTGCATCAAGAATGCCGTAGACGGTCACGGTGCTTTGCGCCATGGCGGCCGAGGTGGACAAAAGTCCCATGATCGCAGTTGCAACGAGGGTCAGTTTTTTCATGGAGTCTCCAGGAGTTGTAATTAAAAAAAAGCGCTGAATGGCGGGAAATTTTGACGCCCGTCCTTACCCTGGCAGGCCGTCTTTGTGAAGGAAAGATTAATGGCGATGCCGTGAGCCGTAAAGAGTGTCACTACGGGGGGTATCACTTTCGCGACAGGGGAAAACCCGAGGTTTTTGCCGCCGGGGCAAGGCCCGGAAAAAAGCCGCGCAAGTCCCTCATTTCCCGTCGCTTCCCTCTGGGAGCGGGGGCGCTCGCGTCGTATGGGGGACTGGTTTGGCGATGCAGGAACGTCACTTAGGGCTTGATCTCTATTTTGGCCACGCCGTGGTGTGTGAGCCACATCCCTCGCGGACTCACCGGGCAGTTTTGATGCGGACTGCCCGCCGCGCTGCCCCTTGAACTGGCTGGAAGCACTGAAAAACGCAAGCGCAGGCTGTGCCAGCGTGTTTTCACCAAAAAGATGCACTCACCGGAAAAGGCGCCATTTTGGTGTGTTTAAGCCGCATCGGAGGGCATATTCGGCCGAAGACGGCCCGCCGGCATGGGGGGTGGGAGGGCGGACAGCGGGCGGTGTGGTCCAGGACCAACAATCGGGCGTGAATTTTGCTAATGGAGCGATAAGGGCTTTGTGTGATGTGTGACAGGTCGATTAAATCTAGCCTGGGGTCGATCAGAAAGCCCTTTATGTTTGCGTTTTATGTGTTCCCACCTTTTTGGAGATTTCTAATGATGAAGAAAAGCCTAGTTGCCCTGGCAGTGCTGGCCGTTTCCGGCGTGGCATCCGCGCAGTCCACCGTGACCGTCTACGGCCTCGTGGACGCATGGGTTGGTACCGTCAAGGACAACAACCTCAGCCGTTCCGGCGTGAACGTTCCGCATCCTTTCTCCGGCAGCGGCGGCGGTCTGCAGACCAGCCGTTTCGGCCTGAAGGGCTCTGAAGACCTCGGTGGCGGCCTCAAAGCCAACTTCCTGCTGGAAGCCGGTTTTGACCCCAGCACCGGTGTTTCCAACAACTACACCAACCCCTATACCGGCGCGACCTCCACCGCGATTTTCGGCCGCCAGGCATGGATGGGCTTTTCCGGCGGCTTCGGTGAGCTGAAGCTCGGCAAGATGTGGACCCCTTACGACATGGTCAAGGGTTCCGGCTCCGCCAACTTCGACTCGCTGCTGTTCGCGCCTTCCACCAGCGTGTGGGCCAGCAACAGCTACCAGGATCGTCCCGGCAACTCGATCTACTACGAGACCCCCAACTTCGGCGGCTTCTCTGCTGCGGGTATGTACAGCTTCGGTGAAAACAAGACCGCCGCTGTCGGCGCCGGCAAAATCATCAGCATGAACGTCGCTTACGCGAACGGCCCTATCGGCGCTTCCCTGGCTTACCAGAGCGAAAAAGCCACCAGCGCAGCCACCGCGATCAAGTACACGCAGCTGAACGGCTCCTATGACTTCGGCGTGGTCAAGCTGCTGGGCGCCTACGGCAACGTGAAGAACGGCACCACCCCGATCACCGGCGTGGCGGCAGACAAGACCAAGGAATACCAGATCGGCCTGGACTTCCCTGTCAGCAGCGCCCTGACGCTGTCCGGCGGTTATGCCCGCTCCAAGAGCACGCTGCTGGGCGGCGTTCCCGACCTGAAGCGCACCGGCTACGGTTTTGCTGCCCTGTACGCGCTGTCCAAGCGTTCGAACCTGTACGCAGGCATCCAGACCGGCAAGGAAACCGGCGGCGCGACCGAGCGCAAGACCAGCACCTACGGTGCCGGCATTCGCCACACGTTCTGATCCGGTTTGACCTGAACCTGAAACCCGCCTCGGCGGGTTTCGTGGAAAGCCGTTTCCCCGGGAGCGGCTTTTTTTCATTGAAACTGCTGAAATCGGGTGAAAACAGGATTTTTGGCAAGAGGGAATCCCCGGTCTTTGCGAGCGTTGTTTCTTTTCCACTCGTTGCCGTCCATTTGTGGCTTGAGCACAACGGGTTATTGGTTTTTTTGGGCATTCCTTTGCGAATTGAAGCCCAGTCTGGTGCAATAGAGCCAACTTCCCGAAAGGGGGTTGGCCCGGGTCTCTGGTGGAGCCATGAGGACGCAAGTCCGCAAATGGTCCCCGTGCCGGAGCCCTATGTTTAACCTTGGAGAAACTCTCAATGAAAAAGACCCTTATCGCTTTGGCCGCACTCGGCGCGATGGCTGGTGCAGCACAAGCTCAGTCGACCGTGACCATCTACGGTTTGCTCGACGCCAACATCGGCAGCTACAAGACCAACCAGATCAGCGGCGCTGCCATCTCCGGCATCAGCCAAGCCAAGATTGACTCCGGCGGCCTGAACGGTTCGCGTTGGGGCATTCGCTTCAGCGAAGACATCGGCGGCGGCATGGCTGTCATCGGTAACCTCGAAAGCGGTATCAACCTTGACGCCGGTTCTTCCGCTCAAGGCGGCCTGCTGTTCGGCCGTCGTGCCAACGTGGGTATCTCCAGCGGCTTCGGTACCGTGACCATCGGTCGCAACTCCAGCTCCTACGACGACGTGTCTGCTGACCACGCCATGATGGGCGCTACGCTGTTCGATCCTTCGAACACCAACAACGGCTTCAGCACCGCTACTGCCGGTTCCATCGGTACCCTGGCTGGCAATGCTGCTCTGCTGAACCACGGCGGCAACGGCTCTGGCGCTCAAGTGACCTGGGTTGGTTTCAACACCCGTTTCAACAACAGCATCAAGTACAACACGCCTAACTTCGGCGGCTTCACCGGTTCGTTCATGTACGCTTTCGGCGAAGACAAGACCTCCGCTGTCAGCGCAAGCAACACCGTGTCTGCCAACCTGAAGTACGCAAACGGCCCTCTGGTTGTTTCCGGCGGCTACCAGTCTGAAGGTGCTACCCGCACCGCAACGACCAAGCCTGCTCTGACGAACACGCTGCTGAACGTTTCTTATGACTTCGGCGTTGCCAAAGTCGGCTTCGGTGCTAACCGCGCCAAGTTCAAGGACGTCATCACGACCTTCCGTACCGGTGTTGCTCACGAACTGGCAGCACAAAAAGAGTACAGCCTGAGCGTTGCAGTGCCTCTGGGCGCAACGACCCTGAGCGCTGGCTATGCACGTTCCAAGGGTGACGATCTGGGTTCCAGCACCGGCTGGGGTATCCAGGCTCTGTACTCTTTGAGCAAGCGCACCACCCTGTACACGGGTGCCGTCAGCACGAAGAACTACGACAACGTCGCAGCTAACACCATGGTGATCGCTCCTACCAGCAACATCACCCGTACCACCACGTACGCAGCTGGCATTCGCCACACGTTCTAATTTGAAGCTGGCTTAACGCCAGTTTCTTATGAAGATCTGAAAGCCGTCCCGGGGAAACCCGAGGCGGCTTTTTTTATGCTTGAAACGACTACGGCACAAATTTCCGGATTTTTTGAAACCTTTTCTGCCCCGGCCGCGTTGAGCTATCTGGCCTCATCACCTGTTGCCCCATGACCCTGATGCCTTCCTGTTTTTTCTCGCGTGCGTTCCGTGCTATGACGGTTGTCGCTTGTGTGACCCTGCTTGCGGCCTGCGCGGGAGTAGGAACTTCCGAGCCGGCAAACAGCCAGGACGTGAACTGGGCCTCGGCGTCCCCCGCAAATCCAAACTCAAATTCCTCTTCAATTCCATATACCGTCAAATGGCAACACTGCGCATTTCCGGGTAAAAAGTCCACGCGCTATCGCGCGGTGCGGCTGGATGGGCGCGAAGCCGTTTTCAGCGAATCCGACAGCGCCGCCAGCATGCTGCGGCAGCAGCTTCGGGTCGAGCCTTCAGACCTGGGCAAGCTGGGTTTCTCCTGGAAGGTGCCCACGATGATTGCCGGCGCCGACATGACGCAGCGCGACAGCGACGATTCACCGGTGCGCGTGTTGCTCGCCTTTGAAGGCGACCGTTCCAGGTTCTCCGCCAAAAACGCCATGCTGTCGGAGCTCGCGTTGGCCCTGACGGGTGAGCCGCTTCCCTATGCGACCCTCATGTATGTGTGGGGCACGCACAGCGCGCCGGAAAGCGTGGTCATCAACCCGCGCACCGACCGCATCCGCAAGCTGGTGCTGGAGTCCGGGCCCGCACGCCTGGGCCGCTGGCTCGACTACGAGCGCGACATCCGCGCCGACTATGAAAAAGCCTTCGGCGAAGCGCCGGGCGCGCTGGTCGGCATTGCCATCATGACGGACAGCGACAACACGCGGCAAAAAGCCAAGGCCTGGTACGGCCCGGTCAGCCTGGTGAACAAGACCCTCAACGCCACGGCCATCCCCGCCGTAAGCGCTACCTCGGCCCGGCTTTCACAAAGCCCTGTGTTTGCACCGCCATCCCTTCAAGACTAGTATTCCAACAGCTGAACTCGGAATTTCACTGACATGCGCGCTCCGGCCACCCTCCCAAGCATTCCAGGTGCCTCATCCCTCCAGTCCACCGCAGCGGCGGACACCGCCGACAACACGGATCGCCCGCCCCAGCTGCGGGCCAGCGGCCGGGCCTTCGCGCAGATCGTGCAGTACCACCCCGAACTGACGGCCTTCCGGCGCGACCTGCACGCCCATCCCGAACTCGGCTTCGAAGAGGTCTACACCTCCAGCCGCGTCGTGCACGCGCTCAAGCTGTGCGGCGTCGACGAGGTGCATACGGGTGTCGGCAAGACCGGTGTGGTCGCCGTCATCAAGGGCCAGCAGCCCGCCAAGGCCGGCGGCATCCGGCCCATGGTGGGCTTGCGAGCCGACATGGACGCGCTGCCCATGACCGAGCACAACGAGTTCGGCTGGAAGTCTTCCAAAGTCGGGTTGATGCACGGCTGCGGCCACGACGGCCACACCACCATGCTGGTGGGTGCCGCCCGTTACCTCGCCGAGACGCGCAATTTCGCCGGTGACGCCGTGCTGGTGTTCCAGCCCGCCGAAGAGGGGCGCGGCGGGGCCGACGCCATGATCAAGGATGGCCTGTTCGAGCGCTTTCCCGTGCAGTCGATTTACGCCATGCACAACTGGCCCGCGATGCAACCCGGCACCATCGGCATCAACCCCGGCCCCATGATGGCCGCGGCCGACCGCATCACCATCGAGGTCACCGGCAAAGGCGGCCACGGTGCCCATGCTTACCTGACGGTGGATCCGGTGCTGGTGGCCGCTCACATCATCACCGCGGTGCAAAGCATTGTGTCGCGCAACGTCAAGGCCATGGACAACGCCGTGATCAGCATCTGCGCCGTCCGGGCGGGCGACCTGGGCGCCATGAGTGTGGTGCCCGAAACCGCCATGTTGGTGGGCACCGTGCGCACCTTCAAGCCCGAGGTGCAGGACCTGGTGGAGCGCCGCCTCAAGGAATTGTGCGCGGCCGTGGCCCAGGGCTTCGGCGCTACGGCGACCGTGAAATACGAACGCATCTACCCCGCCACCATCAATTCACCGGTTGAGTACACCTTGGCCACCACCGTGGCGGAGCAGCTCGTGGGCGCCGAAAACGTGGTGCGCAACCTCGAACCCAGCATGGGCTCGGAAGATTTTTCCTTCATGCTGCGCGTCAAGCCGGGCGCCTACCTGCGCCTGGGCCAGGGCGAGCAACTGCCCGACGGCAAAGGCGGCACCATGGGCGGCGTGGGCAGCCGCTTCCTGCACAACAGCTGCTACGACTTCAACGACAGCGTGCTGCCCTTGGGCTCGGCGCTGTTCGCCGGCATCGTGGAGCGTTCGCTGCCCCTCGCCTGATACCGCGGCGCCACGCCTCAGGCGTAGCGCTTGTTGCGCAGGTTGTTTTTCATTTCCTTGAGCAGCGGCTGCAGCTTGCTGCCGATGCGCAGCGCCACGCAGGTCGCCAGGATGTCGATGATCATCAGGTGCATCAGGCGCGACACCATGGGGCTGTAGCGGTCGTAACCCTCGGGATGGTCGGCCGCCAGGTGGATGTTGCCGGCCGCCGCCAGCGGCGAGCCGGTGACGGTGATGACGATGGTGGTGGCGCCGTTCTTGCGCGCGATGTCGCAGGCGTCCATCAGGTCGCGCGTGCGGCCTGAGTTGGAAATCACCACCACACAATCGCCCGGGCCCAGCAGCGAGGCGCTCATGACCTGCATGTGGCCGTCGCTGTAGGCGATGCTGGTGATGCCCAGGCGGAAGAACTTGTGCTGCGCGTCCTGCGCCACGATGCCCGAATTGCCGACGCCGAAAAACTCGATGCGCCTGCCGGTGTTGTAAGTCGCCAGCAGCGCGTCGGCGGCCCTTTCCACGGCCACCGAACTCGCGTCGTTGCGGTACTTCAAAAACGCCGCAACGGTGTTGTCAATCACCTTGACCATCACGTCGCCGGTCTTGTCGTCGGCGTCCACGCTGCGATGGATGAAAGGTACGCCCTCACTCACGCTGCCCGCCAGCTTGAGCTTGAAGTCCGACAGCCCGTCGTAACCCATGCTGCGGCAAAAACGCACCACGGTAGGCTTGCTCACATGCGATCGGCTGGCCAGCTCGGTGATCGGCAAATTGGCAAAGGCCCGCGGATCGCCCAGCACAAGCCGGCCGACACGCTGTTCGGCGGGTGCCAAGGAAGGCAAGGAAGCCTTGATTCGATCAAGCATGGTGGGATGGGTCTCTGGTGGTGCCAACGCGCTGGAAATGTGGGAGCTCTTCTAACCAGCAGGGGCCGCGGAACCGGCTTTGCCGGGCCGCAGGCGCAGCGGCCCCCTCGGGGGGCAGCGCATTACGCGAAGCGAAAAGCGTGGGGGCTAACACTCCTCACTCCAGCAATAGCCATCGCGGGCGATCATGGCGCTAGCGGCGCTCGGCCCCCAGCTACCGGCGGCATAGGGCCGCGGCGCGCCGGAATCGTTGCTCCAGCTGTCCAGGATGGGTTCGACCCAGCGCCAGGCTTCTTCCTGTTCGTCGCTGCGCACAAAGAGGTTGAGCCGCCCGTCGATCACGTCCAGCAGCAGCCGCTCGTAGGCGCCCACACGTTCGGAGCCGAAGCGCTTGTCGAAGTCCAGGTCCAGCTGCACCGGTGCCAGCGAGGGCGTGCCGCGCGCATGGCTGTTGCCGGAGCGCTGGTCGGCGCCTTGCGCCAGCAAATGCAGTTCCAGGCCGTCCTTGGGCTGCAGGTTGATCACCAGCCGGTTGGCCACATTGGAGCCGGCCGTGGAGCTCTTGAAAATCGCATGCGGCGCAGGCCGGAAGTTGACCTCGATGTGCGCGTCGCGGCCGGCCAGGCGTTTGCCGGTGCGTATGTAAAAGGGAACGCCGGCCCAGCGCCAGTTGGCGATCTCGGTGCGCAGGGCCACAAAGGTTTCGGTCCGGCTGTCGGGCGGCACGCCTTTTTCGTCGCGGTAGCCGGGCACGGGCTCGCCGTCGATGTTGCCGGCCGCGTACTGGCCGCGCACCACGTGCTGGTTCAGTGTTTCAGGCGTCCAGGGTTTCAGCGAGCGCAGCACCTTGAGCTTTTCGTCGCGGATGGCGTCGGCATGCGAGTTGATGGGCGGCTCCATGCCGATGGCGCACAGCAGCTGCAGCGCATGGTTCTGCACCATATCGCGCAGCGCGCCCGTGCTGTCGTAGAAGGCGCCGCGCTTTTCCACGCCCAGGTCTTCGGCGATGGTGATCTGGATGTTGGCGATGGTCTCGCGGCGCCACAGCGGCTCGAACAGCGAATTGCCGAAGCGCAGCGCGAACAGGTTCTGCACCGAGGGCTTGCCCAGGTAGTGGTCGATGCGGAAGATCTGCTGCTCGCTCAGCACGCTGCGCACGGTCTTGTTGATGGCGCGGTTGGAGGCCAGGTCGTGGCCCAGCGGTTTTTCCAGCACCACGCGCGTCTGCGGGCCGTTGAGGCCGGCGGCGGCGATCTGCTCGCACACGGTGGTGAACAGGCTGGGCGCTGTCGCCACATACATCACCACCACGTCGGCGGGCCGCTGCTGCAGTTTGGCGGCCAGCGCGGCGTAGTCGGCCGGGTTGGACAAGTCCATGCGCAGGTAGCCCAGCAGCGCGGCAAATCGCGAGAACTCTTCCTCGCTCGGGCGTTTGGCCAGTTCGACGTTGTCGAAGCGGGATTTGATCAAGGCGCGGTACTGGTCGTCGGACAGGTCGTCGCGCGCCACGCCTACGATGCGCCCGCCCGCCGGCAGCGAGCCGTGGCGAAAGGCCTGGAACAGGGCCGGCATGATCTTGCGCCACACCAGGTCGCCGGTGCCGCCGAAGAGGATCAGGTCAAAGCTCATGGTAAAAAAGTGTCTTGGTAATTAAGTTTCACATTCTATGGGCATAATGGTAACTCGACCTTGAAGCCCGTGCGATGCCTGCACCCAGGTGCCCAGCGGTGTTTCATCCGGACCACTCCCGCTTTTTGCCCAGCATCCCAGCCATGACCCAACTTGACGCGCTCAAACAGTTCACCACCGTGGTCGCCGACACCGGTGATTTCAAGCAACTGGGGCAGTTCAAGCCGCAGGACGCCACCACCAACCCTTCGCTGATCCTCAAGGCGGTGCAAAAGGCCGATTACCAGCCTTTGCTCAAGGACACCGTGGGCCGCTTCAAAGGCCGCGCCCTCGACGAAATCATGGACCGCCTGCTGGTGCGTTTCGGCTGCGAAATCCTCTCCATCATCCCGGGCCGCGTCTCGACCGAAGTCGACGCCCGCCTGAGCTTTGACGCCAGTGCCACCTACACGCGCGGCGAGCGCATCGTCGAGCTTTACCAGGCCGAGGGCATCCACATCGACCGCGTGCTGATCAAGGTCGCCGCCACCTGGGAAGGCATTCAGGCGGCGGAAAAGCTCGAGCAGCGCGGCATCCACACCAACCTCACCTTGCTGTTCTCCTTCGCCCAGGCGGTGGCCTGCGGCCAGGCCAAGGTGCAGCTGATCTCGCCTTTCGTCGGCCGCATCTACGACTGGTACAAAAAATCCGCCGGCGCATCCTGGGACGAGGCCACGATGGCGGGCGCCAACGACCCCGGCGTGAAGTCGGTGCGCGAGATCTACAACCACTACAAACATTTCGGCATCGCCACCGAGGTGATGGGCGCGAGCTTTCGCAACGTGGGCCAGATCACCGCGCTGGCCGGCTGCGACCTGCTGACCATCAGCCCCGAGCTGCTGGCCCAGCTCGCGGCTTCCGAGGCGCCGCTGTCGCGCGCGCTCGATGCCAAGGCGGCCGCCGCGCTGGACCTGCCCGCCGTCCATTACGACGAAGCCGGTTTCCGTTATGCGCTCAATGAAGACGCCATGGCCACTGAAAAACTGGCCGAGGGCATACGCGCGTTCGCGGCCGATGCCGTGAAACTCGAACAGCTGATGCAGGCAGCCTGAGCATGGCCGTGCCGCCCCGACCCCGCTGCGACCGCACGCCGGCCTGGGCCGCGCTGCAGGACTGTTTTGACACCCGCGGAAAGTCTTTTGACCTGCGCCAGGCCTTCGCGGCCGATGCCGGGCGCTTTGCGCACTTCAGCCAGGACGCGCCGCACGTTTTTGCCGACCTCTCCAAAAACCTGATCGACGCCGGCAGCGAGACACTACTGCTGGAGCTGGCCGCGCAATGCCGGCTTGAGCAGCACCGGGACGCCATGTTTGCCGGCGAGCTGATCAACGGCACCGAACAGCGCGCCGTGATGCACTTTTTATTGAGAAGCCCGGCCGTCGGCGGCATGAGCGGCGACCTCGCGCGCGTGCATGAAACCCTGGACGCCATGCTGGCCTACGCGGAGCAGTTGCGCGCCGACACCGCCATCACCGACATCGTCAACATCGGCATAGGCGGCTCAGACCTGGGGCCGCAGATGGCGGTGCTGGCGCTGGCTGAATTCGCCATACCCGGCAAGCGCTTTCATTTTGTCTCCAACGTCGATGGCGGCGAGCTGGACGGCGTGCTGCAGGGGCTCAAGCCCGAAAGCACGCTGTTCCTGGTCGCATCCAAGACCTTCACCACCACAGAGACCATGACCAACGCGCACTCGGCGCGGCGCTGGTTCGAGGCACAGGGCGGCACGGACGTCGGCCGGCATTTCGCGGCCCTCACGACCAACGTCGCCGCAGCGAACGCCTTCGGCATCAAGACGACTTTCGGCTTCTGGGATTGGGTGGGCGGGCGCTATTCGTTGTGGTCGGCCATAGGCCTGCCGATTGCCATCGCGATAGGCGCGGCGGGCTTTCGTGACTTGCTGGCCGGCGCGCATGCCATGGACGAACACTTCCGCACCGCCCCGCTGGCGCGCAACCTGCCGGTGCGCCTGGGTTTGCTCGATGTCTGGTACCGCAATTTTTACGGCTTCAGCACCCGCAGCATCGCGCCTTACAGCAGCGCCTTGCGGCGCCTGCCGGCCTATCTGCAGCAGCTTGAAATGGAAAGCAACGGCAAGCGCGTCGATGCCGACGGCCAGGCCCTGCCTTTCGCCACCTCGCCCGTGCTGTGGGGCGAGCCCGGCACCAACGGCCAGCATGCCTACTTCCAGATGCTGCACCAGGGCAGCTCGGTGGTGCCGGTGGAATTTGTCGCCGTCAGGCAGGCCGGCCACAGCCTGCCGGGCCATCATGCCACCTTGCTGGCCAATGTGCTGGCCCAGGCGCAGGCGTTAATGCAGGGTAAGGAAGACCCCGGAGGCCACAAACATTTCCCCGGCAACCGGCCCAGCACGTTTTTGTTGCTGGAGCGGCTCACGCCGGCCAGCCTGGGTGCGCTGGTCGCGCTGCAGGAGCACCGCGTGTTCGCCAGCGGCGCGATCTGGGGCATCAACAGCTTCGACCAATGGGGGGTTGAGCTCGGCAAGGTGCTGGCCAAGGACATAGAGCCGCGGCTGCGCAGCGGGGATGTGTCCGGCCTTGACGGCTCGACGGCCGGCCTGCTGCGCAAAATCGCCGGCTGATTTGCGCAAAACTGTGCGTTTTTCCATTGCGGGGCCGCGTGCTTCCGTGGTCAACTTGCCGCTTCGCCGATTTTTTCGATGACCCGCACCATGTCTTTACCCGTCCCGTCCTCCCGCTTTTTTCCTCATTTTTCGATCGTCGCCGCGGCGCTGCTCGCCGTGGCCCTGGCCACCGGATGCGCCACCCGCGCGCCCACCGATGAGGATGCCGACATCGACGAGCCGGCCAGCCAGGGCGGCACCGTGGGCCTGGCCGAAGGGGTGACCGGCACCGCCTGGGCCGCAATGTCGGCGCCGCCCATCGCCGGGGAACTCAAGCCCGACGACCTCAAGTGGGAAATATTCCGCGTACCCGGCAAGCAGCCGGCCAGCTACAGCTATGTGCGCCATGAAGGCCGCGACGCGGTACTGGCGAAGGCCGAGGCGTCCGGCAGCATCCTGCGCCATCGCTATCGCATCGAGCCGGACCAGCTTGGCCTGGTGCGCTTTTCCTGGAACGTGCCGAACCCGGGTGCGGGCGCCAACCTCGCGCTGCCGCAACTCGATGACGTGCCGGTGCGGGTGGTGCTCGCCTTCGAAGGCGACCGTTCGCGGCTGTCGATGAAAAACTCCCTGCTGTCGGAACTGAGCCGCTTGCTGACCGGCGAAGAGATGCCGTTCGCGACGCTGGTGTATTCGTGGTCGCGGGTCAACCAGCCCGGCGAGGTCATCGTCAACGAGCGCACCGACCGCATCCGCAAGATCGTCGTCGACTCGGGCGACCACGGTTACAACGAATGGCGCAGCTACGAGCGCGACATCCGCGCCGACTACCGCCGGGCCTTCGGCGAAGATCCGGGCGCCTTGCTGAGCTTCGCGGTCTTCACCGAAGGTGAAAAAAACGAGGGCCAGCTGCAGGCCTTCTACGGGCCGCTCAAGCTGGTGCCGGCTTCGGCCGTCGCACGCAAGTAGCGCCGCGTCCGGTCGGCCCGTCTACGCGGGCCTGATTTCCCTGTCCATTTGTGCAAGCTGGCGGCCTGGACCGGCAAGGCCATCCCACGTCGGCCTTGACAATTCGTTGCATCTATTGATGCGGGGTTTAGGGAAATTACCACTCCTTCAATGCAACAAAGTATTGGAGTGCTCTGATCTGGTATCAAACCCGCAAGGAGGTTTCCTCAGAATGCAGTGAGCGGCAAAGCTGCCGTTTCGAACGACATAACGAAGGAGACATCTTATGAAGGGTTTTATCCAGGCAGGCCTGGTGCTTGCACTTTCGGGCGCCGGCATGGCCCATGCCGCGACCGAGCTCGTGGTGGCGACGGTGAACAACGGCCACATGATCGAAATGCAGAAGCTCACGCCGGTTTTTGAAAAGGCCCATCCCGACATCAAGCTCAAATGGGTCACGCTCGAAGAGGGCACGCTGCGCCAGCGCGTCACCACCGACATCGCCACCAAGGGCGGGCAGTTCGACGTGATGACCATTGGCCTGTATGAAGCGCCGATCTGGTCGAAGAAGGGCTGGCTGCAGCCCATTGCCACCGATGCCGCCTATGACGTCGACGACCTGCTGCCCGCCATCCGCGCCGGGCTGTCGCACGAAGGCAAGCTTTACGCCGCGCCGTTCTATGGCGAGAGTTCGATGCTCATGTACCGCAAGGACCTTGCCGACAAGGCCGGCTTCAAGATGCCCGATCAGCCCACCTGGGCACAGGTGAAGGAACTGGCCGGCAAGATCCACGACCCGAAAGCCGGTGTGTACGGCATGTGCCTGCGCGGCAAGCCGGGCTGGGGCGACAACATGGCCTTCCTCACCACGCTGGTCAACACAAACGGCGGCCAGTGGTTCGACATGCAGTGGAAGCCGCAGATCGACACCAAACCCTGGAAGGACGCGATCGGCTTCTACGTCGACCTGATGAAAGCCTACGGCCCGCCCGGCGCTTCGGCCAACAGCTTCAACGAGAACCTCGCGCTCTTCAACGAAGGCAAATGCGGCATGTGGGTGGACGCCACCATCGCCGCCTCGTTCATCAGCGATCCGAAGCAGTCGAAGGTGGCCGACAAGGTGGCTTTTGCGCAGGCGCCGGTTGCCGTCACGCCCAAGGGCGCCAACTGGCTGTGGACCTGGAACCTGGCCATCCCGGCCAGCTCGACCAAGGGCGCGGCCGCCCAGACCTTCGTGAAATGGGCCACTTCCAGGGAATACATCAACCTGGTCGCCAAGGAACACGGCTGGGGCGCGGTACCCACCGGCACGCGCAAGTCAACCTACGCAAACCCCGAGTTCCAGAAGGTCGCCAAGTTCGCCGCGGCCGAGAAAAAAGCCATCGACAGCGCCAACCTCAGCGACAGCACGCTGCCCAAGTCGCCGTACGTCGGCGTGCAGTATGCGGCTATCCCCGAGTTCCAGGCCATCGGCGTGGCGGTGGGGCAGCAGATGAGCGCGGCGCTGTCGGGCAAGGTCACGGTGGACCAGGCCCTGAAGACATCACAGACGGCCGCCGAGCGTGAGATGAAGAAGGCCGGGTATTACAAGTAGCCCCAGGCTGCCCACACTTCGCCCCGGGATTCACCACATGAACCGCCTCCTGCCGCGCGCGCTCATGGCACCCGCAGTGCTCACGCTCTTCCTCTGGATGATCGTGCCGCTTGTGATGACCCTGTATTTCTCGTTCGTGAGCTACAACCTCATGCAACCCGGCGACCATCCGTTCGCGGGCATCGAGAACTTTCAGTACTTCATCACCGACCCGGACTTCTGGCCCGCGACCTGGAACACGCTGCTGCTGATCGGCAGCGTGATCCTCATCACGGTGGTGTTCGGCGTGCTGCTCGCCTTGCTGGTGAACGAGCCGTTTCCGGGGCGGGGCGTCGTGCGGGTGCTGCTGATTTCACCTTTCTTCGTCATGCCCGCGGTGAACGCATTGCTGTGGAAACACATGATGATGAACCCGATCTATGGCGTGCTGGCCGACCTGTGGCGGTTTTTCGGCGCGCAGCCGGTCGACTGGCTCACCGATGTGCCGCTGCTGTCGGTGATCATCATGGTGGCCTGGCAGTGGCTGCCCTTCGCCTGCCTGATCTTCATTACCTCGCTGCAGTCGCTGGATCGCGAGCAGATGGAGGCGGCACGCATGGACGGTGCGAGTGCATTTCAGCGCTTCTTCTATCTCATCATCCCGCATCTCGGACGGCCGATGGCGGTGGTGATCATGATCGAAATGATCTTTCTGCTCAGCGTGTTCGCCGAGATCGCCATCACCACCAATGGCGGCCCGGGCAACGAAAGCACCAACCTCACCTACATGATCTTCAAGCAGTCGCTGATGAATTTTGACGTGGGCGTGGCTTCGGCCGGTGCCTTGTTCGCGGTGGTGGTGGCCAACATCGTGGCGGTGTTCCTCATTCGCATCGTCGGCAAGAACCTGGACTAAACATGATGCATACCCCTACCCGGTGGAGCAGCTGAACCATGGAACCAGGCAACTTTCTTGCGCAACTGCTTCGCACCGTGGGCGCGTGGGCCGTGGCGCTGCTGCTGTTCTTTCCGCTCGGCTGGCTGTTTCTCACGGCCTTCAAGACCGAACTCCAGGCGATTCATGTGCCGCCGCTGTTTGTCTTTGAACCCACGCTCGACAACTTCAGCGAAGTGCAGCGCCGCAGCGATTACCTGCTGTACGCGCGCAATTCGCTCATCACCAGCCTGGGCTCGACCCTCATCGGCCTGTTGATCGCGGCGCCCGCCGCCTACTCGATGGCCTTCTTCCGCACGAAGAGGACGCGCGACATCCTGATGTGGATGCTTTCGACCAAGATGATGCCGGCAGTGGGCGCGCTGGTGCCTATCTACGTTCTCGCGCAGACCGCGGGCCTGCTGGATTCGCTCACCGCGCTGACCATTGTGTTCACGCTGTCGAACCTGCCGATCATGGTGTGGATGCTCTACAGCGCCTACAAGGACATTCCGAACGAGATTTTGGAAGCCGCGCGCATGGACGGTGCGAGCCTCTGGACCGAATTCCGCCATGTCGTGCTGCCGCTCTCGGTGGGCGGCCTGGCTTCGACCGGCCTGCTGTGCCTGGTGCTGAGCTGGAACGAGGCCTTCTGGGCCCTCAACCTCAGTTCAGCCAAGGCCGGAACGCTGGCGACCTTGATCGCCTCGTACTCCAGTCCCGAAGGCCTGTTCTGGGCCAAATTGTCGGCCGCTTCGCTGATGGCGATCGCGCCTATCGTCGTGTTCGGCTGGTTCAGCCAGAAGCAGCTGGTGCAAGGCCTGACCTTCGGCGCCGTGAAGTGAAAGGAATTGACTGATGGCTTATCTGGAACTCAAGAGCATCGAAAAAAGCTTCGGGGAGGCCCGGATCATCCGCGGTGTCGACCTTGACATCAACAAGGGCGAGTTCATCGTCTTCGTCGGGCCTTCGGGTTGCGGAAAGTCGACCTTGCTGCGCCTCATCGCGGGGCTGGAGCCCATCACCAAAGGCAACTTGCTGCTCGACGGCCGGGACATCACAGGGCTGCCTTCGGGCAAGCGCGACCTGGCGATGGTGTTCCAGAGCTATGCGCTCTACCCGCACATGAGCGTGTACGACAACATGTCCTTTGCGCTCAAGCTCGCGGGGGTGTCGAAAAGCGAGATCCAGGCCAAGGTCGAGCACGCGGCGAAGACGCTCAACCTCACCCAGTACCTCGGCCGTACGCCGAAAGAGCTGTCGGGCGGGCAGCGGCAGCGTGTGGCGATAGGCCGCGCCATTGTGCGCGCGCCCAAGGTGTTCCTGTTCGATGAGCCCTTGTCCAACCTGGATGCCGCGCTGCGCGGCAATACGCGCGTCGAAATCCACAAGCTGCACCGCGCACTCGGCGCGACGACCATCTACGTCACGCACGACCAGGTCGAGGCCATGACGCTGGCCGACCGCGTGGTGGTGCTCAGGGACGGGCTGATCGAGCAGGTCGGCACGCCGCTCGAACTCTACGACCACCCGGCGAACCGGTTTGTCGCGCAGTTCATCGGCATGCCGTCGATGAACATGGTGGCGGCGGGCGCCATTCCGAGTTTTTCGGCGGCCACCGGCGGGCGCCTGCCAGGCGACGGCTTTCTGGGCGTGCGGCCGGAAGGCCTGCGTGTGCATGCCAGGCAGGCCGCTGCGTCGGGTGTGCCGGGCCGCGTGGAGTTGGTCGAGGCACTCGGCGCCGATACCTTGATTCACGTCGACGTGGGCGGCGTGCCGCTGATAGCGCGCCAGAACGAACGCACACCGCTGCATGCGGGCGACGACGTGGCGGTCGAGCTCGACCCGTCGGTGCTTCACCTGTTCAACAGTGAAGGCCGTGCGGTCCGGGCCTGATCTTTCCCCCTCCTTTTCTTTCTTTCGGGCATTCCCTTGACTCTCGCCACAGCGCCTCTTGCGCACACTCCACCGGTCCCTTCTGAATTCACGGTGCTTCACCTTGGACTGGGGTCCTTCCATCGGGCTCACCAGGCCGTCTATCTTCAGCGGCTGATCGATGCGGGCGACAGCGGCTGGTCGCTTGCGGCCGCCAACATCCGGCCCGACGCGACCGGGGTGGTCGCGGCCCTGCAGGCACAGGGCGGGCGCTACACGCTGGAAACCGTATCGCCGGCCGGCGAGTACCGCTACGAACTGATCGAAGCCATCCGCGAAGTACTTCCCTGGGAGTCCTCGCTGGCCGCGGTGATCTCGCGCGGTGCGGCGCCGTCCACGCGCATCGTTTCATTCACCGTGACCGAGGCAGGCTACTACCTCGACACCCAGGGCAAGCTGGACCTGTCTTTCAGCGATCTCGCGGCGGACCTTGAACGCACACGCCGCGGCGAGGTCGGGGAAGACCGCGGTGAGGGCGTGACCGTCTACGGCGCCGTCTGCGCGATCCTGCGCGCGCGCAAGGCAAGGCAGGCCGGCCCGGTGACCCTGCTCAACTGCGACAACCTGCGCCACAACGGCGACCGCTTCCGTGACGGGCTGCGCGAATTCATCGAGCTTGCGGGCGATGCCGAACTGCTTTCGTGGGTCAACGCAAACACCCTTTGCCCGAACGCGATGGTCGACCGCATCACGCCGCGACCGCCACCCGAGCTGCGCGCTCGCGTCAAGGCCGCCACGGGGCGCGACGATGCGGCGGCGGTGACGGGTGAGAGCTTCATCCAGTGGGTGATCGAGGACAGGTTCGCGGCCGGGCGTCCCGACTGGGGCCGTGTGGGCGTGGAGCTGGTCGAATCGGTGCAGCCCTACGAGGAGGCCAAGATCCGCATCCTCAATGCCACGCACAGCTGCATTGCCTGGGCCGGCACCTTGGTCGGGCTGGATTTCATTCACGAAGGGACAAACAACGCGGTAATCCGGAAGATGGCCTACGACTATGTGACGGACGACGTGATCCCCTGCCTGAGTTCTCCCGACAATCCCGGGCCGATCGACCTCGCGGCGTACCGCGATGTGGTGCTCGAGCGCTTTGGCAACCCTGCGATCCGCGACACTAACCAACGCGTGGCGGCGGACGGTTTCTCGAAGATTCCAGGGTTTATCGCGCCCACGGTACGGGAGCGACTCGCTGCGGGACAGCCCATCGACAGCGTCGCAGTGCTGCCCGCGCTGTTCCTTGTTTTCCTGCGGCGCTGGCACCGGGGGACACTGCCCTATGCCTACCAGGACCAAGGTATGGACGAGGCCGTGGCCCACGCGATCTGTGACGCTGTCGATCCTGTGCGCGCGTTGTGCTCCGACGCGGGGCTATGGGGGAGTGCCGCAGGCGACACACGGCTGACCGATGCCGTGCGCGGCGCGATCGGGCGAGTAGCCGGTTTTGTCAATTCAGAGGTTAAAAGTTCATGAGAGAACGTCTGAAGAACCGTCATGTGCTTTTGACGGGCGCCGGCGGCGGCATCGGCCTGGCGGTGGCTGAAGCCTGCATCGCCGAGGGCGCGCACTGCAGCGTGGTCGACCGGGTCGTGGCGACACCTGAAGCCGTGCAGGCGCTGCAGAAACGTCATCCCGGTAGCCTGGCCTACATCGCGGCGGACGTGACGGACGCCCAGGCGATTGCGCGCCTGCTGGCGGAGGCGCAGGCTGCTTTTGGCCCCGTTCATACGCTCTTCAACAACGCGGCCGTGTTCGATCTCGCGCCCCTGCTCGACAGCGACGAGGCCTCTTTCGACAAGCTGTTTGCCGTCAATGTGAAGGGCATGTTTTTTGTCATGCAGGCCGTGCTTCGCCACATGGTCGAAGCCGGCACGAAGGGCGCGTCGGTCATCAACATGGCCTCACAAGCCGGCCGGCGCGGCGAAGCGCTGGTGTCGCACTACTGCGCGACCAAGGCCGCGGTCATCAGCTACACCCAGAGCGCCGCACTGGCCATGGCGCCGCATGGCATTCGCGTCAACGGCATTGCCCCCGGTGTGGTCGATACGCCGATGTGGGACCATGTCGACAGCCTGTTCGCCAAGGCGGAGGGGCTTCCGCCGGGAGAAAAGAAGCGGCGCGTGGGCCTCGAAGTACCGCTTGGCCGCATGGGTGTACCGGCCGACATCGCGGGTGCGGCGGTCTTCCTTGCCAGCGACGAAGCGCGCTACATCACGGCGCAGACCCTGAATGTGGATGGTGGTAACGTCATGAGCTGATCTTTCGGCTTGAACGCGATGAATGACGACTTCCATTTGTACCTCGACAGCGCCGACCTGGCCGAGCTGCAGGCCTGCCTCCCGCACCCGGTGGTCCACGGTGTGACAACCAATCCCACGCTGCTGCGGCGGGCGGGCATAGGCCGTTCGGCGGTGCCCGGCCTGCTGGCGCGCTGCATCGAGCTGGGCGCGCGGCGGGTGCAGGCGCAGGTGTATTCGAGCGATGTCGACGGCATGCTCGAAGACGCGCAAGAGTTACTGTCGCACTTCGACCGGGGCCAGCTGGTCGTGAAGATTCCCGCCACCCGCCAGGGGTTCGATGCCGGCGCGCGGCTTATCGCGCAGGGTGTTCCCGTCACGTGGACGGCTGTTTACGCGCCCGAGCAGGCGCACTTTGCCGCACAGCTGGGCGCGGCGTATGCGGCACCCTACCTGGGACGGCTCGAGGACGCCGGTGCCGGCGGCTTGGCGCTGATCGCGCAGATGCAGGCGCTGGTGGCGCAGCGGCCTTCGTCCGGTACCCGGCTGCTGGTGGCGAGCATCCGCTCCCGCGAGGCCTACCTTTCCTTGCTGGGACTGGGCGTGGGCGCCGTCACGATTCCGCCGCGCCTCTTTGCGGAATTGCTCGATCATCCCGCCACGCTGGCTGCCGAGCGCGGATTCCTGGCCGACACCGGCGCCTTGCATTGACCGAGAATCCAGCATGCGCATTGCAATCACGGGCGAGGCCCTTATCGATTTCACCGCCGGCGAGGCCGGCACGCTGGCTTTCCTGGGCCATGAGGGCGGTTCGCCGCTCAACACGGCCGTCGCCTGCGCGCGCCTCGGGCAGCCCACCGGTTTCCTCACGCAGCTGTCGACCGACCTGTTCGGCGAACGGTTGATGGGTTTTCTCGAACGAAACGGTGTGGACACCCGGTTCATCCTGCGCAGCCATGCACCGTCGACCCTGGCCTTCGTCGAGCGCACACCGCAGACCAACCGCTACGCCTTCTACACGCGCGGCAGCGCCGACGCGACCTGGACGCCCGAGCCGCTGCCGCAGTTGCCGGTGGACTGCCGTTTTCTCCACTTCGGCTCGATCGCGCTCCTGCAGGAGCCTGCTGCCACGCGCATCACCGACCTGATGGCGGCCAATGCCGGGCAGCGTGTGATCGTGTTCGATCCCAACGTGCGGCCCAGCCTGATTCCCGACATGGCGGCCTACCGTGCGCGTGCCATGCGCTGGTTTGCGATGGCCGACCTGGTCAAGCTCAGCGACGAAGACGCCGAACTGCTGGCGCCCGGCCGGCCTGCCGATGCATTGGCCGCGGATTGCCTGCAAGCCGGCGCGCGTGCGGTGATCGTCACGCGCGGCGCCGGCGGTGCCACGCTCTGGCGCACGGGGCACGAAGCGCTTGCCGTGGCGGCACCGCGCGTCAAGGTGATAGACACCATAGGAGCGGGTGACACCTTTACGGCCGGGCTCTCGGTTTCGCTGCTGGCGCATGGCGTCGAACGCCCGGCCCAGCTCGGTGAGCTGGGCGACGTCGCATGGCGCGACGTGATGCGCTTCGCCGCCACGGCCGCCGCACTGAACTGCACCCGCGAAGGTGCCGATCCACCCACGCTGGAGGCCGTTCGCAGCGCGCTCCGGCGGGAGGACAATGAGGCCCTTGCTCCCCGGTCCTGATCCAGGCTGCCATGACCACGTCCGCATCCAGACGCGCCATACCCCGCCAGCGCCAGCCCGAGCTGGAACGCGACATTGCGCGCTCTCCCTTGCTGGGCTACGAGGCCCCTGAAACCGGCCTGGTGCGCTGTCTTGCCCACGGCTTCCCGAGCCCGCTGGTGCGCTGGCATTTTCATGAAGAGTATGAACTGCACCTGATCACCGAGACCTCGGGCAAGGCTTTTGTCGGCGACTGGATAGGGCCGTTCCAGCCCGGCCATCTGGTGCTGTGCGGCCCGCGGCTGCCGCACAACTGGATTTCGCTCGACGTCCCCGAAGGCGGTGCCGCGGGACGCGACCGGGTGATCCAGTTCCACCACGAACCCATCGAACGCGCGGCGGCCGGGATTCCCGAGTTGCGCGAGGTGATGCAATTGCTCGAGCGGGCGCGCCACGGCATCGAATTTTTTGGCCTGTCGCAACAGGCGCAAATGCACTGGGACAGCATCAAGGCCGCGCGCGGGGTGCGCCGCCTGGGCCGATTTTTCGAGTTCATGGCCGACCTGGCGCAATGGACGGACTACCGGCTGCTGTCGAGCGTACAGATGCAAGGGGCGCAGGGCGCCGATGGCGATGCGCAGGTCGACCAGATCAACGGCATCGTCAACCGCATGACCGCCAACATGGCGGAGCCGATCTCGATGTCGGCCGTGGCGGCCGAACTCGGCATGAGTGAAAGCCGCTTCAGCCGCTTCTTCCAGCGCTCCACCGGCAACAGCTTTACCGACTTCGTCAACCGTGTGCGCATCAACAGCGCTTGCCACATGCTGATGCAGACCGACCACAAGGTCACCGACATCTGTTACCAGGTCGGGTTCAACAACGTCGCGAACTTCAACCGGCGTTTCCTGGAGATCAAGGGCATGACGCCCACCGAGTTCAGGCGCCAGGCCGACGGCCGGTTCGGCCGCTCACCCTGATTTTCGGGTTCATCCCCGCTTCCCGGGCAGGCGTGCAATTAAAACTTGTACCCCAGTTGCACCGTGAAGCAGTTGGGGTCCAGCACCACGTCGATCGTCTGGCCCGTGCTCAGCGTACCGCGCGTCTTCAGCAGGGTCTTGGTGTAGCTGCCTTCCACAAACCATTTCTCGGTGAGCTTGTAGACGCCGCCTATCTGAAAGGACGGGGCCAGCTTGGATTTGAAGGACACGCCGGTGGGCGGGCCGCCGGGGTTGGTCAGCGCGGTCAGCAGGGCGCTGCCCTGTTCCTTGTAGAAGTGCACGTAGGACAGGCCGGCGCCCAGGTAGGGCCGGAAGCTGGCGTTGGCTTCGAAGAAGCGGTACTGGGCGATCAGCGTGATCGGCAAGGCCTTGGTTTCAGCCACCTTGCCGAAACCCGCGAGCACGCCGTCGCCGGTGACGTCGTGCCGGAACCCCAGGCCCAGCGGCAGGTGCAGGTTCAGGTGGTTGGTAGCCATGTAATTCACCGCGCCTGTCAGCCGGGTGTCGTTGCTGACGCCGACGCGCACATTCGGAATGCTGCCCGTGAGGGTACCGCTGTCCACCGAGGGCTTGATGCGCGTGACGCCGGCCGAGAGCGACCAGGTGCCGGCCTGTTGCGCAAAAGCGGGCAGGGTGGATGCAGCCAGGAGGGCTGCAGCAATCAGGGGGAGTCTGGAAAGAGTCATGGGCTGGTGACCGTTGTGGCGTGTTGGAGGGTTCATCCAGTGGATCGATGCATCTCATGGTAGCGGCAAGCGCCGCCCAGCGCTGCCTTCCGCGTGGTTTTAAGGGCAAAGGGTGAAGCGCAGACGCAACGCCCTGGCCAATTGAAAACGTTCTTCGTACAAGGTTTGTACGGATGCGGACCAAGCCGCTTGCGCGCCGCAAAATCGGCCGGTGCGCCGGGCCCCGGCCGGCCGCGGTAGCCCCGCGGGGCGGGCCGCATTATCATGCGGCAGGGAATTCACCCTGTTTACACCTTGTGAGGAGGATCACTGTCATGAATTTCGGCCAAGCCATTACCACCTGTTTTTCCAAATACGTCACTTTTACCGGCCGGGCATCGCGGCCGGAGTTCTGGTGGTTTTTCCTGTTCCAGATCATCGTCCTGATCGTCACCGGCATGATCAGCAACATCCTGTACGGCATCGCCGCGCTGGCGATGCTGCTGCCGGCCATCGCGGTGGGTGTGCGGCGCCTGCATGACATCGGCAAGACCGGCTGGCTGATGCTGATCGGCCTGATCCCGCTGGTCAACCTGTTGCTGCTGTACTGGTGCGTGCAGCCCTCGGAAGGCCCGAACCAGTATGACGAAGGCGCCGCACCCGCGGCACCCGCCGAGCAATAAAAAAAGGGCCGCGAAAGCGGCCCTTTTTGATGGAGCGAGAAGCTCAGGCAGGCATTACATGCCCATGTCGCCCATGCCGCCCATTCCACCCATGCCGCCTGGCATGCCGCCGCCGGCGCCGGACTCTTCCTTCGGAGCCTCGGCAATCATGGCTTCGGTCGTCAGCATCAGGGATGCGACGGAGGCTGCGTTCTGCAGTGCGGTGCGGGTAACCTTCGTGGGATCCAGGATACCCATTTCGATCATGTCGCCGTAGGTGTCGTTGGCGGCGTTGAAGCCGTAGTTGCCCTTGCCGGCCAGCACGGCGTTCACGACGACGGAGGCTTCGCCGCCTGCGTTGTAAACGATTTCGCGCAGGGGGGCTTCGATGGCGCGCAGCACCAGCTTGATACCGGCATCCTGGTCAGGATTGTCGCCGGCGATCTTGCCTGCAGCCTGCTTGGCGCGCAGCAGCGCCACGCCGCCGCCGGCCACGATGCCTTCTTCCACGGCAGCGCGGGTGGCGTGCAGTGCGTCTTCCACGCGGGCCTTCTTTTCCTTCATTTCGACTTCGGTGGCAGCGCCGACCTTGATCACGGCAACACCGCCGGCCAGCTTGGCCACGCGCTCTTGCAGTTTTTCACGGTCGTAGTCGCTGGTCGCTTCTTCGATCTGGACGCGCACTTGCTTGACGCGTGCTTCGATGTCGGCAGCGGCGCCGGAACCGTCGATGATGATGGTGTTTTCCTTGCCCACTTCGATGCGCTTGGCCTGGCCGAGGTCAGCCAGCGTCACTTTTTCGAGCGACATGCCGACTTCTTCAGCGATGACCTTGCCGCCAGTCAGGCAGGCGATGTCTTCCAGCATGGCTTTGCGGCGGTCGCCGAAGCCGGGGGCCTTCACAGCCACAACCTTCAGGATGCCGCGCAGGGTGTTCACCACCAGCGTTGCCAGGGCTTCGCCCTCGACTTCTTCGGCAATGATCAGCAGCGGACGGCCGGCCTTGGCGACTTGCTCCAGGGTGGGCAGCAGGTCACGGATGTTGCTGATCTTCTTGTCGTAGAGCAGAACAAAGGGGTTGTCCAGCAGTGCGGACTGCTTTTCAGGGTTGTTGATGAAGTAAGGGGAGAGGTAGCCGCGGTCGAACTGCATGCCTTCGACGACGTCGAGTTCGTTTTGCAGGGACTTGCCGTCTTCCACGGTGATCACGCCTTCTTTACCAACCTTGTCCATCGCGTCGGCAATGATTTTGCCGATGGATTCGTCGGAGTTGGCCGAGATCGAGCCGACCTGGGCGATTTCTTTCGACGTGGTGGTGGGCTTGGAAGCCTTCTTGAGCTCTTCGGTCAGGGCCAGCACGGCCTTGTCGATACCGCGCTTCAGGTCCATCGGGTTCATGCCCGCGGCCACGTACTTCATGCCTTCGCGGACGATGGCTTGTGCCAGAACGGTGGCGGTGGTGGTGCCGTCGCCGGCGTTGTCGGAGGTCTTGGAAGCGACTTCCTTGACCATCTGCGCGCCCATGTTCTGCAGCTTGTCCTTGAGTTCGATTTCCTTGGCGACGGACACACCGTCCTTGGTCACCGTGGGGGCGCCGAAGGAGCGCTCCAGAACCACGTTACGGCCTTTGGGGCCCAGGGTTACCTTGACCGCGTTGGCCAGGATGTTCACACCCTCGACCATGCGTGCGCGGGCTTCGCCGCCGAAAATGACGTCTTTTGCTGCCATGATTAATTCTCCAGATTCAGTTAATAAGGGGTTGGACGCGGCGGGAGATTACTTTTGTCTCCGGCCGGGCCTTTCGGCCCTTAACTTCGCTTCGCGAAGTTAGCCTCGACGAAAATAATTCGCCTTGCGAAATTATTTTTCGACCACTGCGAACAGGTCTTCTTCTTTCATGACGAGCAATTCGTCGCCGTCGACCTTGACGGTCTGGCCGCTGTATTTGCCGAACAGGACGCGGTCGCCGACTTTCACGCCCACGGGGCTCAGTTCGCCCTTGTCGTTCTTCTTGCCTGGGCCAACGGCCAGCACTTCGCCTTGATCAGGCTTTTCAGCGGCGCTGTCGGGGATGACGATGCCGGAAGCGGTTTTGGTTTCGTTTTCCACGCGTTTGACGATCACGCGGTCGTGCAAAGGACGAAGTTTCATGAGAGCTCCTTGTTTGAGAACACTGGTTTTGGGAATCAAAAAGCACCCGGCTGGAAGTGGGTGCTTGTTAACTTTGGTGGATTGACTGGGCTTTGTTAGCACTCAATACCATCGAGTGCTAATCATAGGGGCAATTCAGGTGGTTTTCAAGGCAAGGGGCGGAAAACCTGCTTTTTGGGCTGGTCGCCGACATCGCGGAGCGCCCCTGGGCTGATTTCAGCCAAAAACCGACCCGGTTGGGGATACGGGTCACATGGGGCTGCGTGCCTTGCTGGGCGCGTGGCCGATGACACGCTTGAACGCGCGGCTGAAGGAGGCCTCGGAGTCGTAACCCAGCCGGTCGGCGGCCGTGGTGACGCGCATTCCGTCCTGCGCGATCCAGTTGCGCGCCTGGAACATGCGGATGCGGGCCACATACCGGGCAGGGCTCTCGCCCACCGATTCCTTGAAGGCCTGGGCAAAGCGGGATCGCGATGCGCCCATGATGTTCGCCAGCTCCGGCACGCTCCAGTCCTGCTCCGGCGTCGCGTGGATGGCGGCCAGCACCTTGCCCACGCCGGGCGAGCGCAGCGCCGCGATCCAGCCCGTCGAGTTGCTGCAGGCGCATTCGACCCAGGCGCGGATGATGGTCGCGGCGAGCACATCGGCCATGCGGGCCAGGATGCCGCAGGCGCCCATGCGGTTGAGCGAGGCTTCACGCTCCATCGCGTCGAGCAGCATCGGCACGCCCGGGTCGCGCTGCGCCAGCTCGCCGGCGCGGATCACCTCCGGCATCATGGCCAGCAAGGGGTGCAGCGGGTCGAGGTTGAAGGTCATGGTGCCGCAGAACATGACGTGGGAGGGGGCTTGCGCCGCGGGAGCGCCATCCCGCAACAGATAGATATCGTCCGCGACCCGTTCGCGGTCAAAGGTCGCGAGAGCCACCGGCGGCACCTCGGGTGAACTGGCCACGGTGTGGGCCGTGCCGCGCGGCAGCAGCACCGCGTCGCCGGCCTTCAGTTCCATCCACCCGGACGGCTCTGTGTGCAGCCAGCAGTTCCCGCTGGCGACGAAATGAAAACGCGCGGCGGCTTGCGCGGCAAAGGAAATCGCCCACGGCGCATGCATCAGGCAGCGGCCGTACTCGACGCCGTCCAGGCGCAGGCCCAGCAGGATCTGGGTAAGGGGATCGGGCCCGGCGGCAGGCAGGCCTGCGCCTTCGTGAGGGGGTTGAATGACGGGCGTGAAAGTTCTGGAGGAATCGTCAAGCATTTCGGCTCTTTCGCCATGGAAATGTGTGGATGCTAGGCCTAAGCTGGTCACCCTGTCCTCAACAAGGCTTCACATTTCATGTCATCAACTTCCTCTTCTGCTTGCCTCGACCCGCTGGCTGCCGGCGCAAGCCCGACCGGCGATTCACCCGGCGAGGCCGCCGCGCTCTGGCCGGCGGTCGCTTCACTTTCCCTCGGCGTGTTCGGCCTGGTCACGGCGGAATTCCTGCCGGCCAGCCTGCTGACCGCCATGGCGGCCGATCTCCATGTCACGGCGGGTGCGGCGGGCCAGGCCGTCACGGCCACCGCGCTCGTCGGTGCGGTGGCCGCGCCGACCATTCCCCTGCTGACGGCGCACTTCGACCGCAAGCGGGTGCTGCTGACGCTTACCGCCTTGCTGCTCGTGTCCAACCTGCTGGCGGCGACGGCCGGCTCGCTCGCGGTGCTGCTGTTCGCGCGCGTGGTGCTCGGCATCGCGCTCGGCGGCTTCTGGTCGATGGCGGCGGCGCTGGCCATGCGCCTGGTGCCGGAACGGCTTTTCCCGCGCGCCATGTCCCTGGTGTTGACCGGCGTCTCCATTGCCACCGTCTGCGCGGCGCCGGTCGGCGCCTGGATGGGCAGTTTGTGGGGATGGCGCAGCGCTTTTGTCGCGGCGGGCGTGGTCGGCGTGCTGGCTTTCCTTGTGCAACTGGTGGCGCTGCCGGCACTGCCGCCACGCGACAAGGCCAGCTTGAAGGGCCTGCGCGACCTGCTCACGCGGGGGCCGGTGCGCATTGCGCTGCTGGCCGTGCTGCTGGTGATATCCGGCCACTTCGCGGGCTTCACCTATATCCGGCCCGTGCTGGAAGACGTGACCAGGCTGTCGGCAGCGGCGATTTCCGCCGTGCTGCTGGGCTACGGCATCGGCGGCTTTTTCGGAAACTTCGCGGGGGGCTGGCTGGCGGGGCGCAGTGAACGCTACGCGATCGTCGCCGGCAGCGGGATGATCGCCCTGCTTGCGGCTGCGCTGCTTATTGGCGGCAGCTCTGCCGTGGTCACCGCCGTGGCTGTGGCGCTATGGGGGTTCGCGTTTGGCGCATTCCCGGTCGGCTTCCAGACCTGGATCGTGCGCGCCGCACCCGACCAGGCAGAGGCCGCGGGCGGCCTGCTGGTGGCAGCGTTCCAGATCGCCATCGCCACGGGTGCCATCGCGGGCGGCCTCATCGTTGACGGGACTGGCGCGCTGGGTGCCCCTGCGTTTGCCATGGTGGCTGTGGCCCTGGGCGGCCTGCTGGCATGGCGGCGCGGCCCCGGTTCCCGCCGCGGCTGAATCACGGAGGCGATCATGACCGAGTCGAAACCAGACCCAGGCAGCAATCGTCGCATCACGCTGGCGGCGCACCCGCGCGGCCTGCCGGTTGCGTCCGACTTCCATCTCGTGACCGAGCCGGTGCCGCGCCCGGGCGAAGGCCAGGTGCTGTTGCGAACGCAGTTCCTTTCGCTGGACCCGTACATGCGCAACCTGATGGACAAAATCGGGCCCGGATACGCGCCCCCCGTTCCGCTGGGCGGCACCATGCCCGGCGGCACTGTCAGCCGCATCGTGGAGTCCAGGCATCCCCACTACCGCGCCGGCGATCTCGTGCTCGCCAATGCCGGCTGGCAGGACTACGCCATCAGCGATGGGAGCGACCTGCTGGCGATCGGCGGCATGGCCCGTCCCTCCCTGGCGCTGGGCGCGCTCGGCATGCCGGGCTTCACGGCGCACGTCGGCCTGCTGGACATCGGCCAACCCCAGGCCGGTGAAACCGTGGTGGTCGCGGCGGCGACCGGCGCGGTGGGTGCCATGGTCGGCCAGATCGCAAAACTCAAGGGCGCTCGCGTCGTCGGTATCGCCGGCGGTGCCGACAAGTGCCGGCAGGCCGTCGAGGACCTGGGCTTTGATGTCTGCATCGACAGGCACGGGCCCTTATTGGGGGAGCAGCTTGCCGCCGCCTGCCCGGCGGGCATTGACGTGTATTTCGAGAACGTCGGCGGCGATGTATTGGCGGCCGTCCTTCCCCTGCTCAATATCGGCGCCCGCATGCCGGTGTGCGGCTTTGTTGCGCATTACAACGACTCTGCAGGCCCAAGCGGCGGCAATCAGCTGCCGCAGTTCCTGGCCGCCATTTTGCAGAAGCGGGTGCGCGTGCAGGGCTTCATCATCCTTGACCACTATGGCGAACGCTTTGATGTGTTCCGCCGTGAAATGGACGCGTGGGTCGACAGTGGACGGGTCAAAGCGGTGGAACATGTTGTCGACGGCCTTCTGCAAGCGCCCGCCTCCCTGTCGGGCCTGCTGCAGGGCCGGCACTCCGGCAAGGTCGTCGTGCGCCTGGAGGCCTAGCGTCGGAGTGCGGGGATGCCGGTGGACTACGCCGTCATGGCGTCTCGTCCTACGCGGCGCCCAGACGCTGCAACCTTGGGCGCGTGCAACGCTGTGATTAATATTTATCCAGCTGTTACAAACCGCTTCGTTCGCTGACGGAGTGTTGCGGGATGTGCCGCCCATGCCCTGTGGCCAAACAACCCGCACCTCCGACCATGACTCTCCAAGCGCCCGCTGCCGCCAGCTTCCTCTCCACCGGCATTCCCGGCCTCGACAACATCCTGGCCGGCGGCCTGATCAGGGACCGCATCTACCTGATCGAGGGTGAGCCCGGCACCGGCAAGACCACGACCGGCCTGCAGTTCCTGGTCGCCGGCGCCCGGACCGGCGAGTCGGTGGTGTACATCACCCTGGCGGAGACGGCCGCGGAACTGAAAGGGGTTGCCTTGTCCCACGGCTGGAACCTGGACGGCATCCACATCCACGAGGTGCTGCCTTCGGAGAACCTGCTGAAATCGGA
Source organism: Polaromonas sp. LjRoot131 (assembly GCF_964252805.1). NCBI lineage: Bacteria > Pseudomonadati > Pseudomonadota > Betaproteobacteria > Burkholderiales > Comamonadaceae > Polaromonas > Polaromonas sp. LjRoot131. Next base: position 261,530 of record NZ_CAXUPF020000005.1, on the reverse strand, counting down.
AGCGGAATACACCCTGTTCCACCCCTCCGAGGTGGAGATGGGCGCCACCACCCAGATGATCCTGTCGGTCATCGAGAAGCACAAACCCACGCGCGTGGTGATTGATTCCCTGTCTGAACTGCAACTGCTGGCCGATTCCCCGCTGCGCTACCGCCGCCAGGTGCTGGCCCTCAAGCAGTTTTTCGCCAGCCGCTCGTGCACGGTGATGCTGCTGGACGACCGCACGGCCGCCGGCATAGACCTCCAGGTGCGCAGCATCGCCCACGGCGTGATCACGCTGGACCAGTCGGTGAAGGACTATGGCGCCGAGCGCAGGCGCATCCGCGTGGTGAAGTACCGCGGCGTCGCGTTTCGCGGTGGCATGCACGACTACGACATCCAGTACGGCGGGCTTTGCGTGTACCCGCGCCTGGTCGCCGCGGAGTCGCGGGTGATGGGAAAGCGGGTGCAGCTCACCAGCGGCCTGCAAGAGCTTGACACCCTGCTGGGCGGCGGCCTGGAGGAGGGCACCAGCACCCTGATCGCCGGCCCGCCCGGCACCGGCAAGTCCTCGCTCGCGGCGCAGTTCGTCACGGCGGCCGCCCATCGCGGACAGAGCAGCGCCATGTTCCTGTTCGAGGAAGCCGCCAACAACCTGCTGAACCGTGCCGACGGCCTGGGCATGGACATCCGCAAGCCCTACGAGAGCGGCATGCTGAGCATCCAGCAGATCGATCCCGCCGAGCTGTCGCCGGGCGAGTTTTCCACGGTGGTGTGCCAGGCCGCCGACCGCGGCTGCAAGGTCATCGTCATCGACAGCATCAACGGCTACCTCAACGCCATGCCGGACGAGCGCTTCCTGACCACGCACCTGCACGAGCTGCTGACCTACCTGGGCCAGCGCGGTGTGGTGACCATCCTGGTGGGGGTGCAGCAGGGCATGCTGGGCGGGCAGATGTCGACGACGGTGGATGCCAGCTACCTGGCCGACAACGTGCTCATGCTGCGTTACTTCGAGCATGACGGCGAAGTCAAGCAGGCCGTGTCCGTCTTCAAGAAACGCGGCAGCCTGCACGAACGCACCATCCGGCAGTTTTCCATGTCCCGCAGCGGCATCCATGTGGGTGCGCCCCTGCGCGGCTTCCGCGGCATCCTGACGGGGGTGCCGGTGTATGTGGGAAGCGGCCCTGAAACGGGTGACATCGCCGGGGTCCGCTAGTGGAGCGGCGCATCGTCATCTGCGCGCCCACGGGCCAGGACGCAGGCCTGGCCGCGAAAGTCCTGGGATCGGTGGGCATAGGCAGCATCGTGTGCGGGGACAACAGCGAGTTGATGCGGCAGTTGCAGCAGGGCGCCGGCGCATTGCTCATCGTGGAGGAGGTGGTCAGCGGCGCGGCGATGCGGCCGCTGGCAGACTATGTGGCCTCGCAGCCCACCTGGTCCGACATCCCCATCCTGCTGCTGACGCGCAGCGGCGCCGATTCGCTGGACGTGCAGCGGGCGGTGGAGCACCTGGGCAACGTGACGCTGGTGGAGCGGCCGGTGCGCACCATCGCGCTGATCACCGCCACCCGCTCGGCCGTGCGGGCGCGCGAGCGGCAATACCAGGTGCGCGATGCCGACAGGCGCAAGGACGAATTTCTCGCCACGCTGGCGCATGAGCTGCGCAACCCGCTCGCGCCCATCCGCACCTCCATGGGCATCCTCAAGCACCTGCACCCCGATTCGGACCAGGTGACGCAGCTGCGCAACGTGGTGGACCGCCAGGTCGGCCACCTGACGCGGCTGGTGGACGACCTGCTGGACGTGGCCCGCATCACCAGCGGTAAGGTGGCACTGAAAAGGGAGCGGACCACGCTGCAGTCGGTGCTCAACCATGCGGTGGAGATTTCCGCTTCCGCCATGGAAAGCAAGCAGCACCGGCTTGAATTGCGGGAGCCGGGCGCGCCTTGCGTCCTGGATGGAGACGCCGCGCGCCTGGTGCAAAGCGTGGCCAACCTGCTGGTCAATGCCGCCAAATTCACACCTGCGGGCGGGCACATCGTGCTCAGCGCGGAAGTCGCGGGGCCGGTGGTGACTTTCCGCGTGAAGGACAACGGCATCGGGCTGGAGGCGGCCTCGCTCGCCAGGATATTCGAGCTGTTCGCCCAGACGCCCGTGCCGGGCGAGGCCCCGACCGGACTGGGCATCGGCCTCAGCCTGGCCCGGCAGTTTGCCGAGATGCACGGGGGCACTCTTCACGCTGCCAGTGAGGGCCTGGGCCATGGCAGCGAGTTCGTGCTGGCCTTGCCGGTGGTGCTGGAGGGCGAACAGCCTGAAGCGCCCCGGCCGGCCGGCGCCACGGCCGCGCCGGGAAACCTCAGGAAAATCCTGGTGGTGGACGACAACGTGGACGCGGCGAACACACTGGAGGCCCTGCTCGACATGGATGGCTTCGCCGTCACCACGGCGTATGACGGCGTCGCCGCCGTGGCCGCCGCAGGGATCAACCGGCCGGATGTGGTGGTCATGGACATCGGGATGCCGGGCATGAACGGCTATGACGCGGCGCGCCTGATCCGGCAGCAGCCGGGCAATGAAAACGTGGTCCTGATCGCCCTCACGGGCTGGGGCCAGTCGACCGACAAAACCCGCGCCAACCTGGCGGGGTTTGACCACCACCTCGTCAAACCGGTGGATTACGACAGGCTGATGTCCTGCCTGTCCGGTTGAAATGCCGGGCTGCTGCCGGGCCCATTCGAGCTTGTCCTACACGGAATTCCTCTCCCGCCGACGGCTTGTGACCCCTGCCGGCCCCTAAAGTCGAAACTCATCCACTCCGGGCCCCAAGGGGCAGCAAGATGTTTCTAGACAGTTTTCCACGCGAGGAAGCCCAGGACAGCCGGGCCTTGCGCCCGGCACGGGAACCGGCGGCCGAACCGGCCAGGTCCCGCCATCCCTGGCCCTTTCCGGTGTCCGGCAAGCCGATCGGTCTGGTTGCGGCACCGGCACGGCCGCAGGCCGGCCCGTCAGGGTCCGTCCCAGCAGGCAGCAGTTTTGTCACCTGATGCATTCCATGAAATCCGCACCCTGAGGCCAAGGAGAGGGACATGAGCACCAAATCCAGCCCGGAGCCGGAAAGCCGCCGTGCCGGCGGCGCCAAAACGCCTGCGGGCCCGCCCCGCAAGAAGGCTTCCGACGAATTCGGCAAGGAGGGCACCAACAAAACCCTTCCCGAGCCCAAGGCCGACGGCGAACCCTCCGAAGAGCTGGGCAACACCCCGCATATCGGGAAGACGCCTTACACCCGCGGCTAGCCGTGGGGCGCCGCCTTGCGCAGCACCGTCAGGGGTAGCGTGGCCGAAAGGGTCGTGCCCTGGGTGGCGTTGATGTCGAGGCGCCCGCCCGAGGCCTCCACCCGGTGGCGCATGCCCTGCAGGCCGTGGCTTGAGGCCTGGATGGCCTGCGGATCGAAACCCCGGCCGTCGTCGTGGACCGTCACGATGATGTAGTCCTTGTAGCTCAGCAGGTTGATGTCCACGTTCTGCGCCTGCGCATAGCGGGCGATATTGGTCAGCGCTTCCTGCACCAGCCGGTAAACCGTCAGCTGGATGGTTTCGTCCAGTTGTGCCGGCTCCAGGTTGGTGGCGATGCTCAGGCCCGAACGCTGGGCGAATTCGCGCGTCAGGATTTCCAGGGCCGGCACCAGCCCGAGGTTGGACAGCGAAGAAGGGCGCAGGTCTTCAATGATGCGGCGCTTCAGGGCGATGCCGCTGTTGAGCGTTTCGGTCAGGTGCTCGATGCGCGCGGGCAGGTCGCCGCTGTCCGCGGACAGCTTGGCCTTGATGCGCGCGACGTCGAGCTTGGCCGCCGTGAGCAGGGCGCCGAGCTCGTCGTGCAGTTCGCGCGCCAGGTGGCCTCTTTCCTCTTCCCGGATCTGCTGCAGGTGAGTGGCCAGTTCGGCCAGGCGGCTGGTGCGTTCCCTGACCTGGACGCCCAGCAGGTCGCGCTCTGCCTGCAAGGCCAGCTGCTGGCGCTGCCCGGCCTGTTCCAGGGCGGCCGTCTGGCGCAGGTACAGCCAGAAGGCGATAAAAGCGACGCTTGCCACCAGGGTGATGCCTATGCGCGTCAGCAGCAGGGAGCGCCGGACTTCCGTGTAGCCGTTGGCGGTGTCCTGGTTGGTTTCAGTGACCAGCCGGCCGGCGCCGTCGCGGATGATGTCCATCTGCTCCTTGCCCACCTCGGTGGTCAGGACAAAGCGCCAGGCGTCGTCCTTGCCCTCGTTTTTCATACGGATGGACAGGTCCATTTCGGCCAGCTTGCGCTGCACCGTCCGGCCCAGCGTCGACAGCGTGTCGACCTGGTCCTTGCGCATGGCGAGCAATTCGCGCAACTGGTCCTGCGTCTGGCCGATGTCGGCGATGGCGGCCTTGTAGGGCTCCAGGTACATGGTGTCGCCGGTCAACAGGTAGCCGCGCTGCCCGGTCTCCGCATCGAGCACGTCGCGCAGCAGCCGCTGGACATGGTTGCGCGCGACGTGGGCCTTGGCCACCTGGTCCATCGCCTCCATGGATCGGATGTACGACAGCTCGCTGATGCCGATCAGCGTGAGCACGGCGATCAGGGCGCAGGCGATGTTGACGGCCATTTTGTGGGGAGTGCTTGGCATGGGAGCTTTCGTGGAAGTTCTCGAATAGTGCCGCCGGCCGGCGCAAACCTGCCCAAAATTGTAGAGGCCGGCTTTCCCGGCAAGGCATGAAAAAAGCCACCCGGAGGTGGCTCTATGTTGCCGAAACTCGGCAAGCCGTGGCGTAGGACGCCGCGCCTTGCCGGGGGCTTGTTGCGTGGAGCTTACAGGCCGGCTGCAGCGCGGAGCGCAGCAGCCTTATGGTGACCGCATCACATTGCCGCGCAATATGAGCGGTCCCCAAAGCTCAAGAGGAGCTTCGCTCCGCGGTCCTTACAGGCCCGCCGCTGCACGCAGCGCTTGAGCTTTATCAGTCTTTAGCTTCGGCACCGGGCCTTTGACCCTTAACTTCGCGATGCGAAGTTAGCCTGCGCTGAAGAGCCGATACCGGGCGATCGCCCGGCGGCCTTACAGGCCGGCTGCAGCGCGGAGCGCAGCAGCTTTATCGGTTCTTTCCCACGTGAATTCCGGCTCGTCGCGGCCGAAGTGGCCGTAGGCTGCGGTCTTTTCGTAGATGGGGCGCAGCAGGTCCAGCATCTGGATGATGCCTTTGGGGCGCAGGTCGAAGTGTTCGTTGACCAGGGCCGAGAGTTTTTCGTCGGAGATCACGCCCGTGCCTTCGGTATAGACCGTGACGTTCATGGGCTTGGCCACGCCGATGGCGTAAGCCACCTGGATCTGGCACTGGCGGGCCAGGCCGGCCGCCACGATGTTCTTGGCGACGTAGCGGGCGGCGTAGGCGGCAGAGCGATCCACCTTGCTGGGATCCTTGCCGCTGAAGGCGCCGCCGCCGTGCGGGCAGGCGCCGCCGTAGGTGTCGACGATGATCTTGCGGCCGGTCAGGCCGCAGTCGCCCTGCGGGCCGCCGATAACAAAACGGCCGGTCGGGTTGATCAGGTACTTGGTGTCCTTGGTCAGCATGCCCTTGGGCAGCACCGGCTTGATGATTTCCTCAATGATGGCTTCGTTGAAGGAGGCCTTCATCTTGTGCGCGGTTTCGCTCTGGTCGGGGCTGTGCTGGGTCGACAGCACCACGGTGTCTATGCTGTGCGGCTTGCCGTCCACGTAGCGCATGGTGACCTGGCTTTTCGCGTCGGGGCGCAGGAAAGGCAGGCGGCCGTCCTTGCGCAGCTGGGCCTGGCGCTCGACCAGGCGGTGCGCATAGTAAATCGGCGCGGGCATCAGCTCGGGGGTTTCATCGCAGGCGTAGCCGAACATCAGGCCCTGGTCGCCGGCGCCGGTGTTCAGGTGGTCATCGCTGGCGTGGTCCACGCCCTGGGCGATGTCGTTGGACTGCTTGTCGTAGCAGACCATGACGGCGCAGCCCTTGTAGTCGATGCCGTATTCGGTGTTGTCGTAGCCGATGCGCTTGATGGTGTCGCGCGCGACCTGGATGTAGTCGACGTGCGCGTTGGTGGTGATTTCACCGGCCAGCACGACCAGGCCGGTGTTGGTCAGGGTCTCGGCGGCCACGCGCGAGAGCGGGTCCTGCTTAAAAATCGCGTCGAGAATCGCGTCGGAAATCTGGTCGGCGACCTTGTCGGGATGGCCTTCGGAGACGGATTCGGAAGTAAAGAGAAAATCGTTCGCCATTGCGTACACTCCATGAAGTTTGTCGGCGCGTTGCCGGCTGGGGTGCTTCGGCGAACGCTTTAGCAGTTTGGTTTAATGTCGCCCTGCAAGTTGTTCAATAACTCGGCGACAGCGCTCATTATATGGCGGCCGTTTTTTGGCTGGATTGGCCCTTCAATACCCCTTTTGCCCGCTCGATGCACTGCTTGTTCCGATTCTTCGCCCTCTGGCCGCTGGCCGCCCTGCATACGCTGGGCGCCGGCCTGGGCTGGCTGGTCTGGGCTGCGAGCCCGCGCTACCGCGCGCAGTTCCGGGCCCATGTGGCGCAGGCCGGCCTGCCGTTTGAACTGGCCCGCCCGGCGATCGCCGAAGCCGGGCGGTTTATCGCCGAGCTGCCCAAGCTCTGGATGCGGCCGGCCACCGAGTCCTGCCTGGGCAATGTGCGGGTAGAAGGCCAGGCCAACGCGGAGCAGGCATTCGCCCAGGGCCGCGGCGTGATTTTTTTCGGGCCCCATTGCGGCAGTTTCGAGCTGGGCCCGCAAGCGCTGGCCGAACTCTACGGGCCCATCACCGCCATTTACCGGCCGGCGCGCAAGGCCTGGCTGGCACGCCTGGAGCGCCTGGCGCGCGACCGCGCCAACCTCACCGTCGTGCCGGCATCGCTGAGCGGCATCCGCCTGATGCACAAAACCCTCAAAGCCAACCAGGCTGTGGCGCTGCTGACCGACCAGGTGCCGCCGGAGGGGCTGGGCGTCTGGGCGCCGTTCTTCGGCAAGCCGGCCTACACCATGACCCTGGCGGCGCGGCTGGCGCTGCAAAGCGGGGCGGTGCTGCTGCCGGTGAGTTGCGAGCGCCTGCCGCACGGGCGGGGCTATTTCCTCAAGATATGGCCGGCGGTCGAAGGCGTCCAGCCGGACGATGCCGGCAAGCCCCGCGCCGAGCTGCTGCAGGCCGTGACGCAGATCAACCGCGCCATTGAAGCCATCGTGCTGAGCCAGCCCGGCCAGTACCTGTGGGGCTATGCACGCTACAAGACACCACGCAAGGAAGCACCGCTGTGAAGACTGCCCGACAGATGGCCGGCCGGCTGGTAACCCGCGGCGGCATTCTCTTTATGCAGCTGCTGGCCCTGGTGCCGCTTTCGTGGACGCGCGGCCTGGGCGTGCTGCTCGGCTGGGTGCTGTATGCCGTGGTGGGGGCGCGCCGGCGTGTGGTGGACACCAACCTGGCCCTGTGTTTCCCGGCGCTTTCCGCGGACGAGCGGCGCCGGCTGAACGTGCAGACCTTCGTCTATTTCGCCCAGGCCTGGCTGGACCGCGCCTGGCTGTGGCATGCGCCCAAAACCTGGGTGCAGCGGCGCGTGCACCTGACGGGCGCTATCGAGGAACTCGCGGGCAACGCGCCGACGGTGATTTTTCTGCCGCATTTTGTGGGGCTGGACGCGGCATGGACCGCCGTGGCGCTGCAGATGCCCCGGCCCTCCACGACGATTTACACCGACCAGTCCAACAAGCTGGTGGACCGCTGGATACTGCGCGGGCGCCGGCGTTTCGGCAATTTGCGCCTGTTCGGCCGCGCCGCCGGCGTCAAGCCCATTGTGGCGGCGCTGCGCGAAGGCCAGCCGCTGTATTTGCTGCCCGACATGGATTTCGGCCCCGACGATTCCGTGTTCGTGCCTTTTTTCGGCGTGCCGACCGCCACCGTACCCTCGCTGTCGCGTTTTGCCAAACTGGGCCGTGCCAAGGTGCTGCCGCTGCTGCCGCGCATCACCCCCACCGGCTACGAGGTGCAAGTGCTGCCGGCCTGGGCGGATTTTCCCAGTGAAGACCCGGTGGCCGACACCGCGCTCATGAATGCGCGATTGGGCGAATACATAGCGGCCATGCCGGCGCAGTACTACTGGGTGCACAAGCGTTTCAAGACGCGGCCCGAAGGCGATCCCTCGCTATATTGAACCCGGGCAGCACCCGCGGCCGCTAGCGCAAAAAGTCCCGCAGGTACGTCGCCACCAATGCCGGCTGCTCGTGAACGATCCAGTGGGTCGCGCCCTCGATGCGCCGCAAGTCCATGCGCGGCACATAGTCCTGCAAGCCGTCCAGCAAGGCCGCCGGCAGGGCGATGTCGTCCAGGGCCCAGAGCACCAGCGTGGGCAGGTGAACTTCCAGCATCTCGCGCGGAATCGCCACAGCCGCCGCGGCCGGGTCGTTGTGCGGCGGGCCGGGCCGCGGCGGGCGCAGCGGCGAGGCGCGGTAGTAATTGCAGGGCCCGGTCAGGCCCTGGCGCCAGATGGCGCGGTATTGGTCCCGCAGCGCATCGGTGAGCCAGGCATGCGGGCCGTCGGCCGCACCCATGTGCGTGAAAAACTCCCAGAGGCGGCGAAAGTCGTCCTCGGCCAGCAGCGCTTCGGCGTCGGGGCGGATCAGGAAATTCATGTACGCGCTGGCGGCCTGCTGTGCCGGCGACTGCTGCAGCTCGCGCAAAAAAGTGCCGGGATGCGGCGAATTGATGATGGCCAGCTTCTTCATCAAGGCCGGCTGGCCCGCCGCCAGGTTCCAGGCTACGGCGCCGCCCCAGTCGTGCGCAATCAAACATTCGAGTTGCCCGCCCTCCAGCGCGATCAGCGCCGCGATGTCCTGCACCAGGTGTCTGGGCCGGTAGGCGGCGGCGTCAGTGGGCGCGCTGGACTGCTCGAAGCCGCGCAGGTTGGGCGCGATGCAGCGAAAGCCGCCGTTTTCGGGCTGGGCGAAGTGTTCGAGCAGGCCGTCCCAGACAAAAGCGGCTTCGGGGAAGCCGTGCAGAAACATCAGCACGGGCCGGCCTTTGGTGCCGCTGGCGCGGCAGGACAGGGTGATGCCGTGCGGCAGGGCCTGCAAACTGGTTTCAATCATGGCGTTGCGCTTTCTGGCGATGGCTGAAAGCGCTGCCCGGCAGCAACAACCTCAGTCGTTGATTTCAGGCAACTCGTCAGGCGCGGCCTTGGCGGCCTTGGCCGGTTTTTCAACCGGATGCGCCCAATCCCACAAATGCTGGGCGACTTCCTCGACGCCGCGGCGCTTCAGCGAAGAAAAGAGTTTGACGTCTCCGCCACCGGCCTGCAGTCGCACAATGGACAGCGCCTTGGCCGCCTCGGTCTTGTTGAGCTTGTCGGATTTGGTCAGCAGCACCAGGAATTTCAGGCCTTCCTCGACGCGCGGCCGGATCACGTCCAGCAGGATTTCATCGAGTTCCGTCAGACCCAGGCGCGGGTCGCACAGCAACACGACGGCCTTGAGGTTGTCGCGCGTCTGCAAGTAATTGCCCATCACCTGCTGCCAGCGGTATTTGGCTTCCTTGGGCACGGCCGCATAGCCGTAGCCCGGCAGGTCGGCCAGCACCGCGTCCGTCACGCCCTGCTTGCCCAGGCTGAAAAGGTTGATGCTCTGCGTGCGGCCCGGTGTCTTGGAGGCAAACGCCAGCCGGTGCTGCTGCGTCAGGGTGTTGATGCAGGTGGATTTGCCGGCGTTGGAGCGGCCCACGAAGGCGATTTCCGGCACGTCGACGCGCGGCAGGTGCTTGAGTTCTGGCGCGGTGGTCAGGAACTTGGCCGTGTGCAGCCAGCCCATGGCGATCTTGGGATCGGGGGCGCCGGCTGCGGCGGGGGGGTGTTTGGGCGGGGAAGCGGAGGTCATGTCGGGCGGTCCCTGAAGGTCGTGTGCATACCGGCGGCATGCGTTGAAAGGGGCCGATGCCCCTGTGGGCGGGGCTTGGGAGGCCGTGAACCGGCAGGGAGCTCCTGGCGGATTGCCGCGGCAAGACCCGAATAATCGGGGGTGCCCAGAAGCCATTGTAAAATCAGAAAGTTATAAGTTTTGTGCGCCAACCAATTAAAACCCCCGATATGAAGCTGTTCGTTACTTCTCTCCTGGCCGCTTTGCTGGCCGTGCCCGCCGTGTCGTCGTTTGCCGCCGGCGAAGCCGCCCCCGCGCACGATGCCGCCCCGGCTGCTGCAGCGGCCCCTGCCAAGGTTGCCAAGCCCGACCTGGTCAAAGGCGAGGCCAGCTTCACCGCGGTGTGCGCAAGCTGCCATGGCGCCGACGGCAATTCCGGTGTCCCCGCCAACCCCAAGCTGGCGCAGCAGCACCCCGAATACCTGGTCAAGCAGCTGCAGGAGTTCAAGTCCGGCAAGCGCAAAAACCCCATCATGCAAGGCTTCGCCTCGGCGCTATCCGATGAGGACATGAAAAACATCGCCTACTGGGCTACCTCGAAAAAAGCCAAGGCGGGTTTCGCCAAGGACAAGGAACTGGTCGCCCTCGGTGAGCGCATCTACCGCGGCGGCGTGCAGGACCGCCAGATCGCAGCCTGCGCAGGCTGCCACAGCCCGACCGGCGCCGGCATTCCTTCGCAGTACCCGCGCCTGGGCGGCCAGCATGCCGACTACACCGTGACGCAGCTGACGGCTTTCCGCGACGGCGGCCGCAAGAACAGCCTCCCCATGACCCAGGTCGCCGCCAAGCTTAACGACCGCGAAATCCGCGCGCTGGCCGACTACATCGCCGGCCTGCGTTGAGCCGGGGCCTGCCGCAAGGCGGGCTTTTTTTCCGAAAAAATACACGCAGCGCGACTGCCGTATTGAACCCAAGCCGCTAAAACCAATCACACCAAAGGCGGGTCTTTCTGATGAAAGCCCGCCTTTTTTCTTTTTTCTCTCTTGCCGGCTGCCGCCAGCCCGATCCGGTTCCACTTAAAGCATGACAGTTTCCACCCAGGGTATGAAGGTCAATTGGGGCTCCCGCAGCTTGCGGGCGTCGGTGGAACTGCTGTCGTCCATGCGGTTTTCCATCTCGCTGCTGACGGTGATCTGCATCGCGTCCATCATCGGCACGGTGCTCAAGCAGGCGGAGCCGCTGGGCAATTATGTGAACCAGTTCGGCCCGTTCTGGGCGCAGGCCTTCAGCCTGCTGAGCCTCAACACCGTCTACAGCGCCTGGTGGTTTCTGCTGATCCTGGCCTTCCTGGTGATTTCCACCTCGCTGTGCATCGCCCGCAACGCGCCCAAAATCCTGGTGGACCTGAACCAGCTCAAGGAAAACGTCCGCGAGCAAGGCCTCAAGGCCTTCGGCCACCGCGCCGAGGCCGCGCTGGCCGAAGCGCCCGAAGCCGCCGCGCGCCGCATCGGCCAGACGCTGGTGCAAAGCGGCTGGAAGGTCAAGCTGCAGCAGCGCCGCACACCCGAAGGCGACGGTTGGATGGTGGCCGCCAAGAAGGGCGCGGCCAACAAGCTGGGCTACATCGCGGCGCACAGCGCCATCGTGCTGGTGTGCGTGGGCGGCCTGCTGGACGGCGACATGATCGTGCGCGGCCAGATGTGGCTCAACGGCAAATCCATCTACACCGGCGGCGGCCTGATCGCCGACGTGCCGGCGCAGTACCGCCTGAGCGACCGCAACCCGACCTTCCGCGCCAACCTGCTGGTGGCCGAAGGCACGCAGTCCAGCACCGCCATCCTGAACCAGCCCGGCGGCGTGCTGCTGCAGGAACTGCCGTTTTCCATCGAACTGAAAAAATTCATCGTCGAGTACTACTCGACCGGCATGCCCAAGCTGTTCGCCAGCGACATCATCATCCACGACAAGGAAACCGGCGAAAAAATCCCGGCGCGCGTGGAGGTCAACCACCCGGCCCGCCACAAGGGCGTCGAGATCTACCAGTCCAGCTTCGACGACGGCGGCTCCAGCGTCACGCTCAAGGCCATTCCCATGGCGGCGGCCACCAAGCCTTTTGAAATCCAGGGCACCATAGGCGGCACCAGCAGCCTGAGCAACGGGCAGGGCGACAGCGCCGAAAAGCTCACGCTCGAATACACCGCGCTGCGCGTCATCAACGTGGAAAACTTCGCCTCGGGCGGCAGCATGGGCGGATCCGGTGCCGACGTGCGCAAGGTCGACCTGCACCAGGCCATCGATTCGCGCCTGGGCGCGGCCAACAAGACGGTCACGCAAAAAGAGCTGCGCAACGTCGGGCCCAGCGTGAGCTACAAGCTGCGCGATGCCGCCGGCCAGGCCCGCGAGTTCCACAACTACATGCTGCCGGTCAAGACCGACCCGGGCGAGAACAGCCCGGCGGTCTACCTGATGGGCGTGCGCGAAACCCCCTCGGCCCCTTTCCAGTACCTGCGCATCCCGGTCGATGCCGAAGGCGGCATGGAAACTTTTTTGCGGCTGCGTGCCGCGCTGGCCAACCCGGCCCAGCGCGAGCTGGCCGTCAAGCGCTATGCCAGCCAGGCCATAGGCCCCGACCGGCCCGAACTGGTGCAGCAGCTCGCGGCCTCGGCTTCGCGCGCACTGGCACTGTTTGCCGGCAGCGGCCCCGAGGCGGCCGGCGGCAAGACCGCCGGCCTGCAGGCGATTTCCGATTTCATGGAAGCCAATGTGCCCGAGGCCGAGCGCAACCGCGCCGGCGAGGTGCTGGTCCGCATCCTCAACGGGGCGCTGTTCGAGCTGGCCCAGATGACGCGCGAGCAGGCCGGGCTCAAGCCCATGCCGCAAGACGAGAAGACGCTGGGCTTCATGTCGCAGATGGTGCTGAGCCTGTCGGACGCCCATTTCTATCCCGCGCCCATGGCCTTTGAGCTCAAGGATTTCACCCAGGTCCAGGCCAGCGTGTTCCAGGTGGCGCGCGCGCCGGGCAAAACCATTGTGTACCTGGGCTGCGCTTTCCTGATCCTGGGCGTGTTTGCCATGTTGTATGTGCGCGAGCGCCGCGTCTGGGTGTGGCTGGCGCCGCGCGGCAAAGACGGTGCCCAGGCCGAGGGTGGCAATGGCGCGGGTTCAGTGTCAGAATCAGCTGGAAGCAGCCAGGCCACCATGGCCTTGTCCACCAACCGCAAGACCCTGGATGGCGACAAGGAGTTCGAGATGTTGAAAACGAAACTGTTGCAGGCGCCTTTATGAATACCTCCACCATCAACACCACCGCGGTGAACACCACCACGCTGAAGGCCGGCGGCGGCGGCAGCACGCTGAGCCTCAACGAAGGCTATTTCGCGCGGCGCAACGTGCTGGACTGGGTGTTTGCCGCGCTGGTCGCCGGCGGCTTCCTCTACGCCTTCGTGCGCTACGGCGCTTTCATGGACGTCTATGAAAAAGGCATCCTGCTGGCGGCTATTCCCGCGGCCATCGCGATGGGCTGGTTCTGGCGGCCGCTGCGCGTGCTGATGGTGGTGGTGAGCGTCTTTGCGCTGCTGGGCATCGCCTCCTACCAGGGCGACCTCGCGCGGGCCGAGCAGGTGTTCTGGCTCAAGTATTTCCTGTCCAGCCAGTCGGCGATTTTGTGGATGAGCGTGCTGTTCTTCATGAGCACGATTTTTTACTGGCTGGGCATGTTCGCCAAAGGCCAGAGCAACACATTGGAGTCGCTGGGCTCCAAGATCGCCTGGGTCGCCGTCGGCATGGCGCTGGTCGGCACGCTGGTGCGCTGGTATGAAAGCTACCTGATCGGCGCTGACGTCGGCCACATTCCCGTCAGCAACCTGTACGAAGTGTTCGTGCTGTTCTGCTGGATGACGGCGGCCTTCTACCTCTACTTCGAATCGCAGTACAACACCCGCGCGCTGGGCGCTTTTGTGATGCTGGTGGTCAGCGCCGCCGTCGGCTTTTTGCTCTGGTACACCGTGGTGCGCGAAGCCCATGAAATCCAGCCGCTGGTGCCTGCCCTCAAAAGCTGGTGGATGAAACTGCATGTGCCGGCCAACTTTATCGGCTACGGCATGTTCTCGCTGGCCGCCATGGTGTCGCTGTCCTACCTGATCAAGCAGCAGGCCGATGAAAAGCAGTGGCACCGGCTCACGCCGCTGTGGCTGCTGGGTGTCGTGCTGTGTTTTGTGCCCATCGTGTTTCGCAGCAAGTCGCCGGCCGAAGTGGGCGGCAGCTACTACTGGGTTGGTTACCTCGCGGTGTCGGGGCTGATCGCCGCCGGCATCCTGCTGGGCCGCAAGCGCATCGCGGCACGTTTGCCCAGCTTCGAGGTGCTGGACGACGTGATGTACAAGGCGATTGCCGTAGGTTTCGCTTTCTTCACCATCGCCACGGTGCTGGGCGCCTTGTGGGCCGCCGAGGCCTGGGGCGGCTACTGGAGCTGGGACCCCAAGGAAACCTGGGCGCTGATCGTCTGGCTCAATTACGCCGCCTGGCTGCACATGCGCCTCATGAAAGGCCTGCGCGGCACGGTCGCCGCCTGGTGGGCTCTGGTGGGGTTGGCGGTCACTTCGTTTGCCTTCCTCGGCGTCAACATGTTTCTCTCGGGTCTGCACAGCTACGGAACCTTGTAGGCCAGCTGGGAGTCTTTGTAGAAGCCGCTTGATGAATCCGTGTAAGAAACTGCCGCGTATTCAGACTAAGCCATAACGGATTTTTTCAAGGACGCCTCCATGCTCATCAAGACCCACGCCAGCGGTTTCGACCATCCTGTTCCGAGCGAGATCACGCCGAGCGGCATTTACCACGGCCGCCGCGACCTGATCAAGCTGATGGCCACGGGTGCCGCGGGCGCGGCCATGGCGAGCTGGGCGGGGCGCCAGGCCATGGCGCAGACGGTGCAAAAGCCCGGCAAACTGGCGGCCCTGGCCGGTGGCAAATCGGCGGTGGCCGGCGCCACGACCATGGAAAAGGTCACCGACTACAAAGACGCCTCCACTTATAACAATTACTACGAGTTCGGCACCGACAAGGCCGACCCCGCCAGGAATGCCCACACGCTGGTGACCAAGCCCTGGTCGGTGGCCGTCGAGGGCCTGGTCAAGCAGCCCAAGACCTTCACGCTGGAAGACCTGATCAAGCTTGCGCCCCAGGAAGAGCGCATCTACCGCCTGCGCTGCGTCGAGGGCTGGTCCATGGTGATCCCTTGGGTCGGTTATTCGTTGTCCGAACTGATCAAAAAGGTCGAGCCGCTGGGCAACGCCAAGTATGTCGAGTTCATCACCCTGGCCGACCCCAAGACCATGCCTTTTGTCGGCTCGCGCGTGCTGGACTGGCCGTATGTGGAAGCCCTGCGCATGGACGAAGCCATGCACCCGCTGGCCCTGCTGGCCTTCGGCATGTACGGCGAAGTGCTGCCCAACCAGAACGGCGCGCCGGTGCGCATGGTGCTGCCCTGGAAGTACGGTTTCAAGAGCGGCAAGAGCATCGTCAAGATCCGCTTCACCGACAAGGAGCCGCGCACGGCCTGGAACAAGGCCGCGGCGCAGGAGTACGGGTTTTATTCGAATGTGAACCCGAATGTCGACCACCCGCGCTGGAGCCAGGCCACCGAGCGCCGCATCGGCGAAGACGGCCTGTTCGCCAAAAAGCGCAAGACCCTGATGTTCAACGGCTATGAAACCCAGGTAGGCCAGCTCTACGCCGGCATGGACCTCAAGAAGAATTTCTAATGGCCACGCTCAAGGCGGCAACGCAGAAGTGGCTGCTGCACCCGGCGGCCAAGCCGGTGCTGTTCATCGTCTGCCTGCTGCCCTTTGCCTGGCTGTTCTACGGTGCCTTCACCAACCAGCTTGGGGCCAATCCCGCCGAAGCACTGATACGCGCCACGGGCGACTGGACGCTGCGTTTTATCTGCATCGTGCTGGCGGTCACGCCGCTTCGAGTCATCAGCGGCGCGCCGGCGCTGGCGCGTTTCAGGCGCATGCTGGGCTTGTTCGCGTATTTTTACGTCGTCATCCACCTGCTGAGCTACAGCTGGTTTGACATGGGCTTTGATGTTGCCGACATTGCCAAAGACATCGCCAAGCGGCCTTTCATCCTCGTGGGGTTCTCGGCGTTTGTGCTGCTGACGCCGCTGGCGGCCACGTCTTTAAACGCCGCGATCAAGGCCATGGGCGCTAAACGCTGGCAGTGGCTGCACAAGCTGGTCTACCTGATCGCCGGCCTGGGGCTGCTGCACTTCTTCTGGATGCGCGCCGGCAAGAACGACTTCGCCGAGGTGTTTGTCTACGCCGCGATCATCGCAGTGCTGCTGGGCTGGCGCGTGCAGCAGTTCCTCAAGAAAAAGAAGCCGCAGCCCGCCTACGGCGTACGCGGCAAGCTGTCCTAGCGGTCAGCCGACCAGTTGCTCCTGCCGCATCTGGTCTGCGGTGGTTTCCCGGCGCCGTATCAGGTGCACCTGGTCGCCGTCGACCAGCAGCTCGGCCGCGCGGCCGCGCGTGTTGTAGTTGCTGGCCATGCTCATGCAATAGGCGCCGGCCGACATCACGGCCAGCTGGTCGCCGGCCACCACGCTGAGTGCGCGGTCGCGGCCAATCCAGTCGCCGCTTTCGCAGACCGGCCCGACCACGTCGTAGCTCATTTCCGCCGCGCCGGGCGTTGCGGTAGCCGTCACCGGGACGATGGCATGGAAGGCCTGGTACATCGCGGGGCGTGGCAGGTCGTTCATGGCCGCGTCGATGATGCAGAAGTTCTTGTGCTCGCCGGGTTTGACGTAGAGCACCTCGGTCAGGCACACGCCGGCATTGCCGACCAGGGAGCGGCCGGGCTCGATCATGAGTTTTTTGCCGCCGTAGCCGCGCGCGTCCAGCCGGGCCAGCAGCTGCTGCCACAGCGCATCGGCTTCGGGGGGCGTGTCGTTGTTGTAGTTGATGCCCAGGCCGCCGCCGAAATCGATGTGCTCCAGCGGGATGCCGGCGCCTTCGATGGCCGCGACCAGGTCCAGCACCCGGTCCATGGCGTCGAGGTAAGGCGTGGCCTCGGTGATCTGCGATCCGATGTGGCAGTCGATGCCGACCACGCGCAGGCCCTTGAGCGAATCCGCATGCCGGTAAATGCGCAGCGCATCTTCGTGCGCGACGCCGAACTTGTTGTCCTTGAGGCCGGTGGAAATATAGGGGTGGGTCTTGGGATCCACGTTCGGGTTGACGCGGATGCTGACGGGCGCGCGCAGGCCCTGGGCCAGCGCCACCCCGGACAGCACGTCGAGTTCGGCCTCGCTCTCGACGTTGAAGCAGCCTATGCCGGCGGCCAGCGCCTGGCGCATTTCGGCGCGGGTTTTGCCCACGCCCGAGAAAATGATCTTTCCGGCCTCGCCGCCCGCCGCCAGCACGCGGTCAAGTTCGCCGCCCGAGACGATGTCGAAACCGCAGCCGGCGCGGGCAAACACCTGCAGCACACCCAGTGAGGAGTTGGCCTTCATGGCGTAGCAGATCTGCGCATGGCGCCCGGCAAAGCCGCGCTGGTAGGCGGCCAGTGCCGACAGCATGGCGGCCTTGGAATACACAAAGAGCGGCGTGCCGTGCGCGGCGGCGAGGTCGCGCAGGCGGACGTTTTCAACAAAGAGTTCGCCCTCTCGGTAAGCGAAATGGGGGTGGCCGGGGAGGGGTGGACGGGTCATGGGTAGTGGGGCTGTCAAAGCGTGCAGGGGGTTCGGGGTATCTTAAGGAGGGTGCGGCGTGCGCGCCATCACCGATTCAAGGTGTCTTTGCGCCGCCGCCTTGGATTTGAAGGTTCAGGACTGGCGCCGCCTGGAGCCTCACAACGCGGGCGGCAAGCGCCGGCGCGGCTCAGCGGGCGGCGGACGCCGGCAATACCGGTGTGATGGCGGCCGGGGGCGGGGCTGGAAGGGTGGTGGATGTCTCGGCCGGCGCGGGTGCGGTGGGCAGGGCTCCCGGGACTTTGGGCGGCACGGGAAGGTAAAGCGCGCCCTTTTGGCCGCAGCCGGCCAGCAGGGCGGATGCGGCCACAATCGCGGCAAGGCCATGCCGGAAGCCGGGATTGCGGGCGCGGCCTAAAATTTGAACTGAAGAAACCATGACGGGATTGTAATGACGGACATTGAATACCAGGATCTGGCCGAGCGCGCGCTCCAGGCTGTGGAAGCGGCCTGCGACCGGATCAACGATGAGACCGATGCGGACGTCGACAACCAGCGGACCGGCGGCATGGTCACGCTGACCTTTGCCAACCGCAGCCAGATCATCGTCAACCTGCAAAAACCGCTGCAGGAAATCTGGATGGCGGCCAGGGCCGGCGGGTTTCACTATAAATACAGCGCAGGGCGCTGGACCGACACCAAGGATTCCAGCGAATTTTTCGCCCAACTGTCGCGCTACGCCAGTGAGCAGGCCGGCCAGTCGCTGGTGTTCAAGGCGCCGGACTGACGCCCCGGCCGCGCTGGAAATAAAAAAACGGCCCATGAGGGCCGTTTTTCATGCGCGGTGCGCGCCCGTCAGTTCTTGAACAGGTCCAGGATGCGCTTTTTCTCGTCCGAGGGCGGCAGCACCTGGATCGCGCCGCCCGGCCCGGCGGCGCTGGCCGGCTGGCCCGCAGCGGCGGCAGGGTCCTGCTGTACGCCCACGGTGCTGACGCCCGAACCGCGGGCGTACTCGCTGTAGTACCACTCGCCACCGACATTGACGACGCCTTCGGGCGCCGGGTATTCGGCGACCGGCACGCCCTTGAGGGCGTATTCCATGTAATTGATCCAGATCGGCAAGCTCAGGCCGCCGCCGGTTTCCCGGTCGCCGAGCTTCTTGGGCGTGTCGTAGCCCATCCAGACCGCCGCCGCCAGCGTGGGCTGGAAACCCACGAACCAGGTGTCGATGGAGTCGTTGGTCGTGCCGGTCTTGCCGTAGAGGTCTGGCCGCTTGAGCGTGGCCTGCGCCCTGGCCGCCGTGCCGGAGCGCGCGACTTCCTGCAGCAGGCTGTCCATGATGAAGGCGTTGCGCGCGTCAATACCCCTCATGGATTCGTCCAGCGCGGGCGGTTTGGTGTCCAGCAGGATCTTGCCGCGCTGGTCGGTGATTTTGGTGACCAGGTAGGGATTGACGCGGTAGCCGCCGTTGGCAAAGACGGAATAGGCGGTCACCATCTGCATTGGCGTGACTGAGCCGGCGCCCAGCGCCATGGTCAGGTAGGCTGGATGCTTTTCCGCTTCAAAGCCGAAGTGAGTGATCCAGTCCTGTGCGTAGGGCGCTCCTATGGCTTGCAGGATGCGGATGGAAATCATGTTCTTGGACTTCTTCAGGCCGGTGCGCAGGCTCATGGGGCCGTCGAATGTGCCGTCGTAGTTCTTCGGCTCCCAGGGCTGGCCGCCGGTCACGCCGGCGTCGAAGAATAGCGGTGCGTCGTTGACCACGGTGGCCGGGGTGAAGCCTTTTTCGAGCGCGGCCGAGTAGATAAAGGGCTTGAAGCTGGAGCCGGGCTGGCGCCAGGCCTGGGTCACGTGGTTGAACTTGTTTTTCTCGAAGTCAAAGCCGCCCACCAGTGCGCGTATGGAGCCGTCGCGCGGGTCCAGCGCCACAAACGCGCCCTCGACCTCGGGCAGCTGGGTGATTTCCCAGGTGTTTTTCGGCGTTTTCGCGACACGGATCAGGGCGCCGCGGCGGATCTTGATATTCGGGCCGGCCTTGTCGGCCAGGCCGGACTGCGCGGGTTTCAGGCCGTCGCCGGTGATTTCGACGGTTTCGCTGTTCTGGCGCATGGCCAGGATGCGCTTGGGATTGGCCTCCAGCACCACGGCCGACATCACGTCGCCGTTGTCGGGGTTGTCGGTCAGCGCGTCGTCGATGGCGTCTTCGGTTTCCTGCGCGTTGGCGGGCAGGTCGATGAATTTCTCGGGGCCGCGGTAGATCTGGCGGCGCTCGTAATCCATGATGCCCTTGCGCAGCGCCTTGTAGGCGACGGTCTGGTCGGTGGCGCGCAGCGTGGTGTAGACGTTGAGGCCGCGGGTATAGGTTTCGTCGCCGTACTGGTTGTAGACCAGCTGGCGCACCGTCTCGGCCACATACTCGGCATGCACCCGGCCGGCGTCGGGGCCGGTCCTGACCTTCAGGGGCTCTTCCTTGGCGGCCTTGGCCTGTTCGGCCGTGATGAAGCCGTTTTCCTCCATGCGCTCGATGATGTAGAGCTGGCGCGCCCGGGCGCGTTTGGGATTGACGATGGGGTTGTAGGCCGACGGCGCCTTGGGCAGGCCGGCCAGCATGGCCGCCTCGGAGATCGTGATGCTCTTGAGCGGCTTGCCGAAATAGGCCTCGGAGGCCGCGGCAAAGCCGTAGGCCCGGTTGCCCAGGAAGATCTGGTTCATATAGATCTCAAGGATCTGGTCCTTGCTCAGCATGTGCTCCAGCTTGAAGGTCAGCAGGATTTCATAGATCTTGCGGGTGTAGCTTTTTTCCGCCGAGAGGTAGACGTTGCGGGCCACCTGCATGGTGATGGTCGAGGCGCCCTGGCTCTTGGCCCGGCCGACGTTGGCGAAGCCGGCCCGGATCACGCCCAGGTAGTCCACCCCGCCGTGGGAGAAAAAGCGTGCGTCCTCAATGGCCAGCACGGCGTCCTTCATGACCTGGGGGATGTCCTTGATGGGGGTCAGGCTGCGCCGCTCCTCGCCGAATTCGCCGATCACCACCCCGTCGGCGGAGTAAACCCGCAGCGGCAGCTTGGGCCGGTAGTCCACCAGGTCCGAGATGTCGGGCAGGTTGGGGTAGGCGACCGAAAGGGCGACGGCGGCAAACAGCAAGACGCTGATGACGCCGGCGAGCAACAGGCCCGTGCTCCACAACAGGAACTTGACCAGCCAGCGTGGCAGCCAGGATTTGGCTGGCCCAGACTTGGCGGGGCCGGGGTTTGAATCAGGAGAGGCGGGCGTGGAGGGCATGTAGGCAATCGTAAAGTCGCGTCACTATTATAAAAATCCTGAAAACCGGGGCGTGCGGAGCCGGCGGCGCAGCATCATATTTTTACGTTTGTAGGCATCGTCTTACCTCGGTCAGCTCGCTTGCACTCGGTTACAAGCGTCGGCTTTTGACAACGTTCTGGATATGCAGAACAGGAAAAATCCTTACTGCACAAAGAGCTTACTGCTACTATTCAAGTGATTTCTTAAGTATGCAGGGCTACATATTAGCCGTCATTTGGGGACTGCCTTGATCTCTCTGGGGTCGTTATTCAACCGCCAACAACCCGCTTTGCTGGGTTTGGATATCAGTTCGTCCAGCGTCAAGCTGGTGGAGTTGAGCCGTGACAAGGCCGGTAACCTGGTGCTGGATCGCTGTGCGATCGAGCCCCTGGAGCGCGGCTGGATCACCGACGGCAACGTCGAAAAATTCGACGAAGTCGCCGATGCCGTGCGCCGCCTGGTCAAAAAGAGCGGAACCCGCACCAAAAACGTCGCCATGGCGCTGCCCGCTTCCGCGGTCATCACCAAAAAAATCATCCTGCCCGGCGGCATGACGGACGCCGAACTGGAAACCCAGGTCGAGTCGGAAGCCAACCAATACATCCCCTTCTCCCTGGATGAAGTCAGCCTTGACTTCTGCGTGGTGGGCCCCAGCGCCACCTCCAGCGGCGACGTCGAGGTGCTGATTGCCGCCTCGCGCAAGGAAAAGGTCCAGGACCGGGAAGGCCTGGCGGAAGCCGCGGGGCTCAAGCCCATCGTGATCGACGTGGAGTCCTACGCTTCGCGCCTGGCAACCGCCCGCCTGATCGAAAACCTGCCCAACAAGGGGGTGGACACCATGGTCGCCCTGTTTGAGGTCGGCGCCTTGACCACCAGCATGCAGGTCATCAAGAACGACGAAGTGTTGTATGAGCGCGACCAGGCCTTCGGCGGCGCGCAACTGACGCAGCTGATCGTTCGCCAGTACGGCTTTTCGCCGGAAGAGGCCGAAAGCAAGAAGCGCAGCGGCGACCTGCCGGAAGACTACGGCTCCGGCGTCCTGAAACCCTTTGTGGAAAGCATGGCCCAGGAAATCGGCCGCGCCCTCCAGTTCTTCTTCACCAGCACCCCGCACAACAAGGTGGACTACGTCATGCTGGCCGGCGGCTCGTCCGCTTTGCCCGGGCTGACCGATTCCGTCACGCAGCAGACCTCGTTCGCCTGCCTCCTGGCCAACCCTTTTGAGGGCATGGAACTGGGCGACAGCGTGCGGGAAAAGAAAATGCGCCGTGAGGCATCGTCTTACCTGACCTCCTGTGGTCTGGCTTTGCGGAGGTTCCTGCAGTGATTCTGGTCAATCTGCTCCCGCACCGCGAAGCTGCGCGCAAGCGCAGGCGCGAAACGTTTTTCGCCACGCTTGGCATGGCCGCCCTGATCGGCGGCTTGATTTGCGGCGCCGTGTACTCCTGGTACCTCGCCCAGATCGAAAGCCAGCGCAGCAAGAACAATTTCCTGAAAACCGAGATCACTCGCCTGGAAAACCAGATCAAGGAGATTTCCACCCTGCAGGCGGAAATCGCCGCTCTGAGGGCTCGGCAGAACGCGGTGGAAGACCTGCAGGGCAACCGCAACCTGCCGGTCTACCTGCTCAGCGAGCTGGTCAAGCAGTTGCCCGACGGCGTGTACATCACCAGCATGAAGCAGGACAACCAGACGGTATTCATTGCCGGTGTGGCCCAGTCCAACGAACGGGTTTCCGAACTGCTGCGCAACCTGGCCAACAACAGCCCCTGGCTGACCCGGCCGGAACTGGTTGAAATCACCGCCGGCACGGTGGCGCTGACCCCGCGCGACCAGCGGCGCGTGTCCAATTTCTCCATGCGTGTCGGGCTCAAGCGCGCCACGGCGCCCAAGGCGCCCGGCTCCGCGCCGGCCGCCTCGACGCCCGGTGCCGCGCCGGCGGCCGCGGCCATCCCGGCCAAAGCCTGAAGCAGGTTGAACGATCATGGCAAAAACACCCAAAATGTCCGTCGATTTCTCGGCGATCCAAAACAGCCTGAAGGCCCAGTTCTCCGGGCTGGATGCCAATGACCCGCCTTCATGGCCGGCGCTGCCGCGCTATCTTCTCTGTGTCGCCGTCACGATCCTCGTGGTGGTCGCGCTGTGGTTTGTCTGGCTGAGCTCCTCGGATGAGGAACTGACGGCCGAGCAGGCCAAGGAAGTCCAGCTGCGGGAAGACTACAAGAAGAAGCTGGTGCAGGCGGTGAACCTCGATGCGTTGAAAAAGCAGCGCGAACAGGTACAGCAATATGTGACCCAGCTCGAGAAGCAGCTTCCCAGCAAGGCTGAAATGGATGCCCTGCTGTCGGACATCAACCAGGCCGGCCTGGGCCGCAGCCTGCAATTCGAGTTGTTCCGGCCGGGGCAGGTCAGCGTCAAGGAATATTACGCCGAGCTGCCCATCGCGGTGCGCGTCACGGGCCGCTACCACGACATCGGCGCCTTTGCCGCGGACATCGCCAATCTCTCCCGCATCGTGACCTTGAACAACCTGAACCTGCTGCCGGCCAAAGACGGCAATCTCGTCATGGACACCACGGCCAAGACATTCCGCTACCTCGATCCCGAGGAAGTGGCCCTGCAGCGCAGCAAGAGCGCCCCGGGAGCCAAAAAATGAGATTTAACAACTATGTGCTGACCGGCAGCCTGGTGATGACGCTGCTGGCGCTGGCCGGTTGCGGCTCGTCCGAGCAGGAAGAGCTGCAGCAGTGGATGACGGAGCAGCGCAACGCGACCCGGCCCAAGGTCGACCCCTTGCCCGAGCCCACCAAATTCTCGCCGCAGGCCTATAACCAGGAAGGCTCCACCGAGCCTTTCAGCAACCAGAAATTGACGCAGGCGCTCAAGCGCGATTCCACCCAGGCCACGTCCAATGCGGGCCTGATCGCGCCGGAACTGAGCCGGCGCAAGGAACCCCTGGAAGCCTACCCCCTGGACGCGACCTTCATGGTCGGGAGCCTGATCAAGGTGGGCCAGCCGGTGGCGCTGGTCAAGGTCGACAACCTGATTTACCAGGTACGGGTCGGCAACTACCTTGGGCAGAATTACGGCCGGATCACGCAGGTGGGTGAAACAAGCCTTTCCCTGCGTGAGATCGTGCAGGACGCTGCGGGCGAATGGATTGAGCGGACGGCGACTTTACAGCTATTAGAGGGATCAAAATGAACAAGCAAACATGGGCATTGGCAGCACAGGGTACGGGAGGCGGCCTGACGCGTTTGCTTGAACGTGTGTTGCGCGGCGCTTCATTCGGCATGGCTTTGTCGCTGCTGGTGGCTGTGCTGCCGACGGCCGCACAGGCGCAAAACTCCATCCAGTCGGTGACCGGTTCGGTCCAGGGCGGCTCCGAGATCATCCGCATCGACCTGGCCGAACCTTTGACCGCCATCCCTACCGGATTCAGCATCCAGGCGCCGGCACGCATCGCCCTGGACTTCCCCGGCGTCAGCAATGCCATGGGGCGGACCGCGGTGGACCTGAACGTGGGCAACCTGCGCTCGGCGAACGTGGTGCAAGCCGGCGACCGGACCCGCGTGGTGCTCAACCTCAAGGCGCCGTCGACCTACAAGGCCGACATACAGGGTAAATCCCTGGTGATCACGCTGGACTCGTCCTCTTCGGCAAGTGCTCAGGCGCAGGCGCCGGCACAGGTGTTCGCGGAAAGCCGCAACCGTGACGTGCTTCCGCTCAAGGATGTCGATTTCCGCCGTGGCACCGACAGCGCCGGGCGCATCGTCGTGGGCCTGTCCAACAACGAAGTGGGCGTGGACATACGCCAGCAGGGCCAGACCCTGGTGGTTGAATTCCTGAAGACGGCCTTGCCTGAAGGCCTGCGCCGCCGCCTCGACGTGGCCGACTTCGGCACGCCGGTGCAAACCGTCACGACCTTCCAGACCGGCGACAAGGTCCGCATGGTGGTGGAGCCCAAAGGCGCCTGGGAGCACAGCGCTTACCAGAGCGACAACCAGTTTGTGCTGGAAGTCCGTCCCCTGAAGGCCGACCCGACCAAACTGACCCAGGGACCGGGCTACACCGGCGAGAAACTCTCCCTGAACTTCCAGAACATTGAAATCCGCTCCCTGTTGCAGGTGATTGCCGACTTCACGAACTTCAATATCGTCACGTCCGATTCCGTGACCGGCAGCGTCACGCTGAGGCTGAAGGACGTGCCCTGGGACCAGGCGCTGGACATCATTCTCCAGTCCAAGGGCCTGGGCATGCGCAAAAACGGCAACGTGCTGGTGATCGCGCCCAAGGACGAGCTGGCCGCCAAGGACAAGCTGGACCTGGAATCGCGCAATGCCATCCAGAGCCTTGAGCCTGTCCGCACGCAGTCCTTCCAGATCAACTATGCCAAGGCCGCGGACATCGCGACGCAAATTACCGCCGGCGGCAGCGGGCCGACCAGCGCCCGTATCCTGTCGCAGCGCGGCAGCGTGATTGCCGAGGCCCGGACCAACCAGCTGTTCGTGACCGACATCCCCTCACGGCTGGAGGCGGTTCAGAGCCTGATCACCAAGCTCGACGTGGCGGTTCGCCAGGTGCTGATCGAGGCGCGCATCGTCGAAGCTTCGGACACCTTCGGCAAGTCGCTGGGCGTGCGGCTCGGCGGCCAGCCTTTCAACCAGAACACCAACACGGCGTTCGGCGGCACCTACAGCGCGACGACGGCGGGTACCAACGCCGGCGAATTCCTGAGCCTGCCGGCCGTGGGCCAGAACGGTTTCTCGGCAGCGACCTTTGCCGTGTCCCTGTTCAACGCCGCCAAGACGCGATTCCTGAACCTCGAAATTTCCGCGTCCGAAGCCGACGGCAAGACCAAGATCGTTTCCAGCCCCCGCGTTGTCACGGCGGACCAGGTCAAGGCGCTGATCGAGCAAGGCACGGAACTGCCGTACCAGCAGGCGACCTCCAGCGGCGCCACGTCCATCAGCTTCCGCAAGGCCAACCTGAAGCTCGAGGTCACGCCGCAGATCACGCCTGAGGGCAACATCATCCTGAACGTCGACGTGAACAAGGACAGCGTGGGCCGCGAAACGGCCAACGGCTTCGCGATCGACACCAAGCACATCCAGACGCAGGTTCTGGTGGAAAACGGCGGGACCGTGGTGATCGGCGGCATCTTTGAGCAGAACGACCGCGACAATGAAACCAAGGTTCCGTTCCTGGGCGACCTGCCCGGCGTCGGCAATCTGTTCAAGCAGCGGACCCGCTCGGCCACGAAGTCCGAACTGCTGGTGTTCATCACGCCCAAGATGCTGACCAACGGATCGGCATTGCGCTGAGCCCGGTGGGGCCGGCTTCGCCGCGAGGCGGGGCCGGTTTGGTGGGAAAATGCAGGTAATGGCGGGCCCTTTGGGGCCTGTCGCGTTTGTGAAACCGGCCCATTTCCTTGCCTTCCTCCAATCACGCATCCCGGGGTGAATGCCCCCAGACTCCATTGAATGCACACCCGTTGAGAATCGCCTGCGTGGGCCTGCCGGGTTCGGGAAAGTCCACCGTCGGCCGGCACCTGGCCCGCAAGATGGGGCTGCGCTTCATCGATTCGGACCAGGTGATCGAGCAGCGCATCGCCTGCTCCATACGCGAGTTTTTCGAGCGTGAGGGCGAAAACGCCTTCCGGGACATCGAGCAGCAGGTCATCGACGAGCTGACGCAGGGCCCCTCCTGCGTGCTGTCCAGCGGCGGAGGGACCGTGCTGCGTCCCGCCAATCGCCAGCACCTTCGCGAGCGCGCGCAGGTGGTCTACCTGCATTCCATCCCCGAAGAGGTGTTTCGCCGCCTGCGGCACGACCAGAACCGGCCCCTGCTCCAGGTCGCCGACCCGCTGGCCAGGCTCAGGGACCTTTATGCCGCGCGCGACCCGCTGTACCGGGAAACCGCCCACTTCGTCATCGAGACCGGCCGCCCCTCGGTGTCGACCCTGGTCAACATGATCCTCATGCAGCTGGAACTGGCCGGCTTGCTGGCCCCGCCCTGATCGCCGCTTTTGCCGTGCAGGCCGGTGGCCCCGGCGCGGCGAGTGCCCCTACACTTCCACCTATGCACGCAAATTCCCCTTCCGCGGCGGCGCGGGTCCAGATCGACCTCGGCGAGCGCAGCTATCCGATCGCCATCGGCAACGGCCTTCTCGGCAACGCGCTGACTTACCAGGATCTCCCGAAAGCCGCCACCGCGCTGGTGGTGTCGAACACCACGGTGGCCCCCTTGTATGCGGCGCAACTGAGCCAGGCGCTGCGCCAGCGTTACGACAAGGTGCTTCTGGTAAATCTGCCCGACGGCGAAGTCCATAAGGACTGGCCCACGCTGCAGCTGATTTTCGACGCCCTGCTCGAGAACGGCTGCGACCGCAAGACGGTGATGTTCGCGCTGGGCGGCGGCGTGGTGGGCGACATGACCGGTTTCGCCGCTGCCAGCTATATGCGCGGCGTGCCCTTTGTGCAGGTGCCCACGACCTTGCTGGCGCAGGTGGATTCTTCGGTCGGCGGCAAGACGGCCATCAACCACCCGCTCGGCAAGAACATGATTGGCGCGTTTTACCAGCCGCTGCTGGTGGTCTGCGACCTCGATGCCCTGGCGACGCTGCCGCCGCGCGAACTGAGCGCGGGCCTGGCGGAGATCATCAAATACGGCCCGATCGCCGACATGGACTTCCTGGAATGGATAGAGGCCAATCTCGACGGCCTGCTCGCCCGGGAGCCCGCGGCCATGGCCCACGCGATCAAGCGCAGCTGTGAAATCAAGGCCTGGGTGGTGGGCCAGGACGAGCGTGAAACCGGCCTGCGGGCCATCCTGAATTTCGGCCACACCTTCGGCCACGCGATTGAATCCGGCCTGGGCTATGGTGAATGGCTGCACGGCGAGGGCGTGGGCTGCGGCATGGTGATGGCCGCGCACCTGTCCGAGCGCCTGGGCCTGGTCGACATGGCTTTTGTGGAGCGCCTGACCCGGCTGGTGCGGCGAGCCGGCCTGCCGGTCAAGGCGCCGGTGCTGTCGGCCACTGACAATGCCGGGCGCTACCTGGAATTGATGCGCATCGACAAAAAATCCGAAGCCGGCGAGATACGTTTTATCGTGATCGACGGCCCGGGCAAAGCGGCGCTTCGCAGCGCGCCCGACGCGCTGGTGCGCGGCGTGATCGACCTGTGCTGCGCGTAATGCGCGTAACCGCCTGGAGAGTGTGAACCATGACCCTCGCGCCCTATGCCTGTGACCCCGCGCTGTCGCGCGGGCGCCGCTACACCGAGCCGGCCGCGCCCACGCGCTCCGACTTCCAGCGCGACCGCGACCGCATCGTGCATTCCACGGCCTTTCGGCGTCTGGTCTACAAGACCCAGGTGTTCCTCAACCACGAGGGCGACCTGTTCCGCACCCGCCTGACCCATTCGCTGGAAGTCGCGCAGCTGGGGCGTTCCATCGCCCGCACGCTGCAGCTCAATGAGGACCTGGTGGAGGCCATCGCGCTGGCGCACGACCTGGGCCACACCCCCTTCGGCCATGCCGGCCAGGATGCCCTGAACGCCTGCCTCAAGGCCGGCCATCCCGAGAGCGCCGGCTTCGAGCACAACCTGCAAAGCCTGCGCGTCGTGGATGCGCTGGAAGAGCGCTACCCGGCCTACAACGGCCTGAACCTCAGCTTCGAGACACGCGAAGGCATCCTCAAGCATTGCTCCCGGCGCAACGCGCTTCGCATCGAGTCGCGCGAGCCGGGCGGCGTGGCCCGCCGCTTTGTGGAGCAGCCCGCCGACGGCCCGAAATGGCAGCAGCCCAGCCTGGAAGCGCAGCTCGCCAACCTGGCCGACGAAATCGCCTACAACGCCCACGACATCGACGACGGCGTGCGCTCCGGCCTGCTGACGCTGGAGCAGCTCGAGGACGTGGAACTCTTCAGCCAGTACTGCCGCGAGACGCGGCTGGCCCATCCCGGCCTGCAGGGCCGCCGGCTGCTGTTTGAAACCATACGCCGCATGCTCAGCGCCCAGGTCTACAACGTGATGGACGCGACCTGGGCGGCGGTTCACAAGGCGGCGCCCGCGAGCGCCGACGAAGTGCGCCAGCACCCCGCGCTGGTCTGCTTCACGCCGGAGATGGCGCGGCAGTCCGCCTTGCTCAAGCGCTTCCTGCTGCAAAACCTCTACCGCCATCCCAAGGTGGTGGAGACCACGCAGGCCGCCAAGCAGGTGGTGCGCGAGCTGTTCGAGGCCTATATGGCCGACCCCGCGCAGATGCCGCAGGCCCACATCGACCGCTTTGACGGCGTGGACGTCCCGCACGCCGCGGGCGCCAAGCCCGAGCGCGTGGTGGCCGACTACATCGCCGGCATGACGGACCGCTTTGCCGCCAAAGAGCATGAACGCCTCAAGGGGCGGGCCGCTTTCGCGGCCTGAACCTTCCCTTCACGCCTTGCCCCCGCGTGACTGACATCAAGCCGGATACCGCTGCCAGCATGCGAGCCGCCTGGTGCGTGATCGCGGCCGGCGTGGTGGCCGCGCTGCATGTGGGCAAACTGCCGCCGGCCTTGCCCGTGCTGGGCCAGGTGCTGGGCGTCTCGCTGCTGCAGGCCGGCTTTCTGTTGTCGCTGGTGCAACTGGCCGGCATGGCGCTGGGCCTGGTGACCGGGCTGGCTGTGCAGCGCGCCGGGCTCAAGCGCAGCATGGTGGCCGGCCTCTGGGTGCTGGCCTCGGCCAGTGCCCTGGGGGCCATGGCGCCCGGCGTCCATGGCCTGCTGGCGACGCGCGTCCTGGAGGGCCTGGGATTCTTGTGGGTGGTGCTGCCGGCGCCGGCCCTGGTGCGCCGCCTCGTACCGGAGGAAAAACTCAACGGCATGCTCGGCATGTGGGGCGCTTACATGCCGCTGGGCGCTTCGCTGGCCTTGCTGGCCGGGCCCTATCTCATTGCTTGGGGCGGCCCGCAGTGGGGCTGGCGCCTCCTGTGGTGGCTGCTGGCCGCGCTGGCGGCGATGCTGGCCCTGGTGCTCGCATGGCGGGTGCCGGCGGAGCCGCCCGGGGCGGTCCCGGCGGCCGGCCGGCCCCGCAACGGCCAGCTCATCGCGGCGACCTTGCGTTCGCGCGCCGCCTGGCTCATGGCCGTGGCTTTTGCGGCGTATTCGGGGCAATGGCTTGCGGTGGTCGGTTTCCTGCCGTCCATCTATGCGCAGGCCGGTGTGGCCGCCAACTGGGCCGGGCCGCTGACGGCGCTCGCGGCCGCCGTCAACATCGTCGGCAACGTCGCCGCCGGGCGGCTGCTGGGCCGCGGCCTGCCGCCGCTGGTGTTGCTGGGCGCAGGCTTCCTGGCGATGGGGGGCGGCGCCTTGCTGGCTTTTTCGGGCGTGCCGCCCGCGCTGCAATACGCGGCCATCCTGGGTTTCTCCATGGTCGGCGGCTTGATCCCGGCCACCCTGTTCAGCCTGGCCGTCCGGCTGGCGCCCGGTGCGGACACGGTGTCCACCACGGTGGGCTGGATGCAGCAATGGTCGGCACTGGGCCAGTTCGCGGGTCCTCCGCTGGTGGCCTGGGTGGCCGCGACAGCAGGGGGCTGGCAATGGACGGGCTGGGTGACCGCGGCCAGCTCCGCGCTGGGACTGGTCCTGGCGCTGCAGCTGCAGCGCTTGACGGGTTTGCGCACGCCGGGGCATTAACGCCGGTCCACACAATCAATAGCTGTCATCAAGGTTTATGACGGCGCATAGGCTTATGACGTGTCGGCATTTCCCCCGCTGTCTTTTCGGCCTCACACGGATTACGCTTAGGGTCTGCGCACAATTTGTGACATTTCTTTGGAACAGTAAGCGCATGCTGCAATGCAGGCATCAAACCTGCTTTGGCTATCTCCGTCTCTCAAAAGGTGTTGTCATGGGCTTCAATCGGCGTCAGTTAATTCTCAGTGGTGTGTCGGCAGGCGCTGTGGTGGCAAGTCCCGCGCTGTGGGCGCAAAGCAAGACCGCGCGAAAAATCGTCGTCGGTCAATCCGTGCCGCTCACCGGCGCCGCCGACCAGATCGGCCTGGCCTACCTGAATGGCGCCAAAATTTATTTCGACGCGATCAACGCCAAGAACGGCGCGGGCGGCCACAAGATCGAAGTCAAAGCCCTGGACGACGGCTACACCCCGGCCAAGGCCGCCGCCAATGCCAAGCAGCTGATCGACGAGGGCGTGGACGCGCTCTTCGGCTTCACCGGCACCGCCAGCTGCGACGCCGCCTTTGCCGCGGCCAAGGCCTCGGGCACGCTGTTTTTCGCGCCCTTTGCCGCGTCCGACGCGCTGCACGATCCTGCGCTCGTCAACATTTTCCATGTGCGTCCCGCGTTGGCCGACGAGGCCTACAAAATCGCGCGCCATTGCGCCACGCTGAACCAGGACCGCATCGCGGTGTTTGCCGAAGACGATGCCATGGGGCGCGGCGGCCTGGCAGCCGTCAACCAGGCCTTGGTCGACCTGAAGCGGCCGGCCATCGTCGGCAGCGCCTTGTCACCGGTCAACAGCGACAAGGTCGACGCGGCCGTGGCGTTGCTGATGAAGGCACAGCCCCAGGCCGTCATCCAGGTCAGCCTGTTCAATTCATCGGCTGCCTTCATCCGCAAGATGCGCCAGGCCGGCTACGGCGGGCAGTTCCTGAATTTTTCCGTGGTGGGTATCGATCCGCTGTTCAGCGCCCTCGGCAAGGAAATCGGCGGTGTCGTGATTTCGCAGGTCGTGCCTTCGCCGCGCAGCACCGGCACGCCCATCATCAAGGAATACCTTGATGTACTGAACCAGACCGACCAGACCCCCAGCTATGAAAGTGTGGAAGGCTACATCGCAGCTCGCACCTTCGCTGAAGGCGTGCGCCGCAGCGCGGCGGGCAGCGGCAAGCCCGACCGGGCCGGTCTGCAAAAAGCCTTTGAATCGATGACGGACTACGATGTGGGCGGCTTTCGCGTGAACCTGCGCCCGAAGAAATACGAATCGGTGCGCGCCATCGACCTGGTCACCATCACTCCCGACGGCAAGGTCGTCCGCTAAGCGCAGCGGCCGCTTTCTCGGGGCCTCCCCGGGAGAGGCTGAAATCGGGGTCGGGTTCCAATATCATGGTGCAAACTCCAGGCATTGCATTCCATGGCCCGTCTCCCGCGTCTGACCCTTCCCGGCTACCCCCACCACATCATCCAGCGGGGCAATAACCGGCAGGCCATTTTTGCGTCCGCCGCCGACCACCAGATGCTGCTGGCGCTGCTGGGCGAAAGCGCCCGCAAATCCGGCGTTGCCCTGCACGCCTATGTGCTGATGGACAACCATCTCCACCTGCTGGCTACGCCCAGCACGGCGGAGGGCCTGCCGCAGATGATGCAGGCCGCGGGGCGGCGTTATGTGCGCTACTTCAATGACAGCCAGGGGCGCTCCGGCACCCTGTGGGAAGGGCGCTACCGCGCCACTGTGATCGAGGCCGAGCGCTACCTGCTGGCTTGCATGGCCTATATGGACCTGAACCCCGTCCGCGCGGGGCTGGTAGCCGAGGCCAGGGACTATCCCTGGTCCAGCCACGGCCATTACGCGGGCTTGCGGGTCGACAGCCTGCTGACGCCGCACCCGCTGGTCTGGGCGCTGGGCAACACGCCTTTTGCCCGCGAGGCGGCTTACGCCGAACTGGTGCGCGACGGCATCACACTGGAGCAGCAGGACGTGCTGACCCGCGCGGCCCTCAGCGGCTGGGCGCTCGGAGGGGCTGATTTTCTGGCGGAACTGCAAAAGCGCACTGAGCGCCGCGTGACCAGAAACCAGGCAGGGCGTCCGCCTGCGGGGCCAAAGGATGTGCCGACCTCCTGAGCAAACCTTCCAGGGGGGCTTGCTGCGGCGCAATTTAATATGTCCCCAATTAAATTCCGATTAATTTCATCGATCTTTAATAAGTATCTGACCCCATTTAAAGTGCTTGGCATTGTTGTTGCAGTGCACTATGCTCCCATTCCCTGCGAAAAATTATGAACCTTGCGGATGGAAGCGTTGCCGGCCTTTTTTCGGGGCCACTCCTGCATCGCCGCCATCCTCAACCGACGAGGAATTGCCATGACCACGGCTGCTGAAATCAAGCATTTTGAAGAAAACGGTTTGTACTCCGGAGCCAACGAGCACGATGCCTGCGGCGTCGGTTTCGTGGCCCATATCAAGGGGCACAAAAGCCATGCCATCGTCCAGCAAGGCCTGAAAATCCTCGAAAACCTCGACCACCGGGGCGCAGTGGGCGCTGACAAGCTCATGGGCGACGGCGCCGGCATCCTGATCCAGCTGCCCGACGCGCTCTACCGCGAAGAAATGGCGACGCAGGGCGTTCAACTGCCGCCACCCGGCGAATACGGCGTCGGCATGGTCTTCCTGCCGAAAGAGCACGCGTCACGACTGGCCTGCGAACAGGCCCTCGAGCGCGCCGTCAAGGCCGAAGGCCAGGTGCTGCTGGGCTGGCGCGACGTGCCGGTCAACCGCGACATGCCGATGTCGCCCACCGTGCGCGAAAAAGAGCCCATCCTGCGGCAGATCTTCATCGGCCGCGGCAACGACGTGATCGTGCAGGACGCACTGGAACGCAAGCTCTACGTCATTCGCAAGACCGCCAGCGCCGCCATCCAGAACCTGCGCCTGACGCACAGCAAAGAGTATTACGTGCCCAGCATGTCCAGCCGTACGGTGGTCTACAAGGGCCTGCTGCTGGCCGACCAGGTGGGCACTTACTACCGCGACCTGACCGACACGCGCTGCGTGTCGGCACTCGGCCTGGTGCATCAGCGCTTCTCCACCAACACCTTCCCCGAGTGGCCGCTGGCCCACCCCTACCGCTACGTCGCGCACAACGGCGAGATCAACACCGTCAAGGGCAACTACAACTGGATGAAGGCGCGCGAGGGCGTGATGTCCTCGCCGGTGCTGGGCGCCGACCTGCAAAAGCTCTACCCGATCAGCTTTGCCAGCCAGTCCGACACCGCCACCTTCGACAACTGCCTGGAACTGCTGACCATGGCCGGCTACCCCATCAGCCAGGCCGTGATGATGATGATTCCCGAGCCCTGGGAACAGCACACCACCATGGATGAGCGCCGCAAGGCCTTCTATGAATACCATGCCGCCATGCTGGAGCCCTGGGACGGCCCGGCCTCCATCGTCTTCACCGACGGCCGGCAGATCGGCGCCACGCTGGACCGCAACGGCCTGCGCCCCTCGCGCTACTGCGTGACCGACGACGACCTGGTCATCATGGCCTCCGAATCGGGTGTGCTGCCGGTTCCCGAGCACAAGATCGTGCGCAAATGGCGCTTGCAGCCCGGCAAAATGTTCCTGATCGACCTGGAACAGGGCCGCATGGTCGACGACGAGGAAATCAAGGCCACGCTGGCCCACAGCAAGCCTTACAAGCAGTGGATCGAAAACCTGCGCATCAAGCTGGACGACGTGGCCGGCAAGGCCGCCAAGGCCGCTCCGGTGAACGCCCCCGCGGTTTCCGACATCCCGCTGCTCGACAGGCAGCAGGCCTTCGGTTACACCCAGGAAGACATCAAGTTCCTGATGTCCCCCATGGCCGCGAACGGCGAGGAAGCCACCGGCTCCATGGGCAACGACAGCCCGCTGGCCGTGCTGTCCAACAAGAACAAGCCGCTGTACAACTACTTCAAGCAGCTGTTCGCGCAGGTGACCAACCCGCCCATCGACCCGATCCGTGAAGCCATCGTGATGTCGCTGGTGTCCTTCATCGGTCCCAAGCCCAACCTGCTGGACATCAACCAGGTCAACCCGCCGATGCGGCTGGAAGTCAGCCAGCCCGTGCTCAACGTCGCCGACATGCAGAAGCTGCGCGACATCGAGGCGCACACCCAGGGCAAGTTCAAGAGCTACACCCTGGACATCACCTATCCGCTGGCCTGGGGCCACGAAGGCGTCGAGGCCAAACTGGCGTCGCTGTGCGCCGAGGCGGTTGACGCGATCAAGGACGGCAAGAACATCCTGATCGTCAGCGACCGCGGCATCAGCGCCACCCAGGTCGCCATCCCGGCCCTGCTGGCCTTGTCCGCGATTCATCAGCACCTGGTGAAGGAAGGCCTGCGCACCACGGCCGGCCTGGTGGTGGAGACCGGCTCGGCCCGCGAAGTGCACCACTTCGCCGTGCTGGCCGGCTACGGTGCCGAAGCCGTGCATCCTTACCTCGCCATGGAAACCCTGGCCGAGCTGTCCAAGGGCCTGCCGGGCGATCTCAGCACCGAGAAAGCCGTCTACAACTACACCAAGGCCATCGGCAAGGGCCTGTCCAAGATCATGTCCAAGATGGGCGTGTCCACTTATATGAGCTACTGCGGCGCCCAGCTGTTCGAGGCCATCGGCCTGAACCGCGATGCCGTGGCCAAGTTCTTCACCGGCACTGCCAGCCAGGTCGAAGGCATGGGCGTGTTCGAGATCGCCGAGGAAGCGCTGCGCATGCACCGCGCCGCCTTCAGCGACGACCCGGTGCTGGCCAACATGCTGGATGCCGGCGGCGAATACGCCTGGCGCGTGCGCGGCGAAGACCACATGTGGACGCCCGATGCGATCGCCAAGCTGCAGCATTCCACGCGGTCAAACAACTGGAACACCTACAAGGAATACGCCCAGCTGATCAACGACCAGAACCGCCGCCACATGACTTTGCGCGGCCTGTTCGAGTTCAAGATCGACCCCTCCAAGGCCATTCCGATCGATGAGGTCGAGCCGGCCAAGGACATCGTCAAGCGTTTCGCCACCGGCGCCATGTCGCTGGGCTCCATCAGCACCGAAGCCCATGCCACGCTGGCCGTGGCCATGAACCGCATCGGCGGCAAGAGCAACACGGGCGAGGGCGGTGAAGACCCGAACCGTTACCGGCAAGAGCTCAAGGGCATCCCGATCAAGAAGGGTGAGACGCTGAAAAGCGTGATCGGCCCGAAACAGGTCGAGGTCGACCTGCCGCTGCAGGACGGCGACTCGCTGCGCTCGCGCATCAAGCAGGTGGCCTCGGGGCGTTTCGGCGTCACGGCCGAATACCTGGTGTCGGCCGACCAGATCCAGATCAAGATGGCGCAGGGCGCCAAGCCCGGCGAGGGCGGCCAGCTGCCCGGCGGCAAGGTCAGCGAATACATCGGCCAGCTGCGCTACTCGGTGCCCGGCGTCGGTTTGATCTCGCCGCCGCCGCACCACGACATTTATTCGATCGAGGACCTGGCCCAGCTGATCCACGACCTGAAAAACGTCAACCCGCGCGCCAGCATCAGCGTCAAGCTGGTCAGCGAAGTCGGTGTCGGCACTATCGCGGCCGGCGTGGCCAAGGCCAAGTCCGACCACGTGGTGATCGCCGGCCATGACGGCGGCACGGGCGCCTCGCCCTGGTCATCCATCAAGCATGCCGGCTCGCCCTGGGAAATCGGCCTCGCCGAAACCCAGCAGACCCTGGTGCTCAACCGACTGCGCGGCCGTATCCGCGTGCAGGCCGACGGCCAGATGAAAACCGGCCGCGACGTCATCATCGGCGCGCTGCTGGGCGCCGACGAGTTCGGTTTCGCCACCGCGCCGCTGGTGGTCGAAGGCTGCATCATGATGCGCAAGTGCCACCTCAACACCTGCCCCGTCGGCGTGGCCACGCAGGACCCGGTGCTGCGCCAGAAGTTCAGCGGCAAGCCCGAGCACGTCGTCAACTACTTCTTCTTCGTCGCCGAAGAGGCGCGCCAGCTGATGGCGCAACTCGGCGTGCGCAAGTTCGACGACCTGATCGGCCGCGCCGACCTGCTCGACACGCAGAAAGGCATCGAGCACTGGAAAGCCAGCGGCCTGGATTTCAGCCGCCTGTTCTACCAGCCCAACGTGCCGGCCGACGTGCCGCGCCTGCATGTCATGGAGCAGGACCACGCGCTCGAAAAAGCGCTGGACGTGCGCCTGATCGAAAAATCCAGGGCCGCGATTGAAAAGGGCGAAAAAGTCCAGTTCATCGAAGTGGCGCGCAACGTCAACCGCACCGTCGGCGCCATGCTGTCGGGCGAACTGACGCGCCACCACCCACAGGGCCTGCCCGACGACACCCTGCGCATCCAGCTGGAAGGCACGGGCGGCCAGTCCTTCGGCGCCTTCCTGGCCAAGGGCATCACCATGTACCTGATCGGTGACGCCAACGACTACACCGGCAAGGGCCTGTCCGGCGGCCGCATCGTGGTGCGCCCCAGCATCGACTTCCGCGGCGACGCGGTGAAGAACACCATCGTCGGCAACACCGTGCTTTACGGCGCGACCACCGGCGAAGCCTTCTTCAGCGGCGTGGCCGGCGAGCGTTTCGCCGTACGGCTTTCGGGCGCCACGGCGGTCGTTGAAGGCACGGGCGACCACGGCTGCGAATACATGACGGGCGGCACCGTCGCGGTGCTGGGCAAGACCGGCCGCAACTTTGCCGCCGGCATGAGCGGCGGCGTGGCCTATGTGTACGACGAGGACGGCCTGTTCGCCACGCGCTGCAACACCTCCATGGTCTCCATGGACCGCATCGTCACCACGGCCGAGCAGCACACCCATGACAAGGCCGACTGGCACGCGGGCGAAAGCGACGAGGAGCTGCTCAAGCGCCTGCTGCAGGACCACAATCGCTGGACCGGCAGCAAGCGCGCGCGCGAACTGCTGGACAACTGGAGCGAGTCGCGCCTGAAGTTCGTCAAGGTCTTCCCGAACGAATACAAGCGGGCCCTGATCGAACGCAAGGAGCGCCGCCTGGAAGCGTCTACCGAGACCACCCGGGCGCAGGTCGCCACCAACCAGGAAGCGGTAGCCGCCAAGTAGGCCAAGCCCCACGCTTGCATTGAACCGGAACTGCCCGCGCCCATGATGGATGGGCCGGCAGCCGGAAAAGCTTAAAGAAGAATTGCACAGGACCTCATCATGGGAAAAATCACCGGCTTCATGGAATACGAGCGCATCGAGGAGGGCTACAAGCCCGTGCCTGAGCGCCTGAAGAACTACCGCGAGTTCGTCATCGGGCTGGACGACGCGCAGGCCAACAAGCAGGCTGCGCGCTGCATGGACTGCGGTACGCCGTTTTGCAACAACGGCTGCCCGGTCAACAACATCATTCCCGACTTCAACGACATGGTGTTCCGCGCCGACTGGAAAAACGCCATCGACACGCTGCACAGCACCAACAACTTCCCCGAATTCACCGGCCGCATCTGCCCGGCGCCCTGCGAGGCCGCCTGCACGCTGAACGTGAACGACGACGCCGTCGGCATCAAGTCGATTGAGCACGCCATCATCGACCGCGCCTGGTCCGAAGGCTGGGTCAAGCCGGTGATGCCCAAACACAAGACCGGCAAGAAAGTCGCCGTCGTCGGCTCCGGCCCCGCCGGCATGGCCGCGGCCCAGCAGCTGGCGCGCGCCGGCCACGAGGTGACCCTGTTCGAGAAGAACGACCGCATCGGCGGCCTGCTGCGCTACGGCATCCCCGACTTCAAGATGGAAAAAGTCCACATCGACCGCCGCGTCGAGCAGATGAAGGCCGAAGGCGTGAACTTCCGCACCGGCGTGATGGTCGGCGCCTTGCCCAAGGATTCCAAAGTCACCAACTGGGCCAAAGAAAGCATCAGTCCCGAGCAACTGCAAAAAGATTTTGACGCCGTGATCCTGACCGGCGGCGCCGAGCAGTCGCGCGACCTGCCCGTGCCCGGCCGCGACCTGGACGGCGTGCACTTCGCGATGGAGTTTCTGCCCCAGCAGAACAAAGTCAATGCCGGCGACAAGGTCAAGGGCCAGTTGCGCGCCGACGGCAAGCACGTCATCGTGATCGGCGGCGGCGACACCGGCTCCGACTGCGTGGGCACCAGCAACCGCCACGGCGCCGCCAGCGTCACCCAGTTCGAGCTGATGCCCCAGCCACCCGAAGAAGAAAACCGCCCCATGACCTGGCCTTACTGGCCGATCAAGCTGCGCACCTCTTCGTCGCATGAGGAAGGCTGCGAGCGCGAATTCGCGATCTCCACCAAGGAATTGATGGGCGAAAAAGGCAAGGTCACCGGCCTGAAGACGGTTCGTGTCGAATGGAAAGACGGCAAGATGGTCGAGGTGCCCGGTTCCGAGCAGACCCTCAAGGCCGACCTGGTGCTGCTGGCCATGGGCTTTGTCTCGCCGGTGGCTTCCGTGCTGGAGGCCTTCGGCATTGAAAAAGACAACCGCGGCAACGCCAAGGCGAGCACCGACTTCACCGGCGGATATGCCACCAACGTGCCCAAGGTGTTCGCCGCCGGTGATATCCGCCGCGGCCAGAGCCTGGTGGTCTGGGCGATTCGCGAAGGCCGCCAGGCCGCGCGCGCGGTCGACGAATTTTTGATGGGTTACAGCGATTTGCCTCGCTGACGCCTTTTGAACGCCATATCCGGCGGTTGATCAAACCCGGGCTAGACCCTGGGTGCGCGACGCCTTCACCGCGAGGTGAACGATGCGTAGACCCCACGGTATTACCGGCGGGTATTACTTCCAGGGATGGTTCGGGCCAAACCCCGTATCATTAGGGCATTCCCCTAGCACCGCCGGCGCCTTCGTCGGCTTTCCTTTTTGCCCATGGCCGACATCTCCGCTTCATCACTGGTTGAATTCAAGGATGTGACCTTTTCCTACCCGGGTTCGGCCGGGGATCGCGTCATCCTCGACAAAGTCACCCTGACCGTGCCGCGCGGCAAGGTCACCGCGCTGATGGGCGCCTCGGGCGGCGGCAAGACCACCGTGCTGCGGCTCATAGGCGGCCAGCAGAAGGCCACTGGCGGCGCCGTGCTGTTTGACGGCAAGGATGTCGGCAAGCTGGTGCAGGAAGAGCTTTATCTCGCCCGCCGGCGCATGGGCATGCTGTTCCAGTTCGGCGCGCTGTTCACTGATTTGAGCGTGTTCGACAACGTGGCTTTCCCGTTGCGTGAGCACACCGCGCTGAATGAGCGCCTGATCCGCGACATCGTGCTGATGAAGCTCAACGCCGTGGGCCTGCGCGGCGC
Source organism: Polaromonas sp. LjRoot131 (assembly GCF_964252805.1). Lineage (NCBI taxonomy): Bacteria > Pseudomonadati > Pseudomonadota > Betaproteobacteria > Burkholderiales > Comamonadaceae > Polaromonas > Polaromonas sp. LjRoot131. The sequence continues at coordinate 221,655 of NZ_CAXUPF020000005.1, read as the reverse complement.
GCGCGACCTGATGCCCAGCGAGATTTCCGGCGGCATGGCCAGGCGCGTGGCGCTGGCGCGCGCCATCGTGCTGGACCCCGAACTCATCATGTACGACGAACCCTTCTCGGGGCTGGACCCGATCTCGCTGGGCACCGCCGCGCAGCTGATACGCCAGCTCAACGACACCCTGGGCATCACCAGCATTGTGGTCTCGCATGACCTGGAAGAGACCTTCCGCATCGCCGACAAGGTCATCATCCTGGCCAACGGCGGCATCGCGGCGCAGGGAACGCCCGACGAGGTCAGGCACTCCACCGATCCGCTGGTGCACCAGTTCGTCAACGCCGAGAGCGAAGGTCCCGTGAAATTCCATTATCCCGGGCCGGGTGTGGAAGCCGACTTCGGCAACGCGGATGCGGCCCAAAAGGAGCGCGCATGAGCCGCTACAGTCCCCTCGGCCTGGTGTCCGACCTCGGTTTTGCGGTGCGCAGGCAACTGGCCGATATGGGCTACGCCGCGCGGCTGATGTCGCGGCTGGTGGCCCTGAGCGGGCCGGCGCTGGCCCGCTTCGGCCTGGTGCGCGACCAGATCTTCTTTTTGGGCAACTATTCGCTGGCCATCATCGCGGTGTCCGGCCTGTTTGTCGGTTTTGTGCTGGGCCTGCAGGGCTACTACACGCTGCAGCGCTACGGTTCGGCCGAGGCGCTGGGCCTGCTGGTGGCGCTCAGCCTGGTGCGCGAACTCGGGCCGGTGGTCACGGCGCTGCTGTTTGCCGGCCGCGCCGGCACGGCCCTGACCGCCGAAATCGGCCTGATGAAGGCCGGCGAACAGCTGTCTGCCATGGAAATGATGGCCGTCGACCCGATACGCCGCATCCTGGCGCCGCGTTTCTGGGGCGGCATCATTGCCATGCCCCTGCTGGCGGCGGTGTTCAGCGCCGTCGGCATCATGGGCGGCTGGCTGGTCGGCGTGGTCATGATCGGCATAGACGCCGGCTCCTTCTGGAGCCAGATGCAGTCCGGCGTGGACGTCTGGCGCGACGTGGGCAACGGCATCATCAAGAGCTTTGTGTTCGGCGTGACCGTCACCTTTGTCGCCCTGCACCAGGGATTTGAGGCCCAGCCCACGCCCGAAGGCGTTTCGCGCGCCACCACGCGCACCGTGGTGGTGGCTTCGCTGGCCGTGCTGGGGCTGGATTTCCTGCTCACCGCGTCGATGTTCAGCCTCTGATGCGGCCTTTAAGCCACCCTAAAACATTTTTAATCCGCCCATGAGAAAATGCACCGCTCCAGTGTTCGCCTTGAATGGTCGGTGCAGGGCTGCCCTTCGGGGCCACTGAAAGAAGAACCATGCAACGCTCCAAAAATGATCTCTGGGTTGGCCTGTTTGTCCTGATTGGGGGGGCCGCCATCCTGTTCCTGGCACTGAAATCCGCCAACCTTCTCTCACTGAATTTCGACACTTCTTACAAGATCACGGCGAAATTCGACAATATTGGCGGCCTGAAACCGCGCGCCGCGGTTAAAAGTGCCGGTGTGGTGGTCGGGCGAGTTGAAAATATCACTTTCGACGACAAGTCCTATCAGGCGAGCGTCAGCCTGGCGATGGAAAGCCGTTATGTGTTTCCCAAGGACAGCTCGCTCAAGATTTTGACCAGCGGCCTGCTCGGTGAGCAGTACATCGGCGTGGAGGCCGGCGGGGACGAGAAAAATTTCGCGGCGGGAGACGTGATCAAAAACACGCAATCTGCCGTAGTACTTGAGAATCTGATCAGCCAGTTTTTATACAGTAAAGCGGCGGACAGCAGTTCCGGATCCGGGTCTGCGCCGCCACCAGCGACGACAGAAAAAAAATGACTTTCAACAACATGATGAAAAAATCAACAGGGTGGGCCGGCGCTGTTCTCGCAGTAGCGCTGCTTCAGGGATGCGCAACCGGCCCCGGCGCCAATCCGTCCGACCCGCTGGAGCCCTTCAACCGGGCCATGTTCGGCTTCAACGAAGGCCTGGACCGCACCGTCCTCAAGCCCGTGGCCACCGCCTACCGCGACGTCACGCCCCAGCCCGTGCGCACCGGCGTCACCAGCTTTTTCGGCAACATTTCCGATGTCTGGTCCATGGTCAACAACCTGCTGCAGGGCAAGGGCGAGGCGGCCGCCGACAGCCTGTTCCGCGTCACCACCAACACCCTCTGGGGCCTGGGCGGCATTTTTGACGTGGCCAGTGAAATGAAGATTCCGAAGCATTCGGAAGATTTCGGCCAGACCCTGGGTACCTGGGGTGTGGGGTCGGGCCCTTACCTGGTGCTGCCAGTGCTGGGCTCCTCCTCGGTGCGCGATACCGCCGGCCTGCTGGTGGACTCCCAGATGGACGCGGTCACCCAGGCCAGCAATGTCCGTGTCCGCAACACCCTGACGACGCTGCGCGTGGTCAACGTCCGTGCCAACCTGCTGGGCGCCAGTGAGGTGCTGGACCAGGCGGCGCTGGACAAATACAGTTTTACCCGTGATATCTACCAGCAGCGCCGCAACAGCCTGATCGGCAAGGGGACGGCGGAAAAGGAAGAGCGCTTTGACCTGCCTGAAGGCGCGCAGGCCACGCCCGCACCTGCGCCGGCAGCCAAGTAAGCAGGTGAAACAAGCTTGAACAGGGCCAAAACCAGGCCTTGAGAAGGTCTGGCAGCGCCAATATTTACAAGACTGCCGAATAACTTCATCCCCAGTCCGGAAACAATCCCGCAAAATACCCTCGAAACACCGGTTCTCAGCGCACCAAGCATCAACCCGATGCCCATGAAGCTGATACCCGGTTTCGACACCGAAGGAGCATCATGAAACGCAGAACCCTTGGCCACTTGTTGACCGCCACTCTTAGCCTGGCCCTGCTGGGCGCCGCGCCCTTTGTCCGCGCCCAACAGGTCGAGGCCCCTGACGCCTTGATCAAACGGGTGTCCGCAGAAGTGCTGGACAACATCAAGACCGACAAAGCCGTGAAGGCCGGCGACCTGACCAAAGTGCTGTCCCTGGTCGACAGCAAGATCATGCCCAACGTGAACTTCACGCGCATGACGGCAGCGGCTGTGGGCCGCAACTGGCGCCAGGCCACGCCCGAGCAGCAAAAGAAGCTGCAGGACGAGTTCAAGATCCTGCTGATCCGCACCTATTCCGGCGCGCTGTCGCAGGTCAGCGACCAGAGCGTCAACGTCAAGCCGCTGCGTGCGGACCCCACCGACACCGAAGTGGTGGTGCGCACCGAAGTGCTGGGCCGGGGTGATCCCGTCCAACTTGACTACCGTATGGAAAAAACCCCCACGGGCTGGAAGATCTATGACCTGAACGTGCTCGGCGTCTGGCTGGTGGAAACCTACCGCACCCAGTTCGCACAGGAAATCAGCACCAAGGGCGTGGACGGCCTGATCGCCTCGCTGGTACAGCGCAACCAGTCCAATAGCGGCGCAATCGCCAAGAAGTCCTGAGCGGACGCGCTGCCGGTGCTGACGCTCCCTCCCGTTCTTACGCATGCCGAAGCCGCAGGTTTTGCCCGCGGCCTGAAGCAGGCCGTGCTGTCCCAGCCGGCTGGGGTGGTGGCGGACGCCGGCGCGCTCAAGGAATTTGATTCCTCCGCCCTGGCCGTGCTGCTCGAGTGCCGGCGCGAAGCGCTGGCCGCCGGCAAGGATTTTTCGGTGGCGGGCCTGCCGCCCCGCCTGCGCCAGCTGGCCGGCCTGTATGGCGTGGCGGAGCTGATTCCGGCCGCCCAGGCCTGAGGCGCTTCACCGCAACGGGTCGCCACTGGCCGCCCGGGGCATCCCGCCAAGGGCATTGCACGGCGCGCCCGGTTGAAAAACAGCATCCGCCCTTAAAATGGCGGGCTCATGCCAGCGATCTCATTCCAGTCCGTCTCCAAAACCTACTCCTCCGCGCGAAATCAGACAGGTCCCGTCGTCAAGGCGCTTGACGACGTCAGTTTCGATATCCGGCAGGGCGAATTTTTTGGCTTGCTGGGCCCCAACGGCGCGGGGAAGACCTCCCTGATCAGCATACTGGCCGGCCTGTCGCGCGCCAGCAGCGGCAGCGTCAAGGTGCACGGCAGCGATGTGCTGACCGACTATGCGAACGCCAGGCGCAAGCTCGGCGTGGTGCCGCAGGAGCTGGTGTTCGACCCCTTTTTCTCGGTGCGCGAGGCGCTGCGCATCCAGTCCGGCTATTTCGGCATCAAGCACAACGACGACTGGATCGATGAACTGCTGGTCAGCCTGGGCCTGGCCGACAAAGCCAATGCCAATATGCGCCAGCTCTCGGGCGGCATGAAACGCCGCGTGCTGGTGGCGCAGGCCCTGGTACACAAGCCGCAGGTCATCGTGCTGGACGAGCCCACCGCCGGCGTTGACGTCGAACTGCGCCAGACCCTGTGGCAGTTCATCGCCAAACTCAACAAGCAGGGCAGCACCGTGTTGCTGACCACGCATTACCTCGAAGAAGCCGAGGCCCTGTGCAGCCGCATCGCCATGCTCAAGCAGGGCCGGGTGGTGGCGCTGGCGCAGACCTCCGAGCTGCTCAAGGCGGCGTCTTCCAACGTGCTGCGTTTCAAGATCGACAGCGAACTGCCCACGCACCTGGCCGTGCGGGCCCGCATCACCGGCCGCATCGTGCAGTTCCCGGCCCACAACGCGAACGAAATCGAACAATACCTGGCGGCCATCCGCGAGGCGGGCCTGGTGGCCGAAGACGTTGAAATCCGCAAAGCCGACCTGGAAGACGTCTTCCTCGACGTCATGAACAAGAAACCCGCCGGCGATAGTGCGGCCGTGGCGGTAGACCTCGCGAAAGTAGCAACATGACAGGCTGGCAAACACTGCTGTACAAGGAAACGCTGCGCTTCTGGAAGGTGGGTTTCCAGACGGTGGGCGCGCCGGTGCTGACCGCCGTGCTCTACATGCTGATCTTCGGCCACGTGCTGCAAGACCAGGTCAAGGTCTACAACCAGGTCAGCTACACCGCCTTCCTGGTGCCCGGCCTGGTAATGATGAGCGTGCTGCAGAACGCCTTCGCCAACAGCTCTTCCTCGCTGATCCAGAGCAAGATCATGGGCAGCCTGGTGTTTGTGCTGCTCACGCCGCTGTCGCACTGGCACTGGTTTTTCGCCTATGTGGGCTCTTCGGTCGCGCGCGGCCTGCTGGTGGGTATGGGCGTGTTCGCCGTCACCGTGTTTTTCGGCCAGCCGGCTTTTGTGGCGCCGCTGTGGATCGTGCTGTTCGCGGTGCTGGGTGCCGCCATGCTGGGCGCGCTGGGTGTGATCGCCGGCCTGTGGTCCGAGAAGTTCGACCAGATGGCGGCCTTCCAGAATTTCGTCATCATGCCCATGACCTTCCTGAGCGGCGTGTTTTACTCCATCCACTCGCTGCCGCCTTTCTGGCAGAAGGTCAGCCACCTGAACCCCTTCTTCTACATGATCGACGGCTTCCGCTACGGCTTTTTCGGCGTCAGCGACGTCTCTCCGTGGTTGAGCCTGGGCATCGTGGCGACGGCCCTGCTGGCCGTCAGCGCCGTCGCCGTCAACCTGCTGCGCACCGGCTACAAAATCAGACACTAAAAATATGGCCCCCACGTTCGCGCACTTCGTGTCGCTCTCTGCCCCCCGAGGGGGGCGCTGCGCCTGCGGCCTGGCAAAGCCAGTTCCGCGGCCCCTGCTTGCGAAGACACTCGTCTCGTGCCCAATAGGTAAGCTATGACAAGCGAAGAACTCCAATCCATCATCGCCGCGGGCCTGCCCTGCGAGCACCTCGAGCTGTCGGGCGACGGCCGCCACTGGTATGCCACTGTGGTCTCCAGCGCCTTTGAAGGCCAGCGCCTGATCCAGCGCCACCAGAAGGTCTACGCCACACTGGGCGGCCGCATGCAGACCGACGAGGTGCATGCGCTGTCGATGAAAACCTATACGCCGGCCGAATGGGCCAACAATCAACAATAACGGCAACGTGAACTGAACAAAACATGGACAAACTACTCATCAAGGGCGGCAAACCGCTGGCCGGTACGGTCGAAATTTCTGGCGCCAAGAATGCCGCGCTGCCCGAGCTGTGCGCCGCGCTGCTGACGGCCGACGACGTCACGCTGCGCAACGTGCCGCGCCTGCAGGACGTGGCCACCATGCTCAAGCTGATCCGCAACATGGGTGTCGAGGCCGAACGCAGCGACGACGGCACCGTGCGCATCAACGCCGGCAAGCTCAGCTCGCCCGAGGCGCCTTATGAACTGGTCAAGACCATGCGCGCCTCCGTGCTGGCCCTGGGCCCGCTGCTGGCGCGCTTCGGCGAAGCCACGGTGTCGCTGCCGGGCGGCTGCGCCATCGGCTCGCGCCCGGTGGACCAGCACATCAAGGGCCTGCAGGCCATGGGCGCCGAGATCGCCGTGGAGCACGGCTACATGCTGGCCAAGCTGCCGGCCGGCCCGAATGGCGAAAGAGGGCGCCTGAAGGGCACCAGCATCACCACCGACATGGTGACCGTCACTGGCACCGAAAACTTCCTGATGGCCGCCAGTCTGGCCGAGGGTGAAACCATCCTGGAAAACGCGGCCCAGGAACCGGAAATCGGCGACCTGGCTGAAATGCTCATCAAGATGGGCGCGAAGATCGAAGGCCACGGCACGCGCCGCATCCGCATCCAGGGCGTGGAGCGCCTGCACGGCTGCACCCACCAGGTGGTGGCCGACCGCATTGAAACCGGCACCTTTCTGTGTGCCGTGGCGGCCGCCGGTGGCGACGTGGTGCTCAAGCACGGCCGTGCCGACCACCTCGACGCCGTGATCGACAAGCTGCGCGAAGCCGGTGCCATCGTGACGGCGGGCGAGGGTTTTGTCCGTATCCAGGCCAGCGGCCGCATGAAGGCGCAATCCTTCCGCACCACCGAATACCCCGGTTTCCCGACCGACATGCAGGCCCAGTTCATGGCCCTCAACGCCATCGCGCTGGGCGGCAGCACGGTGACCGAGACGATTTTTGAGAACCGCTTCATGCACGTCAACGAGATGGTGCGCCTGGGCGCCAAGATCCAGATCGAGGGCAAGGTCGCGGTGATGGAGGGCGTTGAGAAACTTTCCGGCGCCACCGTCATGGCCACCGACCTGCGCGCCTCCGCCAGCCTGGTGATCGCCGGCCTGGTGGCCGAAGGCGAAACCCTGGTGGACCGCATCTACCATCTGGACCGCGGCTACGACCAGATGGAAGCCAAACTGCGCGGCATCGGCGCCGATATCGAACGGGTGAAAGCATGATCACCTTAGCGCTCTCCAAGGGCCGCATCTTCGACGACATCCTGCCGCTGCTGAAAACGGCCGGCATCGAGGTGCTGGACGACCCCGAAAAATCCCGTAAGCTGATCCTGGACACCAACCAGCCCGGCGTGCGCGTGGTGCTGGTGCGCGCCACCGACGTGCCCACCTATGTGCAGTACGGCGGCGCTGACATGGGTGTGGTCGGCAAGGACACCCTGCTCGAGTCCGGCAGCCAGGGCCTGTACCAGCCGCTCGATTTGCAGATCGCCAAATGCCGCATCAGCGTGGCCGTGCGCGAGGGTTTTGACTACGCCGCCGCCGTGCGCCAGGGATCGCGCCTCAAGGTCGCCACCAAGTACGTGGCGATCGCCCGCGACTTCTTCGCCACCAAGGGCGTGCACGTCGACCTGATCAAGCTCTACGGCAGCATGGAACTCGCGCCGCTCACGGGCCTGGCCGACGCCATCGTCGACCTGGTGTCCACCGGCAGCACCCTCAAGGCCAACCACCTGGTCGAAGTCGAGCGCATCATGGACATCAGCTCGCACCTGGTGGTGAACCAGACTGCGCTCAAGCTCAAGCAGGCGCCGATCCGCCAGCTTATCGATGCCCTTTCGGCCGCCACGGCCTCCTCGCGAAAATCCTGACCCATGAAGACCGCCGCACCCGCCCGCCTGTCCACCGTTTCCGCCACTTTCGAGGCTGAATTCAAGGCGCGCCTGCATTGGTCCGCCGACACCGACGCCGCCATCGAGCAGCGTGTGGCCGACATCCTGGCCGACGTGCAGCAACGCGGCGATGCGGCGGTGCTGGAATACACCGCGCGCTTTGACGGGCTGGACGCCGCCGCCATGGACCGGCTGGAACTCACGCAGGCTGAACTGAAGGCCGCGTTCGATGCGATCCCGGCGGCGCAGCGCGATGCGCTCGAAGCCGCCGCGCGCCGCGTGCGCAGCTACCACGAGGCCCAGAAGAGGGCCAGCGGCGAAAGCTGGAGCTACCGCGACGAAGACGGCACCCTGCTGGGTCAGAAGGTCACGCCGCTGGACCGCGTTGGCATCTATGTGCCCGGCGGCAAGGCCGCTTATCCCTCGTCGGTGCTGATGAATGCCATCCCGGCCCATGTGGCCGGCGTCGGCGAAATCATCATGGTCGTGCCCACGCCCAAAGGCGAGAAAAACGCCCTGGTGCTGGCCGCCGCCTATGTGGCCGGTGTCACCCGCGCTTTCACGATAGGCGGCGCGCAGGCCGTTGCCGCGCTGGCCTATGGCACGCAGACCGTGCCCAAGGTCGACAAGATCACCGGGCCCGGCAATGCCTATGTCGCCAGCGCCAAAAAGCGCGTTTTCGGCACGGTGGGCATAGACATGATCGCCGGCCCTTCGGAAATCCTGGTGCTGGCCGACGGCAGCACGCCGGCCGATTGGGTCGCCATGGACTTGTTCAGCCAGGCCGAGCACGACGAGCTCGCGCAAAGCATCCTGCTGTGCCCCGACGCCGCGTACATCGACGCCGTGCAGGCCGCCATAGACCGCCTGCTGCCCGACATGCCGCGCGCCGAGATCATCGCCAAGTCCCTGAGCGGCCGCGGTGCGCTGATCCACACGCGCAGCATGGAAGAGGCCTGCGCAATCAGCAACCGCATCGCGCCCGAACACCTGGAAGTCTCCAGCCGCGACCCGCACAAGTGGGAGCCGCTGCTCAAGCACGCAGGCGCCATCTTCCTGGGCGCCTACACCAGCGAATCCCTGGGCGACTACTGTGCCGGCCCGAACCACGTGCTGCCGACCAGCGGCACAGCGCGTTTCAGCTCACCGCTGGGCGTCTACGACTTCCAGAAACGCTCCAGCCTGATCGAAGTCAGCGAAGCCGGCGCCCAGGTGCTGGGCAAGATCGCCGCCGAACTGGCCTACGGTGAAGGCTTGCAGGCGCATGCGCGGGCGGCCGAGATGCGGCTGAAGTGAGTTTTCCACAACGGGCTGGCCGCGTCCTGAACCCATGCTGACTTTGGCCCGGCGAATCCTGGTGGCCCTGGGGCTGGCCCGGACGCAGGTGTGGCAGCCTGGGCACTATTTTTCCAGCGGCGACGAGTACCAACGCTGGCTTGAATCCGGCACTGCTCGAATCCGGGACATGGTCGACATGGAAGAGTTGCGCCTGCTGCTGGCCCACCGCAACGGCTACCTGCGCGAAGCGGCCCTGCGCCGCGCAGGTGAGCTGCACGCAACGGCCTTGTGGACCGAGGTGCTCGGGCTTTGCAACGACTGGGTAGCACCGATACGCGCGCGGGCAAAGCGAGTGTCGCTAGGCTGGCTGCGCGATGCGGATATCTCAACCCTTTTGCCGCACCTGCCGGCGCTTGCCGAATTGGCTTCAAGGCGACGCGAGGACCACGCCGCGTTCGTTGCGCAATTCGAGTCCCGGCTGATGGAAGACCAGAATCTGACCTCGCTGTTTGAAACGGCCGGCGCCAGTGATTCGCGCAAGCTCGCACGCTATTGTTTTGCGCTGCTGGAGCGATCAGCCTTTCCCCAAGCGCGCTTGATCGAACTGGGGCTGGCGAAGGCCGACGTGACCCTGCAGGGGAGGGCATTGCAGCTGATTCGCAGCCTGTCGGCCGGCGAGCAGGCCGGCTATGCGCTGTCGCTGTTGGCGAGCCGCCGGAACTACCTGCGCTGGTATGGTCTCGACATGCTGTGGCGCGCCGACCCTGCGGGGGCTCGTGAAGTCGCGCTGGGCCATCTCCTGTCGCCTTATGCCGCTCTGCGTGACAAGGCCTTCAAACTGTCGGGCTTGTCGCGGGAAGCCTTGCTGGCCTTGGCCGAGCAGCGCCTCCGGTCACCAGGCGCCGGCTCCAGCGATATCCGCGTCGGCCTGTTGCTGCTCGCCTCAGGCGGTAAAAAAGACTGTGCCGGGCTGGTGCATTCGATTTATCTCAAGCACCCGGCCCCGACGGTGCGGGGCGCCGCCTTGCTCACGCTGGCGCGCCTGTCACCCGAAGAGGCCGGACCGCTGCTCTTGCCCGCCGTGGTGAGCGAATTCTCCGCCGTGGGCCGTGCCGCCATGCTCGCCGCGCTGGCCCTGGAGTTGAAGCCTTCGCAGGCCCAATGGCGGGAATTGGCCGCACAGGCGAATTCCGCGACGGTGGCGCAACGCATGCACCGGTGGGCACATTCCATGGACAAATGGCTGGAACTGGCCGTGCTGCTGGAAATTGCCTGCTTGCACCCCCAGCACCGCCCGTTCTGCTTCGACGGCACCCGCCGCTGGACGGTGGCGTTCAATCGCTCCTGGGAAGCCCTGGATGCTGAGACCCGTGAGTGGATTTTTTCGAATCTGGCCCTCCTCGATGGCATGGGCATGAAGCTCGACGGACTGAAATTTTTCCTTGATTAATTACACGAATTTCGTGCAACACGAAATTCGTGTAAACTTTGAGCCATGAAGAACGTCACCATCACCGTCGACGATGCCGCCCTGGAGTGGGCGCGCATCGAGGCGGCGCGGCGCAATACCAGCGTCTCGCGCCTGGTGGGCGAGATGCTGGCCGAGAAGATGCAGCGCACCGACGCCTACCAGCGCGCCATGCACGACTGGCAAAACAAGGACCGGCTGTGGGTATCCGACGGCCAGCCTTATCCCAGGCGCGTCGACCTGGATGAGGCGGGCGCATGAGCGAGGCTTCGAACAACGTTTTTGTGGACGCCAGCATCCTGGTCTACAGCGAAGACGGCGCCGACCCGGCCCGGCAGCAAGCCGCGCTGGCCTGGCTGACCGTGTTGTGGCGGCGCGGCCTGGGCCGCACCAGCACGCAGGTGCTCAATGAGTTTTACCTGCTGGCCACACGCAAGATCCAGCCGCCCATGCCCGCGGGCGATGCGCGCGCCGAGGTGCGCCGCTACGAACTCTGGCAGCCCTGGCAGACCGACCACGCCACCGTCGAGTCCGCCTGGGCGGTGGAAAGCCGCTACGGCCTGGATTACCGGGACAGCCTGGTCGTTGCGGCGGCCCAGCACCTGGGTTGCCGTTACCTGCTCAGCGAAGACCTGGCGCATGAGCAGCACTACGGTGGTGTCCAGGTGATCAATCCTTTTAAAACCGGCGTTGAACTGTTGGAGCCCCTTGCATGACCCTGCCTGCCCCTCTGTTGGATAACAAGCTCAAAAAACTGATACGCCAGGACGTGCAGTCCATGCACGCCTACGCCATCCAGGACTCGGCCGGCATGGTCAAGCTTGACGCCATGGAGAATCCGCATCGCCTGCCCATGGCGCTGCAGGCCAAGCTGGGCCAGCGCCTGGGCGCGCTGGCGCTGAACCGCTATCCCGACGGCCGGGTCAACGACCTTCGCAAGGCATTGGCCGATTACGCGCGTATGCCCGAGGGCTTCGACATCATGCTGGGCAACGGCTCGGACGAACTGATTTCGCTGCTGGCCATGGCCTGCGACGTGGAGGGCGGCTCGATACTGGCGCCCCTGCCGGGCTTTGTGATGTACGGCATGAGCGCGCAGCTGCAGGGCCTGAAATTCATCGGCGTGCCGCTGACGGCCGACTTTGAGCTCGACGAAGCCGCCATGCTGGCCGCGATCCAGGAACACCAGCCTTCCATCATCTACCTGGCCTACCCCAACAACCCCACGGCCAACCTGTGGGACGACGCAGTGATCGAAAAGATCGTCGAAGCCGCGCCCGGGCTGGTCGTGATGGACGAGGCCTACCAGCCGTTCTCGAGCAAAAGTTACATCGACCGCATTGCCAGGCATGGCCACGTGCTGCTGATGCGCACCCTGAGCAAGTTCGGCCTGGCCGGCGTGCGCATAGGCTACATGATGGGCCCCAAGGCCTTGATTGCCGAGGTCGACAAGGTGCGCCCGCCCTACAACATCAGCGTGCTGAACTACGAATGCGCGCTGTTCGCGCTGGAGCACCAGGCCGAATTCGCCGCCCAGGCCGGCGAACTGGTGGCCCAGCGCGCCGTGCTGATGGACGCGCTGGCGGGTATGGCGGCCAAGGGCGTCAAAGCCTGGAAAAGCGACGCCAACATGATCCTGGTGCGGGTGCCCGATGCGGCCAAGGCCTTCGAAGGCATGAAATCCCACAAGGTGCTGGTTAAAAACGTTTCTAAAATGCATCCATTGCTGGCCAATTGTTTGCGCCTGACGGTCGGCACCGCGGACGAGAACGCGCAAATGCTGGCGGCGCTTGAAAAATCCCTATGACTACCCCCACACCTGTTTCCACCGCTCCCCTGGCGCCCAGGACGGCCGAAGTTTCGCGCAACACGGCGGAGACCCAGATCACCGTCAAGCTCAACCTGGACGGCACCGGCAAGGCCAGCCTGTCCACGGGCATAGGCTTTTTCGACCACATGCTGGACCAGATCGCCCGCCACGGGCTGATCGACCTGGACATCCAGGCCAAGGGCGACCTGCACATCGACGGCCACCACACGGTGGAAGACGTGGGCATCACGCTGGGCCAGGCCGTGGCCAAGGCCGTGGGCGACAAAAAAGGCCTGCGCCGCTACGGCCACGCCTATGTGCCGCTCGATGAGGCGCTGTCGCGCGTGGTGGTCGATTTTTCGGGCCGCCCGGGCCTTGAAATGCACGTGCCCTTCAAGAGCGGCATGATCGGCACCTTCGACAGCCAGCTGGCCTACGAGTTCTTTCAGGGTTTTGTGAACCATGCCTTCGTGACCCTGCACATCGACAACCTCAAGGGTGAAAACGCCCACCACCAGGCCGAAACCGTGTTCAAGGCCTTTGCCCGCGCGCTGCGCATGGCGCTGGAAATAGACCCGCGCGCGGTCGGTGTGATCCCCTCGACCAAGGGCTCGCTTTAAGCCATTTCCCTCAGCCGCCGCGCCGAACCCCTCCCTGTTTTTGGCATCGCCCCCTGACAATGGGCGACGGCAGCCCTTAAATTCAACAGCCAACCCTTCTTGAACCCCTGATGGCAAAACCCAAAACAGTGGCCGTGGTCGACTACGGCATGGGCAACCTGCATTCCGTCTCGCAGGCCGTGCGCCATGTGGCGGCGGGCAGCGGCTTTGAGGTGCTGGTCACCTCCAAAGCCGAAGACGTCATGAGCGCCGAGCGCATCGTGCTGCCCGGCCAGGGCGCCATTGCCGACTGCATGCGTGAACTCGCCGAGTCCGGCATGCTGGAGTCGGTGCTGCACGCAGCCGCCCACAAGCCGCTGTTCGGCGTCTGTGTGGGCATGCAGATGCTGCTGAGCCACAGCGACGAAGGCCAGCCCGGCGACGGCGGCGCCGGCACCGCCGGCCTGGGGCTGATTCCCGGCCAGGTCGTCAAGTTCGAACTGGCGGGCAGGACACAGCCGGACGGCAGCCGCTACAAGGTGCCGCAGATGGGCTGGAACCAGGTTTACCAAAATGGTGCGGGCGCGGCGCCCCATCCGGTCTGGGCCGGCGTGCCCGACGGCGCCTACTTTTACTTCGTGCACAGCTTTTATGCCCGCCCGTCGGATGCGCGCCACATCGCCGGCGAGGCCGATTACGGCGCGCGCTTTGCGGCCGCGATTGCACGCGATAATATTTTTGCCACCCAGTTCCACCCCGAGAAAAGCGCCGACCACGGGCTGGCCCTGTACCGCAATTTCCTGCACTGGAATCCCTGAATCCCTTGGGTCAGACCCGGGTATCGGGGCGCGCCGCTTTTTGTTACCCTGAGCACCCGTTTCTTTTTTTACCGTCTTTTTACCGCCACATGCTACTCATCCCCGCGATTGACCTGAAAGACGGTCACTGCGTCCGCCTCAAACAGGGCGACATGGATCAATCCACCATCTTCAGCGAAGACCCGGCCGCCATGGCGCGCAGCTGGGTCGACAAGGGCGCGCGGCGCCTGCACCTGGTGGACCTGAACGGCGCCTTCGCGGGCAAGCCCAAGAACGAGGCTGCCATCAAGCAGATCCTGGCCGAGGTGGGCAGCGAAATCGACGTGCAGCTGGGCGGCGGCATCCGCGACCTGGACACCATCGAGCGCTACCTCGACGCCGGCCTGCGCTACGTCATCATCGGCACGGCCGCCGTGAAGAACCCGGGTTTCCTGCAGGACGCCTGCACCGCCTTCGGCGGCCACATCATCGTCGGCCTGGACGCCAAGGACGGCAAGGTCGCCACCGACGGCTGGAGCAAGATGACCGGCCATGAGGTCATAGACCTGGGCAAAAAATTCCAGGACTACGGCGTCGAATCCATCATCTACACCGACATCGGCCGCGACGGCATGCTGACCGGCATCAACATCGATGCCACCGTCAAGCTGGCCCAGGCGCTGACGATTCCCGTGATCGCCTCCGGCGGCCTTTCGAACATGGCTGACATCGAAAAGTTGTGCGAAGTCGAGGAAGAGGGCGTGGAAGGGGTGATCTGCGGGCGCTCGATTTACAGCGGGGACCTTGATTTCGAAAAAGCTCAAGCGAGAGCAGACGAGTTGAATGGCTAGTCCATCATCGAGTGGGCGCAAAGTCCCGCTTTGGATCGTTTTCCTCTCGGCAGGATTTTGCATAGCGGCCGTACTGGGATATGTGGCGATTGAATACGGGTTCTCGGCCATACCAGGGTTTTTGCTCTTCTGTCTCGTGTTGGCGATAGCGCTTCCCCTTATCGTGTTGCTTTCCACCTCCTAACCCATGCTCGCCAAACGAATCATTCCCTGCCTTGACGTCACCGGCGGCCGCGTCGTGAAGGGCGTCAATTTCACCCAGCTGCGTGACGCAGGCGACCCGGTGGAAATCGCCGCGCGCTACAACGAGCAGGGTGCCGACGAACTGACCTTTCTGGACATCACCGCCACCAGCGACGGGCGCGACCTGATCCTGCCCATCATCGAGGCCGTGGCGTCGCAGGTCTTCATCCCGCTCACCGTGGGCGGCGGTGTGCGCACCGTCGAAGACGTGCGCCGCCTGCTGAATTCCGGGGCCGACAAGACCAGCTTCAATTCGGCCGCCATCGCCAACCCGCAGGTGATCGCGGACGCATCGGCCAAGTACGGCTCGCAGTGCATCGTGGTGGCGATTGACGCCAAGCGCCGCAACGCGCAAGACGAAAAACGCCTGACCCCCGCCGGCGAACCCGTGGGCCCGGGCTGGGACGTCTACAGCCACGGCGGGCGCAAGAACACCGGCCTGGACGCTGTGGCCTGGGCCACCGACATGGCGCGGCGCGGCGCCGGCGAAATTTTGCTGACCAGCATGGACCGTGACGGCACCAAGTCGGGCTTTGATTTGGCCCTGACCCGCGCGGTGAGCGACGCCGTCAGCGTGCCGGTGATCGCTTCGGGCGGCGTCGGCAACCTGGAACACCTGGCCGACGGCATTCAGACCGGTGGCGCCGACGCGGTGCTGGCCGCCAGCATCTTCCATTACGGTGAATACACCGTTCAGCAGGCCAAGCAGCACATGGCTTCGCGCGGCATCCCGGTGAGGATGACGTAACCCCCGTAGGACGCTCACTGCGTGTAGCGCCTTCCCCCCTGCTGGGGCGAAAAATGAGCAACCCCCGCAGGCTTCGCTGCGCTTCGCCTTCCCCCCTGCCGGGGCGATATCTGCGGTCCGGCAAAGCCGGTCCCGCGATATCCTTGGCCTGAACGTTTTTAAGCCTATCTAAATCCCGGACAATAGCCCCATGAACTGGTTAGATGAAGTCAGCTGGGACGACAAGGGCCTGATCCCCGTCATTGCACAGGAAGCCTCCAGCGGCGATGTGCTCATGTTCGCCTGGATGAACCGCGAGGCGCTGCAAAAAACCGCCGAGCTGGGCCAGGCGGTCTATTACAGCCGCTCGCGCGGGCGCCTCTGGCACAAGGGCGAGGAATCCGGCAATCAGCAAACGGTGCATGAAATTCGCCTGGATTGCGACAACGACGTGGTCCTGCTCAAGGTGACGCAGTTGGGCCACACGCCGGGCATTGCCTGCCACACGGGCCGCCACAGCTGCTTTTTCAGTGTGTATCAAGACGGCCGGTGGGTGGTGACCGAACCGGTCCTGAAAGACCCGACAAGCATGTACAAACAGACCCCCGGCAAACATGAGCACGAATGACTCCCTCCAGCGCCTGGCGCAAATCATCGAAAGCCGCAAAGCGGCCAACGGCGGCGACCCGGACAAAAGTTATGTGGCGCGCCTGCTGCACAAGGGCCCCGACGCCTTTTTGAAGAAAATCGGCGAGGAGGCCACCGAAACCGTGATGGCCGCCAAGGACATCGACTGCGCGCTGGCCCAGGGTGGCGCGGCGGCCGAGCTCAAGGGCAAGCTGGTCGGTGAAGTCGCCGACCTGTGGTTTCACAGCCTGATCGCGCTGGCGCACTACGACCTGAGCCCGGCCGACGTGATCGCCGAGCTGGAGCGCCGCGAAGGCACCAGCGGCATCGAGGAAAAAGCGCTGCGCAAGGCCCAGCACCGTGACGCGGCTGAAAAACCGTGAGCATGCCGGCCGCCGATTTCATTTTTGACTTCACCGTGACAGGAAGCTGACCCATGCAAACCGATCTGGCCGAATTCGAGGGCAAGAACCCCAACGACCGCGTTGTCATGCACGTGCTGTACGGCCTGCACACGCTGGCATGGTTCAGCGGCGGCGTGTTCGCGGTGATTGCCCTGATCGTCAATTACATCCGCCGCGCCGAAGAGTCCGACGCGCTCTACGTCGACCACCACAACTACATGATCCGCACCTTCTGGTGGACGCTGGGCTGGCTGGTGCTGCTGTCGCCGCTGTGGCTGCTGTTTCTGTTCCCGGGCTTTGTGGCCTACGGCGTGGTGTGGCTCTGGTACCTGTACCGCTGCGTGCGCGGCTGGATGCGCTTCAACAGCCATCGGCCCACTTAAGCCCCATTTGACCCGATAAAGCCATGAACCATTCCGACAACTGCATTTTCTGCAAGATCGCCGCGGGCACCATCCCCAGCCGCAAGGTCTATGAAGACGACGAACTGTTCGCTTTTCACGACATCAATCCCTGGGCACCGGTGCATTTCCTGCTCATCCCCAAGGAGCACATTCCGTCCATGGCGCAGGTGGGCCCCGAACACGCCGCACTGCTGGGCCGCATGATGGTGCTGGCCCCGAAACTGGCGCTGGAGCAGGGATGCAACCCGTACCCGGAAGGCGGCTACCGTATCGTGACAAATACCGGTACCGAAGGTGGGCAGGAGGTGCATCATTTGCACTTTCACGTCATAGGCGGCCCCCGCCCCTGGCTGAAAGGTTAGATCGAGGAGCAAAGGGAACCCCGGTGCCTGCAAGCACACTAACCCGGTAGGGCAATGTGTGTAATCGGCGTCCTGACAGGCCGGGCCTTTAGAATCAAGTCAGTTCCGTGCAAACCGGCAATTTCGCATTTACCTGCACTTACACATCTCAATTCCAGACTAGGAGTAAATCATGGGTGGACTTTCCATTTGGCACTGGTTGATCGTGCTGTTGATCGTGGTGATGGTTTTTGGCACCAAAAAGCTGAAAAACATGGGCAGCGACCTCGGTGGTGCCGTCAAGGGCTTCAAGGACGGCATGAAGGACGGCAACCAGCCTCCCGCCGATGTTCCCGTGCCACCTGCCAGCGTCACGACGAACGCCCAGGCCGCCGACAAGACGACCATCGACGTCGAAGCCCGTCAGAAGTCGTAATTCAGGCCTGACATTCAGTGATTGACCTCGGCATTTCCAAAATGGCGCTGATAGGCGCCGTGGCGCTGATCGTTATCGGCCCGGAAAAGCTGCCGCGCGTGGCGCGCACCGTGGGCACGCTGCTGGGCAAGGCCCAGCGTTATGTGGCCGACGTCAAGAATGAGGTCAACCGCTCCATGGAGCTGGACGAACTCAAGAAGATGAAGGAAACCGTCGAGGGCGCCGCCCGCGACGTCGAAAATTCCATCCAGACCAATGCCAGCGACTTCGAGAAGTCCTGGGCCGAGGCCACGGGCGAGTCGTCCTCAGGCGCCTTGCCGGGCATGGAAGTCTTCCCCGAGTACAAGCACCCGAAAAAGAAGTGGCGGCTCAAGCAGGGCGCGACACCCCAGTGGTACAAAGCCCGTTCCGGCGTGCGCACCCGCGCGCAGTCGGGGGCGGCCCGCGTGGCACGTTTCCGTCCGCAGCCGAGCCGCCTGCCTTGAGCCTTCCTGCCGACCTTCTGTTTTTTGCGCATCCCCCGGCGCCACCCACCCAGCGCAAACTTCCCTCATGAGCGATCCCAACACCGACAAGCCCGACGAACTCGCGGGCACTGAGCAGCCCTTTGTGCAGCACCTCATGGAGCTGCGTGACCGGATGATCAAGGCGGTGGTCGCCATCGGCATCGCCGCAGCCGTGCTGGCGTTTTTCCCCGGTGCCAGTGCCCTCTATGACCTGATGGCCGCGCCGCTGGTGGCAACCCTGCCCCAGGGCTCCAAGCTGATCGCCATCAGTGTGATCACCCCCTTTGTGGTGCCGATCAAGATTCTGTTCATGGCCGCCTTCATGATCGCGCTGCCGGTGGTGCTGTACCAGGTCTGGGCTTTCGTCGCGCCTGGCCTGTATTCGCACGAGAAAAAACTGGTCATGCCGCTGGTGATCTCCAGCACGCTGCTGTTTTTTGTCGGTGTGGCGTTTTGTTATTTCGTCGTGTTCGGGCAGGTGTTTCATTTCATCCAGAGTTTTGCGCCCAAGTCCATCATCGCCACGCCTGACATCGAGGAATACCTGAGCTTCGTGCTCGGCATGTTCCTGGCCTTCGGGTTGGCCTTTGAGGTGCCGATCGCGGTGATCCTGCTGGTGCGCATGGGCGTGCTCACCGTGGCCCAACTGCGCGAATACCGCGGCTACTTCTGGGTGGCCGCCGCCATCGGCACCGCGCTGGTCACGCCGCCGGACGCGGGCTCGATGATCATGCTGCTGGGCGTTGTCGGAGGCCTCTATGAAGTGGGCATCCTGGCCGCCCTGCTTTTCGTCAGGCACACCAAGCCGCCCGAAACCGACGGCGACGCCGAAGCCGCCAAACCTTGAAACGGCCGCCGGTAGCCTAGCGCTGCTGCTGTTGCGGCCTGGGCCGCTGGCGCTTGCCGGGCGTGACGGCGATTTCGGTCTGCTTGTCCTTGCGCAGCACCGTCAGCGGGGCCGGGGTGCCGGGCTTCAAAGCCGCCACGGCCGTCAGCAACTGGCTCACGTTGCGCACACCCTTGCCGTCCACCGCGGTGATCACGTCGCCCGGCTGTATGCCGGCCTGCGCGGCCGGGCCGTTTTGCAGCACGCCGGTGATGATGACGCCGCCGTCCCTGGCCGCCGCGGGCTTGAGGCCGAAGGTCTCGGCCAGCTCGGGGTTGAGGTCCTGCGGCTCCACGCCTATCCAGCCGCGCGTGACCTGGCCGTCCTTCACGATGCCCTCGAGCACCTGTTTGGCGGTGGACACCGGAATGGCGAAGCCTATGCCCATGGAGCCGCCCGAGCGCGAGTAGATCGCGGTGTTGATGCCCATCAGGTTGCCGTTCACGTCGACCAGCGCGCCGCCCGAGTTGCCGGGGTTGATGGCCGCGTCGGTCTGGATGAAGTTCTCAAAGGTGTTGATGCCCAGCTGGTTGCGTCCCAGCGCGCTCACGATGCCGCCGGTCACGGTCTGGCCCACGCCGAAGGGATTGCCGATGGCCATCACCGGGTCGCCTACCTGCAGCGCGTCCGAGTTGCCCAGCACGATGACGGGCAGCTTGTCCAGGTCGATCTTGAGGATGGCCAGGTCGGTGTCGGGGTCGGTGCCTATGACCTGGGCCTTGGCCTTGCGCGTGTCGTTGAGGATGACCTCGATGTCGTCGGCGCCCTCGACCACGTGGTTGTTGGTCAGGATGTAGCCGCTGGCGCTGATGATCACGCCGCTGCCCAGCCCGCCCTGTGGTTCGTTGGGACTCTGGTCGCCGAAGAAGAACTTGAACCACGGGTCTTCGGCGTGCGGGTTCCTGGCGGCGGCCTTGCTGGTGTTGATGCTGACGACGGCGGCGGAAGCGGTTCTGGCGGCGGAAGCGAAACCACCGGCAGCACCCGGGCTGCGCGGCGCGCTGCCGGCCGGCGCCTCGATCACGGAGACGCCGGGCGTGTTGCCGCGGTCCAGCCACTGCGGCTTGAGCGTGGCCACCACGAAGTAGGCCGCCAGCAGGACGGTCACCGTTTGGGAAAAAAGAAGCCAGGTACGTTTCATGAAGCGATGGGCGATGGGCGATGGGTGCGGTGCGGGATGCGGGAAACAATAGGGGTGAAGCCCCGGAGGCCTGGCCGGGCGGCCGGGTGATGAAGTTTATCGCTTTCGGGTCCCCGGCCGCTGTAAGCAAGCATGCCGCTTTGCTCCGGTACCATGTTTCCGGGCGGCCGCAGGGCCGTGCCGCTGGGGCGGGCCGGAACCGCCGCCCCGGGATCAACAACCATAACGGAGGCGACATTCATGCATCAATGTTCAAGGCGGACCTGGCTCGCGCGCGGCGCGATGGCAATGGCGGCGGGTTCGGCGGGGTTGGCGTCGCCGGTCCTGGCCGCGTCCACCACGACAAAGTTTCCGGCCAGCCTGGTGGTGCAGGGCACCGCGCTGCAGCTCAACGGCGCCGGCACACGCTTCAAGGCCATTTTCCAGGTCTACGACATGGCCATGTACACGAGCCGCAAGGTGGCATCGGCCGACGAGGCGATGAAGCTGGGCACGCCCATCCGCCTGGCGTTCGTGGCGTTGCGCGAAGTCTCCGGCACCGACCTCGGCCGGCTCTTCCTGCGCGGCATGGCCGACAACGCCAGCCGTGATGCGGTCAGCCGCCATTCGGTGTCGAGCAACCGGCTGATCGACATCTTCTCGGGCCGCAGCAAGCTGATGCCCGGCGATTCGTTCGCGATGGAATTCATGCCCGGCAAGGGAACCAGCTTTTTCATCGCCGAGCAGCCGCAGGGCGCGCCGGTCGGCGACGGGGAATTCTTCCGCATGGTGCTGGGCATCTGGCTGGGCACCGTGCCGGCCGACTTCATGCTGAAGGACGCACTGCTGGGCCTCGAGAAAAGCTGAGTGCCTGACACAATGGAGGCATGAGCACCACACGACAGGACTTGCTGCAGGCCTTCGACGCGCTTTTGCAGCCCGCGCGCTTCAAGGACTATGGGCCCAACGGCCTGCAGGTCGAGGGCCGGCCCGAAGTCCGCAAGATCGTCTCCGGCGTCACCGCCAGCCTGGCACTGATAGAGGCAGCGGTGGCCGCGCAGGCCGACGCCATTTTTGTGCACCACGGCCTGTTCTGGCGCGGGCAGGACGGCCGCGTCACGGGCTGGATGAAGCAGCGCCTGGCATTGCTGCTGGCGCACGACATCAACCTCTACGCCTATCACCTGCCGTTGGATGCGCATCCCGAACTGGGCAACAACGCGCAACTGGGCCTGCAGCTCGGGCTGGCCGCCAGCGGGCGCTTCGGCGAGCAGGACCTGGGCTTTATGGGTAGCCGCGCCGACGGCGGCCGTTTTGCCGACAGCAACGCGCTGGCGGTGCATGTGCAGCAGGTGCTGGGACGGACTGTGGTCCAGGCCGGGCCGGCGCAAAAAACCATCCGCCAGGTCGCCTGGTGCACGGGCGGCGCCCAGGGTTATTTCGAGGCGGCGATCGCTGCCGGCGCCGATGCCTTCATCACGGGTGAGATTTCCGAGCCGCAAGCGCATTACGCGCGCGAGATGGGCGTGGCCTTCATCGCCTGCGGCCACCACGCCTCCGAGCGGTATGGTGCGCCGGCGGTGGCGGGACAGGTCGCGGCGCAGCTGGGCCTGGCCCACCAGTTCATCGACATCGACAACCCGGCCTGAGCTCCGTCCGCAGCGGCCGGGTCAGGCCGGTTTGTGGCGCGGCCGGCCGGCCCGGGGTGGTTTGATGCCGGCGGCTTTCGTGCTTTTCGGGGTTTTCGTGGTGTGGGGCCGTGAAGCCGCCTTCGGTACGGCATCGCGCAGGGCGCGCCAGCTGGAGCCCAGTTCGGCATGTTCCACCGGAACGGCGTTGCGGCTTTCCGGGTCCAGCAGCGCCGCGCGGGAGCGCATCGCGCGTGCGGCTTCAGCGACCGATTGCGCTTCGTGCAGCAACTGGTCCACATCCTTGCCGGCGGCCGACAGGTGGACGATGCCGACGGCGATGTCCGGCGAGATCCGGATGTGCCGGCCGTCCAGCGAGGCCACGTCCAGGGGGCGGCGCAGGCTGGTGGCCACGCGCAGACCCAGCGTGCGTATCCAGCGCGGCGAGTGCATGGTCTCCAGCAGCACCACGAAGCAGCGGTCGTAGTAGCGGCCCGCCGGGTTCACGGTGCCGGTGTGGCGTTGCATGCGGCGCGCCAGTTGGATGTAAATGTCGTTGAGGCCTGCCTGGCCTATTTGCGGCAACAGGCGCTCGGGCTCGAACAGCAGCACGGCCATCAGGGCGCCGTCGCGCCGGGTGCGCTGGCGCCGGCGCTGCGCGCGTATGATTTTCTGCACCATGGCCACGCCGTCGTAGAGCTGCGTGATGGGGTCGCGCCGCGACACCTCGCCCTGCATCATCTGCCGGATTTGGTGGTTGCGCAGCCACAGCATCGCGGCGGTGATGAGCACGCTGAGCAGCGCCGCCAGGGCAACGCCGGCCTGCAGCAGCAGCGGCGGTCGGCTGGTATTCAGCGCCAGCCCGTAAAGGCCGATTTGCGCGGGCAGGGTCAGCAGGCAGCCGAGCGCCAGGCCCCAGGCCATCCGGTCGCCCAGCTGCGTGGCGCGCACCGACAGCCAGAGCACCACCGACAGGTTGGCGATCGCCAGCGCGCCGGAGACCGGCAGGCGCCATTCAGGCGCGAGCAGCAGGCACAGCGGCCCGCCCGCCAGGCAGACCAGGGTCATCGCCAGCAGGCTGACTTTCATCAGGTGGTCGCGCTGGTGGGCCGACAGCCACTGGCTGGCGCCGTAGCTGCCCATGGCCGCGCACAGCGGCCCGGCGAGGATTTGTGCCGTGGTCAGCGAATCTTGCGCGTCCGGCCAGATGGCGGCGGGCAGCCCGCTGAGCAGCGTCACCACCACCCAGCACAGGGCCAGGTAGGCCAGTGTCTGCGAGGCGGCGCGCGTGCGGCTGTAAAAGGTATCGGCCAAGGCCAGCAGGACCACCAGGCCGAGTGCGCCGGCGGCCGCGCTCCACAGCACCATGTCGGCGCCGGGCATCATGGGGTGGACGGCCGCATTCATGGCCGGCTCAGCGCTGCGTGCCGGGGCCTGCCGGCCGCTGCGCTGTGGTTTGCGCCAAAATACCCCAAGAATGCATCTGCCCGAACCCCTCGTGTTTTTTTGCCCGCCGCAGCGCCACGCCGCTCGCAGGCATACCCATTTTTTCGCGATTATGGTCCGTCCGGCCGCGGAATGCACCTTGCCGCTGGAATTTGCCGTAATGCGGCGAAGGGTACGTTGTGGCTAAGCCGCTGCTCATCACCATGGGTGACCCGGCCGGCATAGGCCCGGAAATCATCGCAAAAGCTTTTCGCGAGGCGCCCGCCGACCTCGCCGGCTGTGCCGTGGTGGGCGACGTGGCCACGCTGCGCCGCGCCGCTGAACTGAGCGCATCCCCGCTGGCCCTGCCGGTGGCGCAACTGGACAGCCTGGCCGGCCTGCCCGGCGTGCCGCCGCGCTGCATTCCCGTGCTGCAGCAGTGCGCACTGCCGGGCCTGGTTCCCTATGGGCAGGTCAGCGCCACGGCCGGCCAGGCCGCGGCCGATTGCATTGTCTGGGCGGCGCGCCGCGTACTGGCCGGCGAGGCCGCGGCGCTGGTGACCGCGCCCATCCACAAGGAGGCCTTGGCCGCCGCCGGTGGCTGGGCGGCCGGTTTTCCGGGTCACACCGAAATGCTGCAGGCCGAGGCGGCCGCGTTTCTGGGCAAAGCCGTGGGCGAGGTGCCGGTGCGCATGATGCTGGCCAATGACGAGCTGCGCACCGTGCTGGTCAGCATCCACATGTCGCTGAGGCAGGCCATCGAGGCGGTCACTTTCGATAATGTGCTGCAAACCCTGCGTATCACGCACAGCGCGGTGGGTGCCAGCCTGGGACACCCTCCGCGGATCGCGGTGGCCGGGCTCAACCCCCATGCCGGCGAAGGTGGGCTGTTCGGCCGTGAGGAGCAAACCATCATTGCCCCGGCCATTGCCGCCGCCCGCGCGGAAGGCCTGGATGTGAGCGGCCCCTTCGCCCCCGACACGGTGTTCATGCGGGCACGCCATGCCGCCGGCAAGCCCGGCGAGTTTGACGTGGTGGTCGCGATGTACCACGACCAGGGGTTGATCCCGGTCAAGTACCTGGGGGTGGAGCAGGGCGTCAACGTGACGCTGGGGCTGCCGCTGGTGCGCACCAGCCCCGACCACGGGACCGCCTTCGACATTGCGGGCAGCGGTCGTGCCGATGCCTCCAGCCTGCTGGCCGCCGTGCGCATGGCGCGGCGGCTTGCGGCTTGCTGACGCCTTGCCGGCCTACTTTTTCAGGCTGTCGCGGATCTCGCGCAGCAGCACGATGTCTTCTGGGGTTGCCGCCGGCGTTGGCGCGGCTTCGTGACTGCGCTTGAGCCGGTTGATCTGCTTGACCATCAGGAAAATGATGAAGGCCAGGATGACGAAGTTGACCGTCACGGTCAGGAAGTGGCCGTAGGCGAACACCGGCACGCCGGCCTTGCGCAGCGCGTCCAGCGACATGTCGGTGCCGGGCGGCACGGTGCCGAGCAGCACATACATACTGGAAAAATCCAGCTTGCCGAAGACCAGGCCCACCACCGGCATGATCAGGTCGCTCACCACGGCGTCGACGATCTTGCCGAAGGCCGCGCCGATGATCACGCCGACGGCCAGGTCGATCACGTTGCCCTTGACGGCAAATTCCTTGAATTCCTGCATCATTCCCATGAAGTCTCTCCTCTTGTTGGAAAAAACATTATCAAGGCTGGGCCTGCCGGCGCGGCCCGCGCGCGGGCCTGGCTTGAAACAAAGTATGTGCGGTCCAGGCGATGCCTAAAAAACAGGCAGACAGCAGCCCGCGGCGCGGCTTCGGGCCACCGGGATACGGCCGCTTGCCTTGAAAACCGGCATCGCGCTCCGCTACAATTGCGGGTTGACCCCACTATGCCTATTTCAAGCCAGTTCTTGAAGGACTCTCATGACCCAAGCAAGCGAAGCAAGCGTGAATGGTGTGCCGCACGGCGCTCCCGTAGACAAAGATAAAAGAAACTGGCTCGTGACCACCTGCGTGGTGGGCGGCGCAGGCGTCGCAGCCACCGCCGTTCCCTTCGTCAGCACATTCCAGCCCTCCGAAAAAGCCAAAGCCGCCGGCGCCGCCGTCGAAGTCGATATTTCCGACGTCAAGCCCGGTGAAAAAATCACGGTGGAATGGCGCGGCAAGCCGGTCTGGATCATCAAGCGCACCCCCGCGCAGCTCGCCGAACTGCCCAAGGTCGATGCCCTGCTGGCCGACCCCAAGTCCGAGCGCAAGCCCGACGAACTGACCCCTGAGTACGCCCGCAACGAAAATCGCTCCATCAAGCCCGAAACGCTGGTGGTGGTCGGCATCTGCTCGCACCTGGGTTGCTCTCCTTCCGACAAGTTCCAGCCCGGCGCCCAGCCTTCGCTGCCCGACGACTGGGCCGGCGGCTTCCTGTGCCCCTGCCACGGCTCGACCTTCGACATGGCCGGCCGCGTCTACAAGAACAAGCCCGCGCCCGACAACCTCGAGGTTCCCCCGCACATGTACCTCTCAGACACCCGCTTGCTGATTGGTGAAGACAAGAAGGCCTGAAGGCGCTTTGTTCCCCAAGCTCCTTCACAAGACCCTGTAGCCAGCGCCAGATAGCCGCCGACACCCAGACGCACCTATCCGGCGCTTGCCAAAGAACCCCACCGAACCAGGATCAGTTATGGCTGAATTCAAAGAAATTTCCCCCGATGCCCCGCTCGCCGCCAAGGCGATGAACTGGGTCGACAACCGGTTTCCCGCCAGCAAGCTCTACAAAGAGCACATGAGCGAGTACTACGCACCGAAGAACTTCAACTTCTGGTACATCTTCGGCTCGCTGGCCATGCTGGTGCTGGTCATCCAGATCGTGACCGGCATCTTCCTGACGATGAACTACAAGCCCGACGCCGCCCTGGCTTTCGGCTCGGTCGAATACATCATGCGCGACGTCCCCTGGGGCTGGCTGATCCGCTACATGCACTCGACGGGCGCTTCGGCCTTCTTCGTGGTGGTTTACCTGCACATGTTCCGCGGCCTGCTCTACGGCAGCTACCGCAAGCCGCGCGAGCTGGTCTGGATTTTCGGCTGCGCGATTTTCCTGTGCCTGATGGCCGAAGCCTTCATGGGCTACCTGCTGCCATGGGGCCAGATGAGCTACTGGGGCGCCCAGGTGATCGTCAACCTGTTCGCCGCGATTCCCTTCATCGGCCCCGACCTCGCGCTGCTGATCCGCGGCGACTACGTGGTGGGCGACGCCACGCTGAACCGCTTCTTTGCGTTCCACGTGATCGCCGTGCCGCTGGTGCTGCTGGGCCTGGTGGCCGCGCACATCATCGCGCTGCATGAAGTCGGCTCCAACAATCCCGACGGCGTCGAGATCAAGGGCCCGAACGCGCCCAAGGACGCGCAAGGCCATCCGCTGGACGGCATTCCTTTCCACCCCTATTACACGGTGCACGACATCTTCGGCGTGAGCGTCTTCCTGATGATCTTCTCGGCGATCATCTTCTTCGCGCCCGAATTCGGCGGCTACTTCCTCGAATACAACAACTTCATTCCGGCCGACCCGCTGAAGACGCCGGCGCACATCGCCCCGGTCTGGTACTTCACGCCTTACTACTCGATGCTGCGCGCTATTACCAGCGAGATGCTGTATGCGCTGGTGCTGTGCGTGGTGGCTGCTGCTGGCTTCAGCGCCTGGAAATTCCGTATGCCGGTGCTGTTCAAGGCTGTCATCCTCGGTGCCGCCGTCGTGGGTGCCGCGCTGCTGCTGTCCATCGATGCGAAGTTCTGGGGCGTGGTCGTCATGGGCGGTGCCGTGGTCATCCTGTTCTTCCTGCCCTGGCTCGACCACAGCCCGGTCAAGTCGATCCGCTATCGCCCCGAGTGGCACAAATACCTCTACGGCATTTTTGTCGTCAACTTCCTGGTGCTGGGCTACCTCGGCGTGCAGCCGCCGTCGCCTATCGGCGAGCGCGTCTCCCAGGTCGGCACGCTGTTCTACTTCGGCTTCTTCATCCTGATGCCGTGGTGGAGCCGTGTGGGCACCCCCAAGACACCGCCGGACCGTCCTGTTTTCCACGGTCACTGAGAGCTGGAGATAAAACGATGAAAAAAATTATTTTTGCGCTGATTACCGCCTTCGGCCTCATGGCCGGCGTACAGGCTTCGGAAGGCGGCATCGCCTGGGACAAAGCCCCTGACAAGACCAACGACATGGGCGCCCTGCAAAACGGCGCCAGGCTGTTCGTCAACTATTGCCTGAACTGTCACTCCGCCGCCTTCATGCGATTCAACCGCCTGAAAGACATCAGCCTGACCGACAAGGAAATCAAGGACAACCTGCTGTTCACCACTGAAAAAGTGGGCGACACCATGAAGGCCGCGATCGACCCGAAACAGGCCAAGGACTGGTTCGGCGGCAACCCCCCCGACCTCACCGTGATCGCGCGTTCGCGCGCCGGCCACAACGGCACCGGCGCCGACTACCTCTACACCTACCTGCGCACCTACTACCGCGACGAGACCAAGGCCACGGGTTGGAACAACCTGGCTTTCCCCAGCGTTGCCATGCCGCATGTGCTTTGGGAGTTGCAGGGTGAGCGCGAACCGCAGTACGACTACAAGGAAGAGCACGGCCACAAAGTGGCGATCTTCAAAGGCTGGAAGCAGGTCACCCCCGGCTCCATGACACCGCTGCAGTACGACCAGGCCATGGGTGACCTCGTGAGCTACCTGCAATGGATGGGCGAGCCGGCCCAGAACACCCGCATCCGTGTCGG
Organism: Polaromonas sp. LjRoot131; assembly: GCF_964252805.1. Taxonomy (NCBI): domain Bacteria; kingdom Pseudomonadati; phylum Pseudomonadota; class Betaproteobacteria; order Burkholderiales; family Comamonadaceae; genus Polaromonas; species Polaromonas sp. LjRoot131. The sequence goes on along the minus strand of NZ_CAXUPF020000005.1, from coordinate 193,404 downwards.
TGTCTGGGTGCTGCTTTTCCTTCTCGGCTTGACTTTCGTCGCCTGGCGCCTGAATGCGGCGTTCTGGAAAGACGTCAAGTAATTTTTTCGCCGGGGCCTCGTTCCCGGCACCTTCTGGAGTGGATGCTTTTTATATGTATCCACTCCTTTGTATTTAGGAGTTCCGCACCATGATGGTCCTTTATTCAGGCACAACCTGCCCCTTCTCGCACCGTTGCCGCTTTGTGTTGTTTGAAAAAGGCATGGACTTCGAAATCCGCGACGTCGACCTGTACAACAAGCCCGAAGACATCAACGTGATGAATCCCTACGGCCAGGTGCCCATCCTGGTCGAGCGCGACCTGATCCTGTATGAGTCGAACATCATCAACGAGTACATCGACGAGCGCTTTCCGCATCCGCAACTGATGCCCGGCGACCCGGTCGACCGTGCGCGCGTCCGCCTCTTTTTGCTGAACTTCGAGAAAGAGCTGTTCGTCCACGTCAGCACGCTGGAATCGCGCGCGTCCAAGGGCAACGAAAAGGCGCTGGAAAAGGCCCGTTCCCACATCCGCGACCGCCTGACGCAGCTGGCCCCGATCTTCCTGAAGAACAAGTTCATGCTGGGCGACAATTTCTCCATGCTGGACGTGGCCATCGCGCCCTTGCTGTGGCGCCTCGATTACTACGACATCGACCTGTCGAAGAATGCCGCGCCGCTGCTCAAATATGCCGAGCGCATCTTCTCGCGCCCGGCCTATATCGAAGCACTGACGCCGTCCGAAAAGGTCATGCGGAAGTAATTCCATCGCCCGATTTCCGGACAAGCAGTTTGGCTGAATTCATGAACGCCCTGGACGCCACGTCGACGCGACCTTACCTGATAAGGGCGCTGTACGACTGGTGCACCGACAACGGCTTCACGCCCTATGTGGCCGTGTCGGTGGATGACACCGTCCAGGTGCCGCGCGAGTACGTGAAGAACAATGAAATCGTGCTCAACATCAGTTTTGACGCGACCTCGTCGCTCAAGCTGGGTAATGATTTCATCGAGTTCAAGGCCCGTTTTGCCGGCAGTGCCCGGGAAATCATGGTCCCCATCAGCCATGTGATCGCCATCTATGCCCGTGAAAACGGGCAGGGCATGGCTTTTCCCATGGTGGTGCCCGCTGCCGCCGGCCCGGTTTCCGGTGCCGAGGCGGGGAGCGATGCCGGCTTGACGGCCCCTGCGGCTGCGCCGGCTTCCGCGCCGGCACAGCACAGTCCGGTGGCGGATGGACCCGAGGGCAAGATCATGCAATTGGTCCCGGACAGCGCACCCGATGCGCAAGACGGCGGCCCCGACAACCCTGAACCTCCCAAGCCGCCGCGCGCGCGGCCTTCGCTGAAACGGGTCAAGTAAAATAGCCTTGCGCCGCTTTAGCTCAGTTGGTAGAGCAACCGCCTTGTAAGCGGTAGGTCGTCAGTTCGATTCCGACAAGCGGCACCATTTCCCCACGATTCTTGCCTTCCCCATGCAACGTGGGTACCATACGCTACCAATTTTGTAGCGAGCCACCAGGCAGGGCTTTATCTTTCATATCAGCGTGCCGTTATTGCAGAAGCTGGCTACTACTTTTTCCTTATTAGGATTTTGAGTCGGATTGAGGTAACCTTCCAACCTTTGCCTATAAGGCGGGTCTGGATCAAGGGGAGTAGTTGGCGGATTTTGGCGGCGGCCGCGTTGCCGTTGACCAGCAGACACCAGGTTTCGCCGTCGATGGGCCCGGCTTGGACCGCCGGGCGCAAGGCTTCGGGCAGCAGCGGTTCAATCGCCTTGAGCCTGTCACTGGACTCCTGGACGAGTTCGGTCAGCCGTGCCAGGGAGGGCGAATTCCCGGCGGCCTGGTACACGGAGAGCGCCTGTGGAAGGCGCCGGTCGGAAGTCATGTGGATGAGTGCGCGGCTTGGTGAGCGCAAGCTTTTAAAGAGGTAGACAAGTGCATTTGATTATCACGGATGCGTGGCTGGCGAAAAGCCGGGCCATTTATTTAAGTGGGACAAAACTGGTGCTGGCGGGCTTTGTCGCCGCGCTGGCGCTCATGCTTGTGGCCGCGGGCCTCTACCACTGGGTGTTCCTCAAGGGCGCCCGCGAAGGCTGGCCGGTCATAGGCTCGCTGGTCAAGCTGATGGTCAAGGACGAATTTGACCAGCGCGACCGTTTCATGCGTGAAAACCTCGACGTGATGGCCAAGCGGGTCGGCGAAATGCAGGCCAAGATGATGCAGCTCGAGGCGCTTGGCGAACGGGTGTCCGGCCTGGCCGGCGTCAATCCCAATGACATCAAGGTCGTGCCCGGCCGCGGCGGTGCACTGGTGGCCGGTCCCTCGCTCACCATGGAAGAGCTGCAAGCCACGCTGGCGGACCTGGACAAACTCACCGACCAGCGCGTCGACCTGATGACGGTGATGGAGTCGCGCCTGTTTGACCAGAAGATCAAGAAAATGATGGTTCCCACCCAGGAGCCGGTGGCAGGAGGCAACCTCGGCTCGCCTTTCGGCTGGCGCATAGACCCGATGAACGGACGCTCGGCCTTGCACACCGGGCTGGATTTCCCGTCCGAACCGGGCACGGCCATCCTGGCTGCCGCGGGCGGCGTTGTGGTCACGCAGGAATACCACCCGGCCTACGGCAATATGGTCGAGGTCGACCACGGCAACGAACTCGTCACGCGTTATGCCCATGCCTCGCGCGTGCTGGTCAAAAAGGGCGACCTGGTCAAGCGCGGCCAGAAGATCGCCGAAGTCGGCACCACCGGCCGCTCCACCGGGCCGCACCTGCATTTCGAGGTGCTGGTCCAGGGTGTTTTCCAGGATCCGCAGAAATTCCTGACCGCGGGGCAGAAACTGCCCGGGCCCATGGTGGCGTCGGCCGCCGCGCGGCCTTCCGCCCCCGCGCCGGTACAGCCCGCGCAGCTGCCGCGCCCCCACTAGACAGGGCGCACCTGCCATGCGCATGTGCATGGCTTTTCGCCTCCGATGGCGGTTTTCTCCCGGATAGCCGTGCGCCTCCCATGTCAGAGTTAAAATCAGAGGTTTGGGCCCAGTTGAACTCACTGATGGCGCCCACACCTAGGTTCCGTACTCAATAAGGGATTTCGGCCGCATTGCCAGCTCATGGGGAGCGGTCAAGGCGGCCTCGCATTTATGGCTTCCAACATCCTGACCAAAATTTTCGGCAGCCGCAACGACAGGCTGCTCAAAACCTACCGCAAAACCGTAGAACGCATCAATGCGCTGGAGACCCAGTACGAAACGCTAGACGACGACCAGTTGCGCGCCAAAACCGAGGAGTTCAAAACCCGGGTAGCGGCCGGCGAGGAGCTCGATGCCATTCTTCCCGAGGCTTTCGCGGTGGTGCGGGAGGGCAGCAAGCGTGTCATGAAGATGCGCCACTTCGACGTGCAGATGCTGGGCGGCATGTCGCTGCACAACGGCAAGATTTCCGAAATGCGCACGGGTGAGGGCAAGACCCTGACCGCCACGCTGCCGGTCTACCTCAATGCCCTGACCGGCAAGGGCGTGCACGTGGTCACGGTCAACGACTACCTGGCCAGCCGCGACGCGCGCTGGATGGGCAAGCTCTACAACTTCCTGGGCCTGACGGTGGGCATCAACCTGCCGAATATGTCGCGCGAGGAAAAGCAGGCTGCCTATGGTTCCGACATCACCTACGGCACCAACAACGAGTACGGCTTCGACTACCTGCGCGACAACATGGTCTACGAAGTGGCGGACCGCGTGCAGCGCGGCCTGAACTACGCCATCGTCGACGAGGTGGACTCCATCCTGATCGACGAGGCGCGCACGCCGCTCATCATCAGCGGCCAGGCCGAAGACCACACCGAGATGTACCTGGCGATGAACAAGGTCGTCCCCCTGCTGACGCGCCAGGAGGGCGAAGCCGACCCGCGCACCGGCGAAGGCGTGACCAAGCCTGGCGATTTCACCATCGACGAAAAAACCCACCAGGTGTTCCTGACCGAGCAGGGCCATGAGAACGCCGAGCGCCTGCTGTTCAACCTGGGCCTGATTCCCGAAGGCGCCACGCTGTACGACCCGGCCAACATCTCGCTGATGCATCACCTGTATGCGGCCTTGCGCGCCAACTTGCTGTACCACCGCGACCAGCACTACGTGGTGCAAGAGGGTGAAGTCGTGATCGTTGACGAGTTCACCGGCCGCCTGATGTCGGGCCGCCGCTGGAGCGACGGGCTGCACCAGGCTGTCGAGGCCAAGGAAGGCGTGCAGATCCAGGCCGAGAACCAGACCCTGGCGTCCATCACCTTCCAGAACTATTTCCGCCTTTACACCAAGCTGTCCGGCATGACCGGGACCGCCGACACCGAAGCCTACGAGTTCCAGGAAATCTACGGCCTCGAAACCACGGTGATCCCGCCCAACCGCGTGAGCCGCCGCGACGATCAGCTGGACCGCGTCTACAAGACCACGCGCGAAAAGTACGAAGCCGCCATCAAGGACATCCGCGAATGCTACGAGCGAGGCCAGCCCGTGCTGGTCGGTACGACCTCGATTGAAAACTCCGAGATCATCGACCAACTGCTGATCAAGGAAGACCTGCCGCACCAGGTGCTCAACGCCAAGCAGCATGCCCGCGAAGCCGACATCATCGCCCAGGCAGGCCGCCCGAAAATGATCACCATCGCCACCAACATGGCGGGCCGCGGCACCGACATCGTGCTGGGCGGCAACGTTGAAAAGCTGATCGAAGCGGTCGAGGCCGACGAGGCGTTGGATGCTGCCGCGAAAGAGGCGGAAATCGCCCGCCTGCGCGCGGTCTGGAAGGAAGAACACGAACAGGTCACCTCGCTGGGCGGCCTGCGCATCATCGCGACCGAACGCCATGAGTCGCGCCGTATCGACAACCAGCTGCGCGGCCGTTCGGGCCGCCAGGGCGACCCCGGCTCCTCTCGCTTCTACCTGAGCCTGGACGACCCGCTGATGCGCATCTTCGCGGGCGACCGCGTCAAGGCCATCATGGAGCGGCTCAAGATGCCCGACGGCGAGGCGATCGAGGCGGGCATCGTCACCCGCAGCATCGAGTCGGCCCAGCGCAAGGTCGAGGCGCGCAACTTCGACATCCGCAAACAGCTGCTCGAATACGACGACGTCGCCAACGACCAGCGCAAGGTGATCTACCAGCAGCGCAACGACATCATGGACGCCGCCAGCCTGCAGGCGCAGATCGCCTCGCTGCGCGAAGGCTGCTTCACCGACCTGGCGCGGCAGTACGTGCCGGCGGAAAGCGTCGAAGAACAATGGGACGTGGCAGGCCTGGAGAACGTGCTGCGCGAAGAGTGGCAGATCGAACTGCCGCTGCGCCAGGAACTGGACGCCGCCACCGCCATCACCGATGAAGAAGTGGTTGAAAAGGTCATCGCGGCCGCCAATGCCGCCTTCGCCGACAAGGTCGAAAAAATCGGCGAGGAGAACTTCACGCAGTTCGAGCGCGTGGTCCTGCTGCAAAGCATAGACAGCCATTGGCGCGAACACCTGAGCGCCCTCGACTACCTGCGCCAGGGCATACACTTGCGCGGCTACGCCCAGAAGCAGCCCAAGCAGGAATACAAGCGCGAGGCTTTCGAGCTCTTCGGCCAGCTGCTCGACAGCGTGAAGAACGAAGTCACCAAGGTCCTGATGACGGTCAAGATCCAGTCGGGCGAACAGCTCGAGCAGGCGGCCGAGGAGATGGAGAACCGCGCCGAAAACATCGCCAACGTCACCTACACGGCGCCCACCGAAACCGGCGGCGTGGAAACGACGGTGGACGAGGAATCGCAGCGCCGTGCGCCGGCCGTGCCGGTCGGTGACGTGCCCCGTGTGGGCCGCAACGATCCCTGCCCTTGCGGTTCGGGTAAAAAATACAAGAACTGCCACGGCCAGCTGAACTGAGCGCCGGCCCGAACTGAACGTTTTTCAAGCATCCCCACACTGGTTTTCCGGAGTCAACACATGCCCGTCAATCTGGTCGCCACGCCCGCCGCGGACCTCTATCCTGTTCCCGGCGTGCGCTGGGGCATCACCGAAGCGGGCATACGCAAGGCCAATCGCAAGGACCTTTCCGTGCTGCTGCTCGACGAGGGTGCGTCGGTGGGGGCGGTCTTCACGCAGAACCGCTTTTGCGCGGCGCCCGTGCAGATCTGCCGTGAGCACCTCGCCAAAAACGGCGGCCTGACGGCGGGCATACGCGCCATGGTCATCAACACCGGCAATGCCAATGCCGGCACCGGCGACGACGGCCTGAGCCGCGCGCACGCCACTTGCATCGCGCTGGCGCGCCTGCTGGACCTCGCGCCCGAACAGGTGCTGCCGTTCTCCACCGGCGTGATCATGGAGTCGCTGCCCAACGACCGCATCGCGGCGGGCCTGCCGGCCGCGCTGGCCGACGCGAAGGAAAACAACTGGGGCAACGCGGCTGAAGCCATCATGACCACCGACACGGTCGCCAAGGCTTTTTCCAAACGCATCAAGCTTTCGGGCGTCGAAGTCACCATCACCGGCATCAGCAAGGGCGCCGGCATGATACGGCCCAATATGGCCACCATGCTGGGTTTCATGGCGACCGACGCCTGCGTGGCCCAGCCGCTCATGGCGCAGCTGGCCCGGGAGCTCGCGGAGGGCTCGTTCAACCGCGTGACGGTGGACGGCGACACCTCGACCAACGATTCCTTTGTGGTCGTGGCCAGCAACAAGGCCGCTCACGCGCCCGTGACCTCGCTGGACAGCGCCGACGGCAAGGCCTTGCGCGCCGCCATGATGGACATTGCCCGGCAGCTGGCGCAGGCCATCGTGCGCGATGGCGAAGGCGCCACCAAGTTCATGACCATCCAGGTCGAAGGCGGCAAGAGCGGCGAGGAATGCCGCAAGGTGGCTTACGCGATCGCTCATTCGCCGCTGGTGAAAACCGCATTCTTCGCCAGCGACCCCAACCTGGGCCGCATTCTCGCGGCGGTCGGTTATGCGGGTATTGAAGACCTGGACCAGACGAAGATTGATTTGTACCTGGACGAAGTACTGGTGGCCAAAAACGGCGGCCGGCACCCCGGCTATGTCGAAGCCGACGGCCAGCGCGTGATGAAGCAAAGCGAGATCACGGTGCGCGTGGTGCTGGGCCGCGGCACGGCGGCCGACACCGTCTGGACCTGCGATTTTTCCTACGACTACGTCAAGATCAACGCTGACTACCGAAGCTGAGCCCGCATGAATGAGCAGTTTGAGCGCCTGATCGCCCGCGTCGAATCCCTGATGGCGCGGATCGAATCCGTGCTGCCGCAGCCGCTGGCCGCGCCGGACTGGAGCGCCTCGATCGCCTACCGCTACCGCAAGCGCAGTTCCGGCCACGGCTCACTGGAGCCGGTGCGGCACATCGGCAACATGAGCCTCGGTGACCTCAAGGAAATCGAGGACCAGAAGGAAAAAATCAAGCGCAACACCGAGCAGTTCGTGCTCGGCAAGCCTGCCAACAACGTGCTGCTGACGGGCGCGCGCGGTACCGGCAAGTCTTCGCTGATCAAGGCCTGCCTGAACGAGTACTCGCCGCGCGGCCTGCGTTTGATTGAAGTCGACAAAGCCGACCTGACCGATCTGCCCGACATCGTCGACGTGGTGTCAGGCCTGCCCGAAAAATTCATCGTCTTTTGCGACGACCTGAGTTTTGAGGAGGGCGAGCCGGGCTACAAGGCGCTCAAATCCATCCTGGATGGCTCCGTCGCCGCCGCCACGCCCAATGTGCTGATCTACGCGACCAGCAACCGACGCCACCTGCTGCCCGAGTACATGACGGAAAACCTCACCTACACCCGCAGCGAAGACGGTGAAGTGCATCCAGGGGAAGTCGTTGAAGAGAAGATTTCGCTGTCCGAGCGCTTCGGCCTCTGGGTCAGTTTTTACCCTTTCAGCCAGGACGAATACCTGACCATCGTTGCGCAGTGGCTTTCGTCTTTCGGCGTGAGCCCGGATGCGATAGCGGCGGCCAAACCGGCCTCCCTGGTCTGGGCGCTGGAGCGCGGCTCGCGCAGCGGCCGTGTGGCCTACCAGTTTGCCCGCGACTATGCCGGCCGCGACAGCGCCAGCCGGCCCGTGGCGGCACCGGCCATTGCCGCCTACGAGCGGCCGGGTGCTTCCGTCGCCGCGTCACCCGACGCCAGTGACCAGGCCCCGGACCATTCGACATGAGCGTGCTGGTCGCCGATGGTGAGCGCCCGCGTGAGGGCGGTGTGGACCGCAAGGTGGTCGATGTCGCGGTCGGCGTTTTGATCCGCCCCGATGGCGACTTCCTGCTGACATCCCGTCCTCCCGGCAAGGTCTACGAAGGCTATTGGGAATTCCCGGGCGGCAAGCTCGAGCAAGGCGAAAGCGTTGAAGCCGCGCTGCGCCGCGAGCTTCAGGAAGAAATCGGCGTGACCATAGGCGCGGTCCATCCCTGGAAGGTCGAGATGGTCGACTACCCGCATGCGCTGGTGCGCCTGAATTTCTGCAAGGTGTTCGAGTGGACGGGTGAGCTGCAGATGCACGAGGGCCAGTCTTACGCCTGGCAGTCGCTGCCGGTCAGCGTGGAACCCGTCTTGCCGGGCACGGTGCCGGTGCTGGCCTGGTTTGCCGAAGAACGGGGTTTTGCCGGCGCGACCTGTTGATCCGCCGCTAGCCTGTAAACACCCAGTTCTTGCTCGCCCCCAGCACCGCATCGGGGTAGGGCGACTTCCCGCGTGAGCCGTTGTAGCGGCCCAGGCCCAGAAAGAGGTCGCCGCGCTCCCTGTCCAGGTAGTGGCGCAGGATCACGCAGCCGAAGCGCAGGTTGGTCTGCATGTGGAACAGCTTGCCGGGGTCGCCGTCCCCGATCACGCGCGTCCAGAAGGGCATGACCTGCATGTAGCCGCGTGCGCCGACATTGCTGACCGCGAACTTGCGGAAGTTGCTTTCGACCTGGATCAGTCCCAGCACCAGCGTGGTGTCCAGCCCGGCGCGTTTGCTTTCATACCAGACGGTTTGCAAAAACTCCTTGCGGATCTGCCACTCGGGTTTTTTCTTCTTGAGGCGGTCGCTCATGGCACCCAGCCAGCGCAGGTAGGTCAGGCGGCTTTCAGTGTCCCTGAACTCAGGCACGGGCGGGGCCTGGTTGGCGATGGCCGAGCTCAGCGCGGTGCGCACCGAATCGATCAAGGGCTCTTCGATCTGCGCACCGGCGTGCGCCTGGCCCGCCAGCAGCAGCGGGCTGCAGGCGAAGGGCAAGGCCTGCAGGCAGCTTCGGCGGGAGAGGCCCTGCGCCTTGGCCGGGGCGGTACCGGATGCGGACATGGTCAATGAGCGCACGGAAACCATGGAAACGTCAAAGCGCCAGCTTTCCCTTGAGGAAGTCAAAGGCGCCGGCAACGTCTATCTTGCTGGAGGCCGCGTCGCGGCGGTGCTGGTATTCGAGTTGCCCGTCTTTCAGGCCGCGGTCGCCGATGGTGACGCGGTGCGGCACGCCTATCAGTTCCCAGTCGGCGAACATGGCACCGGGCCGCTCGCCCCGGTCGTCCAGGATCACGTCCACGCCGGCCGCGAGCAGTTCCGCGTAAAGTTTGTTGGCGGCCGCTTCGACTTCGGGAAAACGGTCGGGGCTGATGGGGCACAGCACCACGGTGAAGGGCGCAATGGCATCGGGCCAGATGATGCCGCGCTCGTCGTGGTTCTGCTCGATGGCCGCGGCCGGCAGGCGCGTGATGCCGATGCCATAGCAACCCATCTCCATGAATTGCGGCTTGCCGTTCTCGCCCAGAAAGGTGGCGTTCATGGCCCGGCTGTATTTGGTGCCGAGGTAAAAGACATGGCCGACTTCGATGCCGCGCTCGATCACCAGCGCGCCTTTGCCGTCCGGCGACGGGTCGCCCGCCACCGCGTTGCGGATGTCGGCCACCAGCTCGGGCTCGGGCAGGTCGCGGCCCCAGTTGACGCCCGTCATGTGGAAATCGGCTTCGTTCGCGCCGCACACCCAGTCGGCCATGGCGGCGACTTCGCGGTCGACCACCAGCTTGACGGGTTTCTTCAAATTCAGCGGGCCGAGGTAGCCTGGTTTGCAACCAAAGTGGTCTTCAATCTCGGGCAAGGTCGCGAAGCGGAAATCAGCCAGGCCCGGCACCTTGCCGACCTTGACTTCGTTCATCTCGTGGTCGCCGCGCAGCAGCAGCAGCCAGACCTGCGATTTCACGACTTTGCCGGTCTCGTCAAGTTCGTCGGTGGCCATCACCAGCGACTTCACGGTGGTGTTCAGCGGGATGCCCAGCAGTTCGGCCACGTCGGCGCAGGTGGCCTTGCCGGGGGTGGGTGTTTTGGTCATGGCCTGTGATGCCGGCTTGCGCGCGCCCTGGGGCGGCAGCGCCTCGGCCTTTTCCATGTTGGCGGCGTAGTCGCTGCCGGGGCAGTAGACGATGGCGTCTTCGCCGGTGGCGGCGATCACCTGGAATTCCTCGCTGAGGTCGCCGCCTATGGCGCCGCTGTCGGCGGCTACTGCGCGGTAGGTCAGGCCGAAGCGGTCAAAAATCTTGCGGTAGGCGGCCGCCATGACCTGGTAGCTGGCTTTGGCGCCAGCCTGGTCGCGGTCGAAGCTGTAGGCATCCTTCATGATGAACTCGCGCCCGCGCATCAGGCCAAAGCGCGGACGCCGCTCGTCGCGGAACTTGGTCTGGATCTGGTACAGGTTTTTCGGCAGCTGCTTGTAGCTCTTGATGTCCTGGCGCATCACGTCTGTGACGACTTCCTCGCTGGTCGGCTGGACGATGAAGTCGCGGCCGTGGCGGTCCTTGATGCGCAGCAGCTCGGGGCCCATTTTTTCAAAGCGGCCGGTCTCCTGCCAGAGTTCGGCGGGCTGGATCACCGGCATGGTCATCTCCACGGCGCCGGCACGGTTCATTTCCTCGCGCACGATGGCTTCGACCTTGCGGATCACGCGCAGGCCCATGGGCATGTAGTTGTAAACGCCGGCGCCCAGTTTCTTGATCATGCCGGCCCGCATCATGAGCTGGTGGCTGACGACTTCCGCGTCGGCAGGGGCTTCCTTGAGGGTGGAAATGAAGAACTGGGAGGCTTTCATGGGCGGTTTTCTGGGATTCCGGGTGGGAAAATTGGGGAAAAGGTGCTGCAGCCCGCCGTGCGCTTGGCGCTGGGGCCTTCGCTGTGCATAATGGACTCAGTTTAAAAAATTTGAGGTTTGATTATGCTTGACCGGGACGGCTTTAGGCCCAACGTCGGCATCATCTTGCTCAACCAGAGAAGTCAGGTATTTTGGGGCAAACGTATCCGTACCCACTCGTGGCAATTTCCGCAGGGTGGCATTGATCGGGGCGAAAATCCCGAGCAGGCCATGTACCGCGAGTTGCATGAAGAAGTGGGGCTGTTGCCGCAGCATGTGAATGTGCTGGCCCGAACCCGAGACTGGTTGCGCTATGAGGTGCCTGACCGGTTCATCCGCCGCGATGCGCGCGGACATTACAAAGGCCAGAAACAAATCTGGTTTCTCCTTCAGCTGGTCGGCCACGACTGGGACCTGAACCTGCGCGCCACCGACCATCCCGAGTTCGATGCATGGCGCTGGAACGACTACTGGGTGCCGCTGGACGTGGTGGTCGAGTTCAAGCGCGGCGTCTATGAAATGGCGCTGACCGAGCTCTCAAGGTTTGTCCCGCGCGTGGACAACCGGGCTGAGCCGCGACCCGACCATCGCAACCGCTACCTGCGCGGCGGCCTGCACCAGCGCGACCATGCGGGCCCGGCCGGCGAGGGCGGATTCCATGCCGCCGGCGAGTCTTTTCACGCCCAGATCAGGCCGGGTGCCTCTTTTGAGTTGCCGCCCGGCGCCACCTTTGAACCTGATCCGCAAACCAGCCTGGGTGCGGATCCCATTCTCCCAAAATCATGAAATTCACATCGGCCTTTCTGGCCTCGCTCTTCCTGATGGCGCTGAACGTCGCCGGCTCGGCACAGGCCCAATCCTATGTCCTGGAGGACCCCGCCGACTGGAAGGAAATCGAGACGCCGCCGCCGCCGGCGTTTGACGTCAAGAAACTGATCACGTTTGAGGTCTCGCCCAATTCCCAGCTGGTGTACGGCGTGGACCCGGCGGCCATCAGCATTTCCCAGAAGGACGGGATCGTGCGTTATGTCATGGTGGCGTCCAATGCCAGCGGCGCCCGCAATGTGATGTATGAAGGCATACGCTGCACGACCGGCGAATTCAAAACCTATGCGCGCCAATCGTCGGACGGGAAGTGGACTCACGTGAGCAATCCGGAGTGGCGTTCGCTGTTTGAGAACATGCCGTCCAAGCATGCCTTGCGCTTTGCCCGTGCCGGCGCCTGCGACAGCGCGGCGCCCGCGACCTCGGTCAACGTGCTGGTCAGCCGCTTGAAAAACCCGAATTTCCGGATGGCCGACTAACACCAGCCGGCTCGTCGGGCGCCTGCGCAGGGGCTAGCGGGTCAATACGAGGTTGGTGCGGTGGACCATTTCGGGCTCGCCCGTGTAGCCCAGCAGCCTCTCGAATTCCGAGGATGCCTTGCGGCAGATCAGCCGGGCTTCGGCGCTGGAATAGTTGGCCAGGCCGCGTGCGATCTCCGTACCCTCGGGACTGCGGATGGCAATGACGTCGCCGCGTGAAAAATCGCCCTGAACCGCCGTCATGCCGATGGGCAGCAGGCTTTTGCCCTCACCCTGCACCTTGACCACCGCGCCCGTGTCCACGGTGACCGAGCCGCGCATCTGCAGGTGATCGGCCATCCATTGCTTGCGTGCCTGCATCTTCTGGGTCTGCGCCACCAGCAGCGTGCCTATGGGCTCGCCCTGCGTCAGCCGGATCAGCGCCTGCGGTTCACGGCCCCAGGCGATCACGGTGGATGCGCCCGATCCGGCTGCGCGTTTGGCGGCCAGGATCTTGGTGATCATGCCGCCTTTGCCGATGCTGGAGCCCGCGCCGCCGGCCATGGCTTCCAGCGCCGGATCGCCGGCTTTGGCTTCGTGCACAAACTGCGCCGCCGGGTCCTTGCGCGGGTCTGCGGTGTACAGGCCTTTCTGGTCTGTGAGGATGACCAGCGCATCGGCTTCCACCAGGTTGGCGACCAGCGCGCCCAGCGTGTCGTTGTCGCCGAACTTAATCTCGTCGTTGACCACCGTGTCGTTTTCGTTGATGACGGGGACGACGCCGAGCTGCAACAGGGCCAGCAGGGTGGAGCGGGCGTTGATGTAGCGCTCGCGGTCGGCCAGGTCGGCATGTGTGAGCAGGACCTGGGCGCTGCCGATGCCGTTTTCACGCAGTTTGGTCTCGTAGACCTGGACCAGGCCCATCTGGCCTACCGCGGCGGCGGCCTGCAGCTCGTGGATGGCCTTGGGACGCACGCTCCAGTTCAGGCGCTTCATGCCCTCGGCAATGGCGCCGCTGCTCACCATGATCACCTCGCGCCCGTCCTTGACGAGGGCTGCCAGCTGTTCACACCATTGGCCGATGGCCACCGCATCCAGCCCGCGGCCCTCATTGGTGACCAGGCTGGAACCCACCTTGACCACAATGCGTCTGGCGTTGCGCAGGATGGGGGAGCCCGGTTTGTCTTGCATGTTCAGTACTTCTCAGGCTGCATTCCCGTCGGTACGGGCATCGGCAGCGGTTGTGTGGAGTGGGGCAGATGCAGCCCTGCACCTGCCTGCGGCTGGGGTGCCGAAAACAAGGATGTCAGGAGGGTTCCGGCGATTCAGGGGGCAGCGGGGCGAAGCGCGGGTCGATTTCTTCCACCGGCTGTTCGCTTTTCTGCACCTGCTTGACGTGCTGGTAGATGGTCTTGATCAGGTGTTCGCAACCTTCGCGCGTCAGGGCCGAAATCTCGAACACCGGGCCCTTGAATTTGAAACGCTTGACGAAATCCTTGACGATGGCCGCGCGCTTGTCGCTGTCCACCATGTCGAGCTTGTTCAGAACCAGCCAGCGCGGTTTCTCATAGAGCGATTCATCGTATTTCTTGAGTTCGCCCACGATGGCCTTGGCCTGTGCCACGGGGTCCACGCCTTCGTCGAATGGCGCCAGGTCCACGATGTGCAGCAGCAGGCGGGTACGCTGCAGGTGCCGCAGGAACAGATGGCCCAGGCCGGCGCCTTCGGAAGCACCCTCGATCAGGCCGGGCAGGTCAGCCACCACAAAACTTTGTTCGGGGCCTACCCGGACCACGCCCAAGTTGGGGTGAAGCGTGGTGAAGGGGTAGTCCGCGATGCGGGGGCGTGCATTGGAGACCGCCGAGATGAAAGTGGATTTGCCGGCGTTGGGCATGCCGAGCAGCCCGACGTCGGCCAGCACCTTGAGCTCCAGCTTGAGGCTTTTGCGCTCACCGGGCCAGCCCGGCGTCTTGCTGCGCGGCGCGCGGTTGGTCGAGCTTTTGAAGCGCAGGTTTCCGAAGCCGCCGTCGCCGCCCTTGGCGATCAGCACCTGTTCGCCGGGCACCAGCAACTCAAACATCACTTCGCCGGTCTCGGCATCGGTCAGGATGGTGCCCACCGGCATCTTCAGGATGATGTCGTCGCCCTTGGCGCCGAACATGTCCGAACCCATGCCGTGCTGGCCGTTGCGGGCCTCGTGGCGGCGCGAAAACCGGAAATCCACCAGGGTGTTCAGGTTGATGTCGGCGACCGCGTACACATGGCCGCCGCGCCCGCCGTCGCCGCCGTTGGGGCCGCCGAATTCCTTGTACTTCTCGTGGCTGAAGGAGACGCAGCCACTCCCGCCATCGCCTGCGGCAATGTCAATAAAGGCTTCGTCAACAAATTTCATGATGGAGTACTGCGGTTAAACCTGGGCCAGTCGGAGCCGAAGATCAAGTTTACAAACAAAAAAGCCCCGACAGGTCGGGGCTTCGTTTCAGTCGAAGTGACTTTATCGAAGTGATCAGCTTACGCCGGGGTCACATCCACGGTGTGCTTGTTCAGCGCGCCTTTGACGGAAAACGAGACCGAACCGTCAACCAGTGCAAACAGGGTGTGGTCCTTGCCGATGCCGACATTGACGCCTGGATGGAACTTGGTGCCGCGCTGGCGCACGATGATGCTGCCTGCGTTGATGACTTCGCCGCCAAATTTCTTGACGCCCAGCATTTTGGGCTGTGAGTCACGCCCGTTTCGCGTAGAGCCGCCGCCTTTTTTCTGTGCCATTTTTCGTTACTCCTGGTACGTCCCTGCTCAGCCGGCGATGGCGCCGATTTGCAGTTCCGTGTAGTTTTGCCGGTGGCCCTGGCGCTTTTGGTAGTGCTTGCGACGGCGCATTTTGAAAATGCGAACCTTGTCGTGCCTACCTTGCGAAAGGACAGTGACTGTAACAGTAGCGCCGGACACCAAGGGCGTACCAACCGTGATCGTGCTGCCGGTGCCGACAGCCAAGACCTGGTCAATAACGATCTCTTGGCCTACGTCCGCAGCAATCTGTTCTACTTTAATTTTTTCTCCAGTAGCAACCTTGTATTGTTTGCCACCGGTTTTTATGACCGCGTACATGTAAGACCTCGTAAATTGAGTTCTGCAGACGGATTTCCGCAGAGCCCAATATTCTAGCATGGCAGGCCGGAATTGGCCAGAAGGGCAGTTTTGGAGGGTGTTGAGGCCGCTTTCCAGGGGCGGACGGGCCGGAGCCGGCAGGGCAGCTTCCTATAATCGGCCCACACTTAACGTCTGGATCGCCTTTTGTCTGCCAATTCTTCAAGTACCGCCGCAGCCCTCGCACTGATTGCCGACGACATGCGCGGGATGGACGCGGTGATCGAGCGTCGCCTGAAGTCCGAAGTGCCCCTGGTCAGCCAGGTTTCGGGTTACATCGTGGCGGCCGGCGGAAAACGGTTGCGCCCGGCCCTTTTGCTGCTCATGTGCGGCGCCCTGGGGTACCGCGGCGACCAGCGTTACAACCTTGCCGCCGTCGTGGAGTTCATCCACACCGCGACCCTGCTGCATGACGACGTCGTGGACGAGTCCACCCTGCGCCGCGGCCGTGCCACCGCCAACGAGGCTTTCGGCAACCCGGCCAGCGTGCTGGTCGGTGATTTCCTGTATTCCCGGGCTTTCCAGATGATGGTGGAGGCCGGTGACATGCGCGTCATGCAAACCCTGGCCGAAGCCACCAATGTGATCGCCGAAGGGGAGGTGCTGCAGCTCATGAATATGCACGACGCGGCATTGTCCGAGGAGGGCTATCTCAGGGTGATTCGCTCCAAGACGGCCAAGCTGTTCGAGGCAAGCGCCCGCCTGGCGGCCTTGCTGGCGAAGTCGCCTCCGGCCGTCGAGGAAAGCTGCGCCGACTACGGGCAGGCGCTGGGCACGGCATTCCAGGTGATCGACGACGTGCTCGATTACGACGGTGACGTCTCGGAAATGGGGAAAAACCTGGGAGATGACCTGCGGGAAGGAAAGGCTACCCTTCCCTTGATCATCGCGATGCAGCGCGGCAGCGAGGCGGAACGGTCGACCATCCGGCAGGCCATTGAAACCGGCGGCACCGACCAGATGGCGCAGATCATCGCGATCGTGCACCAGACGGGCGCATTGCGGGCAACCCGGGATGCCGCCGCCCTGGAGGCCCAGCGTGCGCTGAATGCCTTGCGGATGTTGCCGCAAAACATTTACAGTGATGCCTTGACGCAACTGGCCTCCCAATTGCTGGAGAGGCGCTCCTGACTGGTTGTGTGACGGCGGGGTGTAGCTTAGCCTGGTAGAGCGCTACGTTCGGGACGTAGAGGCCGGAGGTTCGAATCCTCTCACCCCGACCAAGCCTGGTTTTTTCTTAAGTGTGCGTTTCTTCGCATACTTCCAACGCCGCTCGGGGCGGTGGGGGTGTTTTCGATTTACACCTGGGAATCTATAGGCGATGATACCTATTTGAGCTAAATCCCAGAACCATGGCCGCTGTCGACACTGCAATCAACCAACCGCCTTCCATGGCCCTGCCCGGCCTGGGACGGGCCCTGGTGGTGGCGGGAAAACTGGGTCAAAAGGCCGCCGAAGACATTTTCCGCAAGGCCCAAAGCGGGCGAACCAGCTTTATTGCCGAGCTGACGGGGTCCGGCGCGGTATCCGCGTTCGACCTGGCCCACACCATGTCCACGGCCTTTGCCGCGCCCTTGCTGGACCTGGAGGCCATTGACTCCCAGCGTTTGCCCAAGGGCCTGCTTGACTCCAAGATCTGTACAACCTACCGCATTGTTGTCCTGAGCAAGCGCAACAACCGCCTGATCGTGGCGACGGCGGACCCCTCCGACCAGGAGGCGGCGGAAAAAATCAAGTTCTCCACCCAGATGGGTGTGGACTGGGTGATCGCCGAATACGACAAGCTTTCCAAGCTGGTAGAGGCGTCCAACACCTCCGCGGCCGAGGCAATGGAAAGCATCATCGGTGACGATTTCGAGTTCGACGAATCCAGCACCGACGCGACGGCTGAGGACAGCGAGGCCACCGTCTCGGAGGTCGAGGATGCGCCGGTCGTCAAATTTCTGCAGAAAATGCTGCTCGATGCCTTCAGCATGCGCGCTTCCGACCTGCACTTCGAACCGTTCGAGCACACCTACCGCGTGCGTTTCCGTGTTGACGGCGAATTGCGCGAAATCGCCTCGCCACCGGTGGCCATCAAGGAAAAGCTGGCCGCGCGCATCAAGGTCATTTCAAAGCTCGACATCTCCGAAAAACGCGTGCCGCAAGACGGCAAGATGAAGCTCAAGATCGGACCGGACCGGGTTATTGACTTCCGGGTCAGTACCTTGCCCACCATGTATGGCGAAAAAATCGTCATCCGTATCCTGGACCCGAGCAGCGCCAAGCTGGGCATTGACGCCCTGGGCTATGAGGCCGTTGAAAAAGAGCGTTTGCTGTCCGCCATCCAGCGGCCCTACGGCATGGTGCTCGTGACCGGCCCCACCGGTTCGGGGAAGACCGTCTCCCTGTATACCTGCCTGAACATCCTCAACAAGCCCGGCGTCAACATCGCGACGGCCGAAGATCCTGCTGAAATCACCTTGCCGGGGGTTAACCAGGTCAGCATGAACGACAAAGCGGGCATGACCTTTTCGGTTGCGCTCAAGGCCTTCCTGCGCCAGGATCCCGACATCATCATGGTCGGTGAGATCCGGGACCTCGAAACCGCCGATATCGCGATCAAGGCCGCACAGACCGGCCACATGGTCATGTCGACGCTGCATACCAACGATGCCCCGACCACACTGACGCGTATGCGCAACATGGGCATCGCACCCTTCAACATCGCCTCCAGTGTGATCCTGATCACTGCCCAGCG
Source organism: Polaromonas sp. LjRoot131 (assembly GCF_964252805.1). NCBI lineage: Bacteria > Pseudomonadati > Pseudomonadota > Betaproteobacteria > Burkholderiales > Comamonadaceae > Polaromonas > Polaromonas sp. LjRoot131. Next base: position 175,089 of record NZ_CAXUPF020000005.1, on the reverse strand, counting down.
GCTGGCCAGACGCCTGTGCCCCAATTGCAAAGCCCCAGCGGATATCCCGCGGGAGACCTTGCTGGATGCAGGTTTCAAGGAAGAAGATGTGGACGGATCCTGGACGCCATATCGCCCGGTGGGCTGCTCCATGTGTACGAATGGTTACAAAGGCCGCGTCGGTGTTTATCAGGTTATGCCCATTTCCGAGGAGATTCAGCGTATCGTCCTCCGCGACGGCAGCGCCCTGGAAATTGCTGCCCAGGCAGAGCTGGAGGGAGTCAAAAGCTTGCGCGTGTCGGGGCTGTCCAAGGTCAAGCTCGGCATGACTTCGCTGGAAGAAATTCTGGGCTGCACCAATGTTTAAACAGCCGCGTTCAACGGCCGCCACATGGCGGCATGAGCGTGGCGACAAGACGGTTTGAGACTGTCGATACAACGAGAAGGCATCATGGCAACAGCAGTATCCAAGGGCATCAAGGAATTTGTTTTCGAGTGGGAGGGCAAGGACCGGGGCGGCAAGCAGGTTCGCGGTGAAATCCGCGCCGCCGGCGAGAACCAGGTCAAATCCTCCCTGCGCCGCCAGGGCGTCCTGCCCACCAAAATCAAGAAGCGCCGGATGCGCTCCGGCAAGTCGATTGGGCCGAAAGATATTGCCATTTTTACCCGCCAGCTGGCCACCATGATGAAGGCCGGCGTGCCGTTGCTGCAATCCTTCGACATCGTGGGCCGCGGCAACCCCAACGCCAGCGTGACCAAGCTGCTCAATGACGTGCGAACCGACGTTGAGACCGGCACCTCCCTGAGCGCCGCGTTTCGCAAATATCCCTTGTATTTCAATGCGCTCTATTGCAACCTGGTCGAAGCCGGCGAGGCCGCCGGTATCCTGGAGTCCCTGCTGGACCGCCTGGCGACCTATATGGAGAAGACCGAAGCCATCAAGTCCAAGATCAAGTCGGCCCTGATGTACCCGATTTCGGTGGTGGTGGTCGCTTTTGTGGTGGTGGCCGTGATCATGATTTTTGTGATCCCGGCGTTCAAAACCGTGTTTTCCTCATTCGGCGCGGACCTGCCGGCGCCCACGCTGATCGTCATTGCGATCAGCGAGTTTTTTGTGTCCTACTGGTGGCTGATTTTCGGCGGCATAGGCGGCGGACTCTACTTCTTCTTCCAGGCCTGGAAGCGCAACGAGAAGATGCAGAAGTTCATGGACAGGGTCTTGCTCAAGATACCCGTGTTCGGCGCCCTGATCGAAAAATCCTGCATCGCCCGCTGGACCCGCACGCTTTCGACCATGTTCGCCGCAGGCGTGCCGCTGGTCGAGGCGCTGGATTCCGTGGGCGGCGCTTCCGGCAATTCGCTGTATGCCGATGCCACCGAGAAAATCCAGCAGGAAGTTTCCACCGGTACCAGCCTGACGGCGGCCATGAGCAATGCCAATCTGTTCCCTACCATGGTGCTGCAGATGTGCGCGATCGGCGAGGAATCCGGCTCCATCGACCACATGCTGGGTAAAGCTGCCGACTTTTATGAGGCGGAAGTCGATGAAATGGTGGCCGGCCTTTCCAGCCTGATGGAGCCCATCATCATCGTGTTCCTGGGCACGTTGATCGGCGGAATCGTGGTCTCCATGTACCTGCCTATTTTCAAGCTGGGTCAAGTCGTTTGATGGGGACCGGTCTGGGGCCGGCTTTCGAGGGCTTGCTGGCCGGTTTCATAGGCCTGCTCATCGGCAGTTTCCTTAACGTTGTTATTTACCGCCTGCCCAAGATCATGGAGCGGCAGTGGGCGCAGGAATGCGCCGAACTGACCGGGGCTGCGCAGGAACCCGCCGAAAAATTCAACTTGCTGGTACCGCGTTCGCGCTGCTCCAGCTGCGGCCACGTCATACGCTGGTATGAAAACATCCCGGTGGCCAGCTACCTGTTTCTCCGGGGCAAGTGTTCCGTGTGCGGCACCCCCTACGGTCTGCGTTACCCGATGGTGGAAGCGGTAACCGGGGCTTTGTTCTTCTTTTGCGCGTGGCGCTGGGGCTTGTCTCTGACCGCGCTGGCCTGGTGCGGTTTTTCCGCGGCGCTGCTGGCCCTGGCGGTGATCGACTGGGACACGACCTTGCTGCCCGACGACATCACCTTGCCCTTGTTATGGGCCGGCCTGATCGTCGCCGCCCTCCAATGGAATCCTCTGGTCAGCCTGGGGACGGCCTTGTGGGGCGCGGTCGCCGGCTACCTTTCCCTGTGGCTGGTGTACTGGGCTTTCAAATTGGCGACCGGCAAGGAGGGCATGGGCTACGGCGACTTCAAGCTGTTCGCCGCGCTCGGCGCCTGGTTCGGCTGGCCGGCGCTGGTGCCCATGATCCTGATGGCCTCCGTGATCGGCGCCGTCGTCGGCATCGCGATGAAGTTCTCCAGCGGATTACGTGAAGGCGGCTACGTGCCTTTCGGGCCATTCCTGGCCGGGGCGGGCTTTACCGCCATGGTCTTCGGGCCTCAATCCATCCTGCGGTTTATCGGCCTGTGATGCCATGCGCCGTGCAGCTTTGCGCATCGGACTGACGGGCGGCATAGGCAGCGGCAAAAGCACGGTCGCCGGCACCCTGGTGGCCTGCGGCGCGGTGCTGGTGGATGCCGATGCGATCTCCCGCGCGGTCACGGCGGCCGGCGGTGCTGCCGTGAAAGAAATCGCCGTGCAGTTCGGCGGCCAGATGATCACGGCCGACGGCGCCATGGACCGGGACCGGATGCGGCAGCTGGCCTTTGACGATGCATCCGCCAGGCGGCGGCTGGAGTCCATTGTTCACCCCCTGGTCAGCCGGGAGACCTTGCGGCAGTACGAGCAGGCCGCTGCGGCCGGTTGCGCCTGTGTGGTGTTTGACGTTCCCTTGCTGGTGGAGTCGGGGCGCTGGCGGCAGCAGCTGGACCAGGTGCTGGTCGTGGACTGCGGCGAAGCCACCCAGGTTAGCCGCGTGATGGCCCGCAATGGCTGGCCCCGGGAGGCGGTGGAGAAAATCATCGCCGGGCAGGCCAGCCGTGCGCAGCGGCTGTCGGCCGCCGATATATGCTTGCACAATGACGGTTTGCCGCTGGAGGCCCTGGACGCCGAGGTGCGGCGGCTTGCCGCGCGCTTCGGGCTATGATGCGCAAACAAACCTCCTCATTGAAGTCGACGAAAATATAGCGCTGTGATCCTTTACGAGTATCCTTTTCACGAACGCATACGCACGTATTTGCGACTTGAACACCTGTTCCGCCGCCTTGGCGAACTGGTGGAGCGGGAGAGCCCGACGGATCACCACTACGCCATCACGACGATCTTTGAAATCATGGACGTGGGCGCCCGCGCCGACCTCAAGACCGACGTCCTCAAGGACCTTGAGAAACAGAAACACGTCCTCAACGGTTACCGCGGCAACCCGGCCATTTCAGAGGCGGTCCTGGACGAGGTGACCGGCCAGCTCGAAAGCTGCTTTTCGGCTCTGAACAGCCTGCCCGGAAAGGCCGGCCAGTCCCTGACCGAAAACGACTGGCTCATGAGCATCCGCAGCCGCGTCGGCATCCCGGGTGGAACCTGCGAATTCGACCTGCCGGCCTATTACGCCTGGCAGCACCTGCAGACCGGTGTGCGCAAACAAGACTTGCAGCGCTGGATCACGCCCCTGGTTCCGCTCGCCGAGTCCATACGTGTGCTCTTGACCCTGCTGCGCGACTCCGGCGCGCCGCAGAAAGTGGTGGCGCCGGCCGGCCAATACCAGCAGACGCTGCCGCAGGGGCGAACTTTCCAGCTGTTGCGCCTGCGGATAGACCCCGCCCTGGGGCTGATCCCGGAAATCAGCGGTAACCGGCTGATCGTGTCCGTGCGCCTCATGCGCCACGGCGAGGACGACAGGCTGCATGCCAGCACCGACGATTCGGCGTTTGAACTGACGCTCTGTTCCTGATCCGCGGGCTCGCCAAGCACCGGCCTTCCCCCCGATTCCCTCAGACCTGTCCTGAAACATGCCTGTGACAAAAAAAGACTCCCCCTCCGTCAAGCTGGTTGTGTGCCCGGGCTGCGGCGGCGAAAGCGTTTACGCGCCCAGCAACCCGTTTCGCCCGTTTTGCAGCGAGCGCTGCAAAAACATCGACCTGGGCGCCTGGGCCAGCGAAGGCTTCCGCCTGCCAGCGGACACCCCGCCCGACGACGAGGTTTTCGGCGATCCCAAGCTGCAATAGAATTTGCCGAGGCGCGCGGTGTCAGCCGCGTTTGATAAAAGCAAAAAAAGAGAGGGAGCAAAAATGCACATCAAGTCCTTGATGAGACCCGTCCTGGCCGCGCTCGTGGCGGCCGCCCTGGGAGCAAGCCATGCCCAGGCGCAGACCCAGCCGGCACCGGAGGGCGGCAAGCCCGCCAAGTCCAAATCCAAAAAAGCGGCCAAATCCGGTAGCGCCGCTTCGGGCGGCAAAGCTAAATTCATTCAAGGATCGGGTGAAACGGCTGCCCAGCGCACTGCGCGCCTCAAGCGCGAATGCAAGGGCGCCGTGGACGCGGGCGCCTGCTCGGGCTACACGCGCTGAGCGATACCTAAAAGGAAAAGGCGCGGCGCGCAGACGCCGCGCCTTGAGCGCCGGCCGCTCAGGCGGCGGGTGTGCCCAGCACCTGCTGGAGTTCGCCGCTTTGGTACATCTCCATCATGATGTCCGAACCGCCGATGAATTCACCCTTCACATACAGCTGGGGGATGGTGGGCCAATTGCTGAATTCCTTGATGCCGTGGCGGATGTCCTCGTCCTCCAGCACGTTCACGGTGGCCGGTTTGTTCACGCCGCAGGCCTTCAGGACCTGGATGGCGCGACCGGAGAAGCCGCACATGGGGAACTGGGCCGTGCCCTTCATGAAAAGGACCACGTCGCTGGATTTGACGATTTCGGCAATGCGTTGCTGGGTGGGGTCTGTGGTGCTCATGGTGAAATCCTTTGCGAATCCGTGGGGGTAGGGGCTTGTGCCCCGCGCCAGCCCGTATCGGGGCAAGCGACTTCAGTTAGATGGAATCTGGGAAGCAGAATTCAACTGGTCGATTATCCCGCCGTTTGGCATCCCGCGTGGCCGCCTCACGCGCCCACCCACAGCCCACCCGAACAGCGCGCGATGCCGGCCAGGTCCAGCCGGCTCTGGACTTGCGCAAAGCCCGCCTGGGCCAGCAGGGCGCATACCGCCTCGGCCTGGTCGTAGCCATGCTCCAGCAGCAGCCAGCCGCCCGACAGCAAGTGGCCGGGAGCTTGCCGCACGATGTCGCGGATGTCGTCCAGCCCGTCGGTGCCGGCAGCCAGGGCGGACAGGGGTTCATAAGCCAGGGCCTCCAGATGGGGATCGGCGCTGGCGATGTATGGCGGGTTGCTAACGATCAGGTGAAAGTGTCCGCTAACTTTCTCAAGCCAGTGGCTCTGGATGAAATCCAGGGCCAGCCCCAGGCGCGAGGCGTTGCCCCGGGCCACTTCCAGCGCATCCGCGCTTGCGTCCACGGCCACCACCTTGGCTTGGCGGCCCTCGGTTTGAAGGCTATGTGCGATGGCCAGCGCAATCGCGCCGCTGCCCGTGCCCAGGTCGAGCACCGCCGGTACCGGCGGCATGCCGGAAGCGCCCAGCCGCTCAAGCGACCAGTCCGCCAGGGTTTCGGTGTCGGGCCGCGGTATCAGCACGCGGGCGTCCACCTGCAGTGTGAGGCCGAAAAACTCCTTGTGGCCGACGATGTAGGCCACAGGCTCCCCGGCGGCCCGGCGCAGGCACATGGCCCGGAAATCTTCAGCGGCCCGGTCCTGCAGGATATCGGTGTCGTGTGCCAGCAACCAGGCCCGCGCGTCGCCGGGCTTGCCCAGCGCATGCAGCAGCAGGAGCTGGGCGTCCAGCCGCTCCAGTCCCAGCGTCTGGGCGGCGGCCAGCGCTTGCGCGCAGTTTGGCGGGTTCACGGGGTACCTCAGAGCCCGCTGTTGGCGGTTTCCAGTTCGGCGAGTTGCTCGGCACCGCGCGCCACCTGCAGCGCGGTGATCACGTCGCCCAGGTCACCCTCCATGATGGCCAGCAGCTTGTACAGCGTCAGGTTGATGCGGTGGTCGGTGAGGCGCCCCTGCGGGAAGTTGTAGGTGCGGATGCGGTCGCTGCGGTCACCCGTGCCGACCAGGCCTTTACGCAGGGCCGCGTCCTTGGCGGCGCGCTCGGCACGGTCTTTTTCATGGATGCGGGCGGTCAATACCTTGAGCGCCTGGGCTTTGTTGCTGTGCTGGCTGCGGCCTTCCTGGCATTCGGCGACGATGCCGGTCGGGATGTGCGTGATGCGCACGGCCGAGTCGGTTTTGTTGATGTGCTGGCCGCCGGCGCCGCTGGCGCGGTAAGTGTCTATGCGCAGGTCGGCCGGGTTGATCTGTATCGCTACCGCTTCGTCAGGCTCGGGCATCACGGCCACGGTACAGGCGCTGGTGTGGATGCGGCCCTGGGTTTCGGTGGCCGGTACGCGCTGCACGCGGTGACCGCCCGACTCGAAACGCAGCTTGCCGTAAACGCCCACGCCCATGGCGTCGGCGGCGCCTTCGATGCGCAGTACCACCTCCTTGTAGCCGCCGAGTTCGCTGGGCGACTCGCTGATGATCTCGACCTGCCAGCGATTGCGCTCGGCAAAACGCGTGTACATGCGGAACAGGTCGCCGGCAAACAGCGCCGACTCGTCGCCGCCGGTGCCGGCGCGGATTTCGACAAAGGCCGGCCGCAGGTCGTCCGGGTCCTTGGGGATCAGCATCAGCTGCAGCGCTTCGTCGATGGCGGCGATGTCGGCCTTGGCCGCGTCAATCTCTTCCTCGGCCATGGCGGCCATCTCGGGGTCGTCCTTGGCTTCGGCCAGCATGCTTTCGGCGCCGGCCAGGTCGGCCTCGCGGCCGGTCAGCCGCGTGTACTGCTCGGCGATCACGCTGGCTTCAGCGTGCTCCCGGGTCAGCGCGCGAAAACGGTCCAGGTCGCTGACCACGTCGCTGGCGGACAGCAGCGAGTCCAGCTCGTGCAGCCGCAGAAGCTGGCGGTCCAGGGTTTGGCGAAGAAAGGGTTTCATGGAAAAAGGAGCCGGAAAAGCCGAAAGAGGTGCCGCAAGGCCGTCAACAAGGGGCCGGCTGGCGCCGGCGCGAGAAATCAGCGCAGGGGAGGGCGCTAACGCTCTTTGCCGTCGGGCTTGATTTTGGGCAGCTGGCCGCGCAAAAACAACCGGGAGACGGTCTGCGCCGTGGCTTCGCGGCTGCTGGCATCGCCGGCATGCAATTCGGCCAGTGTGCCGTGCAGCATCTTCTGGGTCAGGCCGCGGGTCAGCGCGTCCAGCACGGTGTCTATGGGCTCGCCTCGGGCGAGCAGCTTCTTGGCCCGCACGATTTCGGCGGCGCGCCATTCATCGGTCTGCGCGTTGAGCTGCTGGATCAGCGGCACGCTGCGGCGCTGGCCCAGCCAGTGCATGAAGTTCTGCACGCCGGCGTCGATGATGACCTCGGCCTGGGCCACGGCGGCCTTGCGGCTGTCCTTGCCGGTCTGCACCACGTGCGCCAGGTCGTCCACCGTGTAGAGGTAGATGTCGGGCAGGGCCTTGACTTCGGGTTCGATGTCGCGCGGCACGGCCAGGTCGACCATGAACATGGGGCGGTGCTTGCGCAGCTTGACGGCGCGCTCGACCGCGCCCAGGCCGATGATGGGCAGCGTGCTGGCGGTGCAGCTGATCACCGCGTCGAATTCGTGCAGGCGGCTGGGCAGGTCGGCCAGGCGCATGACCTCGGCGCCGAAGCGGCCGGCCAGCTTTTCGCCGCGCTCCAGCGTGCGGTTGGCAATCGCCATGGCTTTGGGGTTTTTGGCGGCGAAGTGGGTGGCCGCGAGGTCTATCATCTCGCCGGCGCCGACAAACAGCACCTTGATGTCGCTCAAATTCTCAAACAGCTGGCCGGCCAGGCGCACGCTGGCCGCCGCCATGCTGATGCTGTGCGCGCCGATTTCGGTGCTGCTGCGCACCTCCTTGGCCACGGCAAAGGAGCGCTGGAACAGCTGGTGCAGCGTGGTGCCCATGGCGCCGGCGTCTTCGGCGGCGCGCACCGCGTCTTTCATCTGGCCCAGGATTTGCGGTTCGCCCAGAACCATGGAGTCCAGGCCGCTGGCCACGCGAAAGGCGTGGCGGGCGACCTGGTCACCCTGCAGCGTATAGGCATGCGAGCGCAGCAGGGCCGGCGAGACGCCGCCGTTGTGCGCCAGCCACTCCAGCGTGTGGTCCAGGTCGGTGTTGTCGCCGGCGCAGTAGATTTCGGTGCGGTTACAGGTAGAGAGAAGGGTCGCCTCGGGCTGGCGCGCCAGCGAGGCGCGCAGGCCGCGCAAGGTGGGCTCGACCTGGTCCAGGGCGTAGGCAAATCGCCCGCGCAAATCGAGCGGTGCGGTGTTATGGTTTAGCCCAAGGGCCCAGACTGACATCCTCCGATTATAAAATTGAAGCGGCCAGCCCGGCTGGAAGCCCTGACAATTGCCTTGATAGCCCTTTTTTCAGGCTTTTTGGGATGCTTCCCGGCGATTCTTCAACCGTCCCCCAAGCGCATGACCTTTTACCTGCTGGCCAATCACCTGTTCAATCTTGTCCTGCCGGCCGCCGCGGTCGCCGTGCTGTTGGTGCTGTCCAGCCGTGTCTTTGGCGGAGTTTTTAGGCCTAAAAACCCCGTGGCCGCCAGCTGGTGGGCGCAGGCGGCGATTGTTTTTGCCGTGAATGTGCTGGTACTGGTCGGCGGCCTGGTGTTTTTCGGCCATGACGGGAAGATGCTGACCTATGCCGCGATGGTGGTTGTTGCCGCAACCTGCCAGTGGGTGCTTCTGGGTGCCTGGAAAGCCTGAGGGACTTCATAAATCCAATTCCCGGGCGCATGGCGGCGTTGCGCGGAATCCTCATGCACCGCAAGTGCATTCCGGTTCCTGCGCTCCGGGCGCCTTGCCCTGCATCCCGGCAATTGAATTTCTAAAGCCCCTCAAATATCCGGCTACAAGTCGGGCTTGAAGACGTTCACGGCGTCTGTGATGATGCCGTCGGTGCCCAGCGCCAGCAGCCTCTGCACATTGGCCTCGTCGTTCACCGTGTAGCTCAGCAGCCTGAAACCGGCTTTCTTGGCCTGTGCCACCGTGTCGGCATTCCACAGTTTGTGGTTGCAGACAATCGCCACACAGCCCAGCCCGGCCGCGGTTTCCAGCCAGCTGGCGGGCAGTTCGTCGAGCAGCAGGCCGCGCGGCAATTGGGGCTGCGCGGCGCGGGCGGCTTCCAGCGACAGCGGCTGGAAGGACGTCAGCAGCGGTGGAGTCGCCGTGCCCTGCCAGAGCCGGGCCGCCTCGTTGGCCACGACGGTGCCGGTGCGGCTCTCGATACCCGGCGTGGGCTTGATCTCGATGTTCAGGAAATAACCCTTGTCCAGGCAAAAGCGGGCGATGTGCTCAAAGCTGGCCAGGCCTTCGGCGGCAAAGGCCGGCGAATGCCAGCCGCCCGCGTCCAGCTTTGCCAGCGCCTCCCAGCTCAGTTCGCCGGCGACGCCTTTGCCGTTGCTGGTGCGCTCCAGCGTGGCATCGTGCAGCAAAAACGGGATGCCGTCGGCGCTGAGTTTCACGTCGCACTCAAACATGCGGTAGCCATGGCTGGCGCCCAGCATGAAAGAGGCCAGGGTGTTTTCAGGCGCCAGCTTGCCGGCGCCGCGGTGTGCCACCCAGCGGGGATAGGGCCAGTTGGCTGCGGTCACGGGATTCGTCATGGCGGAATTACAGCCGTTTGCCCGTTTCGGCGTCAAACCAGTGCAGACGGTCCGCGCGCGGCGTGACGTGGATGGTCGCGCCGATCTCTGGCGCTATTGACAGGCTTTCGTCGGTGCGCACGATGATGGCTTCGCTGCCCATGCGGCAGTACAGCAGGCGCTCGGCGCCCAGCATTTCAATCGTGTCGACCTGCACCGCCCAGCCGGAGGTGCCCACCTGCAGGTGCTCGGGCCGTATGCCCAGGATGGCGCCGGGCTTGCCGCCGAAGTCGGCGTTCGGCGCCTGCTTGAGCAGGTTCATGGGCGGTGAGCCCATAAAACTGGCCACAAAGGTGGTGGCGGGGCGGTTGTAGACCTCTTCAGGCGTGCCGAACTGCTCCATGCGGCCGGCGTTCATCACCATCATGCGCTGCGCCAGCGTCATGGCTTCGACCTGGTCGTGCGTGACGAAGAGCGAGGTGATGCCGAGTTCGCGGTGCAGCTTCTGGATTTCCAGGCGCGTCTGCACGCGCAGCTTGGCGTCCAGGTTGGACAGCGGCTCGTCGAACAGGAATACCTGCGGCTGGCGCACGATGGCGCGGCCCATGGCCACGCGCTGGCGCTGGCCGCCCGAGAGGGCGCGAGGCTTGCGGTCCAGCAGGTGGCCCAGTTCGAGGATCTTCGCGGCCTTGTCGACGCGCGTCTTGATCTCGTCCTTGGGCACCTTGGCGATCTTCAGGCCGTAGGCCATGTTGTCGAACACGCTCATGTGCGGGTAGAGCGCGTAGTTCTGGAACACCATGGCGATATCGCGCTCGGACGGCTCCAGTTCGTTGACGACCTTGCCGCCGATGGAGATTTGCCCGTCGCTGACTTCCTCGAGGCCGGCCACCATGCGCAGCAGGGTGGATTTGCCGCAGCCCGAGGGCCCGACGATGACGATGAATTCGTGATCCTTGATTTCGGCGTTCACGCCGTGCAGTACCTGCAGCGCGTCCTTGCCGGTGCCGTAACGCTTGACGATGTTGTTGAATGAAAGGGATGCCATAGTTGTGTTCCGTCTTGTCTTGCGTGTTTCTTTTATTTCTCGGTATCGACCAGGCCCTTGACGAACCATTTCTGCATCAGCACCACCACCAGGGCGGGCGGCAGCATCGCCAAAATGGCGGTCGCCATGACCACGTTCCATTCGTTCTGGCCGTCGCCGCCGGCGATCATGCGCTTGATGCCCACGACGACCGGGTACATGTCTTCGCTGGTCGTGGCCAACAGCGGCCAGAGGTACTGGTTCCAGCCGTAGATGAACTGGATCACGAAGAGCGCGGCGATCGAAGTCTTGGACAGCGGCAGCAGCACGTCGAAGAAAAAGCGCATGGGGCTGGCGCCGTCCATGCGCGAGGCCTCGGTCAGCTCTTCGGGTACCGTCAGGAAGAACTGGCGGAACAGAAAGGTCGCCGTGGCCGAAGCGATCAGCGGCACGGTGAGGCCCGCATAGGTGTTGAGCATGTTCAGGTCCGACAGCACCTTGTAGGTCGGCAGTATGCGCACCTCGACCGGCAGCATCAGCGTGATGAAGATGGCCCAGAAGCAGGTCTTCTTGAAGGGAAAGCGGAAGTACACGATGGCAAAGGCCGACAGCAGCGAGATGGTGATCTTGCCGATGGCGATCACCATCGCCGTGACGAAGCTGACCCACATCATGTGCGCCACCGGCGCGTTGGAGCCGGCCGCAGATTCGCGCCCGAACAGCGCAGCCTTGTAGCTGTCGAGCATGTTCGTGCCCGGCAGCATTGGCATGGGCGCCTGCACGATTTCCTGCGCCGTGTGGGTCGAGGCCACGAAGGCCAGGTAGAGAGGGAAGGCGACGATGAAGACGCCCAGCATCACCACCACGTGGGCGAGGATGCCTTGTGTTCCGCGTTTTTCAACCATGGTGGCCCCCCGTTTTATTGTTTGGTTTCATCAGTACTGGACCTTTTTCTCGACATAGCGGAACTGGATGACCGTCAGCGCGACCACGATCACCATCAGGACGACGGATTGCGCGGCCGAGCCGCCCAGGTCCATGGCCTTGAAGCCGTCGTAATACACCTTGTAGACCAGGATGGCCGTGTCCTTGCCCGGCCCGCCCTGGGTGGCGGCGTCGACGATCGCGAAGGTGTCGAAGAAGGCGTAGACCACGTTGATGACCAGCAGGAAGAAGGTGGTGGGCGACAGCAGCGGGAACTGGATGGTCCAGAAGCGGCGCCACGGCCGGGCACCGTCGATCGCGGCGGCTTCGATCAGCGACTTGGGGATCGACTGCAGTCCCGCCAGGAAGAACAGGAAGTTGTAGGAGATCTGCTTCCAGACCGACGCCATCACGATCAGCGTCATGGCGTGGCCGGAGTCCAGCAGGTGGTTCCAGTTGATGCCTATCTTGCCCAGGGCATAGGCCACCACACCCAGCGAGGGCGAAAACATGAAGACCCACAGCACGGCGGCCACTGCGGGCGCGACGGCGTAGGGCAACACCAGCATGGTCTTGTAGAACATGCCGCCGCGCGTGATGCGGTCGGCGAAAACCGCCAGCACCAGCGACAGGCTGATGCCGATGCCGGCCACCATCACCGAGAAAAACGCGGTGGTCTTGAAGGATTCCACATAGCTCGGGTCGTCCAGCAGCTGCCTGAAATTGGCCAGGCCGACGAACTCGATGGAGGTGCCGAAGGGGTCCTGCTGCTGCAGCGACTGCAGCAGGGCCTGCGCCGCCGGCCAGAAGAAGAACACCAAAATAACCGCCATTTGCGGCAGCAGCAGCAGCCAGGGCAGCCAGCTGGATCGAAAGACAACGCGTTTTTCCATAGGGCCTTCAGTGGGCGGTAGCTTGGGGGCGCTTAAACATAAAACCCGCCTGGCTTTCTTTTGTCAAGAAGAGCGTGTCAGGCGGGCCGAGTGTAGCCCGGCTGGCGGGCTTGCTCCGTCGCTTGCGTGATCAGCCTTTGTTGGCTTTCTGGAAGCGCTCAAGCTGCTCGTTGCCGCGCTTGACGATGGAGTCCAGGGCTTCCTTGGCCGTCTTCTTGCCGTTCCAGACCTGTTCGAGTTCCTCGTCCTCGATTGCACGCACCTGCACGTAGTTGCCCAGGCGAATGCCGCGGCTCTTGTCGGTCACCTTGCGGATCATCTGCGTCACGGCGACATCGGTGCCCGGGTTCTGCGTGTAGAAGCCCGACTTTTCGGTCAGCTGGTAAGCGGCGGTGGTCACCGGCAGGTAGCCCGTGCGCTTGTGGCTGGCCGACTGCACTTCAGGCGTGGAGATGAAGCTGAAGAACTTGGCAACACCCTTGTATTCGGCGGGCTTCTTGCCCGACATGACCCAGAGGCTGGCGCCGCCGATCACGGTGTTCTGTGGCGCACCGGGGACGTCCTGGTAGTAAGGCAGCGGAGCCAGGCCGTAGGCGAACTTGGCGTTCTTGGCCACGTTGCCGTAGAAGCCCGAAGAGGTGTTGATCATGGCGCACTCGCCCGACACAAAGCTGGCTTCCGGCACGTTGCCGCGGCCTTTGTAGACAAAAAGGCCTTGCTTGGCCATGTTGGCCAGGTTTTCGATGTGGCGCACGTGCAGCGGCGAGTTGATCTTCATGCGCGCGTCGAGCCCGGCCAGGCCGTTGCTCTTGGTCGCGAACTCGACGTTGTGCCAGGCCGAGAAGCTTTCCAGCTGCGTCCAGCCCTGCCATGCGGTCGTGAAGGGGCACTTGTGGCCCGATGCCTTGAGCTTGGCGGCGGCGTTGACCACCTCGGGCCAGGTCACGGGCGCCTTGTCGGTGGGCAGACCGGCAGCCTTGAAGGCGTCCTTGTTGAAGTAAAAGATGGTGGTCGAGCTGTTGAAGGGGAAGCTCAGCATCTGGCCGTTGGGCGCCGTGTAATAACCGGCCACAGCACCAATGTAGGCGTTGGGATCGAACTTCTCGCCCGCGTCTTTCATGACCTGGCCGACTGGAATGACGGCGCCCTTGCTGGCCATCATGGTGGCGGTGCCGACTTCGAACACTTGCAGGATGTGGGGCGCGTTGCCGGCGCGGAAGGCCGCGATGGAAGCGGTCATGGATTCGTCGTAGGTGCCCTTGAAGGTAGGCACCACCTTGTATTCCTTCTGGCTTTCGTTGAACTGCTTGGCCAGGTCATTGACCCATTCGCCGTTGACGGCCGTCATGGAGTGCCACCACTGGATCTCGGTCTGCGCCTGGCCGGCCAAAGGCAGGCAAAGGCCTAGGGCCGCAAAAGCGAACGCGGAAAGACGGTTTTTCATCAAAACTCCTGGGAATTGGGCGCGCACAAGGGGCGCCAAGTTAAACGGGACAGTCTAGAAACTGTTTATGACACGTGGATTTAAGCGATTTCGAGAGCCTCCGACAAGCGGGATTTCCATAAGACAACTTAGGACTCTTCCCCCAGGCGGTGTGGTACGGCTTCGGATGTTGCGCTGCGGTAATATAGGGCAACAGCGCTGGACACGGGTCTGAGGCCGCTGGCTTTTCACGATGAACGCCCCTACCACACTCCAAGAACTCCACGTCTTTGCCGGTGACGCAAAGGCCGGCGAAGCCCGCATCCGCGAGATTCCCTACAACTACACCTCGTTTTCCGACCGCGAGGTGGTCATCCGCCTGCTCGGCGAACGGGCCTGGGACCTGCTGAACCGCCTTCGCGACGAGCGCCGCACCGGCCGCTCCGCGCGCATGCTCTACGAAGTGCTGGGCGACGTTTGGGTGGTGCAGCGCAACCCCTACCTGCAGGATGACCTGCTCGACAACCCCAAGCGGCGCAAGCTGCTGGTCGACGCCCTGCACCACCGCCTGACCGAGGTGGAGAAACGCCGCACGCCGGACGCGGACCCGCAGCGCGACGCCATCGTCGGCGAACTGCTGGACGCCGCCCGCGGCGCCGTCGCCCGCTTCTATACCTCCTTCAGCGAGATGTACGACCTGCGCCGCCTGACGGAACGCAAGCTGCGCAAGCTGACCCTCAAGGACAACATCAAGTTCGACGGCCTCTCGCGCGTCTCGCACGTCACCGACGCGACCGACTGGCGCGTCGAATACCCCTTTGTGGTCCTCACGCCCGACACCGAAGTTGAAATGGCCGGCCTGGTCAAGGCCTGCATCGAACTGGGCCTGACCATCGTCCCGCGCGGCGGCGGCACCGGCTACACCGGCGGGGCGATCCCGCTGACCTGGAAGTCGGCCGTCATCAACACCGAAAAACTCGAAGCCATGACCGAGGTCGAAATGGTCTCGCTGCCCGGCCTTGAACAGCCGGTCGCCACCATCTGGACCGAAGCCGGCGTGGTCACCCAGCGCGTGGCCGACGCGGCCGAGCGCGGCGGCTTTGTGTTCGCGGTCGATCCGACCTCGGCCGAAGCCTCTTGCATAGGCGGCAACATCGCGATGAACGCGGGCGGTAAAAAAGCCGTGCTGTGGGGCACTGCGCTGGATAACCTCGCCTCCTGGCGCATGGTCACGCCCCAGGCTCAGTGGCTGGAAGTCACGCGCGTGGGCCACAACCTCGGCAAGATCCATGACGCCGAGATGGCCAGCTTCGAGCTGCAATACTTCGAGGCCGACGGCAAAACCCCCATTCGCACCGAGCGGCTGGATATTCCCGGAAAAACCTTCCGCAAGGAAGGCCTGGGCAAAGACGTTACCGACAAGTTCCTGAGCGGCCTGCCTGGTATCCAGAAGGAAGGCTGCGACGGCCTCATCACCAGCGCACGCTGGATCGTGCACCGTATGCCGGCGCACACGCGCACCGTGTGCCTGGAGTTCTTCGGCAATGCCAAGGACGCAGTGCCCAGCATCGTCGAGATCAAGGACTTCATGTTCGCCGAGCAAAAGCGCGGCGGCGCCATCCTGGCGGGGCTTGAGCATCTGGATGATCGCTACCTGAAGGCGGTCGGCTACGCCACCAAATCGAAAAAGCATGGCGGCTTGCCGAAGATGGTGCTGTTTGGCGACATTGCCGGTGACGATGCCGATGTCGTGGCGCGTGCCACGTCGGAAGTCGTGCGCATCGCCAACTCGCGCCACGGCGAAGGTTTTATCGCCATCAGCCCCGACGCCCGCAAGAAATTCTGGTTGGACCGCAAGCGTACCGCCGCGATCTCCAAGCATACAAACGCCTTCAAGATCAATGAAGACGTGGTGATCCCGCTGCCCCGTATGGCGGAGTACACCGATGGGATCGAGCAGATCAATATCGAGCTCAGCCTGGCCAACAAGATCAAGCTGTGCGACGAACTCGAGGCTTTTTTCCTCAAGGGCAACCTGCCCCTGGGCAAATCCGACGATGCCAACGACATTCCATCGGCAGAGCTGCTGGAAGACCGTGTGGCCCAGGCGCTTGCGCTGGTGGCCGAAGTGCGGGCTCGCTGGTCCGGCTGGCTGGCAGGCGTGGCCACTTTGTTCCCGCAACTGCAAGACCATTCGCTGCGCGCCAGCTGGAAAACCGATATTCGCGCCCAGCTCCAGGCGATCTTCGCGGGTGGCGCGTTTTCGCCGATTCTGGAGGAGTGCACCGCCATCCACAAGCGCGTACTCAAGGGCCGTGTCTGGGCGGCGCTGCACATGCACGCCGGCGACGGCAACGTGCACACCAACCTGCCCGTCAACAGCGACGACTACGAGATGCTGCAGACCGCGCATGAGGCCGTGGCGCGCATCATGGTGCTGGCCCGCTCGCTGGATGGCGTGATTTCCGGCGAGCACGGCATCGGCATCACCAAGCTGGAATTCCTGACCGACGAGGAGCTGCGGCCCTTCACCGAATACAAGCAGAAGGTCGACCCGGAAGGGCGCTTCAACAAGGGCAAGCTGCTGCGAAACCAGGGACACCTTGGCAAAGAAGGGCAAAGTCTTCAAGCCGATTTGACCAACGCCTACACGCCCAGCTTCGGCCTCATGGGGCACGAGTCGCTGATCATGCAGCAGTCCGACATAGGCGCCATCGCCGACAGCGTGAAGGACTGCCTGCGCTGCGGCAAATGCAAGCCGGTCTGCGCCACCCACGTGCCGCGCGCCAACCTGCTGTACAGCCCGCGCAACAAGATCCTGGCGACCTCGCTGCTGGTGGAAGCCTTCCTGTACGAAGAGCAGACCCGGCGCGGCGTGAGCATCAAGCACTGGGAAGAGTTCGAAGACGTGGCCGACCACTGCACGGTCTGCCACAAGTGCCTGACCCCTTGCCCGGTGGACATCGACTTCGGCGAAGTCTCGATGAACATGCGCAACCTGCTGCGCAAGATGGGGCAAAAGTCCTTCCGGCCCGGCAACGCCGCCGCCATGATCTTCCTGAACGCGACCAGCCCGCAGACCATCAAGTTCATGCGCGGCGCCATGGTCGACGTGGGCTTCAAGGCCCAGCGCCTGGCCAACGACCTGCTGCGCCGGCTGGCGCGCAAGCAGACGGCGCTGCCGCCGGCCACGGTCGGCAAGGCGCCCGTGAAAGAGCAGGTGATCCACTTCATCAACAAGAAGATGCCGGGCGGCCTGCCCAAAAAGACCGCGCGCGCGCTGCTGGACATCGAGGACAAGGACTACGTCCCGATCATCCGCAACCCGAAAAGCACCACGTCGGAAACCGAGGCCGTGTTCTATTTCCCCGGCTGCGGCTCCGAGCGCCTGTTCAGCCAGGTCGGCCTGGCGACGCAGGCCATGCTGTGGCATGCGGGCGTGCAGACCGTGTTGCCGCCGGGCTATTTGTGCTGCGGCTATCCGCAGCGCGGCAGCGGCCAGTTCGACAAGGCCGAAAAAATCATCACCGACAACCGGGTGCTGTTCCACCGCGTGGCCAACACGCTGAACTACCTGGATATCAAGACCGTGGTGGTCAGCTGCGGCACCTGCTACGACCAGTTGCAGGGCTATGAGTTCGAGAAGATATTCCCGGGCTGCCGCATCATCGACATCCACGAGTACCTGCTGGAAAAAGGCATCACCCTGCGCACCGACCAAGCCGGTGCGGGCTACCTTTACCACGACCCCTGCCACAGCCCCATGAAGCTGCAGGAGCCCATGAAGACCGTCAAGGCCCTGATGGGCGACAACGTGCTCAAGAACGACCGCTGCTGCGGCGAATCCGGCACGCTGGGCGTCACCCGCCCCGACATCTCGACGCAGATCCGCTTTCGCAAGGAAGAAGAGCTGCGCAAGGGTGAAGCCGCCCTGCGGGCGTCCGGCGCCGTCGCCGAAAGCGGCAGCGTCAAGATCCTCACCAGCTGCCCGAGCTGCCTGCAAGGGCTTTCGCGCTACGGCGACGACCTGCAGAACGGCCTGCTCGAGGCCGACTACATCGTCGTGGAAATGGCCAACCAGATCCTGGGCAAGGAATGGCTGCCGACCTATGTGGAAGCGGTCAACCACGGCGGCATCGAGCGGGTGCTGGTCTAGGCCGGCTTCGGCGTCAATGGGCTTATTGCCAAAACCATGATGGCCGGATGCGTCCGGCCATTTCCTCTCAGAAAGCGATCACTCCATGGCAGGCCTTCAACCCGGCTCCCCGACGCCCACGGCGCTGACGGTCCACAGCCAGTCGCGCGTCCTTGAAATCGCTTTTTCCGACGGCGCCGAGTTCCGGATTCCGTTTGAACTCATGCGCATCTACTCGCCGTCGGCCGAGGTCCAGGGCCACGGCCCGGGCCAGGAAATCCTGCAGACCGGCAAGCGCGAGGTGAACCTGGTCGAGCTCGAGCCCATCGGCAACTACGCGGTCAAGCCGGTGTTTTCCGACGGCCACGAGAGCGGGATTTTTTCCTGGGACTACCTCTACCACCTGGGCGCCGAGCAGAGCCGCCTCTGGGACGACTACCAGCGGCGCCTGCAGGCGGCCGGCGTGGACCGCGACGCGCCCATGCCGCAAGCCGGCGGCCACGACTGCGCAAGCCACTGACCACGCAGGCCGCGCGAGCGCGGCGAAAGCCGGCTTTGCGGCACTGTTGTTTTTCCAGCATAAAAGCCGGCAATAAGGCCGCAATGCCCCGCGTCATCCCAGGGTTGTCGCGGTCATTCCGGGCATTGCCCTCTAGCATTGATGCATGAGCAGTACCCATTTCGGTTTTGAATCCGTCGACGAGCAGGACAAGGCGCGCCGCGTGCGCGGCGTTTTCGATTCCGTGGCGCCCAAATACGACGTGATGAACGACCTGATGTCCATGGGCCTGCACCGCGCCTGGAAGGCCTACACGGTGCTGGTGGCCAATGTCAAAGAGGGTTCCCAAGTGCTGGACATCGCCGGCGGCACCGGCGACCTGGCGCTGGCCTTTGCCCCCAAGGTGGGCAGCACCGGGCGTGTGGTGCACACCGACATCAACGAGGCCATGCTGCGCGAAGGCCGCAACCGCCTGCTGGACGCCGGCGTGAACCTGCCGACGCTGGTCTGCGACGCGGAGCACCTGCCTTTCCCCGATGCGAGCTTTGACGTGGTGACCGTGGCTTTCGGCCTGCGCAACATGACGCACAAGGAAGACGCGCTGCGCGAGATGAACCGCGTGCTCAAGCCCGGCGGCAAGCTGCTGGTGCTCGAATTCTCCAAAGTGGCCAAGCCGCTGGAAAAAATTTACGACTGGTATTCCTTCAAGGTCCTGCCCCGGCTGGGCAAGCTGGTGGCCAACGACGACTCAAGTTACCAGTACCTCGCCGAGTCCATCCGCATGCATCCGGGCCAGGAAGAACTTAAAGCCCTGATGCGCAAAGGTGGTTTCGGCCATGTGGACTATCACAACATGTCGGGCGGTGTGGTGGCATTGCATGTTGGAATCAAGTGCTGAGGCATTGAACCGCTGAATTGAAATTGAAGTGTTGAGTGTGATTTAGGAGACGATATGAAAACGAAAATCTGGTCCGCAATTCTTTCCGCCGTGCTGGTCACGGCCATGGCCCTGGCCGGCACGTCGGCCGAGGCCAAGCGCCTGGGTGGCGGCAAGTCGTTCGGCAAACAGTCGTCCAACGTCACGCAACGCGAGGCGGCGCCGGGTGGCGCCAGTTCGGCCACCAATTCCGCCGCCAAACCGGCAACGCCCGCCGCAACGCCCGCGCAGGCGCCCAAGCGCCCCTGGGGCGCCATGCTCGGCGGCCTGGCCGCGGGCCTGGGCCTGGCCTGGCTGGCTTCGTCGCTGGGCCTGGGTGGCGCCTTCGGTCAGATCATCATGTTCGCCCTGCTGGCGCTGGTGGTCATGGTGGTGATCGGTTTTGTCATGCGCAGGCTCAAGGGCGGGGCCGCCGCCGCATCCGGCGCGGCGTCCGGCCAGGCGCCGTTCGCCTTCCAGGGTGCAGGCAATGCCACCACCCCCAAGAACTACAGCCCCGAGAACGTGGGCAACGATGCCTCCGCGCGCCCCTGGGAGCGCAGCAGCATGGCTTTCGACGCCAACAAATACGACGCGGCTGCACCTGCCGCGGGCGGCTCCATGATCGGCTCGGCCCTGCTGGGTTCGCAGTCCTGGGGCGTGCCGGCCGGCTTTGACGCCGAAGGCTTCCTCAAGGCCAGCAAGGCCAACTTCGTGACGCTGCAGGATGCCTGGGACCGCTCCGACATCCAGAGCCTGCGCGCCATGATGACCGACGACATGCTTGAGCAGATCAAGACCCAGCTCGCCGACCGCGAATCGCACACCGGCGGCCAGGTCAACAAGACCGAAGTCGTGATGCTGGACGCCCAACTGCTCGGTATCGAGGAGCTCAGCGACGTCTACATGGCCAGCGTGGAGTTCTCCGGCATGATCCGCGAAGACGCCTCCGCAGGCGCCAGCCCCTTCCGTGAAGTCTGGAACATGACCAAGCCGCGCAGCGGCGGCAGCGGCTGGTTAGTCGCTGGCGTTCAGGCATTGCAATAAGCCCCCACGCTTTTCACTTCGTGTACTGCGCTGCCCCCCGAGGGGGCGCTGCGCCTGCGGCCCGGCAAAGCCGGTTCCGCGGCCCCGGCTGGCAGATAAATAGGCTACTTGCCTTGTCAGGCGTTTTATCCTGCAAAATCGGGGGCGTATGAATACCTCGCCCACGTCACCTTTTTCATTTCTGGAATCCATTGCCACCCGCTTTCAGCCGCCCGCCTGGGTGGTCGATGAGGGGCAGCAACGGCTGGTGCTCTTTCTGAACCACGTCCTGATGCAGGAGAAGCAGGCGCAAGACCGCCTGCTGCGGCAAAAGGGGCGGGTGGTGCACCTGCGCTGGGGCCTGTTTTCGATCGATCTGGTGGTCACGCCGGCGGGCCTGGTGGACCGGGCGGCGCCCGGCGCCACGCCGGACCTCACGCTGGCCGTTGCCACCGAATCACCCCTGACGGTCATGCAATCCGTGCTGTCCGGCAAGCCGCCGCCAGTGAAGATCGAAGGCGACGTGCAACTGGCCGCGGAACTGGGCTGGCTGGCGGAGAACCTGCGCTGGGATGCCGAAGAAGACCTGTCGCGCCTGATCGGCGACGCACCCGCCCATGCGGTGGCCGATGCCGGGCGCCGCCTGTTTGAAGGGCTCAAGCAGTTCCTGGCCAGGACGCCGCTGTCCCCGGCCCCCGTGTCATCCGGCGTCGCCACCCCGGCGGCCCCCGCAAGCCCCGCGGCGGCAGGCGAGGGCGCCCCGGCCGCGAAGGCTGCTGCGTGACCCGGCTTTTCCGCGGCATCTTCATCGTCTGGACCGTGCTGCGGTTCGGGCTGGACGAGCTGGTGCTCTCCAGTTTCGAGCGTCCCTGGATACGCCTGCTGACGCGCATTGTTTCGGTCGGCCGCAACCTGAAGGCGCCGCGCGGCGAGCGCCTGCGCGAAGCGCTCGAAAGCCTGGGTCCCATCTTCGTCAAGTTCGGCCAGGTGATGTCCACCCGCCGCGACCTGCTGCCGCCCGACATCGCCGACGAACTGGCCCGCCTGCAGGACCGGGTGCCGCCCTTTGAATCCGCCGTGGCCGTGGCCATCATCGAAAAAGCCTTCGGCCGGCCGCTGGACCGGATTTTTGCGAGCTTTGAGCAAACGCCGGTGGCCAGCGCCTCGATCGCCCAGGTGCACTTCGCCACCCTGCCGAACGGCCGCGAAGTGGCCGTCAAGGTGCTGCGGCCCAATATGCTGCCCGCCATCGAAAAAGACCTGGCGCTGATGCACATGATGGCCGGCTGGATAGAAAGTGCTTCGGCCGACGGCAAGCGCCTCAAGCCCCGCGAGGTGGTCGGCGAATTCGACAAATACCTGCACGACGAGCTCGACCTGCTGCGCGAGGCGGCCAATGCGGCCCAACTGCGCCGCAACATGCAGGACCTTGACCTGGTCATGATCCCCGAGATGGTCTGGGATTTCTGCATGCCCGACGTGATGGTCATGGAGCGCATGAAAGGCGTTCCCATCAGCCAGGCCCAGCGCCTGCGCGATGCCGGTGTGGACATGAAAAAACTGGCGCGCGACGGCGTCACCATCTTTTTCACCCAGGTGTTCCGTGACGGCTTCTTCCATGCCGACATGCACCCGGGCAATATCCAGGTCAGTCTGGCACCCGAAACCTTCGGCCGTTACATCTCGCTGGACTTCGGGATCGTGGGCACGCTGACCGAGGTCGACAAGGAATACCTGGCGCAGAACTTCAGCGCCTTTTTCCAGCGCGACTACAAACGGGTGGCCGAGCTGCACCTCGAGTCCGGCTGGGTGCCCCCCGAAACGCGGGTCGACGAACTGGAGGCCGCCATCCGCGCCTGCTGCGAACCCTATTTCGACCGGCCTTTGCGGGAAATCTCGCTGGGACTGGTGCTGATGCGGCTGTTCCAGACCTCGCGGCGCTTTCATGTTGAAATCCAGCCCCAGCTGGTGCTGCTGCAGAAAACCCTGCTCAACATCGAAGGCCTGGGGCGGGAGCTGGACCCCGACCTGGACCTCTGGAGCACCGCCAAGCCTTTTCTCGAAAAATGGATGCTGGAACAGGTGGGCCCCGAGAAACTGCTGGCACAGCTCAAGGCCGAGGCGCCGGCCTATGCCAAGCTGCTGCCGGGCCTGCCGCGCCTGCTGTCGCAATACCTCAAATCCCCGCCCGGGCTGCACCGCCGGGAGATCGAGGAACTGCTGTACGAGCAAAAACGCACCAACAAGCTGCTGCAAAGCGTGATTTACGGCGGCCTGGGCTTTGTTTTGGCGCTGGTCACCATGCAACTGGTGCAGGTGCTGCGGTTCCGCTTGTTCTGAGCTTGACGGGGCCCCCAACGGCCTATAATTGAAGGCTTTGCATCTGGGTGCCTTTTTCAGGCAATCCAGGCAAATTTCCCCGGGTATTCCTCGGAACACCCCCTCAAAGCCTTAAGCACTATGCCAATCTACGCCTATAAATGCGAGTCCTGTGGGCATGCCAAGGACGTTCTGCAAAAAATCTCCGATGCGCCGCTGACGGTGTGTCCGCAATGCGGCGCGCCCGCGTTCAAAAAGCAGGTCACGGCCGCGGGTTTCCAGCTCAAGGGCTCGGGCTGGTACGTGACAGACTTCCGCGGCGGCAACAGCACGGCCGGCGCGCCCGCGCCCAAGGCTGACGGCGGCGAAGCGGGCAAGGGCAGCGGCGCCGACAGCAAGCCGGCCGATTCCGGTGCAGCCGCGCCGGCCAGCAGCGCCGCGGCCCCGGCTCCCGCGCCGGCTGCGCCCGCCAAGGCCCCGGCCGGCGATTCTTCCTCCAAATCGTCTTCGTGATGGCCTCAATCCGCCGATGGCTTCTGGCCGGACTGCTGGTGCTGGTTCCCCTGGCGATCACGCTGTGGGTGCTCGACTGGATCGTCGGCACGCTGGACCAGACCCTGCTCATCCTGCCCGGTTCCTGGCACCCCGACAAGCTGCTGGGTTTCCATATCCCGGGCTTCGGCGTGCTGCTCATGCTGCTGATCGTGCTGCTGATGGGCGCCTTTGCGAGCAATTTCTTCGGCAAAAAGCTGGTGCGCTGGGGCAATTCCTTCCTGAGCCGCATTCCCATCGTGCGCTCCATCTATTCCAGTGTGAAGCAGGTTTCCGACACGGTGTTCTCGGAAAACGGCAACGCTTTCCGCAAGGCCCTGCTGGTGCAATGGCCGCGTGAAGGCGTCTGGACGATCGGCTTTCTCACCGGCACGCCCGGCGGCGACGTGGTCAACCACCTGCAGGGCGACTACCTGAGCGTTTACGTCCCGACCACGCCCAACCCCACCGGCGGCTACTTCGTGATGCTGAAAAAAAGCGACTGCATCGAACTCAAGATGAGCGTCGATGAAGCCCTGACCTATGTGATTTCCATGGGTGTCGTGGTGCCCGCAGCAAAACCTGCGCCGCTGCCCGCGACCCTGCCCCTGACCCCTCCCCTTTAAACGGCGAAAACTGCCCCAAAGGCGCTGAAAGTTCGAGTATTTTTATGGCCATCGTTTCCCAAATGCGTTCCAACTATTGCGGTCTGGTGACCGAGAGCCTCATGGGCCAGACCGTGAGCCTGTGCGGCTGGGTGAATCGCCGACGCGACCACGGCGGCGTGATCTTCATCGACCTGCGCGACCGCGAAGGCTACGTGCAAGTGGTCTGCGACCCGGACCGCGCCGACATGTTCAAGACCGCCGAAGGCGTGCGCAACGAATTCTGCGTGCGGGTCTTGGGCGTGGTGCGGGCCCGCCCTGAAGGCACGACCAACGACAACCTCAAGAGCGGCAAGGTCGAGGTGCTGTGCCACGAGCTGATCGTGCTGAACCCGAGCGTGACGCCACCCTTCCAGCTCGACGACGACAACCTGTCGGAGACGACGCGCCTCACGCACCGCGTGCTGGACCTGCGCCGCCCCTACATGCAGAACAACCTGATGCTGCGCTACCGCGTGTCCATGGAAACACGCAAATTCCTCGACGCCAACGGCTTCATCGATATCGAAACCCCGATGCTGACCAAGAGCACGCCCGAGGGCGCGCGCGACTACCTGGTGCCCAGCCGCGTCAACGAAGGCATGTTCTTCGCGCTGCCGCAAAGCCCGCAGCTGTTCAAGCAGCTGCTCATGGTGGCCGGCTTCGACCGCTACTACCAGATCACCAAATGCTTCCGCGACGAAGACCTGCGCGCCGACCGCCAGCCCGAATTCACGCAGATCGATATCGAAACCTCCTTCATGGGCGAGCAGGACATCCGCGACCTGTTCCAGGGCATGATCAGCAACATCTTCAAGACCGTGCTGGCCACCGACCTGGGCGAGTTCCCCGTCATGGCCTATGCCGACGCCATGCACCGCTTCGGCTCCGACAAGCCCGACCTGCGCGTGAACCTGGAATTCACCGAGCTGACCGACGTCATGGCCGACGTGGACTTCAAGGTCTTCAGCGCACCGGCGACGGCCGTGGGCGGCCGCGTGGTGGCCCTGCGCGTGCCAGGCGGCTCCGAGATGAGCCGCGGCGAGATCGACGGCTACACCGAGTTCGTGAAGATCTACGGCGCCAAGGGCTTGGCGTGGATCAAGGTCAACGACGTCAGCAAGGGTCGCGATGGCCTGCAAAGCCCCATCGTCAAGAACCTGCATGACGCGGCCATCGCTGAAATCTTGAAGCGCACCGGCGCGCAGAACAACGACATCCTGTTCTTCGGCGCCGACAAGGCCAAGATCGTCAACGACAGCATTGGCGCGCTGCGCCTGAAGGTCGGCCACAGCGACTTCGGCAAGAAGACCGGCCTTTTCACCAAGGGCTGGAAGCCGCTGTGGGTGGTGGACTTCCCGATGTTCGAATTCGACGAGGACGGCCAGCGCTGGAGCGCCGTGCACCACCCCTTCACCGCGCCCAAGGACGGGCACGAGGACTGGATGGACACCGACCCGGGCCGCTGCATCGCCAAGGCTTACGACATGGTGCTCAACGGCTGGGAACTGGGCGGCGGTTCGGTCCGTATCCACCGCGCCGAAGTGCAGAGCAAGGTGTTCAGCGCGCTGAAGATCGGCCCTGAGGAAGCGCAGCAGAAGTTCGGTTTCCTGCTGGACGCGCTGCAGTACGGCGCGCCGCCGCACGGCGGCCTGGCTTTCGGCCTGGACCGCATCGTCACCATGATGACGGGCGCCGAGTCGATCCGCGACGTGATTGCTTTCCCGAAAACCCAGCGCGCGCAGGACCTGCTCACGCACGCGCCCAGCCCGGTGGACGAAAAACAATTGCGCGAACTGCACATCCGCCTGCGCAATCCTCAGCCCGTCTGAAGTGCCAACCGGGAGGGGATGCCTTGAAGCCGTTCAAGATCCCCGAATCGGTGCTGGTGGTCATCCACACACCGCAACGCGAGGTGCTGCTGATAGAGCGCGCCGACAATCCCGGCTTCTGGCAAAGCGTCACGGGGTCCAAAGACACGGTCGATGAAGCCCTGCTGGAAACGGCGATGCGCGAAGTGTTCGAGGAAACCGGCATTGCAGCCGCAGCCGGGCAATTCCGCGACTGGGGCTTGTCCAATGTGTACGAGATCTATCCGGTTTGGCGGCACAGGTACGCAGCCGGTGTCACCCGCAACACCGAGCATGTCTTCAGCCTGTGCGTACCGGAGGCCTGCGAGGTGAGGCTCAACCCCCAGGAGCACACCGCCTGGCGTTGGCTGCCGCACCACGAGGCCGCCGACCTGTGCTTTTCACCCTCCAACGCCGAAGCGGTGCTGCTGCTGCCCACATTCATGGCGTGAGCCGCGCGGCGCGCCAAGCGCAACACTTGTGAGTCGGCGTTTCACGGGATTGGCAAATACCGGCTGCTCGGTTTAAATGAGCTGGACTCCACGCCCACCTCCGCCCACTCGCAAGGGACGACCGCCACCGGCCATGCTGTACCCATTTCACAAGACCGGCGAGCTGCAGCTGCTGCAAGGCGGGCGGGAATATTTTCCCGCCTTGGTTCGGGCGCTGGACTCGGCGCAGACCTGGATACAGCTGGAAACCTACATTTTCGATTTCCACGGCGCCGGGGCCGAGGTGGCCGAAGCGCTGGTGCGCGCGGCCGGCCGCGGTGTGACGGTGCAGGTGCTGGTGGACGGCATAGGCACCAACCCCTTGCCGCCGCAGTGGCGGGAAAAATTCGCGCAGGCCAAAGTCGAGTGGTTTGTGTACTCGCCCCTGGGGACGGGGCTGCGCGGCCTGGGCCTGCTGGTTCCCGAGCGCTGGCGCAGGCTGCACCGCAAGCTCTGCGTGGTGGACCAGCACACGGTTTTCTGCGGCGGCATCAATGTGCTCGACGATTTTTACGACCCCAACCACGGTGAGCTCCAGGCGCCGCGCGTCGACTTCGCCGTGTCCGCCACCGGGCTGCTGGCGCTGGAAGCCGCCGATGCCATGGCACTGCTGTGGTGGCGCGTGCAGGCGGGCTATAGCGCGCGGCAGCGGCACATGAACGCGGCGTGGGAAACATTCAAGGCGGCGGGCTACGGCGGGCGCACCCGCGCCGAGCCGCCCGCCACGGGCCACGGGGCCGGCCCCACCGGCCTCCGGGCGGCGCTGGTGCTGCGCGACAACCTGCGCAACCGCAGCAGCATAGAGCGCTCCTACCGCAAGGCCATCGGCAAGGCGCACCGCGAGATCATCATCGCCAACGCCTACTTCCTGCCGGGCGGCAAGCTGCGGCGCGCCCTGATCGGTGCCGCGCGGCGCGGCGTGCGCGTGACGCTGCTGCTGCAGGGGCGCTACGAATACTTCATGCAGTACCACGCGGCCCGGCCCGTCTACGGTGCCCTGCTCGAGGCTGGCGTGGAAATCCATGAATACGAGGCCGGCTTCCTGCATGCCAAGGTTGCCGTGGTGGACGGGCACTGGGCCACGGTGGGTTCGTCCAACCTCGATCCGCTGAGCTTGCTGTTGGCCCGCGAAGCCAATGTGGTGGTCGAGGACAAGGCCTTTGCCGAAGGCCTGGCGGCCATCCTGCGCGAAGCCATGCTGACCCAGGGGCGGCGCATGGAGCCGTCCGCCCACAGCCACCGCCCGCTGGGCCAGCGCCTGCGGGGCTGGGTGGCTTATGCGCTGGTGCGGCTGGCGCTGCTGGTGGCCGGCCAGCGCTATTGAAGCCGATAAGCTACCAAATTGATAGCTGCTTGTGCCCACACGGAAAGGGCAAGATGCCAAAGACCCTGTCAAATTCCGGACAAGACGGCACCGGGGCGGGCTGGTAATATCTGGCATGCTTATGAAATCCGACACGCCCCCCCAGGACGCGACCGACGAGGGTACGCCTGTCTCCGTCAAGATCCGTGAACGGCTGGCCTTGGCGCGCAAGCGCTTTCACGCCAATGACAACATCGCCCACTTCATCCAGCCCGGAGAACTCGAAAAGCTGCTGGACGAGGTCGAGGTCAAGATGCAGGGCGTGCTCGACAGCCTGGTGATAGACACCGCCGGCGACCACAACACCCACAACACGGCGCGCCGCGTGGCCAAGATGTACCTCAACGAGGTCTTCAAGGGCCGCTATGTGCAGCCGCCCACCATCACCGAATTCCCCAATGCCGAGCACCTCAATGAGCTGATGATCGTCGGGCCCATCACGGTGCGCAGCGCCTGCTCCCACCACTTCTGCCCGGTCATCGGCAAGATCTGGATAGGCGTGCTGCCCAATGAACACACCAACGTGATCGGCCTCTCAAAATACGCGCGCCTGGCCGAATGGGTCATGGGCCGCCCGCAAATCCAGGAAGAAGCCGTGGTGCAGCTGGCCGACCTCATCATGGAAAAAACCCAGCCCGACGGCCTGGCCATCGTGATGGAAGCCAGCCATTACTGCATGGCCTGGCGCGGCGTGAAAGACATGGACAGCAAGATGATCAACTCGGTGATGCGCGGCGTGTTCCTCAAGGACTCGACCTTGCGCCGCGAATTCCTCGCACTGATTCCGCAGAAGGGCTAAATATGACGTTCCCCCACATTTGCGGCTTCGCCGCTTCATTGCCCCCTGAGGGGGCCCATGCCCGCCTAGGGGCGGCCCGTCGGGAGGCATGATGTTGGTACGTTTACTTTATGCAAGCCGCGCGGTCGACACCAGCCCCGAAGCCATCGAGGGCATCCTGTCGCAGTCGCGCCAGCACAACCCGGCCACCGGCATCACCGGCATCCTCTGCTACGGCGGCGGCATCTTCCTGCAGGCCATCGAAGGCGGGCGCATGGCGGTCAGCGACCTGTTCGGCCACATCCAGCACGACGCCCGCCACAAGGACGTGGTGCTGCTGCACTTCGAGGAAATCTCCGAGCGGCGTTTCGGCGGCTGGACCATGGGGCAGGTCAACCTCTCCAAGCTCAACCATTCCATCCTGCTGAAGTATTCCGAGAAAGCCGAGCTCGACCCCTATTCCGTCTCCGGCAAGGTTTCGTATGCCTTGCTCGAAGATCTGATGGCCACCGCCTCCATCTGCGGGCGCGTTTGAGCCTGGCGGCAGCGCCGGTGAGGGGGCGCGCGTGGTGCCGGTGATCGGCCTGCTTCTGGGCTGCGATTTTTCGAGCAGCCCGAGCCGCCGAAAACCCATCGTGATGGCCACCGGCTCCGCAGCCGGCGGCCGCGTGTTGCTCGCGGGCCTGGAGCGCATCGAGTCGCTGGACGGCTTCGAGCAATGGCTGCGCCGCGAACCCGCCTGGCTGGGCGCCTTCGATTTCCCTTTCGGCCTGCCGCGCGAACTGGTCGAGCAGCTCGGCTGGCCCGGCCAATGGCCGGAGCTGATGCTGCACTATGCGGCCCTGAGCCGGCCCGACATCCGCACCGCCTTTGCCGCCTTTTGCGACGCGCGTCCCGCCGGGCGGAAATTTGCCCACCGCGCGGCCGACGGGCCGGCCGGTTCCAGCCCGTCGATGAAATGGGTCAACCCGCCGGTCGCCTACATGCTGCACGCCGGCGTGCCCCGGCTGCTGGCGGCCGGGGTGCACCTGCCCGGCCTGCACGAGGGTGACCCGAGCCGCGTCGCGCTGGAGGGCTACCCCGGCCTGCTGGCGCGCGAGGTGCTGGGCAGCCGCTCCTACAAAAGCGACGACAAGGCCAAACAGACGCCGGAACGGCTGATCGCGCGCAAGGACCTGATCACCGCGCTGGAAAACGGGCAAACCCGGCTGGGCCTGCGCCTCAAGGTCAGCCATGCCCAGCGCGATGCGCTGGCCGACGACGCCAGCGGCGACAGCCTGGACGCCGTGCTGTGCCTGATGCAGGCGGCCTGGGCCTTGCAGCAGGGCGCACCGCGCTACGGCTTGCCGCTCGAGATGGACCCGCTCGAAGGCTGGATCGTCACGGCCTGAGCCCTGCGCGAAAGCGGGCGGCAGGGCTGTGTGTTTGTCCAGTATATTCAGGGTCCTTCCCTCTGCGCTTCACGGCTTCTCCGGACAAATGCCTTCCCTTTCACGCACCCTCGCCATGGCCGCATTGCTGGGCGCCTGGCTTCCGGCCCAGGCCGCCAAGCCCTCGGTGCCGGCCTGGTCCGGTGTGGTCAGCTATGTGGTTGACGGCGACACCGTCAGGGTACGGCCGCCCGGCGGCGGTAAGCCCGTCAGCGTTCGCATCAATGGCATCGACGCGCCGGAAATCTGCCAGGCCGGCGGCACCACATCCCGCGACGCGCTGATGCGCAAGCTGCTGGGCCAGCGCGTGGCGGTGCACGGCCGGCGCCATGACGACTATGGCCGCCTGCTGGCGAAGATCACGTTCAAGGGTGAGGACGCGGGCGGGTGGATGGTGGCGCAGGGCCTGGCCTGGTCTTACCGCAGCCGCGGCAGCGCCGGCCCTTATGCCGCGCAGCAGCGGCGCGCCAGGGGCGCGGGGCTGGGGATTTTTTCACCGTCGCACGCCGTGCCGCCTGTGTATCCCGCGCAGTTTCGCAAGCGGCACGGAAGCTGCCGCTAGCCGCGCGCTGTCCCTTGTCCTACGGCTGTTTCAGCCGGCACCGATGTGCGGGAGCGGGCCCGCTGGCTAGAGTGAATGTGCGCGGACTTTGCTTCGCCACTCCCCTGCATCCGACCGGTCAAGCCGGGCCGGCGCACATTCCCAACAAGGAGCCATCATGATTCCCAAGATTCCCAACCCCTCGCGTGCGGGCCATGCCCTTCGTCCCCTGGCTGTCCTCGGTGCGCTGTCCGTCGCGCTGGCTTTGTCGGCCTGCAACAAGCAGGACGATGGAAAAACCGCCGGCCAGCAGCTTGATTCGGCGATTGCGAAAACCGAAGAGGCGGCCGCCCAGGCCAAGGCCAAAGCGGCAAGCGAAATGGCCAGCGCCGGCACCGCGATGAAAAACGCGACCCAAAGCGCCGAAGCCTCCGGCAAGGACATGGCCGCCAAAGCCGGTGAAAAAATCGACGACCTCACGATCACCACCACCGTCACCGCCGGGTTCGCCAAGGACCCCGACCTGAGCGTGCTCAAGATCAACGTGGACACCCGCAACGGCGCCGTGACCCTCAATGGCTCCGCACCCACGGCGGCCGCCCGCGACAAGGCCGGCACCCTGGCCAAGGAGGTCAAAGGCGTCAACTCGGTGGACAACAAACTCGTGGTGAAAGCCGCAGGCTAGGCGCGGGAGCCGGCTTGAGGGCCGGCCTTGTCCGCCGGACACAAAAAAAGCAGGCATGGGAAATCCATGCCTGCCTTTCTGCAGCCGCCTCGCGGGCGGCCGGCCTTGCAAAAACGTTTACGGACGAACGACGATGTCGTTGCGCACGGCCTTGACGTTCTTCACGTTGCGGGCAATGTTTTCAGCCTGGGCTTTTTCCGCACTGGATTTGGCGAAGCCGGACAGCTGGACCGTTCCGTTAAGCGTTTCCACCTTGATGGAGGAAGCAGCCACGGTTTTGTCTTCGATGAACTTGGCCTTCACGGAAGTCGTGATGGCGGCGTCATCGACATACTCACCAGCGGTCGACTGGCCACGCCCAACAGCGCAGCCGCTGCCGATGATGGTGATGCCTGCCAGGGCGGCGAATGCAATTGCGCGAGCGTATTTCATATTGTTTTCCTCTTGAGTTGATGTCATTGGTTTGGTGCAAGTTTAAAAAAGCCTGCCGGTGGGCGGCACCACGCCCACCGGCCTGCGGTAACGCTATTTCTCCAGCCAGTCCTTGAGTTCGTCGGCATGTTCTTCCTCGTCGGCAAGAACGTCTTCGAGCATGCGCCGCGTCGTGGGGTCCTTGTCGCCGATCAGCGCGATCATCTGGCGGTAGGTCTCCACCGCGATGCGCTCGGCGACCAGGTTGACGCGCACCATGGTCTTCAGGTCGTTGGATTCGTCGTAGTCCGCGTGGCTGCGCTGCAGCAGCGTTCCGGGCGAGAAATCGGGTTCACCGCCCAGCTGCACGATGCGCCTGGCGATGCGGTCCGCATGCCCGGATTCTTCATTGGCGTGCACCAGGAATTCGTCGGCGATGGGAGGCGACGACACGCCGCTGGCCATGAAGTAGTGGCGCTTGTAGCGCAGCACGCAGACCAGCTCCGTCGCGAGCGCGTCATTGAGCAGCTTGACGATGGCGTCGCGGTGCGGCCCGTAGGCCGGCGTGATGGCGCCGTCGGCCAGGCTGTTGCGGGCCGCCTCCAGGCCGGTCTCGTCCAGCACCAGTTCGCCGGAAGCCGCTGTGGGGAGTTTGGAAATGACGGAGGCGTTCATGGGCGTGTCCTTTGTGTCTGTTCGCTGCTTTGCTCGGGGCTGGAGAGCATGGACAGCAAGGCGCCGGAGATCTCCGACGACTTGAGCGCCGCCAGCAGCACGCTGCCCAGGGACACCAGCCGCCAGGGCTTGAATGCCACGGCCGCGGCGCCCGCCACGGCGGCGATGCCCAGCAGCTGAAAGGGTTTTTCCCTGGCGTACTTGCCGAGCACCGGCTGCGCCAGGCTGAACGCGGCGCTCACGGGGTGGTGCTGCCACCAGGCGCCCAGTGCATGTTTGATGAAGCCCCAGCTTCCGCTCCCGGCGTGTTCCGGGCCTTCTTCACCGTGCCGCCCGGACTGCTCCTGCTCATCGTGGGACAGCTTGTCGCGGCTCATGTGCCGGACGATGGCCTTGCGGCTGCTGGCCAGTCTTTCCTGCGGTGTGGGCTGGGTGAGCGATGTCATGGCGCGGTCTTCGGTACGGTGGTCACGCGGCCATGCGCAAGGCGCGGGCGTCGCTGTCGATCTGCGCCTTCAGCTCGGGAAAGCGCTCCGTGGCGAAAGGCTTGCGCGCCCGCAGCATGGCCACCACAAGAATCGCCAGCGCGACGCCAGGCACCACCACCAGCGCCCAGTGGAACTGGTTGTGCAGCATCCCCAGCATCACGGCCGTGCCGGCCAGGCCGAGGAACACGGCGGCCGCCACCACGGCCACGGCCCAGGCCACCACGCGCGTCACCAATTCGGAGCCGGCCTCGGAAGCCTCTTCCTGGAACAGTGCCGCGTAGGCCGACAAATGGTCCACGACCAGGTCGGGCCGCTGCACGATGGTGGAGAAAAGTGGGTGGAGCATGGGGCTGGATGGTGTTGATCGCGACAGTGGCTCAATAACGGTCGTGGTTGCGATGGCGTGCCGAGGAAATCAGCAGCGCGACACCTGCACCCACCGCCGCGGCGATCAGCACGGAGCGCAGCGGCTGGTCGGCGACGTAGCGCGAGGTGGCACCCGCGGCATTGGACAGCGAGCGCTGTGCGCGCTCCTTGGCTTCGGCGGCGAGGTCCAGGCTCTGGCGGGCCAGGTGCTGGGCCTTGGAGGCCAGCATGTCGACCACGGGGTCGACGCTGCCGCGCAGGTCGCGCACCTTGTGTTCGGCCTTGTCGAGCGCTTCGTTGGCATAGCTGCGGGTGGTGCCCACGGCCTTCTCGGCGGTCTGCAGCAATTCATCGGTGGTTTGTCGTGCGGTGTTGGCGGCGGTCTGGGTGTTCATGGCAGGTCCTTGGCGGTTGAGTGAAGTGAAGGGGGAGGGGTTGAAAAGAAGAGGGGAAAACAAAAGCCGGGTCACCGGGTGACACGGCTCATGCGGGGAAGCTCCGGTGAAAAACGCGGAGCCGTCAGTTCTTGCGCAGAAGGCTGATGACAAAACTCACAACGGCCATCACGGCGAAGATGAAGAACAGGATCTTGGCGATCTCGACCGCGCCGGCTGCGATGCCGCCGAAACCGAAGACGGCGGCGATCAGCGCGATGACGAGGAAAACGACGGAATAGTGCAGCATCTTGGGCTCCTTGGCTGTGGGTGTGCGGCCTGTGTTTCGTTTGAAACGGCCTTGAGCCAAGCTTAGTGAGCGCCCCTGCTTTGCCTCATCGGCTGCCAGCGTGTGCCTGTGTCAGTTCGAATGGCCATGCCCTGTAGGAGGGGGCCGACATTTTGTTACGCGGCTTGCGCGCACTGCATGCGCGCCGCCGCGTCAAGCACGGGTCAAAGCGTCTTCGGCAGCACGGCGGAAATCTTGGTGCCTTCGCCTTCGGCGCTGGTGACCGTCAGGCGCCCGCCGGCGGCTTCCACACGGTGCCGCATGCCGGCCAGGCCGTGGCTGCCGGCACTCACGCTGCCGACCTTGAAGCCCTTGCCGTTGTCCTTGACCTCGACGGTGATGTAGCTGTCGAAGTTGTGCAGGCTGATCTCGGCCTGTTTGGCTTCCGCGTATTTGCCGATGTTGGTCAGCGACTCCTGCACCAGGCGGTAGACCGTCAGTTGCGCGGAGCCGCCGAGTTCGACGGCTTCCAGGTCGGTGGCGATGGACAGGCCCGAGCGTTCCTCGAACTCGCGCGCCAGGATCTCCAGCGATGCCACCAGACCCAGGTGCGACAGCGAGGACGGCCGCAGGTCTTCCACGATGCGGCGTTTGAGCGCGATGCCGCTGTTGAGCGTGTTGGTCAGGTGCGTCAGCCGTTCCGCGGCTTCCGGCAGGTTGCCCGCCAGGCGCGACTTCAAACGGGCCACGTCGAGTTTGGCCGCCGTCAGCAGCGCGCCCAGTTCATCGTGCAGTTCGCGCGCCAGGTGGCCGCGCTCGTCCTCACGCACGTTCTGCAGGTGGGTGGCCAGCTCGGCCAGGTTGGCGGTCCGCTCCCTGACCTGCACCTCCAGGAAGTCGCGCTCGCGCTGCAGCGACTCCTGTTCGCGGCGGCCGGAGGCCAGCAAGGCCTTGGTCTGCAGCAGGTACATGTAGAAGGCCAGCAGGCCCGCCAGCGCCATGGTGGCCACGCCGATGCGCGACAGCTGCAGCGTCTGCCGGATCTGCTCCTGCCCCTGTTCCATTTTGCTGACGCTGGTGGCGGCCAGCTTGGCGGACTGTTCGCGGATGGCCTCCATGTGCTCTTTGCCGACGTCGGTGGTCAGCACGAACTTCCAGGCGTCTTCGTTGCCCTCCTTGCGCATGCGCACGCTCAGGTCCATTTCGGCCAGCTTGCGCGAGACATGCCGCGACATCAGGCCGAATTCGGCGAGCTGTTCCCGGTAGGGCGTGAACAGCTGGCGCAGCGAGTCCAGGTTATGGTCGATATCGGCCAGGGCGGCGTTGTAGGGCTCCAGGTAGCGCGCGTCTCCCGTCAGCAGGTAGCCCCGCTGGCCGGTTTCCGCGTCCAGCATGTGCTGCAGAAGTTTGTTGATGGCGCCGCGGGTCAGCTGGGCCTCCTCAATGCTGGCGGCCGCCTCGGTAGACTTGCGAAAACTCGCCTCATTGATGAAGATGAGGAAGGCGGCAGCCAGCACTGCCAAGGGCAGGCTGATGGCCATTCTGGGTATCGCAAATGGTTTCACGGCAAACTCCGTTTGGTACTTCGGTGAAGAATTCGTCAATAATGGATGCTGAAAATTAAAGCAGGTGCCGTTTCCGGCATCTCTTTTTTACGGCACCGCCGGCTTGTGCAGGCTTTATAGGAAGACAGCGACATGATCAAAATTGGAATTGTGGACGACCACGCCATTGTGCGTTCGGGGCTCAAGCAGTTTTTCTCGGACCAGGTCGACTTGCGCGTCGTCGGCGAGGCCGGCAGCGGCCGCGAGGCCATTGACCTGGTTCGCAACGTCGAACTCGACATCCTCGTCATGGATTTGTCCATGCCCGGGCAAAGCGGCATTGATGCACTGGCCATGATCCGCGCGAAGGCGCCCGACGTCGGCATTCTGATCCTGAGCGGGTATCCCGAGGAGCACTACGCGGTCAACCTGATTCGCCAGGGCGCCAGCGGCTACCTCAACAAGGAGTGCGATCCCTCCGAAATCGTCGACGCCATCCGCGTGATCTCGCTGGGAAAACGCTACATCACCCCGGCGGTGGCCGAGTTGCTGGCTCAGCAGCTGAACCGGCCCAACGACGTGGCCTCGCACGAGCAGCTGTCCGAGCGGGAGTTCCAGGTGTTCCTGAAACTGGCCAAGGGCGAAACGGCGGGCGACATTGCCAAGGCGCTGTCGCTGAGCGTGAAGACGGTGAGCACCTACCGCACGCGCGTGATGGAAAAAATGAGTCTTTCCTCCAACAGCGACCTGACTTACTACGCCCTCAAGAACAAGCTGATCGACTGAGTTCAATCGATGGC
Source organism: Polaromonas sp. LjRoot131 (assembly GCF_964252805.1). Lineage (NCBI taxonomy): Bacteria > Pseudomonadati > Pseudomonadota > Betaproteobacteria > Burkholderiales > Comamonadaceae > Polaromonas > Polaromonas sp. LjRoot131. The sequence goes on along the minus strand of NZ_CAXUPF020000005.1, from coordinate 138,942 downwards.
GGCGCTCTGCTGGATGCAATAGTCCACCAGGGCGTCGATCTCGTTGGATTTGTCGAACACCGCGTCGACACCCAGCTGGGTGCAACGCTGGCGGATGTCGGCCGTGGCGTAGTTGCTCAGGACCACGACTTTCTGCCGCGAAGGGCGATCCCTGCAGGCGGCCAGCACACCCAGGCCGCTTCCCTGTTTGAGAAACAGGTCAACAATCGCCAGATCCCAGTCCCCGCTGTTTTCCGTCAGCCAGGCCTTGCCTTCGTTCTCGGTTTCTGCGGTTCCCACGGCATCAATGCGTGCCAACTCCTCAAGTGTCCCGATCAGGTTTTCACGAATCGTGGGATTGTCTTCTACGATGTACGTTTTCAGTCTCACTGCTCAGGTCCAGGTAGGAGGCGGGTGTGCTCTCGAAGTATTACGAAAGTGCAAAGAATTCGAGAGTCCCTTGTTTCCTAATGTATCTTTTCATCAGGGCCCATTCTGCCAGCGGCCAAGGCCAGCACTTGTAGGAGGTCTCCTACGCTCTGATCTGCACACGCAGCAGGGGCTCGTTTGGGAGCTGTAGGCACATGCCCACAATGTGTCGTCGCGCCTGCCGACTGTTCCACCGCATGATTCCGGTCGATAGTAAGGCCATAGAAAAACAGAGCCCTGCGCCGTTCCCGACGCGGACATCACACCCACCAACGCAGGGAGGCAACGCATGTCCGGCAGTGTTTCCAACGTCTTTCCCGGCCACTGCATGGCAAGCCTCACGCCTTCCTTTTGATGCAGGCTTGAGCCTCCATGCCACTCATGAACGACACACAGCCCCACCCGGTCCTTTGGCGAAGATGGCTTGCCGGTATTGCCGCGGTGCTGGCCATCCTTGTCCTGGTGCTGGTGTTTTTCCCCTGGGATGTGCTGCGCGGCCCCATCAACCGCCATGTCTCCGACCAGCTGGGCCGGCGCTTTGAAATCACACGGCACCTGTCGGTGCACCTGGGGCGCACCGTCACGGTCAGGGCCGACGGCGTGGAGTTCGCCAACCCCGAATGGGCCAGCAAGCCTTACCTGGTCAAGGCGCAGGCCGCCGAATTCGACATCAAGCTGCTGCCGCTGCTGCTGGGCAAGGTCGTGTTGCCACGCATCGCGCTGACGGCGCCGGAGATCGGCCTGCAGATGGAGCCCGACGGGCGCAGGACCTGGGCGCTGTCGCGCGACACCTCCGATGAAGGCTCCGTCCCGCGCATCGATGCCCTGCTGATCGATGGCGGCAGCGTCGATTACCAGGCGGCGGCGCAGGGTGCGAACATCCATGTGGATTTCTCGCTCGCCCAGGAAGCCGCCGGACAGCTGCCGCTGAGCTACAAGGCGAAGGGCAAATGGCAAAACGAGGCTTTTAGCGCCAGCGGCCGCACCGGCGGCGTGCTGCAGCTGAGCAAGGATATCGAAGCGCCTTTCCCCATCGAGGTGAACGCGGTGGCCGGCAAGACCAGCCTGAAGGCCAAGGGGACCATTGCCAACCTCGCGGAGCTCGCGGGGGTGGATGCCAGCTTCGACCTGCAGGGCCGCAACCTGGAAGAGCTCTATAAATTGCTGGGTGTGGTGCTGCCGTCCACGCCCCCTTACAAGCTGCGCGGCAAGCTGGCCAAGCACGGCAAGGTCTGGGCCGCCAGCCAGATCCAGGGCACCCTGGGTAGCTCGGACCTCAGCGGCGCGCTCAGTTTCGACCAATCCGCGGCGGTGCCGCTGCTGACCGGCAAGGTGCAGTCCAAGCTGCTGGACTTCGCCGACCTGGCGCCGGTGATCGGCTTGCCTCCGCCTGCCGGGCCCACGCCCGTAAAAGCGGCGGCGGCCAAGGCCGGGGATGAACCCGTCCCGGCGAAAAGAAACACGGCCGGCGTTGCATCGCGCAAAGTCCTGCCCGTCGCGACGCTGGACGTCACCCGGCTCAAGGCCATGAATGCCGACGTCGTGTATTCCGCGTCCGACATCCGGCACGTGGAGGTCCTGCCGCTCGACAAAGGCAGCGTCCACGTCAAGCTGAACGCCGGCGTGCTGCAGCTGGAGCCGATCTCCCTGGGCATCGCGGGCGGCACGGTGGCCGGCAGCATACGCATCGATGCCAACGTGGTGCCCGCGAGCTTCGCGACGCGGCTGGACCTGCGCGCGGTGCAGCTCAACCAGCTTTTTCCCGCGGTGGAAACCAGCAAAAGCAGCCTCGGCAAAATCAGCGGCCAGTTCGACCTCAAGGGGCGGGGCAATTCGCTGGCGCAAATGCTGGGGACGTCTTCCGGCGATGTGGCCGTACTGATGGGCAAAGGCCAGATCAGCAACATCCTGCTTGAATTCATGGGCCTGGACGGCGGCGAAATCATCAAGTTCCTGGTGCGCGGCGACCGCAACGTGCAGCTGCGCTGCGCGGCCGCAGCGTTTGAGGTCAAGCAAGGCCTGATGAGCACCAAAACCATCGTGCTGGACACCACGGACACGGTGATCAACGGGCGCGGCACCATCAGCCTGGCCGATGAAACGCTGGACCTGATCCTGGACCCGGCGCCCAAGGACCGCAGCATCCTGAGCTTCAGGTCTCCCTTGAGGATAGGGGGCACTTTCGCGGCGCCGTCCGCGGGGCCGGACAAGAGCGCGCTGGCCGGCCGGGCCGGCATCGCGCTGGCGCTGGGTGTGATCAATCCCCTGCTGGCCTTGGCCGCCACCATCGAAACCGGGCCCGGCCAGGATGAAAATTGCGTGGCGATCCTGAAACAGGCCGCCGCCTCCAGCGCCGGCTCGCGCATGCCCGTGCCTGCCGTCAAATAAGGGCTGCGCTCAGTTGTGAACGCCGCCGCAAACCGCGCAGGCGGTGTTGCGCGACAGCTTCATTTCGCTCCACTCCATGCGTTTGCCTTCCAGCATCAGCAGGCGCCCGGTCAGCGGCTCGCCCACGCCGCAGAGCAGCTTCAGCGCCTCGGCGGCCTGCGTGCTGCCGATGATGCCGACCAGCGGCGCGAACACGCCCATGGTGGCGCACAGCGCTTCTTCCATCAGCTCCGATTCGGGGAATACACAGGCATAACAAGGCGATCGCGCATCGCGCGCGTCGAAGACCGCGACCTGGCCGTCGAAGCGGATGGCCGCGCCCGAGACCAGCGGCTTGCGCTGTTTCACGCAGGCACGGTTGATCGCATGGCGGGTGGCGAAGTTGTCGGTGCAGTCCAGCACCAGGTCGGCCTCGCCGACCAGGCGGTCGAGCAGCGCGCCCTCGGCCCGCTGCGTGACCGGCGTGACTACGACGTCGGGGTTGATCGCCGCGATGGCCTGCCGCGCGGACTCGGCCTTGAATTCGCCGACGCGGCCCAGGGTGTGGGCGACCTGCCGCTGCAGGTTGGTGGCATCGACCCGGTCATGGTCGGCAGTGGTGAGGTGGCCGACACCGGCGCTGCCCAGGTAAAGCGCCACCGGCGAGCCCAGGCCGCCGGCCCCGACGATCAGCACATGCGCCTTGAGGAGCTTGTCCTGGCCTTCGATGCCGATTTCGTCGAGCAGGATGTGCCGGGAATAGCGGAGCAGCTGGTCGTCGGTCATGGGATGAAGAGGCTACCCTGAGGGCAGGGCGGCCTGGTGGAAGAAGGAGCGGGAGCGCGAGAAACGAAACCGGGAAAGGCCGGCATTTCCAGCGCGATCCCGTCACTATGCCGTCACGGCCTTAGTTTTCTTTTTTCTCGTTTTTCGGTTCCACAACAGCCGTTTTGCTGACCAGCACAGGGCGGCCCTTGAGCTGGTTGATCGCCTGGGCCAGCTGGAAGTCCTTGTCGCTGCCCAGCTCGGGCGGGCGGCGCTGTTCCGGCGTCTTCTTGGCTTCTTCCTCGAGGCGTTTCATGGCTGCTTCGCGGGCCTTTTCACGGTTGGCATCCTTGACTTCGGCGCCCTGGCCGCTGTTGAGGTGTTTTTCCAGGTCGGCTTCGCGGGTGCGCAGGGCGGCAAACGGGCTGCCTTCGGCGGTGTCGTCCACCATCACGTCGGGCACGATGCCGCGCGCCTGGATGGATTTGCCGCTGGGGGTGTAGTAGCGGGCCGTGGTGAGTTTCAGGCCGGTGTCGGGGCCCAGCGGACGCACGGTCTGCACGGAGCCCTTGCCGAAGGTCTGGTTGCCCATGATGGTGGCACGCTTGTAGTCTTGCAGCGCACCGGCCACGATTTCGCTGGCCGAGGCTGAGCCTTCGTTGACCAGCACCACCAGCGGCACGGTCTTGAGCGCCGCGGGCAGGCGCTTGAGCGGGTCGGAGCCGTTGCGGCGCTGGTAGAACTCGGGCGAGGCCTTGTAGGTGAACTTGCTTTCGGCCAGCTGGCCGTTGGTGGACACCACGGTGACGTTTTCCGGCAGGAAGGCGGCCGACACCGCGACGGCGGCATCCAGCAGGCCGCCCGGGTCGTTGCGCAGGTCAAGCACCAGGCCCTTGAGGTTGGGTTCCTGCTTGTAGATCTGCTCGAGCTTGGTCACGAAGTCGTCGACCGTGCGTTCCTGGAACTGGCTCAGGCGTATCCAGGCGTAGCCGGGCTCCACCACCTTGCTGCGCACCGACTGGGTGCGGATTTCTTCCCGCGTGATGGTCACCGGGAAGGTGCGGTTTTCGTCCTTGCGGAAGATCGTCAGCAGCACCTTGGTCTTGGGTTCGCCGCGCATTTTCTTGACGGCTTCATTGAGCGTCAGGCCCTTGACGGCGGTGTCGTCGATGCGCGTGATCAGGTCGTTGGGCTTGAGGCCGGCGCGGTCGGCGGGCGAGCCTTCGATCGGCGAGACCACCTTAACCAGGCCGTCTTCCTGGCTGATCTCGATGCCGACGCCGACAAAGCGGCCGGTCGTGCCTTCACGGAATTCCTTGAAGGACTTCTTGTCGAAATAGACCGAGTGGGGATCCAGGCTGGCGACCATGCCGGAAATCGCGTCGGTGATGAGTTTTTTCTCGTCCACCGGCTCCACGTAATCGCTCTTGACCATGCCGAAAACGGCGGCCAGCTGCTGCAGCTCCTCGAGCGGCAGCGGGGCGATGCCCGCGCGGGCCACCGCCTGCAATTGCACCGTGGTGAGGGCCCCCGCCACGGCGCCGATTGAAATCCAGCCTGCTATCTTGAGCTTCTGACCCATAAAAATACCTTCGTTAGCCTGTTGGGGAACCCTTGTTCCCCCTGTGGGAAGCAATATACACCTTGGAGAAAGGCCGGGAGCCTCAGTTCCGCCCCCGGCGCGGCGCGGCGCGAAAAAAGACGCGAAACAGGCGGCTATTTACAGGACTTTTACAAAAATCGGGGCGGGCCGGCCTTCCGGAGGAATCAGGCCTTGCCCTGCGCGCCCACGGCCGCCGCCGCCTTGGCCGCGGCCTCGCTGTCGCCCAGGTAGTAGTGGCGCAGCGGTTTGAGTGCTGCGTCCAGTTCGTAGACCAGCGGAATGCCGTTGGGGATGTTGAGCCCCACGATGTCGCCGTCGGAGATGTTGTCCAGGTATTTCACCAGCGCGCGTATGGAATTGCCGTGGGCCGCCACCACGATGCGCTTGCCGGCCTTGATGGCCGGCGCCATCGATTCATTCCAGAAAGGCAGCACGCGGTCCACGGTGTCCTTGAGGCATTCGGTCAGCGGCACCTGGCCGGGCTGCAGCTTGGCATAGCGCGGGTCGTCGCGCTCGCTGCGCGGGTCGTTCGCCTCGAGGGGCGGCGGCGGTGTGTCGTAGCTGCGGCGCCAGACCAGCACCTGCTCGTCGCCGAATTTTTTCGCGGTTTCAGCCTTGTTCAGCCCCTGCAGGGCACCGTAATGCCGCTCGTTGAGGCGCCAGCTGTGCACCACGGGCAGCCAGGTGCGGTCCATTTCGTCCAGCGTGTGCCAGAGCGTGCGGGTCGCGCGCTTGAGCACGCTGGTGTAAGCCAGGTCGAAGTCATAACCTTCGTGTTTGAGCAGCTTGCCGGCGTTTTTGGCCTGCTCAATGCCGGTTTCCGTGAGGTCCACGTCGGTCCAGCCGGTAAAGCGATTTTCAAGGTTCCAGGTCGATTCGCCGTGGCGTATGAGCACGAGTTTGTACATGGTGGAAGGGATGAAGAGTGAAAAAAGGGGGAGAAAACAGGAAAAAAGGGGAATAGGGAGGGTGGCCGGCGGGGCCTTTTCTCCCTCCATTCTAAAATCACGGGTTAGCCGAAAAATACACAAAGGGTATACCGTGAAATTTCTGATCGATAACTGGATGCTGATTTCGATAGCGCTCGCCTCGGGCGGCATGCTGGTTTGGCCCATGGTTTCCGGCGCCATGAATGCCGGCGCGCTGACCGCCAGCGGCGCGGTGCAGCTGATCAACCGCGAAAAAGCGGTGGTCGTGGACGTCAGCGAAGCCGACGAATTCGCCGCCGGCCACGTCACGGGCGCCAAAAACGTGCCTTTCAGCGAGCTGGAAGACAAATTGCCCGCCACGGTCAAGAACAAGGGCCTTCCCCTGATCCTGGTATGCGCCACCGGCGCGCGCGCCGGCCGTGCCGTCGCCGTCGCCAAAAAGCTCGGCTATGAGCAGGCCCAATCGCTGGGCGGCGGGCTCAAAGCCTGGAAAGAAGCTAACCTTCCCCTCGAAAAGGCCTGAGTCAGGGTTGGCCAGGCCAGGGCGGGCATGAAACCTGCCTTACCCGGCCGGCCCCGCTTCATCCACTTTCCACCGCTGCGCTCACGCCGGCGCGACACGGAGAAACCATGCAAACCGTCAAGATCTACACCACCGGCACCTGCCCCTACTGCATCCAGGCCAAACAGCTGCTCAAGCAGCGCGGCGTCACCGAACTCGATGAAATCCGCGTCGACATGGTGCCCGGCGAACGCCAGAAGATGATGGACATCACGGGACGGCGCACGGTGCCGCAGATCTTTATCGGCGAGACCCACGTCGGCGGTTGCGACGACCTGATGGCCCTGGACGGCCGAGGCGGCCTGATGCCGCTTCTGAATAGATAAACACCCCCGTCCAGGCTCACTGCGTGTAGCCTGTTCCCCCCTCGAGGGGGCGGCGCCAGCGGCCCGGCAAAGCCGGTTCCGCGGCCCCTGCTGGTTTTACTTGCTGGCTATACAAAGTGTGCGACGGTGGGGGTTACACACCGGCTCCCTATAATCATCCGCTGGTTGCCGGCCTGCCGGCGCATCGATTCCCCTCCCAGCACCCGAAAGAACACCATGGCTGAAGCCAATCTTGACCCCGTATTCCAGATCCAGCGCGTTTACCTCAAGGACGTGTCGCTGGAGCAGCCTAATTCGCCCGAAATCCTGCTGAACCAGGAGCAACCCAGCGTGGACATCCAGCTGGGCGTGGGTGCCACCCCCATCGCCGAAGGCCTGTTCGAAGTCGCCGTGACGGCCACCGTGCAGACCAGGATCGCCGACAAGACCGTGTTCCTGGTGGAAGCCAAGCAGGCCGGCATCTTCGAAATCCGCAACGTGCCGCCCGAGCAGCTGGGTTCCATCCTGGGCATCGCCTGCCCGCAAATCGTTTATCCCTACCTGCGCGGCAACGTGGCCGACGTGATCCAGCGCGGCGGTTTCCCGCCCGTGCACATGGCGGAAATCAACTTCCAGGCCATGTACGAACAGCAGCAGGCCGAAGCCGCGGCCGCCGCACCGGCCGCTTCCCAGATCATCGTGTGATGGCCCGCCGGGATGAATCTCCCGGCTGCCTCATGATGTCCTCATGAAAATACTGGTCATTGGCGCGGGTGCCTGGGGCACGGCGCTGGCCGTCAGCAGCGCTTCGCGCCACCAGGTCACCCTGTGGGCGCGCGATGCGGCGCAACTCGCCGGCCTGCGGTCCGCGCGCACCAATGCCCGCTACCTGCCCGGCATTGCCTTGCCTGCTGCCCTGGCGCTGCAGGGCGGCGATACGCCGCTGGCCCAGGCCCTGGCCGGGCAAGACCTCATCATCCTGGCTACGCCGGTCTCGGCGGCGCGCGGCATGCTGCAAAGCCTGCGGCACGCCGGCGCACCCGTGGCCTGGCTCAGCAAGGGCTTTGAGGCGCCGGTGGCTGCCGCTGCTTCTTCGCCTTCGCCGTTCGGGTTGATGGTCCACGAAATCCGCGCCCAGGCTGCCCCCGATTTAAGGGCCGGCGTGCTCAGCGGCCCCAGCTTTGCGCTCGAAGTCGCGCGCGGCCAGCCCACGGCGCTGGTGGCCGCCAGCGAGCACGCCGAGGTGCGCGATGCGCTGGTCGCCGCTTTCCATGGTGCCACCCTGCGCGTCTACGCCAATGACGACGTCGTGGGAGTGGAAGTCGGCGGTGCCGTCAAGAACGTGCTGGCCATCGCCACAGGCCTGTGCGACGGCCTGCAACTGGGCCTGAATGCCCGTGCCGCCCTTATCACGCGCGGCCTGGCTGAAATGACGCGCCTGGGCGTGGCGCTGGGCGCCCGCGCCGAAACCTTCACCGGCTTGTCGGGCCTGGGCGACCTGGTGCTCACGGCCACCGGCGACCTGAGCCGCAACCGCAAGGTCGGCCTGCTGCTGGCTCAGGGCCAGACGCTGGCGCAGGCGGTGGCTTCGCTGGGGCATGTCGCAGAAGGTGTGTACTGCGCCCGCACTGTGGTGCAGCGCGCGGCCGGTCTAGGTGTCGAGATGCCGATTGCCCAGAGCGTGGTGGCCTTGCTGGACGGCAAGCTCCAGCCCGCCGAAGCGGTGGCGATGCTGATGGGCCGCGGGCCTACGGCCGAGCTGGCCTGAATCCCTGCACCGTGCCGGCACTATTTGCACAAATGCAGCGTCACCAGCAGTGAGGCATCCCGCACCGCCGTCAGGCCATGTGGTACGCCGCCCGCCAGCCAGAGCAACTGGCCGGCTTTCATGGGCTGGGTCTGGCCGCCCGCCGTGAAGGCCACTTCCCCCTCCAGGCACTGCACGGTGATTTCGCCCTTGACCTGATGCGAAGGCACGGTCTTGCCGGCCGGCACGATGAGGCGCATGACTTCCAGCTCTTCGCTTTTGAACAGCGCGAGTGTCCTGGCTTCCGAAAGTTTCCCCGCCAGCGGCTGGACGTTGATCAGTTGCCCGGAAGCGGCGTGGGGAATGGCCATGGTGGAACTCCTGCAGATGCCTGGGGACTTTATACCCCAAGGCCGGTGTCGTCCGTCCCCGCGTTTGACCTGATCAGGCCGCCACCATCGCCCCGGGAGTCGCCTTGTTGTAGTACAGGAAAACCTCGTCGCGCACCCAGTCCAAAGATTCGTACAAGGCCTGCGCCTGGTGGTTGGTCCTGGCGGTGCTGAGGTCCAGCCGCGCGAAGCCGTTCTGTCGGGCATGGCCGTCGGCCGCCTGCATCAGCGCGCGGCCGGCACCGGTCTGGCGTGCTGGGGGTGCCACATAGAGGTCGTAGAGCGTGAAAATCGGCTGGGCGATCACCGAGCAGAAGCTGGGGTAGAGCTGGCAAAACCCCACCAGCGATTGCGCAGCATCCGCGGCCTGGGCGACCAGGATCACCGACTCCTGGTTCCGCATGCGGTCGCCGATGAACTGCAAGGCCAGTCCGGCGTCGGCGGGCTGCTCGTAAAACTGCCGGTAGGCGTCGAACAGCGCGGCGACGGCCGGCAGGTCGGGCAGGGTCGCGAGGCGGATGGATACTGCGCTCATGCCGGCGTTGCCGCTAGATTTCCAGGTTGTCGATCAGCCGCGTGCTGCCCAGCTTGGCCGCACCCAGCACCACCAGCGGCTCGCCGGCCAGCGGGCCTTGCGGCGCCAGCAGGTCGGCGCGGCGGCGCACGGTGAGGTAGTCGGGCTTCCAGCCGCGGCGTGCCAGTGCCTGCATGGCCTGGGCTTCCAGCGCGGGCAGGTCGGGCGTGCCACTAGCGCGGGCAGCCTCGCCCAGCGCACGTATGGCCTTGGAGAGCTCCACGGCCTCGGCGCGCTCGGTCGCGCTCAGGTAGCCGTTGCGTGAGGACAGCGCCAGGCCGTCTTCGGCACGCTGGGTCTCGCCGGCCAGGATCTCGATGGGCAGCGCGAACTGCTGCACCATGCGGCGCACCACCATGACCTGCTGGTAGTCCTTCTTGCCGAAAGCGGCCACGCCCGTGGGCATGCCGGCGAATACGCAGCTGAACAGCTTGAGCACCACGGTACTCACGCCGATGAAAAAGCCGGGCCGGAAGTGGCCTTCCAGGATGTCGCTCAAGTCGGTGGCCGGGTGCACCTTGTAAGTCTGTGGCTCGGGGTACAGGTGTTTTTCCAGCGGCGCGAACAGCACGTTGCAGCCGGCGGCCTTCAGGCGCTCGGCGTCGGCGTCCAGGGTGCGCGGGTAGCTGTCGAAGTCTTCATGCGGCGCGAACTGCAGGCGGTTCACGAAGATGCTGGAGACGGTGACATCACCCAGCGGCTTGGCCTGCTTGACGAGGGCGATGTGGCCGTCATGCAGGTTGCCCATGGTGGGCACAAAGGCCGGGCGCTTGTAGGGGCTCAGGGCTTCGCGCAGCTCGGGGATGGTGTGGACGATCTGCATCATGTCTCCAGAAAAGAGGGGCGCAAGGGAGCGGGGCTCACCACGCGTGGGTGGCGTTCACCGGAAAGCTGCCGTCCTTGACGGCGTGCACATAGGCTTCCATGGCGCCGCGCACGCTGGCGCTTTTGTTGTCCGGGCCTTCCATGAAGTTGCGCACGAACTTCGGCATCTTGCCCAGGTTCATGCCCAGCATGTCGTGCAGCACCAGCACCTGGCCGGCCGTGCCGCTGCCCGCGCCTATGCCTATGGTGGCGCAGTGGGCGAGTTCTTTTGTCAGCTCGGCCGACAGGGCCGCGGGCACCATCTCCAGCACCATCATGGCGGCGCCGGCATCCTGCAACTCGCGGGCCTGCTGCTTGAGCGTGGCGGCGGCTTCCTCGCCCTTGCCCTGCACGCGGTAGCCGCCCAGCGCATGCACGGTCTGCGGCGTCAGGCCCAGGTGGGCGCAGACGGGAATGCCGCGCTCGACCAGGAAGCGCACGGTCTCGGCCGTCCAGCCTCCGCCTTCCAGCTTGACCATGTGGGCGCCGGCCTGCATGAGTACCACGGCGCTGCGCAAGGCCTGCTCCGGGGACTCGTGGTAGCTGCCGAAGGGCAGGTCGCCGATCAGCCAGGCCGTGGCCTGCGAGCGGCGCAGGCCGTTGGCCACGCATTCGGTGTGGTGGCGCATGGTCTCAAGCGTCACGCCGACGGTGCTGGTCAAGCCCTGGCAGACCATGCCCAGCGAATCGCCCACCAGGATGCATTCCACGCCCGCCGCATCGGCCACGGCCGCGAAGGTCGCGTCGTAGGCCGTCAGCATGGTGATTTTTTCGCCCTGCGCATGCATTTCGCGCAGGCGCGGCAGGCTCAGCGGCTTGCGCGCCGACGGCGTTGACGAAGGCGGCAGCGTGCCGTAAGGCGTTGCGCTGGTGTTGGCGGTGGTATTGGAAGCAGACGTCATGGGGCAGGTCCGGAATTTAGCGAGAGTCTAACCAGCTTCACCGTGCTTTTTTAGGCGCGGTTTAGAGAGCCCAGACAAGGCAGTGTCTTAACGAACTTCAGGCGCCGAGCGGCTCATGCCCAGGCGTTCCAGCAGCTTCACGTCGGCCTCGGTGTCGGGGTTGCCGGTGGTCAGCAGCTTGTCGCCGTAGAAGATCGAATTGGCGCCGGCCAGGAAACACAGGGCCTGCACGCCGTCACCCATCTGCTGGCGGCCGGCCGACAGGCGCACGCGCGCGGTCGGCATGGTGATGCGGGCCACGGCAATCGTGCGCACGAACTCAAACGGGTCCAGGTCGGCCTGGTTGGCCAGCGGCGTGCCTTCGACCTTCACCAGGTTGTTGATGGGCACGGACTCGGGGTAAGGCGTGAGATTGGCGAGCTCGGCCACCAGGCCGGCGCGCTGGCGGCGCGTCTCGCCCATGCCGACGATGCCGCCGCAGCAGACCTTGACGCCGGCGCTGCGCACGCGCGCCAGCGTGTCCAGGCGGTCCTGGTAGTCGCGTGTGGTGATGATGTCGCCGTAAAAATCAGGCGCGCTGTCCAGGTTGTGGTTGTAGTAGTCCAGGCCCGCGCTCTGCAGGGTTTGCGCATGGCCGTCTTCCAACATGCCCAGCGTGGCGCAGGTTTCCAGGCCCAGGGCTTTCACGGTGCGCACCAGCTCGGCGACTTTTTCGATGTCGCGGTCTTTGGGCGAACGCCAGGCCGCGCCCATGCAAAAACGTGTGGCGCCGGCGGCTTGCGCACGCTGCGCGGCGGCCAGCACCTCGGCGGGCTCCATGAGCTTGCTGGCCTCCACGCCGGTGTCGTAGCGCGCGGCCTGCGGGCAGTAGCCGCAGTCTTCGGCGCAGCCGCCGGTCTTGACCGACAGCAGGGTGGCGAACTCGACGCGTGTCGGATCGAAGTTTTCGCGGTGCACCGTCTGCGCGCGGTGCATCAGCTCAGGGAAGGGCAGGTTGAACAGCGCTTCGATCGCGTCAACGCTCCAGCGTGGGTCGCCGGCGGGGGCTGGCGCGGCTTTGGCGCGGGGGCGGTGCAGGGTGACGGTTTGTTCTGCGGTGTGGGACATGTGTTCTTCCTTCCGAAGCGTGGGTTTTGGAGTCTAGCTGAAGAGATGGGGGCAATGAGGTGTAACGATCAAGCGGCCTGCCGCGCCAGCGCGCCCAGGGCTTCAATCAACTGGTCGACGTCGGCTTCACTGTGCGCGGCCGACAGCGCGATGCGCAGCCGGGCCGTGCCCTCGGCCACGGTGGGCGGGCGAATCGCCGGCACCCAGATGCCGCGCATGCGCAAGCCATCCATCACGGCCAGAGCCTGGTCATTGGGACCTATCAGCAGCGGCTGGATCGCGGTTTGCGAGGCCGACAGCTGCCAGCCGCTGTCTTCAAGGCTCGCTGCCAGGCCGCTGCGCAGGCGCGCGATGAGGCGCTGCAGATGCGCGCGCCGCCACTCGTCCTGCTCAATCACTTGCAGGCTGGCGCGCAGGGCGCTCGCCAGCAGCGCGGGCGCGGCCGTGGCAAATATATAACTGCGGGTTTTCTGCAGCAGCCATTCGACCAGCGCTTCGTCGCCCGCCACAAAAGCGCCGGCCACACCGGCGGCCTTGCCCAGCGTGGCCATGTAGAGCACGCGGCGCGAGGCTTGCGCGCCATAGAGGCCGGCGGCGGCCAGGCTGCCGCGGCCCTGCGGGCCCAGCACGCCGAAGCCGTGGGCGTCGTCCAGCAGCAGCAGGGCGTCGTGGCGCTCGCACAGCGCCAGCAGCGCCGGGATGTCGGCGCTGTCGCCGTCCATGCTGAAGACGGCGTCGCTGATCACCAGCTTGCGCGGCGCGGTGCTGCGAGAAAGTTCGTTTTCGAGCGCGCCAAGGTCGGCATGCTCGTAGCGGTGAATTTGCGCGCGTGACAGCCGCGCGCCGTCGATCAGGCAGGCGTGGTTGAGCGCGTCCGAAAAAATCGCGTCGCCGGCACCCACCAGCGCCGGCACGATGCCGATGTTGGTGGCGTAGCCCGCGTAAAAATACAAGGCGCGCGGCAGGCCCACAAAAGCCGCGAGTTCGCGCTCCAGCGCCGCGTTGGCCGCGCTGTGGCCGCTGACCAGCGGCGAGGCGCCGGCCCCCACGCCATAAGCCTGCGCGCCTTCGCAGGCCGCCTGCACCAGGGCCGGGTGGGTGGCCAGGCCCAGGTAGTCGTTGCTGCAAAAGGCCAGCATGCTCTGGCCGTCCACCACCAGGCGCGCACCGCTCTCGGGCACGACCTCGCGGCGCCGGCGGCGCAGGTGCGCGCCGTCCAGTTCAGCCAGGCGGGCCGGGAATTCATCGAGCCAGGAAGCGGTCGTCATTGCCATGCGGGGGGAAGCTCAAAGATGACCGCGCGCGGGTCGGGCGCGGCCTGGTGGGGAATGGTGGCCAGCAGCGGCGCCTGCAGCTTCTGCCGCAGGAAGGCGATGTTGTCCTCTTGCGCCAGCATGGCGGCATCGACGTGGTTGGCGACCCAGCCCGCCAGCGTGAGGCCGCGCGCGCGTATGGCATCGGCCGTGAGCAGCGCGTGGTTCAGGCAGCCGAGCCGCAGGCCCACCACCAGCACCACGGGCAGGCCCAGCGCCTGGGCCAGGTCGGCGCCGGTCTCGGTGTCCGACAGCGGCACCTGGAAACCGCCCGCGCCTTCGACGACCACGGCGTCGGCCAGCTGCGCGAGCCTGCGCTGGCAGTCCACAAGTTTCGCGATGCGGATGGGCCGGCCAGCACGCGCTGCCGCGATGTGGGGTGATACTGGATCGGGCAGCAATACCGGGTTGTCAAGCTCGGGGGGCACACGGCAACTCGAGGCGGCGCGCAGCGCGACCACGTCTTCATTGACGTCTTCGCCATTGACCTGGACCGTGCCCGCCGCCACGGGCTTCATGCCCACGACGCGCACATGGTGGCGCGCCAGCGCATGCAGCAGCCCGGCGCTGGCCAGGGTCTTGCCCACGCCGGTGTCGGTGCCGGTCACGAATAGCGAAATTGGCCTGCGCGCGGCTTCAGCCATGGTCACCTTCTTCGGCCAGCGTGGCCTCCAGCGCCGCCAGCGCGCCGCGCGCCAGGTGCTGGGCGGCCTGCGCATCCATCACGTAAGGCGGCATGGCGTAAATCGTCTGGCCTATCGGGCGCAGCAGCACGCCGTTCGCCATGGCGTGCTGTGTGTAGCGGCGCGCGAAGTGGGGCCTGCTGCCAGGCTCCACGTCCCACGCCCAGATCATGCCCAGCCTGCGCGCATGCCGGATGGCCCGGTGTTGCGTCAGCGGCGCGAAGGCCGCATCCAGCACCTGCGCCGTTTCGGCGTTGCGCGCCAGCACATCGGTCTGCTCGAACAGCTCCAGCGTGGCCAGCGCGGCGCGGCAGGCCAGCGGGTTGCCGGTATACGAATGCGAATGCAGGAATCCGCGCGCGACCTCGTCGTCGTAAAAGGCTTCGTAGACCGCGTCGGTGGTCAGCACGGCCGACAGCGGCAGCGTGCCGCCGGTCAACCCTTTGGACAGGCAAATGAAGTCCGGCCGTATGCCGGCCTGCTGGTGCGCGAACATCGTGCCGGTGCGGCCGAAGCCGGTGGCGATCTCGTCGGCGATCAGGTGCACCTCGTAGCGGTCGCACAGCGCGCGGGCTTCGCGCAGGTAGGCTGCGTCGTGCATGGCCATGCCGGCGGCACATTGCACCAGGGGCTCGACGATGAGCGCGGCGGTCTCCGCGTGGTGCTGTTCCAGCCAGGCCTGCAGGCTGCTGGCGGCGCGGCGTGCTACGTCCGCCGCGCTTTCGCCGGCCTGGGCGCCGCGCGCGTCGGGGCTGGGCACGGTGGCAGCCAGGCGCACCAGCGGCGCATAGGCTTCGCGGAAGATCGCGATGTCGGTCACCGCCAGCGCACCCACGGTTTCGCCGTGGTAGCCGCCGGCCAGGCCTATGAAGCGGCTTTTTTCGGGCCGGCCGCTGTTGCGCCAGTAGTGGGCGCTCATCTTGAGCGCGATCTCGGTGGCGCTGGCGCCGTCGCTGCCGTAGAAGGCATGGCCCAGGCCGGTCAGCGCGCCCAGGCGCTCTGAGAGTTCCACCACCGGGGCGTGCGTGAAGCCGGCCAGCATCACGTGGTCCAGCGTGTCGAGCTGCTCACGCAGCGCCGCCTTGATGTGCGGATGGCCGTGGCCGAACAGGTTGACCCACCAGGAGCTCACGCCGTCCAGGTAGCGCCTGCCTTCAAAGTCGTGCAGCCACACGCCTTCGGCGCGCGCGATGGGCACGGGCGGCTGGGCCTCATGCAGCTTCATCTGGGTGCAGGGGTGCCACACATGGCGCAGGCTGCGCCGGATCATCGCTGCGTTGTCCATGAAGCCTTGTGTAAAGAGAGGGGAAAAGGCTGCGACCTCGGGCGTTTCCGAGGCCGCAAGGGCTCAGGGCTGCTGCACCGGGATGGTGGAGCGCTCTTCCTTGATGCGGTTGTCCGGGTTCACGAACACCAGCTTGGGGCTGAAGCCCGCGACGTGCTCTTCATGCACCTGGGCGAACGCGGCGATGATGACCAGGTCGCCCACGGCGGCGCGGCGCGCTGCGGAGCCGTTGACCGAGATGATGCGGCTGCCGCGTTCGGCGCGTATCGCATAGGTGATGAAGCGCTCCCCGTTGTTGATGTTCCAGATGTGGACCTGCTCGTTCTCGGCCAGGTTGGCGGCATCCAGCAGGTCTTCGTCGATGGCGCAGGAGCCTTCGTAGTTGAGTTCGCAATGCGTCACCGCAGCGCGGTGGATCTTGGATTTGAGCAGGGTTCTGAACATGGTGGGGGTCGATGAAAATGGGGCAAGAGGCAAAGCGCCACTGTGGAGCGCTTGAACGGGCGGATCGCGGTATACAGGCGCCTGGCCGGTCGCTGTAACATTTGCGACAGTTTTCGGCTCTATTTAATAGTTTAGTGCACGGTATGGCGTGCTCCCAATCTTAGATTGCTCATGAAAAAGTCATTTGATTTCACGGCCCAGGCGCTTGCCGCCCTGGCCCAGGCCGACGCGGCCCGCGCCCTCGCGGAAGACATAGGCGCGGGCGACCTGACGGCCGGCCTGATCGATCCGGCCCGCCAGGCGCGCGCGCAGGTTGTGGCACGCGAAAGCGCCGTCGTCTGTGGCGCCGCCTGGGTTGAGGCCACGGTGCGGCAGCTGGACCCGCAGGCCCAGCTGACCTGGCACGTGAAGGACGGCGAGCGCTGCGAAGCCGGCCAGGTGGTGTTCGAGGTGCGCGGCCAGGCCCGGGCCCTGCTGTCGGCCGAACGCACAGCGCTGAATTTTCTGCAACTGCTGAGCGCCGTGGCAACCAAAACGGCGGTTTACGCCGACATCGTCAAAGGCACAAAGACCGTCATCGTGGACACGCGAAAAACCCTGCCGGGCCTGCGCCTGGCGCAGAAATACGCGGTGGTCGCCGGCGGCGGCAGCAACCACCGGGTCGGTTTGTACGACGCGGTGCTGATCAAGGAAAACCACATCGCGGCGGCCGGCGGCATCGCCCAGGTGCTGGAGCGCGCGGCCGAGGTTGCCGCGCAGGCCGATTTTGTGCAGATCGAGGTCGAGAACCTCGACGAACTGGCCCAGGCCCTGAACGCCGGCGCACGCATGATCCTGCTGGACAACATGAGCCTGCCCGACCTGAAAGAGGCCGTGCGCATCAACGCCGGGCGTGCCGTGCTGGAGATTTCCGGCGGCGTCACGCTGGACGGCCTGCGCGCCCTGGCCGAAACCGGTGTGGACCGCATTTCCATCGGTACGCTCACCAAGGATGTCCGGGCGATTGATTTTTCCATGCGCTTTGATGCGCAGGTAGCCTGAGCATGCACGCGACCCTGCCGATTCGCGTCGAGTACGAGCAGCCCGAAGCTGCGGGCGCCTGCAGCACGCACCAGGCCTGGGCCCGCGTGCCGGCCGAGCCCACGCAGGCCGAGCGCGCGGCACTCAAAAGCCGCATCCGCGAGTTGCTCAAGGCGCGCAACGCCGTCATGGTCTCGCACTACTATGTGCACCCCGACCTGCAGGACTTGGCCGAAGAAACCGGCGGCCTGGTGTCGGACTCGCTGGAGATGGCGCGCTTCGGCCGTGACCATGCGGCGCAAACCCTGGTGGTCTCCGGCGTGCGTTTCATGGGCGAGACGGCCAAAATCCTGTCGCCCGAAAAACGCGTGCTCATGCCCGACCTCGACGCGACCTGTTCGCTGGACCTGGGCTGCCCGGTCGATGAATTCAGCGCCTTCTGCGACGCTCACCCGGACCGCACCGTGGTGGTCTACGCCAACACCAGTGCCGCCGTGAAGGCGCGCGCCGACTGGGTGGTCACCTCCAGCTGCGCGCTCGACATCGTGCGTGCGCTCAAGGCGCAGGGCCAGAAAATCCTCTGGGCGCCGGATCGTCACCTGGGCGGCTACATCCAGCGCGAGACCGGCGCCGACATGGTCTTCTGGAACGGCGCCTGCATCGTGCACGACGAGTTCAAGGCCTTTGAGCTGCAGGCGCTGAAAGCCGAACACCCCGGCGCGCGCGTGCTGGTGCACCCCGAATCGCCCGCCGACGTGGTGGCGCTGGCCGACGCTGTGGGTTCCACCTCCGGCATCCTGAAAGCCGCGCGCGAGATGGACGCCACGGAATTTATCGTCGCCACCGACAACGGCATGCTGCACAAGCTGCGCACGCTGAACCCCGGCAAGACCTTTATCGAAGCGCCCACCGCCGGCAACAGCGCCACCTGCAAAAGCTGTGCGCACTGCCCCTGGATGGCCATGAACGGCCTGGCCGGGCTGGCGCAGGTGCTGGAGACCGGCGAGAATGAGATCACCGTGGATGCGGCGCTCGGCCTGCGTGCCCGTTTGCCGATAGACCGCATGCTGGCGTTCACCGAGGCCCTCAAAGCGGGCCGGCCGGTGACAGGCCTGGTGCCGCATATCGGCGCGGCTTGACCTGACGTGACAGGCAGCCTCTCCGCCCTTATCGACTTCGCCGATCCCCAGCAGCCCGACGGGCGGCGCCTGCGCCAGGCCTTCGGCGCGCCGCGCGAAGTACTGGTGGCTCACCGGCCCGAAGAGGTGCGCGCCGTGCTCGATGCCGCGCAGGCTGGGGCGCAGCGCGGCGCCTGGTGCGTGGGCTACCTGCGTTACGAGGCCGCACCCGCTTTTGATGCCGCGCTGGTGGTGTACCCCGCAGAAGGACCGCTGGCCTGGTTTGCGGTGCATGAGCAGGCGCTGCCCTGGCCGCAGCCGACACAAGAGGCCTCGCCGCAGCTGCAATGGCAGGAAGCGATGGCACGCCCGGCCTTTGATGCCGCCCTCGCCGAAATGCAGCGCGCGATTGCCGCCGGCGAGTATTACCAGGTCAATTTCACGGCGCAGATGCGGGCTGTGTTGAACGGCGATACGGGCAGCGCGCTGGCGCTGTTCCAGGCCTTGCAGCGCGCCCAGCCGGGCGGTTATGCGGCTTTTCTGGACACGGGCGAGGAGCAACTGTTGTCGGTTTCGCCCGAACTGTTTTTTGATTGGCGCGAAGGCGTGCTGCTCACGCGGCCCATGAAGGGCACGGCGCCGCGCGGCATGAATCCCGAAGACGATGCCGCACAGGCTGAGGCGCTGCGCAGTTCAGCGAAAGAGCGCGCCGAGAATGTGATGATCGTGGACCTGCTGCGCAACGACCTGTCGCGCATCGCCGAGCCTTTCAGCGTACGTGTGCCGCGCCTGTTCCACACCGAGGCCTTGCCCGCGGTGTGGCAGATGACGTCCGACGTGGAGGCGCGCACGCGAGCCGGTTGCGGGCTGGCCGATGTGTTTGCCGCGCTGTTCCCCTGCGGCTCGGTCACCGGCGCGCCCAAGGTGCGGGCCATGCGGGCGATCCGCGAACTGGAACGCGGGCCGCGCGGTGTGTACTGCGGCGCCATCGGTGTGCTGCGGCCCGGCGGCGCGGCGACTTTTAACGTGCCCATCCGCACCGTGAGCCTGCGTGGCCAGGAAGCCCGTTGCGGTATCGGGAGCGGCATTACCTCGGGTTCCGTGGCGGAAGGTGAATGGCAGGAGTGGCGCCACAAGCGGGCGTTCCTGGAGCGCGCCAGCATGCCTTTTGAGATTCTCGAAACCCTGGCCCTGGAAACAGGAGAGTTGCGCCACGTCGATCACCATCTGGCTCGCATGGCGGTTTCTGCTGCCCACTTTGGTCGGCTATGGGATGCGGCGCAAGCCCACGCGAGTCTGCAGGCGTTGGTGCAGGCGCACCCGCAAGGCCTCTGGCGTGTCCGCCTGCTGCTGGCCGACGACGGAAAATTCAGTGCCCAGGCCTATGCCATGGAGGCGTCGCCGCCCCAGGTGCGCCTGCAATTGGCAGGGCGTCCGCTGGACGCGGCCCACGGTGAATTTGTGCGCTTCAAGACGACGAACCGCGCCCACTACGACGCCTTCACGCCGAGCGCACCTGGCGTGTTTGACAGCGTGCTGTGGAACGCGCGGGGCGAGATTACCGAATGCACACGCGGCAACATCGCGATGCGGGTGAACGGCCGCTGGGTCACGCCGCCGCTGGCCTGCGGGCTGCTGCCGGGCGTGGGCCGCGCGCTGGCCTTGCAGGAGGGCCGGCTGAGCGAAGCTGTCGTGCGGATGGACGAATTGGCAAGGGTCGAGGCCTGGGCCTTTGTGAACAGCCTCAGGGGCTGGATAGACGCGACCCTCGTCTGAACCCGCTTTGCCTTAAAGCTTTTCCTTGACGTAGGACGCGCGGTCCATGTCCACCATCTCCACGCTCAGCTGCACCGTCAAGCCGGCGGGCCGCGGGCTCAGGCGGCGCAGTACATCGGCGATGCGCGCACCCAGGTCTTTCTTGGCTTCAGGCGTACGGCCCGACAGCAGGCGCAACTGCGCATGCACAAACGCGCGTGAGGCCGGTGCGGTGCCGATCTCAAAATCGTCCAGCGCCACCACGCGGGTTTTCAGGTCGGATTCGTCCTGGATTTCAGGGCTGGCGGTAAGGGCCTGGTTCAGGGCCTTCAGCACTTCGGCCTTGGGGAAGCCGGCGAGGTTGCTGGAGTATTCAACGATCAGGTGAGGCATGTAAATTCCAGAGAGGGAAGTGGCAAAAAAAATCGGGAAGGATCAGCTTCCGGGCGGCACCAGCACGGTGGGAACCGCCTGCTCGGCGATGCCGGGGTAGTCGCGGCTGAAGTGCAGGCCGCGGCTTTCATGCCGGCCATGGGCCGAGCGCACGATCAGGTCGGCCACCTGCACCAGGTTGCGCAATTCCAGCAGGTCGCGCGTGACGCGGAAATTGGCGTAAAACTCCTGGATCTCGGCATCGAGCAGGGCGATGCGGTGCGCCGCGCGCTCCAGCCGTTTGGTGGTGCGCACAATGCCCACGTAATTCCACATGAAGCGGCGCAGCTCGTCCCAGTTGTGCGAGATCACCACGGCCTCGTCGGCGTCGGTGACCTGGCTTTCGTCCCAGGCGGGCAGGGCCGGCGTTTCGGCGGTGGCTTCGGCTTCAATCGCGGTCGCCGCTGCGCGCGCCAGCACCACACATTCGACCAGCGAGTTGCTGGCCAGGCGGTTCGCGCCGTGCAGGCCGGTGCAGGCGGTTTCGCCGATCGCATACAGGCCCGCCACGTCGCTGCGGCCCTGCAGGTCGGTCAGCACGCCGCCGCAGGTGTAGTGGGCAGCCGGCACCACCGGGATCGGCTGGCGCGTGATGTCTATGCCGAGTTCGAGGCAGCGCTTGAGGATGTTGGGGAAATGTTCCTGTAAAAACGCCGGGCTCTGGTGAGAGATGTCCAGGTAGACGCAGTCCAGGCCGTGCTTTTTCATCTCAAAGTCGATGGCGCGGGCGACCACGTCGCGCGGCGCCAGTTCGGCGCGTTCGTCATGCGCCGGCATGAAGCGCCCGCCGCCGGCCGAGGGCGGCAGCAGCAGCTTGCCGCCTTCGCCGCGCACGGCCTCGGTGATCAAAAACGATTTGGCCTCGGGGTGGTAGAGGCAGGTCGGGTGGAACTGGATGAACTCCATATTGCCCACGCGGCAGCCCGCGCGCCAGGCGGCGGCAATGCCGTCGCCGGTAGCGGTGTCGGGGTTGGTCGAATACAGGTAGACCTTGCCCGCGCCGCCTGTCGCCAGGATGGTCTGGCCGGCGCTGAAGGTCAGCACCTGGCCGCCGGCGGTATCCAGCACATAGGCGCCGTGGCAGCGCTTGCCTGGGCGCTTGAGCTGCCGGTCGGTGACCAGGTCCACCAGCATGTGGTGCTCGAACAGCGTGATGCCGGGTGTGGCGCGCACCCGCTCTATCAGCGTGCGCTGCACGGCTGCGCCGGTGGCGTCGGCCGCGTGCACGATGCGGCGCTGGCTGTGGCCGCCTTCACGGGTCAGGTGCAGCTCGCCCGGGTGCTCGCCGTCTTCCGAAAACGCCACGCCCAGCTGGCGCAGCCAGGCGATAGCCTCGGGCGCGCCCTGGACCACGGCCTGCGTGGCCGGCAGGTCGCACAGGCCGGCGCCGGCGACCAGGGTGTCTGCTACGTGCTGCGCCAGTGTGTCGCCCTCGGCCAGCACCGCGGCCATGCCGCCCTGGGCCCAGGCGCTGGAGCCGTCGTTGAGTTCGCGTTTGGTGACCACCGCCACGCGCCGCCCGGGTGCCAGCAGCAGCGCGGCGGCCAGGCCGGCCAGGCCGCTGCCGATGATGAGGACGTCAAAGGCGTGCTGCGGCGGGGCCGGCAAGCGTGTCATTGAAAGATGAAGGGTTGGGGCCTAAGCAGGCGTGTAGGCGAGGCGGACGTAAATTGGCGCGAAAGCCTCGGCCTGCGTGACTTCCAGCAGGCCTTCCTTGGACAGCTCAAGCAGCGCGATAAAGGTCACCACCAGCACCGGCATGCCGCGCGCGGCGTCGAACAGCTCTTCGAACTCCAGGAACTTGCGGCCCTGCAGCTTGCGCAGCACGATGCTCATGTGCTCGCGCACCGAGAGTTCTTCGCGGCTGATCACGTGGTGCTGGATCAGGCGGGCGCGTTTGACGATGTCGCGCCAGGCTTCCTGCAGGTCGACCACGTTGACGTCGGGAAAGCGCGGCTGCAGCGACTGCTCGACATAGACCTGCGCGCGCAGGAAATCGCGGCCGAACTGCGGCACCTCGTTGAGCTTGTGGGCGGCCAGCTTGATCTGCTCGTACTCGAGCAGGCGGCGCACCAGCTCGGCGCGCGGGTCTTCAGGCTCCTGGCCCTCGGCCACCTTCTTGGGCGGCAGCAGCATGCGCGACTTGATCTCGATCAGCATGGCCGCCATCAGCAGGTATTCGGCCGCCAGTTCGAGGTTGGTGGCGCGTATCTCATCGACATAGGTCAGGTACTGGCGCGTGACCGCCGCCATCGGGATGTCGAGAATGTTGAAGTTCTGCTTGCGGATCAGGTAGAGCAGCAAGTCCAGCGGGCCCTCGAAGGCCTCGAGGAAGACCTGCAGCGCATCCGGCGGGATGTACAGGTCGTGCGGCATCGCGAACAGCGGCTCGCCATAGAGGCGTGCCAGCGCGACCTGGTCTATCACCGCGGGCATGTCCGTGCCCGTTGCCTCAGGCTGCGCCTGGCCGGCGGGCGGCGGCAGTTCCTGGGGAGCGGGGGGGAAATGGGGCTGGGACATGAAAAAAGCAGCGGCTGCGGTCGTCGCGAAGGGCTGTGGCGCCCTTATTTGCCGTTGGGGTGGCTGCTGGTGCCGTAGACGTAGGGCTGCTGGGGCACGCGGGCCTCGCCGTATTCGGCCTGTTCGGTCCGGTCCAGGTTCTTGTCCCACAACAGGGCGCGCCCGGCGCGCTGTTCGGCCTCCAGCGTGGGCTTTTGGGCCTTGAGCTGGGCTATGAATTGCGTCGTGTCGGAGGTGTAGTCGGAGCGGCGGAAGATGTTGAGGAGGGCCATAGGGTCTAAACTGCCTGAAACGTATAGTGGGCTGATTTTACCGGGGTCTGCCATGCCTTCCTTGTTTTCGCCCTTTTCGCCCTCGTTACCAGCCCAAAAGGGCTTTGCCCCCGTTTTTTCGAAAAGGATGCTTGCCTGTATGGGTCTGCTGTCATTTGTCCTGGGCCTGGTGGGCTGCGACCCGCAGCGCATCGCCGAACTCGAAGAGGGCGTTGCCACCGAGGCCGACGTCCGCGCCCGCTTCGGCGAGCCCGAAAAAATCTGGAGCGCGGCCGACATGGCCGAGACGCCCCTGCCGGGCGCGGCCGCTGCGCCGGGTGCCCGCACCTTCGAATACAACCGCCAGCCGCAGGGCCAGGTCAACTACATGATCACCCTAGGCGCCGACGGCAAGATGAGCGCGCTCCGGCAGGTGCTGACGCCGCAGAACTTTGAGAAAGTGCTGCCCGGCATGCGCATGGAGCAGGTGCGCAAGATGCTGGGCAAGCCCATGAAGGTCACGCCCTACGCGCTCAAGCAGGAAACCCACTACGACTGGCGCTACCTGAACCCACCATCGACGGCGCGCATCTTCACCGTGGTGTTTGACGCCGACCTCAAGGTCAAGGGCACGGCGTCCACCGACGAGGAAAGCATCAGCCCCAGCGGCGGCACGCGCTAAACCGTCTCGATCTTTGCCAGGAAGCCGGAGCGCTCCATCACCGCCAGCGGCTGGGCGTTGAGCCCGGCGATCACCAGCCGGCCGCCGCGCAGCACGATGGCCTTGTGCAGTTGCTCGAGCACGTCCAGGCCCGAGGTGTCCAGCGACTGCAGCGACTGCACGTCGAGCCGCACGACCAGGCCCTTGGGTGCGCTTTCCACGACGTTGAGGATGGGGTCGAGTTTGGCCACCGCGCCGAAGAACAGCGAACCGTAGAGCTGGAAGCTGGCGGTGTCTGCGTCGCGCGAGACCTCGACCACCTGGAACAGGCTGCTCATGCGTTTGACGAAGAGCACGCAGGCCAGGATCAGCCCGACCTGCAGCGCCACCGTGAGGTCGAACACCACGGTCAGGAAAAACGTGCCCAGCATGATGAGCCGGTAGTGGCTGCTGGCCTGGGGCAGGCGGGCGAACTCGCGCCATTCACCCATGTTCCAGGCCACGTAAAGCAGGATGCCCGAGAGCACGGCCAGCGGCACGTGCACCGCCAGCGGCGCGGCCGCCAGCACGATCAGCGCCAGCGTGAACGCATGCACCAGGCCCGAGACCGGCGACGTGGCGCCGGAGCGCACATTGGTCACGGTGCGGGCAATTGTGCCGGTGGCCGGCATGCCGCCGAAAAAGGGCACGACGAAGTTGGCTATGCCCTGGGCCATCAGCTCCTGATTGGGGTCGTGGCGCGGCAGGCCCGAGACCTGGTCGGCCACGCGCGCGCACAGCAGCGACTCCACCGCGCCCAGCATCGCGATGGTGATGGTGGGCGCCACCAGCAGGCGCACGGTTTCCCACGAAAAATCAGGCAGCGCGAAGGAGGGCAGGGCGCGCGGGATGCCGCCGAAGCGCGTGCCTATGGTTTCGACCGGCAGCGACAGCGCGTAGCTGAAGGCCGTCAGCGTCACCAGCGCCACGATGGGGCCGGGCATGCGCGAGGCCATGCGTGTGGCGCGCTTGAGCTGCACACCCTCGACCGCCTGCACCATGCGGATCAGGCGCATGGTGAAGCCGCCGGCGCCGCGCGCCTGCGTGTCGAACAGCCGGGGCCAGATGAACAGGCCCAGCAGGCAGATGAGGCCCAGGCCCAGCGCATAAGGGTTGAAGCTGTCCAGGTGGCCGCCCAGGACCTTGATCTGCGAAAAAAAGTCGGCCGGCATCTTGGGCACCACCAGGCCCAGCAAGTCCTTGACCTGCGACAGCGCGATCAGCACCGCGATGCCGTTGGTGAAACCCACGACGATGCTGACCGGCACGTAGCGCACCAGCGTGCCCAGCTTGAGCAGGCCCAGCAGGAACAGCAGCACGCCGGCGCAGGCGGTGGCGATCAGCAGGTTGGCCAGGCCGTAGCGTTCGAGGATGCCGTAGACAATCACGATAAAGGCCCCGGCCGGGCCGCCGATCTGCACCGCCGAGCCGCCCAGCGCCGCGATCAGCGCGCCGGCGATGATGGCGGTCCAGATACCGGCTTCGGGCTTGAGGCCGGAGGCGATCGCAAAAGCCATGGCCAGCGGCAAGGCCACAATACCGACGGTGAGGCCGGCGCCGGCGTCCTTCAAAAACCGTTCCCGCGTGTAGCCCGCCAGCGCCGAGAACAGGCGAGGGCGAAAGGGCGCGAGGTAGGCGGACCAGTGCATGGGTCCCCGATTGTGGCGCTGCGGGCGGGTGGACGAAGTGTCCTTCGCGTGACTTTTTTCCATTGTTCGCAATGTAAAGATTAGTTACATTAAAGGTGCAAATTAGGCTTAATGGATTACTTTTTGGTGACTTCACTGCCCTAAAGATCGCCAGCTAGGTCAGGATACGCCTCGGCATGTTCGGCATGTTTTTCTTGGGGGGAAGTGATTGCCTTTTGTTGTTTCTTCGTTGCTGCTGCCGCGCCTGCCATCTCTTGCCGCTTTGCTGGCTGCTTTGCTGCTGGCCCACGCCATGGCGCTGGCGCAAGAAGTTCCTGTTTCCCCGGCAGCGGAGGCCGCCCCTGTTGAAATTTCCACCGCAACCCTCGCGGCTGGGGTGCCAGGCCCTTTCAAGGCCGGGCGCGGCGTCATGGGCGAGGGCCAGGTGCTGGTCGACAGCGCCGGAACCCTGACCTTCGAGCAGGTGCGCAGCAAGTTTGATGCCGGTGAAGGGCTGCCCGTCCAGTCCCGGGACATCATGCCCACCGGCGGCGGGGCGGCACTCTGGTATCGGCTGGCCTTGCCGGCGGTCGCCGCGCCCACGCCGCTCATGCTCACGGTTCCCCATCCCAATATGGACAGCGTGGACCTGTACCGGCCTGCGACTGCGGCTTCCGGCGCCGCCGCCTGGCAAGTCGAGCGTTCGGGCGATGCGGTGCCTGTTGCGGCCTGGCCGGTGCGCCATTTGACGCCGGCCTTCGAACTCCTGCTGCAGCCCGGCGAAATCCAGCCCACCTACCTGCGCGTAGCGCACAACTATCCCATCAGCGTGCCCTGGCAGCTGTCCGACCCCGACAGCTTCCACGAACAGTCCAAGGAGGCGCACCTGCTGCTTGGGGTGTACATCGGCCTGGTGCTGCTGATCGCGATGATGAGTGCGCTGCACGCCGTGTCCTGGCGCGACGGCATTCATCTTTTTTTCGCCGGTTATGTGCTGGTGGTGGCCGCGGGCCAGCTGGCGCTGACCGGGCTGGCCGGCGAATTCCTCTGGCCCGGCAGCGCCTGGTGGAACGACAGCGCGCCTGTGGCGATGACGCTGGCCACGGCCGCGCTGCTGCACCTCTTTTTGCGTCAGATGGTGGTCGACCGCGACGCGCCCTGGCTGTCGCGCGGCCTGCTGATGATGACGCTGCTAGGCGCGGGCATCCTGTCGGCTTTCCTGGTGATGGGCAACAAGTCCTCCTTCAACCTGGCCACGCCTTATTACCTGGGCAGCATGGCCGTCTACCTCAGCGTGGCCGGCTGGTATGTCTGGCGCCGGCCCATGGTCGGGATATGGGTGCTGGCCGCCATGGCCTGCCTGACGGTGGGTTCGGTGTTTCCCATCCTGCGCACCCAGGGCCTGCTGCCGCTGGGGGTCGCCACGCAATACGGCGCGCAGATAGGCGCGGCCTTCGAGATTTTGCTGCTGGTGGTGGCGCTGTACCTGCGCAGCCGCGAAAAGCGCGACAACCAGGCCCGCGTCGGCGCGCTGACGCGCGTGGACCCCTTGACCGGGCTGGGCAACCACCGCGTGCTGCTGCAGCGGCTGGACGCGCTGCTGGTGCGCCAGCGGCGCGACCCGGGTGCCGGTGCGGTGCTGCGCGTGCGGCTGGGCAATGCCATCGACATCCGCCAGGACTACGGCATGGAAGCGGCGCAAAGTGCGGTGGTGCAGGCCGGGGCTTGCGTGGCGGGCGTGGCCAGCGACGGTGACACCGTGGCGCGGCACCGCGACGGCGATTTCCTGCTGATCCTGCAGGGCCACCTCACGCGCGACGAACTCACGCAGATCGCGCAGCGCCTGATCGCGCGCGGCCTGGCCGACAGCCCCAGCCTGCCGCCCGGCACCATGATGCAGTTCAGGATCGCCGTGGCCGAGGCGCCGTTCAACCAACCCGATGCCGAGCAGTTGCTGCACGCCATGGGCGACGTGCTGAGGGAGCTGTCGGGCCGTTCCGGCACCGGCTTGCGCTTTATCAGCGCGGCGGCTGGCTGAGGCCGGGCGGCGCTGAGAGCGCTCGCCGCTGTCAGCGGCTTAGTGGATGCGCATGCCGGGGCTTGCGCCCGGCAGCGGTTCCAGCACATAAATGCCCGGCTGGGCTTTTTCATCGGCATGGCTGGCGGCCAGCACCATGCCTTCGCTGATGCCGAACTTCATTTTTCGCGGCGCCAGGTTGGCGACCAGCACCGTGAGCTTGCCGACCAGGTCTTCGGGTTTGTAGGCCGAGGCGATGCCGCTGAACACATTGCGCATGCGGCCCTCGCCGGCATCCAGCGTCAGGCGCAGCAGCTTGGTCGAACCTTCCACCGCTTCGCAGCTGACGATCTTTGCGATACGAAGATCGACTTTGGCGAAGTCATCAATCGTGATGGCGGGGGCGATCGCCTCGCCGCCCGGCAGGTCCGTGGGCGCGGCCGGTGCGGCTTCGGCCTGGGCCGGTGGCTCAAACAGCGCATCGAGCTGCTTGACGTCGACACGCTGCATCAGGTGTTTGTAGTCGCCGATCCCATGGCCCTTGCCCAGCGTGGCGCCGGCATCGGCAAAACCCAGCGGGCCGACCTTGAGGAAAGCTTCGACCTGCGCGGCCAGCGCGGGCAGCACCGGCTTGAGGTAAATCGTCAGCAGGCGGAAGGCTTCGATGCAGACCGTGCAGACGTCCTGCAGGCGCGCGTCCATGCCGTCCTGCTTGGCGAGTTCCCAAGGTTTGTTCTGGTCCACGTAGGCATTCACGCGGTCCGTCAGCAGCATGGTTTCGCGCAAGGCCTTGGCGAACTCGCGGCTTTCGTAGAGCGGCGTGATCACGTCCTTGGCCGCGCGCAGCGCATCCAGCAGCGCCGCGCCGTCGGCCGACACCTCGCCGAGCTGGCCCGCAAAACGCTTGCTGATGAAGCCCGCGGCGCGGCTCGCGATGTTGATGTACTTGCCCACCAGGTCGCTGTTGACGCGCGCCATGAAGTCGTCGGCGTTGAAGTCGATGTCCTCGTTGCGCGCATTGAGCTTGGCGGCCAGGTAGTAGCGCAGCCACTCGGGGTTCATGCCCAGGCTCAGGTACTTGAGCGGATCCAGGCCGGTGCCGCGGCTCTTGCTCATTTTCTCGCCGTTGTTCACCGTCAGGAAGCCGTGCACGAACACGTTGTCGGGCGTCTTGCGGCCGCTGAAGTGCAGCATGGCCGGCCAGAACAGGGTGTGGAAGGTGACGATGTCCTTGCCGATGAAGTGGTACTGCTCCAGGCCGGGCGTGGCCATGTAGGTGTCGTAGTTTTCGCCGCGTTTTTCGAGCAGGTTCTTGAGGGAGGCCAGGTAGCCGACCGGCGCGTCCAGCCAGACGTAGAAATACTTGCCCGGCGCGTCGGGGATTTCAATGCCGAAGTAGGGCGCGTCGCGGCTGATGTCCCAGTCGCCCAGGCCTTCGCTTTTTGTGCCGTCGGCGTTCTCGCGCACCGAGAACCACTCCTTGACCTTGTTGGCCACTTCAGGCTGCAGCTTGCCGTCCTGCGTCCATTTTTCGAGGAACTCCACGCAGCGCGGGTCGGACAGCGTGAAGAAAAAATGCTCCGAGCTCTTGAGCACCGGCTTGGCACCCGACAGGGCCGAGTAGGGGTTGATCAGGTCGGTGGGCGCGTAGACCGCGCCGCAGACCTCGCAGTTGTCGCCGTACTGGTCCTTGGAATGGCAGTTGGGGCACTCGCCCTTGATGAAGCGGTCCGGCAGGAACATGTTCTTCTCGGCGTCGAAGAACTGCTCTATGGTCTTGGTGGCGATCAGCCCGGCCTTTTTGAGGTCCAGGTAAATCTGCTGCGCGAGCTGGTGGTTTTCCGGGCCGTCGGTGGAATGCCAGTTGTCGAAGCTGATGTGGAAGCCGTCCAGGTAGGGCTTGCGGCCCGCGGCGATGTCGGCCACGAACTGCTGCGGCGTCTTGCCGGCCTTTTCGGCGGCGATCATGATGGGCGCGCCGTGGGCGTCGTCGGCGCCCACAAAATTCACCGCATGGCCCTGCATGCGCTGGAAGCGCACCCAGATGTCGGCCTGGATGTATTCCATGATGTGGCCGATATGGAAATTGCCGTTGGCGTAGGGCAGGGCGGTGGTGACGAACAGGCGGCGCTGGGACATGGTTATCTTTGTAGGCTTAATGAGGGCTAACCGGTGATTTTAAGTCGCTCAGGGGCCATGTCGCCCCGCCAAGCCCCCATGACCCCAGTGGGCGCCGCCACGGCGTTAGACTTCAGGCCACCCCCGCCACGTCAGATTCAACGGAGTATTTCCCCATGTCCCTGGACACACAGGCAGTCCTGAATGCCGCGCAGACCGTACTGGACCCGAATACCGGCAAGGATTTTGTCAGCACCAAGGCCTTGAAAAACCTGCAGCTCAGCGGCAGCGACGTGTCCTTTGATGTCGAGCTGGGCTACCCGGCCAAAAGCCAGGTCGCCGGCCTGCGCAAAAGCCTGATCGCCGCTGTCAAGGGCGTGCCGGGCGTCGGCAACGTCTCGGTTAACGTCACGGTGAAGATCGCCAGCCACAGCGTGCAGCGCGGCGTGCAGCTGCTGCCCAACGTCAAGAACATCATCGCGGTCGCTTCCGGCAAGGGCGGCGTCGGCAAAAGCACCACCGCCGTCAACCTGGCGCTGGCGCTGGCGGCCGAGGGCGCCAGCGTCGGCCTGCTCGACGCCGACATCTACGGCCCCAGCCAGCCCATGATGATGGGCATAGAAGGCCGGCCCGAGAGCGTGGACGGCAAGAACATGGAGCCCATGGAGAACTACGGCATCCAGGTGATGTCCATCGGTTTCCTGGTCGCCCAGGACGAGGCCATGATCTGGCGCGGCCCCATGGCCACCCAGGCGCTGGAGCAGCTGCTGCGCCAGACCAACTGGAAAGACCTGGACTACCTGATCGTCGACATGCCGCCCGGCACCGGCGACATCCAGCTCACGCTGTCGCAGCGTGTGCCCATGACGGGCGCCGTCATCGTCACCACGCCGCAGGACATCGCGCTGCTGGACGCGAAGAAGGGCATCAAGATGTTCGAGAAGGTCGGCGTGCCCATCCTCGGCATCGTCGAGAACATGGCGGTGCACATCTGCAGCAACTGCGGCCATGCCGAGCACATCTTCGGCGAGGGCGGCGGCAAGAAGATGGCGGCCGACTACAAGATGGACTACCTGGGCGCGCTGCCGCTGGACATGCAGATCCGCCTGCAGGCCGATAACGGCCGGCCCACCGTGGTGGCCGACCCGGACGGCGAGGTCGCCGGCATCTACAAAGCCGTGGCGCGCAAGATGGCCGTCACCGTGGCGGCCAAGTCCAAGGACTTCTCCGCCAAGTTCCCGACCATCACCATCAGCAAGAACACCTGAAGCGCACCAGGCGGCGAGGCGCACCCCCATGAACCTGCTGGCATCCCTGCGCTACCTGGCCGCGCTCGACGAGCACAAACATTTCGGCCGCGCGGCGCAGGCCTGCCACATCACGCAGCCGGCGCTGTCCAATGCGCTGCGCGCGCTGGAGCGCGAGTTCGGCACCGTCATCGTGCGGCGCGGGCGCAACTTCGAAGGTCTCACACCCGAAGGCGAGCGTGTGCTGCTCAGCGCCCAGCGCATGTTGCATGAGCGCGAGCTGCTGCAGCAGGAACTCGACAGCGGCATCGGCAAGCCGCAGGGCAGCCTGAGCATAGGCGCCGTGCCCACCGCCATGCCGGTCGCCGCGCGGTTTTGCGCGCTGTTGCAGGCGCGCTACCCCGGCATCTCGCCGACGGTGCGCTCCATGAGCTCCAACGAGCTGGAGGCCGGCCTGGAAAGCCTGTCCCTGGACATGGGCCTGGGCTACACCGACCGGTTGCGCGCCAACGGGCCCAGCCTGCGCCAGATCAAGCAGTACACCGAGCACTACTTTTTCGTCCGCCGCGCCGCCAAGGCGAGCAAAGACCTGATGCAGATAGGCCCCAAGATCACCTGGGCCGAGGCCGCGAAATATCCCCTGTGCCTGCTCACCCGCGAGATGCACAACCGCACCATCGTCGACAAGGCTTTCCAGGAAGCCGGCGAGGCCTGCGAACCCGTGATCCAGACCAACTCCATCCTCACGCTGGCGCTGTCGGTGGCCGAGGGCAATGTCTGCACCGTGATGCCCGGCGCGCTGGTCGGCGCGGTGCGCGGCTACCGCGAACTCGAAGCCCTGCCCCTGGTCAGCCCCGAGGTGCGCACCAGCATAGGCTTCATGGCCCAGGGCGGCGACCCCTCCCGCACCCTCGAAGCGGCACTGGCCCTGGCCCAGGACGCAGGCTGGCTGCGCCATGCAGCAGCCCACAGCGGCCTGCTGAGCATTTAAGCCCCCACGGTCGCTCACTGCGTGTAGCTCCCTGCCCCCCGAGGGGGCCGCTGCGCCTGCGGCCCGGCAAAGCCGGTTCCGCGGCCCCGGCTTGGTTTGGACACACCTACTGGGGTATACGGGGATCGCGCCCGTGGGGGCGTACTTACCCTGCATTTAGTTTTTGAATCAACATATGTCTCGATTCAATTTGACCGTGTTGCCGTGTGGCCGCGACACTTCGCGCACCTCGATGAGGGCGAACTACACCAATAACACGGAGACAAGACATGTCAGGATTCCTCGACAAAGAGCGCATCATTGCCGGCCCCGGCTTCAACCGCTGGCTGGTTCCCCCCGCCGCACTGGCGATTCACCTTTGCATAGGCATGGCCTACGGTTTTTCGGTGTTCTGGCTGCCGCTGTCCAGGGCGCTGGGCATCAAGGAGTCCATCAAGTGCGGCCCTGAAGTCGGCTTTATCGCCGAGCTCTTCACCACCAGCTGCGACTGGAAGATCTCCACGCTGGGCTGGATGTACACCCTGTTCTTCGTGCTGCTGGGCATTTCGGCGGCCACCTGGGGCGGCTGGCTCGAACGCGCCGGCCCGCGCAAGGCCGGCGTGGTGTCGGCCGTCTGCTGGTGCGGCGGCATGCTGATCTCGGCGCTGGGCATTTACCTGCACCAGTTCTGGCTCATGATCCTCGGCTCGGGCGTCATCGGCGGCATAGGCCTGGGGCTGGGCTACATCTCGCCGGTCTCCACGCTGATCAAATGGTTCCCGGACCGCCGCGGCATGGCCACCGGCATGGCCATCATGGGCTTCGGCGGCGGCGCGATGATAGGTTCGCCGCTGGCGGCCGACCTGATGAAGTACTTCGCGACGCCCACCAGCGTGGGTGTGATGGAAACCTTCGTCGTCATGGCGCTGGGCTATTTCGTCTTCATGATGGCCGGCGCTTTCGGCTACCGCGTGCCTGAAACCGGCTGGAAGCCCGAAGGCTGGACGCCGCCGCCCGCCAGCAACAACACCATGATCACCCAGCGCCACGTGCACGTGAAAAAAGTCTGGGGCATTCCCCAGTTCTGGCTGATCTGGATGGTGCTGTGCATGAACGTGAGCGCCGGCATCGGCGTGATCGGCATGGCCTCGCCCATGCTGCAGGAAGTCTTCGGCGGCTCGCTGATCGGCGTCGCCAAGAAATTCGGCGAACTCGACAAGACCCAGCTGGCCGCCATTGCCGGCGTCGCCGCGGGCTTTACCGCGCTGCTGAGCCTGTTCAACATCGGCGGCCGTTTCTTCTGGGCCAGCCTGTCCGACAAGCTGGGCCGCAAGATGACCTACGTGGTGTTCTTTGTGCTGGGCGGCGTGCTGTATTTCAGCGTGCCGGGC
Source organism: Polaromonas sp. LjRoot131 (assembly GCF_964252805.1). Classification (NCBI taxonomy): domain Bacteria; kingdom Pseudomonadati; phylum Pseudomonadota; class Betaproteobacteria; order Burkholderiales; family Comamonadaceae; genus Polaromonas; species Polaromonas sp. LjRoot131. The sequence goes on along the minus strand of NZ_CAXUPF020000005.1, from coordinate 105,528 downwards.
AGCGCGGCGGCCGGCAGCATTTTGCTGTTCGTCGGTGCCTTCTGCATCATTTTGAGCATGTACGGCGGCGGTTTTGCCACCGTGCCGGCCTACCTCGCCGACATCTTCGGTACCCAGATGGTGGGCGCCATCCACGGCCGCCTGCTGACGGCCTGGGCCACGGCCGGCATTCTGGGCCCGGTGGTGGTGAACTACATGCGCGAATACCAGCTCGGCCTTGGCATCCCGCGTGAACAGGTCTATAACCAGACCATGTACATCCTGGTGGGCATGCTGGTGATAGGCCTCATCTGCAACCTGCTGGTGCGCCCGCTGAACCCCAAGTGGTTCATGACGGACAGCGAACTCGCGGAAGAAAAACGCCTGGCGCACGAAAAAGCCGTGGCCTCCGAAGTGCACCGCGCAAACGGGGGCAATGGCGGCACGGTCAGCCCCGCGGTAGTGGTGCTGGCCTGGCTCGCGGTGGGCATTCCCCTGGCCTGGGGCATCTACCGCACGCTGCAAAGCGTGGCCAAGTTTTTTGCCTGAGCATTCCTTTCATTCCTTTATCGATTGATCGACGATTTTTAGTTTCAAGCCAAGCCGTCCCCGCGCCCCCGCGCGGGGACGTCGGCCCAGCCAACAATGAACCATCCTGGTCGCAGTCCCGAAGTCAAAGCCGTCGCCGTCGCCACGGTCGACGAAATGCGCGAGCGCATACGCCGCAAGAGCAAACTCAAGGGGCGCCAGGCGGACGACCAATCCCTGGACGAGGTGCGAGCGCTGTTAGGCGCGCGGCCCCAGGCCGGCCACAGGCGCGACCTGCTGATCGAGCACCTGCACACGCTCAATGACGCCTACCGCTGCCTGCACGACAGGCACCTGGTGGCGCTGGCCAAGGAGATGAACATCCCGATGGCCGAGGTCTACGAGGTCGCCACGTTTTATCACCACTTCGAGGTGGTGCGCGGCGACGGCCAGGCCCCGGGCCTGACGGTGCGGGTCTGCGACGGCCTGGCCTGCGAGCTGGCCGGCGCGCAGGATTTGCTGGCGCGCCTGCCGGCGCTGCTGGGCAATCAGGACGTGCGTGTGATCGCTGCGCCCTGCATAGGCCGCTGCGAGCAGGCGCCCGCCGTGGCGGTGCACCAGCAGGCTGTGCCCTTCGCGACGCTCGAGGTCGTGGTTGCCGCGGTCGGGCAGGCGCCGGCGTCAGCAAGCGTTGCGCAGGCTACCGTTCCTTTTGCCGCCGCCGATTTCGCTGAACACAGCGTGACCGGTACCGGCGCGGTGGACGCCATGCCTGGGTACACCGGCTACGCGCTGTACCGCGCGAACGGCGGTTATGCGCTGGCCGCCGCCGTGGTCAACGGCGAGGAAGACGCTGAACGCATCATCAAGGCCATGGAGGATTCGGGCCTGCGCGGCCTGGGCGGTGCGGGTTTTCCGGCCGGCCGCAAATGGCGCATCGTGCGCGAGCAGCCGGCACCGCGCCTGATGGCGGTCAATATCGACGAGGGCGAACCCGGCACCTTCAAGGACCGGACCTACCTGGAGCGCGACCCGCACCGCTTCCTCGAGGGCCTGCTCATCGCGGCCCAGGTGGTGGGTGTGGAGGCCTGCTACATCTACCTGCGCGACGAATACCATGACTGCCGCGCCATTCTGCAGGCCGAGCTGGACAAACTGCGCGCGGACCCGCCCTGCGAGCTGCCGCTGATCGAGCTGCGGCGCGGCGCGGGCGCCTATATCTGCGGCGAAGAGTCCGCGATGATCGAAAGCATAGAAGGCAAACGAGGCGAACCGCGCATGCGCCCGCCCTACATCGCGCAGGTGGGCCTGTTCGGCCGGCCCACGCTGGAGCACAACTTCGAGACCCTGTACTGGGTGCGCGACATCGTCGAAAAAGGCCCGCAGTGGTTTAGCGGCTTCGGCCGCAACGGCCGCAAGGGCCTGCGCAGCTTCAGCGTAAGCGGCCGCGTGAAACACCCCGGCGTCAAGCTGGCGCCGGCCGGCATCACTGTGCGGGAGTTGATTGACGAATACTGCGGCGGCATGGCCGAGGGCCACGACTTCTACGCCTACCTGCCCGGCGGCGCCTCGGGCGGCATCCTGCCGGCCTCCCTGGGCGACATTCCGCTGGACTTCGACACGCTGCAGCCTTATGGTTGTTTCATTGGTTCGGCCGCCGTCATGGTGCTGGGCCACCAGGACCGCGCGCGCGACGCCGCCCTCAACATGATGAAGTTTTTCGAGCATGAAAGCTGCGGCCAGTGCACGCCCTGCCGCGTCGGCACGGCCAAAGCCGCGAAGCTCATGCAGGCCGAGCGCTGGGACGGCGACACGCTGGAAGACCTCAACCTCGTGATGACCGACGCTTCCATCTGCGGCCTGGGCCAGGCCGCGCCCAACCCGGTGCGCAGTATCCAGAAATATTTCCCGCACGAGATTGGAGCCACGGCATGAACGCGCCCGCCAAACTGGTTGAAGTGACGCCGCAAACCGTCGAGTTCAAGCTCGACGGCAAGACCGTGCACGCCTACGAAGGCGAGACCATCTTCAAGGCCGCCGCGCGCCACGGCGTGGACATTCCCCACCTCTGCTACAAGGACGGCCTGCGGCCCGACGGCAACTGCCGCGCCTGCGTGGTCGAGGTCAAGGGTGAGCGCACGCTGGCGCCCAGCTGCTGCCGCAACGCCACGGCCGGCATGGAGGTGCAGGCGCAGAGCGAGCGCGCGCTCAAGAGCCAGAAGATGGTGCTGGAGATGCTGCTGTCGGACATGCCTGGCGCAGGCTACAAATGGAATGAAAAAGACGAGTCGCTGCAGCACGGCGAACTCAGCGAATGGGCGGCCCGCATGGAGGTGCAGGTGCGCCCCGAATTCAAGGCCCTGCGCCGCGAGCAGCCAAAGGCCGATATCTCGCATCCCGCCATGGCGGTGAACCTCGACGCCTGCATCCAGTGCAACCGCTGCGTGCGCGCCTGCCGCGAAGAGCAGGTCAACGACGTGATCGGCTACGCCATGCGCGGCTCGCACAGCGAAATCGTGTTCGACCTTAACGACCCCATGGGCGACAGCACCTGTGTGGCCTGCGGCGAATGTGTGCAGGCCTGCCCCACGGGCGCGCTCATGCCCAAATCGCAGGTCGGCTCGCAAGTGGTCGATAAAAAGGTCGACTCGGTCTGTCCCTTCTGCGGCGTCGGCTGCCTGCTGACCTACAACGTCAAGGACAACAAGATCGTCAGCGTGGACGGGCGCGACGGCCCGGCCAACCATTCACGGCTTTGCGTCAAGGGCCGTTTCGGCTTCGACTATGCCCACAGTCCGCAGCGCCTGACAGTGCCGCTGATCCGCAAGGCCGGCGTCGCCAAGGACCCCGAGGCGCTGCAGCACCTTAACCGCGACAGCGCCGACTGGTCCGAGGTGTTCCGCGAAGCGAGCTGGGAAGAGGCGCTGGCACTTTCCGCCGGAAGCCTCAGGGGCCTGCGCGACACGCACGGCAAAAAAGCGCTGGCCGGTTTCGGCTCGGCCAAGGGCAGCAACGAAGAGGCTTATTTGTTCCAGAAGCTGGTGCGCACCGGCTTCGGCTCCAATAACGTGGATCACTGCACGCGGCTGTGCCATGCCTCCAGTGTCGCGGCCCTGCTCGAAGGTGTGGGCTCGGGCGCGGTGAGCAACCAGGTCAACGACGTGGAGCACTCCGACCTGATCTTCGTGATCGGCTCCAACCCCACCGCCAACCACCCGGTGGCCGCCACCTGGATGAAAAACGCGGCGAAGAACGGCGCCAAAATCGTGCTGGCTGACCCGCGCATCACCGACATCGGCAAACACGCCTGGCGCACCCTGCAGTTCAAGGCCGACACCGACGTGGCCATGCTCAACGCGCTGATCCACACCGTGATCGACGAAGGCCTGGCCGACCAGGACTTCATCAGCAAACGCGCGAGCAACTACGAGGCGCTGAAAGAAAACGTCAAGGGCTACAGCCCCGAGGCCATGGAGCCCATCTGCGGCATTCCGGCGCAAACCCTGCGCGAGGTGGCGCGTGAATTCGCCAAGGCCAAGGGCGCGATGATCCTCTGGGGCATGGGCATCAGCCAGCACGTGCACGGCACCGACAACGCGCGCTGCCTGATCGCGCTGGTCACGGTGACCGGCCAGATCGGCAAGCCCGGCTCCGGCCTGCACCCGCTGCGCGGCCAGAACAACGTGCAGGGCGCCAGCGACGCGGGCCTGATCCCCATGATGTTCCCCAACTACCAGCGCGTGGACAACGCCGGCGCGCACGCCTGGTTCGAGAAATTCTGGGACACCCCGCTGGACGAAAAGCCCGGCTACACCGTGGTCGAGATCATGCACAAGGCGCTTGCGCCCGACAGCGACCCGCACAAGATACGCGGCATGTACATCATGGGCGAGAACCCGGCCATGAGCGACCCCGACCTCAACCACGCGCGCCACGCGCTGGCCAGCCTGCAGCACCTGGTGGTGCAGGACATCTTCATGACCGAAACCGCCTGGCTCGCCGACGTCGTGCTGCCGGCCACCGCCTGGCCCGAAAAAACCGGCACCGTCAGCAACACCGACCGCATGGTGCAACTGGGCAAGCAGGCGGTCACGCCGCCCGGCGAGGCCAAACCCGACCTCTGGATCATCCAGCAGATCGCCCAGCGCATGGGGCTCAACTGGAACTATGCGGGCGAGCATTCGGGCGTCGCGGCCGTCTACGAAGAAATGCGCCAGGCCATGCACGCGGCCATCTCGGGCATCACCTGGGAGCGCCTGGAGCGCGAGTCCAGCGTGACCTATCCTTGCCTCACCGAAGACGACCCCGGCGCGCCCACCGTCTTCATAGACCGCTTCGCCACCAACGACGGCCGGGTGCACCTGGTGCCCGCCGACATCATCCCGGCCGACGAGCGGCCTGACGCGGACTACCCCTTTGTGCTGATCACCGGGCGGCAGCTCGAGCACTGGCACACCGGCAGCATGACGCGCCGCGCCACCGTGCTCGATGCGATCGAACCCATGGCCACGGCCTCGCTGTGCGGCGACGACCTGGCGGAGCTTGGATTGCAGGCCGGCGACGTGATCACCGTGCAGTCGCGCCGCGGCCAGGTCGCCATCCACGTGCGGCGCGACGACGGCACGCCGCACGGCGCCATCTTCATCCCCTTTGCCTATTACGAGGCGGCCGCCAACCTGATGACCAACGCCGCGCTGGACCCCTTCGGCAAGATCCCGGAGTTCAAGTACTGCGCGGTCGCGATACGCCGCGGCGGCCAGGTGTCGGCCACCCAGGGTTATGGCGAAGGGGTTGCCCGCTAGAGGGTCTTTGCCGGCTTCGGGGCATACCCCGCCGTACACTGCGGGCATGCCTGACTTCCAGCTGCGCTCTCCCGAAACAGACGCCGCCGTGCCCCGGCCCTGCACGGCGGTGGCCGTCGTCATGCGCCGCGAGCGCATAGACAACCGCTGGCAGCCCTGGCGCTGGGTGCTGGCCGACGTCGTGCCCCATGAAGACGGTTTCGGCGCCGCGCCGCGGCTGCTGCTGAAAGACGAACGTGAAGAGCGCTGGCTGCACCCGGGCTTCGGGGTCGAGCTGTTCACCGACGACGCCGAAGGTTATTACCTCAACGCCAGTACCGCGCAGCCCTGCTTCTGGGTGGTGTGGCGCATGGAAGAAGAAGCGCGGCTGGCCGATGAGCCCGTTGCCATTCCCCAGACCGTCACCCTGAGCTACCACGATGCCGGCCGCTGGCTGGACGCGCAGGAAACCGTGGAGCAGGTGCCCGCGCCGCCCGAGGTCGTGCAGTGGCTGCAGGCATTCGTCGACAAACATCACGTGCTGGAGCCCAAGCGCCGGCAGCGGCCGCAAAGCTTCAAGCCGCTGAGCGACCGCTTCGGCAACCCGGCCAGCGTGAGCACCGGCAAAAAAACCGGCGGGGGCGGCCATGGCTGAGGACGCCGGTTTCCTGGGCCGCTGGGCACGCCGCAAAGAGGACGCGCGCCAGGGCAAGGCTTTGGAGGAGCCGGCCGCTGCCGTTCCAGCCACCCCGGTCGACCCCGCTGCACCCCCAACTGTGGCGCAGACCGCAAGCCCGGCGCCTGACCCTGCCGCTACGCCCGATGCAGCGCCTCCCAAAGTGCTGACACTCGACGACGCCCGGCTGCTGACCAAAGATTCCGATTTCAAGCCCTTCATGGCCGGCGGCGTGAGTCCCGAGGTGCGTAATGCGGCCATGAAAAAGCTCTTCGCGGATCCGCACTTCAACGTGATGGACGGCCTGGACACGTATATCGACGATTACTCCAAATTTGAGCCGATTCCCGAGTCCATGCTGCGGCAGATGGTCAGCGCGAAGTTTTTGAAACTGTTTGGCGACGAGGATGAGGACAAGAAAGATGGCGCGCAGGACGACGCGGTCCCGCCGCGGGAAAGCGCCAATAACCCCACGGCTGAAACCGTGGCACAGTCCTCCTATGAAAACCCGGACATAGCTCCCGCTGAGCCGTCCGGTCCGCCAGAGACCAGCCAACCCGTGCCTCCCGTGGCCGGTAGCCAACAAGACCATGCCCACACTGATTTGCGACTGCAACCAGACCATGCCGCTCCAGCCCCAGGCGCTGGGCGCGGCGCTCAATGAGAGCCTGACGCTGCATTCGGCGCTGTGCCGGCGCGAGGCCGGTGCCTTCCAGAAGGCCGTGCAATCGGGCGACGACGTGGTGGTCGCCTGCACCCAGGAAAAGCGCCTGTTCGCTGAGGTCGGTGCGCAGACCCAAGGTGCCACGTCGGTCGTGAAGTTCGTCAATATCCGCGAGACCGGCGGCTGGAGCAAGGATGCCGCCGCAGCAGGCCCCAAGATCGCGGCGCTGCTGGCCGCGGCCCAGCTGCCCGACGCCGAGCCCGTGGCCACCGTCACTTACAAGAGCGCCGGCCGCCTGCTGATCGTCGGCGCGCTGGACCAGGCCGAGCAGGTGGCGGCGCTGCTGGCCGACACGCTGGAGGTGACGATCTTTGCGCAGGGCGTTTCCGCTTCGGCGCAAGCCGGCATTTCAGCCAGCCTTCCCGCGCAGGAGCGCAAATACCCCGTGGTCAGCGGCGAGCGGCTCGCGCTCAGCGGCTGGCTGGGCGCTTTCAAGGCCAGCTGGGACAAGACCAATCCGATTGACCTGGACCTGTGCACGCGCTGCAATGCCTGCGTGGCCGTGTGCCCCGAAGGCGCGATCGACCTGAGCTACCAGGTGGACGCCGGCAAGTGCACATCCCACCGTGACTGCGTGGCCGTCTGCAAGGTGGCGGGTGCGATCGACTTCAACCGCGAGCCGCAAACGCTTACCGAAGCGTTTGACCTGGTGCTCGACCTGGGCGCCACGCCGCTGATCACCTTGCATGCGCCGCCGCAAGGCTACTTTGCCCTCAACGCCTCAGCCGGCCTGGCCTCGCCCGGCCTGCTGGCCACCGTGGTCAAGCTGCGCGACATGGTGGGCGAGTTCGAGAAGCCCAAGTTTTTTGCCTACAAACAAAAGCTCTGCGCCCACAGCCGCAACGAGACCGTGGGCTGCAATGCCTGCATAGACATCTGCTCGGCCGGCGCCGTCAGCAGCGAGAAAAAGCGCCAGCAGATCGTCGTCAACCCCAACCTCTGCGTGGGCTGCGGCGCCTGCACCACGGTGTGCCCGACGGGTGCGCTCACTTACGCCTATCCGCGCGCGAGCGAACAGGGCGTGCGCTTCAAGACCTTGCTGTCGACTTATGCCAAGGCTGGCGGCACGCAGCCCGTGCTGCTCTTGCACAGCCAGGAAGGCGGCCAGCAGGCCGTCGAGGCCCTGGGCCGCGCCGCGCGCCTGCAAAAAACCGTGCGCGGCGTGCCCGCCAACGTGATCCCGCAGGCGCTCTGGCACACGGCCAGCCTGGGCCTGGACCTCTGGCTCAGTGCCGTCGCTTTCGGTGCCGCGCAGGTCGCCGTGCTGGTGACGGATGAGGAAGCGCCGGCTTACCTCGAAGGCCTCACGCAGCAGATGCGCGTGGCGCAAACACTCATGAACGGCCTGGGCTATGCGGGTGTTCACTTTCACTTGCTGCGCGCCCAAGCCGGCGACATTGCCGGCCTGGACGCCGGCCTGCAGGCGCTGGCCCGCAACCGGCCCGCCGTGCCCGCGGCCCCCGCGCGTTTTGCCGTTGCGCAGGAAAAGCGCAGCACGCTGGACATGGCGCTGGACCACCTGATGGCGCAGGCGCCCGCAGCCCTGCCTGAAGCGATCGCGCTGCCGGCCCAGGGCTCGCCCTTCGGCAGCCTGGTGGTCAATGCCGACAGCTGCACGCTGTGCCTGAGCTGCGTGAGCGCCTGCCCGGCCAGCGCGCTGCAGGACAACCCGGATCGCCCGCAGCTCAAGTTCATCGAGAAAAACTGCGTGCAGTGCGGCTTGTGCGCCACCACCTGCCCCGAGGACGCGATCACCTTGCAACCACGCCTGCTGCTGACGCCGCAGCGCAAGGAGGCGAGGGTGCTCAACGAAAGCGCGCCTTATCACTGCATACGCTGCGCCAAGCCCTTCGGCACGCTCAAGGCCATCGAGTCCATGCTTGGCAAGCTGGCCGGCCACGCGATGTTCCAGGGCGCCGCGGCCGACCGCCTCAAGATGTGCGGCGACTGCCGCGTCATCGACCTGTATTCCGCCGAGAACGAAGTCAAGATCACCGACATCCGCTGAGTGCCTGATCACCAGAACAAGACGCCGCCATGACACCCGCCTCCCTGACCGCCTCCACCCTGGACGAAGAAACTGCGCGCGCCGAGGTCTACGGCCTGCTGGCCGCGCTGTACTACGCCGCGCCATCGGCCGAGCTTTATGAAAACCTGCGTGTCGCCGTGACGGCCGCGCCCGCCGAGGGCGCGCTGCTGGAAAGCCCCTGGGGCGAGCTGGTGGCCGCGGCGCGCGCGCAAAGCCTGGAGGCCGTGGCCCAGGAGCACGATGCGCTGTTCGGCGGCGTGGGCAGGCCCGAGCTATACCTCTTTGGTTCTCATTACCTCAGCGGCTTCCTCAACGAAAAACCGCTGGCCGCACTGCGCACCGAGCTTGCGGCGCTGGGCCTGGCGCGCGACGAGGCCATGCCCGAAACCGAAGACCACGTGGCCTACCTCTGCGAAGTCATGCGCTACCTGATCGCCGGCGACGACGTGGCTGTGGCCAACCTCACGCGGCAGCGCGAGTTTTTCGCGCGGCACCTGCAGCCCTGGCTGCCCTTGATGTGCGAGGCCATTGCGCAACACCCCAAGGCGCGCTTTTACGCGGCGCTGGCGGCTTTCACGCAAGCCTTCATCAGCGTCGAGGCGCAGGGCTTCGACATGCTGGCTTGAGGGGCGGGCGAAGTTTTCTCAAATTGAGACCGCCTGCGGCAGGCCGCGCCGCGCGGGCGCTCGGTGATCGTAAGAGGGCCTATCGTTTTCCCTAGCCCTACCGATTGAGTGGGACAAGCCATTGTGGCGCGGCCCCCTCTGACGTACAGTACTATGCAAACGGTTGCATACCGAGCAAGCCTTCCCCTGGAGAACACCATGCAGGACAGCCAGCCAAAACCCTCGCGACGGGGATTCTTTTTCGGCGCCGCCGCCACCGGTGCGGCCGCAGCGGCCGTCGTGGCCCTGCCCGGTGCGCCTGCCCTCCAGGCCGAACTCCCCGTGCCCAAGCCCGCTCCTGAAAAAGGCGGCGGCTACAGCCTCTCGGAACACGTCAAGCGCTACTACAAGACCACCCGCGTCTAGCTCATCCGCCCTTCCGCGCCCGGCCCCGCTTTCACTTTTCCACGGAGAGCTTCATGCTGCTCACGAAAAAATCTTCCGAAGTCCATCCCGCGCACCGCGCCGGTTCCGCGCGTTTTGTGCAGAGCCTGTCGCGGGGCCTGTCCAATGCATTGCCCACCATGGACCGCCGCGCTTTCCTGCGCCGCTCCGGCCTGGGCGTCGGCGTCGGCCTGGCCGCGACGCAGCTGACCCTGGTCAAAAAAGCCGAGGCCGCCGCGCCCGGCGCCACGGCCGACGGCACCGGCAAGATCGAGGTCAAGCGCACGGTCTGCGGCCATTGCTCGGTCGGCTGCGCGGTTGATGCCGTGGTGGAAAACGGCGTCTGGGTGCGCCAGGAGCCGGTGTTCGATTCGCCCATCAACCTGGGCGCGCACTGCGCCAAGGGCGCCGCATTGCGCGAGCACGGCCACGGCGAATACCGCCTGCGCTACCCGATGAAGCTGGTCAACGGCAAGTACGAGCGCATCAGCTGGGACACGGCCCTCAATGAAATCAGCGCCAGGCTGCTGGAGTTGCGCAAGGACAGCGGCCCCGATTCGGTGTACTGGGTGGGCTCCTCCAAGCACAGCAACGAGCAGGCCTACCTGATGCGCAAGTTCGTGAGCTTCTGGGGCAGCAACAACTGCGACCACCAGGCCCGCATCTGCCACTCGACCACGGTGGCCGGCGTCGCCAACACCTGGGGCTACGGCGCCATGACCAATTCCTACAACGACATGCAGAACAGCAAGTGCGCGTTGTACATAGGCTCGAATGCCGCCGAGGCCCATCCGGTCAGCATGCTGCACATGCTGCACGCCAAGGAAACCGGCTGCAAGCTGATCGTGGTCGACCCGCGCTTCACGCGGACGGCCGCCAAGGCCGACGAGTACGTGCGCATCCGTTCGGGCTCCGACATTCCCTTCCTCTTCGGCGTGCTGTACCACATCTTCAAGAACGGCTGGGAAGACAAAAAATACATCAACGACCGTGTCTACGGCATGGACAAGGTCAAGGCCGACGTGATGGCCAAGTGGACGCCCGACAAGGTGCTGGAAGCCTGCGGCGTGGACGAAGCCACCACGCTCAAGGTGGCCACCATGATGAGCCAGAACCGTCCCAGCACGATTGTCTGGTGCATGGGCCAGACGCAGCACACCACCGGCAACGCCATCGTGCGCGCATCCTGCATCCTGCAATTGGCGCTGGGCAATATCGGCAAGTCCGGCGGCGGCGCGAACATCTTCCGCGGCCATGACAATGTGCAGGGCGCGACCGACGTCGGCCCCAACCCCGATTCGCTGCCCGGCTACTACGGCCTGGCCGAAGGCTCGTGGAAACATTTCGCCAAGACCTGGGGCGTGGACTTCGATTGGATCAAGGGCCGCTATGCCTCGGCCGCCATGATGGGCAAGCCCGGCATCACGGTCTCGCGCTGGATAGACGGCGTGCTCGAGAAAAACGAACTCATAGACCAGGATTCCAACCTGCGCGGCGTGTTCTTCTGGGGCCATGCGCCCAACTCGCAGACGCGCGGCCTCGAAATGAAGCGGGCCATGGACAAGCTGGACCTGCTGGTGGTCGTCGACCCTTATCCCTCGGCCACCGCCGCCATGGCCGCCATGCCCGGCAAGGCCGAAGACCAGAACCCCAAACGTGCGGTGTATCTGCTGCCGGCGGCGACCCAGTTTGAAACCAGCGGCTCCGTCACGGCGTCGAACCGCTCCATCCAGTGGCGTGAAAAAGTCATAGAGCCGCTGTGGGAAAGCCGCAGTGACCACATGATCATGCACCAGTTCGCCGAAAAGCTCGGCTTCGCCAAGGAGCTGTCGAAGAACTACAAGATGCAGAAGGTCAAGGGCATGGACGAGCCCGTGCCGGACGACATCCTGCGCGAGATCAACAAGTGCGTCTGGACCATTGGCTACACCGGCCAGAGCCCCGAGCGCCTGCAGGCGCACATGCGCAACATGCACCTGTTCGACGTCAAGACCCTCAAGTCCAAAGGCGGCAAGGACAAGGCCACCGGCTACGACACCACGGGTGACTATTTCGGCCTGCCCTGGCCTTGCTGGGGCAACCCGGAACTCAAGCATCCGGGCTCGCCCAACCTTTATGACACCTCCAAGCACGTGATGGACGGCGGCGGCAACTTCCGCGCCAATTTCGGCGTCGAAAAGGACGGCGTCAACCTGCTGGCCGAAGACGGTTCGTATTCGCTGGGCTCCGACATCACCACCGGCTACCCCGAATTCGACCACCTGCTGCTCAAGAAGCTCGGCTGGTGGGACGACCTGACCGATACCGAAAAAACCGCGGCCGAGGGCAAGAACTGGAAGACCGATGCCTCCGGCGGCATCATCCGGGTCACCATGAAGCTTCATGGCTGCCATGTGTTCGGCAACGCCAAGGCCCGCGCGGTGGTCTGGAACTTCCCCGATGCGATTCCGCAGCACCGTGAGCCGCTGTACGGCAACCGCGCCGACCTGCAGGCCAAATACCCCACACATGACGACAAGAAAGCCTTCTGGCGCATGCCCACGCTGTACAAGACCATCCAGCAGAAAAACATCGCCGACAAGGTGCATGAGAAGTTCCCGCTGGTCATGACATCGGGCCGCCTCGTCGAGTACGAAGGCGGCGGCGAGGAAACCCGCTCCAACCCCTGGCTGGCCGAGCTGCAGCAGGAGATGTTCATCGAGATCAATCCCAAGGTGGCCGCCGAAAAAGGCATACGCAACGGCGAACGCGCCTGGGTCAGCACCCCCACGGGCGCGCGCCTGAATGTGCAGGCCCTGGTGACCGAGCGCGTGGGCCCGGACACGGTGTTCATGCCCTTCCACTTCTCGGGCCGCTGGCAGGGCGCCGACATGCTGGCCTATTACCCCAACGGCGCGGCGCCTGTGGTGCGCGGCGAGGCCATCAACACCGCGACGACCTACGGGTACGACAGCGTGACGATGATGCAAGAAACTAAAACGACGGTCTGCAACGTCGAAAGGGCATAGTTATGGCACGCATGAAATTTGTCTGTGACGCCGAGCGCTGCATCGAATGCAACGGCTGCGTCACCGCCTGCAAGAACGAGAACGAAGTCCCCTGGGGCGTCAACCGCCGCCGTGTGGTGACGCTCAATGACGGCGTTCCCGGCGAGAAATCGATTTCGGTGGCCTGCATGCACTGCAGCGACGCGCCCTGCATGGCCGTCTGCCCCGTCAACTGCTTTTACCGCACCGACGAAGGCGTGGTGCTGCACGACAAGGACGTCTGCATAGGCTGCGGCTACTGCTCCTATGCCTGCCCCTTCGGCGCGCCGCAGTTCCCGGCGGCCGGCACTTTCGGCGTGCGCGGCAAGATGGACAAGTGCACTTTCTGCGCCGGCGGCCCCGAGGCCAACGGCAGCCAGGCCGAGTTTGAAAAATACGGCCGCAACCGCCTGGCCGAAGGCAAGCTGCCGGCCTGCGCCGAGATGTGTTCCACCAAGGCCCTGCTGGCCGGCGACGGCGACGTGGTCGCCGACATCTTCCGCAACCGCGTGGTGCAGCGCGGCAAGGGCGCCGAAGTCTGGGGCTGGGGCACGGCTTACGGATCCAAACAAGCGGGCCAGCCGCCCGCGGGAGCCAAATCATGAAGCGCCTCGCGATGCTGGTTTCCGTGGCGGCCGCGCTGGCCGCCTCCACCGCCTTGACCGCCTGCGGCGAAAAACCGCAGACCCTGGGCGGCGTGAAAAGCGACGCCGCTCCTTTCCAGGGCACCGACAACGCCTTCGCGGCCCCCGGCTGGACCAAAGGCGACAAGGCCAGCTGGGAGCAGGGCCTCAAGGCCCGCGCGCAGAACAGCCAGAACGAATACACCAGGACGGGTACGTCGAAATAGCGACCGGAGGCCTTATGTTGTTTGCCCGATCCGTTCTCTTTCTGCTGGCAGCCGGCCTTGTCGGGCTGGCGGGCGCGCAGGCGCCTGCGCCCCAGCCGGCGGCGCCGCCGCAGTCCTCCGGCGCCGTGACACCTGCGCCCGCCGCGCCGGCCGCCGCTGGCGGCATCCAGGGCCAGAATATCTTTGAGGTCAAGCCCGACGCCAGCGCCGACCCCAACTACGCAAAGCAGTCCAACGGCGAACGCGCCAAGGTGCAGCCCGGCAACAACGCGCCGATGTGGCGCCAGGTGGGCGAGGGCGTTACCGGCTACAGCAGCCTGCCCAAAAGCGAAGCGCCCGAAGCCGGCAACCTGATCCAGCCCTTTGTGCAATACCCCGGCTCACGCCTGACCAACGCCGGCGAAGCCTGGCGCCAGGTGCGCAACAACTGGATCATTCCCTACGGCGGTTCGCTGTTCCTGATCGTGCTGCTGGCGATCGCGATTTTTTACTTCAGCAAGGGCTCGATCAAAACCCACGGCGCCGACACCGGCCGCAAGATAGAGCGCTTCACGCCCTTTGAGCGCGCCGCGCACTGGTCCAACGCGATCGCGTTCTCCATCCTGGCCATTTCCGGCCTGGTGATGGCCTTCGGCAAGTTCTTCCTGCTGCCTGTCATCGGCGGCGCGCTCTTCGGCTGGCTGACCTGGACGCTCAAAACCATGCACAACTTCGCCGGCCCGCTGTTCGCGGTCTCGCTGGTGATCGTGTTCTTTACTTTCCTGCGCGACAACTGGCCGCAAAAAGGCGACCTGCGCTGGCTGGCCAAGGGCGGCGGTCTGATCACGGGCGGCGAAGAGCCGCCTTCGAACCGTTTCAACGCGGGCGAAAAACTCATCTTCTGGGGCGGCGTGTTTTTCCTCGGCATCGTGGTCGTGTCCTCGGGTTTTGTGCTCGACAAGCTGCTGCCCGGCCTGGTCTACGAGCGCGCCACCATGCAGGTCGCGCACATGGTGCATGCCGTGGCCACCGTGCTCATGATGTGCATGTTCCTGGGCCACATCTACCTGGGCACCATCGGCATGCAAGGCGCCTACAAGGCCATGCGGACCGGCTACGTCGACGAGACCTGGGCCCGGGAACACCACGAATACTGGTACGACGAGGTCAAGGCCGGCAACATCCCGGCCCAGCGCAGCACACCGCCGGCGGATCCGCCCGGGCAGATCGCACAAGCCTGAACACGTAGTGAGGACACCATGAAAAAACTCCTGATCCTGGCCATGCTGGCCGCCGCATCGGCCACGGTGCTGGCCAAGCTGCCGCCGCTGAGCGACGAGGCCAAGGCCAAAGCCGCCGAAGCCGCCGCCAAAACCGCGTGGACCGGCAAGGCCGAGGCCTACCAGCTGTGCAAGTCGCAGGACAAGGTAGCCGCCGCCTATTACAAGTCCGCCAAGGCCGCCGGCAAGGAAACCAAGCCGCCTGCGCCGGCGCCTGCCTGCGCCGATCCCGGTCCTTTTGCCTACACGCCGCCGGAAGCCAAACCGCTGGAAGCCGCGGGCGCGCATTCGCCGGCCGGCACCGCCACCAGCCCGCCCAGCACCAGGCAGCCCGACGCGGTCGGCAACCCCGCCAAGAAATCCTGAGACTTCCCGCCTTTCCAAAAGCCGACTCCGCAAGGGGCCGGCTTTTTTGTTGTAGTCTTGCCGCATGCCCGCTTCGACACCTTCCCTGCCGCGCCTGACCCATGCCCAGGCGCCCCTGACCTGCGAGGTGGAGGCCGTCAACGAATATGGGGAAACGCAGCGCATCTCCATCCCGGCCGAGCGCGCGCTCACGGTGTACGTCGACAAGCGTGAACTGGTGACGCTGATGACCTTGGGCGCGCACCCCGAGCTGCTGGTGCTGGGCTATCTGCGCAACCAGCGCCTGGTCAAGGATGCGGCCGACATAGACTCCATCACCGTGGACTGGGACGTCGGCGCCGCCGCCGTCAAGACGCGCCACGGCATTGAGGACATCGAAGAAAAAACCGCGCGCCGCGTGGTCACCACCGGCTGCGGCCAGGGCAGCGTGTTCGGCGGCCTGATGGACGAGGTGGAGGGCATCGTGCTGCCCCGCGATGCGCGCATCAGCCAGGGCCAGCTTTATGCCCTGGTCAACACCATCAGGCTCAAGGAAACGACGTACAAATCCGCCGGCTCGGTGCACGCCTGCGCGCTGTTCGCGATGACGGACGGTGATCCCGAAATGCTGTTGTTCGTAGAAGACGTGGGCCGCCACAACGCAATAGACACCATAGCCGGCTGGATGTGGATGCAGAATGTAGCCCCCACGCTTGTCGCTTCGCGTACTGCGCTGCCCCCCGAGGGGGCGCTGCGCCTGCGGCCCGGCGAAGCCGGTTCCGCGGCCCCGGCTGGTGAAGAGGGAGGCTTCGGAGGGCTTGTGTTTTACACCACCGGCCGCCTCACCAGCGAAATGGTCATCAAGTCCGCGCAGATGGGTGTGCCCATCGTGGTTTCACGCAGCGGCATCACGCAGATGGGCCACCAGGTGGCGCAGGCCGTGGGCCTGTGCGCCATAGGCCGCGCCACGAACAAGCGCTTCGTCTGCTACGCCAACCCGCAGCGGCTCACGCTGCAGCCCGAACTCGCCGGCGCCAGGCCGGCCTCTTTTTCCACCGCGCCGACATGACAGCTATCGATACCGACGTCCAGCCCACGCTTCCCGGAATTCCCGAAGCCTTGCCGCAGCGCGGCAAACCGGGCAAGCACCTGCCCCTGCTGCGCTGGGTCGGCGAGGGCCTGCGTGCGGGGGTGTTCCTGAAACCTCGCGCGGCGGGGCGCGTGCCCACGCCGCTGCAGGTGCTGCTCCTGACGGTACTGGTACTGGGCCTTGAACTGGCCCTGTCCCGTCTGGAGGTGGCCGGCCCTGCGCGCCTGGACCTGCAGGCCTGGCTGTCGGGCTGGTGGACCGCCGGCCTGTTCCTGGGCCTGGCCTGGTGGGCGCTTCCTCCGCTGGACGCCGCGCCGGCGGCCGGCCCGGATGAGCCCGCCGGCGAGGGCTTGAAGGGCATCGCCGCCTGCTTTGTCCTGTGGCTGCTTTCATCGCTTCCGGCGACGCTGGTGTACCAGGGGATGATCGCCGCCTTCGCCCAGGGCTGGATCAGGAGTTCGGTGTTTTCGTCGCCCTGGGTTTACTGGGGCTTTTACGGCCTGTTTCTCGCCTGGGGCGTGGGCACGGCGGTCTTGCTGGTCTGGCGTTTTGCCGGCCTGACGTGGCGCGCGGGGGTGTTCGCATTGGCGCTGCTGGCCTCCACCGGCCTCATGCTCTGGCAGTTCGAGGCCCGCACCTGGCAGCAAGACTATGCCGCGCGCGGCGACGATGACAGGTCCCGGCTGCAGCTGAGCCAGCAAACGTTTGAAGCGCAGCAGGCGCTCTGGGAAAAGACCATGGCCGCCATTGCGCATGAGCGACCCGGCGTCACCGACGTCTACGCCCTGGTGTTCGCACCCTATGCCGCGGAAGACGTGTTCCTGCGCGAAAGCACCCTGGTCAGCCGCGTGCTGGCCGAGCGTTTCGACGCCGAGGGCCGCGTGGTGCACCTGGTCAACCACGCCAGCACCGCGCAAACCCATCTGTGGGCCACCGCGCTGAACCTGGAGCGTGCCATCGACGCGATTGCCCAGCGCATGGACCGCGACAAGGACGTGCTGGTGGTCTACATGACTTCGCACGGCGCCAGCGACTTCAAGCTCGCCACGTCCCACTGGCCGCTCGAGGTGCCGCCCGTGAGCCCCGGCGAGCTGCGCGAGGCGCTCGACAGGTCGGGCGTGCGCAACCGTGTGATCGCGATTTCGGCCTGCTATTCCGGCGGCTGGGTCGACCCGCTGGCCGGCGACACCACCCTGGTCATGACGGCGGCCGACGCCACCCATACTTCCTATGGCTGCGGGAGCCGCTCCGATCTCACCTTTTTCGGCCGCGCCATGTTTGACGAACAGCTGCGCAAGACGCGTTCCTTCGAGCAGGCCTTTGCCCGCGCGGTGCCGCTGATCAAGCAGCGCGAGATCGACGCCGGCAAGGAAGACGGCTTTTCCAACCCGCAGATCCGGGTGGGCGCCGGCATTGCGCCGGTGCTGCGCGCGCTGGAAAAACGCCTGGATGCGCTCCCGTCGGCCGCCGCTGCCTCGCCCGTGGCCGCCGCCAGCGCCGCCCGCCCATAACACCGGCATAACCCGGCTGCGAACCCGGCCATCGCTCAAGGGCCGCGGACTTTGCGTTATGGTCGGCGCATGAACACCCTTTTCCTCAAGCTCGGCTGGAAAACCATGCTGCGCGACCTGCGCGCGGGCGAGTTGCGCCTGCTCATCGTGGCCGTCACCCTG
This sequence comes from Polaromonas sp. LjRoot131, assembly GCF_964252805.1. NCBI lineage: Bacteria > Pseudomonadati > Pseudomonadota > Betaproteobacteria > Burkholderiales > Comamonadaceae > Polaromonas > Polaromonas sp. LjRoot131. Next base: position 87,519 of record NZ_CAXUPF020000005.1, on the reverse strand, counting down.
GCCGTCGCGGCCCTGACCGCCGTCGGCTTTTTTGCCGACCGCCTCAAGGGCGGCCTGCAGCGCGACGCACGCCAGCTGCTGGGCGGCGATGCCGTGGTCCGCAGCGACGGCCAGACGCCGGCCGCGTTTATCGCCAAAGCGCAGGCGCTGGGCCTCAAGGGTATTTCCACCGTCACCTTTCCGACCATGGGCCGCGCCCCCGACGCCGACGGCGGCGCCAGCAAGCTGGTGGCCTTCAAGGCCGTGCCCGAAGGCTATCCCCTGCGCGGCAGCGTGAAGGTGGCCGGCAGCCCCGAAGAGGCCGGCGCCGACACACGCGAAGTGCCCGCCCCCGGCACCGCCTGGGCCGATGCCTCGCTGCTCGATTCGCTGGGCCTCAAGCTCGGCCAGACGCTGCTCATGGGCGACGCCGGTTTCAAGCTCACGCGCATCATCGTGCAGGAACCGGACCGCGGTGCCGGTTTCATCAGCTTTTCCCCGCGCGTGATGATCAACCAGGCCGACGTGGCGGCGACCAACCTGATCCAGCCCGCCAGCCGCACCAACTACCGTTTTGCCGTCGCCGGCGACGACAAGGCGGTGAAGGCGTATGTGAAATGGGCCGAGGAAGAAATCAAGAAACCGTTTGAGCAATCGGGCGTGCGCGGCGTGCGCTTGGAGTCGCTCGAATCGGGCAGCCCCGAGATGCGCCAGACGCTGGACCGTGCCGAAAAATTCCTCAACCTCGTGGCGCTGCTCGCGGCCCTGCTGAGCGCGGTGGCGGTGGCCATCGTGGCGCGCGGTTTTGCCGCCAAACACCTGGACGACTGCGCCATGCTGCGCGTGCTGGGCCAGCCGCAGCGCACCATCGCGCTGGCCTACACGTTTGAGTTCGTGCTGGCGGGCCTGTTTGCCAGCGCATTGGGCGTGGTCCTGGGTTTTGCCGTGCATTACGGTTTTGTGCTGCTGCTCGCCGGCCTGGTCGAAACCGCACTGCCGGCCGCCACCTTCTGGCCCGTGCTCTTCGGCATGGGCATGGGCCTCACGCTGCTGCTGGCTTTCGGCCTGCCGCCCGTGCTGCAGCTGGCCCAGGTGCCGCCGCTGCGTGTGATCCGCCGCGACGTCGGCAACCTCAAGCCCGCCTCGCTGGCCGTGCTGGGTGTGGGCATGGCCGGTTTCGCGGCCCTGCTGGTGGCCGCCAGCAGCGACCTGAAGCTGGGCCTGATCGCCGTGGGCGGTTTTGCCGGCGCCGTGCTGGTGTTCGCCGCGGCGAGTTTTGCCGCCGTCAAGCTGCTGCGCGCCAGCGTGCATGAGGCAACCGCGCCGCGCTGGCTGGTGCTGGCCACGCGCCAGCTTTCGGCCCGGCCGGTGTACGCCGTGGTGCAGACCAGCGCGCTGGCCGTCGGCCTGCTGGCGCTGATGCTGCTGGTGCTGCTGCGCACCGACCTCATCAGCAGCTGGCGCAAAGCCACGCCGCCCGACGCACCCAACCGTTTTGTCATCAACGTGCAGCCCGAGCAGGGCGAGGCCTTCCTGCAGGCGCTGCGCGACGGCGGCGTGAAAAAATTTGATTGGTACCCCATGATCCGAGGCCGCCTGGTCGCGGTCAACGGCAAGCCCGTCACGCCCGACGATTTTGAAGACGACCGTGCCAAGCGCCTGGTCGACCGCGAGTTCAACCTCTCCAACAGCGCCGAGATGCCCTCGCACAACCAGTCCAGCGGCGGGCGCTGGACAGCCGGCGAGAAAGACGCCGTCAGCGTCGAGGACGGCCTGGCCAAGACCCTGGGCCTCAAGCTGGGAGATACCCTGCGCTTTGACATAGGCGGGCAGGTGAGTGAAGCCAGAATCACCAGCCTGCGCAAGGTCGACTGGGGCTCGATGCGCGTCAACTTTTTTGTGATGTACACGGTCGCGAAATTGCCGGCCGACGTGCCCGTGTCTTTTATCAGCGCCTTCCGCGCGCCCGAGCCGGCTGTGACGGCGCCCGGCCAGCCGCGCCCGCAGAGTTTTGACAACACTTTGGTCAAGGCCTTCCCCAACATCACCAACGTCGACATGAGCAGCACCCTGGCCCAGGTGCAGCGCGTGCTGGACCAGGTGATACGCGCGGTGGAGTTTTTGTTCGGCTTCACGTTGGCTGCCGGCCTGGTCGTGCTGTTTGCCGCCATCACCGCGACCCGCGAAGAGCGCGCCCGCGAATTCGCCATCATGCGGGCGGTGGGGGCGCGGGCCTCGCTGCTGCGGCAGGTGCAGCGGGCGGAGTTGGCCGGCGTTGGATTGCTCGCCGGCTTCCTGGCCTCTGTCGTCGCGCTGGCGGTGGGATGGGGATTGGCGCGGTTTGTGTTTGATTTCAATTGGACCGGGTCTTGGACTGTGCCTTTGCTGGGTAGCCTGGCGGGGGCTGTGTTGGCGTTGGCTGCGGGGTGGTGGGGGTTGAGGTCGGTTTTGAATACGCCTGTTGTGGAGACTTTGCGGAAGGCTCAATAGGGCCGGTTCTTGCTTCGGCTTGCGCGCTCTCTGCTGAGGGTAGCTGGCCGGGGGTAGCCCGGCGGCTACTCACTTTTCTTTTGCTTCGCCAAAAGAAAAGTAAGCAAAAGAAAAGGCGACCCTGGTTGCTGCGTCCCTCCGCTTCGCTGCGGGCAACCTGCGGTGCTCGGTCCAGGCGGGGTCTCGCTCGAACTCGCTACGTTGCACTTCGCTCAGACAATCGCGATCCCTGATCCGCCTGGCCCTGCGCTCCTCGGCGCATCCACAAGGGGTGGGGGAGGAATACCAAACAGCCGAAGATAAGAAACCGAATACTGAAAACAACAAGGACTCGCCACGGCGAGTCCTTGTTTGTCTTGGTTGATTCTTTGTCTTCTGTCCCCGCTCCCGATTGCCCCGTCCTGGCTGGGCCGAGGAGCGCAGACGTAGGCGGATCAGGGATCGCGCTTGTTTGAGCCGCAGGCGAGTTTGCGCGAGACCCCGCCGTAGTCGAGCACCGCAGGTTGCCCGAAGCGAAGCGTAGGGACCCAGACTGCGGGTCGCCTTTTCTTTGGTGACTTTCTTTTGGCGAAGCAAAAGAAAGTTACTGGCCGCCGGGCCACTCCCGGCCAGCAAGCCTCAACAAAAAGCGTACTCAAAAAACAAGAACATCCTTACCAACCACCCCCCAACCCTCAACATTCGATAATCCCCAAATGCAGATAGAAGAACGCCCCCCCGGAACCCCCCCATTCGAAACCCCCTTCGCCTGGATAGGCGGCGAGGACCGCGTCAAGGCCCTGGTTGAGCGGTTTTACGATTTGATGGACCTGGAACCGGGCTACAAAGCCCTGCGCGCCGCGCACGGCAGCACCTTGGACAATGCCCGGCAACGCCTGTTCTGGTTTCTGTGCGGCTGGCTGGGCGGGCCGCAGTATTACACCGACCGCTTCGGCCATCCGCGCCTGCGCATGCGCCACATGCCGCAATCCACCGGCGGAGGCTCCATCGGGATTGCCGAGCGCGACCAGTGGCTGGCGTGCATGGACCAGGCCATGCGTGAGACCGGGGTGGATGAAGGCCTGCGCACGCGGCTCAATGCCTCGTTTTTCCAGACGGCCGACTGGATGCGCAATCGGGGCGAATGACTATGGCCGCAAAGCTCGATCCGGTGAGCTGGCAGCTTGATCGCCGCCCATCGCCGCCCATTGCCGGTCTGACGCCATGGTCACGCTACATGTCACCCGGGAACTGGCAGGCGCCCTCAAGCTGCCGGCCAAACTCGCTGTTGATTCGACTGCGCCTGGCAGCACTTTGGGCCCCTGGTCTTTGGGTCTGGTGCATTGCCGGCCGGCCAAACTTGTGGTGGCGGTGAGTGCATCCACGCGCTGGGCGATGGCGCTGCATGCCGCACCCTTGGCCACGCTGCGAGAACGCTTCGGCCCTGCCTTGCTGCTGAACCTGCTGGCACTGGGCGTGCCACCTGACCATGCCCGTGCCGAGGTGGATGCCCATGTGCCGGTCCTGTGGGCGCTGGGCCATGATCGCGGCGTGCTGGCGCACCTGAACCAGTGCGCTGCTGATGTCCTGTGGGCGGCCAACGATGGCCTGTCACTGCCCTCGGTCAATCAGCGCCTGGCCGAGCGCATCGTCATGAAGCCACAGACAGGAACGCCTTCCACCGAAGTGCTGCGCTTGCTTGGTGGCGATCCCAACAGCCTGTCTGCCCGCATGCGCGCGGAGGGGGCAGAGTGGCATGACATGTATGCGCTAATGCAGGCGCAAGCCGGCCAGGAGGTAGTGACGCTGCCCGTGCTGCGCCTGTTGGGGACCGAGCAGTTGGAGGCGCGCCACCAAGCCATCATCCTGATGGACAGGCTGCCAGTGGACCAGCGGCGCAGCCTGCCCTCAGGGCGGCCGCCCCGCTGGGTTCCGCGCGAACTGGTGTTGGACCTGCAGGGTATTGAGGCGGCGGGCCCGGCGTTTGCCGCCGCACTCCATGCCGAGGCTCTGGCGCTGGGTTTGCGGCAGATCACCTTGCGCAATGCACTCGAGGAAGTGGCCGCTCAGTTGCTGCAGATTCAGTAGGGGCTCACGCCGGCTGGTATGGGCCTTAGCCCTGCGCCAGCAAGACCACGAGCGCCCCGGCCCCGCCCTCGGCCGGCCTGGCCTGCACAAAGGCCAGCACTTCCTGTTTCTGGATCAGCCAGCTCTGCACCTTGCCCTTGAGTACCGGCGTCTTGCCCGGTGAACCCAGGCCCTTGCCGTGCACCACGCGCACGCAGCGCCAGCCCACCTTGTGGGCGTCCTTGATGAAAAGCGCCAGCGCTTCGCGCGCGTCCTCGCGGCGCAGGCCATGTAAATCGAGTTGCCCCTGGATGCTCCAGCCGCCGCGGCGCAGCTTGCGCACCACGTCGGGCCCCATGCCGGGCCGGCGGAAGCTCAGCGCCTCGTCGGTGTCCAGCAGGGTCTCGACGTCGAACTCGTCGGAGATCGCCTCGCGCATCACCGCGAGCTCGTCGCGCTGCTGCTGCACCGGGATGGGTGCGGCCTGCTGCAGCGGCAGCGCAGCCTTGTGGCCGGGAAGGTGTTTGGCGGGCAGGGCCTTGACGGCGCCGACGGCGCGCGAGAACAACTCTTTTTCGGCCCTGGCTTTGGCCGCCGCGGCGGCTTTGGCGGCGGCGGCTTCTTTTTCAAGCCGGGCCCGGGTTTCGATCTCGCGCTTGACGGCCTTGAGGTCCTGCAGACTTTTGAGGGCGGGCGGTTTCATGGCTCAACCTTACAGCAACCCCAGCTCGGCCATGGACACCGCCTGGGTGCTGGTCACCACGAAGTGGTCCAGCACGCGGATGTCCACCAGCGCCAGCGCCGACTTGAGGTTGCGCGTGAGCGCCTCGTCGGCGCGCGAAGGCTGGGCCGAGCCGCTGGGGTGGTTGTGCGCCAGCACCACGCTGGCGGCATTCAGGGCCAGGGCGCGGATGACGACCTCGCGCGGGTAGACCGAGGTCTGCGTCAGCGTGCCGCGGAACAGTTCTTCGAGCGCGATCAGGCGGTTCTGGCTGTCCAGGAACAGCATGGCGAACACCTCGTGCGGCCGGCTGCCCAGCTGCAGCTGAAGGTAGTCGCGCACCGCCTGGGGTGTGTCGAACACGGTTTTCCGGCTGAGGTTTTCGGCCAGCGCGCGGCGGGCCAGTTCCAGCACCGCGACCAGCTGCGCCCGCTTGGCCCCGCCACCCAGGCCCTTGATGCGTTTGAGGCTTTCGGCCGTGGTGTGTAGCAGGCCGGCCACGCCGCCGAAGGTGTCCAGCAGCTCCTGGCCCATCTGCAGCACGTTTTTGCCGGGGATGCCGGTGCGCAGCAGCAGGGCCAGCAGTTCGGCGTCGCTGAGGGCGCCGGGGCCGCGGGCCAGCAGTTTTTCGCGGGGGCGGCTGTCTAGGGGCAGGTCTTTCAGGATCATGGATCGATCTCTTCTTCTTATGGGTTGGCGGGAGGGAGCCAGGGGGACTCTTCCCGCAAAAAAGGCCAAAAAACCGGGTTTGGCCCGGCCGGGCCGTCCTTTCTACAATAGAGGCAGTTTACAAACACTGGCCCGCCGCTCCGGCCGGCCCCGAAAGCCTTCGCCTTATGCCCACCACCGTGGAACTCTCCGCCCCTCCTTTGGTCCAGCCGGGCTCTTTCCTGACCCTGCACTATCGCATGGCCGGGCCTGCCGTGAACGGGAAACCGGGCGCCGACATCATCAACACCTTTGAGGGCAAGCCCGCCACGCTGAGCTTGGGCACCGGCGAACTGTCGCCGGCCCTCGAACAGCGCCTGCTGGGCCTGCCCGAGGGCACGCGCGCCACCTTCGAGCTGCCGGCCGGCGAGGCCTTCGGTGAGCGCAACCCCGAGCTGGTGCAATGGGTGGCGCGCAAGCTGCTCAATGAACTGGGCGACCCCGACGAGCAGTACAAGGTCGGCGACGTGGTGCAGTTTCCCACGCCCGACGGCATGGGCCAGTATGCCGGCGCGGTGCAGCAGGTCAAACCCGGTGGTGACGCGGTGCAGTTCGACTTCAACCACCCGCTGGCCGGCCAGCCGGTCGTGTTTGAAGTGCAAGTGATTGGGGTGTTATGACTGAATCGAAACTGCTTCCCCAGGAAATCCTGCTCGCGGAACCGCGCGGCTTTTGCGCCGGCGTCGACCGCGCGATCGAGATCGTCGAGCGCGCCCTGACCAAATTCGGCGCGCCGATTTACGTGCGCCACGAGATCGTGCACAACACCTACGTTGTCAACGACCTCAAGCAAAAAGGCGCGATCTTCATTGAAGAGCTCGACGACGTTCCGCCGGGCGCCACGCTGGTGTTCAGCGCCCACGGCGTGAGCCAGGCCATCCAGAAAGAGGCCGAGCGCCGCGGCTTCCAGATTTTCGACGCCACCTGCCCGCTGGTCACCAAGGTGCACGTCGAAGTCGCCAAACTGCACAAAGAGGGCTACGAATTCATCATGATCGGCCACAAGGGCCACCCCGAAGTCGAAGGCACCATGGGCCAGCTCGACAGCGGCATCCACCTGGTGGAAGACGTGGCCGACGTCTGGCGCATCAGCCCCGGCCAGACGGAGCGCCTGGCGGTGGTCACGCAGACCACGCTGAGCGTGGACGACGCGGCCGAGATCAGCGCCGCCGTGAAGCAGCGCTTTCCGCAGGTGCGCGAGCCCAAGCAGCAGGACATCTGCTACGCCACGCAGAACCGGCAGGACGCCGTCAAGGTGCTGAGCCCGCAGGTCGACATCCTCATCGTGGTCGGCAGCCCGACCAGCTCCAACAGCAACCGCCTGCGCGAACTCGCCGCCAAGCTGGGCACCGAGGCCTATATGGTCGACGACGCCAGCGAGCTCAAGGAGTCGTGGTTCGAGGGCAAGGGCCGGGTCGGCCTGACGGCCGGTGCCTCGGCCCCCGAGATCCTCGTCAAGCAGGTGATAGACCGCATCAAGGCGCTGGGCGCGGTGTCGGTGCGCAAGATGGACGGCATCGAGGAAACCATCAAGTTCCCGCTGCCCAAAGGCCTGAAGCTCGACGCGCAAGGCCACATGCTGGAAGTCAACGACAGCCAGCTTCACCAACTCACCTGATTCCCCCTCGTTCATGACCGATCGCGACAACATCGAGCGCTGCCTGCGCACGTTCCAGGCCGGCTACGGCCATTTCATCCACCAGACCCCGCTGTGGCAATTGCCCGGCAGGGCACTGGGCGTGGACTGCGCCGAGGTCTGGCTCAAGCTCGAGCACCTGCAGACCGGCGGCAGCTTCAAGGCGCGCGGCATGCTCAATCGCCTGCTGTCCAACCCCATTCCCGCCAGCGGCGTGATCGTCGCCTCGGGCGGCAATGCCGGCATCGCCACCGCGGCGGCAGCCCGTGAACTGGGCGTGCGCTGCGAGGTGTTTGTGCCCGAGGTCTCCACCCCCGCCAAGCGCGCCAAGCTCGCCGCACTGGGCGCCGAGGTCGTGGTGACGGGCGCGGCCTATGCCGACGCGCTGAAAGCATGCCTGGCGCGCCAGCAGGAAACCGGCGCGCTGCTCACGCATGCCTACGACCAGCCCGAAGTGCTGGCCGGTGCCGGCACCCTGGCCGCGGAGATCGAGCAGCAGGGCGGTTTGCCCGACTCGGTACTGGTCAGCGTGGGCGGGGGCGGCCTGATAGGCGGCGTGGCCGGCTGGTTCGGGCAGCGCAGCCGCGTGGTCGCACTCGAGCCCGAACTCGCGCCCACCCTGTACAAGGCCCGCGAGGCCGGCGAACCGGTGGACGTGGCCGTCGGTGGCATCGCCGCCGATTCGCTGGGCGCCAAACGCATAGGCGGCCTTTCCTGGGACGTCACCCAGGCCCATGTGCGCGACGCGCTGCTGCTGACCGATGAGTCGATACGCGCGGCCCAGCTCTGGCTCTGGAAAGAGCTCAAGCTGGCCGTCGAGCCCGCCGCAGCCCTGCCGCTGGCCGCGCTGCAAAGCGGCCGCTACCGCCCGCGCGCCGACGAAAAAGTCTGCCTCATCCTCTGCGGCGCCAACCTGGACCCGGCCAGCCTGAACTGAGCCGAACGGCCCATGGCTGCCACCCCCGCACAAAATACAATGGCCCCATGCTAGACATCAACCTGCTCCGCAAAGACCTGCCCTCGGCCATCGCCCGGCTGGAAACCCGCAAAACCCCGCAAGCCTTCCTCAACGTGGAGGCCTTCCAGGGCCTGGAGGCCGAGCGCAAGGCCCTGCAGATCCGCACCGAGGAGCTGCAGAACCAGCGCAACACCCTGTCCAAGCAGATAGGCCAACTCAAATCCAAGGGTGAAGACGCCAGCGCCGTCATGGCGCAGGTCAGCGCTTCCAAGGCCGAACTCGAAACCTCGGCCGCCCGGCTGGAGCAGATCCAGGCCGACATGCAGGCCCTGCTGCTGGCCGTGCCCAACCTGCCGCACGAGAGCGTGCCCCAGGGCATCGGCGAGGCCGGCAACGTCGAAGTGCGCAAATGGAGCCCGATTGAAGGCCCCGGCGGCGAACCCGCGGCCTTTGCCTTCGAAGTGAAGGACCACGTCGACGTCGGCCAGCCCCTGGGCCTGGACTTCGAACTCGGCACCAAGCTGACCGGCTCGCGTTTCACCGTCATGAAGGGCCCGCTGGCCCGCCTGCACCGCGCGCTCGCGCAGTTCATGCTCGACGTGCAGACCCAGGAGCACGGCTATACCGAGTGCTACACGCCCTACATCGTCAACGGCGATTCGCTGCGCGGCACCGGCCAGCTGCCCAAGTTCGAGGAAGACCTGTTCGCCGCGAAAAAGGGCGGGCAAGAGGGCGCAGCCGAAGCCGAAAGCACGGCGCTTTACCTGATCCCCACCTCGGAAGTGCCGCTGACCAACTTCGTGCGCGACGAGATCGTTGCCGAAGCCGACCTGCCGCTGCAGTTCACCGCCCACACGCCCTGCTTCCGCTCGGAAGCCGGCAGCTACGGCCGCGACACGCGCGGCATGATCCGCCAGCACCAGTTCGACAAGGTCGAGATGGTGCAGATTACGCACCCCGACAAAAGCTACGAAGCGCTGGAAGCCATGACCGGCCACGCCGAAGTCATTTTGCAAAAGCTCGGCCTGCCGTACCGCGTCATGCTGCTGTGCACCGGCGACATGGGCTTCGGCGCCGCCAAGACCTATGACCTCGAAGTCTGGCTGCCCGCGCAGAACACCTACCGCGAAATCAGCTCGGTCTCCAACTGCGAAGCCTTCCAGGCGCGCCGCCTGCAGGCCCGTTTCAAGAACGCCCAGGGCAAGAACGAATTCGTCCACACCCTCAACGGCTCCGGCCTGGCCGTAGGCCGCACCCTGGTGGCCGTGCTCGAGAACTACCAGCTCGCCGACGGCTCCGTCACCGTGCCGGAAGTGCTGCAGCCTTATATGGGCGGGATCAAGGTGCTGGCACCCTCAGAAAAATAGGGTAGGTCTTAACCCAGCAGGGGCCGCGGAACCGGCTTTGCCGGGCCGCAGGCGCAGCGCCCCCTCGGGGGGCAGCGAACCACACGAAGTGGGGAGCGTGGGGGCTGATAGAATATCGGCTCCACACTGGAGAGGTGGCAGAGTGGCCGAATGTACCTGACTCGAAATCAGGCGTACCGCAAGGTACCGTGGGTTCGAATCCCACCCTCTCCGCCAAAATTGCATCCAGAGAAATCCAGGTTGATCTGAGAAATGCCTTGAAAGCCCCGCTAGTCGGGGCTTTTTCGTTGGTGGCTGCCTTATTGACGCCTGAATTTCGCTGCCAGGCCGCCAGGATGCCATTTGCCAGCAGCCACGCGTTTGGCGACGCGGCATTTATAAGTCAGGTGGTCTGGTGCTTTATGCGGTCGGCCGGCATGGCGCCGGCTGTTGCACCAGGCGCAGGCAGCGACGATATTGCCGGGCGTGACCTGCCCGCCGTCCTGCGCGGCAAGAAGATGCTCGGCGGTGCTTCTCAGCTGTGTTGCCTCGGCAACTGAAATGCCATGCTTGGCGGCGAATGGCTTGACCGCGCCCTTACACATTGGGAGACCGCAGTAAAAGCACTGCCAGTTCTGTTGAGCAGCGGCGAGAAGACAAAGTTGTTTTTTACGATTCATCGGGAAATCCACTTGGTTTAACAAGCAATCTCCCGGTGACGCATTGCGCGTCATTCGGGCACCGGCGGTTATCCGTATCGGCGATGCCTAGGCTCAGCCTAGGGCGGTCAGGGGCTGCATATCCTGAACGGTTGCAGTCTACAAAATTTGCCGCCGCGCGTCCATCTTTGCAATCAACTGGGCCGCGTGACCGAGCAATCCCTGTATCTATCCTTACCCATCATCACGTCGGCCTCATAGTCGCCGCGGATGTGATCTTTGTACCAAGCCCAGCAGGTCCAAGCCACCGATCCAATAACGACCGCAAATGCCACGAGATAACCCCAGGCTGGGATCAATCCCGGGCACTCAACATTGGCCGGCATCATTGAGCACTCGTCAACAAAGCTGATGAAATAGGCGCCTCCGCCGGCAAAGAAGCCTGGCAATAGATTCACAAGCGATCTGAGATAGTTCGGCTTTCGGCGTCGTGGCATAGGTGCTCCCTGTCCTTTGATCGTAGCGGAACCCCGCGTCCAATGGATCGAGTTCGCAATGCTCGTCACTTGATTCCGCCACCCTGCAAAAGGGCCTGCTCTGAACTACGGCGCGAAGTCTTCCAAAAAGCATTGCGCAAGCGCTGTGGCATGCTTGCCGCCATGGCCGTCGGCGACAAACTCAAGAACTGGGCGAAGCGCATCAAGCGCGACGCGGTGACGCTCTGGTTTGCCGGCAAACACCCGGCAACGCCCTGGTATGCGAAGGCGCTTGGCGTCTTTGTGGTGGCTTATGCGCTCAGTCCCATCGACCTCGTCCCGGATTTCATCCCGGTGCTTGGCTACGTGGACGATGTCCTGCTTCTGCCTGCGCTGATCTGGCTGGCCATCAGGCTTTTGCCGCCCGAGGTTGTCGCCGATTGCCGCAAGCAGGCCGATGCCTGGATGGAGACGCAGGGCGCCAAGCCGAGCAGCCGGGTCGGCGCATTCGTGATCGTGCTGCTTTGGATAGCAGCCGGTGCGGCCCTCTGGGTCTGGCTTGTTCAACCCCGGCTATAGCCATCGGCAGACGGCCTTCCCGCCCCAGCGGCCTTGGGGCTGGGTGCGCTGCCCGCTTCGGGCCCGGCCTCGCCGTCGCCCCGCAAATGCGCCAACAGCAAGCCCCACAGAAAATAAGCGAATATGGCGGGATAGGGCTGCCTGAGCGTCACTTTGAAATTGCTGTCGACCAGCACCATGAAGGCCGTCAGGCCCGCCAGCCACCAGATTTCGGTGGGCAGGGATTGCCGTTGTTGCCAGACCTTGCGCAGGGTAAAGCCTATGAGTGCCACCACGGGCAGCAGTCCCACCAGCCCAAAGTTGTAGACGAGGTCGAGATACCAGTTGTGCGCACTGGTGATGACCTCCCGTGGAGGGGGCTTGGTATGGCCGAATAACAAGCTGCGTGGGCTTTGCGCTATCCAGCCGCCGTACAGCTTCCAGTCGCTGACGCGCTGGGCCAGGTTGCCCGGCAGCTTGCCCTCGGCCACATCCCGGAACTTTTGCACGTAGGCATTGGCGTTACCGAATCTGTCGGTGTCTCCCTTGACGTTGCCGTAGTACAGGCTGCCCAGGAACAGCGCCGCTGCAATGCCGGCCGCGATGGACAGAAGGCCCATCGCATGGCCGTGGGAGCGCTTCAATATCGCCATGCCGAAAAACAGCAGCACGGCTCCCGCGTAGAGGCCAATGGCCAGAAAGGCGCCGCTGGCGAGCACATAGATTCCCACGATGACCGTCAGGACGAGCATGGCGGCCTTCTGGTTGTCCCACTGGTGCACCATGACGAAGCCGAATGCCACGGCAAGAACGATGGGCACAAACTGAATGTGCTGGTAAATGCTGAACACATACAGGTAGTTCGTCAGCATCAAGCCGCCTTGAATCCACCCGGCAAGTAATTGAAGGGGCAAGAGCACCAGCAGCACCCAGAAAAAGGCCTTCGCAACCGTTCTGCGCTGCGCGCCCAGAAGCAACCCGAGCATGAAGCCCGTGGTGGGCAGCAGGGTTTGCGCGGCGTACAGCAGCTTTGCTGTTTGGCCATCCGGCGCCTCCCCCGCGAAGGCGAACGATAGTGCCATGGCCGCCATGAAGGCGGCGATAAAGCCCAGTGCCGGCTTTGCCGGGCCCAAGCGGCGTGCATGCGCCAAGATGCCCACCAGGCAGGCCGCGATGGAAATCGGCAAGGGCAGCGACCCCAGGAGTCCGCGCGAGTCGTAAATCGGGTCCAGGTCTCGATAGATGCCGCGGGAAAGCTGGACAAACAGCGGAAACAAAACCGCTGCTGCGACCAGCCAGGTCAAGGCGGGAGATGTTTTTCGGATCATGGCCTATTGTTGCAGTACGTCGCGGCCCTGCTTGGTGGCATCGGCCCGCGTCCTCTGGCGCTCCATCAACGCCCCACCCAGGCCGGCAAACCGCCCGCCCAGTCCACCAGCAGCTTGGTGAACTCCGCCACAGCCGGCGCGGCGTCGCCGGTGCGCCAGAGCGCGTAGACATCGCCGTTGATGTCGGGCGCCTTGGCCTGGCGGGCCTGCGATGCTTTGTCGCCGGCCCGCGCTGCGGGGCCAAGCCGGCAAATGCCGACGGCGTCGGCTCTCAGCTGCGCCATGGAGGCGGGCACCAGCGCCACGCCCAGGCCGGCGGCGACCAGGTTCAGCGCTGCCGGCACTTCGACGACCTGCTGCGCAATCTTGGGCGCAAAGCCCGCCCACAGGCAGGCTTCAAACAGGCGGGCGGCAAAAGGCGAGGAGTCCAGCCGCAAAAACACAAAATCCTCGTCGCGCAGGTCGGCCAGGCGGAGCTGGCGTCGCTGCGCCAGCCTGTGGCCGGGCGGCAGGGCCACGACCACCGGGTCGCGCCACAGCAGCGCGGCGCTGAGCTGGCTGTCGTTGAGCGGGTTGCGCGAGACGCAGAGGTCCAGCCGCCCGTCGCGCAAGGCCTGCAGATGGTCGGACGGCTTCATCTCGTGCAGCACGAGCTCGACGGCCGGCCGCTGCAAACGGAACTGCTGGATGAACTGGGGAAAAGGCCCGAGAAAATGCGAGCCGGCCAGCCCCACCTGCACGCGCCCCTGCAGGCCGCTGGCGACGCGGGTCACGTGGCTGCGCGCTTCCTCCAGCCGCGCCAGCACGGCTTGGGCATGGGGCAAAAAGGCCTTGCCGGCTTCGCTGAGCACCACGCTGCGGCTGGTGCGGTGAAACAGCCTGGCCCCGAGTTCGGCTTCCAGGGCGGCGATCTGGAAACTCAGGGGCGGCTGCGACACGTGCAGGCGACGGGCCGCGCGGGTAAAGCTCAACTCGTCGGCGAGTGCGATGAAGTAACGGATCTGGCGCAGTTCCACGGGTGGCCTTTGCGGTGAGGGGGCTATCTATCTGGTTTCGGTATTGATCTATCCTGATTATGTATTTGTTTGTATGGATAAGAGCGCGAAGAATCGGGGCCTGAACCCTCACCAGGAAACCAACACCCATGCAAGCCGCTGAAGGCCAGGCGCCAGACAATTCCCGCAACTACCGGGTCGGGCTGATCGTGCCCAGCTCCAACACCACCATGGAAACGGAGATCCCGGCCATGCTGCGCGCGCGCGAGCAGGTGCTGCCCGAGCGCTTCAGCTTCCACTCCAGCCGCATGCGCATGAAGTCGGTCACGCGCGAAGAACTGGCGGCGATGGACCGCGATTCCGACCGCTGCGCGCTGGAGCTGTCGGATGCGCGCGTGGACGCCATGGGCTACGCCTGCCTGGTCGCCATCATGAGCATGGGCCTGGGCTACCACCGCGAGTCGCAGCGCCGCCTGCACGAGGTCACGGTGGGCAACGGCCTGCCGGCGCCGGTCATCACCAGCGCCGGTGCGCTGGTCGAAGGCCTGCAGGCCCTGGGGGCCAAACGCGTGTCCATCATCGCGCCCTATATGAAACCGCTGACGCGCATGGTGATCGACTACATCGAGAACGAAGGCATTGAAGTGATAGACAGCGTTTCGCTCGAGATCCACGACAACCTGGCCGTGGGCGCGCGCGACCCCAAGGCGCCGGCCGAGTTGTGGAAGCAGCTCAACACCAAAGGCGCGGACGCCATCGTCGCTTCGGCCTGCGTGCAGATGCCTTCGCTGGCCTCGGTGCCGCTGATCGAGGCGGCCAGCGGCCTGCCGGTGGTGTCCAGCGCGGTTTGCACCACCTACGCGCTGCTCAAAAGCCTGGGGCTTGAGCGGCGCGCGCCCAATGCAGGTACGCTGCTGTCGGGCCGCTATTAATGATTGTGGGTGACTGGCCGTTAGTCATTCACCATTCATTGCTATTCATCGATATCCAACCATCACAACAAGGAGGCCGACCATGAACGCTTTTCTCCCAACATCCACCCTTCGCCGGCTGCTTGCCGGCACCAGTGCCGCGCTGCTCGCGGGCCTTGTGAGCGGCGCCGCGATGGCCCAGGCCTATCCCAGCAAGCCGATCACGCTGGTGGTGCCCAACCCGCCGGGCGGGTTTGTCGACGCCTCGGCGCGCATCCTTTCGGACTCGCTGGCCAAGGTCACCAGCCAGCCCGTGGTGGTGGACAACCGCGGCGGCGGCAGCGGCAACGTGGCCTATCAGTACGTGGCGCGCGCCAACCCCGACGGCTACACGCTGCTCAATTCCTACTCGGCCTACCACGTCGGCAACCCGGCCCTCACACCCAAGCTGCCATGGGCGCAAAAGGACTTCGTGCCGGTGGCGCTGATCACGGTGGCCACCAATGTGATCACGGTCCACCCGTCCATCCCGGTGAACAACCTGGGCGAGTTCATCACCTACCTGAAGGCCAATCCCGGCAAGCTCAGCTATGCGAGCCAGGGCAACGGCTCGCTCTCGCACATCGGCACCGAAATGTTCAAGCTGCAGACGCAGACCAGCATGGTGCACATTCCCTACCGCGGCTCCGGCCCGGCGCTGCAGGACGTGCTGTCGGGCCAGGTGCAGGTCTTCATCACCACGCCGCCTTCGGTGATGGGCCATGTGCAGACGGGCAAGCTCAAGGGCCTGGCCGTGGCCGGCAAAACCCGCCACCCCAGCCTGCCCGCCGTGCCGACCGCCACCGAAGCCGGCCTGAAAGGCTTCGAGCTGGAAGCCTGGGTCGGCATCTTTGCCCCCGCGGGAACACCCACCGACGTGGTGGCCAAACTCAGCGGCCAGATCAAGGCCGCCCTGGAACTGCCTGAAACCAAGACCCGCGCCGACGGCGCCGGCGTCGAACTGCGCTACCAGTCGCCCGCCGCGCTGGATGCCCTGGTCAAAAAGGAAACGGCCTTCTGGGCCAAGACCATCAAGACGGCGGGCATCAAGGCCGAGTGAGTTGCGGCCGCGCCCTGGAGGGCGGCTTCTGGAAGAACCGGGCTGAGCCCGGTTTTTTTTCGCCAGGCTTTTCTCCCTCCGCGCGCCCAAAAAAAAGCCCGGGACAAACCGGGCGTGGAAGCTGGCAAGGCCAGCAAGGGAGGGAGCGGCTCATGACAAGCCGCGATATGAATATAGCTTTTCATTTCTTCGGGCCTTGTAGGAGAATGCCGAAAATGCATCCCTTGATGGTGTCCAATCCCAACTCGGTGGTCGATGAACTGATAGAACGCATCGCGGCCATCGTGATGCGGACCTATGAGGTGGAGCAGTTGCTGCCGAAGGGCAGCATCGAGCGGCTTTCGCTGGCGGCCCATGAACTTATCAGCGCCATCTCGACGGACACCGGGCGCATTGATTTTTCGTGTGAACTGACGCTGGAAGCCGCCGAGCGCCGCAGCTCCTTTCTGGTCAAAGTGCAGGGCCAGGCCGCTTATGAAAGCCCGGTCTGGCGCATCAACGAGATCTATGACGTGGTGGTGGACCCGCTGGACCGGGGACCGACCGGCTTTGGCGCCCTGCAATAGGAAACCGGCGTGCGGCGAACCGCTGGCTTGTGCCGCCAATAGGTCTTAAGTACCAGCTTTCTTCCTGCTTTCTCCCTGTGGTGTGTATCGGATAGGCCAAAGAAGGTGTTTTCCTACATGGCTTGCCGGGACCCAAGGTCTAAAGTGGTCGCATAGGCACTGGCGTCCTCGCAACGGCGAGGTGAGCCGGGGCCACCAAGGAGGAAAAATGCTCGCACTGCTTAAAGTGAAGCTTCAGCCATCGGGTGAATACATCCTCAAGGAAGCGGGTCAGGACATGACCTTTAACCAGACCATAGGCCCCGTTTCGGATGCGGGCCAGTTTTACAAGCGCGTCGCGTCGCGCCTTGCCGAACTCTCGCGCGCCGGCATGCAGATCAAATACATAGACCATTCCGAGGAGGATTCGGGGCCCGGCGCGCTCTGAGTCCTTGCCGGCCCGGCCGTGCCTGGGCCAGGTCGAAATGCAGCAGCTTGACGGGATGCAGCTGCTCTTCGGTGAAGTTGGCCTTGCCCATGGCAGCTTTTTCGAGGTCTTCGCGTCCCAGCTCCACCCGAACCACCTCGTTGTCGTGGGTGCGCAGGTAGACGCGCAGCGTGATGTCCTTGCCTGACAGCAGCTTGGGGGTGTCCCGGCGCTCTCAAGGCCTGCGGGAGCGGCCGCCGGCCGCGACCGGCATGGTCACGGCGATTTTCCGGGTTTGCCGGAAAGCCAGGGCGCGTGCCGCCGGGTCGCGGTAGCGCGAGGGCCACAGGGCCTCGGGCTTGGTGTCCAGGGCCCTGGCCACCATCTGCTCGGCCGCCAGCCAGGGGCTGGTGAGCACGCGCTGGATGTGGCTGTAGCCGTTTTCGTGGGCAATCTTGCGAAGGCTGGTGCCACGCTTGCGCAAGGCAGCAATGACGTCCGCGGGGTGCATATCTTCCTGTGAGGTTGTTGCTTTATTTGTGCTCATGGCCACCATTTTGAGCTTGAAAACCGTCAAGTCAAGCCTGTTTCTGCCCATAGATATGAGTGTTGCTTATATTTCTATGCAGATTTGGCACAACTACGGGATTCCGGTTTGCATGATTGTGTCCATTGACACAAAATAGTGTTCATGAGCACAAAAGAGACGGCCCAGACCGTGCAGGACCCCCACCAGCCCTATCCCCTCGCCTCGGTGTCGCCGGTGAAAGCCGACGAGCCGGTGGCCTGGTACCGCTACCACGCTGCGGCGGCCGCGGACAAGGCCGAGGTGAAAACCGTGCGCACCGAGGCGCGCACGGTGTTCATGCAGCAATTTGGCCAGCGCTGCCGGGCCGCGCGCGGCGTGCGCGAGATCAACGACGTGGCGGCCGCGGTCGGCGTGCACCGCAACACCATCTGGAACGTGGAGCGCGGCGACAGCCTGCCGGACGCGTTCGAGCTCGAGGTGCTGGCCCGCGAATACAACACCACGCCGACGCAGTTGCTGGGCGGCGAGAGCCTGGACGCGGCCCGCTCCACGGCGGTGCCGCGCGGCGTGCGCGCGGTGCAGGCTGATGAACTGATCTACGTCCCGCTCTTCGACCTGCGCGAGCAGGCCGAGGGCGCGGCCTTCACCGACGCCGACTCGGTGCTGGCCATGCGGCCCTTCGACGCACAGTTCATCCGCTACGACCTGGGCATTGCGCACGACGACCTGGCGATGTTCGGCGTGGTGGGCACCTCCATGGAGCCGTGGCTGCATGCCAGGGATTCGGTGCTGGCGGACCTGCGCGACCGCGACGCGCTGACCGAGGGCGTGCACCTGATACGCCTGGACGGCGCGCTGCTGATGAAAAAACTGCAGCGCCTGCCGGGAAAAATCCTGCGGGTCAGCAGCTACAACGCCGCCTACGAGCCCTTCGACATCCAGGGCCACGAGTCGGCCGACCGCGACTTCGCGGTGCTGGGCCGGGTGCGCTGGGCCGGCGTGACCTTCAACTGATCCTCTTTGCCCTTGATGGAAAGAGGGCACCGCGCCGCGCGCAGTGTTGCGCCTTTGCCGCGCCGGGCGCCGCCTGGCGCGGCGGGTCCGGCCGGCAGGCCCTAAACTTGGTCCATGGACTCTCCCTCCTCAACGACACGGCCGGCCCAGAGCGTCGCCGACCTCTCGCGCGAGGAGTGGGTGGAGATGCGGCTGATCCACACCCTCATGCGCTATGCGCGGCCGGCGCTGCATTCGGCGCTGGTGCTGGTCGTGGTCATGGTGGCCGTTCTTTACGGCCACGTGGACACGCTGGCCCTGGGCCTCTGGGCGGCGGCGACGGTGGCCGTGACCGCGGTGCGCTACGGCGTCATCGGCATCTACCACCGCAGCCTGGCGGGCGTCAGCGGCCCGCGCCTGCGTGCCTTCATGGCGCGCTACGGCTGGACCTGGTCGGCCAGCGCCCTGGTCTGGGGCGCGTCCATGTTCGTCTATTTCCTCAAGGCGCCGGTGTACGACCAGTTCCTCTGCATGGTGGTGCTGGTGGGCATGGCCGGTTTCGCGGTGGGCACGTTTTCGTCCTGGCTGCCCTGTTTCAGGAGTTATGTGAACGGCCTGGGCATCGCTGTCGTGGCCGCGCTGCTTTACGAACTGCTGATGGAGCGCGGGCTGCCCTCCACCTTCAACACCTACGGCATGCTGGCGCTGGTGCTGATCTACTGGGCCGTGATCCGCATCTCGGGCCAGCGCTTTCACGAGGTGCAGCGCGTCAACCTCGAACTGCAGTACGACAACTCCTCCCTGATCAGGTCGCTGACCGAGCAGAGCCGGGCGGCCCTGGAAGCGGTGGAAATCAAGAACCGCTTCATCGCCAGCGCCGCCCACGACCTGCGCCAGCCCGTGCACGCGTTGGACCTGTACGCCGGCTGGCTGGCCGCCGAGCCCGAATTCGTCGAGCAGATCACGCCCAAGATCGTGCGCTCGACCAAGGCCGTGACGGATCTGTTCAATTCCCTGTTCGACCTGGCCGGGCTGGAAACCGACCCGCTCAGGGTCAACCTGCAGGAGGTGGACCTGGCGGGCCTGCTGCAGGACCTGGAGGCGCAGTACGCGCCTTTCGCCCGCGAGCGCGGTCTGCGCCTCAGGATACGCGCGGCGCCGGGCAAGGTGAAGTCGGACCCGGTGCTGCTGCAGCGCCTGGTCGGCAACCTGCTGTCCAACGCGCTGCGCAACACGCACCGCGGCGGTGTGCTGATGGCGGTGCGCCGTCGCGGCGGCGTGCCGCGCATCGAGATCTGGGACACCGGCGTGGGCATCGCCGCCGAACACCAGCAGGCGATCTTCCAGGAGTTCTATCGCATTCCCTTGCAGGGGACGGAGGAGGGCTTTGGGTTGGGGTTGGCTATTGTTTCGCGGCTCAGCGAGGCGCTGGGCCATCCTGTTGGGTTGGCTTCCCGGGCTGGGAGGGGGAGTGTTTTTTGGGTTGAGTTGAAGGGGTAGGGCCTGCGCGCCCTCTGCTGAGGGTTGCTGGCCGGGGGTAGCCCGGCAGCTACTTACTTTTATCGAAACCCGCAAAGCGGGTTTTCTTTTGTTCGCCAAAAGGCGCGCTACGCGCGCGGGGTTTGCTCACTTCGCGAAGCGAAGTTACGCAAACACCAAAAGTAAGCAAAAGAAAAGGCGACCCTGGTTGCTGCGTCCCTTCGCTGCGCTACGGGCAACCTGCGGTGCTCGGTCCAGACGGGGTCTCGCTAAACTCGCTACGCTGCGCTTCGCTCAGACAACGCGATCCCTGATCCGTCTGGCCCTGCGCTCCTCGGCGCATCCACAAGGGGTGGGGAAGGAATACCAATACCGAAGACAGAAGAAACAAGGACTCGCCGTGGCGAGTCCTTGTTTGTATTGGTTTGTTCTTTGTATTTCTGTCTTCTGTTCCCGCTTCCGATCCCGATTGCCCCGTCCTGGCTGGGCCGAGGAGCGGAGAGACAAGCGGATCAGGGCCGGCGTTGTCTGAGCGAAGCGAGTTTAGCCGGACCCCGCTTGGCTCGAGCACCGCAGGTTGCCCGAAGCGAAGCGTAGGGACCCAGACTGCGGGTCGCCTTTTCTTTGGTGACTTTCTTTTGGCGAAGCAAAAGAAAGTTACTTGCTGCCGGGCAACCCCCGGCCAGCAGGACCAAGCGAAGTTAGCCGGCCGGCCAGGCGGCCATGAGTCTGTTAGAGCAAGCCCTGTGTGCGAGCCAGGTGGCTAGCCTGCGACCGGCTCTTGACGTTGAGCCGCCGGAAGAGCCGCCACAAATGAACCTTCACTGTGTGCTCACTGATCTGCAGTTCTTCGGCGATGTCGCGGTTGCTCATGCCCTTGTCGAGCATCACCAGCAGCTGCTTTTGCCGCTTGGAGAGCTTTTCGGTCGGAGTGGAGGGTTCCGGGTCCAGGTCTTCGCTGAGGAAGACGCGCAGCACGTTGGAGATTTCGGTGGCCCCTGCCGACTTCTGGATGTAGGCGTCTGCGCCCGCCTCGATGGAGAGGTCCTCATAGTCCTGGGCCGGCGCGGCCGACAGAACCACCAGGGGCACGCCGGGGAATTGCTGCTTGAGCTCACGCACGCCGGAAACACCGTTGGTGTCGGGCAGGCGCAAGTCCAGGCAGATCAGTTCGGGAATGCCCTGTTCCTGCACGGCGGGCATAACGGCGGCGAGCCGGTCCAGCTCGGTCACGGTGGCCTTGCTGCTCAGGCGGCGGATCAACATAACAACCGCTTCGCGCATGAGCGGGTGGTCATCTATTACGAAAATACTCATTAATCAGGTCTAAAGTATTGGTCCTATTAGCCATCGAGCATAACTGCTGTGTGTCAACTTTGGGGCATAAATAAACGGGCAATTGCGGTATTTTTTCAGAACGCTGATCCAAAAAAACAACAAGAACCAGGCCGTGACGCGTTTCCTAGGAGGCCGCCGCCTCCGCAAAAAACCGCAGGGCCGCTGTCACATCCGCGTCACTGGCGCCCGGCAAGGCCTGGACCAGGCCCTGCTCCAGCAGCCCCGCCAGGGCCGCCTGGCCGTCTTGCTGCAATGCGGCAATCATCTGCGCGGCATCCCGCGGCGACTCAAAGCCACGGCTTTGCAGCAGCACCCGGGCCTCGGCATCCTGCAGCTTGAAATAAAACAGGCCGTCTTTTTCGCGGTACTGCTTGAAGGCAGGCGCGGCGCTCTTCGCTGTTTTTGCCGCCTTGGCCCCGGCCGGCGCGGCCGGGCGGGTGCCGAGGTTGCGCAGGCCCACGGCGCGGCGCAGCTCGCCCATGAAGGGTGTGGCCTCGGCGCGGGCCTTTTGCGCACCGGCCTGCAGGATGGCTTCGATCTTGCCGGGGTCGGCCATCAGGGCGTGGTAGCGCTCGCGCATGGGCGCGACTTCGCGGTCTATGCGTTCGAACAGCAGCTGCTTGGCGTCGCCCCAGGCGATGCCTGCGGCGTAAGCCTTGCGTAACGCTTCAGTCTCCTCGGCACTGGCGAAGGCCTGGTAGATCTGGAACAGCGCCGAACCCTCGACGTCCTTGGGCTCGCCGGGCGCGCGCGAATCGGTGACGATGCCGGCGATCAGCTTGCGCATCTGCTCGCGCGGTATGAACAGCGGAATCGTGTTGTCGTAGCTCTTGCTCATCTTGCGCCCGTCCAGGCCGGGCAGCAGGGCGACCGATTCCTCGATCACCGCCTCGGGCAGCACCAGGTGCTCGCCGTAGAGGTGGTTGTAGCGCTGGGCCATGTCGCGCGCCATTTCGATGTGCTGGATCTGGTCGCGCCCCACCGGCACCTTGTGCGTCTTGAACAGCAGGATGTCCGCGCCCATCAGCACCGGGTACATGAAAAGCCCGGCGGTGACGTCGGCGTCCGGGTCGTTGCCGGCGGCCTCGTTCTTGTCGACCGAGGCCTTGTAGGCATGGGCGCGGTTCAGCACGCCCTTGCCGGTGACGCAGGTCAGCAGCCAGGTCAGCTCTGGGATCTCGGGGATGTCGGACTGGCGGTAGAAGGTCACGCGTTCCGGGTCCAGGCCGGCGGCCAGCCAGCTCGCCGCGATCTCGAGTGTGGACTGCTGGATGCGCGCCGGCTCGTCGCACTTGATCAGCGCGTGGTAGTCGGCCAGGAAATAAAAGCTGCGCACGTCGGCACGGAAGCTGGCCTGCACCGAGGGCCGGATGGAACCGACAAAATTGCCCAGGTGGGGCGTGCCGGTAGTGGTGATACCGGTCAGGAAGCGGGTGGGGGACGGTGAGCTCATAGCAGTCTTGGTGGCAGGGAGATGGTGAGATTGAGCAGGTCCAGCAGGCCGTAGCCGAGCACGACCAGTGGCCAGAGCCAGTAGGCGCTGACGACGCCGAGGAGGACGAGCCCCATGACGACGAAAAAGCCCCAGGGCTCGAGGCGCGCGAGAAACTGCGCCTGCTTCCACGGCAACAGGCCCATCAGGATGCGCCCGCCGTCAAGCGGCGGAAACGGAAACAGGTTGAAGGCCCACATCACGAGGTTGACGAGCACGCCGGCCTGGCACATCACGAGGAAGAAAGGCTCCGAGATGCCGGCCCCGACGAGCAGTGCGTACAGCATGGCCCATATGATCACCTGGATGAAGTTGGCGGCGGGGCCGGCCAGCGCCACCCAGATCATGTCGCGCTTGGGCTTGCGCAGGTTGCCGAACTGCACCGGCACCGGCTTGGCATAACCGAACAGGAAAGTGCCCGAGGTCGCGAAGTACAGCAGCAGCGGCATCAGGATGGTGCCCACGGGGTCTATGTGCTTGATGGGGTTGAGCGTTACGCGGCCCATCATCCAGGCCGTGTTGTCGCCGAGGTAGCGGGCCACATAGCCGTGCGCGGCCTCATGCACCGTGATGGCGAACAGCACCGGCAGCGCATAGATGGCGACGGTTTGAATCAGATTGGCGATATCCATCTCGGGATTGTCTCATTGGACGGTATGCCCCCACGTTCGCTCGCTGCGCGTAGCTCTCTGCCCCCCGAGGGGGCGCTGCGCCTGCGGCCCGGCAAAGCCGGTTCCGCGGCCCCTGCTTGAAGGGGAGTCCGCTCGCTAAAGGCCCAGCGCCGAAAGTTCGCCTCGTCCCTGGCGCACCACGACGGGCTCGCCGCCTTCACCCATGGGCGTCAGGTCTATCACCGTGGTGGCTTCCTGGTGGCAGGCGCCGGCGTCTATCACGGCGGCCAGTTCATGCTCGAGCAATTCGCGTATCTCGTGCGCGTCGTTGAGCGGCTCGGTGCCGCCGCGTGGGATCAGGGTGGTGGCCAGCAGCGGCGTGCCGTGCAGTTCGAGCAGCGCCTGCAGCACCTTGTGTTCGGGCACGCGCAGGCCTATGGTCTTGCGCGAAGGGTGGCTCACGCGGCGCGGCACTTCCTTGCTGGCCTCGAGGATGAAGGTGTAGGGCCCCGGCGTGGCAGCTTTCAGCAGGCGGAACTGCTTGTTGTCGACGCGCGCGTAATTGGCCAGCTCGCTCAGGTCGCGGCACAGCAGGGTCAGGTGGTGTTTGTCGTCCACGCCACGTATGCGGCGCAGGCTGTCGGCCGCGGCCTTGTCGTCGAGGTGGCACACCAGGGCGTAGCTTGAATCGGTCGGCACGGCCGCGACGCCGCCGCGCTCCAGCAATGCCACCGCCTGCTTGAGCAGCCGGGTATGCGGGTTGTCGGGGTGGACTTCAAAAAACTGGGCCATAGCTTCAGATGGTTTTCAAAGCGGTGGATTCAAGACTCGACGGGCTCTATCGGCACGCGGCTTTGGCGCACCGCCAGCCAGGCGCCCACCGCGCCGCAGACGGCGATCATTCCCATGCCGAGCATCGACCAGCGGTCCGGCACGTGCGAAAACGCGATCCAGCCGCCCAGCATGGCAAAGCCGATCTGCGCATAAAGAAAAGGCGTGAGCGTGGACACCGGCGCGCGGCCGTAGGCCAGGATCATCATGAAATGGCCGACCGTGCCCATCAGGCCCATCAGCGCCAGGCTGGCCCACAGCGTCCAGGAATCCAGCGTCGTCCAGACAAAAGGCAGGGCCAGCGAGGCGGCCAGCGTGCCCACCCAGCCGGTGTAGAAATGCATGGTGAAAGGGTCTTCGGTGCGCGCCAGCCGGCTGGTCAGGATCTGGAACCAGGCATTGCAGATCACCAGGCCTATCGGCAACAGCATGGCCCAGTTGAAGTCGTCGCCGTCGGGCCGGATGATGATGATGGTGCCCGCGAAGCCGCCCACCACCAGCGCCCAGCGCAGCCAGGACACGCGCTCGCCCAGCGTCAGGGAAGCCAGCAGGGTGATGACCAGCGGCGTGATCATCACGATGGCGGTGAACTCACCCACCGGCATGTGCCTCAGGCTGTAGAACGCAAAAAGGCTGGTGAACAGCAGCAGCAGGCCGCGCAGCAACTGGTATTTTGGGTGCGCTGTGCGCAGCACCGAAAGGCCGCGCGACGGCAGCACCGCCAGGGTGGTCGCCACCGCCTGGAAGGCATAACGGAACCACAGCGCCATCAGCAGCGGCACGCTGTGCGAAATGACCTTGGTGGTGGTGTCCAGCACCGCGAAACAGCCGACCGCACCTATCAGGAGCGCAATGCCGGTCGGGGCGTGGGAGGTGTTTTTTGCGGAACCGGCCATCACTGGATGCGGTCCGCCAGCAGTTCCCACACCGGTGTCAGTTCGCCCGGCAGGAAGGGCAAGGTGCCCAGATCGGTATGGCTTTCGTCGGGGCTGTGGAAGTCGCTGCCGCGCGAGGCGGCCAGGCCGAATTCTTTCGCCGTTTCGGCGTATTTGACATATTCCTGGGGCGTGTGGCTGCCCGTGACCACCTCCACCCCGCGCCCGCCGTGGGACTTGAACTCGGTGAACAAGGCGTATTCCTCGTTCGGGGTGAACTTGTAACGGCCCGGGTGGGCAATCACCGCGACGCCCTGGGCCTGGGTGATCCAGGTCACGGCGTCACGCAGCGTGGCCCAGCGGTGCGGCACGTAGCCGGGTTTGCCTTCGGTCAGGTATTTGCGGAAGACTTCGTTGGTTTCACGGCACACGCCGGTCTCGACCAGGAAGCGCGCGAAGTGGGTGCGCGAGATCAGTTCGGGGTTGCCGACGAACTTCAGCGCGCCTTCGTAGGCGCCCTTGATGCCGGCCTTGGCCAGCGAGTCCGACATTTCCATGGCGCGCTGCTCGCGCCCGCCGCGCGTGTTGCGCAGGCCTTGCACAATGTCCGGGTTCCCTGCGTCAAAGCCCAGGCCCACGATGTGCACGGTCTGCCCGGCGAAGGTGACGGAGACTTCGGTGCCCGTCAGGTAATGCATGCCCTGGGCCTTGGCGGCCGCCGCGGCGCGTTGCTGGCCGCCGATTTCGTCGTGGTCGGTCAGGGCCCAGAGTTCCACCCCGTTGGCCTTGGCCCGTTCGGCGAGCGCCTCGGGTGTCAGCGTGCCGTCCGACACCACAGAGTGGCAATGCAGGTCGGCATTCAGGATGTTTTTGGGAATCACTGAGCCATTTTAGGCTTTATGACTGCCAGCTGCAGTGCGCGCTCACATATCCCCGGGAAGCGGCTTGTCCGCCCGCTCGGTTACAGGCCCAAGGCGCTCAGTTCCGGGGAGAGGTTTTCCCAGGGCACGTCGAAGCCCGGCGTGCCGCGCTGCGGCGGCGGCGCATGGCTGCGCAGGGCCCACTGGGCGCCGGCCAGCACGCTGTCGATGAGCGGCACGCCGACCCCGGGCTGCAGGGAAGCGGCCATGCCGGCCAGGCCCGCGCCACCCAGGATCACCGCCTGCGCGCCCAGCTGCCGCACCGCATCGCGGCAGGCCTGGGCCAGCAGGGTGCGCGCGGCGGCCGGGTCGGCGGCGAGTTGCGCGCCGGTCGGCGCGACGGTGTGGATGCCGGCCAGTGAAGGCGCATGGCCCAGCGCCTGGGCCAGCCGCTGCAGCATGGGCCCCCAGCGCTCGCCCCCGGTGACGATGGCAAAGCGGCCATGGCGCGCCGCCTCGATGAAAGCCGCCTCGGCCAGGCCGGTGACCGGCACCGGGCTGCTTTCGCGCAGCGCCAGCAGCCCGGGGTCGCCAAAGCAGCCTATCAGCACCGCGTCGGGCGCTTCCTGGGCGCCGGCCAGGGCCGCCGCCCAGGTGTCCAGCGTGGCATGCGCGGCCACCGCGTAACTGGCTTCGTCCGAAATATAGGGCGCGCCGAAACGCGCGGTCACCGTGCTGACCTGCACGTGCAGCCCGGCGGCCGCCTGCACATGGGTTTGCAGCAGTGCGCTGACCGAGGTCGAAGTGTTCGGATTAATAACCAGCAGTCTGCGCATGTGGGAGTAAGTCCTAGACCGTGCCTGAAAAGAGGCTGGCCAGATCCGGCGCCTCGCCCGCCGGCGGCGTGAACTGCAGCTGCGACTCCAGGCGCGTCAGGTGCTCACGCATGCGGTGCGCGGCTTCGCGCGCGTCGCGCAGGCGGATGGCGTCCAGCAGCACGCGGTGTTCGCGGCAGCCGCAGGCGGCGGCCTCGTTGCGGCTGTCCTTGTGGCCCGTGCTGTAGGTCATCAGGATCAGCGAGGTGCGCGAGGTCAGTTCGCGCAGGATGCGGCCCAGCGTCTGGTGGCCGGCGCACTCGGCGATCTGCAGGTGGAAGTCGCCCGACAGCCGGATCGCGCGGTGCATGTCGCCGGCCAGCCGCGCGGCTTCCTCGTCGTCGATGCAGCGCTTGAGCTGCCGCATGTCGGCCTCGTTGGCCCTGGCGATGAACAGCTCCACCAGCGTGGGTTCTATCAGCCGGCGCACCTCGAAGACCTCGCGCGCTTCCTGTTCGGTCGGCTGGGCCACGGTGGCGCCGCGATTCGGGATCAGGGTGACCACCTGCTCATTGGCCAGGCGCACCAGCACCGGTCGGATCCGCGTGCGCGACACGCCGAAGGCGCCGGCCAGCTTGTCTTCCCCCAGCCGGGTACCCGGCGGCAGGCGGTGGTCGAGGATGGCCGAGACCACGCGCTCATACATCTCGCTGTCGGTCAGGGGCGTTGCGGGGGCTGCCGTCTTCGTGGGGCTCATCGATGTCCTTTTTTCTGCCGCCTGCCCAGCCACCAGGCCAGGCCCATGGCCAGGGTCATCACCCCCAGCGACACCACGGTGGTGACGGTGCCCAGTGCATAGATGGACGGCGTGGTGACGGTGGTCGTCAGGCCCTGCAGTTCCAGCGGCAGGGTGTTG
Source organism: Polaromonas sp. LjRoot131 (assembly GCF_964252805.1). Classification (NCBI taxonomy): domain Bacteria; kingdom Pseudomonadati; phylum Pseudomonadota; class Betaproteobacteria; order Burkholderiales; family Comamonadaceae; genus Polaromonas; species Polaromonas sp. LjRoot131. The sequence goes on along the minus strand of NZ_CAXUPF020000005.1, from coordinate 59,898 downwards.
ACGTCGCCGATGGCCTGCGAGGTGCGGGCGATTTCATCCCAGCTCAGGGTAAAGCCGAACATGCCTATGCCCACTACCGAGGGCGCGATCAGCGGCAGCACCACGTGGCGAAAGCCCTGCCACGGCGTGGCGCCCAGGTCGCGCGCGGCTTCTTCGTAAGCCGGGTTGAAGCGGTTGAACACGGCGAACATGATGAGCAGGCCGAAGGGCAGCGTCCAGGTCAGGTGCGCGCCCAGCGCCGAGGTGAACAGGCCCAGCGCCGTGCCATAGTCTTCCAGCGCGCCGGACATGCCGAACAGCTCCAGCGCCTTCTTGATGCCGTTGTCCAGCAGCCGGAACTCCAGGCCTATGCCCAGTGACACGATGATGGACGGCATGATCAGGCTGGCCACCACCACAAAAAACAGGGTGTTGCCGCCCGCGAGCTTTTTGCGGAAGGCCAGGCCGGCCAGCACCGACAGCACCACCGTGAACGCCGTCACCGCCAGGCCCAGGCCCAGCGAGCGTTTCAGCGCCGCGCCGATATCGACCACGCCCAGCCCCTCGGCCAGCTTGTGGAACCAGTGCAGCGAGACACCGCGCAGGGGAAAGGTCAGCCCGCCTTCCGGGCCCTGGAAGCTCAGCAGCACGATGACGAACATCGGGCCGTACAGGAACAGTACAAAAAGCGCAAAAAATGCGGCGAGGAACCAGAAACCGGCGCTGCGTTTGTCGTTCATCACAATTCTTTCCGGATGTCGACCAGCCGGGTCAAGGCCCAGATGATCATCAGCACCAGCGCCAGCAGGATCACCGCATTGGCCGCCGCCAGCGGGAACTGCAGATAGGAGGTCTGCACCTGGATCACCTTGCCGATGGAGGCGATCTGCTGGCCGCCCATCACGCCTATGGTCACGAAATCGCCCATCACGATGGTGATGACGAAGATGGAGCCGATGATGATGCCCGTGCGCGACAGCGGCACGATGACGTTCCACAGCGTCTGCCAGGCCGAGGCGCCGCTGTCGTTGGCTGCCTCGATCAGGCTGCGGTCTATGCGCATCATCGAGTTGAAGATGGGCACGATCATGAACATCGTGTAGAGATGCACAAAGGCCAGCACCACCGAAAAATCCGAGAACAGCAGCCACTCCACCGGCTGGTTCACCACGCCCAGGCCCGTGAGGCTCTGGTTGACCAGGCCGTTGCGGCCCAGCAGCGGTACCCACGAGATCATGCGGATCACGTTGGACGTCCAGAACGGGATGGTGCACAGCACGAAGAGCAGCGTCTGCACCCCTTGCGAGCGCACGTGAAAGGCCAGGAAGTAGGACACCGTGAAACCCGTCACCAGCGTGATCAGCCACACCAGAAAGCTGAACTTGAAGGTCGACAAATAGGTCTTGAAGGTCACGCACAGCTCGGCGGTGTTGCCGCAGCCGTCGAAGATGGCCAAGTAGTTTTTCAGCGTGAAGCCCGGCAGCAACTCGTATTCATTGAAGTCCCAGAAGCTCACCGCCAGCACCAGCGCCAGCGGGACCAGGAAGAACAGCACAAACACCGCCGTCAGCGGCATGGCCTGCCACCAGGCGGCAAGGCTGCGGCCCGGTGCGCGCGCGGGGGAAGGCAAAGAGGCGGTAGGTGTGCTCATGGTCTGGTTCTTGTTCCCTCTCCCCCTGGGAGAGGGTTAGGGTGAGGGCCGGCGGCGCTCGCAGCTGCCCTCACCCCCGCCCTCTCCCAGGGGGAGAGGGAGTAAGAAGGCAATGCGGTCAAGCCGCGACGAATTCATTCCATTTTTGAACCATGTAGTTGTTCTCATCCATCACAGCATTCCAGCAGGCAATCCCGCCCATGCGCGCCTCGTAGCTGCCGCCGTCGCGCACCGCGCCGGCCTTGGCCAGCACGTCGCCGGTGGGGCTCTTGATGTCTTGCGACGCCGGTTTGCCTTCCATCCAGTAGGCCCACTCATAGGCTTCCATCTTGGCCTTGGCGGTTTCCAGCACGGCGCTGTAATAGCCCTGGCGGTTCAGGTAGGCGCCGGCCCAGCCGTCGAGGAACCAGTTGATGAATTCATAAGCGCCGTCCAGCTTCTTGCCCGAGAGCGTGGCGGGCAGGCCGAAGCCGGCGGCCCAGGCGCGGTAGCCCTCTTTCAGCGGCTGGAAGTTGCAGGCGATGCCCTTGGTGCGCACGGCCGTCACGGCGGGGCTCCACATCGACTGGATCACCACCTCGCCCGACGCCATCAGGTTGACCGACTCGTTGAAGTCCTTCCACAGCGCGCGGAACTGGCCGGCCTTCTTGGCCTCGATCAGCGTGGCGATCGTCAGGTCGATCTCCTTCTTGGTCATGTTGCCCTTGTCCGGGTATTTGTAGATGCCCTTGGCCTCCACCACCATGGCCGCGTCCATGATGCCGATGGACGGGATGTTCAGGATCGCGGCCTTGCCCTTGAACTCGGGGTTCAGCAGCTCGGCCCAGGAACTGATGGGGCGCTTGATCAGGTCGGGGCGTATGCCCAGCGTGTCGGCGTTGTAGACCGTGGGGATCAGCGACATGAACTGCGTCGGGCTCTTGGCGAAGACCTTGCTCTTTTCGCCTTCGAGGTAAATCACCTTCTTGGGCGCCGTGCCCTGGTCGCCCACGGCCTTGCCGGCCACGGTGCCGGTGGTGAACAGCGTGGTGATCTTGTCGGCGTTCTTGATCTTCTTCGTGTCTATGCCCTTGAGGTTGCCGGTGGGCACGATCTTCTTGAGCGAGAAGTACTCGGTGTCTATCAGGTCAAAGCTGTTGGGCGCGGTCACCGCGCGTTTGGTCACGTCGTCGGTGGTGACGGCCACGTACTGGATGGTGATGCCGGTGTCGGCCTTGAATTTTTCGGCAATCGCCTTGTCCTGGTTCACCGCGGTGCCCAGGTAGCGCAGCACGATTTTTTCCTGCGCATGCACGGCCGGGAACATGCCCGTGGCCAGGATGCCGGCCGTGCCCTTGAGCAGGGAACGGCGGGCTACGCCGCCAGCCGGGGTGTCGGCGGCGATGTCTTGGGGAGCTTGTTGATCAGGAAGAGCGTCGGACATGGTGAAAACTCCTGGTGAAGCGGTTGAGGGAAAGTGATTTTTGGTATTGCCCCTCTCCCTTTGGGAGAGGGTAGGGTGAGGGCCGGCGGCCTGTAAATAAGCTTGCCGTGTGCCCAGGCTGCAAACCCTCACCCCAGCCCTCTCCCAGAGGGCGAGGGAGCAAGAAATGAAGGCGGATCGCAGTCATTGATCAGGCCGCCAGCGTGTGCGCCGCTTCGGGTGCCCACGACAGCTGCACGCTGTCGCCGGGCGCATAAGGCCGGGCCGCGAATGCCGCTTCCGGCACCATCACCGACAGCTCGGCCGTGCTGCTGGCGCTCAGCGACACGCCGGGGTTTTGCAGGCCCAGCAGCACGTAGGTGCCCTGGTACTCGACGTCGGTGACCACGGCGCGCCGGTTGTGCGCCGCGTCGGGCGCCGCCTGGCCGGCCGGGGTGATCTGCATGTGGTCGGTGCGCACGCCTATGCGGCCGGCCGGCGTGTCCAGCACGTTGTGCCCGCCCATGAAGCGCGCGACGAATTCGCTCGCGGGGCGGTTGTAGATTTCGTGGGGCGAGCCGACCTGCTCGATCAGCCCGTGGTTCATCACCACCATGGTGTCGGCCAGCGCCATCGCTTCTTCCTGCGAATGCGTGACGTGGATGAAGGTCAGGCCCAGCTCCTTCTGCCAACGCCGCAGCTCGGCACGCATCTGGATGCGCAAAAACGGGTCCAGCGCCGACAGCGGCTCGTCCAGCAGCAGCACGCGCGGCTGCGTGATCAGCGCGCGCGCCAGCGCCACGCGCTGCTGCTGCCCGCCCGACAGTTCGGCCGGCTTGCGTTCGGCCAGGTGGCCCATGGCCACGCGCTCAAGCAGGGCTCCGGCCTGTTGGCGCCGCGCCGCCTTGTCCACGCCTTTCATCTTGAGGCTGAAGGCCACGTTGTCGAGTGCCGAGAGGTGCGGGAACAGCGCGAAGCTCTGGAACATCATGGCCGTGCCGCGGCCGGCGGCTGGCAGGTTGGTGATGTTGCGGTTGTCCAGCAGGATGTCCCCGCTGGTGACGGACTCATGGCCCGCCATCATGCGCAGCGTCGTGCTCTTGCCGCAGCCCGACGGCCCCAGCAGGCAGCAGTAGCTGCCGCTGGCGATGCGCAGGTTGATGCCGTCCACCGCCGGCCGGTCCTGCGGCGCATACCGTTTGGTCAGCGCGACGGCTTCAATGGCGGCGGGCGTGGGGCTGGCAAGGGCGTTCATGTCAGCCTGGAGTGCAAGGCTTGTGCCAGGTTTTGTATGCGATCAGCGGCAGGATTGTGTACAAAATGCCTGCTTGTGGTGCCCATTCGCCCCTGTCGGGTGCAAAAGCCCCCGGCCACGGTGCGCGCCGCCTACGCTGTCGCCGCAGCGGCTTCACGCCGGCCAGGGATGGCCTACCATGGCAGCCACCTTTTCCGGAATCCCCATGATCACCCTGCACCACCTCAACAACTCCCGCTCGCAGCGCATCCTCTGGCTCATGGAGGAGCTGGGCCTGCCCTATGAAATCCAGCGCTACCAGCGCGACCCCAAAACCATGCTGGCGCCGCCCTCGCTGCGCGCCGTGCACCCGCTGGGCAAGTCCCCGGTCATTACCGACGGCGAACTCACGCTGGCCGAATCGGGCGCCATCATCGACTACCTGGTGGGGCGCTACGGCGCCGGCCGGCTGGCCCCCGCGGCCGGCACGCCCGAGCACCTGCGCTACACCTACTGGCTGCACTACGCCGAAGGTTCGGCCATGCCGCCGCTCTTGCTCAAGCTGGTGTTCGACAAGATCGAGAACTCGCCCATGCCGTTTTTTGTGAAGCCGATCGCGCGCGGCATCGCCGGCAAGGTCAAGAAGACTTTTATCGAGCCGCAGCTGCGCCAGCACCTGGACTTCCTGGAAATGTCGCTGCCCCAGGGCGGCTGGTTCGCCGGCGCCGAGTTCAGCGGCGCCGACATCCAGATGAGCTTCCCGCTGGAAGCCGCCGCCGCGCGCGGTGGGCTCAACGAAAGCCGCCCGCGCCTGATGGACTTCCTGGCGCGCATCCACGCCCGGCCCGCCTACCAGCGCGCGATAGAGCGCGGCGGTGAGTTCGCGTTGCAGTGATGCTGCGGTTTTCTCCTTCCCCCGCTGGGGGAAGGAGCGGTTTTAAAGCGCTGAAGCCGGATCTGCTTTGACGTGTTCGGTTGCGGGGGCCAAGACCTCCCGGCTGCGCACAAACTGCAGGGCCTGCGGCTGCTCCACCAGCACGCATTGTTTGCCGGTGCGCCGGCAGTGGTCCTGCACACGCCAGTAGGCGTCGTGGCTCACGCAGCCGGTCTGGCAGATCACCAGGTCGGCTGCCACCAGGCTGGCTTCCAGGGCCGGGCCGTCCTGCCCGTCTTCGCCGCCGTGGTGCAAAAAGCGGCCGCCGGCCATTTCAATCACGCGCCTGGCCACGCTGGCGCTCGCGCCGGGTTCGCCCACACACAGCACGGATTTTTCGTGAAGGTCCGCCGGGACGGGTATCTCCGCTGAGGGCAGCGCCGGGGCTTTGGGCCGGATGAGCCGCTCACGCAGGGCCTGCTGCAAATCGTGCACACGGCCCACCAGCCATTCGACGCGGCGCGCCAGCGTCAGGCGCTTGGGCAGGCCGGGGATGGCGGCCTCCACGGCCTGCCTGTCCTCGCGCTCCCAGGCGAGCGCGGTGTCGCACAGCAGGGCCGCCGCGCGCAGGCGCACGGCCTGGGCCTGCAGGCGCGCGATTTCCGCGGCCTGCGCCGCGATCACGCGGCTGCAGCGCTGCTGGATTTCGCCGTACTGGGCGAGCAGGGCGTGGTGCTCGCGGTCCAGGCCGGGCAGGGGATGGAGAGCTGCTTTCATCTCGGGCTCCGGAAGTTGGATGCCCTGCAGAATGGGGCAAAACCCATCTTAAATGAGAATTGCTCTCATTTGATGTAAAGTTATGCAGCGCCCCGGCAAGCCCGGTAAACCCCCCGGAAAATTCAGATTTCCGCACCCTCGACCAGGAAGCGCACGCGCTTCACGCCCTGCCATTCATCGGCATCGAGCCGGAAAGCCAGCTTGACCCGCGCCGGCAGCGCCTCGGTATGGCCGAACCAGATGCCGTCCACCGGCTGGCCCTGGTGCTTGAGCTTGAGCGCCAGGTGTTTTTCCCCGACCAGGCGCTGCGACACCACTTCCACCACCTCGCTAAAGGTCGGCGCGGCAAACCCCTGGCCCCAGACTTCCTTGTGCAGCGTGTCGACCAGGTCGGCGCGCCGGTATTCGGGCGCCAGCGGGCCGTCGGTGTCCATGCGCCGCGTCAGCGTGGCCGCGTCCAGCCATTCATGGGCCACCTGCTGCAGCGCCTGCTCAAAAAGCTCGAAATTTTCCTCGGCGATGGTGCAGCCCGCCGCCATCGCGTGGCCGCCGAAGCGCAGCATCACGCCCGGGTGGCGCTTGGTCATCAGGTCCAGCGCATCGCGCAAATGAAAACCCGGGATGGACCGGCCGGATCCCTTGAGCTCATGCTCCTTGCCCGGCGCCTGGCTCGCGGCAAACACAAAGGTCGGCCGGTGCAGCTTGTCTTTCACGCGCGAGGCGACGATGCCGACCACGCCCTCGTGGAATTCCGGGTCGAAAATCGCGATGGCCGGCGGCGGCTCCTCGTCCTCGTCGATCATCGCGTCGGCCGCCAGCTGGGCCTGCTCGCGCATGCCGGCCTCGATGTCGCGGCGTTCGCGGTTGATGCCGTCCAGCGTTTTCGCGAGTTCTTCACCGCGCGCCGCGTCGTCGGTCAGCAGGCATTCAATGCCCAGCGTCATGTCGCTGAGCCGGCCCGCCGCATTGATGCGCGGGCCCAGCGCGAAGGCAAAGTCAAAGGTCGTGGCCACCGCCGCCTGCCGGCCCGCCGCGCTGAACAGACCCGCCAGGCCGGCCGGCAAATGGCCCGTGCGTATGCGCTTGAGGCCTTGCGCCACCAGGCGGCGGTTGTTGGCGTCCAGCTTCACCACGTCGGCCACGGTGCCCAGCGCCACCAGCGGCAGCAGCGCATCGAGCTTGGGTTGGCTGGCCGCGTCAAATGCCCCGCGCGTGCGCAACTCGGCCCGCAGCGCCAGCAGCACGTAAAACATCACGCCGACACCGGCGATCGATTTGCTTTCGAAGCCGCAGTCCGGATGGTTGGGGTTCACGATCACGTCGGCCTCGGGCAGCACCACCACGCCGTCTTTGAGCGCCGGCAGGTGGTGGTCGGTCACCAGCACCCGCATGCCGAGTTCGCGCGCGCGCGCCACGCCGTCCATGCTCGCGATGCCGTTGTCCACCGTCACCAGCAGGTCGGCGCCGCCGGCCTTCACACGTTCGGCAATCGGCGCCGTCAGGCCGTAGCCGTCGGTCACGCGATCCGGCACCAGGTAGCCCACATGCGGCGCGCCCAGCAGCTTGAGGCCGCGCAGCGCCACGGCGCAGGCCGTCGCGCCGTCGCAGTCGTAATCGGCCACGATGCAGATCTTCTGGCCGGCGGCCATCACGTCGGCCAGCAGTTTTGCCGCTTCCAGTGCACCGCGCAGCGATGAAGGCGGCAGCAGCCGGCCCACGCCGTCGTCGAGTTCGTCAACCGAATGCACGCCCCGCGCCGCATACAGCTGCGCCAGCAGCGGGTGGATGCCGGCCTGCTGCAGCGCCCAGACGCTGCGCGGCGGGACTTCGCGTACCTGGATTTTCATGGGGGGTTTAAAACTCTCTATATATATGAGGGGAGGGCTGGGGCGCAGGGAACGCTGGGCGTTTACAGCCGTTCCAGCACGGTCAACAAAGGCGTGGGGGACAGGGCGCCGGCGATTTTGGCAAAGAAACCCTGGCTGGCCGTTTCAAAAGTCGTCGCGCCGCGCTCGCCGCACAGCGTCAGCCGCACGGCCTCGCCCGCACGCTGGCGTGCCAGCAGGGCGGCGATCTCGTTCGCGTCGAGTGCCGCCCAGGCCTGGGCATAGGCCGCCCAGTCGTCGGCGAACACGGCTTGCGCCAGGCTGCGCGGCACAGTGACTTGCTCTCCCTTCGACAGGCTGCGTGGCGCTGAAACTTGCTCCCTCTCCCTCTGGGAGAGGGCAGGGGTGAGGGCTGGCGGCGTGTGCACCTGTCCAGGCGGCTGAGTCGGGGCAGTGTCGACAGGCCGCAAATGGATTGACGGCCGCTGGCCCTCACCCCCGCCCTCTCCCAGGGGGAGAGGGAGGAAATCCAGCGCACCCGTGCCGCTAAGCCAGAAAGAATTGACCGGCAACTGGCGCCGCGCCGCGCGCTCGTCGTTCAGCGCATGCGTGTACAGCAGCATCTGCATCTCGTTTTGCAGCAGCTTGATCTTGCGCGCCGTGCTGTGGGCGTCATTCTTGTCCTGCTTGGGCAGCCAGGGATCCACATTGCGGCCCAGCACCCGGTCCAGCGAAGCGGTCGGCAGCTGGCGAAACAGCTCGCCTTCGGCCAGCCAGCGCGACGGCCCCAGCGCGGGAATGTAATGCAGCGTGATGCCGTCGTCGAGGAAATAAGGTTGCATGGCCGCCAGCAGGGCGCGCGATTCACCTTCCTGCAGGCCCAGCGCGGCCGGGTCCGTCAGCGTGGCATGCTCGCGGCCCATGGCCCAGTGGCAAGGCGTGATCCAGGCCCAGGCTTTGCCGCCGGCGCCTGGCATGTGTTGCGCCGCATCACGCGCCGCCCAGGGAATCAGCCCGTCCGGCGTGCCGGCATCCGCCAGGCCCAGCGCCAGCGCCAAAGCCCGCTCATGCGGCGGCGACAGCGTGTGGGCATCCGCCTCATCAGTGTGCACTGACTTCATGCCCTTGAGCAGTTGGGCCAGATTGCGCGTGCTCCCGGCCGGCAAGGCCTTCATCGCCGGCAGCCAGGCCTCCGCGCTGCAGGCCGCGAAGGGAAGCAGCAGCTGCGGCCCTGTGAAAGGGGTGGGGGAATTGGCTGACATGGGGCTATTGTCCGGGATGCCACAATTGGGCGTCCAAATCGCAGCCGCCGCAGCAGGCGGGTCCGGCGGTCCGGTTTTGAAGGCGAGAACACATCCATGTACAAAAATCCGTCCGGGTTGGCCGCAAGGGCCGGCAAGGACCACCAGGTTGAGTATGCAAATCCCTTATGAGTTGATCCTCGGCTGGCGCTACACCCGCGCCGGCCGCGCCACCCGGCGCAACGGTTTTATCTCTTTTATCTCGGGTGTCTCCATGCTGGGCATCGCGCTCGGCGTCGCAGCCCTGATCATCGTGCTCAGCGTGATGAACGGCTTCCAGAAGGAAGTGCGCGACCGCATGCTGGGCGTGATCTCCCACATCGAGGTCTTCGCCCCGGGCGGCGTCGCGCTGCCCGACCCGGCCAAAACCCTGGCCGAAATCAAGGCCAACCCGCAAGTCACCGGCGCCGCCACCTTTATCGCGGCCCAGGCCCTGCTGGCCCGCGGTGAAGACATGAAGGGCACCATCGTGCGTGGCATAGACCCGGCGCTGGAAGGCCAGGTCACCGATCTCGCCGTGACCTCGGCGCCCACGCTGGCCAAGCTGGTGCCCGGCAATTTCGGCGTGGTGCTCGGCGGCGAGCTCGCCCGCGCCATGGGCGTGCGCGAGGGCGACACCGTCACCCTGATCGCGCCCAGCGGCCAGGTCACCCCGGCCGGCGTGGTGCCGCGCCTGAAGCAGATGACGGTGGTCGGCACCTTTGATTCCGGCCACTACGAATACGACTCGGCTTTGGTCATGATGCACCAGGAAGACGCCGCGAAAATCTTCCGCCTCGAAGGCCCGACCGGCATACGCATACGCCTGAAGGATTTGCACGAGGCGCGCGAAGTGGCGCTGCAACTGTCGCGCACGCTGAGCGGCGACCTGCTGATTCGCGACTGGACACGGCAGAACAAGACCTGGTTCGCCGCCGTGCAGCTCGAAAAACGCATGATGTTCATCATCCTCACGCTCATCGTCGCGGTCGCCGCCTTCAACCTCGTGAGCACCCTGGTCATGACGGTCACCGACAAGCGCGCCGACATCGCCATCCTGCGCACCCTGGGTTCCAGCCCGAAAAGCATCATGAAAATCTTCATGGTCCAGGGCGCGCTGGTCGGCGTCATCGGCACGCTCTCCGGCCTGCTGCTGGGCCTGGGCATCGCCTTCAACATCGACGTCATCGTGCCGGCCATCGAGCGCGCGCTCAACGCCAGCTTTTTGCCCAAAGACATTTACCTGATCAGCCGCATGCCCAGTGAACCGCAATACGCCGACATCATGCCCATCGTGGTCATCTCCCTGGTGCTGTCCTTCCTGGCCACCATCTACCCCAGCTGGCGCGCCAGCCGCGTCAACCCCGCGGAGGCTCTCCGCTATGAATGATCAAACCATGAGCTCAGCTTCCCCTTCTTCACTCCCTCTCCCCCTGGGAGAGGGCAGGGGTGAGGGCCAGCGGCCTCAACTCAACAACGGCGAAGTCGTCCTCAAAGCCAGCGCGCTCACCAAACGCTTCCACGAGGGCATGATCGATTTGACGGTCCTGCACGGCGTCGACCTGCAAGTCCACGCCGGCGAAACTTTAGCCATCGTCGGCGCCTCGGGTTCCGGCAAAAGCACGCTGCTGCATTTGATGGGCGGCCTCGACGCGCCCACCAGCGGCCAGGTTGAATTGAAGGGCCAGACGCTCTCGGCCCTGTCGCCCCAGCAGCAAGGCGATTTGCGCAACAAACACCTGGGTTTTGTCTACCAGTTCCACCACCTGCTGCCGGAGTTCAGCGCCCTCGACAACGTCGCCATGCCCCTGTGGATACGCCGCGAGTCGCCGGCTGAATGCGCACGCATCGCCACCAAAATGCTGGCAGCCGTCGGCCTTAAAGACCGCATACACCACCGCCCCGCGGAGCTCTCAGGCGGTGAACGCCAGCGCGTCGCGATTGCACGCGCGCTGGTCACCCAGCCAGCCTGTGTGCTGGCCGACGAACCCACCGGCAATTTGGACCGCAGCACGGCAGACGGCGTGTTTGAACTGATGCTGCAACTGGCGCGCGATTTCGGCACGGCCTTTGTGCTGGTCACGCATGACGAGACGCTGGCGGCGCGTTGCGGGCGGCGGTTCAGGTTGGTGTCGGGGCGCTTGTCGGAGTGGGGTTGAGCGAAGGCAGGGTCATAGAAGGTCCTCCGCAGCATCCGCATCTACCGCAGTGTGCGGTGAAACTTGCAGATGATTCCAGGCGTATGACGTGCTAGTCACCTCCTGCACACCTTCCTTATCGTTTTCATGGCAAAACTGCGTGTCCCAAAACCTCTTCGTTCGTGAGCACGTAAAGCGTATTTTTCGGTTCCAAGCGGCCAACTATCTTCACATTGACCGCCCGATTACATTCGCAATTTGAACTGGTACGAGGTGAGTTGATGACCAGGGTTGCCCGGCCATCCTTCTCCAAAGTTAAGTAAGGCTGGGAGATTTCTGCGCCACAAGTGAAGAAGCCCTGGGCTGTTACCAAATAATCCGAAGAGATTTTCTTCACAGCCATGCTCTGCTGCGTGCTATTCACGCATTCATTCGCTTCAACAATTGAAACGCCCGTTGCCAAGGTCCATGTTTTGCTATCAGCTTCCGGCTTTGAGCATGACACTGTTGCTGCTACGGCAAAAAATAAAAACCATAACCGACGCATACAAACGCCTCACTTGTTCTTGTCATTGAAAGTCACGGCTATCTCCAGGTCGCGTAAGGTTTGAAAAATCACTTGCTGCGGAACCACCGCCAACCAATCCAAATCGCCGCGATAGTCGAGTTAGAGCTCATTCCATGCCCTTCGGTGGAGTGAATCTCGCAGAAGAGGGCCGTTCGTCAGCAGGTATACCCATCTCCCTCATGATCTCTTCGCGGCGCATGACATTTAGCTCTAGCTGCCGGAGCAAAGGCAGAAGTGTCGGGTCATCTTTCGCCAACCGCCCCAGCGTTTCGAGCTTCCAGCGCTCCTCGTTCCGGATTTCTTCGACCTGCGGTTCAAGCCTTTTTCTCAAAAGATTACCTAAGAACAACGCACGTAGCTTCAGCAAGCCAACACCCGCAGAACAACCTAGTGAAAGTCCCAAGAAGACAGGGGCAAACTCACGCAATGCTCTGGCCTTGTACGAGCCTGACCATGGCCACGAAACATTGGCATCAGTCAACCAAACGAGCGTGGTGTCCACAACTGCCACGCCCAGCAGCGACAAACCAAACAGAGCAAGCGCGAACAGAAAGCTCTGCAATGGCCTGCCCATCAACGCCAAGCCCACGTACACGGCCAGGAACAAGGGAATGAAGATCCAGAAACCGGGAATCTCGGGGAGGCGAGACAGTACTTCCGACATGAGCTCTAACGTGCGTGTGGCCGGCACCCTTGGGAGTCCGTGTCGACTAGCGTATTAGCGCTCGCGCTCAGGCGTGACATGGCGACCGTAGGCATGTTATTTCCTCGGCGCACTTGCTTTGCTTTCAGCCCGTTGCGCCTTTCCCATGCGCTGAGTTCCGAAGCCAAAGGTGAAAGTGCCCATCAGCAGGAAAGCTCCACCAATGTAGAACGCTCGGATGAGTGACATAAAGCCCTGCTGGTACAAGACAAAAAGCAACGGCTCTGCAACGGCCAAGCACAAGCACCCAATATTCATTGAGGTTCGCCACGATGTACGCCGTCCCATGTAACCGAGCACCGAGCCAGCCCCAAAGAAGAGCAAGACGACGGCGAGAAACGTACCGAAGCCAGGGAGTCCGCTCATAGAGCGCTAACGTAATGTATACCGCAAGGTCTGCGGCATAACAGCGCGCCTGCGGTATAACCTGGCCGCCAAAAACCAGCCAAGTGCTTGTTATTAAAAGACTTATTGTCCATTGTGAGTTTCGTTCAGGTCGATAAAAAGAATACCCAAGCCCGCAAACGATTCTAGGCGGGCATGGTGGTTACCGCCTCCTCAATATGGACGAGCGCAGCTGTACCTGCGGCCGACCTGCGGGCGGCAAGTACGGCACAAGGTCAATTACCGTCTACCAGCCTGCACATCGCCAGACAGGCATAATCCTTGATCCCTCCGCCGCGCGCGCAGGCGTATCCCCCTCACTTCGTGAGTCTTTCAACATGCCGTGCAGTTCCCTGCCTCCGGTCCAGGACACAGCACCTTCGCATGACTGATCACTACACCGCCCTCGGGCTCGACAGCGCAGCAACGCTGGCCGATGTCAAAAAAGCCTTTCGACTGAAGGCCTCCTTCTGGCACCCGGACAAAAATGCCGACCCCGAGGCGCCCGGGCGTTTCAGGGCGGTGCAGCAGGCCTATGAGGTGCTGTCGGATGCGGACAAGCGCCAGGCCTATGACGACAACCGCCGCCGCAACCTGCTCGACAGCCCGATAGACACGGCGCGTGCCATCTGGACCGATTATTTCAACCCGCTGCTGTGACCCCGGCTGACCCAAAGAAGAACACCCCATGAAAAACCCGGCTGCATGAGCGTCTCACCCTATTTCCTCGACCTGCGCTCGGCTTACCAGTCCGAGATGGATGACCTGCGATTCGACTCCGAGGGGCGCGACGTGTTGCACCAGCGCCTGGCCGGCAAACGCCAGGAGATGGCCTTCCTGGTCCAGATGATGGACACCAGCCCCGAGATGGTGGCGGTGGTGTTTCACCAGGGGTTTGATTTCACGGGAAAAGCCGTGATGGAACACCTGCTCACCCACGATGTTGATGTCGATGGCTTTCCGGCCTGGGGCAGCCTGGCGGATGGCTTTGTGCTGGCGCCCTGGGCCCAGGACCTGGCGCACATCGTCCTGCAGGCGCCCGGCGGGGAAAAATTCCTGACGCTGACGGCGGGGCTGGAATACATGGCGGGCCTGCCGGTGGCCGCGTCTATCGTGAGCGCCGAAGAAGACGACGACGGCGATGACGACGAAGACAGTGATGAGAACGGCGACACAAACGCCCCGGTGATGTTTGAGGGCGATGACGAGCGTGAGCAAAGCGGCGATGCCCGGGCACGCCACGAGGCAGGTTCCGACTGGCTGGTCCAGCAGGGCTTTGACGCCAAAGACTGAGGCAAGCAAGCATGAACTGGAAGGTAAAACACAGATGACAACGCATCTCGCCCTGATAGCAAAAACCCAAAGCCTGATTGCGGCCGGCGACATCGTCGGCGCCGAGGCTGCGCTGGTCGGGCTGGCCGACGCCGAAGGTGACGCAGCGCTGATGGTGGTGCTGGAGCAACTGCCGCCCAAGGACGTCCTGGCCGTCATTCGCGAGTACGACAATTCCAAGGCGTCGGTGGTCGGCCTGCTGGTCACGCCCGCGCAGTTTGCCCGCGCCGTGGTGATTGAAAAGCTCTACAAGGACCTGACCCGCACGCACCTGCGCGGCATGGTCAATGCGGTGATCTTCCGGGAGGACGCGGACCCGCTGGAATTTCTCACCGCGATCGGCGACCTGGAAGGTGGCAGCGAAGCCCTCGCCGATTATTTTTCCGACCAGTGGAGCCGTGTCGAGGGCTTTGCGCGCAGCGGCGGCTTTGAGCCGGCCGACGAGTACGGCAAGATGCTGTCCCAGTCCGCCCTGCTGGCCTCGGCCTACGAAAGACCGCGTGTCCAGCAGGAGGAGATCGCCGACCAGGACTGGATGCAACTCGCCTGGCTGCTGCGTTACGAACTGCCGGACCTGTTCATTGAAATGCTGATGGTGCTGCGCGCCAAGGGCAGTGCCCACAAGGCAGTTTCCGATGAAGAGGACGAGAACGACGACGATGCGCAGGACGACGACGGCAAGGTCGAGACCGGCGACACCGATCGCGGCAAGGCCACGCCGACGGCGCGCGAGTCCGACGAAGAATCGGCGATCTGAGCCTTCGCGGCCATCTCCCTGCCCACTTTACTCAGACCAGCCCCGTACCCATGTCGTCGCCTTCCGCCATCTCGCTCTACGATACGCGCCACTTTTTTGAGAAGGCGCTGCAGTACGGCGTGCAGCACGGCATCATCCCTGCCGAAAAAATCGAAGCCATGCGGGTCGAAGGCCCCAAGGGCATGGTGCAGATCGCGCGTTATTTCGGCAATGAGTTTCTGCGCCCGGACCTTGAAAAAGCCCGCGATCGCATGGTGAACCTGGTCAGCCTGTACCTCGAACATTCCTGCCACGGCGACCTCCCTCAGGCGGCTGAATCGCTGCGCGATTTCTCGCTGCTGTCGCGCTCCAAGGGTGGCTCGGACATGCTCAAGGCCCTGATCGCCATGCCGCAAAACAGCCACTTCGGCATGAATGAAAGCGGCGGCTTCTCCGACGCGCACATTCCGCTGCTGGCCAAATGGTCGCTGCGCAGCCTGGCCGACTACCAGGCCGAACTTGCCCGGCGCAGCCAGGTGGCGCAGGTGATCGATGCGGCCGTCTGGCTTGCCGGCGAGCTGGGCATGGACGCCGATGAACTCGAAGAAGCGGGCAAGGATGCCGAAGCGGTGATTCGCACCGCCTTGCTGGTGCCGGCGACGGGCCGCACCGAGATGCCCGACTGGGTCGCGTTCGAGAAGATGATCACCGCCTTGCGCAAAAAACACGGGGCCGTTCCGCCTGCGGTTGCGGCTGCGCTGCCCCTCGCCGTTCCGAAAAAGCTGCCTGCCCATTTGTGGGACGTGGTGGAGGCGGTGCGGCAGTCCGTGATGGCCGACACGCCCAAAATACTCGATCCGGCCTTGCCGCCGCGCCAGCTGTTTGACCGCAGCCCGGCTTTCATGGGCCGGTATTTCTGGGTGGAGGACGGCCTGAACGAAGTCGATCACCATGACCGTCAGGCATCCGCCGTGTGGAGCAAGGTGACCGGCGGCAATGCGGACGATGGTTCGCTGTTGACCCTGTTCCTGTGCGTGGCCGCCGGTTCCGCGCCCAAGACCGTGCTGACCGAAAAAAGCGCCGCGACCCTGCTGCGCAAAATCCGCAAATCCGGTTTCAATCCCGCACTGGCCCACCAGTACCTCCTGGACCACGCACCGGTGCAGCACCAGGACGCCTACGCCAGCTTGTGGGATGAGTTTGTGGAAGAGGCGCAGGCCACGCTGCAAAGCGATGCCGTTCACGCGCTCCACGACGCGCTGGCCTTGCTGCGGCGGGAATGCCATGTGCAATAGACGGCTTTTGCCTGCGGTGGCGGGAACGCGGGTTTTATAGGTTTTCTTCGGTTTATGCGAATTCTCAATCCCGCTCCCCGGGATTTCACTCCCTCTCCCTCTGGGAGAGGGCAGGGGTGAGGGCCAGCGGCCGCAACCAACCTTGATGCTGCGACTCGTGCGTGATTTCGGTACGGCGTTTGTGCTGGTCTCGCATGACGAGACGCCGGCCTTGCGGCATGGGCAATGGTCAGACGGCTCTTGACGTGTTTCTCAAATCATGCGCTCCTGCGGCGGACCGAGCGAGCCGTCTTCGTTCACCCGATGAAAGCCCAACTCGGACAGCTTCCAGGACTGTGGGGCAGGCTTGACCATCTCCTCGGGCACAAAACCTGTGCCGCAGGCCTCGCAATAGAAGCCGGCCACAAACTGTTGAAGCGGCCCTTCGACCACGAGTTCAGGCTTCAGCCCGTCGACACTGAGCCCACCTTCGCACGCGCAGGAAGAGCGCTCGTCGGGGTGGTGTTTCAGGTGTTCGGCGTTGAGCTTGTCGATCAAGAGCACCTTCTCGCGCACATTCTTGCTTGATCCGCAAGTTGGACATTCGGTTGACAGCATTGTTTTGTCCATAGGTGCTTATTCGCCGCGATCACTGCGTGGCTGGTCGTCCTTTTCACAGAACTCCAGCAGCCACAGCGCATGGTCCCTCAGGGTTTGTTCAGCCGTCTGGGAAAACCCGGCAATGGCGCGCGTGGCCTCCGGGCCAAAGAGTGCCGGAATTTCCAGCAAGGCTGCGGAGAAGCCGTCGTTGTCATGCCCTTCATCGAAGCCGCGTTGGTACGCTTTCAGCAGCTGTGGCAGGGCGGCAGGCCCCGCCAGCGTCGCGAGAGGCCCGGCGGCCGCCTCCCTCACAAAAAAATCATCGCTGTCCAGAAGCGACAGCAGCCGCGGAATGTCTTCCGGTGTCGCGTCGGTATAAAGCTTTGATGCCGCAGCCACGCAGGTGGGCACATCCGGATTGCTGAGCCCTGACACGATTTCATTCCAGGCATTGAGGTTCATATGGCGTCCAAGATCAGAGGTATCGGCTCAGCAGGTGCCGGCCATGCTTGACCTGCTTGCAGCTTATCCAAAGTAACGCCGCCAGATTCCGATCACAACAAACCACAGAACTGCGATGCCCAGGAGTTGAAGGATTCCCTTGGCACTCAAGGACATCGGGCCACGCCTTTTCGCGGCGGCTTCTTTCTTGAAGTCGGTGAACGAGGCGATGAAGTCCTCTTCAAACTTGATCTGGCTGCTGAGCTGCTCGTACGCTTCCGGCTGGCTTGCGGCATCCAGCAATGCCCGCTCCCGCAGGAGCTGGTCTCTGCGCTTGTGGGCATCCGACAGGGGGTCGACCCACAATGAACGGAGCTTAGCCATGCGCCGGCACCTGGCGATGCGCCCGGCTTGAAACACTCACCGAATTCTTGTCCGGGTCCTTGGCGTTGGCGAATGAATAGCCGTTGGCCTCATGGATCGCCCCGAACTTGAGGCCACGCGCCGCCGCTTCGGCCACATAGGCCGTGACGTCCTTCACATGGAACACCAGCTTCACGCCCACCTGCCCGAGCTTTACCGATTTGGCGGCCTGGTGGACCAGTATCCCGGCACCGGCTTGGGGCGCGCGCAGCTCGATGAGCCCTTCACTGACTTCGCCGGTGGTGATGAAACCAAAATGCCGGGCGTAGAAGTCCGCGGACTTCTTCATGTCGCGTGCGTAGAGGATGACGGTGCCTAGCGGTGATTCCATGGCAGGTGTCCAGCGAGTGGGTTGTGGGGTGGGCGATAGCGGTCTGGGGGCCTCAGGCGATTCCAGTGAGGTGGCCCGGTCAGCCGCCTTCGTGGACAGCCAGCTCGATTTTCTTGCCGTTGAACTGGTACTGCAAAGTGCTGCCCCTCGGTGCGCCAAGCTCGATGAGTTTCTTGCGCAAGAAGGGAACTCCCTTGGCGACGTCGGTAATTTCAACGTCGATACCAACCCACTCGATCCTCTTGTCTTTAGACAGGGAACTTCCACCACCCGTGACTTCGCCAAGTCTGGCCCCCCTGAGAGCCGTGTCGAGCGGGTCGTCGTACTTGCTTCCTCTGGCGACCGGCTGAATGGACTCCGTCACTTTCACGAAGACGAATGTGTTTGTCTGCTGTGCCCATAAGGAGCCAGCGAACAGCAAGGAGCAAAGAAACAGGAACGAGCGCTTCATCGGGATAGCCTGGCTGAGAGTCCGCTGGTGCTTGTTATTCAAAGATTCATCGTTCATTTTCAGTGCCCTTTATTCTCGAAGTGCGACGCTTCGGTCGACCAACACTCAAGCCTCAACATAAAAATAGCGGTCCGCATTCTCGTTGAAGCCGCTTATGCGCCCAGCATCCTGCTGAAGGAGCCGAATCGGTAAAAGGCAAAGCCGGCCATCAAGAGCAGGAACAGCATGAAGACGATAAATGTTTTCCGGTTCTCGCGGCGCGCACGCTGCAAGGCGTCGGCACTCGAGGCCTGCCACTCGCCGGCCTGCTCCATCGCCAGAAGATTTCGGCCCGCGGCTTCGACGTTCATGGCTTTGATGTCGGCGATGAGCGTGTTCTGCTCTTTCAGCAGGTCACGGATTTCGGATAGCAGTGAGGTCTGGTTGTTGTCCATGTGTTCTTCCTCCTTTTTTGAGTTTTTGCCGGCCAGGTGCGAATCTTCGGATGTTAGCAATGGATCGCAAACAGGCGCCCGTCGATCTGCTTGACGGTGAAGCCGTGGAATGACTCTTCTCGCAGTGAGACAGGTATTGCCATCTGGGACCACAGGTTTCCACATGGCGCAGCTATCGTCACTTCCAGAACTGCCAGGGTTTTTTCGGTGGACTCACGCCTTTGGCCTTTGTCTGGAGGAAGCGAAGGTACTTCGGATCCTGGCCTTCAAACACCTTGCCGCCGTCACCCATATAGGCCCGCATGAGTTCGTCCACCGCGCGGTCCGACGCGCCAAGTTCGAACTGGCATTGGCCCAGCCTCAGATGCAGAAAGGGATTGCCAACAGCGTCGGGGCAATGCATTGCCTTGCTCAGGTTGTCCCGCCCGGCCTCGTAGTCGCCGGCAAGAAAGTTCGCGTCACCAACGGCCGCGAGGATCCAGGTGGCGGCTTCCCATTGTGTTTTTGGTTCAGGCAGGAGATCCCAAGCGGCCCAATAGAGTGGCAACGCCTCCGCAAATTGAGAGGCTGCGGCCCGCTGGTCACCGGCGGCGGACAGGCGCTGGATTTCCGTGTGGGTCTCTTCGGGCAGTTCGTGCATGGTTAAACCTCTCTTTTCCCTCTAAGTAGATGTGGCGGCAAACCCGGAAATGATTCTAGGCGAGCGACGCTAGCGCTCGTACCTGGCCTCCACGTCGATCCAGTTGTTGGCCTGCAGCACCTTGTTCGCAGCGGCCATGACGTCGAGCCAGACCGGTGATTCAAGCATCTCGGAAAGCCGGTCCGGAAGTTGCGAAACCCGCACATCGTAGAACTCGTTGAATTCGGCCAGGGCCTCAAGCTCGCGCGGCGAAAATTCGGCATCAAATTTCGCATCACCCGGATGGTAGAAGTCGTCAAACCATTGGTTGACCAGTTCCGTCGCCACGTTGATGCCCGGCGCGTGCTGTTGATATTCAAGCTGCTCTGACGGCGCTGCGATCAGCTGCAGCGTGTTGATGATGTTGACGCGATGGGGTCCCATGAGCCTTAAGTGACATTGGCAGGGCGGGCACTCTCTCGTGCCTTCAGTGCATGGCGGATGCCCGCGAGATGAATGAGCATGCTCAGAGCCTCGGAAATGAGGAAGACAAAGACGACCGAATCGCCAACAAGGAAATAGCAGATGGCGCAAACAATGCAATGCACCGCCAGGGAGAGTTGCCACGTGAGAAGCCTCCGCTTGGCCGGGTGCCTGCCAATGGTGCTTAGGTAGTGAGCCTGGATCAGGTAGGCCGCTAAGGTGGCAGCGGCCGCTGATGCCGCCAGCCACATGCCGAGACTGGATGCGACCACAAAGAAGAAAAAAACGCCAAGCAAGACGACGGACCCCGACAGGCCGGCCGCCGCCAAACGGCCTAGCCTTGCCTCCTGGGGCGCAACGATCGGGGCGGAGAACCGCATGGTGGTGGGAGCCTGAGCTTGAAAGTAATTGGAGATCTTTTACAACATCAAGTCGTCCAGCGGATGCTCGAGGATTTCCAGTTCGTTTCTGGATGCACCGCTCCATCACTGTGAGATATCCCGCTGATGGCGGAGTAAGGCGGCAACCGGAAGCTGCAAAGGTTTTTGGGAGGCATAAGCAAGCCATATTAGCCGGTGTCTTGCCGCCCGCCGGACACAGGATTAAGCTCGACACCCGCCGCGAAAGCATGCGGCATAGGCACCCCCCTACAAAGGCGTCAGCCGCCTCCGACAGACCGGGCCCGCGCCATGAGTACGATGAACCTGTTTTGACGGTGATAAGCCTGCATTCCCAACCCTTCAGGAGACACACAATGGCCAGCAAAAAAGTCAGCAAGAACACCATCTGCCTCTGGTACGAGCGCGACGCCCTTGAGGCCGCGAACTTCTATGCCAAGACATTTCCCGACAGCAAGGTCGGGGACATATTTCACGCGCCGGGCGACTACCCCGACGGCAAGCAGGGCGACGTGCTGACGGTTGAGTTCACCGTGGCCGGTATCCCCTGCATAGGCCTCAACGGCGGCCCGACCTTCAAGCAGAGTGAGGCCTTCTCTTTCCAGATCGCGACCGACGACCAGGCCGAAACCGACCGCCTGTGGAACGCGGTCGTCGGCAATGGCGGGCAGGAGAGCCAGTGCGGCTGGTGCAAGGACAAATGGGGCCTGTCATGGCAGATCACCCCGCGCGCCCTCACCGATGCGATCGCCGACCCTGATCGCAAGGCCGCCAAGCGCGCCTTTGACGCCATGATGGAGATGCAGAAGATCGACATCGCCAAGATAGAGGCGGCACGGCGGGGCTGAAAGGGCGCCGCCGCCATGGCCTTTGTGCAAAGCGCAAGTGTCTTACGTCAAACCGCCCCATATCCCTACCGGTGGCTTCTTGTAGACCGGCTGTAATAGATTTAACCGCTTGTCGGCTGTGTGACAGCCCCCGTCGAGCCCGTGGCGAACGCCACTCATTTGTCTCGAAGGGGAATCAGCATGTCTACAAGCGAGCGCAAGGAATGGCGCAGAAGTTTCACGGAAACCATCATGGCATTGGCGGTGGGCAAGCTGGACGTGCTGGATGCAGCCCATTGGGCCCTGCAGGCGCAGCACGCGCACGGCCATCGGGATCCGGTGGAGGCCGCGCGCGAACAGTTCAGGGACGACAAGCCACCCCCTCCGGTCAATATCGGTATTCCCGAACAGGCGCTCCAACAGGCGCCCCAACTGCCGGCGCATCTGGAATTTCTCTTGCCCAAGCCCGGCCAAAGTGGCGTTGATGCCGGGACTTCGTAGAACTGTCCTGCAGTAGCGGCCCCGCTGTTCGGGCCGCGCGGAATTCGCCCTCCTGATGGTCGGACTCGGTCCTCAGGGATACGGGCCACCGTCCTACACCCGTGGCGGCACCGCGTTCTAGCATGAAATCACCTTCATCAACTTCTCAAGGAGACTGAAAATGATCACCATCCAACGAAGCGCAGTGTGCGCGATGGCAGCGGCCGCTTTCATGGGCCTTGCAGGCTGCAGCGGCATGACGACGCAAGACAGGAACACCGCGATCGGCGCCGGTGTGGGCGGTGTGGCCGGTGCGGCCCTCACCGGCGGTAGCGCCTTGGGTACGGTAGGCGGCGCCGCAGTCGGCGGCGTGATCGGCCACGAAGTCACCAAACCGAAACGCTAAGCCTTAGCCTGGAAGCCGGGTTCGTTCGCGCATGAAGCGCCAGTCAGGCGCTGCATGCGAGCGGACCCGCATGCTTTATGCGCACCGACACCATGGCCCATGAGGGCTTGACCCTGGGCCTGATCGCGGCCGGCGATCCCGCCAGGCCCGCCATCGTGCTGTTGCACGGCTGGCCGCACTCCAAGGACCTCTACGCCCCGGTGGTCGACACGCTCGCCACCGGGCATTTTGTGCTTGCCTTCGATTTACCCGATATTGGCGACTCACGCGGTGCTCCGCCTTCCGCGGAGAAGACCGTCCTTGCCGACATCGTGATAGGCGCGGCGGAACGC
Source organism: Polaromonas sp. LjRoot131 (assembly GCF_964252805.1). Taxonomy (NCBI): domain Bacteria; kingdom Pseudomonadati; phylum Pseudomonadota; class Betaproteobacteria; order Burkholderiales; family Comamonadaceae; genus Polaromonas; species Polaromonas sp. LjRoot131. The sequence goes on along the minus strand of NZ_CAXUPF020000005.1, from coordinate 37,515 downwards.
GCCGGTGCGCGTTCACCCGTCATTGCCGGCCTTGATGTGGGCGGCATGGTCGCCTACGCGGCCGCGCGCGACCACGGCGAGCGCATCGCGGGCGCCGTGGTCATGAACACCGTGATCCCCGGCATTGATCCCTGGGACAAAATTCTGGCCGATCCCCGCATCTGGCACTTCGCCTTCCATGCCCTGCCTGAGCTGCCTGAGCTTCTGGTCACGGGCCACCAGCGCGCTTACTTTGATTTTTTCACCGACTTCCTGGCCGGCAAGAAAGAGGCGGTGACGGAGGCGCATAGAGCCGCTTTCGCGCAAGCCTACGAGCGAGCGGAGGCGCTCAAGGCCGGCTTTGACTGGTACCGTGCGCTGCAGGCCGATGCCAAACACAACAGCCGGCACAAGAACATCGAGACGCCCATGCTCTACCTGCGCGGCGACGCCGATGGTCGTTCGCCCGACGACTACCTTCCCGCCCTGAAAGCCGCGGGTGCGAAGCGCCTCACGGGTGAGGTGCTGGGGGGCAGCGGCGAGTTCGCGCCGCTGGAGGTTCCCAAGGCTTTTACGCGGGCGCTGGCCGCCTTCGCGAAAGAATGCCAGGCCGGCTGATCCGGCCGTGCCGTTTTTTCAGGCGGCTTGCGGCAGGTAGCTGGGCCTTGCCGCCGTCAGCCCGGCCTTGACATGCTGGGTCAGTTCATCGGCCAGCACCTCGTCGGCGCCCGCTTCCAGGCCGTCAAGCGCACGCTTGACGATGTCCTCGGGGCTGGACTTCTGCACGTCGAACTCGCGTATGAGATCGGTATCCACATAACCCATGTGCAGTCCCAGCACTTGCGTCTTTTGCGCCGCCAGTTCATGGCGCAGCGAGTTGGTGAGCGACCAGGCCGCCGACTTGCTGGCCGCATAGGCCGCCAGTTCGCCGCCGTTGACCCACGAGACGATGGACAGCACATTGAGCAGGCCGCCGCCGCCGTTGGCTTTGAGGACAGGCGCGAAAGCCTTGCTCATGCGCAGCACGCCGTAGAAATTGGTCTCCAGCATGTGGCGGGACGTCTCTTCGCTGTCGGCCGCGAGAAAGCCCCCGGGCTTGCCGACACCGGCATTGTTGATCACCAGCGTGACGTCCGACGCCAGCGCCGCGGCGGCTGCCACTTCGTCCGGTTTGGTCACGTCAAGCTTCAGGGCCTGTACGCCGGGCAGGGTGACGGTGGCCGGGTCGCGCGCGGCCGCATAGACCTTGCGGGCGCCGCGTGCCAGCAGCTCGCGCGCAAAAGCCAGGCCTATGCCGCGATTGGCGCCGGTGACGAGGACAACGGAATCTTTGATCTTCATAAACATCTCCAAAAATTAAAAGTGGGGAACAAAAAAATTCGGCTGCCGATTTCCACCCGAACCGGCACGAACAGAACTCAGCGAACCTTGATCACGACCTTGCCTTTGGCGCGCCCTTGCGCAAGATAGTCAAGCGCTTCCTTGGCCTGCTCAAACGGAAACACCTTGTCGATCACCGGCCGGATGCGCTCCGTCTGGAGCAGCTCGCCGATCTGCGCGAGCTGGGCGCCATCGGGGTGCGCGAAGAGAAATGAGTAGCTGACCTCGTGCTGTTTTGCGAGGCGCATGATCTTGCGGCTCATCATCCCGAACACAAAGGTCAGGAAGAAATCCAGACCCCGGGCGCGGGCAAATGCCGCGTCCAGCGGTCCGACCAGGGAAACCATGGCGGCGCCCGGCTTGAGGATGCCGACTGCTTTCTCCATCGCGTCGCCCCTGACGGTGCCCAGCACCGCGTCGTAGCCGCGCAGCACCTTCTCGAATTCCTGTTTTTTGTAGTCGACGATCTCGTCCGCACCCAGGCTGCGCACCAGCTCGACATTGCCCGTGCTGGTGGTCGTTCCCACCCTGGCGCCCAGGTGTTTGGCCAGCTGGATCGCGAAGGTGCCTATGCCGCCGGAGCCCGCGGGGATAAACACCTTCTGGCCGGGCCGGAGCTTCATGCGCTCCTTGAGTGCCTGCCACGAGGTCAGCCCGACCATGGGGATAGACGCCGCCTGCACAAAGTCCAGCTTGTCCGGCTTCAGCGCGGCCGCGCTTTCCGGCACCACCGCGAACTCGGCGATCGCGCCCGTGCCGATGCCGAAGATGCTCGCAAAAACGGCATCACCGGGTTTGAAGCGGGTCACGCGGCTGCCGACCTCCGTCACCACACCGGCCAGGTCGCTGCCCATCACCGCCGGCAACTGCAACTTCACCACCGCCTTGAAGAGCCCGGTCGGGATCATGTTGTCGATAGGGTTCACAGCCGCGGCATGGACTTCAACCAGCAGTTCGTCGGGCTTCAGCGTGGGACGTGGAACCTCGGCGAAGCCGATATCCGGAGTTTTGCCATAGCGTTTGAAGGTCAGGGCTTTCATGTTGTTGTCCTGGACTGGCGGTTGAAGTGGATTTGGCATGATGGACGTCATATATAAGAGCGAAGAAGAAAGCAGGCGTGGCTCAAAAAAGATTCAGTGGGAGACCGGCACCAGCTGCTTCACCGCAGCCTCGCACAGGCTGTCCGCCAGCGCGGGTTCGTCGACCGCGCGTGCCAGCAGCAGGGTGCCGACCATGGTCGAGAGGGTCACCAGCGCGCGTTCGTGGGCGCCGGGCTGCCCCCAGTCAGGCGACTGCCGGGCCACAAGGTCAATCATTTCCTTGATGTGCCGCGTGGTCGCACGGCGCACTTCGGGCGCCTGGCGCGGCGTTTCCGAGCCCAGCGCGGCCAGCGGGCAGCCCATTTCCGCCTGCTCCACATGCTCCCGCGACAGGTAGCCGCGGACCATGAACGCCAAGGCCTGCTCGGAGGGCACGCCGGCCAGGCCGCCGGCCACCAGGGCGGCCGATTCGCTGCAGGCCCGGGTCGCGGCTTCGGCCAGCATGGCCTCGCGCGAGGCGAAGTGCGCGTAAAACGCGCCGTGCGTGAGGCCGGCCTCTTTCATGATGTCGGCCACGCCCGTGCCGTCGTAACCGCTGCGCCGTATCGCCCGCGCGGCCACCGACACAATGCGTTCGTGGGAGGCTTCTTTGGCGGCGGAGCGGGTGTTGATTTTGGGGGGCTTTGCGTTTCGCATGACATGCATCATACGTTATTTGGCCGAAACATGCACTTTTGGGGATTTTTGGGCGTGGCGCGGGGCCCTGCCACCCTTCATCAGGCCAGCGCAAGAACCAGCCAGAGCAACCCAAAACAGTCCACCAGCTGGCCGAAGCGCGGCCCAGGCCACCCGCGTGAGCGGCACCGCGACTTCGCCGCCTTTGGCCAGGGCTTCAAGGATGCGCGCGGCCTCCGCGACGCTCTGGGCATTGGTCCGCACCCACGAAAGTCTGTCGCCTACGTGCTGCGCGACCCGTGGCTGACAAAGCCCTGTGTTGGTGCGCGATCAGACTCTGGAATCCATCCCATTGAAACAGGAGATTTCTCGATGCCAGAGAGCCACAAAGAGATTTTGCAGAAGGCCAACGCGGCCATCATGAAAGGCGACTACGAAGGATTCCTGAAGTTTTGTACCGAGGACACGAAATGGACTTTCGTGGGGGACAAGACGCTGAAGGGAAAGGACGCCGTCCGCGAATGGATGGCGAGTGAGTACAAGGAGCCGCCCAGGTTTGAGGTCCACCAGATGATCGCCGACGGGGATTTTGTTGCGGCGCTTGGGGAGATCACTTTGAAGGATGGCACGGGGAAGGATGTCCGCCATGCCTACTGCGATGTCTGGCGGTTTCGGGATGGGAGGATGGCTGGGCTGCGGGCTTTTGTGATGGAGGCAGGTTGAAGGGGGCACGGCCCCCAAGAGATAGCCTGGACATAGAAGGTCGCCGCGTGAAACTCTTCCTCAACACTAGCGGCTGCTTCGAGCCGCCAGCAAAGACTGCATAAGAGCGAGTGCTTCCTTGTAGTTGGCCGCTCGGGAACGATGCCAGGTACTGCGTGCCACGAGGCCTGTTGCTGAGTGGGTAAGCTTTGCACAGTTGTCTCCATGAACCACGAACTTGCTGTCCACTGCCCGTTCTTTTCGGAAGTACGCCACCTGAAGCTCCGAGAGATTCACTTCAGCATCTACGGTTTCATTGACCAGCTGAACGGTGACCAACCCGGGATGATCATCCTGAAGCTTTGGCATCAGTGGCCGCAATGTTTCATACGCGACTGGGCCTGACGCTTTCAATGCAAAGCCTGTCAAATCCGCGGTGTGCTCGCGGAACTGTTCGTCGATGATTTCTGCCGAAAGAGACGCTTCCTGTATTGTGAGCAAGCACTGTCTCAGCATGCTCTGCACTTCAGAAGAAGCGTCCTTGAAACCGGGCCTCATCACAATATACGCATTAGACATCTAGGTCCTCTTGGTTAGCGCTCACCTCGGTGCACGTTCACCTCGGCATGGGGGAAAGTGCCCTGGGCATCATTGACAAGTGCCTCCATATCGGCGAGCCCCTCCACGGACACCTCGCACCTCGCGCCCGCGATCACGACACGCTGGATGACGTTCAACCGGTCCCGATAGACATCAACCGACTGAACCAGCCGCACGCCGAGCAAAAGAGAGCGCTTGCGCCCTGCCTCTTTCCACACGCCATGCCGGTCAATTTCGAGCCGCATTCCTTCGAGATACTTTTTGGATGGCCTTAGCAGCCGCCTGACCATCACCACGAGAAGCCCAATCAAAGCGGCCGGTACGAGGACGATGCCGAATATCACCGCATCGCGAAATTCCCAGAACGGCATTTTCCAGATTGCGTACGGCACTATCAGACAAGCAGCAATGGCGGCGCCCCAAAGTCGGCCCGTGTGGGAGAACGGGCGCGCCTGGTAGGCGATCTGGTCTTCCGATAGGTGGTGCTTCATGCGAACCTAGCCTCAGCCCCCACCAGCTTTGCCAGCTTGGCGAGTGACATACGCCATCCGGCTTCGTTGTCCTCCGGCGCAACGCCTGGCGGTACACCCTCATGCAGCGCGACAAGCCGGGTTCCGCCGTCCTCATCTGAGAGCGCGATGGTGGACGTCATCTCGCCCTGCATCTCGGGCTTGGAGCTTTCGAATTCCATCACCTCGACCACCTTTTCGTTCAGCACCAGTTCCCTGAAATAGCCGTGATAGGTGTCGGTGTGCGCGGACGTCTTGCCGGTGGCGCCCGGCTCTTCATAAGTCAGTGAGATCCGGTAGCGGCCGCCTTCACGCGCTTCAAATTCATACACCACCAGGGTCATGCCGTCGGGGACTTTCCATTGGGCGATGGCGGCGTCTATCAGTGCGGCATACACGCGTGGGCGTGGGGCGTCTATGTGGAGGGAGATCCGGGTTGAACTCATGGGAAAAGCTTAGTGCCGGTCGAATACGAGATCAAGCGCGGTATTGATATCAACTTACGGCCGGAGGGGTCAGGTTCCACTTGGTGTTTTGCCGCCAGCCCAGGCCTTCTTGGTGAACTGCATGCGCAGCTTCCAGTACATGGTAGCGGCCTCACAGCTCATGGGTCCTTTAGAGCGATTAGAAAAATAGCTTGCGGAGAGCAAGACTTTCTGCGTTCGTTGGTCTGAAAGGCGATAGCTAACCCATTGCACGCCGAATGCGCGGTCTACGACGCTGTTGTATTCCAGTAGGTCAGGGGCCACATTCGCTTCCCAGCCGCCATCGCGGCGTTGCGACTGTGATCGGATTGAAGAGCTTGGAACCGATGGCGACCAGTCCTCGCTACGAACATCGGCCTGCACTGCGGCTTCGTTGCGGCACAAGGAGTTGAGGTAAATGGTTGATATGGCTGGTTCAGCGACGAAGTACAACATCGGCGCGGCGAAGGCTACTGCAATGACACGGCGGCGTATGCTCGGTTGCTTGTTTTCATTAGCCGTAAAGCCGATCGCAAGAACTACGACAGCTGCCGAAAAAAATAGGAAACGAACGATGATCCCGAGCGCGGGAAAGAACTCGAATATACCTACGCCATCTACGGCGTAAGCAATCATCGGAAGCGTGAACAGCAGGGAAAATACCAATGAGCGAAACAGGTTTTTGTACATATGGAAACTGGCGTCTGAAGCAGAAGGCCGCAGGGGATGGTCAGGGCAGGGGCCTCATTCGCGGTAGCTTGTCGGGTCGATCCTCACAGGATAGAGATATCTAACCAGTCGCGCTCAGTTCTTTGGCTCCACTGCCCACGACGAGCCTTCACCAAAAGAGGCGCGGCATCCCGGACACTCCGGCGAATCGGTCGGAATGGCTTTTTGGCAGTTCGGGCAGGTTCCGGGAGGGCCAACGGGGACATAGGCCTGGGTCGACGACGGAGACTCTTTCCTTGCCGGTGCCGGCACCACAGGCTTGGGCTCGGGAAAAGAAATATATGCCGCAATCCCCATGAACACGAGAAGCGCCCAAAAGCTATACACAAGCATAAGGATGCCCAGGAATGAGGGGATGCTCAACAGCGCAATGCCCAACATCACCCACAGCGCGGTCACCATCCACGCTACAAGCAGGGCTGCAAAGGTGCGAAGACGAAACAGCATGGTCAGTCCAAGGACGACGGCGCAAATCAGCGGAAGCTGTACGAGGGCTGAGAACTCTTGGGCGGATGGGCCGAACATTGATTTTCAGTATAAAAACTTGCGCGCTATTGGGCTGGCCCTTGAGCGGTGGATTCGCGGCTAAACAATCAGCTGTCGCCGGACAAGAAATTCGGCATGAGGTGCCGCGAGGCGAAGCTCAGCGATGAAAGCGTCATTCTGCTCCAGCGGGGGTAGCGCGATCAGGTGGCTCTCAACCTGCAATCCAGTGCAATAGATGCCCGGTGAAAAGTAGGTGCGATACATCAGGACCTTTAAAACCTGGGCAGCGCTGAAGACGTGACGCGCGCCTGGTGTTTCGAGTGCGATTCCTTCACTGGTGGTCTCGACGATCAGCGATTCCAGCTCCGTGGTGGTCTTCGACATGCGCCGCGACTGAAAAAAGCCGATAGCGCCGGCTACTGTGATGGCGAACAATGCCCCGAAAGGCGAAGTGTTGTCTGGATGATTCCGCTGCGAGAACGCGAGAAGGGCAAACAAGGCAAGCACAGACGACATCATGATGAACAGGCGGCGGGGCCCACCACGGCGCATGGCAATGTACTTCTCGGAAACCTTGTGACGCATGTGTGAGTGAATGGGTGTTCAGGAATCCAGCTAATGTATATCGCAACACCAGTGGCAAGAGGCTCGCCGGCAACTCTTGGTCGCCCACCCAGGGAGGGCTTCCGGCCCTCAAAGAATCCGGTTAAACCAAAGCAACGACAAGCTAGCCGACACCAAAGCCAGCGCTGCCGCGAGCAAGGCTAGCAGCCCGGAAATCTCGGTCTCCTTCTTCTCAATTGCGAGCCGAGAACTGAGCGTCTCATACACCTTCTTCAAGTCCGCCGCGGTCCCCGCATAGAAGTACTCCGCCTGCGTGGTGCGGGCAATCCCCTTCAAGGTTTCCTCGTCCAGCTTGACGCGCATGGACCAGCCTTCAAAACCAATCGTTTCCCCATCCACCGTGCCCACGCCGACGGTGTAGACGCGCACGCCGCGGTCGGCGGCGGCTTTGGCGGCGTCCAGCGAGTCGACGCCTGTGGTGCGCTGGCCGTCGGTCAGCAGGATGATGGCGCCTGAGGTGTAGGAGCCGGGGGCTACGGGTACGAATTCCTTCTTCGCGCCCTTGTCGGGGGCCAGGGCCTGGTCTATGGAGGTGCCGCGGGGTTTTTCGCGGCCGTATTGCATGGACGCTAAATCAATGCCGGCGTCGGGGAAGAGTTCTGCCAGCGAGACGACGATGCCGTTGCCTATCGCGGTGCCGCGCTGCAGCTGGAACTTGTCGATGGCGACGACCAGGTCTTCGCGGCTTAGCGTGGGTTGCTGCACCACCGAGGCCGTGCCGGCAAAGGCGACGATGCCTACGCGCACATTGCGCGGCAGGTCGGCCAGGAAAGCTTTCGCGGCGTTCTGCGCGGCGACCAGGCGGTTCGGCAGCACGTCGGCGGCGCGCATGCTGCCGGAGACGTCCATGGCCAGGATGATGGTTTCGCGTTGCGAGGGCAGGCTGATGACGGCGAAGGGGCGCGAGGCTGCGACCAGCATGGCGGCGATGGAGAGCAAAAACAGGATGGGCGGTACATGGCGGCGGAAGCTCTGGCCGCGGCCCATGGCTTCGCGCACGATGGAGAGACTGGCATAACGCAAGGCCATTTTTTTCTTGCGGCGCAGCAGCCAGATGTAGAGCAGCACCAGCAGCGGGATGGCCAGCAGCAGCCACAAAAATTCCGGCCACAAAAAAGTCGGCAAAGGCAGTTTGGACATGAAGGAGGTGAGCCAGCTGGGGGAGTTCATGGTGAGGTGTCCTTGGCAGCCTCAGGCGGCGTGCTTCAGGTGGGCCGGTAAAGCGCCGCCCGATGCGCGGCTGCGGCGCTTGCGCAGCTCGGTGAAGCGCATGATGGCGTCAACCAGGTTGTCGTCGGTGGAGAGTTCCAGCGCGTCGACGCCGGCGCGTGCCAGCGCCTGCCTTAAATCGGCCTCGCGCTGGGCCGCGATGCGCGCAAAACGTTTGCGGAAGCCGGCGTCGTGGGTGTCGACCAGCAGCTGTTCGCCGGTTTCGACGTCGCGTATCGGGATCAGGCCCAGGTCGGGCAGGTCCAGTTCCAGCGGGTCGAGCAGGCGCACGGCCACCACTTCATGGCGGCGGGCCAGCTGGCCCAGGGGTTTCTCCCAGCCGGGTTCGGTGATGAAGTCGGACACCACAAACACGGTGGAGCGGCGGCGCACCAGGTTGGCGGCGGATTCGAGCAGCTCGTGCAGGCGCGTCGGGCCCAGGTGGGTCGTTTCAGGCCTGGCCTGCAGCGTGTGCAGCAAATGCAGCACATGGTGGCGGCCGCCGCGCGCGGGGATCACGGCGTCGACGCCGGAGCCATACAGCATGGCACCGACGCGGTTGCCGTGGCGGGTCAGCATGCGGGCCAGCACGGCGACAAACTCGGCCGAGACATTGCGCTTGCGCTGCTCGCTGGAGCCGAAGTCCATGGAGGGGCTCAGGTCCAGCAGAAACCAGGCGCTCATTTCGCGGTCTTCGGTGAAGACGCGCACATGGGGTTGTTCGAGGCGGGCGGTGACGTTCCAGTCGATGTGGCGCACGTCGTCATGGTGCTGGTATTCGCGCAGGTCGGCCAGGTCCATGCCGGTGCCGCGCAGCAGCGTGCGGTAGTCGCCCTGCAGCAGGCCGTCGAGGCGGCGCAGCACCGTCCACTCGAGCCGGCGCAGCAGTTGCTCCGCGCCGGCTGAAGCGGGTTTGGCTGAAGGTTCAGGCGGCGAGTTTTTCATGTTCCAGCGGCTTCGCGGGCTGAGGAATCTTGGCCATGATTTTTGCGACCAGGCCGTCGGCGGTCAGCCCTTCTGACAGCGCCTCATACGACAGCACCAGCCGATGCCGCAGCACGTCGGGCACCAGGTCGGTCATGTCTTCGGGCAGGGCGTAGCTGCGGCCGCGCAGCAGGGCCAGGGCGCGTGCGCCTTCGGTCAGGTTGATGGTGGCGCGGGGGCTGGCGCCGAAGGTGATGAAGCGCTGCAAATCTTTCAGCCCATGCTTGATGGGCGTGCGGGTGGCCGAGACCAGGCGCACGGCGTACTGCACCAGCGAGGGGTCGACATAGATGCGCCGGCACTCGGCCTGCAGCGCGGCGAGTTGCTCGGTGGTGGCGACGGCGCTCACGGCGACGGCCGGGCCGGTGACGCGCTGGACGATGACAAACTCTTCTTCATCGGTGGGGTAGTCGACCAGCACCTTCATCATGAAGCGGTCGACCTGGGCCTCGGGCAGCGGGTAGGTGCCTTCGGTTTCGATCGGGTTTTGCGTGGCCATGACCAAAAAGGGCTCGGGCACTTTGTGGGTGGTGCCGGCAATCGTGACCTGGCGCTCCTGCATCACTTCCAGCAGCGCGCTTTGCACCTTGGCGGGCGCGCGGTTGATTTCGTCGGCCAGCAGCAGGTTGGTGAAAACCGGGCCCAGCGAGGTGCTGAATTCGCCGGTTTTCTGGTTGTAGATGCGGGTGCCGACCAGGTCGGCGGGCACCAGGTCGGGCGTGAACTGGATGCGCTTGAACTGGCCCTGCACGGTGTTGGCCAGGGTCTTGATGGTCAGGGTCTTGGCCAGGCCGGGCACGCCTTCGACCAGCAGGTGGCCCTGGGCCAGGATGGCGACCATGACGCGCTCGAGGAAGCGGTCCTGCCCGACGACCACGCGCTTGACCTCGTAAAGAATCTGCTCCATGAGCTGGGCGGTGTCGTGGTTGGCGTTTTGCGGAGTGGTCTGTTCCATGCGGCGGGGTCCTTGGGGCTGGGGTCAGGAGGTGTGTGGAAGGTGTCGGAAGGTGTTCAGAAGGGCGGCATGCCGGCGGCCGAGGCGGCGTTCTCGATGGGCACGGCAAAGCCTATGCCGACAAAGGTGCGCTGCTGGTTGGGGTTGAAGATGGCGGTGACGATGCCGATGACCTCGCCGTCCATGGTGACCAGCGGGCCGCCGGAGTTGCCGGGGTTGGCGGCGGCGTCGAACTGGATCAGGTTGCTCATCATCTGCTTGCCTTCGGGCGAGCGGAAGTTGCGCTTGAGCCCGGAGATCACGCCCTGCGAGGCCGAGGGGCCTATGCCGAAGGGGTAGCCGACGGCCATGACCTGGTCGCCGGGGGCCAGGTCGGCGGTGGAGCGCATGGTGGCGGCGATCAGGTCGTCGGGGATTTTGTGGGCCTGCAGCACGGCGAGGTCGTTCTCGGGCTGCACGCCGGTGATGCTGGCGGTGGATTCCAGGCCGTCGGCAAAGGTGACCTTGATGATCTGGGCGTTCTGCACCACGTGCAGGTTGGTCAGGATGATGCCCTTGTCGACGATGACCACGCCGGTGCCGACGCTGCGCTCGCCGTCTTCCTTGCCGTCCTTGTCCTTGCCCAGGCCGACGATGCGCACGACCGAAGGAATGATGGTGTCATAGGCTTTGGTACCGGGCGAGGGCAGGACGGTGGTTTCCAGGGTTTTGAGGACGGCCGCGTTGATGTCTTCCTGGGTCAGCTTGCGCACGGGGTTGCGCAGTGGCGAGGCAAAGCTGAAGGCCAGCAGCAGCGCCAGCAGGCCGACGACGGACCACAGCAGGTAGAGCTGGTGGCGCGCCAGGCGGTTGGCGAGGCGGGCAATGCGGGGAAAGCGGGAGGGAGGGGTGGAGGGGACGGCGTCCGCGGTGGCGGCCTCGCCGGGCGGCTGCGCCTGGGCCTCACCCGCGCCCTGCGCCGGACGGTTTGAACTGCTGTAAAGGGCTGGCCTGCGCATCCGTTCACCTGTGAGTCAAAGTCTCAAAACCGGGCTGATACGGGGCGAAAAGCGGTTTTCAGGCCCTGTATTTACAGATGCACCGTATCACGATTTGTGCATCCATGCACGCGATTTGGGTATGGGATGGAAGGGCTTTGTAAAGCGCTCCGGGTGCTAGCAGCCTTCAAAAAAACTCTTGGCGTTGTTGCACAGGTCTTGCTCCCTCTCCCTCTGGGAGAGGGCGGGGGTGAGGGCCGCGGCCGGTGCACAAAAGGGGGCGTATTGACCGCCGCTGGCCCTCACCCCTACCCTCTCCCAGAGGGAGAGGGGGCTAAAACCAGGGTTTTGTGAGAGGCTGTTAGCGTCCGGGAGTGTCAGGTGGGCTGCGCAGCAGGGTCAGCGCCAGCGCAGCCGAGGCCAGCATCAGGAACAGGCTCACCGCATTGAGCACCGGCGTCGCGCCTTCGCGCATGCGGCCGTACATCATGACGGTGAGCGGCGAGTCCGAGCCGACCAGCATCAGCGTGGTGTTGAAGTTCTCGAAGGACATCAAAAACGAGATGGCGGCGGCGCCGATCAGCGCGGGTTTCAGGTAGGGCAGGGTGATGGTGGTGAAGACCGCGGCGCGGGAGGCGCCCAGGTTGTAGGCGGCTTCTTCCAAAGTGATGTCGAAACGTTTCAGGCGCGCGGTGATGACCAGGGTGGCGATGGAGACGATGTAGGAGAACTGGCCTATCACCACCAGCGGCAGGCCGGGGCGCAAAAAGTCGAGTTCCAGGCCCCACCAGTCGTCGGCCAGCTGGGCCATCCGGCTGGCGAAGGCCAGGATGGAAATGCCCAGGATGACGCCGGGGATCACCAGCGGCGCCAGCATCAGGAAAGACAGGGCTTGCTTGCCGGGAAAGCGCGCGCGTTCGATCAAAAAGGCATTGGTGGTGCCGACCAGCACGGCCAGCACGGTGACCCAGGCGGCCACCACCACGCTGGTCCAGAGGCTGGCCAGCATGGGCCCATCGGCGAACAGGCCGGTGCGGCCGGACTTGCTGCCGAAAAACCAGTCGAGCGTGAAACCGCGCCAGGGCGGTGCCGGGTAGGGGGCGTCGTTGAAGGCGAACACCGCGACCACCACCAGCGGCAGGAACAAAAAGGCGAAAAACGCCAGGGCATAGGCCCAGGTGCCGGCGCGCAGCCAGGCGGGGCGGGGCAGGGAGGCGATCATGCTGTGTCCTTCATGAACGCCGCATCACTTCGCCGAACTTCTGGCCGGTTAACTTGAGTCCGAGCCAGACGATGGCCGTGGACAAACCCAGCAGCAAAAAGCCGAACGCAGCCCCCTGTTCCCAGTTAAAGCGCGTGATGAACTGGGTGTAGATCTGCTCGGTGAACCACAGCGAGTTCTTGCCGCCCAGCAGCGTGGGCGTGAGGTAGTTGCCCAGGGTCAGCATAAAGACCACGATGCAGCCGGCCAGGATGCCGGGCGCGGCGTGCGGGATGACGATCTGGCGCAGGATGGACGGGCCGTTGCCGCCCAGGTCGTAGGCGGCTTCAATCAGCGTGTCGTCCAGGCTTTCGAGCGCGCTGATCAGCGGCACCACCATAAAAAGCATGGAGGTGTAGACCAGGCCGACCAGGATGGTGGCGTCGCGGTAGAGCAGCTCCACCGGCGCGCCGGTGATGCCCAGCTGCACCAGCACGGCGGGCAGCACGCCGGATTCGCGCAGCAAAATCATCCAGCCCAGGGTGCGCACGGTTTCGCTGACCCAGAAGGGGATCAGGCACATCACCAGCAACAGCGACTTGGCGCGCCCGCGCACCAGCTTGGCAATCGTCCAGGCGATGGGGAAGGCCAGCAGCAGCGTGATGGCTGTGGCCAGGATGGACATCAGCGCCGTGCGCACAAAGGTGTGCCAGTACAGCGGCTCCTCGACAAAGGTGCGGTACTGCGCAAAGCTGGGCGCGTACTGGCGCGGCGCGATGCGCTCACGCAGCGACAGCACGGCCAGGTCTATGTGCGGCAGCACGATCAGGCCGATAAGCCAGACCAGGGCCGGCGCCAGCAGCAGCAACAGGATCAGCCGGGCCTGCGACTGCCCGGAACTACCAGTGGAGGGCAGGACGGCCGCGGCTTGCATGGCGGGCCTAGCTGTTGCCGAAGCAGACGGCCTGCTCGGGGTCGAAGCTGAAGGCGACCGTCTCGCCTATGCGCAGGTCGGCGAAGCGCCCGGTCTGCGGCAGGGCGATGCGGAATTCGGTGCGGCTGGCGGTCTCGCGCAGCAGCACGGCGGAGTTGGCGCCGTCGAACAGCAGGCTTTCGACCTGGCCGGCATAGACCGTGTGGTTGGCCGGCAACTCGGTCGCGTCGCGCGCCAGGTTGATGGCCTCGGGCCGCACAAAGGCCTGCACCGCCTGCTCGGGCTGCAGCCGGCCGGCCGCGCGGGCGCGCAGGGCCAGGCCTTCACTGGTGGTGAGCTTGACCACGCTGCCGGCCTCCGCGCCGGCGGCGCCGGTGCTGGCGGCCAGCTTGTTGTTGGCGCCCACAAAACCGGCGACAAACGGGGTTTGCGGCTGGTAATACAGCTGCTGCGGCGTGCCCACCTGCTCAAAGCTGCCGGCGTTCATCACGGCGACGTGGTCGGACAGCACCAGGGCTTCGGATTGGTCGTGCGTGATGTAGACAAAGGTGGTGCCGAAGGCGGCCTGCAGCTGCTTGAGTTCCACCTTCATGTGCTCGCGCAGCTTGAGGTCGAGCGCGCCCAGCGGCTCGTCGAGCAGCAGCAGCGTGGGCTCCAGCACCAGGCTGCGTGCGATGGCCACACGCTGGCGCTGCCCGCCGGAGAGCTGGTCAACGCGCTTGTCCTGCATACCGGGCAGGCTCACGCGCTCCAGCATGGCGCCGACCTTGGCCGCGATGTCGGTGCGCGACAGGCCGCGCCGCGCCAGGCCGTAGCCGACGTTCTCGCCGACCGACATCATGGGGAACAGCGCCAGGTGCTGGAACACCATGTTGACGGGCCGCTGGTTGGGCGGCACGCCGTTCATGGGCTTGCCGCCGATGTGGATCTGGCCCGCGTCGGGCGACAGAAAGCCGGCGATCATGCGCAGCAGCGTGGTTTTGCCGCAGCCCGAGGGGCCGAGGATGGAGAAGAAGCTGCCGCGCTCCACCGTGAAGGACAAATCCTTCACGGCGGGCTGGCCGGCGTAGGTTTTACCGACGTGCTCGGCTTGCAAATCCGCGTGCATGGGTGGGCGTGCCTGCTTTAGTTATCTACCGCGCGCGCCAGCGGACGGGTGCTTGCACACAAAGAGCGAAAGGCCAGTGAGAGCGCGGAACCGGCTTTGCCGGGCCGCAGCTTTCGTCCCCCTGGGGGGAAGGCGCGAAGCGACTCAGGGGGCTACTCAATTAGCTGCCTTGATGCGGTCGAGTACTCGGCCTTCGATGTCTTCGATGCCGGCGGGCACTGCGGGATACCACTTGACGTTCTTCAGCGCGGCTTCAGGGAAGCTGGCGGCGAACTGGGCCTTGAGCTTGGGGTCGGCCAGCTGGTCGGCACCCTTGGAGGCGGTGAAGTTGCCGGCCGTGCCCGCGACCTTGGCGGCGATTTCAGGGCGCATGTTGAAGTTGATCCAGGCGTAGGCGGCGGCATCGTTGCGGCCCTTGGCGGGGATGGCGAAGGTGTCTATCCAGCCGAGGGCGCCGGACTTGGGCGCGATGAACTGGATCTCGGGCTTCTCGGCGTTGAGTTTCCAGCCGCCGGTGTCCCACATCATGGCGCCCACGACTTCGCCGGCGCGCATGCCGTTGAGCAGCTGGTCCTTGTTGTCCCAGTAGAACTTGATGTTGCCCTTGCAGGCGATCATGGTCTTGCCGACTTCGTCCATCAGCGCGCCATAGGCTTTCGGGTCCTTGTACAGCGCGAAGGGGTCTTTGCCGGAGGCGAAGGCGAAGGCCAGCAGCGTGGGGCGCTTCAGGCGCACGGCGGTCTTGCCCTTGAACTCGGCCTTGCAGAGGTCGGGGTAGTCGGCCATCTTGGCCAGCTTGGTGTTAACGACCAGGCCGTCGGTGCCCCAGATGTGCGGCAGGCCGTAGACCTTGCCGTCCAGCGTGGTGTTCTTTTTGGTGGCCTCGAGCATGGAGGGGATGAAGAGATCGGACTTGATCTTGCTGAGGTCCATAGGCTTGTAGATGCCGAACTCCTGCTGCGGGCCGGTGATGCGGTCCTGCGAGGGCTGGGCCAGGTCGAAGCCGGCGCCGCCTGTGGCGCGCAGCTTGGAGATCATTTCTTCATTGTTCGAGAGCGTCAGCTCGACGTCGATGCCGGTTTCCTTCTTGAACTGCGCCACGACGTCGGCGGGGACGTAGTCGGCCCAGGTGATCAGCCGCAGCTTCTGGTCTTGCGCCCAGGCGGTGCCGGCGAGGCTGGAAGCAACAAGGCCGGCGCCGAGAATCTGGCTCATCAGGCGGGATAATTTCATTTGGCTTTCCTTTGTTATGTCGAGTTGGACGGGTTGACGTAGGGAGATCAGCTGAAAAGAAACCGGGGCGAAAACCGGAACCCGTGAAGGGGTGTTCCGCCTGAAAAAAGCATAGGGTGTCCCGATTTCATTTCTGTGTCAACATCTTTGGCGACTAGTCCTGCTCCGTTGTTTTTTCTTCCATCTTCCACTTATCTTCTACTTGCCTTCTCCTTATCTTCCTCTTACCGCATGACTTTCTGGATAGACACCCATTGCCACCTGGACGCCGGGGAGCTGGCCGCCGACGTCGCCGAGGTGCGTGCGCGGGCGGCCGCAAACGGCGTGGCGCATTGCGTGCTGCCGGCGGTGGGGGTCTTTAACTTCGAGGCGGTGCGCCTGTTGGCGCACCGGTTTTCGGACAGCTATGCCTTGGGCATACACCCGCTGTGCGTTCCGCAGGCGCGGGACGAGGACCTGCAGGCGCTGGACGCTGAACTCGCACTCAGGCGTGAGGACCCGCGGCTGGTGGCGGTCGGTGAGATCGGCCTGGACTACTTTGTGCCGGCGCTCATACAAAGCCCCCAGCGCGAGCGGCAGGAGCACTTCTACCGCGAGCAGCTCAAGCTGGCGCGCAAGCACGGCCTGCCGGTGATCCTGCATGTGCGGCGCTCGGCCGACAAGCTGCTCAAGCACCTGCGCGATCTGGCGCCCGAAGGCGGCTGGCACGGCATAGGCCATGCGTTCAACGGCAGCGCGCAGCAGGCGGAGGAATTCCTCAAGCTGGGTTTCAAGCTCGGTTTCGGCGGCGCCGTGACCTTCGAGCCGGCGCTGCAGCTCAGGCGCCTGGCAACCGAGCTGCCGCTGGAATCCCTCGTGATGGAAACCGATTCGCCCGACATCCCGCCGCACTGGATCTATACGACCGCGGCCGAGCGCGAGGCCGGCAAGCCGCAAGGCCGCAACGAGCCGGGCGAGCTGCCGCGCATCGCGCAGCAGGTGGCGGGGCTGCGGGGCATCAGCACGGACGCGCTGGCGGCGGCCACCACGGCGAATGCGCGGCACGCCCTGCCCAAACTTGGGGCGCTGCTCGCATGAAGGCGGTGCCTCTGGAAGGCCTGGCACCGCTGGTCTCCAGCACTACGCGGCTGCTGGTGCTGGGAAGCTTCCCGGGTGCGGCCTCGCTGGCGGCGCAGCAGTACTACGGCCACCCGCAAAACCATTTCTGGAAAATCCTCAAGGCACTCTGGCCTCCCGGTCCCGCCGACGCAGGACCCGACGGCTACCAGACGCGCAGCGAATGGCTGCTGTCCAAAGGCCTGGGCCTGTGGGACGTGTACGCGGCCTGCGAGCGCGAGGGCAGCCTGGACAGCGCTATCCGCAACGCCGAAGTGAACGACCTCGCGGGCCTGCGCCGGCTGTGCCCGGCGCTGGAAGCGATTGCCCACAACGGCGGTGAAAGCTTCAAGCATTCAAAGCACACACTGGCGCTGGGATTGCCGGTTTACAAGTTACCCTCGACCAGCCCGGCGAACGCCTCCTGGAGTTTTGAGCGCAAACTCGCGGCCTGGCGGGAAGTTTTTGAAAAACACGGACTGGTTTGATGCAGAAAAAAGAAACGGCCAAAGCGATGGCCAAAGAGAGCGCGGCAATAGAGTTGCCCGAGGTCAATTTTTCGGACTACGGCGACGTGCGTTTTCTGCACCTGGGCACCGAATGGGTGCAGGGCTCCATGCTGCGCGACGCGCCTTACGACATCGAACTCGAATATGTGCAGCGCATGATGGCGGGCCTGCTGTTCATGGACGCCGCGGCCATGCCGAAAAAACACGCCATGCAGCTGGGCCTGGGCTCGGCCGCGCTGACCAAGTTCTGCTACAAAAAGCTGCGCATGAAGGTGACGGCGATCGAGATCAACCCGCAGGTGGTCACGGCCTGCCGGGTCTGGTTCAAGCTGCCGCGCGACGACCTGCGGCTGCACGTCATCGAGGCCGATGCCGCCGCCGAGATCAAGAAGCCGGCCCACCACGGGACGGTGGACCTGCTGCATGTGGACCTCTACGACCACGAGGCGGCGGCGCCGGTGCTGGACAGCGCCGACTTCTACGCCGACTGCCGCGCGCTGCTGGCCGAGGACGGCGTGATGACGGTGAACCTCTTCGGCCGCGATTCCAGCTACCTGCAGTCGCTGACCAAGATCGCCGAAGCCTTCGGCCCCGAGGCGGTCTGGGCCTTCACGCCGACGCGCGAAGGCAACACCGTGGTGCTGGCGCAGCGAGAGCCCACGCGGCCCGAGCGCGCCGCGCTGCTGCTGCAGGCCGGCGTGATCGAGTCGCGCTGGGACCTGCCGGCCAAAAAGTGGCTGCGGCTGTTCAAGCCGGTGGCCTGAATCCGGATTTTTATCCGCAGATTACGCAGATTTGCGCAGATAAAGAAATCGTGATGTGAAGCTTTGTGTTCGGGGCATATAGACGTATAGGGATGGCGCTGAAAATCAAATTCAATCCTGAATACAAATGTCTCGTCTTCCATCTGCGTAAATCTGCGAAACCTGCGGATGAATCTTTTATCCACACAATGTCCCGTCTTCAATCTGTGTAAACCTGCGTCATCTGCGGATGACAGAATCCCCGGTGAATGGGGTACAGTGCCACCCATGAGCGCCGTGACCCACCCCAAGCCCCACCGTGATGCGCATGCCAAAAAAGTCCATGCCGGCCCCCTGGACTGGCGCATCCTGGTGGAGTGGCTCAGCGACGACGGCGTGATCAGCGCCACCGAAGCGCAGCGCACCATCGCGCGCTGCTCGCAGGTGCAGAGCGCGCAGCCGCCGCTGATGCGGCTGGCCAGTGTCGGCATGACGCGGCTGGCCGACGGCAAGCCGCTGGACATCGAGACCATGTCGCAGTGGCTGGCGGGCCGGGCGAACCTGGCCTACCTGCGCATAGACCCGCTCAAGGTGGACGTGGGCAAGGTGGCCGACACCATGTCGGCCATGTATGCCGAGCGCCACAAGGTGCTGCCGGTGCAGGTGACGCCCAGCGAGGTGGTGATCGCCACCTCCGAACCCTTCATCACCGACTGGGTGCAGGAAGTCGAGCGCCAGGCCAAGCGCAGCGTGCGCCTGGTGGTGGCCAGCCCGCAGGAGATCACCAAGTTCACGGCCGAATTTTTCGCGCTGGCCAAATCGGTCAAGGCCGCGGTCAAGTCGGGCAACGCATCGGGCTCGGCGAGTTTTGAGCAGCTGGTGGAGCTCAACAAGAGCAACAAGCAGCTGGACGCCAACGACCAGGGCGTGGTGCAGGTGGTGGACTGGCTCTGGCAGTACGCCTTCGACCAGCGCGCCAGCGACATCCACCTGGAGCCGCGCCGCGAGCAGGGCGTGATCCGTTTCCGCATCGACGGCGTGCTGCACCCGGTCTACCAGCTGCCGATGGGCGTGCACAACGCGATGACGGCGCGCATCAAGCTGCTGGGCCGCATGGACGTGGTGGAAAAACGCCGCCCGCAGGACGGCCGCATCAAGACGCGCAACCCGCGCGGCGACGAAATCGAAATGCGCCTGTCGACGCTGCCCACGGCCTTCGGCGAAAAAATGGTGATGCGGATTTTCGACCCGGACACCACGGTCAAGAACCTTGACGCGCTGGGCTTTTCACAGCACGACGCGGACCGCTGGGAAAGCCTGGTCAAGCGACCGCACGGCATCATCCTGGTCACCGGGCCGACCGGCTCGGGCAAGACCACCACGCTGTATTCGACGCTCAAGCGCCTGGCGACCGAAGAGGTCAACGTCAGCACCATCGAAGACCCGATCGAGATGATCGAGGCCTCCTTCAACCAGACACAGGTGCAGGCGCACCTGGACTTTGATTTCCCCGAAGGCCTGCGCGCGCTGATGCGGCAGGACCCGGACATCATCATGGTGGGCGAGATCCGCGACCTGCAGACCGCCGAGATGGCGGTGCAGGCGGCGCTCACCGGCCACCTGGTGTTCAGCACGCTGCACACCAACGACGCGCCGTCGGCGGTTTCGCGCATGATGGAGCTCGGCGTTCCTTCCTACCTGATCAACGCCACCATGCTGGGCGTGCTGGCCCAGCGGCTGGTGCGCACCCTGTGCCCCAGCTGCCGCGAGCCCGACGAGAGCGCCGCGCGCGAGACCCTGGCCGAACTGGTCAAGCCCTGGCAGATCAGCGGCGGCTACCGGCCCTACAAACCGGTGGGCTGCGTGGACTGCCGCATGACGGGGTTCCGGGGCCGCATGGGCCTGTATGAATTGCTGACCGTCACCGAGGGCTTCAAGGAAAAGGTTTCCAAGGAGCCGAACATTGACGCGCTGCGCCGCCAGGCGGTCAGCGAAGGCATGCGCCCGCTCCGGCTGGCGGGCGCGCTGAAAGTGGCCGAGGGGCTCACGACGATCGAAGAAATTCTGGCCTCCACCCCGCCTCTATCCTGAGCGCCGCTCAAAAAACCCTCTGGCGTTGTTGCGCAGGTCTTGCTCCCTCTCCCTTTGGGAGAGGGCGGGGGTGAGGGCTGCGGCCCGTGCACGAAAGGGGGGCGTATTGACCGCCGCTGGCCCTCACCCCAACCCTCTCCCAGAGGGAGAGGGGGTTAAAACCAGGGATCGCTGCGCTGGGTTTTGTGAACGGCTCTTGGAAATTGTTCAAGGCCTCAATACAGTGCCTGTTCTGGCCGTAAACAGGTGTGAGACTGCGGGTTTTCACGGATTTTCAGCACTCTTTCAGGGCACCCGGTTTTTATGTAAGTGAGGGGTAAGCGAAAGATTGATGAAAGGTAAGTGAAAGCCACATGTCGGTCCTGGGGGATTGAATGCACAATCCAGCGATTCTTTCTTTTATATTGAGGAGACAGCCGTGAATATTAAAAGTCAAAAGGACTTTTTCTGCGGCCTCATGTTCATGGGTGTCGGCACGGCATTCGCATGGGGTGCAACCACCTACAACGTCGGCGAGGGCGCCCGCATGGGTCCCGGTTATTTCCCGCTGATGCTGGGCATACTGCTGGCCGTGATCGGCATGGCGGTCACCTTCGTCTCCCTGGTGGTTGAAACCGCGGACGGCGCCAAGATCGGCAAGTGGGCCTGGAAGCCGCTGTTCTTCATCATCGCGGGCAATGTGGTCTTCGGCATCCTGCTCGCCGGCCTGCCCACCCTGGGCGTTCCCGCCATGGGCATGGTCCTGGCCATCTACGCCCTGACCTTCAT
Source organism: Polaromonas sp. LjRoot131 (assembly GCF_964252805.1). Lineage (NCBI taxonomy): Bacteria > Pseudomonadati > Pseudomonadota > Betaproteobacteria > Burkholderiales > Comamonadaceae > Polaromonas > Polaromonas sp. LjRoot131. Next base: position 16,520 of record NZ_CAXUPF020000005.1, on the reverse strand, counting down.
CACCAGCATGGCCGAAGCCGGCTGGAAGTTCCGAACCACTTTTATTCTCGCAACCGTGCTCGCGGCCGGCAGCTATGCGGCCTTCGTGGTTGCGCTGAAGCTGCAGTTCCCCGTGTGGCCTGCGTTCATCACAGGCTAAGGAAGAAAAAATGGATCTCATTTCAAACTTGTCCCTGGGTTTCGGCGTCGCGTTCACGCCCATCAACCTGCTGTATGCCTTTATCGGTTGCGTGCTGGGCACGCTGATCGGCGTGCTGCCCGGCATCGGCCCGGTTGCCACCATCGCCATGCTGCTGCCGGCCACCTATGCCCTGCCGCCGGTGTCGGCGCTGATCATGCTGGCCGGTATCTACTACGGCGCCCAGTACGGCGGCTCCACCACCGCCATCCTGGTGAACCTGCCGGGAGAATCCTCTTCGGTGGTCACCTGTATCGACGGCTACCAGATGGCCAGAAAAGGGCGAGCGGGACCGGCCCTGGCCGCCGCCGGCCTGGGCTCGTTCTTCGCGGGCTGCGTCGGCACCCTGATCATCGCGGCCTTTGCGCCTCCTTTGACGGAACTCGCCTTCAAGTTCGGCCCGGCCGAATACTTCGCGCTGATGGTGCTGGGCCTGATCGGCGCCGTGGTGCTGGCTTCGGGCTCGCTGCTCAAGGCCATCGGCATGATCGTGCTGGGCCTGCTGCTGGGCCTTGTCGGCACCGACGTGAACTCGGGTGTCGCGCGCTTCAGCTTCGACGTTCCTGAATTGACCGACGGCATCGGCTTTACCGTGATCGCCATGGGCGTGTTCGGCTACGGCGAAATCATCAGCAACCTGGCACAGCCCGAGCATGAGCGCGAGGTGTTCACCGCCAAGGTTTCCGGCCTGTTCCCGACCAAGCAGGATTTCAAGGACATGGCTCCGGCCGTGCTGCGCGGCACCGCGCTGGGCTCCGCCCTGGGCATTCTGCCGGGCGGCGGCGCCTTGCTGTCGGCCTTCGCAGCCTACACGCTCGAGAAGAAGATGAAGGGCCGTCCCGGTGAAGTGCCGTTCGGCCAGGGCAACATCCGCGGTGTGGCCGCGCCCGAATCGGCCAACAACGCCGGCTCGCAGACTTCCTTCATCCCGCTGCTGACGCTGGGCATTCCGCCCAATGCCGTGATGGCCCTGATGGTGGGTGCCATGACGATCCACAACATCCAGCCCGGCCCGCAGGTCATGACCAGCAACCCCGAGCTGTTCTGGGGCCTGATCGCCTCGATGTGGATCGGCAACGCGATGCTGGTGATCCTGAACCTGCCGCTGATCGGCATCTGGATCAAGCTGCTGACGATTCCCTACCGCCTGCTGTTCCCGGCGATCGTGCTGTTCTGCGCCATCGGCGTGTACTCGACGAACAACAACACCTGGGACATCTGGATGGTGGCGATTTTCGGGTGCATCGGCTACCTGTTCATCAAGCTGGGCGCGGAACCCGCTCCCCTGCTGCTGGGCTTCATCCTGGGCCCCATGATGGAAGAAAACCTGCGCCGGGCCCTGCTGCTCTCGCGCGGCGACTGGAGCGTGTTCGTCACGCGTCCGCTGTCGGCCGGCCTGCTGGGCGCCGCCTTGCTGATGCTGATCATCGTGCTGCTGCCGTCCGTCAAGAACAAGCGCGAGGAAGCCTTCGTCGAAGACTGATCGCGAACCCCGGGCTTCGGCCCCGTTCCACGCAAAAGGCACCTTCGGGTGCCTTTTGTTTTGCCTGTTCGCCGCCTAATCAGGTTTCAAAACCGGTGCAAAATGACCAGATGAAACGTAAACATATCATTCAGCTGGCCGCCGCCTCCGCCGCGGTCTTTGCCTCAGCGTTCGCGGCGCCCGCCATGGCGCAGGCCTATCCCTCCAGGCCTATCCGCATGATCGTGCCCTTCCCGGCGGGCGGCGCGACCGACATCCTGGCGCGCGCGCTGTCGCAAAAACTGGGCGAAAAAATCGGCCAGCCGGTGGTCGTCGACAACCGCCCGGGCGCGGGCGGCACCATAGGCGCCGATGCGGCTTCCAAGTCGCCGGCCGACGGCTACACCTTGCTGCTGGCGACCTCGAGCACGCACAGCATAGGCCCGGCGATCAACCCGAAAATCCCCTACAACGCCGACACCGACTTCACGCCCATCGCCTATGTGGCGAGCTCGCCCAACGTGGTGCTGGTGCCCAATTCCTCGCCGTCCAGGACGATGAAGGAGTTCATAGACCACGCGCGCAAGAACCCGGGGCGCCTGAACTACGCCTCCAGCGGCAACGGCACCATCGTCCATCTGACGAGCGAATACTTCAAGGCGCAGTCGGGCACCTTCATCCTGCACATTCCCTACCGCGGCACGGCGCTGGCCATGCCGGACCTGATCAGCGGCAAGGTCGACGTGCTCTTCGATTCCTTTGTGACCGGCATGCCGCACGTGCGGGACGGCAAGCTGCGGGCCCTCGCGGTCACCACGCTCAAGCGCACCTCGCTGGCGCCCGACATGCCGACGGTATCGGAAACGCTGCCGGGCTTCGAGTCGGTCACCTGGTTCGGCGTGTACGGCCCCAAGGGCCTGCCGCAGGACCTGGCGGCCAAGGTCAACCAGGCCGTCAATGCCGCGCTGGCCGACGCCGACGTGAAGGACCGTTTTGCCCGGCTGGGCGCGGAGCCCACGGGCGGCAGCCCGGCGGCCTTCGCGGCCATGGTCAAGGCGGATACCGCCAAATGGAAAAAAATCATCGCCGAGCGGAAAATCACGGCTGATTGATGCCCTTGCGCGCGCCGGGCCGGCGCGCCTTCGCTTTTCAGGCCGGCGGCGTTCGGCCGCCTTTTTTGCCTTGCCCTCATCAGGTGATCCCATCATGAACTTCAACTACAGCAACCCCTACACCTCCACCCGCCTGCCGCTGTTCGCGCGCAATGTCGTCTCGACCTCGCACCCGCTGGGCGCGCAGGCCGGCCTGCGCATGCTGCTCAAGGGCGGCAACGCGGTGGACGCCGCGATCGCGGCCGCGGCCGCCATGACCATCGTCGAACCCGTGAGCAACGGCCTGGGCAGCGACGCCTTCTGCCTGCTGTGGGACGGCAAGGAACTGCACGGCCTCAATGCCTCGGGCCGTGCGCCGCAGAGCTGGACGCCGGACTACTTCAGCCGCAAGTACGGCGCGGATGCGGCCACGCCGCCCAAGCGCGGCATGGATTCGGTCACCGTGCCGGGCGCGGTCGGCAGCTGGATGGCGCTGAGCGAACGCTTCGGCAAGCTGCCCTTTGCCGACCTCATGGAGCCGGCCATCGAGATCGCTGAACGCGGCTACCTGCTGCCGACCGTGGTGCAGCAGAAGTGGGCGGCGGCCACGGCCGAACTGAAATCGCAGCCCGGTTTCGCGCAGTCCTTCCTGCCCTGGGGGCGCGCGCCGAACGTCGGCGAGCTGTTCCAGTTCAAGGCGGCGGCCAAGGCCTTGCGCGCCATCGCCGAGAGCAAGGGCGCCGCGTATTACGGCGGCGCGATTGCCCAGGCGATTGAAAAATTCTCCGCGCAGAACGGCGGCAGCATCACGGCGAAAGATTTTGAAAGCTACAAACCCGAATGGGTCAAGCCGATCGGCAAGGACTACCGCGGCTACACGCTGCACGAGATCCCACCCAACGGCCAGGGCATTGCCGCGCTGATCGCGCTGGGCATCCTGGACAAATTCGACGTGGCGGGTATGCCGGTGGACGGTGTGGATTCCCAGCATTTGCAGATCGAAGCCATGAAGCTGGCCTTTGCAGACACTTACAAGTATGTGGCCGAGCCTTCGTCAATGGCGGTGACGGCCGAGCAAATGCTCGATGACGCCTACCTCGCATCCCGTGCCAAACTCATCAACATGAAAAAGGCACAGGACTTTGGCGCGGGCAACCCCGTCAAGGGCGGCACGATTTACCTCACGGCGGCCGACGAGAACGGCATGATGGTGAGCTTCATCCAGAGCAACTACATGGGCTTCGGCTCGGGCTGCGTGGAGCCGGAGTTCGGCATCAGCCTGCAGAATCGCGGCCACGGCTTCAGCCTGCAGCCGGGCGCCAACCAGGTCGCGCCGGGCAAGCGGCCCTTCCACACCATCATCCCGGCCTTCCTGAGCAAGGACGGCCAGCCGGTGATGAGCTACGGCGTGATGGGCGCCAACATGCAGCCGCAGGGCCATATGCAGACGCTGGTGCGCATGCTGGACTACGGCCAGAACCCGCAAGCCGCCTGCGACGCCCCGCGCTGGCGCTACAACGCCGGCATGGAGATCAACGTCGAAGCCGCGATGGACGCGCGCACCGTGCAGGGCCTGACGGAACGCGGCCACCGTGTGGAAGTCATCAACGATTCCTACCAGGATTTCGGCGCGGGCCAGTTCATCTGGCGCGCCGGCAACCCCCAGACCGAAGGCTATGTGGCGGCCAGCGATGCGCGGCGCGACGGCCAGGCCGTGGGTTTTTAAGCGGGCGATTTTGAGTTCTTCCCCCGACGCTCCCTCTGCCCAGGCACCCCCGGCCGTCCCCAAAAGCCTCGCGCCCGGCCTGCTGCTGGCGACCTTCGGCGCCATCGCCTTCAGCGGCAAGGCCATCATCGTCAAGCTGGCCTACCGCTACGGCGTGGACGCGGTCACACTGATCATGTACCGCATGCTGTTCGCGCTGCCGATCTTCGCGGTGATGGCCTGGTGGGCCAGCCGCGGCAAGGCGCCGCTCACGCGCAAGGACTGGCTGGGCGTGCTGTGGCTGGGCTTCACCGGCTACTACCTCGCCAGCTTCCTGGACTTCGCGGGGCTGGCCTTCATCAGCGCCTCGCTGGAACGCCTGATCCTGTACCTGAACCCGACGCTGGTGCTGCTGCTGGGCCTGGTGATGTACAAGCGCCGCGTCAGCCCGCCGCAGATCATCGGCATGGCCATCAGCTACTGCGGCGTGGTGCTGGTGTTCGGCCACGAGATCACGCTGCAGGGCGCGGACGCGGCCTGGGGCGCGCTGCTGGTGTTCCTGAGCGCGGTCAGCTATGCGCTCTACCTGGTCTACAGCGGCGAGATGGTCAGGCGCCTGGGCGCGCTGCGCCTGGTGGGGCTGGCGACGACGGTGGCCTGCCTGTGCTGCCTGCTGCAGTTCGTGCTGCTGCGGCCGCTGAGCGCGGCCGCCGTCGCGCCCGAGGTGATCTGGTTGTCCCTGCTTAATGCCACCTTGTGCACCGCCGTGCCGGTGCTCATGGTGATGATGGCCATCGAACGCATAGGCGCCAGCATGGCCGCGCAGACCGGCATGGTGGGGCCGATGTCCACCATCCTGATGGGCGTGCTGATCCTGGGTGAGCCGTTCACGGCCTGGGTGGCGGCGGGGACCGTTTTAGTGATCGCCGGGATCTTCGTTTTTACCCGAACTAGATAGGAACTCCCTCCCCCACTGGGGGAGGGCAGGGGTGGGGGCCAGCTGCGCGCGCTGCGGCCCCCATCCCAGCCTTCCCCCAGCGGGGGAAGGAGCAATATCAGTTGGTTTTCTTGGCGGGCGGGCGCGTTGGCGCAGGCGCTTGCGCCGTAGGACGGCGATTGGCGTTGCTCAAGCGCTGCGCCACCGTGACGGCAGGCTGCCCCGCATAAGCATCCAGCCGAGTGCCCATGGCCTGCTCGAGCTGGTTCAAGCGCGTTTGTGCGGGCGGGTGCGTGCTCAGCGACAGGGCGAACAGCGCGTCGTCGGGCGCGGCGGTGCGCAGCTGCTGCAGCACGCCCACCAGGCCGTAGGGGTCGAAGCCGGCGCGCGTGGCCAGGGCCACGCCGGTGCGGTCGGCGTCGAATTCATCCTGCTGGTCCAGGCCCTTGGTGTACATATTGCGGCCCAGCGCCAGCAGCTGCGAGGACACCATGCCGCCCAGGTCGTTCTTGAGCTGCGAGCTGATCACCTGCGTCAGCAGGCCGGCGCGCGCGGTCTTGTTCATCGCGATCAGGTGGTGTTTGGCCGTGACGTGGGTGATCTCATGGGCCAGGATGCCGGCCAGCTCGCCTTCGTCGGCCACGCGGTCCATCAGGCCTTTGGTGACGAAGACATAACCGCCCGGCGTGGCGAAGGCATTGAAGCCGGGGTCGTCGAGGATGGCGAAGGTCCAGGGCAGGTCGGGGCGCGTGGACTGCAGGCTGATCCAGCGGCCCAGCTGGTTGAGGTAGCGCTGCATGGCCACGTCGGGATACAGCGGCTTGCTGCCCAGCAGCACGGCGGCCAGCTGCTGGCCGATCTGGATTTCACGCGGTTCGTCGATCTGGTCCAGCGACTGCGACAGCAGCTTGAACAGGTCGCCGCCCTGGGCCGCCTGCTGCCCGCCCGGCGAGAGGCTGGCACCCAGCAGTGCGCCGGCCAGGCCGGCCGCCGAGTTGGGCTGTGCCTGGGCCGGCTGCGCGGGCTGGTTGGGGCGTGTCAGCGACTGGAACAGGCTGCCCAGCGCCTTGCCCGCATCCTGGGCGTGGGCGCCCAGGGGGAGCAGGCCGGCCAGCAGGGCCAGGGTACAGGCCGCGTGGCGTGCGGGTTTGGGGATGTGGTGAAGATTCATGGCGTGGCCTCTTGTTGTCTCTTGTGGCGGCTCAGCGGCCGTACTGCTCGGCCGGGGCGCCGCTGGGCGCCGCGGCCGGCGGGGCGGGCGTGGGCAGGGGCTCGACCTGCCGGCTGTTCAGCGAGGCGCCGCCGGCGAACTGCCGGGCCTGCGCGGCGTTCGCGCGGTTGGCGTCGGCCTGCGCCACGGCCGCCATATTCGGCTGCGCATTGGCCAGGTCTTCGGCGCCCAGGCCGCGTATGCCGACGGTGGAGGTGGAGACCGTGCTGGAAGGCGACTGCGCGCTGCCCTTGTTGAAAAAGCTCGAGAGGCTGCGCAGCGCGCCGCCGGCGGCGCCGCCGGAAGGCGCGCTGGCCGAGGTGATGTCGAACATGTGGACCCAGCCGCTGGTGCCGTCGGCCATGCGCACCTTGATCCAGGCGCCCTGGCGTTCGGCCAGGCGCGTCACGGAGGTCTGCACGGGAAGCGGCGCGAGGCTGCGGGCCGAGTCGCCGGGCGCGTCGCGCAGTTGCGCTTCGCGCTTGATCAGCACCGCTTCGCCTTGCGCTTGGGCCTGAGCCGGGGCGCTGAAAACCAGCAGTGATGTGAGCAGGGGCGCGATAACCATCCCCGCCTGTGTTTTGTATTTACTCAGTATCATGAGCCGCTCTCCCCCGTGGTTGTAATGAGGAATTATTATGGATTTGGGTATTGCAGGCAAATGGGCGCTGGTCTGCGGCGCCAGCAAAGGTTTGGGCCTGGGTTGCGCCGAGGCGCTGGTGCGCGAAGGCGTCAATGTGCTGATCGTGGCGCGCGGCGAGGAAACGCTGAAGGCCGCGGCTGAAAAACTGAAGGCGGACAAGGGCAAACCCGCAGGCGCAAGCGTCCAGTACGTCGCCGCCGACATCACCACCCCCGAAGGCCGCGCCGCGGTGTTCGCGCTGCGCAAGGACTTCGACATCGTGGTGACCAATGCCGGCGGCCCGCCGCCCGGCGACTTCCGCGACTGGGACCGCGACGCCTGGCTCAAGGCGGTGGACGCCAACATGCTGACCCCGATCGAGCTGATCAAGGCCACGGTAGACGGCATGGCGGCACGCGGCTTCGGACGCATCGTCAACATCACCTCCAGCTCGGTCAAGTCGCCCATCGACATCCTGGGCCTGTCCAATGGCGCGCGCAGCGGCCTGACCGGCTTCGTGGCCGGCGTGGCACGCACCAAGCTCGCGGCGCAGGGCGTGACCATCAACAATCTGCTGCCGGGCGCTTTCGACACCGACCGCCTGCGCGGCACCATGAGCGGCGCGGCGCAAAAAACCGGGCAACCGCTCGAGGCCATCATGGATGCGCGCCGCAAGAACATCCCGGCCCAGCGCTTCGGCACGCCCGAGGAGTTCGGCGCTATCTGCGCCTTCCTGTGCAGCACGCACGCCGCCTACATGACGGGACAGAACGTGCTGGCCGACGGCGGGGCCTATCCGGGCACCTACTGAGCATTGAGCACGCGCCCTTGAGCCTGGACTACCTCCACTTCGACTACGCGGAAGGCAGCGACGGCACGGGTACGCTGGAAGCGGTGGCCTCCACTTGGCCGGAACTCGTGCCGGCCGTCCATGCGGAGGTCGTGCGGGTGCTGGATTGGGCCCACGCGGAATTCGCCGGGCGGCGCGGCCCGCTTGAAGAAGGCTTTGACTGGGACTACGACCTGCACGGCATGCAGGAACTGACGGCACCCGAGGCCTTGCTTTATGACGAGGCAGCGCATCGCCTCAAGGTGGAAGCCGGCCCGCCCGGCAAGCCGCGGCACACGCTCACCCTGTCCTTCAGCGGCACCGCGGAGTTTTGCGAGGCCTTCAGGCGGCACTTCGGCCTGGACCTGGATTGAGAGTAAGAGTAGACCAGGAGGGTTTTTGAGTGCGTCCAGCCTCTAAAGATTTCCGTTGGTGGAAATTGGGCACGGAAACAGCATGGGCTGTCTCCGTGCTTTTTTTACCCGAGTCCAGGTGGATCATTCCAGCGCTGGCTCCAGCGATGGCGCCGTAGCGCTGACCCGCTGCATCAGCCCATGCTGCAGGCTGAAGACCTGGAGCTGCTCGGCATAAGGCATGAGCATCTTCTCCTCCGTCGCAATGCCCACGCCCAGCAGGCCGGCCATTTTTTCCTTGCTCACCTGGCCGTGCGCCAGCAGCTCATCCACGATGCGCAGCAGCAGGGCGGAATCGGCCTTGAGCAGCGCCTGGGCGCGTGCATAGGCCTGTGCGAGCAGGGCCTCGATTTCGGCATTGGTCGGCTCAACATCCGTGTTGAGGTTTTCGTCCGTGCTGTCGGTCACGTCGGTGCGGCTCAGCCGGTTGCCGAAGCCGAAGTGGCGTACAAAGCGGGCGGCCAGCGCGGTGGCGTTCTTGAAGTCGCTTTCGCTGCCGGTGGTGCTGGCGTCTTCACCGAACACCAGGGCCTCGGCGGCGCGGCCCGCCAGGCCCACGCAGAGGCGGTCCAGGCAGCTTTGGCGCGACTCGGCTTTCAGGCGCACATAGCTGTTGTAGCCGCCCTCGAAGGAGGCCACGTTGATCTTCACCTCCTGCGGCGCGTGGCCGAACAGGCGGCCGTAGGCCAGCCCGTGGCCGGCCTCGTGCACGGCCAGCAGGGCACGGAAGTCCGGGCTGGCGCGCTGCTTGAGCTGGTTCAGGTCCAGCGGCACCGGGTAGGCGATGCCGGGACCGCTGGCCTCGCCAAGGTCGATGCGCAGCGATTGTGTCGCGGTGTCCAGGCTGACGTGCAGCGTGGCGCTATCGGGCACGCCGTGCTCGAAAGCCCACAGCACGGCATTGACCAGCGGCGCGCTCAGGATGGCGTGGATGGACGAGAACAGCGGGCGCGTGCCCTGGGCCGGAAAAACCGCGTTGGCATAAATGCCCTGGTACACCGACTCGTGCAGCTCAAACGACAGCCCCGAGCTGGCCTGCATTTCGCCGGCATAACGCGCGCAGGTGCTGCGGATCAGCCGCTCGTAGGTGGCCTGGCTCAGCGAAGGGTAGATCACATGGTTGTTGCCAAGCCGCGCGATCTGCTCGGGCTTGAAGCGCTCTCCCAGTGCCTTCTTGACGTCGATCACCGACAGCTTTTTCGTCAGCTCGTGGAAGATGTCGGCGTCGGTGTCGCAGTCCTCCACGCGGCTGGCCGTGCCTTCATACATTTCGTCGAGGTTGCCCGAGACGATGATGAGCAGGCGGCTGTAGTCCGTCTCCCAGGAATCGGTTGAGGCCTTGAACGCCAGCATGCGCTCCTGCAGCTGCTGCGGCGTCCAGGTCATCACCTCCTGCAGCGGTTCCTTGAGCTTCAGGCTTTGCCGGAATTCCTGCGCCTGGTAGGGCGAGAGGGCGAACTTCAGTTTTTTGGGGACGGTGCCGTCCGCGGCGGGCTTGGCCTCCACCTTCTCCTCGCGTTCATGGTCGTACAGCGAAAAAGCCAGCGACGATTCGAGCTCCTGCAGGAAAGACAGCGAGGGCGGCAGGCGCCCGTCGGACAGCAGCTGCCACACGTCCTGGTAGCGTTTGACGGCGGCGTCCTTGCCTTTCTCGTCGACGGTGCGAAAGCGCTGGAACTCGTCGAGCACCAGCATGCCGGGCTCGCTTTCGGCGATGCCCGATTCGGCCAGCATGGCGCTGAGGGAATCGGCGCTGCGCCAGCTGGTGCCGTGGCTGAAGCCGTCCATCTGCACTTCGACGAAGCGGTCGTAAAAGCCCAGCTTTTGCGCCAGGCGGCGCGTGAGCTGGGTCTTGCCGGTGCCTGTCAGGCCCCAGAGGCAGACGATCACCGGGCGGCGAATGATGTGCGGCAGCACATACCAGGCGCGTACCGACTCGATCACCCGGTCGATGATGTCGTCGATGCCGAACAGTTCGGTCTTCAGTTCGGCGGCGACCAGCGCCAGGTGGGCGCTGCGCTCGCGCATGAGTTCGGGCGGCACGCGGGCTGCGGCCGCCGTGTTCGTGATGAGGTCGTTCTTCATGTCAGTCAGTCAAATTTTTGAGGGCTTTTTGCAAAGCCACGGTTTCAGCCCGGCGATGGGCGCCGGTGCTGCGAATATGTTTTCCCGCGCCGGACGTGATGGCACGCTGGGCGAGGGCCCGCACCACGGGGTTGCGCGGGGCGGGCAGTTGCAATGTCAAGGCAAGCGGCTGCTTCATGCGCCGCAAATGCTTGACCTTGCCGTCGGCAAAGTCACGGGAAAAAGTTTTGGCACTCATGTGCGCGCTCCAGAAAGCAAAAAACCCCGGCGAAAAAATCAGCCTGGGGTTCGCGGAGCGCGCTTCACACGTGAAGGCACGGCACCGACTGCCCGCAGGGCTGGGTATGGTGGGCACCACATCCAGCCGGGGGCAGTGGAGGGTGCGTCAGGTGTGAGTGAACAAGGTCATGGTGTTTAAGGGCTTCAAGGTTTTTACCGCGCAAGGTTATTCGTTACGCGGCGGCTCAAAGCAAGGAACGGATTCTGAAGAGGCCGCGCGGGCTTGGCAAGTTTTATGCGATGGTTTTTTGCAATGTGTTGTGAAAATCAAACCACTGCCGCGGCGCTCGCCGTTCACTTCAGCGCCGGGACGACACCACAATCCCGCCCACGATCAGCACAAAGGCCAGCGCGTGGTACAGGTGCGGCAGCTCGCCGAGGAAGGCCGCCGAGAGCAGCGCGGCGAACAGCGGCGTGAGGTTGGAAAAGAAGCCGGCGATGGCCGGCCCGACGCGCTGCACGCCCATGCCCCAGCAGCGATAGGCGATCACCGCGGGCCCGATGGCCACGTATACCAGGGCCGCGGCCAGCGGCCAGCCCCATTGGATGTGCGCGTCCGTCACGGCCCATTCGCCGGCTGCGAATGCCCCCGACCAGGCCAGGCCGAAGACGATTTGCGCCAGCAGGAAAGCCGCCCAGTCCCGGCGGATTTCCGCAGGCTCTTTCGGCTGCGACAGCAGCCAGCTGTAAAACGCCCAGGCCAGCGTGGCCAGCAGCACATAGAGGTCGCCGGGCACCAGCTGCACCTGCATCAGGAGCTCCCACCGGCCGCGCGAGAGCACCACCAGCACGCCGGCAATCGACAGCACGGCACCGGCGACCTGGCGCCGCGACACGGCCTGGCCGAAGCACAGCGCACCGACCACCAGCATCCAGATCGGCACGCTGGAAGCCACCAGTGTGACGTTGAGCGGGGTCGAGGTTTTGAGCGCCAGGTATTGCAGCGCGTTGTAGCAGCCTACGCCCAGCAGGCCCAGCACCGCGAAGCGCTTCCAGTGGGGCCACAGGCTGCTGTCGGGTTTAAGCAGGCGCCAGGCCAGCGGCAGGAGGATCACAAAGGCCAGGGCCCAGCGCAGGAAATTGAGCGTCATGGGCGGCACCAGGCCGGTGACCAGCCGGCCGACCACGGCATTGCCGGCCCAGAGCATGGGGGGAATCACCAGCAGCGAGGCGGTGGCGGGCGTCAGGCGTTGCGTCATGCGGTCGACTTTACCAAGCGCCACCTTTTGCCGCGTACGGGCCGGCCTTAGTCCCTGCGGCTTCTTTGGATTCATGGCACCATGGCGGCCACGCTTTTTGCTTTTGTTTTATCTCCCCTCTGCAAGGAACTTCCCCCATGGCCTCCTATCCCTCCAAAGCCGTACGCATCAACCAGCACGGCGGCCCCGAAGAACTCACGCTGGTGGACGTGACGGTGGGCGAGCCCGGCCCGGGCGAAATACGCATACGCCACAAGGCCGTGGGCCTGAACTACATCGACGTCTACCAGCGCAGCGGCGTCTATCCTTTTGCCATGCCGCTGCAACTTGGCATGGAGGCCTCGGGTGTCGTCGAGGCCGTGGGCGAAGGTGTCACCCACCTCAAGGCCGGCGACCGCGCGGCTTACGCCAGCCAGCCGCCCGGCAGCTATTGCGAGCTGCGCGTGATGCCCGCCAAATGCGTGTGCAAGCTGCCCGATGCGATTTCCTTCGAGACCGGCGCGGCCATGATGCTCAAGGGCCTGACCACGCAGTACCTGCTGCGCCGCACGCAGCCGCAGGGCGGCCTGCAGGCCGGCGACCACGTGCTGTTCCATGCGGCGGCGGGCGGTGTGGGCCTGATCGCCTGCCAGTGGGCCAGGGCCATGGGCCTGCAGCTGATAGGCACGGCCGGCTCCGACGAAAAATGCGCGCTGGCCCTGTCGCAGGGCGCGGCCTTCGCCATCAACTATGCCAAGGAAGACTTCGTGGCCCGCGTCAAGGAGATCACCGGCGGCAAGGGCGTGAAGGTGGTGTACGACTCGGTCGGCAAGGACACCTTCCTCAAGTCGCTGGACTGCCTGCGCCCCTTCGGCCTGCTGGCCAACTTCGGCAATGCCTCGGGCAAGACGCCGCCGCTGGACATAGGCCTGCTGGCCGCCAAGGGATCGCTGTATGTGTCCAGGCCCACGCTGTTCACCCACATCGCGACCCGCGAGACCACGCAGGAAATGGCCGACGAACTCTTCGCCATGGTCAGCAGCGGCAAGGTCCAGATCCCGATCGACCAGCGTTTTGCCCTGGCAGACGTGGCCGAAGCGCACCGCGCGCTGGAAGCCCGCAAGACCACGGGCTGCACCATCCTGACGCTGTAAGCCGTAAAAAACCTGTGTAAAGCCAAGGGCCGCGTTCAACGCAAGCCACGGTGCATGCGTTACAAAGGGCTGCAGGAGAACACCATGCCCATAGCGAAACCCCTGGCCGGCCTGATCGCGGCCTTGCTGGCTGGCCTGGCCGGTCCCGCGGCGCAGGCCGAAGGACAGGACTATGCCCCACCTTCGACGGCCAGGCTTGCCGACACCTGGCGCGCCGCCTCGCGCCTGGGCTATGCGCCCACGCCGGATTCCGCGCAGGCCGCCGCGGCCTCGCCCCGCGCCTGGGCGCTTCGGCAACTGGATGCGGCCTATGCCGCGAGCAAACGCCCGCCAACGCTTCCCGCCGAACTCGCCGGCATCAACGCACCGCTGGGCGACGTCGCGCGCAGCTTCCGGGCTGAGCAAGAGGCGCGCAGGATGATGCGCGAAAAAGCCGCCAAGCCCGGCGCAGCTGCCGCGATGGGTGCGGGTGATGAAAGATTCAGCCGCGAGATGGCCCAGGATGCCGCCGCCTGGCGCCTGATGTCCTGCAGCGACCCTTCACTCGAAAACCCGCTGCTCGCGCGCATGACCGAGTTCTGGTTCAACCACCTCAACGTGTTTGTCGGCAAGGGCCCGGTGCGCCCCTTTGTCGGCCATTACGAGATCAACGCGATACGCGCCAATGCCCTGGGCCGCTTTGAAGACCTGCTGCTGGCCAGCGCCAAACACCCGGCCATGCTGTTCTACCTGGACCAGGCGCAGAGCAACAGCCGCGGCCTCAACGAAAACTATGCGCGCGAACTGATGGAGCTGCACACCCTGGGCGTGAACAGCGGCTACACGCAAAAAGACGTGCGTGAGTTGGCGCGCATCCTGACCGGCTGGACGGTCAACCTCAAGGACGGCGAGGGCTTCCGTTTTGCCGAGCGCCTGCACGACAAGGAAGGCAAGGTCCTGCTGGGCCGCACCTTCGGCAATGAGAGTGTGGCCGAGGGCGAAGAGGCCATACGCTACCTGGCACGCCGGCCCGAGACCGCGCGGCGCGTTTCCACGCGGCTGGCCAGCTTTTTTGTGGCCGACAAACCCCCGGCCGCGCTGGTCGACAAACTGGCCGCCATTTTCACGGACACCCAGGGCGACATCCGCCTGGTGATGCGCGCGCTGATCGAGTCGCCGGAGTTCTGGGCCAAAGGCAACCAGCTGTTCAAGACTCCGCTGGACTTCGCCTGCTCGGCGCTCACCGCGGCCGGCGGCGTGAAGGAGCGCCGTGACGTCGTGCAGACCCTGGGCTTTCTCGCGCAGGCCGGCCAGCCCATGCACGGCTGGCAAACGCCCGACGGCTACAAGACGGACGCGAACACCTGGCTTGCACCCGAAGCGCTGACGCGGCGCGCCGACTACGCCATGGGCCTGGGCCAGCGCATGGCCGAGCCGGCATACCTCAATGCATTTTTCAGCGTCGCGACGCGCGAACGCATCGCGCAGGAGCCTGCTCAGATGCGCACGGGCCTGATGCTAGCGAGTCCTGATTTCATGCGTAAATAATTCCATGTCCAAATCAAACGTGCACTTTGTCGGCCCGCCTTGCCGTGCTGTAGCACTGTCTGCGGCGGGCCTTCGCGTTCACGCTTGATTTGGAAATGGAATATGCCGTAACGAGGATTTCTATGAATTTCACTTCTTCTTTACCGCTGGATATGTTGCAGCGCCGCCGGCTGCTCGGTATGGGTGCCTTGTCCGCACTGTCTCTGGCCGCGCCCGGCGTGTGGGCGCAAGCCGTGCCCGGTAGCCTGAACAACGGGCGCCTCATCGTCGTCTTTCTGCGCGGCGCTTATGACGGCCTCTCGGCCTTTGTGCCTTATGCCGACAAGGACTACTACGCCCTGCGTCCCAATATCGCGATTGCGGCGCCCGACGGCACGGTGCAGACCGCCATCAAGCTTGACAAAACTTTTGCCCTGCATCCCGCACTGGCCCCGCTGCTGCCGCTGTGGCAACAAGGCGTGCTGGGCTTTGTGCCCGCGGCCGGCCTGCCCGCACCGAACCGTTCGCACTTTGACGCGCAGTACCAGATGGAAATCGCGCAAGGCGGCAAGACCAGCGGCGCACCCGGCTGGCTCAACACCACGGCGGGTGTTGAAAAAACCGCCGCACCGGGTGCGGTGGCGCTGGGTGTGGGAGAGGCCAATCCCGCCATCCTGGCCGGTCAGGCGGCCGCTGTCAGGCTGATCCCGCGCGGCCAGTCGGCCGAACGCACCGGCGTGCTGGCCAACGACAAGACCCGGCAGGCGCTGATGGATTTGTACGCCGGCGACGACAAGCTCAGCGAGGCCTTCCGCCAGGGCGCGGGCAGCCGCATGCAGAGCGCGCAGGAGCTCACCGAGCAAAGAAGCGCCAGGGTCGAAAAGATGGCGCAGGACGCCAAACGCATGGCCGACAGAAACCTGGACCGCGACGGCACGCCCGCCAACCTGCAGGCCCTCAATGCCCAGATGCTCGCAGCCAGCAACGGCGCAGCCGACCCGGTGGGCCTGCAGCTGGACGCGCAGCATCTGGGCACCTTGATGCGCAACGACCGCAAACTGCGCCTCGGTTTTTTATCAGCCGGCGGCTGGGACACCCACGCCAACCAGGGCGCGGCCACCGGCCAGCTGGCCAACAACTTAGGCAACCTGGCCCGCGGCATCGCGCAGCTGCGGCAGGATTTTTCCGAACCCGGCGACGTGGTCGTGGTGATGAGCGAGTTCGGCCGCACCAGTGGGGAGAACGGTACGCGTGGTACCGACCACGGGTTTGGGAATGCGATGTGGCTGATGGGGAATCGGGTGGCTGGTGGGCGGTGGCATGGGGTGTGGACGGGTCTCGGCCAACTTAACGAAGGCCGCGACCTTCCTGCTCACCATGACTATCGGGCTGTGTTGGCCCAGGTCCTTCGAGGGACCTTTGCGTTTGGGGATTCGCAGATGGGGGATGTGTTGCCTGGTGCGAAATGGGATAAGCGGTTGGATGGATTATTTAGTAAGGCTTGATGGGGATTGGGATGAGTGCTCTTCGCTGAGGGCGGTTGGCCGGGGGTTGCCCGGCAGCAACTCACTTTTCTTTTGCTTCGCCAAAAGAAAAGTAAGCAAAGAAAAGGCGACCCGCAGTCTGGGTCCCTACGCTTCGCTACGGGCAACCTGCGGTGCTCGACTACGGCGGGGTCTCGCTAAACTCGCTACGCTGCGCTTCGCTCAAACAACGCGATCCCTGATCCGCCTACGTCTGCGCTCCTCGGCCCAGCCAGGACGGGGCAATCGGGATCGGGGACAAAAGACAAAGCAAACCAAATACAACAAGGACTCGCCACGGCGAGTCCTTGTTTCTTCAGGTATTCGGTATTTGGATTTGGTATTCAC
>NZ_CAXUPF020000004.1:367500-577857 GCF_964252805.1 Polaromonas sp. LjRoot131 | reverse complement strand
ATCGCGTTGTCTGAGCGAAGCGCAGCGTAGCGAGTTTAGCGAGACCCCGTCTGGACCGAGCACCGCAGGTTGCCCGTAGCGAAGCGAAGGGACGCAGCAACCAGGGTCGCCTTTTCTTTGGTGACTTTCTTTTGGCGAAGCAAAAGAAAGTTACTGGCCGCCGGGCCACCCCGGCCAGCAACCCTCAGCAGCGAGCGCACAAGACAGGTCCAACCCAAACGGTGGATGGGAGGGAGCGCGCCCTCACTGCGTCGGCGGCAAGACGCCATCAAGACTATCCGCATGCCGTTGGCAAAACCGAACCAGCTTCTCCACATCCTGCGATTTGTCAAAAACCTCATCAGCCCCCAGCTCGCGGCAGCGCATCAAGAGGTTCTCCTGGCTGTGGCTGGTCAGCACCACCACCTTCTGGCCGGGCTTGCGCCGCTGGCAGTCCTTGAGCACGCCAAAGCCCGATCCCTCGGCGAGGAACAGGTCGACGATGGCCAGATCCCAGTCTTCATGGTCATGAAGCCACAGGCGCGCGCCGGTCTCGGAATCGGCGTGGCCGACAAAGCGCAGCGGCGCGATTTCTTCCATGGCTTCCACCAGGGTGTTGCGTATGTCCGGCTTGTCCTCGACAAGAAACGCGTTGATGACCATGGAACCCCCGAAGTTAATCCACGAACTTAGCCGCCATCCCGTGCGGGGCCTGTCGTCGGCGGCCCTGGGGAGGTGTAGGCTCAATCCCACTTTAGGCCAGCGGGCGGTTTTTAGCCGTAACGGGGGGTAACGTGGTGAATAAAACCGCTAATCGGTCGCAAAAAGCGGATTAGTGGTGGTGTCCGTGTTCGCCGTGCACGTGGCGGTGGGCGATTTCCTCTTCCGAGGCGGGGCGCACGCCGGTGACCTTCAGGGTAAACCGCAGGGCCTTGCCGGCCAGCGGGTGGTTGCCGTCCAGCATGACGGTGTCGCCCTTGATCTTGGTGACGTTGAAGACATGCTGGCGGCCGTCTTCGCCGCGGCCCTCGAGCTGGCCGCCGACCTTGACCCCGGGCGGGAACTGGGTGCGCGGGATGGTCTGCACCAGGCTTTCGTCGCGCAGGCCGAAGGCGTCCTGCGGCTCCAGCGCCAGCACGGTCTGAAAGCCCGCCTCCTGGCCGTCCAGCGCCTCCTCGATCTTGGGCAGGGTGTTGCCGTAGCCGCCGTGCAGGTAAACCATGGGCGTATTGCTCTGCTCGACCAGCTTGCCCTGGGCGTCCGCCACCTTGTAGCTGAGGGTGACGGCGGTGTCTTTTGCGATTTTCATGTGGTAACTCCGGAGGGCCGGGATGCGTAAAAGCGCTGATTTTCGCCCAGCCGGCGGGCCGGGGCTGGAAGGCGCCCGGATCACGCGGTATTGGCCCCGCGCCGCGTGGGGGCTTAGTGGCCGGCCGCGGGCGCCGGCAAACGGCATCCGTAGAATCATGCAACATGATAAGTTACATGAAATCAAGAGGCCGGCTTTCCGCCGTCCTGCACGCGCTGCTGCACATGGCCCACCGCGGCGGGCCCATGACTTCCGACGAACTTGCGGCCTGCCTGCGCAGCCACCCGGTGGTGGTGCGGCGCACCATGGCGGGCCTGCGTGAAGCCGGGTTTGTGGTGTCGGAGCGCGGCCACGGCGGCGGCTGGGTGCTGGCGCGGGACCTGGCTTCCGTCACGCTGCTCGACGTGCAGATGGCCCTGGGCGACGGCCCAGAGGCGGACGCCGAGGGTGCGCACGCGGACGGCTGCGTCATCGAGCAGTCGGTGCAGCGCGCGCTGGCCGGCAGCTTGCGCGAGGCCGAGGCCTTGCTGGCCAAGCGCCTGGGTGAGGTCACCCTGGCCGACCTGTCGGCCGACTTCAACCGCGCCATGGCCGCCCATGCCGGCCACGCCGCGCACTCCCACGCACCGGAGGCCGGCCATGTTGTATGACGCCATCATCGTGGGCGGCAGTTTTGCCGGGCTGTCCGCCGCGCTGCAGCTGGCCCGCGCCCGGCGCCAGGTGCTGGTCATCGACGCCGGCCTGCCGCGCAACCGCTTCGCGTCCGAATCGCACGGCGTGCTGGGCCACGACGGCAAGCCGGGCTCGCAAGTCCTGGCCGAGGCCCGGCAGCAGTTGCAGGCCTACCCGACGGTGCAAATTTTCA
Source organism: Polaromonas sp. LjRoot131 (assembly GCF_964252805.1). Taxonomy (NCBI): domain Bacteria; kingdom Pseudomonadati; phylum Pseudomonadota; class Betaproteobacteria; order Burkholderiales; family Comamonadaceae; genus Polaromonas; species Polaromonas sp. LjRoot131. The sequence continues at coordinate 575,704 of NZ_CAXUPF020000004.1, read as the reverse complement.
ACGGCCGCGTGAGCCGCGTGGACAGCGGCGAGGCGGGTTTTGTCGTCGAGGCCGAGGACGGCATGCGCTGGTTCACCGCGCGCCGCCTGCTGCTGGCCACCGGCGTGGCCGACGTGCTGCCGGAGATTCCGGGCCTCCAGGAGCGCTGGGGCAAGACGGTGGTGCACTGCCCCTATTGCCATGGTTATGAAATCGGCGGCGGCGCCATCGGCGTGCTGGGAACCGGGCCGATGTCGGTGCACCAGGCGGTGCTGTTCGCCGACTGGGGCGAGGTGACGCTGTTCACCCAGGGTGTGGTGGCAGTGTCTGCCGAAGAGCAGGCGCTGCTGGCCGCGCGCAAGGTCAGGGTCGAGCCCAGCCCCATTGCCGAATTGCAAGGGACCGCGCCCGCGCTTGACGGCGTGCTGCTGCGGGACGGCCGGCGGGTGGCCATCAAGGCCTTGCTGGTGGGCACGCAGGTGCGCATGGCCAGCCCGCTGGCGGCGGCGCTGGGCTGCGCCTTTGACGATTCGCCCTTCGGCCCCATCGTGCGCATCGACGCCTGGGGCCTGACCAGCGCGCCCGGCGTCTACGCGGGCGGCGACATGGCCCGCGTGCCGCACAGCATCACCTTTGCCTGCGCCGGCGGCGTGGCGGCCGGCATAGGCCTGCATGCCTCGCTGGTGATGGAGGACGCGCACGGCATGGCGCCGGCATAGCGGGCCGGGTACAGTGGTTGAAAGCCGCCGCAGAGGCCCCAAGTGCTTTTTTTGACCCTGCCAAACGCCCGCCCGCCATGAACCCGCTAGACACCGAAACCATTGAACTGCTGCCCGTAGGCGCCACGCCGCGCCAGCTGTTTGTGCTGCTGCATGACGCGGGCGGCACCGCCGCCGACATGCTGGAACTGGGCAACTTGCTGGGCGGGGCGTTTCCCGAGGCCGCGGTGCTGATTCCCGAGGGCTTGAGTGGCCCGCACGCCGATGCGGCGGGCGCAGCAGCAGCCGGGCTGGACGATGCGGCGGCGCTGGCCGCGCGCGTGGAAGCGCTGGCCGCCTTTGTGCGTGCGCAGCAGCAGCGTTTTGAGATCCTGCAGTCGGACACCGCGCTGGCCGGCTTTGGCGCGGGCGCCAGCCTGGCGCTGGCGTTCAGCGATGCGCACGACGGCCTGGCCGGCCGCCTGCTGTCCTTCGGCGGCGGCTACCAGGTCTGGCCGGCCCGCGCGCCGGCCCTCACCACCCTGCACCTGCTACACGGGCAAAACGACGAGGTCGTGCCGCTGGCGCGCACACGCAGCGATTTTGACCACCTGATGGAACTGGGCGCCGACGCGACGCTGGACGTGGCCCGCTCGCTGGGCCATGAGCTGCATCCGGCGTTGATGGACCAGGCGGTGACGCGCTTGCAGACCTGTGTGCCGCTACGCGCCTGGACGGCCGTCTAGAAGCTCACCCTCGCCCCTTGGTTTTGCTCCTTCCCCCGCTGGGGGAAGGTTGGGATGGGGGCCGGCGGTGCTTGACGTTGTACGTGTATTTGAGGCCGCTAGCCCTGTCTTGCAGACCGCAGCCCAGTCAGAGCCTGGGCTTCTTCGCGCTGTCCAGATGCGCGCGGGCGCATCTGGAGCCGCAGCGCTCAGCCCCTGCCCTCTCCCAGGGGGAGAGGGAGTAAGAAAGACCGGCGCGCTGCAACCGTGCGCATGGAGCTACACGAAGTGAGCGGCCGGGGGGCCCTAATTGCAGGCTTGGAACGGTTTGCCTGCGAGTTGCGGTTTGAGTGCTTCCAGCTTGGCCTTGATCGCAGCATCGGCGGCCGGCAGCTTCAGCAGCTGGCCGCGCGCCTCGGGCCGCTCCAGCACCACTTTGGCGGTGCGCACGCCGCGTGTGGCGGCCTTGGCCAGTTCGCGTTCGGCCTCGGCCTGCGAGCTGTAATGGCCCAGCGACAGGCCGGGCCCCAGTGTGGGATTGACCAGGGCTTCAAAGGACACGCCCAGGCCGCGTAGCTCGCTGCGTTTTTTGGCCAGGGCGTCTTCGCTGTTGTACTTGCCCATGTAGACGATCCAGCGGCCCGGCTCCACGCTGCTCTCCAGCGTCCAGCTGCCGATGGGCAGGCTGCTTTCGAGGCCGGTGCGCAGGGCGGTGCTTTGTTCGGGGCTGAAGAGGCCGGCCTGCAGGCATTCGGCGGCGGCTGGCGCCGGGGCGGCGGGGGCCGCGGCGTTTTCGAGCTGGCGCGCGTCGGCGGCCGTCAGCAGCTGCATGGCCTGGGGGCGTACCTGCTGGGCCAGGCGCTGCGGTTCGGCCTGGACGGCCGGGGCATAACCGTAGTCGGCCAGCAGGCCCTGCGTCCAGGCGAAGTAGCCGGCATTGGCCAGCAGCAGCGCCAGCACCAGCAGCCTCAGCATGGGCGCGCGCCTTGCGGGGTGTGCGCCGCCACGGGCCGCACGCTGACTTCGGAGCTGGTGATTTCTTTCATGCCAGCCGCAGTATGCACCAGCAGCGCGCCGTTTTCGCCCGCGCCGTGGGCCGTGCCGGTGGTGCCGTCGGAGAGCTGCACGGCCCGGCCGGCCAGCACGTCGCGGGCCGCGAAACGCGCCTGGAAGGGCGCAAAACCAAAGCGCTCAAATGCCTGCACGGCCTGCACCAGCGGCGGGATCACGCGCAGCAGCACGGCCGGCGCATCGAGTTCGGGCAGCAGCGCCAGCAGGCTGCCGGGCGGGATGGCGGCCGGGGCGGATGGGGCGGCCGGGGCCTGCGCCGCGTCCAGCGCCACGGCGCGGATGTTGATGCCTATGCCGATGACCACATAACGCAGGCCTTCCCAGCTGGCGGTCTCGACCAGGATGCCGGCCAGCTTGCTTTCGCCCTGGGGCGTGGACAGCCAGAGGTCGTTGGGCCATTTAAGGCCTATGCGCGGCTTGCCGCCGGGGGAGGGCTGGGAGGAGGTGAGGGGCTCCAGGCTGTCGGCCACGCTGACCCCGGCCACCAGCGACAGGCCGGACCAGTCGGCGGGCGCCAGCGGCAGGCCCAGCGAAAAGGTCAGGCTGTCGCCGCGCCGGCTTTGCCACTGGCGGCCCAGGCGGCCGCGACCGGCGGTTTGCTGCTCGGCCACCAGCAGCAGGGGCTCGGGACGGGGTTCGACCGTGGGGCTGCCGCGGAAGCGGCGCATCAGCTCGGTGTTGCTGGAGTCGATCTCGGGCAGCACCTCCACCGTGAAGCCCGGCAGCAAGGGCGCCAGGGCCTCCCAGAGCGCTTCGGCGGGCCATCGGATGGGGGATGGAGAGGAGGAGGTCATGAAAAGCCCGGGGCCAGGGGCCTGGCGGTGTCGGCGGCGCAGGAAAACCCGGCTTAGTCTTTCTTTTTCTTCTTGGGTTTCTTGTCGGCTTTTTTATCGGCTTTTGGCGCGGCCTTCTTGCCGGCTTTCTTCTCAGCCTTCTTTTTATCCGCCTTGGCCTCGGCCTTTTTATTGGCTTTTTTGGCCGACTTCTTCTTGCCCTTGGACTTCTTGTCGTCGTCCTTGGGCGCCAGCAGCGTGCCGCGGCAGTTCTTGGCGCCGCACCAGCAGGGGTACTCGGCCAGCAGCTTCTTGGTGTACGGCGCGTCGATGATCAGGCCGTAGTCGTAGAACAGCTCTTCGCCGGCCTTGATGTTGCGCAGCGCCTTGATGAAGACGCGGCCGCCCTCTTCGTCGGCTTCGCAGTTGGGCTTGCAGCTGTGGTTGATCCAGCGCGAGGAATTGCCGCCGTGCTTGGCGTCGATCACATGCTCTTCGTCGATGTGGAAGTAGAAGGTGTGGTTCGGGTCCTTGGGGTCGTGCGGGTGGCGGCGCAGCGCTTCTTTCCAGTTGATGATCTCGCCCACGTATTCGATCAGGGTCTCGCCTTCGGCCAGGTCCTGCACGGCGAAGACGCCTTTGCCGTGCACGCCGGAGCGCCGTGTCTGGATGCGCCGGCCGTCGGTGGCGGGAGCCGTTGCGGTGGGCATGGAAGGAAGCGGCGCGAGCGACGCGGAAGCCTGGTTTTTTGACACGACGTATTTTTTTGGTATGGTTAATTCATGCATGTGCGCGTGCGCGCGTATGCGTGCGCACCCGCGCGCGTACATGCGCGAGAAGCCGCTATTGTAGTGATGCCCCGCGAAGTCCCCCAGGAGTTCCCCATGTTCCAACGCCGAAACCTGCTGCAGACGACCGCCGCCCTTGTGGCCGGGCTGGGCCTGCCGGCGTGGGCCAAGGGCGGGGAAAGCCCGCTGCCCAAGGTCGGCGCCACCCTGGTTTTGCCGCCCGTGGCGCTGCTGGACGGCAGCGCCTGGACGCCCTCCGGGGTGGGCGGAAAGACGCTTGTGGTGTACTGGTGGGCCAGCTGGTGCCCTTTTTGCGCGGTGCAATCGCCCCATATAGAAGCCTTGTGGCGCGCCCAGAAGGCCAGGGGCCTGGAGGTGCTGGCGCTGTCCATCGACAAGCAGCCGGCCGCCGCGGCTACATATATGAAGGCCAAGGGCTACAGCTTTCCCGCCGGGATGCTGACCCCCGAAGTCGCGAAATTTTTGCCCAAGCCGGCCGGCCTGCCCGTGGTGGTGGTGCTCAAGGTGTCGGCGGACGGCCGTGAAGGCAAAGTCGTATTCGCTGAAAGCGGGGAAATGTTCCCCGAAGATGTAGAAGGTTTGAAGAAGTACATATGAAAACCCTTGTGATTGCAGAAAAGCCCTCGGTGGCGCAGGACATCGTCCGCGCCATCACGCCGACGGCCGGCAAGTTCGAAAAACACGATGAATATTTCGAGAGCGACGAGTGGCTGGTCACCTCGGCTGTCGGCCACCTGGTCGAGATCCAGGCGCCCGAAGAATTCGACGTCAAGCGCGGCAAGTGGAGTTTTGCCAACCTGCCCGTGATCCCGCCCTACTTTGACCTCAAACCCATCGACAAGACCAAGACGCGGCTCAACGCCATCGTCAGGCTGGCCAAGCGCAAGGACGTGGGCAACCTCGTCAACGCCTGCGACGCGGGCCGCGAAGGCGAGCTGATCTTCCGGCTGATCCAGCAGTACGCGGGCAGCAAGCTGCCGGTCAAGCGCCTGTGGCTGCAGTCCATGACGCCGGCCGCGATCCGTGAGGGTTTTGACAGCCTGCGCAGCGAAAAGCAGATGCAGGGCCTGGCCGACGCGGCGCGTTCGCGCTCCGAAGCCGACTGGATGGTCGGCATCAACGGCACGCGGGCCATGACGGCCTTCAACTCGCGCGACGGCGGTTTCTTTTTGACCACCGTGGGCCGCGTGCAGACGCCGACGCTGTCCGTGGTGGTGGAGCGCGAGGAAAAAATCCGCAAGTTCGTGAGCCGCGACTACTGGGAAATCCACGCGAGCTTCCTGGCCGAAGCTGGTGAGTACCCGGCCAAGTGGTTCGACCCGAAATGGAAGAAAGCCGCGGCCAATGCCGACAACACGGAACCCGATCCCGAGCTGAGGGCCGACCGCGTCTGGTCCGAGCGCGAAGCGCTGGCGATTGCCGAGGCTGTGCGCGGCAAGGCCGCCACGGTGACGGAAGAAAGCAAGCCCACCACGCAGGCAGCCGGCCTGCTGTTTGATTTGACGTCCTTGCAGCGCGAGGCCAACGGCAAGTTCGGTTTCTCGGCCAAGACCACGCTGTCCATCGCGCAAAGCCTGTATGAACGCCACAAGGCGCTGACCTACCCGCGTACCGATTCGCGCGCGCTGCCCGAAGACTATTTGCCGGTGGTCAAGCAGACCTTTGAGATGCTCGCGAGCAGCGGCATGAAACACCTGGCGCCGCATGCGGCGACGGCCATCAAGGGCAATTACATCAAGCCCAGCAAGCGCATCTTCGACAACGCCAAGGTCAGCGACCACTTCGCCATCATCCCCACGCTGCAGGCGCCCAGCGGCCTGAGCGAAGCCGAACAAAAGTTGTATGACCTGGTGGTGCGCCGCTTTATGGCGGTGTTTTTCCCGAGCGCCGAATACCTGGTGACCACGCGCATCTCGCAGGCCGTCGGCCACAGCTTCAAGACCGAAGGCAAGGTGCTGGTCAAGCCGGGCTGGCTCGCGATTTACGGCAAGGAAGCCGCCGACGAGGTGGCCGATGCCAAGGACGGCGACAAGGGCCAGAGCCTGGTGCCGGTCAAGCCCGGCGAGATGGTGCGCGCCGAAACCGTCGAGGCCAAGGGCCTGAAGACCCGCCCGCCCGCTCGCTATTCGGAAGCCACGCTGCTGGGCGCGATGGAAGGCGCCGGCAAGACGATTGACGACGACGAGCTGCGCGAAGCCATGCAGGAAAAAGGCCTGGGCACGCCGGCCACGCGCGCCGCCACGATTGAAGGCCTGATCGCCGAGAAATACATGCTGCGCGAAGGCCGCGAACTGATCCCCACGGCCAAGGCCTTCCAGCTCATGACGCTGCTGCGCGGCCTGGGCGTGGAAGAACTCTCCAAGGCCGAGCTGACCGGCGAGTGGGAACACAAGCTCGCGCAGATGGAACACGGCCAGCTGAGCCGCGAAACCTTTATGGCCGAGATCGCCGCCATGACGGAAAACCTCGTCAACAAGGCCAAGGGCTACGACAAGGACACGATTCCCGGCGACTACGCCACGCTGTCGGCGCCCTGCCCCAACTGCGGCGGCGTGATCAAGGAAAACTACCGCCGCTACACCTGCACCGGCAAAAAAGGCGACGACGGCTGCGGCTTCAGCTTCGGCAAGACGCCGGCCGGCCGCACCTTTGAAGTGGCCGAGGTCGAGCAGTTCCTGCGCGACAAGAAGATCGGCCCGCTGGACGGTTTCCGCTCCAAGGCCGGCTGGCCTTTCACCGCCGAGATGGTGATCAAGTTCGACGAAGAGACCAAGAACTACAAACTCGAGTTCGACTTCGGCGACGACAAGAACGGCGAAACCGGCGAGATCGTCGACTTCGGCGAGCAGCAATCGCTGGGCCCCTGCCCGCGCTGCGCCGCGCGTGTGTTCGAGCTCGGCAAGAACTACGTCTGCGAAAAATCCGTGCCCACGCTGGCCCAGCCCACGCCCAGCTGCACCTTCAAGACCGGCCAGGTCATCCTGCAGCAGCCCATCGAGCGCGAGCAGATGCACAAGCTGCTGGAAACCGGCAAGACCGATTTGCTCGACAAGTTTGTTTCCATGCGCACGCGCCGCCCCTTCAAGGCCATGCTGGCCTGGGACAAGGAGGCCGACAAGGTGAACTTTGAATTCGCGCCGTCGAAATTCCCACCGCGCAAGCCGGCGGCGGCCAAGACCGGCACGGTGAAAACGCCTTTCGGCAAGACCGTCGCGGTGAAGGCCGCGAAAGCACCGGCCGCGAAGAAGGTGGCAGCCAAGAAAACACCCGCCGCCAAAACCGCCAAGCCCAAAACGCCGCGCGTCGCCAAGCCGGGCGCAGGCCTCAAGCCCAGCGCCGCGCTGGCCGCGGTGATAGGCGCCGAACCGGTGGCGCGCACCCAGGTCATCAAAAAGCTCTGGGACTACATCAAGGCCGAAGGCCTGCAGGACGCGGCCAACAAACGCGCCATCAATGCCGACGCCAAGTTATTGCCGGTGTTTGGCAAGCCGCAGGTCACGATGTTTGAGCTGGCTGGGATTGTCGGTAAGCACTTGACGGCGGAATAAGAAACTCCCTGAGCAAGCTCGCCCGACCCTTACTCCCTCCCCCGCGGGGGGAGGGCAGGGGCTGAGCGCTGCGGCTCCAGATGCGCCTGCGCGCATCTGGACAGCGCGAAGAAGCCCAGGTTCTGCCTGGACTGCGGTCTGCAAGACGGGGCTAACGGCGGTTGAGCAAGCGCTTTTGCCAAGGCCGCAAGCCCCCATCCCCACCTTCCCCCAGCGGGGGAAGGAGCAAGATAAACCGTTCCTGGCGTACTCAGGCCACCGGCTCGGGCAGCTGCCGCAGCGCGTGCAGCTGCGAGCCAAAAATCACGATCGCCTGCAAGGCAAAGCCGGCCAGCGCCAGCCACAGGCAGGCGGCTTCACCCCACGAGGCGCCCACCACCCCGCCCAGTGCCGCGCCTATGGGCCGCGAACCGGCGTTAACGGCCAGGAACACGGCCGAGACGCGGCCCAGCATGGCGTGGGGTGTGATGCTCTGGCGCAAGGTGGTGGAGGTGATGGTCCAGACAATGGGCCCGACGCCGAACAGGAAAAACGCCATGCCCGCCAGCACGCCGCTGGGCACAAACAGCGTGGCCACCATGGTCGCGGCGGCCAGCACCGACACGGCCGGGCCCAGCTGGATGGCGCGGCCGAAAGGCATGGCCGCCACAATGCGCTGCGACAGCAAGGCGCCCAGCACCATGCCCGCGCCGTAAGCGCCCAAGGTGATGCCCACGCCCTGCGCCGTCAGGCCCAGCACGCGCACCGCATAAGGCACATAAGCCGCCTGCAGCACAAACCAGGCGATGTTCCAGACGATGCCGGCGAGCACCATGGGACGCAGATAGGGCTGGCGCCAGACAAACTGCGCGCCGTCGCGAATTTCGAGCAGCGCATGGCGGCCCACGGCCGGCGTGCGGGCCGGCTCGCGCAAGCTGAACAGCAGGCCCGCGGCCGAGGCCGACAAGATTGCCGCCAGCACAAAGGCCGCCGACGCGCCGGCCCAGGCGACGAGTGCGCCCGCCAGCGCCGGCCCGGCCGCGAAGGCCATGCTGCGCGCCAGCTCCAGCCGGCCGTTGGCGCGTGCCAGCAAGATGCGCGGCACGATGGCCGGCACCAGCGCGGGCGCCGCCACGCTGAAGCAGACGGTGCCCACGGCGCCGATAAAACCCAGCAAGGCCAGCCCGGCGATCGACAGCTGGCCCGTGAACACCATGGCCAGCAGCGCCAGCAAGGACAGGGCGCGCAGGGTTTCGGCCGCCACCATCAAGCGGCAGCGCGAGACCCGGTCGGCCAGCAGGCCCAGCGGAATGGCCAGCAGCAGGAAAGGCAGGGTCTGCAGCGCCGCCAGCAGGCCGATCTCGCCGGGCCCGGCGCCCAGCACCAGCACCGCGACCAGCGGCACGGCCGCCAGGCTCAGCTGCTCGGCCGATTGGGCCGCGAGGTTGGACCATGCCAGGCGCTGGAAGGGGACGGGAAGTGGAGTGTGCATCTGCAAGCGGTGTGAGGCTCACATTCTGCACGGGGCCGCGTTATCGCGCTGGCCGTTACCGGACCTGCGAAGGCCTTGGTGCGGCCCTCAATGTAGTTGTAGCGCCGGCCAGCCGCGCTTGCCGCCGATGGCGGCCAGCGTCGCGTCTGCATTCACCGTCACCGGGTGCTTGACGGCTTCGAGCAGCGGCAGGTCGTTGATCGAATCGCTGTAGGCGGTGCTCTTGCAGTCCTTGAAATGCAGGCCGCGCGCGGCGAGCCAGGCATGCAGGCGTTCGACTTTTCCTTCGCGCATATTGAGCACGCCGGTGGTGCTGCCGGTGAAAAAGTCGCCGCGCATCTCGGGCTCGGTGGCGATCAGGTGCTCGATGTCGAAGTAGATGGCCGTGAGTTCGGTGATGAAGCGGTTGGTGGCCGTGGTCAGGACGACCAGATCGCCTGCCTGCAGGTGTTTGTCGACCAGGGCCAGCGCGGCCGGCGTCACGCGCGGCACGATCCAGTCGGCCAGGAACTCCTGGCGCAGCGGCTCCCACTCCTGCGCCGTTCGCCCGGCCAGCGTGCCGACGTAAAAATCGGCGAACTCTTTCAACCCGACGGTACCGGCCTTGTAGCGCGCCGCCATGTCGGCATTGCGCGCGGTGAACTCGGTTTTCCCCAGGATGCCCTTGCCGATCAGGAAGTCGCACCACAGCACGTCGCTGTCACCGTTGAGCACGGTGTGGTCCAGGTCGAAGAGGGTCAGCTTCATGGTCAGGGGTTGCGCAGGTGCCAGGCTTTGGGCCTTGTGAAGGTCTGTATGCCGTAAGTCGACAAAGTCAGGCCGACGCCCGAATCGCCATAACCGCTCCAGGGCAGGCGCGGGCTTACGCGGTCGCAGCAATTCCAGTAGACGCTGCCGGCGTTGACCTGGGCCAGCAAGGCCCTGGCGCGCGCCTCGTCGGGCGTGAACACGCCGGCGGTCAGGCCGTAGCGCGTGTCGTTCATGAGCTTCACCGCCTCTGCATCACCTGAAACTTTCTGGATGCCGATCAGGGGGCCGAAGCTTTCCTCGCGCATCAGTTCCATGCTGTGGTTGACGTTGCTGAACACCGTGGGCTCGTACCAGTTGCCGGGGCCGGCCCCGCGTTTGCCGCCGGCCAGCAGGGTGGCGCCCTTGGCTTTGGCATCGGCGACCTGGGCATCCAGCACGTCGAGCTGCGGCGCGCGTGTGATGGCGCCTATGTAAGTGTCTTCGCTCATGGGATCGCCCATCTTGAAGGTCTTCACCGTTTCCAGGAAGGCGGTGACGAAGGCGTCGTAGATTTTCTCGTGCACATAGATGCGCTCGACCGAGCAGCAGCTCTGGCCGGTGTTGTACATCGCGCCGTCGGCCAGCGACTCGGCCGCGTTCTTGACGTTGGCGTCTTCGCTGACGTAGGTCGGATCCTTGCCGCCCAGCTCGAGCTGCAGCTTGGCCATGCGCGGGCCCATGGCCTGCGCGATCTTCGCGCCGGTTGCATACGAGCCGGTGAAGAAAAGGCCGTCGATTTTCTGCTCCATCAGGGCCGCGCCCACCGCGCCGCCGCCTATCAGCGGGATGAACACGTCCTGCGGCACGCCGGCCGCATGCAGCAGGCGCGCAATCGCCACGCCTGTCATGGCGGCGTACTCCGAAGGTTTGTAGAGCACCGCGTTGCCCGTGAGCAGCGCCGGGATGAAGACATTGCCGCCGACGAACCAGGGGTAGTTCCAGGCCGAGATGTTGGCGACCACGCCCAGCGGCGTGTGCTCGATCTGCTCGGTCATGCCGCCCTCGCTGAACACGGTTTGGGTGTCGGTGGCGCCGGCGGCCTCGGCCAGGAAGAAGTCGATGCGGCCCAGCAGGCCGTTGAGTTCGTTGCGCGACATTTTGATCGGCTTGCCGGTCTCGCGCGTCATGACGGCGGCCAGCGCGTCGAGTTCAGCGACCACGCCCGCGCGAAAGCGCGTGATGCAGGCCTTGCGCTCGACCAGGGGTACGGCCGCCCAGGCAGGCTGCGCGGCGCGCGCGCGCTTGGCTTTGGCGGCGACGGAGGCCGCGTCGTCGGCGGGCAGTTCGGCGATCGGTGCGCCGGTGGCGGGGTTCTGGATGGCGAGGGTGTTCATGCTTGTTTAGCCTTGTCCTTGTGTTTGGCGGCGGCCACCGCCGTGAGGAAATCGTCGAGCACGGCGGCGTCGTCTATGGTGTCGGAGCCGGGTTTGTGGAATTCAGGGTGCCACTGGGTGGCGGCGATATAGCTTTTGGTTTTGTCCTTGCGGCGTATGGCCTCCACGATGCCGTCGTCCACGCTGAAGGCCTCGGCTTCGAATTCGGGCGACAGGTCCTTGATGCCCTGGTGGTGGATGCTGTTGACGCGCACGCGCTCCACGCCGGGGTACAGCGCGGACAAGCGCGAGCCCTGGACGATGTTGACGCTGTGGAAATTCTGGTCGTAGGTCGCGGCGTCGCGGTGCACAAAAGAGTCGGGCACCTGGGTGTTGATGTCCTGGTACAGCGTGCCGCCGAAGGCCACGTTGAGCAGCTGCAGGCCGCGGCAGACGCCGAAGACAGGTTTGCCGGCCCGTTCAAACGCGGCCACCAGGGCCTTGTCGTACTCGTCGCGCACGCGGTCACCCGACCATTTTTCTTCCAGTGGGTCCTCGCCGTAGCTGCCGGGCCAGACGTCGGCGCCGCCATGCAGCACCAGGCCGTCCAGCCACTGCGCATAGTGTTCATAGGTCACGTCGCCGCGCTGCGTGCTGCCCGTGGGGCAGGGCACCATGACCACCATGGCGCCCGATGACATGACCCAGTGCGCGATCGACTGCTCGACGTACTGCAGCGTCTTGCCGGTGAAGAAGGAGCGTGTCGGGTCGGCGTGCGAGAAACACGCCGAAAGTCCGATCTTGAGACGACCGGCGGCGATCATAGAGCGGCCTCAAATAATCGCTGGAAGTCTTCTGACTTGCAAGGCCGTGGATTGGTCTGGTGGCAGATGTCGGCCGTGGCGATCTCCACCAGGCGCGGCAGGTGTTCACGCTTGACGCCGTGGGCCGACAGCGAGCCGGTGATACCCACGCTTTCCTTCAACTGCTTGAGCCAGGGCACCAGGGCCTTGCCGCCGCCGGCCACGCCGCAGACATGGGCCAGCTCGTCGAACTTGGCGGGCGCGGACTCGTAGTTCCAGGCCAGCACGGTGTCAATCATCAGCGCGTTGGCCAGGCCGTGGTGCAGGTCGCAGACGGTGCCCAGCGCGTGCGCGCAGGAATGCACGGCGCCCAGGTCCTTCTGGAAAGCGATGGCGCCCATCATGGAGGCCATCATCATGTCGCTGCGCGCCTGCAGGTTGGAGGGCTCCTTGACGGCCTTGAGCAGCGCGCGCGCGGCGATGCGCGTGCCCTCGAGCGCAATGCCGTCGCATAGCGGGTGGTAGGCCGGCGAGAGATAGCTTTCGATGTTGTGCGTGAGCGCGTCCATGCCGGTGGCGGCGGTGACTTGCGGCGGCAGGCCCAGCGTGAGTTCCGGGTCGGCGAACACCACCTTGGCCAGGATCTTGGGGCTGAACACCACGCGCTTGATGTGCGTGTCGTTTTCGCTCACGACCGAGGAACGGCCGACCTCGGAGCCGGTGCCCGAGGTGGTCGGCAGGGCCACAAAGTAAGGCAGCTCGTTGACGATGGGCCGCACCTTCGGATGGTCCCAGACATATTCGAGGATGTCGCCCTCGTGCGTGGCGGCGATGCCCACCACCTTGGCCACGTCCAGCGCCGCGCCGCCGCCGAAGCCGATCACGCAGTCGGCCTTGTGCGCCTTGTACGCGGCCGCGCCGTCCATGACCTGGCTGCAGGTCGGGTTGCCGAACACGCCCGAGAACACGGCCACGTCGAGGCCGGCCAGATGCGTCTTGAACTCGGCCAGCACGGGCAGTGCGCCCAGCGCCTTGTCGGTCACGATCAGCGGGCGCTTGCAGCCGGCGGCCAGCAGGGTTTCGGCGACCTGCTTGCGCGCGCCGGCGCCGAAACGGATGGCGGTGGGGAAGGAAAAGTTGGTGGTGCTCATGGGGTGTGTTTTTTCGGTTGGCGGTGAGGGTCAGGTGGCGGAAGTCAGTTGCAGAGACATATGCTGTTTGCCGTACGGTACGCCGTTCACGCGGATGGCGTCGGGCTCCACGCCAAAAGCCGCGAAGCCGGCGCGTTCATAGAGGGCAGCGGCCTGCCGGTTGCCCTCGGTCACGGTCAGGACCAGCAGTTCCACGCCCGCGGCCTTGGCCGCCTGCACGACGGTGTTGACCAGGGCCAGGCCCAGGCCCCGGCCGCCGTATTCGGGCGCGACGTACATCGCGACCAGCGTGGCCTTGTGGCGGTTCTTCAGCCGGGTCTCCCGCGTCATGCCGACCACACCGGCCAGGGTGCCTTCGATGAAGCCGCCCCACATGACGGTGTCCGACGTGGCAGCCAGGCGCTTTTCGGTGTCGGCCGGCGGGCGCAGGTTTTCTTCTTCAAAGCTGGAGGTGAAGGCGTCGGGGTGTTCGCGCAGGCCGCGCAGGCGCAGCTCCCGGTAGACCGGTGCGTCGGAGATTTCAAGGCGGCGAATCTGCATCAAGTCCTTAGATGATTTCAAAATAGCGTTTCATTTCCCAGTCGGTCACGGCGTCCAGCCACTGGCGCCACTCCCACTCGCGCGTGGCGGCGAAGTGGTCTACGAAAGTATCGCCCAGCCAGTCGCGCGCAATCGCCGATTTCTGGAAAATCCGCGTGGTTTCTATCAGCGTGCGCGGCGCGCGGGCGATGTGCTCGGCGCCGGCGTTGGTGCCGGTGATGGGCGCGCCCAGCTTCAGGCCTTTTTCAACGCCGTGCAGGCCGGCCGCGATCACCGCCGCCATGGCCAGGTAGGGGTTGACGTCGGCGCCCGGGCAGCGGGTCTCCAGCCGGGTGGCCTTGGGGCTGCCGGCGATCACGCGAAAGCTCGCGGTGCGGTTGTCCATGCCCCAGGTCGGCTTGACGGGCGCCCAGAAGCCGTCGACCAGGCGCTTGTAGCTGTTGATGGTGGGCCAGATCATGGGGCCGAACTCCATCATGCAGGCGACCTGGCCGGCGATGTAGCTTTCGAACAGCTTGCTCATCTTGCGCGGGTTCTTCGCGTCGTAGAACAGGTTGTTCTTGCCGTCGGACAGGCTCTGGTGGATGTGGCCGCTGCAGCCCGGCAACTGCTGGTGGGGCTTGGCCATGAAGCTGGGCATGATGCCGAAGCGCGAGCCGATTTCCTTGGCGCCGGTCTTGAACAGGATGGCGCGGTCGGCCTGCTCCAGCGCTTCGCTGAAGGCGATGGCGACCTCGTAGACGCCGGGGCCGGTCTCGGTGTGCAGGCCCTCGATCGGGATGCCGAAGGCCAGCATCTCGTCCATGAGGGCGTTGAAGAAACCCTGGTTCTGGTTCATGCGCAGCAGCGAATAGCCGAACATGCCGGGCGTGAGTTTTTCGGCGCCCACGCCGTTCTTGGCGGCCCAGCTCTGCGGCGTCTCCAGGAAGTTGAACCACTCGAACTCCATGCCCGTCATCGGCATGAGGCCCATTTTTTCGGCGCGCTTGAGGACCCGTTTGAGCGTCTGGCGCGGGCAGACGGCATGCGGCGTGCCGTCGGCGTTGACGAATTCGCCGAGCACAAAAGGCACTTTGTTGTCCCAGGGCACGTGGCGCAGCGTGGCCAGGTCCAGCCGGGCCAGCGCGTCGGGAAAGCCGTGCTGCCAGCCGGTGACTGTGGTGTTGTCGTAGCAGTTGTCCATCATGTCCCAGCCCAGCACCACGTCGCAAAAGCCGAAGCCGCCGGCGGGATAGGGTTCGGCCGCGCCGAAAAATTTGTCCTTGTGCAGGTACTTGCCGCGCAGCACGCCGTCGATGTCGCTGACGGCGACCTTCATCTTGTTGGCCCCCGACTTGCGCAGCGCGTCGAGCACGCCGCGAGAGGCGGAGGGGGTGGGAGCTTTTTTGGCCATGGTGTCGGTCCGCGTTGGGGTTCAGGGATGGGCGGCGGCGCGGCCCTTCTCGGCCAGGCTGATCGCGAATTCTTCTTCGGGCGAGAGGATCAGCCGGTGCCGGCCCATCACCGCGAAGTAGCTGACGCCGATGGCGAACCACAGCGCGACCCAGAGCACGCCGATGCGGTAAACCGGGTCGCTGAGCTGGAAGTAGATGGTGACCAGCGCGATCAGCAGGGTCAGCACGGCGCCCGGCACGCCCAGCGGGCTGCGGTAGGGGCGCTCCATGTTTGGCAGCTTGCTGCGTAACTTGATGAAGGAAAGCGCCTGCATCACATAGGAAAACATTGCGCCGAACACCGCCATGTTCAGCAGCGTGCCGCCGATCACGGCGGAGCCCTTGTCGACGCCCAGCGAAAACCACAGTACGAACATCACGACCAGCGCGACCACTGAACCGACGATCATGGCGATGTGCGGCGTCTTGCGGCTGCCGTGCGTGACCGACAGTGCCGAGGGGAAGTAGCCGGCCCGGCTCAGCGAATAGATCTGCCGGCCCTTGGCGAAGATGATGGTGTGGAAACTCGCCACCAGGCCCAGCACCGCGACCAGCGCCAGAATTTTGGCGATGCCGTCGCCGTAGATCGCCTTGAAGCCGTCCAGCAGCGGCTCGGCCGAGGTGCTGAGCGCGTGCGAGCCTATGCCGGCGACCGAGGGGTTGAGCCACAGGATCATGAAGGCGGAAACAATCAGCGTGAAGATGCCGGCGATGATGCCGCGCGGCATGTCGCGGCGCGGGTCCACCGACTCTTCGGCGGCCAGCGGCAGCTGCTCGATGGCCAGGAACAGCCACACGGCGAAAGGCAGGGCCGCGAGCACGCCGCCGAAACCCAGCGGCAGGAAGGGACCGCGGCCCTCGGGCAGCACGGCGCCGCCGGCGCCCACGTTCATGGCCCAGCGCGCGAAATCGATCTTCGGCAGGGCGCTGACCCAGAAGGCCACCAGGCAGGCCAGCGCCAGCAGCGTGACGGCCAGCGTGATCTTGAAGGACAGCTCGACGCCGACGATGTTCAGGCCGATGAAGACGACGTAAAAGCCTATCCACCACAGCGGCTGCCAGGCCGGCGGCGTGCCGAAGATGCTGCCCATGTAGCTGCCGATGAAAAACACGATGACGGCCGGCGTCAGCACGTATTCCACGTTCTCGGCGAGTCCGGTCAAAAAGCCGCCCCAGGGCCCCATGGCGGTGCGGGCGAAGGAATAGGCACCGCCGGTGTGCGGCAGCGCGGGCGACATTTCGGCCAGCGAAAAGGTCAGCCCCAGGTACATCACGGAAATGATGATGGTCGCCAGCAGCATGCTGCCCCAGCCGTTGGCCAGGCCCAGGTTCCAGCCCGCGAAGTGGCCGGAGATCACGGCGCCCACACCGAGGGCCCAGAGCGACCAGACGCCGGCATAGCGGCGCAGTCCCCTCTTTTCAAAGTAGCTGCCGTCGACTTTCGCGTACTGGACGCTGGAACGTTCTGACATGGGTACCTCCTTAGAGCTTGCAGGGTTGGGGGCCCGGTGGGGCCGCCTTGCATCCTAGGGCGGGGGTGGGCGCGCTGAAATCCCATTTCGGCAAGTTGCGCGTATGAGGCGCCGGCGAAGTGAGCGAAAGTAAGTCGAACTGTTTCAAAGCGTAGCTTGCATGCGGCACGAATCCTGCAAGAATGCGGCGATGGCACATCCTTCCGATACCGGCCAGCCGGCCCCGCCGGCCCTGTTGTCCCACGCGTCGTTTGCCGACGCGGACGAGCAGGCAGCTGCGCTCACGGGCTGGAACCAGAGCTACCTGCAGCTTTCGCGCGGTGCGTTCGGCGGAGAAGTGCGGCAGCTTGAGTTCGCGGGCTTGCGCCTCTTTGTGGAAAGCCTGCGGGAGTCGGTCTACCAGACCGGCCAGATCCGCGAAGGTGCGCTGGCCCTGGGTTTGCCGCTGCAGGTTGATGGGCCCAGTGTGTTTTGCGGTGCGCCCAGTGATGCAGGGGCGCTGCATGTGTTTTCGGGTGAGTCGGGCTTTGAGTTCCGCTCCTCCCGCCGCCATGTGATGCTGGGGCTGGAGCTGGATGAGGCCGCCTGGCGCCGCTGCGGTCAGCACGATCCGGCGCTGCAGGCCCGGCTCGGTGCGCAGGCCGGCTTGCGCCGGCTGGACGGCGCGGCGCAGGCGGGGCTCAGGCAGTGCCTGACCGGCGTGCTGGATACGGTGGAGGCGGCCCCTGCGCTGCTGCAGTCGCCCGCCGTGCAGGCCGCCATGCTCGACACCGTGATGGAGCAACTCGGCCGGGTTCTTGCACCGACGGGTTGCGTCGATTCTGTCGGCACGCATGGGCATTGGGCGCTGACGCGGCGCGCCCGAGAACTGGTACACGCGCAACTCGACCAGCCGCCCACCGTGCTGGCGCTGTGCGAGCAACTCGGCGTGAGCCGGCGAACCTTGCAAAACGGCTTTCAGACGGCGCTGGGCATCAGCCCATTGGCCTATCTGCGCGCCGTGCGCCTGAACGCCGCCAGGCAGGCGCTCAAGACCGCTACGTCCGTGACGGCGGCTGCAACCGACCTGGGGTTTTGGCATTTTGGTCATTTCGCGCACGACTACCAGCAAATGTTTGGCGAGCTGCCTTCCGAGGCGTTTCGCCGAAACCATTAGGCCCCCACGCTAGAAAAGGGCCCCCACGGTCGCTCACTTCGTGTAGCTCCCTGCCCCCCGAGGGGGCCGCCCGCCTGTGGCCCGGCAAAGCCGGTTCCACGGCTCATGCTGGTGAGGAGAAAGTTGCTCTTTGCTCAGACTGCTGGCGCGGCGGAGGTGATTCCCATGTCTTGCAAGGCGCCTGCCACGGCCTGTACCGCCTGCGCCATTTCGTTGGGGCCTATGGCGCCTATGCAGCCGACCCGGAAAGTTTCCACCTGGGTCAGCTTGCCGGGGTATAGGACAAAGCCGCGATCTCGCGCGGCGGCATAGAACTTCTTGAAGTCGTAGCGGCTGTCGGCCGGCGCGTGGAAGGTCACGATGATGGGCGCCTGGATGGCCGGGTCCAGGAAGGGCTTGAAGCCGAGTTTCGCCATGCCGGCTATCAGCGTGCGGTAGTTGCTTTCGTAGCGCGCCAGGCGCGCGGGCTGGCCGCCCTCTTCCTCGAACTGTGCAATCGCCTCGGCCAGCGCCACCACCACGTGGGTGGGCGGCGTGAAGCGCCACTGCGTGGTCTTTTCCATGTAGGCGTACTGGTCGTGCAGGTCCATGGCCAGCGACTGGCTGCGGCCGGCGCAGCCGTCAAGCACCGCCTTGCGGATAAAGACAAAGCCCATGCCGGGCACGCCTTCCAGGCATTTGCCGCTGGCGGCCACCAGCGCGTCGAAGTGCACCTTGCGCGCATCGATCTCGATCGCGGCAAAGGAGCTCATGGCATCCACCAGCAGGCCCTTGCCATGGGTCTTGCAGACGTCGGCCACTTCCTTGAGCGGGTTGAGCACGCCGGCGCCGGTCTCGCAATGGATCAGCATGACGTGGGTGATGCTGGTGTCGGCCTCCAGCATGGCGTCCAGCGCGGCGGGCGAGACCTGCGCGGCTTCGTCAAAAGGCATGACGGTGCAGCGCCGGCCCATCAGCGTGGTGAGTTTGGCCGCGCGTTTGCAGTACGCGCCGTTGTCCATCACCAGCACATGGCCGTCGCGCGGCACCACGGTGGCCACAGCCGCCTCCACGCTGAAAGTGCCGCTGCCCTGGAGCGGCACGACGACGTGCGAATCCTGGCCGTGGATGACGTCCAGCAGGCTTTTGCGCACGCTGGCGGTGACGGCGTTGAAATCGCTGTCCCAGGAACCCCAGTCTTTCAGCATCGCGAGCTTGGTGCGCAAGGTGGTGGTCAGGGGACCCGGTGTCAAAAGGATTTTGTCTCTGTCCATATTTGTCTCATTGGTTTTTCGGATCTATGCCGGTGAACAGGTCGGGCTGTGCCTGTCGAAGCCTTGTTTTTGATCGGACCAGGCTGGATTTGCCGAGGCTTGCTGGCCGGGGGTAGCCCGGCGGCTACTCACTTTTCTTTTGCTTCGCCAAAAGAAAAGTAAGCAAAAGAAAAGGCGACCCTGGTTGCTGCGTCCCTCCGCTTCGCTGCGGGCAACCTGCGGTGCTCGGTTCAGGCGGGGTCTCGCTAAACTCGCCTTCGGCTCAAACAACGCGATCCCTGATCCGCCTGAACCTGCGCTCCTCGGCGCATCCACAAGGGGTGGGTAGCGGGGAGAAGGAATACCAAACCACCGAAGACAGAAACCCGAATACTTGAAGAAACAAGGACACGCCGTGGCGTGTCCTTGTTTGTCGTCTGTCCCCGCTCCCGTTCCCGATTGCCCCGTCCTGGCTGGGCCGAGGAGCGCAGACGTAGGCGGATCAGGGATCGCGCTTGTTTGAGCCGAAGGCGAGTTTGCGCGAGACCCCGCCGCAGTCGAGCACCGCAGGTTGCCCCGGAGCGAAGCGCAGGGGACCCAGACTGCGGGTCGCCTTTTCTTTGGTGACTTTCTTTTGGCGAAGCAAAAGAAAGTTACTGGCCGCCGGGCCATTCCCGGCCAGCCATACCTGGCAAAGATGACGCAAGCCGGAACGATGCCAGACTTCGATACCTCAACCCGAACCGTCGAGGTCGGGCTTCCGCTCGTGAGAACCACAACGCTCATCCTTTCCACGCTTGCGTCCGCCGGTTGACCCACCATGCGAGCGCCATGAACAGCAGGGTGGCAACGCTCGAGGCCGCACCGATCAGCACCGCCATGGCCGCCGCGGCGCCGATCTCGCCGGCCTCGTCGAGGTTCAGGATGGCGATGGAGGCGACCTTGGTCTCGGGCGAGTAGAGGAAGACGACGGCGGAAATCGTCGTCATGGCGTTGATGAAGAAGTAGCGCGCGATGTCGACCAGGGCCGGTGTGCAGATCGGCAAGGTCACGCGCCAGAAGGTCTTGAAGAAGGGCACCTTGAGCGAGGCGCTGACGGCTTCGAACTCGCCGTCGAGTGCCTTGAGCGCCGTCACCGCCGTGAGGTGGCCGGTGGTGTAGAAGTGCACGATGGTGCACAGCGTGAGCAGGGTCAGCGTGTGGTACAGCCCGTTGAGCGGGTTGTCGGGCGCGTTGAAAAAGAAGATGTAGCCCAGGCCCAGCACCAGGCCGGGGACCGCCATGGGCAGCATGGCCAGCATGCGCACAAAACCGCGCAGGCCGTCCATGCCCTTGGTTTTTTCGAGCAGGTAGGCGCCGACGAACACCAGCGCCGTGCCGAAGAAAGCCGTGCCCGCCGCCATCTTGAGGCTGTTGACGAAGCCGACGCCGACCTCCGCATCGACCAGGCCCATGGTGTAGTGGCGCAGGCTGGGTGTGAGGTTGTAAGGCCAGAAGCTCGTGAAGGAGGCGAACACCGCCATGCCCAGCATGGCCAGCACCAGGAAGGCAATCGCGCAGCAGTACAGCGTCATGGCCCAGTCGTAGCCTCGCGAGGGCGTGGGCCGGTAGGGAACGGCGCGCGCCGTCAGCATCGCGGTCTGGCGTTTGCTGACGTATTTGTCGACCGCGAAGGTCAGCACGGCCGGCGCCAGCAGCAGGATGGCGACCACCGCGCCCTTGGCGAAGTCCTGCTGGCCTATGACCAGCTTGAAGACGTCGGTGGCCAGCACGTTGAAGTTGCCGCCAATCACTTTCGGGATGCCGAAGTCGGTCATCACCAGCGTGAAGGTGACCAGCGCCGCCGAGATCAGGCCGTACTTGGCGCCGGGCAAGGTGATGGTGAAGAACTTGCGCCTGGCACTGGTGCCCATGGCGTCGGCGGCTTCATACAGGCGCGCATCCGACAGCGTGAGCGCCGTGACCAGGATCATCAGCGCATGCGGGAACACCGCGAAACATTCCGCCACCACGATGCCGGGCGCACCGTAGATCTGGTCGATGCCGATGCCCTGCATCCAGCCCTTGAGCACGCCCTGGTTGCCGAACCAGTAGATCAGCGAAATGGCAGACAGCAGCGAAGGCGCCAGCAGCGGGATCAGCGTGATGCCGCGAAACAGCGCCTTGTACTGCATGCAGGAGCGCGCCAGTGCATAGGCAAAACCAAAGGCCAGCGGCACGGCGACCAGCGTCACGAGGGCCGATACCCAGAGGCTGTTCCACAGGCTCTCGAGCAAGGCGGGTGTCTTGGCGTATTCGATGAAGTTGTCGAACCAGACGAAGCCGCCGGATTTGTCGAGCAGGGCCTGCTGCAGGATGGCCAGCAGCGGCGCGGCGAGGAAGGCGACCAGGATCAGGACGACCAGCGCCAGGGCCGCATAGGCGAAATGGTCTATCCAGTGCGCGCGCTGCCTGACCATGGGCGGCGCGGGGGGTGTGAAGACCGGCATCAGAACACCTTGATGCGCTCGGGCAGCAGCTTGAGCGGCAGCGAGGAGCCGACCTGCAGCGACTGCTCCGACAGGAAATTGAGCGAAAGGTAGACCGTGAGTTTGTGGCCGCCCAGCGCGGGTGAGGCCACATGCACGTGACAGAAGGAGCCCAGGAATTCGATCTTCTCGATGGTGGCCTCGAACACATGAGGGTCACCGGCGGCAATCGGCCGCGCCAGCACGTCTTCGGGCCGCAGGTAGATTTTGGCTTCACGATCAGCGCCGTCGCAGGGCAGGCACAGCGCGCCGAACTTCATTTCGCCGCCGCTCACGCGTACCGGCATCACGTTCACCTTGCCGACAAAATCGGCCACAAAGGGCGAAGCCGGCTCGCGGTAAATTTCCATGGGCGTGCCGACCTGTTCAATGAGGCCGTGGTTCATCACCACGATGCGGTCGGCCACGCTCAGGGCTTCTTCCTGGTCGTGCGTGACCATGATGGTGGTCACGCCGAGTTTTTGCTGCAGCGTGCGAATTTCCTGGCGCAACCGCACACGCTCCAGCGCATCGAGTGCCGACAGCGGTTCGTCCAGCAGCAGCAAACCCGGCGATGTGGCCAAGGCCCGCGCCAGCGCAATGCGCTGCTGCTGGCCGCCCGAGAGCTGGCTCGGGTATTTGGCTTCGCTGCCCGGCAGGCCCACCAGCTTGACCAGTTCGCTCACACGTTTGGCGGCTTCGGCTTTCGGCGTCTTGCGGTTGACCAGCCCATAGGCCACGTTGTCGGCCACGCTGAGGTTGGGAAACAGCGCATAACTCTGGAACACGATGCCGTAGTCGCGCAAGGCCGGCGGCAGCCGCGAGATGTCGCGCCCGCCCTGGTGTACTTCTCCCGAGGTCTGAACCTCCAGGCCCGCGATGATGCGCAGCAAGGTCGTCTTGCCGCAACCCGAAGGGCCGAGGAAACAGACAAATTCGCCTTTGCGGATGTCCAGGTTGATGTCTTGCAGCGCGGTAAAGCCGCCGAACTCCTTACGGATGTGGCGCAGGTTCAGAAAGGTGTCGTTGTTCATTCGTGGGTCATACGTATGTATTGCCTGGACGGGTCGCGCGCCCATGCCAAAACCAAGCAACAGCGTGGAACCGGCTTTGCCGGGCCACAGCTGTTGCCCCCTTGAGGGGGGATCCGGCTACACGAAGTGAGCCGAGACGGGGGTGTGCTATTTTTTTTCTGTTTTGGAGTTATAGCGCTTGGTCCACTCGTTCAGGATGCGCTCGCGGTTGTCGGCAGCCCAGCTGAAGTCCATCTTGACCAGGCGCGACTCATAGTCTTTCGGCACGTTGGCCAGCGGCGGCGCCAGGCCGGGCTGCGCGGTGATCGCGAAGTTTTTGCCGTAGAGCATCATGGCGTCCTTGCTCGAAGCCCAGTCGGCCAGCTTCTTGGCGGCGTCCAGCTTCTTGGTGCCCTTGTGGATGGCAAACGCTTCGAGGTCCCAGCCCAGGCCTTCCTTGGGGAACACCAGCTCGATGGGGGCGCCCTTGGCCTTGTTGGTATTGCCGCGGTATTCAAACGAGATGCCGGCCAGGAACTCGCCGGCGGCCGCCATATTGCAGGGCTTGGAGCCCGAGTGGGTGTACTGCGCGATGTTTTCATGCAGCGCGTCCATGTATTTCCAGCCGCCGCCCTTGCCGTCCTTGTCGCCGAACAGCGTGAGCCAGGCGGTCACGTCGAAGTAGCCGGTGCCGCTCGAAGCCGGATTCGGCATCACGACCTGGCCTTTGTAGATGGGCTTGGTGAGGTCCTGCCAGGTCTCCGGCGTGGGGATGTTCTTCTTCTTGGCCTCGACGGTGTTGAAGCACACGGTGGCGCCCCAGACGTCCATGCCGAACCAGGCGGGGACCTTTTTCTTGTCACGGTACTGACTCATGATCCCATCAAGATTGATGGGCGCATAGGGCTCGAGCATGCCCTGCTTGTCGAGCAGCGCCAGGCTGGAGGCGGCCACGCCCATGATGGTGTCGGCCTGCGGGTTGGACTTTTCGGCGAGCAGCTTGGCGGTGATCACGCCGGTCGAGTCGCGCACCCATTTGATTTCGATGTCGGGGTAGACCTTGTTGAAGCCTTCCTGGTAGGCCTTGATCTGGTCGGTTTCCAGCGCGGTGTACACCAGCAACTGGGTTTTCTGGGCGAATGCGCCGGTGGAGGCGGCGAGCAAGCCAAGAAGGGCGATCGCCTTTGACAGGGATTTGAGGTGGGTAGCCAGCTGCATAAAAAATCCTTTGTGGAAAACCTGCAATGTTGTGACTCGTTCGTGTCGGGAGTGACACTGCGATGACCGCCTGTGTACAGGCTGCCAACCCAGCTCATTTTTTATTTAACGCCGACCCTTCTATCTTGTCAATTGTTTATTGCAGATTGTTGACAATCTACATTTTTGTGCTTCAATTCAGGGCATGAACGCTGCTTTGCATCCCACCATCGCGCAACTCCAGAACAGCTCTCTCACCACAGTGGTGCAGCAGGAAATCGAGCGGGCCATCCTTGCCGGCGAATACGAGCCCGGCAGCAAATTGATAGAGGCCACGCTGGCCGAAAAAATGGGCGTCTCGCGCGGCCCGGTGCGCGAGGCCTTCCGCATGCTTGAAGAGGCCGGCCTGGTGCGCACCGAGAAAAACCGCGGCGTCTTCGTGCGCGACATTCCCATCGACGAGGCCGTCGAGATTTTCGACCTGCGCGCCGCCATGGACGAACTCGTCGGCCGCCGCCTCGCGGAAAACATCAGCGCGGCGGAACTCAAGGAACTCAAGGCCCTTGTGGATTCGATGGAAAAAGCCGTCAAGGCCGAAGACCCCCATGCCTACCACCTGCTGAACTTGACCTTCCACGACCGCATGGTCGAGATGGCGGGCAACCGCAAACTGACCGAGATTTACCGCAAGCTCATCAAGGAGCTTTCGCTGTTCCGGCGCCTGAACCTCGCGGACGGCTGGCTCATGCCGATGTCGGCGAATGAACACCGGCAGATCGTCAAGGCCATTGCCTCGGGCGACGCCGACGCGGCCGGCCGCGCGATGTTCCAGCATGTGATCGAAAGCAAGGAGCGCACGATAGAAAACGACCTGCGGCGCCAGGCGGGGCAGCAAGCCGATCCGGCAGCCGCCAGGCCCGTTCCCGTCAAGCTCGTCTCCAGCAGCTCCGGTGCGAGCAAGGAAAAAAACGGCAAGGACAAAATGAAGGAAGGGGCGTCACGTGGCAAACGCTGAACCGGCTACCGAATTGAAAGTGAACGGCAGGGTTTACAAGCTGCCGGCCAAACCCACGGTGGTGGTCTGTGTGGACGGCTGCGAGCCCGACTACCTCGCGCAGGCCGTGGCCACGGGCCAGATGCCCTGGCTCAAGCGCACGCTGGCGCTGGGCTCCGGCCTGACGGGCGATTGCGTCGTGCCCAGCTTCACCAACCCCAACAATCTCTCCATCGTGACCGGTGCGCCGCCCAGCGTGCACGGCATCTGCGGCAACTACCTGTTCGATACCGCAAGCGGTACCGAAGTCATGATGAATGACCCCAAGTGGCTGCGCGCGCCGACTTTGCTGGCCGCGCTGTCCGATGCCGGGAAATCCCTGGTGGTGGTGACGGCCAAGGACAAGCTGCGCAAGCTGCTGGGCCACCAGATGAAGGGCATCTGCTTTTCGTCCGAGAAGGCGGACCAGGTCACGCTCGAAGAAAACGGTATCGAGGACGTGCTGGGTCTGGTCGGCCGGCCGCTGCCCAGCGTCTACAGCGCCGATTTGTCGGAGTTCGTCTTCGCGGCCGGCGTGAAGATCATGCAGAAGTACAAGCCCGATGTGATGTACCTCTCGACCACCGACTACGTGCAGCACAAGCACGCGCCCGGCACCGACGGCGCCAACGCCTTCTACCGCATGATGGACGGCTACATGCAGCAGCTCGAGGACCTGGGCTGCGTGATCGTGCTGACGGCCGACCACGGCATGAACGCCAAGGTGGCCATGGACGGCACGCCCGACGTGATCTACCTGCAGGACTGGTTTGACAACTGGCTGGGCGCGGGCATCGCGCGCGTGATCCTGCCGATCACCGATCCTTATGTGGTGCACCACGGCGCGCTGGGTTCCTTCGCCACGGTCTACCTGCCGGAAGGCACCAACATTGAAGTCGCGCGCAAACGGCTCGCGGCGCTCAAGGGCATGGAACTGGTGCTCTCGCGCGAGCAGGCGGCCGAACGCTTTGAGCTTCCGGCCGACCGCATCGGCGACATCGTCGCGGTGTCCGAGCGCTTCACGGTGATCGGTACCTCGGCCTCGCGCCACGACCTCTCGGCGCTCGAAGTGCCGCTGCGCTCGCATGGCGGCATGAGCGAGCAGCGCGTGCCGCTGATCGTGAACCGCGCCCTGCCCGGCCTGGACCGCAGCCGGCGCTTCCGCAATTTTGATGCCTTTGACCTGGCGCTGAATTATGCGCAGGGTTGAATATTGTTCCCTCTCCCTCTGGGAGAGGGCTAGGGTGAGGGCGGTGCCCGCACTCGAGGGCCTTCAATTTTCGAGCGCCGACAGCCCTCACCCCCACCCTCTCCCAGGGGGAGAGGGAGTATTACCCAGGAGTGTTGTGTGATTGACCAATACATCCAGGACCACCAGCTCAACGCCATGCGCCTCGCGGGCCGCAAGGTCGGTGCCGACCGCAGCGGCGACCGCGTCATCGAAGTGTTCAACCCCTATACCGAAAAGCGGCTGGGCACGGTCCCCAAGGCCACGCTGGAAGAAGTGCGGGACACCTTTGCCACGGCGCACGCGTACAAACCGCAGCTGACCCGCTACGAACGCGCCGCCATCCTGACCCGCGCGGCGGCCATCATCCAGTCGCGCCTGTCCGAGGTCGCGAACCTGATCACCGCCGAAGCGGGCCTGTGCCTGAAGGACGCGATCTATGAAGCCGGCCGCGTCAGCGACGTGCTGCTGTTCGGCGCGACCGAGGTGCTCAAGGACGACGGCCAGATCTTCAGCTGCGACCTCACGCCGCACGGCAAAAAGCGCCGCGTCTACACACATCGCTCGCCACTGCTGGGTGTGATCACGGCCATCACGCCCTTCAACCACCCGATGAACCAGGTGGCGCACAAGGTGGTGCCCAGCATCGCGACCAACAACCGCATGGTGCTCAAGCCTTCCGAGAAGGTGCCGTTCTCGGCACTGCTGTTCGCCGACATCCTGTACGAGGCCGGCCTGCCGCCCGAGATGCTGAGTGTGGTGACGGGCGACCCGCGCGAGATCGCCGACGAGCTGATCACGAATCCGCTGGTCGACCTGGTGACCTTCACGGGCGGCGTGGCCATCGGCAAATACATCGCCTCCAAAGCCGGCTACCGCCGCGTGGTGCTGGAGCTGGGCGGCAACGACCCCATCATCGTGATGGAGGACGCCGACATAGCCGAAGCTTCCACGCTGGCGGTGCAGGGCTCCTACAAAAACTCGGGCCAGCGCTGCACCGCCATCAAGCGGCTTCTGGTGCATGAGGCGGTGGCCGGCGAGTTCGTGGAGCAGGTGCTGGCCAAGACCCTGGCCTGGAAACACGGCGATCCCACCGACAAGGCCAACGACATGGGCACGGTGATCGACGAGCAGGCCGCCATGCTGTTCGAGTCGCGCGTCAACGAAGCGGTGGCGCAGGGCGCAAAGCTGCTGGCCGGCAACCAGCGCCGTGGCGCGCTGTATTCCCCCACGCTGCTGGACCATGTGCTGCCCCAGATGACGGTGGCGCGCGAGGAAACCTTCGGCCCCGTCTCGCCGGTGATACGTTTCAAGAACATCGACGAAGCCATTGAGATCTCCAACGGCACGGCCTACGGCCTGTCGAGCGCGGTCTGCACCAACCGGCTTGACTACATTAACCGCTTCGTCAGCGAGCTGCACGTCGGCACGGTCAATGTGCGCGAAGTGCCCGGCTACCGCCTCGAACTCACACCCTTTGGCGGCATCAAGGATTCGGGCCTGGGCTATAAAGAGGGCGTGCAGGAAGCGATCAAAAGTTTCACTAACCTGAAAACCTACTCGCTCCCCTGGAACTCATGACTTCTCCGAAGTCCCCTTATTTCCTTGCGAGGAATTCACATGCTGAGCTTTGACGACATCGAACATCTCTTCGCCGAGCGCGGCGGCGAACAGTACAGCGGCGAACCGGTGACGCAGTTGCAGCACGCGTTGCAGACCGCGGCGCTGGGCGAGGCCGAGGGTGCGAGCGATGCGCTGGTCACGGCCGCCCTGCTGCACGACCTCGGCCATCTGCTGCATGACCTGGGCGAGACGCCTTCGCTGCGTGGTGTGGACGACGTCCATCAGTACCGCGCGCTGCCTTTCCTGCGCGGCCTGTTCCCCGACGAGGTGCTGGACGCGATCAAGCTGCATGTGGATGCCAAACGTTACCTGTGCGCGGCACGGCGCGGCTACCACTCCAGCCTGTCGGCGGATTCCAAGCGCAGCCTGCTGCTGCAAGGGGGCATTTTTTCGGCTGAAGAAGCCGCGCGTTTCATCGCCCAGCCCGGCGCCGCGGATGCGGTGAAACTGCGCCTCTGGGACGACCTCGCGAAAGACGCGGACAAGGCCACGCCGCCGCTGGCGCACTACCTGGCGCGGGCGCGGCGCTGCGCCCTCCCCGCCGCAGAGCCCTCGCTTGCCGACTGAAACCCTGGCCCTGACCTGGCCGGTGCTGTGCGCCGTGCTGTTCGGCGCGCTGCTGCATGCGGGCTGGAACGCGCTGGTCAAGTCCAGCGCCGACAAGTCCATGGACATGGCGGTCATCCATCTGATCGGCTCGGTGCTGGCCCTGCCGCTGGTGCTGCTGGTGGGCCTGCCGCCCATGGCGTCCTGGCCCTTTATCGGCGCCTCGGTGCTGATCCATATCGGCTACTACATCGCGACCACGCAGGCCTACAAGCATGGCGACCTCGGGCTCACCTATCCGCTGATGCGCGGCGTGGCGCCGCTGCTGGTGGCTTTGTCGGCCACTTTCACGCTGGGCGAGACTTTGACGCCGCTGGCCTGGGCCGGGATTATCGGCATCTGCAGCGGCGTGCTGGTGCTGGGCCTGAGCCGCCACGCGTTGCATGCGCGCAAGGCCGTTGGCTTCGCGCTGGCCAATGCGGTCATCATCGCGATTTACACCGTGGTCGATGGACTGGGCGTGCGCGCTTCCGGCAACGCGCTGCAGTACGTCGCCACGCTGTTCCTGCTTGACGGCTGGCCTTTTGGCCTCTTGATGATGGCGCGGCGCGGGCGCGCCATGGCCGACTATGCGCGCCACCGCTGGCCGGTGGCCACCGGCGGTGCGCTGGCCTCGTTGGGCTCTTACGGCATCGCGCTGTGGGCCATGACACGCGCACCCGTGGCCACAGTGGCGGCGCTGCGTGAAACCTCGGTGCTGTTCGCCGTGCTGCTCGGCTGCTGGCTGCTCAAGGAGACGTTCACGCTGCGCCGCTTTGTGGGCACCTGCATCATTGTGGGCGGCGTGATGGCGATACGGCTGGCTTAGATATGAGTTCCCCCCCGAAGCGCCTTCGGCGCCTCCCCCCCAAGGGGGCGCAGCCTGCGGCCCGGCAAAGCCGGTTCCGCGGCAGCCGCTGATTTAATACCGGAGAGGATTGCACGCATGAATATTCCGACTCAGGCGCAAATCATCATCGTCGGCGGTGGCATCGCCGGCTGCTCGGTGGCCTACCACCTGGCAAAAATGGGCAAGACCGACGTGCTGCTGCTGGAGCAGGGAAAACTCACCAGCGGCACCACCTGGCATGCCGCAGGCCTGGTCGGCCAGATGCGGCCCAACCGCAACATGACGCAGATGAGCAAGTACGGCATCGAGCTCTATGCCTTGCTGGAAGCCGAGACAGGCCTGGCCACAGGCTGGAAGCAATGCGGCAGCGTCAATGTGGCGCGCACGCCGGAGCGCATGAAGGTGCTGAAGAAACAGGTCGCCATGGCCAACAGCTTCGGCGTCGAATGCCACGAGATATCGCCGCAGGAAGCCGGCGACAAATACCCCATCATGCGCACCGACGATTTGCAGGGCGCGATCTGGTTGCCGGGCGACGGAAAGGCCAACCCGGCCGATTTGTGCATGTCGCTGGCCAAGGGCGCGCGCAACCGCGGCGTGAAGATGGCCGAAGGCATCGAGGTCACCGGCGTCATCACCGAAAACGGCAAGGCGGTGGGTGTGCGAACGGCGCAGGGCGAGGTGCGCTGCGAAGTCATCGTCAATTGCGCCGGCCAATGGGCGCGGCAGTTCGGCAGGCTAGCGGGCGTGAACGTGCCGCTGTATTCGGCCGAGCACTTCTACATTGTTACCGGCAAGATCCCGGGCGTGCATCCCATGCTGCCCGTGATGCGCGACCCGGACGGCTTTATCTATTACAAGGAAGAGGTCGGCGGACTGGTGATGGGCGGCTTTGAGCCGCAGGCCAAGCCCTGGAAGATGGATCCGATTCCGTCAACCTTCCAGTTCGAGTTGCTGGACGAAGACTGGGACCAGTTCGAGCCCTTGATGACGGCCGCGCTGCACCGCACGCCCTGCCTGGAGACGGCCGAGGTCAAGATGCTGCTCAACGGCCCGGAGAGTTTTACGCCGGACGGCAATTTCATCCTCGGCGAAGCGCCCGAGCTGCGTAATTTTTTTGTCTGCGCCGGTTTCAACTCGGCCGGCATCGCCAACAGTGGCGGCGCGGGCCGGCTCATGGCCGAATGGATTGTGGGTGGCGAGCCCAGCACCGATTTGTGGGACGTGGACATACGCCGCTTCGGCCCCTTCACGGGCAACCGGAAGGCGCTGGCCGAACGCACGGGTGAAACCCTGGGCTTGCACTACGCCATGCGCTGGCCGCGGCAGGAACTGGAAACGGCACGGCCGCTGCGCACCTCGCCGCTGTACGACATCCTGGCCGCCAAAGGGGCGGAGTTCGGCAGCAAGAATGGGTGGGAGAGGGCGAGTTATTTCAGGCCCGAGGGCATGCCTCGTCCCGGCCACACCCTCGATAAGCCCGGCTGGCTGCCCTGGATGATTGAAGAGCAGAAGGCCACACGCGAAGCCGTGGCTCTCTACGACCAGACCTCGTTCTCGAAATACCTGCTGCAGGGCCGCGACGCGCTGGCCGTGCTGCAGCGCCTGTGCGCTAACGAGATGGACGTGCCCATCGGCAAGATGGTCTATTCCGCGATGCTCAACGAGCGCGGCGGTTTTGAAAGCGACCTGACGGTAATGCGACAAGCCGCGGATCGCTTTCTCATCATCACCGGTTCCGCGCAGACCGTGCGCGACTTCGACTGGATCAAGCGGCATATCGCCGAGGCGGAGCATGCGCTGCTGACCGACGTGTCGGCGATGTACTCGGTGCTGTCGGTCATGGGGCCGAAAGCACGTGAGCTGCTGGCGCTGGTCAGCCCGGACGACCTGTCGCCCGAAGCGCTGAAGTTTTCCTGGACCAAAGAAATCGACGTGGGCTTTGCGCGCGTGCGCGCCGCGCGCATGAGTTACGTGGGCGGGCCGGGTTTTGAGCTCTACACGCCGATTGAAATGGCGCGCCACGTCTACCTCGCGCTGATGGAGGCCGGCCAGGCGCTGGGTATCCGCGACGCGGGCTATTACGCGCTGGACGCGCTGCGCATAGAGCAGGGTCGACGCGCCTGGGGGGCGGAACTGGGCCCGGACGAAACGCCATGGGAAGCCGGGCTGGCTTTCAGCGTCAAGCTCGACAAGCCCGCCGACTTCATCGGCAAGGCCGCGCTGCTCAACGCCCAGGGGCTCACGTTGCGCAAAAAACTGGTCACGCTGGTGTTCGACACGGGCGACGCTTTTGCCTGGGGCGGTGAGGCCATCGTGCTGGGCGGCCAATCGGTGGGCGAGATCTCGTCGGTGGGCTGGAGCCCGCTGGCCGGCGCCTGCGTGGCGCTGGGCTATGTGCGAGGCGATAGCGCGAACCAGGCGCATGCCGGAACACCGGCGCAGATCGAACTGTGGGGCGAGCGCGTCGCCGTCAAGCTGTACGACCGCTGGCCGCTACCTGCCAAAGCCTGAGGGATTAAGCGCCTTCAGGTAAATCCATGCCGACAAAGCGCACGGTAACGCGCGTGCCCGGCGTTTGCGGGTGCCCCGGCAAGGCGGCATCCTCGATCGAAATCGTCGCGCCGTGCTGCTTGGCGATTTCCAGCACGATAGCCAGGCCCAGGCCGGAGCCGTCGACGTTGGTGCCCAGCGCGCGGTAAAAAGGCTGGAACACCAGCTCACGTTCCGACTCCAGGATGCCCGGCCCCGAGTCTTCCACCAGCAGCACCAGCACGCCGCTGAAGCGGTCCGTCATCAGCCGCAGCGTGACCTGGCCTTTTTCGGGCGTGTAGTTGATGGCGTTGTCCAGCAGGTTGCGCACCAGCTCCTTGAGCAGGGTGGCGTTGCCTTCGAGCTGCGTCGCCTGTTCGCCGGCGTCGGGGCCGTCGTAGCCGAGGTCTATCTGCTTTTCGAGCGCGCGCGGCACCGAGTCGGCCATGACTTCCGAGACGATGTGCACCAGGTCGATGTGTTGCTTGGCCAGGCTGCGGCCGGTGGTTTCGGCACGTGCCAGGGCCAGCAGCTGGTTGACGGTGTGCGTGGCGCGAATACTGGCGCGGCCTATGTGCTTGAGGGATTTCTTGAGTTCGTCGGCATCGGTTTCGCGCTGCGCCAGGTCGGCCTGCATGCGCAGTCCCGCCAGCGGCGTCTTGAGCTGGTGGGCGGCGTCGGCCAGGAAGCGCTTTTGTGTGGTCAGCGAAACCTTGAGCCGGCTCAGCAGGTCGTTGATGGAAGACACCAGCGGCGCGACCTCCTCGGGCACCGCGGTTTCGTCGAGCGGGCTCATGTCGTCGGACTTGCGCGCGCGTATGCGCTTTTCGAGCTGGGCCAGCGGCTTGATGCCGCGCACCAGCGCCAGCCACACCAGCAGCACGGCCAGCGGCAGCGTGACGAACTGCGGCACCATGGTGCCCTTGACGATTTCGGTGGCCAGGGTCTTGCGCTTTTCCAGCGTCTCGGCCACCTGCACCAGCACCGGCAGGGCGCTGGCCGGCGCGCCCTTCACGTCGACCTTGAGCCAGGTGTAGGCCACGCGCACGTCCTCGCCCTGGATCACGTCCTCGCGCAGCCGCACCTCGCCATTGGTGGGCTTGTCTTCGTCGGGCGGTGCGGGCAGGTCGTGCTCGCCGCTCAGGTGTTCGCCCTGCGTGCCCACCACCTGGTAGTAGACGAGGTCGGTGTCGTCGGCGCGCAGGATTTCGCGTGCCGGCGCCGTCAGCGTGAACTGCACCTGGTTGTTTTTGACCACCACCAGCTTGGCCAGCGCCTGCACGTTGTATTCAAGCGCGCGGTCAAAGGGCTTGCCCGCGATGTTCTGCGCCACCAGCCAGGTCAGCGCCAGGCTGATGGGCCACAGCAGCAGCAGCGGCGTGAGCATCCAGTCGAGGATCTCGCCGAAGAGGCTGCGGCGTTCGCGCTGGAAGAGTCTCAACGCCACGGACGGGGGTGCTCCAAATCAAAGGCCTGCTGGTTTTGCTCCTTCCCCCTTTGGGGGAAGGCAGGGATGGGGGCTGACGGCGGCGGATGGCCCTTGCGGTTCAGGTTTGGGAGGCCGCGGGCCCCCATCCCCGCCTTCCCCCAGCGGGGGAAGGAGCAAGAGTCATTAACCAGGGATTTTCTCAAGGCAATAACCTAGCCCACGCACGGTCGCGATCCGTACCGGACCCTTTTCAATCTTCTTGCGCAACCGGTGGATGTAGACCTCGATCGCGTTGTTGCTGACTTCCTCGCCCCATTCGCAGAGGCGCTCCACCAGCTGGTCCTTGCTGACCAGCCGGCCGGCGCGCTGCAGCAGCACTTCGAGCAGTCCGAGTTCGCGCGCCGACAGCTCCAGCATCTGGCCGTCTATGGTGGCGACGCGGCCGGCCTGGTCGTAGACCAGCGGGCCGTGCTTGATGGTGCTGCTGGCGCCGCCCATGCCGCGGCGTATCAGCGCGCGTACGCGGGCTTCGAGTTCCTGCAGCGAAAAGGGCTTGGCCATGTAGTCGTCGGCGCCGTAGTCCAGGCCCTTGACGCGCTCTTCGACGCTGTCGGCGGCCGTCAGGATCAGCACCGGCATGGCCGAGCCGCGGGCGCGCAGGCGTTTGAGCACTTCCAGGCCGTGCATGCGCGGCAGGCCCAGGTCGAGGATCAGCAGGTCGAATTCGGTGTTGGTCAGCAGCGCGGCGTCGGCCTCGGTGCCGCTGGCGACGTGGTCGGCCGCCGCACCGGAGGCGCGCAAAGTGCGCAGCAGGCCATCGGCCAGCACCTGGTCGTCTTCGGCAATCAGAATACGCATGGTTGTCTCCAGATATCAGGCCCCCTTGCGGTTTGCAGGGCGGTTTTGGTGTGTTCTTGGACAAATTCTAGGCTTTTGTCACCCCGGGTTTACTGACGGGCCGATGCCAGGTCAGGCGCCGGCATAAGCCTCCAGTCCCAAGGCCACCACGGTCGCTACATCATGCCCGACAGCCTGGCGGAATTCGTCCTCGGCCCGGCGCACCGCCTGGTGGAAAGCCTCCAGCCAGAGCAGGCCTGATTCGGTGAATACCACGCGGCGCGCGCGTTTGTCGTGCGGGTCGGGCTGGCGCGTGACCAGGCCCCAGGCTTCGCATTGGTCGACCAGGTCGCCCATGGCCTGCTTGCTCATGCCGGCGCTTTGCGCCAGGTCGGTCAGGCGTGAGCCGCCCACCGCGAGGTGGCGCGTGATGTGGATGTGCGCGGCGCCGACCTGGTCGCGCGCGGCCAGGTTGGACAGCGCCAGCGGCACCTCCACGCTGCCGGCCATCAGCGAGAGCACCCGCTCGTCGAAGCGGCGCAACGCGTGGCCCATGAGCCGCCCCAGGTGGGTTTGCCGCCAGCCGGCCTCGGTCGCACCGAAGGGGCTGGACAGCGAGGGTGGGAGTGCCGTTTCCGCCATGAAATCATGGTAACCCAATTGATCAGGCAAACTGACTAAAAATAGGGTTTACTTATTTTAATCACGCCCATAAAGTACTGGTCATGCATCCAGCGCTGTGATTAAAAGCAGAGGCTGGAATCCAGGCAACAAGTTTTACATCATTGATTTTCAAGGAGTTTTTCATGGAACTGACCAGCAAACTGAATCCCGCCCAGAACCCCGTGCAGACCGCCGCCCTGAACACCGAAAAGGCCAAGGCCCTGCAGGCCGCGCTGGCCCAGATCGAAAAGCAGTTCGGCAAAGGCACCATCATGAAGCTGGGCGACGGCGAAGTGATCGAGGACATCCAGGTCGTTTCCACCGGTTCGCTGGGCCTGGACATCGCCCTGGGCGTGGGCGGCCTGCCGCGCGGCCGCGTCGTCGAAATCTACGGCCCGGAATCCTCGGGCAAGACCACGCTGACCCTGCAGGTCATCGCTGAAATGCAAAAACTGGGCGGCACTTGCGCCTTTGTGGACGCCGAGCACGCGCTGGACATCCAGTACGCGCAAAAACTGGGCGTCAACCTGCAGGAACTGCTGATTTCCCAGCCCGACACCGGCGAACAGGCGCTGGAAATCGTCGATTCGCTGACCCGCTCCGGCGCGGTGGACCTGATCGTGGTCGACTCGGTGGCGGCGCTCACGCCCAAGGCCGAACTCGAAGGCGAAATGGGCGACTCCCTGCCCGGCCTGCAGGCCCGCCTGATGAGCCAGGCGCTGCGCAAGCTCACCGCCACCATCAAGAAGGCCAACTGCATGGTCATCTTCATCAACCAGATCCGCATGAAGATCGGCGTGATGTTCGGCTCGCCCGAAACCACCACCGGCGGCAATGCGCTGAAGTTCTACGCCTCGGTGCGCCTGGACATCCGCCGCATCGGCTCCATCAAGAAGGGCGAAGAGGTGATCGGCAACGAAACCCGGGTCAAGGTGGTCAAGAACAAGGTGGCTTCGCCGTTCAAGACGGCGGAGTTCGACATCCTCTACGGCGAGGGCATCAGCCGCCTGGGCGAGGTGCTGGACCTCGGCGTGGCCGGCCACATCGTCGAAAAAGCCGGTGCCTGGTATGCCTTCAACGGCGAAAAAATCGGCCAGGGCCGCGACAACTCGCGTGAATTCCTCAAGGAAAACCCGGAACTCGCGATCGAGATCGAAAACAAGGTGCGCGAATCGCTGGGCATCCCGCTGGTGCAGGTTGCCGGCGGCGTGGACGCCCCGGCCGAAAAGCCGGCCAAGGCTGAGAAAGCCGAGAAAGCTGAAAAACCCGCCAAGGCGGCTGCCTGATTTTCAATGCCAGATAAGGCTCTAGCCCAGTTGGAGCACGCGTTGACAGCTATTGAAAGAATAGCGCGCGTGTTGGGCTTGGCCTGTTAGCCATGGAAAATCCGGTAGATCACAAGCCAGCCAAACCCGCCCGTCGTGCGGGTTTTGGCCTTTCTTTGAAGGGCCGCGCGCTGCGTTACCTGGCCGCGCGTGAGCATTCGCGAGCCGAGCTGGAGCACAAGTTGGCGCCGCATGAGGAAACCCCCGGCCAGCTGGCCAAGGTGCTCGACGATCTCGAAGCCAAGGACTTCATCAGTGAGGCGCGGGTGGTTGAGTCAGTGATCAACCGGCGTGCCGGGCGGTTTGGCGCGGCGCGCATCAAGCATGAGTTGTTGACCAAGGGCCTCAGCGCTGAGCGGGTGGCCGGCGCAGTAGCCAGCCTCAAAGGCAGCGAACTGGAACGCGCGCGGGAGATCTGGCGCAAGAAGTTCGAAGGGCCGGCGCCCGACGCGGCAGGGCGCGCCAAGCAGATGCGTTTTCTGGCGGCCCGGGGTTTTGGCGGTGAAGTGATCCGCCGCGTGGTGTCGCAGGCGGACGAGGACTGAGCTTTACAGGCCCAGCATTAATTTCAGGTTCTGCACCGCGGCGCCCGAAGCGCCCTTGCCCAGGTTGTCCAGCCGCGCCACCAGCACCGCCTGGCGGTACTCTTCGTTGGCGAACACGCGCAACTCCATCTTGTTGCTGTCGTTGAGCGCCAGCGCATCGAGCTTGCCTGATTCGGGCGCGGCTTCCACCGTCACCCATTCGCTGCGGGCGTAGTGTTTGGCCAGCATGTCCTGCAGCTGCGCGCCGGTCGGTTTGCCGGGCAGCAAGTCCAGGTGGAGCGGCAACTGCACCAGCATGCCCTGCTTGAAATTGCCGACCGAGGGAATGAACACCGGGCGGCGTGACAGGCCGGTGTATTTCATGATTTCAGGCAGGTGCTTGTGCTTCAGGGCCAGGCCGTAAAGCTCAAACAGGGGCGCGGTGCCGGCCTCGTAGTCCTCAATCATCTGCCGCCCGCCGCCGGAGTAACCGCTCACGGCGGGAAGGCTCAAAGGGAAATCGGCCGGTATCGCGCCGGCGTCGACCAGCGGACGGATCAGCGCGATCGCGCCGGTGGCGTAGCAGCCGGGGTTGCCGACGCGGTCGGCGGCCGCTACGGCCGCGCGCTGGTTTTGCGTCAGTTCGGGGAAGCCATAGACCCAGCCGGGCATGGTGCGGTGGGCGGTGGAAGCGTCGATGACTTTGGGTTTTTTGCCGCTGAGGCTGTCAATCATGGCCACCGACTCGCGCGCCGCGTCGTCGTGCAGGCACAGGATCACCATGTCCACCTGCGCCATCAGCGCGCGCTTGGCCGCCGCATCCTTGCGCAGCTCGGGCGCGATGCTGACCAGCTCGACCTGCGGCATGGCTTGCAGCCGCTCGCGGATTTGCAGGCCCGTGGTGCCGGCTTCTCCGTCAATAAAAACTTTGGGCATGGGGACTTCCAGGTGCTGACAACAGAAACAGAAATGAAATACGCAAATAAGGCAAACAAAGCAAATACAAGGTCGCGGGGCCGCTAAAAACACCTGAAAAAGCCCATTTCGGCGCCATTTCGGGGTGTAAGCCCGGCACAAGAATTGTGCGTCGCACCATGATACAGTTCTGCGTTGCTGCCTGCAGTGACCGCCGACGTGGTTTTTTGGGCCGGTGTGGCCTGTTTCCGACACCCCACAACCCTGCCCCAAATCCCAGTTGCACCCCCTCTTTTACTGAATTCTGAAGGTTTTTTCATGAAAATTCACGAGTACCAGGGCAAGGAAATCTTGCGCAATTTTGGTGTGCCTGTGCCGCGCGGCATTCCGGCCTTCACGGTGCAGGAAGCGGTGGAAGCCGCCCAGAAGCTGGGCGGCCCGGTGTGGGTGGTCAAGGCGCAGATCCACGCGGGCGGACGCGGCAAGGGCGGCGGCGTGAAGGTCGCCAAGACCATCGAAGACGTCAAGCGCATCGCCGGCGAAATCCTGGGCATGCAGCTGAAGACGCACCAGACCGGCCCTGAAGGCCAGAAAGTCCGCCGCCTCTATATTGAAGACGGCGCCGACATCCAGAAGGAATACTACGTTTCGGCCGTGACCGACCGCGAATCGCAAAAGGTGGCTTTCATCGCCTCCAGCGAAGGCGGCATGGACATCGAAGAGGTGGCCCATTCCAACCCCGAAAAAATCATCAAGGTGTTTGTCGATCCGCTGGTCGGCATGACGGACGCCCAGGCCAAGGAAGTCGCCGCCGGCATCGGCATGCCCGCCGACTCCGTGGCACAGACCGTCGACATCCTGCAAAAGCTCTACAAGTGCTACATGGACACCGACGCGTCGCTGGTTGAAATCAACCCCCTGAACCGCAACAGCAAGGGCGAAGTCATGGCCCTCGACGCGAAGTTCAACTTCGACGCCAACGCGCTGTTCCGCCATCCTGAAATCGTCGCTTACCGCGACCTGGACGAAGAAGACCCGGCCGAAGTCGAAGCCAGCAAGTTCGACCTGGCCTATATCAGCCTGGACGGCAACATCGGCTGCCTGGTCAACGGCGCCGGCCTGGCCATGGCGACCATGGACACCATCAAGCTGTTCGGCGGCGAGCCGGCCAACTTCCTGGACGTGGGCGGCGGCGCGACGGCTGAAAAAGTCACCGAAGCCTTCAAGATCATGCTGAAGAACCCCGATGTCAAAGGCATCCTGGTCAACATCTTCGGCGGCATCATGAAGTGCGACACCATCGCCGACGGCGTGATCACCGCCTGCAAGGCCGTGAATCTCTCCGTTCCGCTGGTGGTGCGCATGAAGGGCACCAACGAAGACCTGGGCAAGAAAATGCTGGCGGACTCCGGTCTGCCCATCATCGCCGCAGACACCATGGCCGAAGCCGCGACCAAAATCGTGGCCGCCGTCAAGTAAGCCCAGGAGAACACAAGCATGTCGATCTACATCAACAAACACACCAAAGTCATCACCCAGGGCATCACCGGCAAGACCGGCCAGTTCCACACCCGCATGTGCCGCGACTACGCGAACGGCAAAGAGGCCTTTGTGGCCGGTGTGAACCCCAAGAAAGCCGGCGAAGACTTCGAAGGCATCCCGATTTTCGCCAACGTGACCGAGGCCGCCAAGGCCACCGGCGCCACGGTGTCGGTCATCTATGTGCCGCCCGCGGGCGCGGCCGCCGCCATCTGGGAAGCCGTGGAAGCCAACCTCGACCTGGCCATCTGCATCACCGAAGGCATCCCGGTCAAGGACATGCTGGAAGTGCGCAACCGCATGAAGGCCAAGGAAGCCGCCGGCGGCAAGAAGACCCTGCTGCTGGGCCCCAACTGCCCCGGCCTGATCACCCCCGACGAAATCAAGATCGGCATCATGCCCGGCCACATCCACCGCAAGGGCCGTATCGGCGTGGTCAGCCGCTCCGGCACGCTGACCTATGAAGCCGTGGCGCAGCTCACCGAAATCGGCCTGGGCCAGTCCAGCGCCGTGGGCATCGGCGGCGACCCGATCAACGGCCTCAAGCACATCGACGTGATGAAGGCCTTCAATGACGACCCGGACACCGACGCCGTCATCATGATCGGCGAAATCGGCGGCCCCGACGAGGCGGAAGCCGCCCAATGGTGCAAAGCCAATATGAAAAAACCCATCGTCGGCTTCATCGCCGGCGTGACGGCCCCGGCCGGCAAGCGCATGGGCCATGCGGGCGCGCTGATTTCCGGCGGTGCCGACACGGCCGACGCCAAGCTGGCCATCATGGAAGCCTGCGGCTTCACCGTGACGCGCAACCCCTCGGAAATGGCCAAGCTGCTCAAGGCACTGCTGTAAGGCGGCCGGCGGCGATCGTAAGCATTACTACGAACGCCGCCAAGGCCCCATCCGGGCTAAACTCGAAAAAACAAAAAAAGCGCTGCCCGGCGCTTTTTTTCATTCATAACAGGAGATAGCCATGTTTTTCGGACTGGACCTCGCGTCCCCGCTTTTCTGGAGTGCTTTCGGCTCCATCATCCTTGCCAACATCGTGCTGTCGGGCGACAACGCCGTGGTGATCGCCATGGCGGCGCGCACGCTCAAGCCCGAGCAGCGCGGCAAAGCCATCTTCTGGGGCAGCGCCGCGGCGATCGTCATGCGTATCGTGCTGACCATCGTGGCCATCCAGCTGCTGAGCCTGCCCTACCTGAAGCTCATAGGCGCCATCCTGCTGGTCTACATCGGCGTGGACCTGCTCAAAGGCGAGGAAGACGAAGACGGCGAAGGCCATGAAATCAACGGCATGGCCGCGGCCATCCGCACCATCCTGATCGCTGACCTGGTCATGAGCCTGGACAACGTGCTGGCGGTGGCCGCCGCCGCCAAGGGCAACCTGCCGCTGCTGGTCCTGGGCCTGTTGGTGAGCATTCCGCTGATCATCTTCGGCGCCACCTTGCTGACCAAGGTCATGGAGCGCTTCCCCATCATCATCACCATAGGCGCGGCCCTGCTGGGCTTCCTGGCCGGTGAAATGCTGCTGACCGACCCGGCCGTGGTCGCCCATTTCGGGCCCATCGGTGAACACACGGTCACTGCGGGCGGCCTCCTGGGCGCCGTGCTGGTCGTGGCGCTGGGTACTTACCTGACCAAACGGCAGAAGGAAAAAGCGCCTTCGGCCTGAAATCCGCCCGCCCGTCCCGGCGGCGGCGCCGTGGCGGTGGGGCCGGGAAAGTACCAGCCTGCCATGCCCGCACCGCGCGGGCTTTGGCGCATGCGCTGAAAAACCACTTATTTGCAACAGTCGGCCCGGCTGCCGTGCAAAAGTCCCTTGTCCAGCCGCACCCCGTCTGTTAATGTCCCTTATCAGGAGACTTGTAACCTGTCGAAACAGCCGGCGGGCGTTGTTTGGTGCGCCAAAAACGGCCGTTACCGGGCGACTGGTAACACAAAGCAATTAAAAACGGCATAGCGATGCACAGCGAATCAGGACAAGGGACGGGTAGTGGCCAAATCATCTAGAAAGCTGAGTCAGTTCTGGCGGGCCGACTGGT
Organism: Polaromonas sp. LjRoot131; assembly: GCF_964252805.1. Taxonomy (NCBI): domain Bacteria; kingdom Pseudomonadati; phylum Pseudomonadota; class Betaproteobacteria; order Burkholderiales; family Comamonadaceae; genus Polaromonas; species Polaromonas sp. LjRoot131. The sequence goes on along the minus strand of NZ_CAXUPF020000004.1, from coordinate 534,896 downwards.
TCGTCGGGGTCCTGGTGGTGCTGGCCGTCCTTTTTCTGCATGGCCTGACGGACTTTTTCGGCACCCTGGAACGCCGCTATTACGATTTCGCGAGCACCAGCACCTCGCGCCAGCCCTCCGATCGCATCGCCATCATCGCCATCGACGACCAGAGCATCGCCAATATCGGGCGCTGGCCCTGGCCGCGCGACGTGCACGCGCAGCTGATCGACCAGCTTTCGGCCGCCAAGGCCAAAACCATCGCCCACACCGCTTTCTTCTTTGAGCCGCAGACGGACCGCGGCCTGGTCTTCATCCGCAAGATGAAGGAAGCGCTCGGCCCGGCGGCCGACCCGGCCACGGCGTCCCAGGGCGGTTTGCCCGAGCAGCTCGGCAAGGTCATTGCCGAGGCCGAAATCGCCCTGGATACCGACGCCAAGCTCGCGGCCAGCATGAGCAAGGCCGGCAACGTCCTGGTTCCCTCGGTTTTCCAGCTGGGCGTGCCGCAGGGCCGTCCCGACAACCCGCTGCCAGCTTATGCCCTGAAGAGCGCGGTGGACGAAACCAACAACTTCTCGCTGCCGGCCATACGCGGCCAGCAACCCATCGAACTGATAGGCGCGGCGGCCGCCGGCATCGCCCACCTCAACCAGCTGCCCGATGTGGACGGCGCCGTGCGCCAGGAACCGCTGCTGATCAATTACTACGGCAAGGCCGTGCCCTCCATGAGCCTGCTGGCGGCGGCCAAGAGCCTGAACCTCGGGCCGGCCGACATCAAGCTCAATGTGGGCGACTCGGTGCAGATCGGCAAGCTGATGGTCAAGACCGATGAGTCGGCGCTGATGCTGCCGCAGTTCTACAAGGGCAAGGACGGCCGGCCGGCTTTCGCCGTGGATTCGTTTTACGACGTGATCTCCGGCAAGATTCCGGCCGCCAAGTACGCCGACAAGATCGTGATCATCGGCGCCACCGCCGCGGGCGTGGGCACCCAGTTCCCGACACCGGCCGGCCCCGGGCTTTCGCCGGCGGAAACCATTGCCCACATCACCTCCAGCATCCTGAGCGAGCATTTCATCGTGCAGCCGGGCTGGGGCGTCTGGGCCACGCTGGGTGTGCTGCTGCTGGTGGCCGGCTACCTGATTGCCGGGCTGCCCCGGCTGTCGGCCGGCAAGGCCGCCATCGTCACCCTGCTGCTGTTCGTGGTGCTGCTGGTGGTCGAGTTCAGCCTGCTGTCGGCGGCCGCGACCTGGCTCAAGTTCATCTTCCCCGCCGCGCTCCTGGTCATAGGCCACCTGGCGCTGACCACCAAGCGCTTCCTGATGACCGAGGCCGGCAAGCTCAAGTCCGACGAGGAATCGGCCGAAACCAACCGCATGATGGGCCTGGCGCTGCAAGGCCAGGGCCAGCTCGACATGGCCTTCGACCGTTTCCGCCGCGTGCCTTTCACCGACGCGCTGATGGACAACATGAACAACCTCGCGCTGGACTTCGAGCGCAAGCGGCAGTTCAACAAGGCGCAGGCCGTGTACGAGTACATGGCCACCTATAACAAGAACCACAAGGACCTGCAGTCCAGGCTCAACCGCGCCAAAAACCTCTCCGAGACGGTCATCCTGGGCGGCGGCGGTTCGCACCCCGGCGGTACCATGCTGCTGGACGGCGGCGCCGTCGAAAAACCCATGCTGGGCCGCTACCAGGTGGAAAAAGAGCTGGGCAAGGGTGCCATGGGCGTGGTCTACCTCGGCAAGGACCCCAAGATAGGCCGAGTCGTGGCCATCAAGACCATGGCGCTAAGCCAGGAGTTCGAGGGCGAAGAGCTCGACGACGCGCGCGAGCGCTTCTTCCGCGAGGCCGAAACCGCCGGCCGCCTGCAGCACCAGAACATCGTGACGATTTTTGATGCCGGCGAAGAGCACGACCTGGCATACATCGCCATGGAATTCCTCAAGGGCAAGGATCTGGCCGACGTGACCAAGGACGGCAGCCTGCTGCCGATTCCCAAGGTCTTGTCCATCGTGGCGCGGGTGGCCGAAGCCCTGGCCTATGCGCACAAGCAGAACGTGGTGCACCGGGACATCAAACCGGCCAACATCATGTACGAGATCGACAGCGACACGGTGAAGGTGACCGACTTCGGTATCGCCCGCATCACTGACTCCAGCAAGACCAAAACCGGCCTGGTGCTGGGCACGCCCAGCTTCATGTCGCCCGAGCAGATCGCCGGCAAAAAGGTCGACGGCCGTTCGGACCTGTATTCGCTGGGCGTCATGCTGTTCCAGATGCTGGCCGGCGTGCTGCCCTTCCGCGGTGACTCCATGGCCGAGCTGATGTACAAGATTGCCAATGAAGAGGCGCCGGACATCCGCATCATCCGCAAGGAACTGTCCCCCCGGCTGGCCGAGGTCGTCGCGCTGTCGCTGGCCAAAAAACCGGAACTTCGCTACCAGGACGGCGACCGCTTTGCGGCCGACCTGCGCGAGCTCATCGCGGCCCTGGAAGGCGGCGCATCCGCCGCCCCGGCCGCGCCGGCCTACGCCGCGCCGCCGGCCGCTCCCGGGGCTTCATTCGACGCCACGGTGGTGCAATCCGCCGCGGCCGCGCCGGCGCCCGAGCCCAGCGCCTATGATGCCACCCAGGCCATGAATGCCGGCGGAGCCCAGACATTTGAAAAAACCGTTGTCTCCAGGCCACCCGCCGCCGACAAAGACACCCAGTGACAACACGAACAAGATGATCTACGAGATTTGTACACATACCGACCCAGGGTTGACGCGGGACAACAACGAGGATGCGGTGGCCTTTGATCCGGCGACGCGGCTTTGCATCCTGGCGGACGGCATGGGCGGCTACAACGCCGGCGAGATCGCCAGCGGAATGGCCGTGGCCTTCATCAAGTCCGAAATGGGGCGCTGGCTGTCCCAGGCGGGCCGTCATGCGAATGCCAAGGAAGTGCGCCGGGCGCTGGAAATCTGCGTGGAAAACGCCAACCATTCGATTTTCAACGCGGCCAACTCCAATCCCCAGTACACGGGCATGGGCACCACGCTGGTCGTGGGTGTTTTCCAGGACGGGCGCCTGATGCTGGGCCATATCGGCGATTCGCGCTGCTACCGCCTGCGCGGGCAGGAACTCCAGCAGATCACCAAGGACCACTCGCTGCTCCAGGAGCAGATCGACGCCGGGCTGATCACCCCCGAGCAGGCCCTGACGTCCCTGAACAAGAACCTGGTGACGCGCGCCCTGGGCGTGGAAGACACCGTGCTGGTGGAAGTCAACGAACACCGCGTGGAATCGGGCGACCTGTACCTCATGTGTTCCGACGGCTTGTCGGACATGGTGGCGGATCCGGGCATTGCCGCCATCCTGGCGGGCGCGGGAACGCTGGAACAAAAGTCAAAGCAGCTGATTGCGGCGGCGAACGAGGCCGGCGGACGCGATAATATTTCCGTCTTGCTGGCTTACGCGAAAGAAGACTCGGCCAAGCGCGGGCTTTTGTCCAGAATGCTGGGAAAATAGCGCGGTGACTGAAAATTTAAAAACAGACAGGAGTCGGCCATGCCGAAAATGATCGTCTCTATTGACGGCGTTGTGATCAAGGAAGTCCAGTTGACGAAAGACAGGACGTCTTTGGGTCGCAGGCCCTACAACGACATCGTCATTGACAACCTCGCTGTCAGCGGGGAGCACGCCGTCCTGCAGATGTCCGGCAACGAGGTCTATCTTGAAGACCTCAACAGCACCAACGGTACCTACGTCAACGGCAAGGCCGTGAAGAAGCTGTTGCTGCAAAACAGCGATACGGTGGAAATCGGCAAGTACAAGATCAAGTACGTGAACGAGGCCCAGCCTGCCGGTTTCGAGAAAACCATGATCATCAAGGCCGGCTCCGCCGGCCTGGTCGCGCCTCCTCCCGGCGGCGCACCGGCGGCGGCCCCGGCCGATCCGGGCGGCAACATCAGCGCGGCCATCAAGGTCATGTCGGGCGCTGCAGCCGGCCGCGAAGTGGCGCTGGTGAAGGTGGTCACCACCATCGGCAAACCCGGCGTCGCGGTGGCCGCGATCACCAAGCGGCCTCAGGGATTTGTCGTGGCCCATGTGGAAGGGGCCGGAAAACCGACGCTCAACGGTGCGCCCATTGGGGCCGAGCCCGTTGTCCTGAAAAACGGCGACATGCTCGAACTGGCCGGAACGCAGATGCAGTTCGTCCAACATTGACCCGGGTGCCTGCCGGGGCTTCGCCATAACGCGAACCGTCAGCACCCAACACCCGAGGTCTCATGAGACTCCTCTCCCGGCACTGGCCTCGCATCGCCGTCACGCTGATTCCGCTCGTGTTTGCCCTGCTGCATGCGGGCGGCGTCCTGCGCGTCGGCGTGCTGCAGCGGCTGGACGACATCATCTACGACGCGCGCCTTCGGGCGACCATGCCGCACACGCTGGATGAGCGCATCGTCATCGTCGACATCGACGAAAAAAGCCTGGCCGAAGTCGGCCGCTGGCCCTGGGGACGCAACAGGCTTGCCGAACTGGTCGAGGAACTGCAGGACCGCCAGAAGACGGCCCTGCTGGGTTTCGACGTGGTGTTCGCCGAGGCCGACGAAAGCTCGGGCCTGAAACGGCTCAAGCAGCTGGCGCAGGCCGAACTGAAAGACCAGCCCGGCTTTTCGGAAAAACTCAACCAGCTGCAGGCCAGCCTGGATTACGACGCGGTGTTCGCCAAGGCGATCGAAAAACGGCCGGTCGTGATGGGTTACTACTTCACCAGCGACAGGGACGGACGCGTCAACGGCGTGCTGCCGGCGCCCGTCATGGACAGCGCCGCACTGGCCGGACGGCCGATCAAGTTCACCAGCTGGAACGGCTACGGCGCCAACATCGAACTCCTGGCCAAGGCCGCGCCGCTGGGCGGCTTCTTCAACTCCATCACCGAAGGCGACGGCGTGGTGCGCTCCATCCCCCTGCTGGCGGAATACAAGGGGCAGTATTACGAATCGCTGGCGCTGGCCATGTTCCGCATGCTGGTGGGCCTGCCCCGGGTCGAGCCCGGCTTCCCGCCGGAAAAGTTCCTCACGCGCAACTACCAGGGGCTGGAAAGCATTTTGCTCAAGCAGGGCGGCAAGGTCCTGGCGATTCCGGTGGACGACCGGGTCGCCACGCTGGTGCCGTTTCGCGGCAATGGCGGCGCCAACGGCGGTTCCTTCCGCTACATCTCGGCGGCCGACGTGCTGGCCAAGCGCCTGGCGCCCGGCTCGCTCAAGGACAAGATCGTCCTGGTCGGCACCACGGCCCCGGGCCTGCTCGATCTGCGGGTCACGCCGGTCGGGGAGACCTACCCCGGGGTGGAAACCCACGCCAATGTGATCTCGGGTTTCCTGGACGGCAAGGTCTTCGTCAAGCCCGACTATGCGGTCGGGTTCGAGATCGTCATTTTGCTGCTGTCGGGCCTGACGCTGGCGTTCGCGCTGCCGCTGCTGTCGGCCTCCCGCGCGGTGCTGGTCAGCCTGGCCGTGACCGCCGCCATCGCCGGCTTGAATTTCTGGCTTTACGCGGGCTACGGCCTGGTGCTGCCGCTGGCCAGTGCGCTGGTCATGGCGCTGACGGCCTTCGCGCTCAACATGAGTTACGGCTATTTCGTCGAAAGCCGATCCAAGCGCGAATTGGCCAACCTGTTCGGCACCTACGTGCCGCCCGAGCTGGTCGACGAGATGGTGAAAGACCCCGACAGCTACAGCATGACGGCGACCACCAAGGAGCTGACCGTCATGTTCTGCGACATGCGCGGCTTCACCAAGATGTCGGAGACCATGGAGCCGACCCAGCTGCAGGCGCTGCTCAACAGCGTCTTCAGCCGCCTGACGGACCTGATACGCGGCAACCGCGGCACCATCGACAAATACATGGGCGACTGCGTCATGGCGTTCTGGGGTGCCCCGGTGGACACGCCCGACCATGCCGCGCTGGCCGTGAAAACGGCGCTCGAGATGTCAAACGCCGTCCGCAAGATCAATGAAGAGCACAAGGCCAAGGGTTTACCCGAGATCGGCATCGGCATCGGCCTGAACACCGGCACCATGTGCGTGGGCGACATGGGATCGGACATCCGCCGCAGCTACACCGTGATCGGCGATGCCGTGAACCTGGGCTCGCGCCTGGAGGGCCTGTCCAAGACCTATGGTGTCGACATCGTGGTCAGCGAGTCCACCCGCAAGCTGGCCGGTGATTTCGCGTGGCAGGAACTGGACAAAGTCCGCGTGAAGGGCAAAGATCAGGCTGTGGCCATTTTTTGGCCGCTGGCGCCGGCGGACCGGATCGACAAAGACAGTTCCGCCGAACTGAAAACCTGGGGCATGGCCCTGAAAGCCTACCGTGCCCAGGACTGGGACCAGTGTGACGTTCAGTTACTAAATTTGCAGCGGGCAAATGGCAAAAAGTTCCTTTACCGGCTGTATGCGGAGCGTGTAGCCTCCATGAGGCTGTTGCCGTTTGATCCGGAGTGGGACGGCGCAACCAATTTTGAGACCAAATAATATAAAAGACCAACTCAGGGCCAACCGGAAAACCACATGAAAGTACGTGTACTAGGCTGCTCGGGAGCCATCGCCAAAGACTGCCGGACCACGTCTTTTCTGCTGGACAACGACCTGCTGGTCGATGCGGGCACGGGCGTGGGCGACCTCACGCTCGACGAGATGGCCGGCATCGACCATGTGTTGCTCACACATTCGCACCTGGACCACGTCGCCGCGCTGCCCCTGATGGTGGACGCCATCGCGGCGCGGCGGACCTCGCCGATACAGATTCACGCCCTGCAAGGCACGATCAATGCGCTGAAGGCGCACATCTTCAACAACACCATCTGGCCGGATTTTTCCAGGATCCCCACGCCGGAGGCGCCGTTCATCAGCTTCCATCCCCTGGACGTGGGGCAGACCCTGCTGCTGGCCGGAAAACACGTGGAAGTGCTGCCCGCGGTGCATACCGTGCCGGCCGTGGGGTACGCCGTGGCGACAGGCAAGGGCTGCTGGGTATTCACCGGCGACACCGAACAGAACCCGGCCCTGTGGGCCCGGATCAACCAGATGAACGTGGCCATGCTGGTCATCGAAACCGCTTTCAGCAACCGCGAGCGCGAGCTCGCCAAGCGCAGTCTGCACCTGTCGCCCCATGCGCTGGCCAATGAGCTCGACTGCATCGAGCGCGGGAAGAACTACCCGATTTACATCACCCACACCAAGCCTGCCGAAACCGACCTCATCATGGCCGAGATACAGCGTTTTGACCAAACCCGCCCGTTTGGCCCCAACGTGACGCACGACATCCGGTGGCTGCGGGCAGGCCAGGAGTTTGAACTATGAGCGCCGTTTTGCAACGAGACCCCCAGGACGAGTTTTTCGACTCCCAGATGCTGCCGCCGCAAGAGCGCGGCGTCACCTTCGAGGCGCTGTATTTCCGGCAGCTGCAGTTGGTCACCAACCGGATCCATGAGACCGAAAACATCGACCAGATCATGCTGGAGGCGAGCCAGGACATCTGCAAGCTCTTCAACGCCGACCGGCTGACCCTGTACGCCGTCAACGAAGACCGCACGTCCATCGTGTCCAAGGTCAAGACGGGGCTCAACACCAGCCGCGACCTGAAGCTGCCGGTCAGCGCGCAAAGCATCGCCGGCTATGTGGCCATGTCGCGCCAGATGGTCAACATCGCCGACGTCTACGACGAGGATGCGCTCAAGAAAATCCACCCGGCCCTGAGCTTCCTCCAGGAAGTCGACAAGCGCTCGGGCTACAGAACCAAACAGATGCTGGTGGCGCCCGTCATGGACGGCGACACGCTGTACGGCGTCCTGCAGGTCATCAACAACCGCAGCGACCAGCCCTTTGGAAAGCTCGAGGAAGACGGCGCGCGCCAGCTCTGCAAGACCCTGGGCATCGCGATTCGCCAGCGCATGCAGAGAACGGAAGACGGCCAGCGGCGCAAGGCGACCAAGTACGACGGCCTGGTCACCGAAGGCGTGCTGTCGCAGGACGAGCTGCAGCAATGCATCCAGCTGGCGCGCGAAGAGGGCAAGTCGGTCGAGCACATGCTGATGGCCAACTACCACATACGCCCCAACCAGATCGGGCAGTCGCTGGCGAAGTTTTTCGGCATGGGCTATGAGCCCTTCAACGCCGGGCGCATACGCTCCGAAATGCTGCACGGCCCGCTCAAGCGGGAGTTCATCGGGCAACAGGGCTGGATACCGCTGGAGGAAACCACGGACGGCCTGGTGATCATGTGCATGGACCCGGAGGCCGTGCGCGGGGCGCGCGTCGTTCCGCAGGTGTTCCCGCGCATCACCAAGTTCGCCTACCGCGTCACGACCCAGACCGAGTTTGACGAGACGCTGAACCAGCTGTTCGGCGCCGGCGCCGACAGCAGCTCCATCGACCAGCTGCTGGCCGACATGGATTCGCCGCTGGAGGGCGATCCGGTCGACGAGTCCTCGCTGGAATCCGCGGCGGCCGACAACGAGCTGGTCAAGTTCGTCAACAAGGTCATCATCGACGCCTACAACCAGAAGGTGTCGGACATCCACATCGAGCCAATGCCCGGCAAGGCCAAGACTGGCATCCGTTTTCGCGTGGACGGCACCCTGCAGCCCTACATCGAAGTGCCGGCGCAGTTCCGCCAGGCCATGGTGACCCGGCTCAAGATCATGTGCGACCTGGATATTTCCGAAAAGCGCAAGCCGCAGGACGGCAAGATCAAGTTCAAGAAATACGGCCCGCTCGACATCGAGCTGCGGGTGGCCACGATTCCCTCCGCCGGCGGCGTGGAAGACGTGGTCATGCGTATCCTGGCCGCCGGCGAGCCGATCCCGCTGGAAAAGCTCGGACTCACGGCCCACAACAAGGAGCGGCTTGAAAAAACCGTCTCCAAGCCTTACGGCCTGTTTTATGTGTGCGGCCCCACGGGCTCGGGCAAGACCACCACGCTGCATTCCATCCTGAAATTCCTTAACACGCCGGACACCAAGATCTGGACGGCCGAGGACCCGGTTGAAATCACCCAGAAGGGTTTGCGCCAGGTGCAGATCAACCGCAAGGCCGGCATCGACTTCGCGCTGGTCATGCGCGCCTTCCTGCGGGCGGATCCGGACATCATCATGGTCGGCGAGTCGCGCGACAAGGAAACCGTGGCCATGGGCGTCGAGGCCTCGCTGACGGGCCACATGGTGTTCTCGACCCTGCACACCAATTCAGCGCCCGAATCCATCACGCGCCTGCTGGACATGGGCATGGACCCCTTCAATTTCGCCGATGCCCTGCTGGGCATCCTGGCGCAGCGCCTGGCCAAAAAATTGTGCGACTGCAAAGAGGCGCATACCTTGAGTTCGCAGGAAATCAAGGATTTTATCAAGGAATACTCCGAAGAACTGCGGCACACCGACGCCTGGAAGGCCGATGAGGGCGGCGAGTCGCAAAAGCTGTTTGAAGACTGGATGGAGCGCTACGGCAAGGACGGCAAACTCACCGTGTACCGCGCCGTCGGCTGCGACAAATGCGGCAAGACCGGCTACAAGGGCCGGATCGGCCTGCACGAACTCATGATTGCCGACGACGCCGCGAAAAAACTGATCCAGGAGCGCGCCCGCGTCGCGGAACTGTTCGCCAGCGCGGTCAGCAGTGGCATGCACACGCTGAAGATGGACGGCATGGAGAAAGTGCTGATGGGCCTGACCGACCTGAAAATGGTCCGCTCGGTCTGCATCAAATAAGGCCTTGCGGGCATCCGCCAGGCCGGTGAGTCAGTTCGGGGCTTGCGCCTCGCACCATTTGCGCCACACGCTGCGCAAGGCTTCTTCAAAGTGCCGGGCAAAGCGTGGCGCGTCAAAGAGCGGTGAAGCCAGCACCTGCTCCCTCATGCCGGCGCGCAGCGATGCCAGGCGCTGCAAGTCGCCGGCATGCGAGACCGCGCGCCTCACGTAGTCGTCAGCGTCCTCGGCCACCCACTCGGGCAATCCGGCATTCGCCAGGAGCCCGACACCCTGGCGGGCCAGAAAGCTCTTGCCTGCCAGCGTCAGCACCGGCACGCCCATCCACAGGGCTTCAGCCGTGGTGGTTCCGCCGGTGTAGGGGAAGGGGTCGAGGGCGATGTCGACCTGCTGGTAGGTCGCCAGGTAGGCTGCGCGGGGCCCCGCATTCAGTACCTGCAGCCGCCCGGGGTTGATGCCGTGGGCGGCAAAACGCTCTGTCACAACACGCTGCCAGTGGACGTGCTGGTCCGGCGGCGCCACGAGTTGCAATCGGCTGCCGGGTACAGCGTGCAGTACCCGGGCCCACAGGGCGACCACCGCATCGTTCATCTTTGACAAAGTATTGAAGCAGGCAAAGGTCACATAGCCGTTGCGCAAGGCCGGCAAGGGGGCGACCTCCACGTCGTGCGCGGGGGGGGTGAAACAGAGCCGGGTTTCCGGCAGGCGCAGGATTTTTTCGGTGAAATGGCTCTCCAGCCCGGCGGGCAAGGTCCAGGGGTCGGCAATCAGGTAATCGATGGCCGCTACACCCGTGGTGGCGAAGTAGCCCAGCCAGCTGATCTGCACGGGGGCGGGTTTCCAGGCAAAGACCGGCAGGCGGTTCTTGCCGGTATGGCCGGACAGGTCGATCAGGATGTCTATGGCATCATCGCGGATGCGCCGGGCCATCACTTCGTCAGGCAGGCCAACCACCGACTGCCAGCTCTGGAAATGGCGCTTGATTCGGGCCGTGACCTCGTCCGCATTTAATGAGTTGGAATAGGCAAAGAGTTCCAGCCGGCCGGAGGCCCCTGTCGACAATGCTGCCAGCACGCTTTCAATAAAGTGGCCCACGGGGTGCGAGTGCAGATCGGCCGAGACAAACCCGATGCGCAGGCATCTGGCGGGATCCACAAGATTTCCCGGGGCGGCAGAGGCAGGAGCCATCCGGGCGACCATCGCACCGAAGCGCCGGGCTTCTTCCAGTTGCTGCTCGACGGAGAACCTTGGCAGCAGGTGATGAATCAGTAAAACGTTGCTTTGTGCGATCGGGAAATCAGGCTTGATGGCCAACGCGCGGTGGTAGCTCTCAAGTGCCTCGTCCAGCCTTCCAATGTCCTTGAGCGCGGCTGCCAGGTTGTGGTGCACCCCCGCGTTGTCGGGCTCGAGTTGCAGCACCTTGCGGTAGCTTTCCACTGCATCGTCGAACAGCCGCAGCCCGATGGAGACGTCACCGAGATTGCAAAGCGCATCAATGAAGTCGGGCCTGAGTTCCACCGCGCGCCGGAAGTTGCGTGCGGCGTCCTGCATACGGCCCAGGTGGCGCAAGAGCAGGCCCAGGTTGTAGAGTATCTCCACGTTGTCGGGATCGAGCTCCAGCAGACGGCGGTAGACGGCCGCAAGCTCATTGGAGCGTCCGAGCCGCCCCAGCAGCTTGACCAGCTTTTCATGGCTCTCGACATAACCGGGCTTGATCTCCAGTGCGCGGCGATAGCTTGCCACCGCTGCTTCATCCTGCCCGAGTTCTTCAAGCGCTGTTCCCAGGGCCATTTCCGCCTCGGCAAATTCCGGCTTGAGCGCCAGCGCTTCGCGGTATGAGGGGACGGCCGCCTCGTGCTGGTCCAGCCGTGAATAAGCGGCCCCCAGGTTGAAGTGGGCGCCGGCTGATTCCGGTTTGTAGCGCACGGCCAGGATGAAGGCCTCCAGGGCTTGCTGCGCATCGCCGCGATCCAGCAAAATGGTGCCCCGATTGAAGTGCGCCCGCGCCAGCTCGGGCATCAGGCTGACGGCTGCGTCGTAGCACCGCAGCGCCTCCTCGGGCCGCCCTTGCTGCTCGAGTTCCATACCTTGCTCAAGCAGCAACTCGGCGGACGGCCCGACGCCTCCGGTGCCAGAATGCCCCGCCTCCGCGGCTTGATCAAATCTTCCCATCGCTTACCTCTTTAATGTCCGGCTGGTCCCGGGATGAGCTACCTTGCCCGCACCACTTGTGCCATATGCCGCGCAGGGCGGCTTCAAAATGCCGGGCAAAGCGCGGCGCATCAAAGAGCGGTGAGGCCAGCACCTGCGGCCGCAAGCCTGCGCGCAGCGCGGACAGCTTTTGCAAATCGCCGGCGTGCGTGACGGCTCGCCTCACGTAGTCGTCGGCATCGGCGGCAATCCATTCGGGCAAGCCCGCATTCATCAACAACCCCACGCCCTGGCGCGACAAAAAGGTGTTGCCCGCCAATGTCAGCACCGGCACCCCCATCCACAGCGCTTCTGCCGTGGTGGTGCCGCCTGTGTAGGGGAACGGGTCCAGGGCGATGTCCACACGATGATAGGTTTCCAGGTACCTGTCGCGCGGCATGGGCCCTTGAATCAGCAGCCGCCCCGGCTCAATCCCGTGCGCCGTGAATCGCTCCAGGGTTGTCTGCCGGGTTGAGGCTTCGCTGAGTTGCGAGGCCATGAGATGCAAGCGGCTTTCGGGCACCGCGTGCAATATCCTGGCCCACAGGGCCACCACAGCGTCGCCCATTTTCGGCAGGGCATTGAAGCAGGCGAAGGTTACGTAGCCCTTGGTCAGTGCCGGCAGTGGCGTGGTGTTCAGGTCAAGCGTCGGAGCCGTGAAGCAAAGGCGGGTCTCCGGTAAGCGCAGGATCTTTTCGGTGAAATGCTGCTCCAGTTGGGAGGGCAGCGTCCATGGATCGGCAACAAGGTAATCGATGGCCGGGACGCCCGTGGTGGCGAAGTAACCCAGCCAGCTGATTTGAACGGGGGCCGGCCTGCGTTCAAAGACGGGCAAACGGTTCCCTCCCGTGTGGCCGGACAGGTCAATCAGGATGTCTATGCGGTCATCGCGTATGCGTTGGGCCAGGGACTCATCGGACTGGTCGTGCACCGGATACCAGCCCCGAAGATGGGATTTGATCCTTGCCGTCACCTCGTCCGACTGTGATGAATTGGCGTAGGCGAAGAGTTCCAGGCGCCCGGCTGATCCGGTCACCAGGGCGGCAAGAATGCTCTCGATGAAATAACCGACGGGATGGGCGCTCAAGTCCGCCGAGACGATGCCGACCCGCAGGCATCGATCGGGCACCGGGCTGTTGTTCAAAGGCTGCGGTGGCGGGGCCAGGCGGGCGGCCGTTTCGCCAAACCGGCGTGCTTCCTCCACCAACTCCTGCGGCGGCTGTTCGGACAGGTAGTTCTGGACCATCAACAGATTGCTGTGGGCCACCAGAAGATCCGGCTTGAGCGTCATGGCCTTGCGATAACTCGCCAGGGCCTTGTCCAGGTCGCCGAGGTCCTTGAATGCGCTTCCCAGGTTGTTATATGCATCCGCGCTATTCGGGTCGAGTTCCAGCACCCTGTGATAGCTTGCCGCCGCGTCGCTGAACTTGTGCAGGTCCATCAGCACATTGCCGAGGTTGCCGTGCGCGGCCAGAAAGTCCGGCTTGATCTTCACGGCAAGGCGGTAATGGCTGACCGCCTCATGAAACTGCCCTTTGAAGTTCAGGATGAGCCCCAGGCTGTTGAGGACATTGACATTGTGGGGATCCCGAACAAGGATATGGCGGAAGCCGGCCGCGGCTTCGTCGAATTGATCGAGCCGCACCAGGAGGTAGGTCAGCTTGTCCTGGGCTTCGGCGTAGCCCGGTTGAATTTCCAGGGCACGACGATAATTCTTCATGGCCTCCTCGTCACGCCCCTGCTCCTCCAGCGCTGCACCCAAGGCCATTTCCGCTTCCGCAAAATCCGGTCTCAGCGTGAGTGCCTGGCGATAGGCGGACACGGCTGCCTCATGTCGATCCAGCCGGGCATACGCAGCCCCCAGGTTGAAGTGGGCGCCGGCCGAATCAGGTTTGTACTGTACGGCTTTGGTGAAGGCTTCCAGGGCCTGCTGCGCATCCCCGCGGTCCAGCAAAATGGTGCCTCGATTGAAATGTGCCCGTGCCAGCTCAGGTATCAGGCTGAGGGCCGTGTCGTAGCACCGCAATGCTTCTTCCGGCTGGCCTTGTTGCTCCAGCGCCATGCCTTGCTCCAGCAATTGCTCGGCCGATGGCTCGGGGCTCAAGGACGCCTGGCTTGGCGCGGGATCTTCGGTCTTGGCCAGCTGCTCACGCGTGCTCATCGTTCATCTCTTGCTTTTGTAGAAGGCGCGGAATTTTGCGCCCACCATGCTTGCCACATGCCGCGCAGGGCGGCTTCAAAATGCTTGGCAAAGCGTGGTGCGTCGAAGATCGGCGAGGTGATCACCTGCGACCGCAAGCCTGCACGCAGCGTGGCCAGTTTCTGCAGATCGCCGGCATGCTCGACTGCGCGGGCAAGATAGTCATCCGGGTCCGCGGCGACCCACTCGGCCAGCCCCGCGTTCATCATCAGGCCAACGCCCTGGCGCGACAGAAACCGTTCGCCCGTCAGTGTCAGCACGGGTACACCCATCCACAAGGCTTCTACCGTGGTTGTTCCACCGGGGTAGGGAAAAGGGTCCAGGGCAATGTCCACTTTCTGATACGCCGCCAGATAGTTTTCGCGGGGAACATAGTCTTCCAGGATCAGCCGACCAGGCTCAATGCCGTGGGCTGCGAAACGAGCAATGACCTCGCGTTGCGCGGACGCCTGCTGCAGCTGGCGGGCCTTGAGAAACAGGCGGCTCGCCGGCACGGCATTCAGTATCTGTGCCCACAACGCCACGACGGCATCATTCATCTTGGTGAGGTTGTTGAAGCAGCCGAAGGTGACATAGCTGTTGGTCAAGGCCGGAAGCGGCGAGACGGTAACGTCCGTGCGTGGCGGCGTAAAACACAGCCGCGTTTCCGGCAGGCGCCAGATTTTCTCCGTGAAGCTGCTTTCCTCGCTGGCCGGCAAGGTCCAGGGGTCGGCGAGGAGGTAGTCCATGGCCTGCACGCCGGTAGTTGCGAAATAGCCCAGCCAGGACAGCTGGACCGGCGCGGGTTTCCAGGCGAATACCGGCAGGCGGTTGTACGCTGTGTGCCCCGAAAGGTCGATCAGGATGTCAATCCCGTCGTCGCGTATCAGTTCGGCCACATGTTCATCGGACAGTCCCACCACTGGATGCCACGCATGGCAGCAGGCTTTGAGCCGCTGGCTGAGTTCGTCATCACAGGTACGCGTCGGGTAGCAAAACAGTTCCAGCGAGGCGGCGTGGGAGGCCAGGGCCGCAAAAACGCCATCCAGAAAATAGCCAACGGGGTGAATGCAAAAATCCCCGGAGACAAAGCCCACCCGCAGGCGGCGCTGAGGATCGGGTGGATTGTCCCAAGCCAGCGTTGGCCGCGCGCGGCGGGCAATCACCTCCCCGAAACGCCTGGCCTGCGCCAGCAAATGCGGAACAGGCTGGTCGGCGAGGTAGTTGTGTACGAAGAGCAGGCTGTTGTGGGCCTCGGTGAAATCAGGCTGGAGTTCCAGCGCGCGGCGCGTGCTTTTCAGGGAGCTTTCAAGCTGCCCAAGATCCTGCAGGGCATTTCCGAGATTGCTGTGGGCCTGCGCGTAATCAGGCCTGATGGCCAAGGCGTGCTGGTGAAGTTCAACCGCTTCGTCAAATTTCCCCTGCGTCTGAAAAACCGCGCCCATGGCAGTCAGCGATTCGGCGAAATCCGGATTGATCTCCAGCGCCTGGCGGTAACTCGACACGGCAGAGTCGGCGTCGCCCAGTTCGGAGAGAAGATTTCCCAGGTTGTGGTGAGCCTCGATGAAATTCGGCCGGATATCCAGCGCCCGGCGATAGCTGTCCACCGCCTCCGTCAGCTGTCCCAGCGTGCGCAGGGTGGCGCCGAGGTTGTTGTGTGCAAGCGCATCTTGCGGGTCGGCCGCCACTGCCCGACGAAAACTGGCGGCCGAATCTTTGAACCGTCCGAGTTTTCTCTGGACGGCTCCCAGGTTGTTGAGCCAATCCGCATTGTGCGGATCGGTTTCCAGCATCTGGCGATAGGTGTCCGCGAGTTCATCGAATCGCTTGGACTGGTTCAAGACCTTGACCAGCTTGTCATACGCCTCGGTATAAGCGGGATTGATCTCCAGCGCGCGGCGATAGCTTGCCACCGCCGCTTCATCCTGCCCGAGTTCTTCAAGCGCCGCTCCGAGGGCCATTTCCGCTTCGGCAAATTCCGGCTTGAGCGCCAGCGCTTCGCGGTATGCGGGGACGGCCGCCTCGTGCTGATCCAGCCGTGAATAAGCGGCGCCCAGGTTGAAGTGGGCGCCGGCTGATTCCGGTTTGTAGCGCACGGCCTGGGTGAAGGCCTCCAGGGCCTGCTGCGCATCGCCGCGGTCCAGCAAAATGGTGCCTCGATTGAAGTGCGCCCGCGCCAGTTCGGGCATCAGGCTGATGGCCGTGTCGTAGCACCGCAGCGCTTCTTCTGGCTGCCCTTGCTGCTCGAACTCCATGCCTTGTTCAAGCAGCTGCCCGGCGGATGCCTCGGGGCCCGATACCTCTTGCGTGGCGGCTCCGGCGTCAGGACGCCCGGTCTTTGCTACTCGATCAAATATTCCCATCCCTTGCCTCTTCAATTGATTGCGGCCTCAGCCGAATGGTTTAATGGGTGCGCTGAAAAGACGGATGCGCGCCGTCTTCCTGAATGCGGATTGGACTACCCATGGGACTGAGGGCCTGGACGCCAGGCGTCATTGCCTTTGGGTCGCGACTCGATCGAAGGGCAAACCGCCCCCGACCCCGGTACATTGCCATGACGCCATTTTTATAATGCCACAATCGTGAAAAGCACCTGGAGGCCACATGATATTGAGTTGGTTTGACGCTCGTGAAGCGAAGACGTTTGGCGAATCCCTCGCGCGGTATTTTCTGGAGGGCATGCCTCCCGCCAACCAGATTGGGGACAAGGCATTCGCGCAGAAGTCCACCAAGCTGCTTGGGAAAATGGCGGACCAGATCTACCATTTCAAAAGACAGCACAAACTAAACACCTATAAAAAAGCCCAGCTTGGCAATGCTTTCAAATGGAAGCTCAAGGATGCGGGTGTTGCGCCTGACTATACGGATGAGCTCACCAAATGGCTGATCCGGCATATTGGGTAAGCGCCCAAGGGCTCGCCGTCAAATCGGTTTAGGGACAATGGGGTGACAAAAATGCCACTTTCGGTGACTTGAATTGACAAGAAGCGCTCAAGCAAGCCGGGTTTTGGCTCACTCCCTTTGATAAAAACCGCAAGTTCAGGGGCCAAGCCCGGTTTGGCACAGAAACTGCTGTAAGTTGCCAGCTATCTGTGTTTGTTTGTTTTTTCATTTAAGGAGCTTTTATGAAGCGTTCTCTCCAGCAGGGTTTTACCCTGATCGAATTGATGATCGTGGTTGCGATCATCGGTATTCTGGCCGCTGTGGCCCTGCCGGCGTACCAGGACTACATGGTCCGCGCCAAGGTCTCTGAAGTTGTGCTGGCCGCATCTTCCGGCCGTACGGCTGTGTCCGAGACTTTCTCGCAAAAGTCCACAATGCAGCTGAACCAAGCGTCCATGGGCGTGCAAAGCCAGACTTCGCGCTATGTGGCCTCGGTGGCTTATTCGGGCGTGAACTCCACGCAGGGCGACATTATCGTGACGTCCTCCACTGATACCGGCCTGTCCGCTGCAGCCAGCAAGACCATGGTTCTGCGCGGCATTGGTAGCACCGCCACCGGCACCGTTGCCTGGAGCTGCGGTACTGACGGCACCGCCGCCGCGATCCCCAAGAAGTACCTGCCAAGTTCGTGCAAAGACTTCTGATCGATTGATTGGATACAAAGCCCCTTGGCCTGGCCAAGGGGCTTTTTTCTTTTTTGCGCATGATTCGAACCCGATACTTCATTGCGGCCGCGGCTGTGCTCGCCGCCGCATTGTTGGCTGCCATCTACTGGCCGGGTTTGCACGGCGATTTCTTTTTTGACGATGAACCCAGCATTACCCTCTCGGAGGGTGTGCGCCTTGAGACTTTTTCTCTGGAGTCTCTTCACAAGGCCCTGGCCAGCGGCGGCGCCGGCCCCTCGGGCAGGCCGGTCGCCCAGTTGAGTTTCGCGCTCAACCATTATTTCAGCGGCTTCGATCCCTTCGTTTTCAAGGCGACCAATCTCGCTATCCACCTTGTCTGCGGTTTGTTGGTGTTTGCATTGGCCCGGCGCGTGCTGGGCACCACCAGGCCGCCGGTCCGGCAAAGTGCGCTGCTGATTGCGTCGGGTATCGTGACCGCGCTATGGCTGCTGCACCCCATCCAGCTGCTCCCGGTCTTGCATGCCGTGCAGCGCATGACAAGCCTGTCGGCCTTCTTTCTGCTCGCCGCGCTGTTGCTGCATATCCGAGGTCGTGAAAGAGCGGGGCGTGCCGCCGCCGCGTGGCTGTTGCTGGCATGGGGTATTTTCTGGCCGCTTTCTTTCCTCAGCAAGGAGAGCGGTGTGCTCTTTCCTGCGTTTGCGCTTGCCTGGGAACTGGTGGTGCGCAGGAATTCATCCGGCCGTCTCGATCATTTTGCGCGTGGCCTGATGGCTTTGACGGCGCTGTTCCTGGTGGCCGGGCTGGCGTATGCGCTCTCCGCGCGCTCGCAATGGTTGTGGGCGGGCTATCAACTGCGCCCGTTCTCACTGACGGAGCGCCTGCTGACGGAGGGGCGTGTGCTCTGGTTTTACCTTGACCTGATTGTTGCGCCGGACCTCAAGGCGTTCGCGCTGTACCACGACGATTTTGTGGTGTCCCGCAACCTGCTGACGCCATGGACGACGCTGCCCGCCTTGCTGGGGCTGGGCGGCCTGGTCTTGCTTGCATGGCACACGCGAACACGCGCGCCGCTTGTCGCGTTCGGCATCTCGTGGTTCCTGGTCGGGCACGCGCTGGAATCCACGGTATTGCCCCTGGAGCTTGTGCACGAGCACCGCAACTATCTGCCCGTCCTGGGCATCTTTGTGACGGCCGGATGGGCCCTGATGCTGGCGCTGGAGCGCCAGGGGACGCACAGGACGATAGGCATCGCGTTCGCGGCGGCAGCAGTGGGCTATTTTTCCTTTGTCACGGCCTTGCGCGCGCACCAGTTCGGCGACAAGGCGCGGCGTACCCAGATAGAAGCCCAGAACCATCCGGCCTCAGCCCGCGCCCGGCACGAGGCCGGCATCTCATTGGCGGGATTGCCGGATGCGGCCTTGCGAGACTCGCCAACCTACGCTTCAGCCCGCACGCATTACGAGATGGCCGGCAAGCTCGACCCGAATCTCAAGATGAGCTGGCTGGGGCTGATCCACCTGGACTGCAAGGCGGGAATGCCGGCGAAACCGGCGGATGTTCAAGAGTTGTCACGCCGCCTGCGGGAGACACCTTTTGCGCCGGGCGATACAGGCGTGCTGTTCAACATGAAAGAGATGTCGATTGCCGGCTCGGTATGCCTGAGCCGGTCGGAGATGGACGGTGTGTTTGCCTCCGCCCTGGCCAACCCCGGGGTATCGCCCGGAATCCAGTCCATCTTGCATTCCTGGCATGCCGACTACCTGTGGCTGCATGAACACGACCTTGCTGCAGCCCGCCTTGCATTGGGGCAATCCCTGGTACTGAACCCGTCCAACCCGAGCAATCGCCTCAAATGGGCACAGCTGCTCGTGATCTCCGGGGAGCTGGCGCAGGCCCGGCAATTGCTCCAGGCATTGCGGACGGAGTATTTTTCGGCCGAGGAGCGAAAGACCCTCGACGAGCTGCTTGCTGCGCTTAACATGGCGGCACGTTGACGCCCACTGATCGCCTCACAATGCCCCACACCGTCCCCCTCTCCATTGTCCTTCCCGCCCGGAACGAGGCGGCCGGCTTGCGGGACCTCCTCCCCCGCATCCTGGCCGTGATCCCTGATGCGGAAGTGCTGGTGGTCGATGACGGCTCTACCGATGACACGCCCGCCGTGTGCATCGAACACCGGGTCAAACACCTGCGGCACCACTACGCCAAAGGCAATGGCGCGGCGATCAAGACTGGCGCCCGCGCGGCGCTCGGTGAGGTGATTGTTTTTATGGATGCCGACGGCCAGCACAAGCCCGAAGACATTCCAGGCTTGCTGGAGGAGTTCAACAAGGGCTACGACATGGTGGTGGGAGCTCGACAGGCAGGCTCGCAAGCCGGCTTGCACCGCGCTGCCGCCAATGACGTCTTCAGCCGCTTCGCGAGCTGGATGGTGATGCAGCCCATCGCCGACCTAACTTCGGGATTCAGGGTGGTTCGCGCGGCCCGGTTTCGCCAGTTCCTGTACCTGCTGCCGAACGGATTTTCGTATCCGACGACCATTACCATGAGCTTTTTCCGTGCCGGCTACGGCGTGGCCTATGTGCCTATCCACTCGCCGCGCAGGGCCAGCGGCGCCAGCCACATTCATCCGCTGCGCGACGGCCTGCGATTCCTGCTGATCATCATCAAGATCGGCACGCTTTTTTCACCGCAAAAGCTTTTTTTGCCTATCAGCGCGGGCTTCTTCCTGACGGGGCTTGCCTACTACCTGTATACCTACCTGACAGCCGGCCGGTTTACCAACATGAGCGCCCTGCTGTTCATCTCGGCGGTTTTCACCTTTCTGATCGGCATCGTTTCCGAGCAGATCTCCGCCCTGCATTACAAGAACATCGACACCAACGATCGCGAAGGCAAATAAGGTGCACGCATGGCGAAGGAATGCCAGCCACTCGCCCGTTTGGAAATCGCTGTGACCACGATTCCAGATCCTGCCGATTCCTCTATCTTTCGCAGGATGATGCCCCTGATATGGGCGCTGATCGCGTTGAGCACGGCGTTGGCGTTGATGCACTATGCAACCGGCGGCAAGGTCGCCTACACGATGGACTCCCTGACATATCGGGATGCCGCACTGCAATTCGCGGCCGGCCACCCGATGCAGTCGAGCAACGTCTCCGCACAGGCGCCGGAACTGCGGCCTTTGCTGAACTGGCCTCCCGCCTATCCGGCGTTATGGGCGTCGGCCCTGGGCCTGGCAAACGGCAACGTCGACGATGTGCCATCCTTGTTAAGCCCCGCACTGCTGGTGCTCACTACCCTGGTCATTTTCTGGATCGGCTGGAGAAGCACCGGCAATCCGGTGGTCGCCGGCGTCATGGCGGCTGTGAACGCATTCACGCCAACCAACATGATTATTTTTGGCCATGCGTGGAGCGAGACGCTGTTCATGCCCCTGGTGCTGCTGGCCTATGCTGCCCTGTGGAAATACCGGATGTCCGGAGAAAAATTCATCTGGCTTGTGGCCGCTGCCGTCCTCGCTGGGAGTACCAACTGGGTCCGGTACGCCGGTGTGGTCTTCCTTCCCTTGCTGGGATTCTCCGTTCTCGCTGCATCGAATTCAGCCTTGGGCAAGCGCATCCTGCATGCCACCGGTGCGATGCTGCTGGGTGCAGCGGTGGCTCTGCCCTTGTGGTTTCGTAACTGGCAACTGGCCGGAAACATCTCTGGATCTGCCCGCGGAGGGATGCCGAAAACCAGCCGGTGGCTGGAAGACCTGGCCATCATGGTTGACCTGTTCGAGCATTCCTTCTTCGCATTCAGCATGGTGCTGCGGGCGAACCTGGAAATCCCGATCCTCATCGCGGCGGCTTTTGTGGCTTGCAAGGCATTTCGCCGCAGTGGTGTCCAATGGCTGCGTCCACCCGAAGTCTGGCTGCCGCTCGTTTGGCTCGCGGGATATCTGCTCTTCCTGCTTTACGCCAGGAGAATCCAGACCACGGTCGATCTGGATCTGCGCATGGTGGGCGTCGTGTTTCCCTTTCTCCTGCTTGCGATGGCGCCTGCGGTGAGCACTGCATTTTCAGATCGTGCCCTGAACACCCGGAAAATACTGATGGCCTTGCTGCTGGGCCTGCTGGTTTATGCCGGTCTTGACCAGGCCGGCAGAGTTCACGCAAATTATGCGTCCGACGGCATCCCCCGCTGGCGATCCGCGTTCGGCCTTGGCTTCCGGGAGCTGCGCGATACCTCTCCGATGAGCCGTGCGCTCAAGGAAAGCATAGGCTCCGCCGATGCGTCGACAGTCATACTGACGGACTATCGCGCTCTCTATATTCGATACCTGACCGGGGCGAGAGTCTATACACCGGACGGCAATGACTGTGCACAATGGGCAGACGCTCCGGCTGGGGGTATCCTGCTTGTCAGCGGCGCGGAACTGCCTGCATGGGCTGTCGACTGCCTCAGGGGAAAATCGCAGTGGCGCTTGCTACGGCCGAGCGGGAAGGCTGCGCTGACCATGTATGTTGATTGATATCCCCAATCTGGAAACTACAGCTTGAACATCCTGATGAGCAGCACCTCCTACCCGGAAAGCCCGACGGACTGGCGTGGCCGTTTCATTGCCAACCAGGCTGGCGCGCTGGCACGGCATGGCGACATTCGTCTTTCGCTGTGGGCGCCGCCGGGAGAGCTGCCAGCCCATGTGGCTGCCGCGACGACGCCGGCCGATGCGCTATGGCTGGGCCGCCTTTCGCAGCAAGGTGGTATCGCGCACCTGCTACGCACCCGGCGGGCCTTGGCTGTCGGGACTATCCTGACCTTGCTGATGCGGTTGGGCCGCGCTTATCGCCGCCGGCCGGTCGACGTCTTCCACGTCAACTGGCTCCAGAATGCCTTGCCCTTGTGGGGAAGCACAACGCCAGCGCTGATCACCGTGCTGGGCAGTGATTTTGGCCTGCTGCGCCTGCCCGGCATGAAGGCCTTGTTGCGCGCCGTGCTGCGGCAACGCCGCGCGATCCTGGCGCCCAACGCCGAATGGATGCGACCGGCCCTGGAGCAGGCTTTTGGCGACGTGGCCGAGGTCCGTCCGATTGCCTTTGGGGTCGATGACCCCTGGTTTGAGGTGGTGCGCCAGCCTCCGGCAGGCGATACGCGACACTGGCTGGCGGTGACCCGTTTGACCCGTGACAAGATCGGCGACCTGTTCGCCTGGGGCGAAGGGCTTTTTGGGGATGCGCGGCAACTACACCTGTTTGGCCCCATGCAAGAGACGCTCGAGCTTCCCCCATGGGTGCGCTACCACGGCCCCACGCATCCCGCGGACCTGCTGGAAAACTGGTTCCCCCAGGCCTGCGGGCTGATCACCCTGAGCCGCCACGACGAAGGGCGGCCGCAGGTAATGCTGGAGGCCATGGCCGCGGGCCTGCCTGTGCTTGCCTCCGACTTGCCAGCCCATCGCGACATGGTGCAGCATCGCGAAACTGGCTGGCTTGCGGCCAGCCGTGAGGAGCTGTGCCAGGGCCTGGATTGGCTGGAGGACCCGGCGCAGAACCAGGTGACAGGGCAGGCCGCCCGTAGCTGGATCAGGGACTCGATAGGCACCTGGGACGATTGCGCCGGCCGCTACGCCACGGCCTACCGCGACCTTCTGGAGCGCAAGGCGTGAGGCGTGATGGCGTATTGCTGCTGGGCGGGGCCGGCTTTATCGGCAGTGCCTTGGCCAGGCGCTTGCAGCGGGAAAAGAGGCCGGTGCAAATTCTCGGGCGCGGCCAGGAAGCGCAGCTTGAGCATGTGCTGCCCCAGTGCGGCACGGTTGTGCATCTCGCCTGCTCCACCACGCCAGGTGCATCTGCCGATTGCCCGAGCCTGGAACTGGGGAATCTCGCTTTGACCTTGCGTTTGCTGGACTTGCTGAAAAAGCAGCCAGAAACCCATTTGATCTTTTTCTCCTCTGGCGGCACCGTGTACGGCAATCCCCTAAGCCTTCCCGTGACGGAAGACAGCCCGCTCGCGCCGCTGTCCAATCACGGTGCAAGCAAGGCTTCGCAGGAGGCCTTTTGCAACGCGCTCAGGGTCGAGGGACATTCCATTACGATCCTTCGCCCTTCCAATGCCTATGGGCCTGGTCAGGTGATGAAAAGCGGATTCGGTCTTGTGCGTACAGTGCTTGAACACGCTCATGTCGGCACGCCGCTGGAAATCTGGGGCGACGGCGAAAATATTCGCGACTTCATTTACATCGACGACGTCGTTGATGCCACCATGGGCTTCATCAACCTGCCGCAAGATTCCGGCACATACAACCTTGGCAGCGGTGTAGGTTTCAGTGTTAAACAGGTTCAGGGCATTGTCGAAGCGCAATGCGGCAGGGAAATGTCGACAGTTTGCAGGCCAGGAAGAGGCATTGATGTCCGTAGTGTGGTGCTGGACAGCTCACGCCTCAATGCGCGGCTGGGTTGGCAACCGGCGGTGGGATTGCCGGAGGGCATAGCGCGGACCTGGGATTGGTTGAGCGGGCATGAATGACAATCGTCCCCTGATTTCCGTATGCGTTGCCAATTACAACGGTATGGAGGTAATCGACGATTGCCTGCGGTCGGTACTGGCACAGGAGGGCCGCATCCCCGTGGAAATCCTGGTCCACGATGACGCTTCCAGTGACGGATCCGCGGTGTACATTCGGGAAAATTACCCGCAAGTGCGGCTGATTGCCAGCGATGGCAATGTCGGGTTTTGCGTTGCGAATAATCGCATGGTGGCCGAAGCCACTGGCCAATATCTTCTGCTGCTTAACAACGACGCGGCGCTTTATCCGGACGCCTTGCGGACTTTGCTCGCAGAGGCGAGTCGCCTTGACCGGCATGCCATTTTCACTTTGCCTCAATATGATGCCGTGAGTGGTGCGTTGATCGACAGGGGGTGCTTGCTCGATCCCTTTCTCAACCCCATTCCGAACCTGGACCCGGTCCGGCGCGATGTTGCCATGGTGATAGGCGCCTGCTTGTGGATCCCCAATGCATTGTGGGAGGAGTTAGGGGGCTTCCCGGAGTGGTTCGGTAGCATCGGCGAAGACTTGTATCTCTGTTGCCGAGCGCGACTGGCGGGTTATCCTGTCCAAGCCCTGGAGAATTCCGGTTACAGGCACCGAGTTGGCATGAGCTTCGGTGGAGGCAAGGCCGTAGAGGGGCGGTTGGCGACGACCTTCAGGCGGCGGGCATTGTCCGAGCGAAACAAGAGTTTCGTCATGGTGTGCACTTACCCGGCGCCATTTTTCCAACTGATCGTTTTAGTCCATCTGGCCTTGCTGGTACTTGAAGGGTGTGTGCTCGCCCTGATCAAAAGGGACGTTCGGTTGCTTCGGGATATTTACCTGGCCTGCCTGTGGGCCTTGTGGAAAAGGCGCATTGAACTCAATGTCCAGCGATGCCAAGCGCAAGCAGAAAGAAAAATTGGGCGCCTGGCGTTCTTCACGCCTTTCAGCTGGTTTCCCCATAAATTGAGATTACTGGTTCGGTACGGCGTACCCAGGATCGGATGATGGAGACGGGTGCGGAGAACAAAGGCGATTTGGCCAATGCCGCTGGCATGGCTCGACGGCAAACCTAATGGGAAAGCGGCGGCTATTTCACCAGCCATTGCCGAACTCGATGTTGCCAGTGCAGCGGTACACGGCGTATCAGTTTCCCAACCGAGGGATGAGATCGCAGCGTAAGCCCCATACGCAGCATGCGGCCTCGCATGTCAATCACCGCACGTCTGATGAGCGGTAATTTGACGATGGTTTGTGTATCGGCAAAACGGGTAATGGCATGCTGGTAACTTGCCGTTGTCGTAGATGCCCTATCCGTTCTTAAATAGATGGATGCCAAATCAACGCTGGTGTTCTCGGGGCGTCGGGAGAAGAGATGCGGCGGTGTCCCTGAAAGGAAATGAGCCTCTCTTAGGTGGACAAAGAAATTATTCCAATCACCTGGAGATTGATTCCATGGGCATATCCAACTCCATGGCCTGCCAGCCAGGCGCTCCGGAAAGGCTCCCAGATCAGGTGCCACCACGGGCAGTCCGGAAATCAGTGCCGCGCTCAATGTATAGCTGTAGGTTTCCGGCCAAAGAGCGGGAAACCAGATGAGGTCGGGTTTTGCCGCCTTCAACAGCCCCTGAAGCTCATCGTCACGGTAGGCTTGTGATGTCGTTAGCAGGCTTTTTGGTTTTGTAACCAGCTTGCGCAGAGCGTGACCGATCAAATGAAACTCGAGCAATAACCCCCTGCTTTTTGCGTCAAGTGCGACAGACTCCAATAACTCGGCGCCTTTTATCGCGCTTAAAGCGCCAATCACAACGATGCGCAGAGGCTCCGCGGGTGGGACGAGGCAAGGAGCGGGTGTGGGAATTTGCCCCTGCATATCCGCATGGGGTGAAACGATGAGATTGGGAAGACGAAAGTAGCGGTTTAATCGGGCCGCGACATCATGGCTTGGAACAAAAACACGTTCAGCCCCGGCGAGTAGGCTTTCGTAGTGAGATCGCCATGTTCGGATATCACGCTGGTTACTCGGTGCATTCCTCAAGCAGGCGTTGCATCCGTCTTCTGACGGCTCGCCGCAATAGCTATTGCCTGTGCGAGTAAGGGTCACTCTCGGGCAGATCGAAAAATAATCATGAACCGTAAAATCGTATGCGACTGCCAGCGCCTGGGGCAGCCCCTCAATCTGAAGCGGCATGTCCATCAGGTGGTGGAAATGTATTCGGATCACCCGCGCAAGCCTCAAAAAATCAACCAATTCAGACCAGTCGTTGGGTAGCAGGAAGTGCAACCGCAGCGGTTCACCCTCTCTGTTCCAGGAAATCTCAACCTGGCCGTTGAGGCCGGGTGTCAGGCGAAGAAAGTTGACTTCCCTCTTGAACAGGCGAGACAGTTCTTGCTCATGCTTCACCACGCCACCGCCGAGCCGGTGGCTGACCAGCAAAACAACAGGTGCTTCGCTCTTTACCACACGCAGCAAATCAACGCGCTGGCGTAAGCGTTTCGCCGGATCCTTTGAAATGTGCTTTTGAACCAGAACGGGGTATCTTGGATGACGCTCAATAACCAATTCAAGCCCTTTTTGGGCGCGTTCATCTCGCTCATGGGAGAAGCTGACTGATCCGGCGTGGAAGACAAAGGTATCTGCACACAATGCATGTCGCCACCCTTTGGCGGTGGCCCTGAGGCAGAAATCGTTTTCTTCGCCATATCCCTTGCCAAAACGCGCTTCATCAAATAGCCCCGTCTGATCAAGGCAATCACGCCTGATGTACATACAAAAACCAACCGCCGTCGGTATGTCCACAGACTCATTCGCATTGGCCTCACTAAACAATGCATCCAGTGTTTCAACGGAAAACCCATGAGGTATCAAATTATCCGAACAGAATTGAGGATAGCTGCAGATCGTTGCATTGTTGGAGAACGGAGTAACTGTACCGATCTCGGGTGCGGCATAGGCACATCTTTGCAGGCGTTCCAGCCAGCGTGCCGGCACTTCGGTATCGCTATTGAGCAGCACAACATCGGCTTGAGGATGAAGGGCCATGCCGCGGTTGACCGTTGCGACGAAGCCGAGGTTGACCGGGTTGTGCAATAAGGTGACCAAAGGCATCCCGGCGTACTGCTCAAGCAACGGGCGCATTTCCGGCTCGGGAGAGGCGTCATTGATCAGTGTCACAAAAACACGCTCACCCAACCCTGAGGCCATGACGCTTTCCAGGCAGCGGCGTGTTTCATCAAGGCCGCGGTAAATGGGAATGATGACGTTGACGCACGGACGAATTTCGTGGCTGTTCCAAGGCTCGGGCTGGCCATTCTTGTTTGCGTTAGTGAGAGGTGAATGGCTCACAATCTGGGCCCTTGACAAATAGAAGCTTGGATAATATTTTCGGAAATACAAGAGGAAGAAGTAGTAAAGTCCCCGTCATCACATCGCCTTGACTCGCATGTCCTTTTCCGTATCCAGCTGATCGGTGCTGGAAGCTGTTACTTGACGCTTCGAAAAAGCCTGTTCCAGATAAATCGCAAGGGCTTGGTAATGCGCCAGGAGACAGTGGACTTCACGCGTAACAGTTCCTTGTTGAGTTCCGCTTCTCGAACACTGAAGATCTTCGCGAGCCGAATGTATTGCCTATGCTGCGTCAAAACCTGATTGACGCCGATGGCGGCTCCCTTTTCAGAGGACAAGATTCGAGGGTGGGCAAAAAGCGACACCAAATTTTCCCGCAGGTTAAGAAAGCGTTCGGCGAAATCCATGTGTACATCAAGCCTGCCAAGTGAGTCGCGATATCCTTTAACGATCTCATCTGCAATGATTTCAGGTGTTTTTTTGAAGAACCCTCGGCCAGAGAAATTGTTCTGGCTGGCAAGGACGAAATTTTCCTCACTTAGCCAGCCAGGCCCGCCAAAGTGATCGTAGCAATAAACAGGCACCTTCAAGGCAAAACAATAAGGGACGGTCTTGCCAATGGTTATCACCACATCGTAGTTCAAAAGGAGGCCGGGGCTCATCAAGACCGGTGTCCCACCGAGGCCAATATGAGTGATGGCCATGCCCTGTTTTTTTAGAAGAGCTGTTGCTTCCAATACTTCGGAGGGTGGATGATTGCTGATGATTGCCACATGCCTCGCGACAGGGTTGTGAATCTTTTTCCGAGAGTCCCAGTAATCGCCGGGAACGGCATTGGGGAATATGACAAGCTGACTGCTATCCAGTCCCAGTTCTTTTTTGATGTGATTTCCGTTCTCAATGGAGTGGGCGAGCAACAGACCGACCTTGTCTCTGTATTGAGGAACCGCCTCAAGCGGTTCAAAGTGGGAAAGGCTGGAGAAAACAACCGTGCCTGCTTCAATCCTTTGGACCAGGAAGAGCTCATACAAAACCGGGGCGTGGTGAATCCACGCCAAATCGAACTTGAGGCCCTCGACGGCCGATGGCTCTCGAAGCAAGTCAACAATCCGGAGTCCATGCTTCTTGAATTCAAGAGTCATGGGCTCACCTGTCAGCAAGGCGGCAACCGAAACCTCCCAGCCCATGCTGCGCAACTCAATAGCAAGTTCCAGCGTTAGCACTTCCGAGCCGGCATAGCCGACCAGGCTATGACTGGCGACGACGGCACGCTTGACAGGGGTGTTATTCAATTGGAAAAAGCGCTAGTTTTACGCTTCGCTGGCAGGGTAGGTGCAGTTTGGTCTAATGGGACTGCGTTGTTGAAAAGATGGGCGCCCCATTCGAACAGTGGTCTCGAAAAATCAGAGTGCGTATGCACCGCATGCCCTTTTCGCGCCAACCATTTCTGCCCATAGGTTTCGGGTGGGAAATGTTTTATGTAGTAGTCGCAGGTTTCTTCCCATTGGTCGACGGAAATCGCCTTGCCATAATGCTGGCAATAAAAATTCGTGATCACGTGATCGACCCCGGTGGGCTCTCTTGAATCGAGCCCGGAGTATTGAACGGCCGGAAGATTTCTCCACAGCATCAAAATATCTCTTTGTTCAGGACCGAAAAATCGCCGAAAATCTAGTAAGCGTTGTCCGTGCACAAATGGGGTATGGTCCTCGGCTGTCATATACGCATCGAACAGCCGAACCCGTACGCCGTTGTATCTGGCGGCGGATTCGCTGCCGATGAATTCGCGGAGATTGCCCGTTATCCGTTCGTCAGCATCGAAGCAGAGGGCCCAGTCGAAATTCAGTTTTGAGCGTGCAAGCTGGAGCAAAAGTCCTCTGTGCCTTGTCTCGGCCGAGAGACGCGCGATTGTGTCCCTTTCCCACAAGGCATTGCCGATGACCATCGCAACCTTGGGATGATTTAGAAGGATATCGAGCGTACCGTCGGTACTTGCATCGTCATAAGCAACGATGGCATCGACCTGCTCCCCGACATAATCGAGGGTGTCGCCCAAAACAAGAGATTCGTTGCGAACCCGGGTGATTCCCACTAGGCGGTGTGTGCCTTTCAGGAGCGCTTTATTGCCAACCGTAATAGTTTCGGTTTTGCGCAAATGCCATTTTTTACCAAAGCCAAGTATGCGCACAGGCAACCTCTCCTTCCCACCGAGGAATCCCCTTAAGACTGAACTCCTCCACCACTTCGAAAAAAGAGCATCGCTCAAATTCATCGTAAGCGAACATGGCGTCACGGTCGCAAACATTCGCTGAAACCCAATAGTGGCCGGGCATAAATCCGATGCTAGGCAAGCAGAGCTTAATATCCTGCACGGTTTCCGAGAGAAAGATATTGTCGCGGACCGTGTTGAAAATTGCGATCAATTTTCCCTGGTCATTGTGGATCAATACTCCCAAACCGAATTCGGCCGGCGCAGCTGCTGATCCGGGAAACTGCAGCGAAAACCGCAGCACCAAACTGCCGCCTACCTCCAGGCGCTCATTCTCTACGGCGGCCTTTGCAATTGCGATTATCTTGTTGCGCCCAGATCGCTGGCCGTCCTGGTTTCCTTCGAGGAGCGCATGCGAATCTTCTCTTGATTGATTCTTCCTGCGAACGTCTTGATTGGTGTGTGCCTGGTAGGCGGCACACACCGTGGGCGCGTCGCCGCTTTGTATCACTTTACCGCTGTCCAGCCAGATTGCTCGTTGGCAAAAATTCCTGACTGCGGGCATGGAGTGGGTAACGAGAAGAATGGTCGTTCCGGTACTCTGCAAGCTTCTCATTCGCGTGATGGAGCGCTCCTGAAACTCCATGTCCCCCACTGCCAAAGCCTCATCCACAATCAGAACGTCTGGATCGACGTTGACGGCCACAGCGAATGCAAGCCGGACAAACATGCCGCTTGAATAGATCCGCACCGGCTGGTCAATAAATTCACCGATATCCGCGAAGGCCGCGATTTGGTCGAAGCGCTCGTCTATCTCGGTTCTCTTCAGGCCCATCACGGCACCCTGGAAGTAGACATTCTCTCGCCCCGTGAATTCTGGGTTGAAGCCCGCGCCTAGTTCCAGCAATGCTGAAATTCGTCCATTGATCTTCACTGATCCCGCGCTTGGGTTAAGAATGCCACAAATCAGCTGGAGCAGTGTGCTCTTGCCTGATCCGTTGCGACCGATGATGCCGACGGTTTCTCCCTTTTTTATATCAAAAGAGACATCTTTCAGTGCAGTAAATTCACGATGAAAGCGTATTCGTCCGAGCGTAAATGCTTGCTTGATCCGGTCGCCCGGGTGGCCGAAGATGCGGTAGGTTTTGGCCAGGTGGTTGACGGAGATCGCGACATCAGAGTGCATCGGCGAATTCCTCTCGGCTGTGCTGGAAAAAGGCGTATCCCAACACCGACGCACCCAGGCAAACGCCGAGTGCCATGCTCCATGTCCCCCATTCAATCTGCTGGCCGGTGATCAGAGCGCGGGAAGCTTCGATCACTATCCCCAAGGGGTTGTATTCATAGGCGGGGCGCAACGCGGCCGGCACCGCACTGATCGGATAGAACACAGGAGACAAGAACATAAGCATTTGCACGAACACAGGAATAATTTGCGTCATGTCCTTGATGAATACGCCCCATGCTGCCACGAACCACGACAGCCCCAATGCGAGTAACAACACGGGGAGCAACAAAACCGGAAAAAGCACGATCTGGCCATGCAGTCCGCCTGCCCACGCCAGTGCGGCCACCAGTATGAAGAAATTGAATGCGCTATGGACCAGCGCCGCCCCCAAGGGAACGACGGGCAGGATGTGCACCGGAAAGATGATTTTCTTTACAAAACTGGAATAGCCGCGCACAGACACCGGCGCACGGGAAACTGTCTCGGAAAAAATGTTGAAAGTGATCAAACCGCTGTAAAGCAGCAACCAGAACGGCAGGCCGCCACTTTGTTGAGGCCAACGTGTCTGAAAAATCTGACCGAAGATGAAGGCGAAGATCGCCAGCATCAACAGCGGGCTGAGGAAAATCCACAACACGCCGAACATCGCGCCCCTGTAGCGCAGCAGCACGTCCCTTTTAATCAGCTGGCCGAGAAGGTAACGGTGGCGCCAGATATCGGAAATGATCCGCAGGGGGTTTAAAACAACCGTGCTCATGGCTTGGCAGGCGCCCCATAGGCTGGCGTACTAAAGCCAGCTTGAGTGACATCGGGTCGCGCTTGTTCACGGAGGTGGTGCATATTTTTCGGTGATGGCTGGCTGTACCGGCGCGAGAGGCCTTGTTCGTACGCCTTCAAGGCGTAACGACACGATGCTAACGCATGGAAGCCTGAAAAAGGCGGTACTGTCATGCTTCGGGCGTCTTGCCGGTGCGACTGGGCGGACCAGCGGCTGGGGCGCGCTGATTTGTCGTCCTCGCCAACCGCTGGGACGAGGCAAATCCCTGGTCGCCCGGATCAGTTAACCTCGCAAACTCCGGTCTTCTTCTCTTGAACCCTATGAGTGACTGCTTCGAGTTTTCCGGCACCCCACGTCCATGCAATTGATCGCCTCTTTTTTTCTGGCACTGCCCTGGCTCAATCCGCTCGCGCCCGGCCCCTCGCCCGGCGTTGTGCCCTGGCTTGTGTCGCTCGCCGCGGCTGCGGCGCTGGTGTTTATGGCCTCGTTGCGCGCCATTCCGGGCCATGCGACCGGTGATGCCTCTTTTGCCCAGCGCTGGGTGGCGCCGGCGGCATGGGCCTGGCTGATCGCCGGCCTGGTCAGCAGCTTGATAGGCCTGCTGCAATACTTCGGCGCGACGGCTGCGCTGGGGGCGTGGGTGAGCCAGACGGCGGCGCCCGGGGAGGCGTTTGCCAACCTTCGCCAGCGCAACCAGTTTGCCAGCCTGACCAACATTGCCCTGGCGGCTCTGCTCTGGTT
This sequence comes from Polaromonas sp. LjRoot131, assembly GCF_964252805.1. Lineage (NCBI taxonomy): Bacteria > Pseudomonadati > Pseudomonadota > Betaproteobacteria > Burkholderiales > Comamonadaceae > Polaromonas > Polaromonas sp. LjRoot131. Next base: position 502,409 of record NZ_CAXUPF020000004.1, on the reverse strand, counting down.
CGCCAGCCGGCGCGATGCGGCGGGACCTCGCCAGTGGTGGCTGTTTCTGGGCGCCGGCCTGCTGGCGGCCGGTAATGCCGCGTCTTCCTCGCGCGCGGGCCTGCTGGAACTGGTAGTGCTCTGCGGCCTGGCCGGGGTGTGGGGCCTGTGGCGCAGGCCTCTTGTGTTGCGCCTTCTGGTCACGGCGGTGCTGGCCTATGCCGTGGCGACGCTGGCACTGCCGTGGCTGCTGGGACTGGACCCGGCGGCGCACGGCATGCTGGCCCGGCTGCGGGGCGGCGAGCTGGCCTGCGCGAGCCGCAAAGTGCTGTGGTCGAACGTGCTGGACCTGATCGCGCAGAGGCCTTGGTTGGGGTGGGGCTGGGGCGAGCTGGACTATGCGCACTACGCCACTTTGTATGCCGGGCCGCGGTTCTGCGACATTCTGGACAACGCCCATAACCTGCCCCTGCACCTGGCGGTTGAACTGGGCATTCCGGTGGCGTTGCTGGCGTGCGGCCTGGGGACGTGGTGGGCGTTGCGGCAGCGGCCCTGGCGCGAGACGGATCCCGTGCGCCAGCTCGCCTGGGGCGTGCTGGCGGTGATCCTGCTGCACAGCCTGCTGGAGTATCCGCTGTGGTACGGCCCGTTTCAGATTGCTTTCGGCCTGTGCGTTGGCCTGCTGTGGCGGACCAGCTCGGGAACGCCGGGGCCTGGCGCGGCCACCCGGGCGCCTGTGGTCAGGCGGCTGCTGGCCGCGGTGGCGATGGGGTGTTGCGCCTACGCTGCGTGGGACTACCACCGTGTCAGCCAGATCTACCTGGCGCCACCGGATCGTGATGCCGCTTACCGCGAGGGCACCCTCGCCAAGATCGGGGACTCCTGGCTGTTCCGCAACCAGGTCCGTTTTGCTGAGCTGGCGCTGACTCCCCTGACACGCGACAACGCCCGCTGGACCTTCAACACGGCGACGGCCTTGCTGCACTATTCGCCCGAGCCGGTGGTGATTGAAAAAGTGATTGAAAGCGCCGTGATGCTGAATCTGGACGATGAGGCATTGGCGCACCTGGCGCGTTACCGGGCGGCTTTTCCGAAGGAGCATGCGCGCTGGGCCGCGGCAAAGGCCGGCCCGCTTCCAGGCATTGAGCGCCTGCCCTAGAGCGGCTCAGGGGTTGGTGAAACTGCCGGATTTACCGCCGTGCTTCTCGAGCAGTTTCACGTCGGTGATGGTCATGGCGCGGTCGGCCGCCTTGCACATGTCGTAAATTGTCAACAGCGCCACCTGCACCGCGGTGAGCGCCTCCATTTCCACCCCCGTCGGGCCGACGGTTTCCACGGTGGCCCGGCAGGCGACGCTGGAATCGCTCTCCTGCGGCAGGAAATCGATGGCCACGCGGGTCAAGGCGAGCGGATGGCACAGGGGGATCAGCTCGCTGGTTTTTTTGGCGGCCATGATGCCGGCGACGCGTGCGATGCCCAGCACGTCCCCTTTTTTTGCGCTGCCCTGCAGAATGATGGACAGTGTCGCTGGATTCATTACGATACGGCCCTGCGCAATGGCGACACGGTGTGTGGCCGCCTTGCCCGCCACGTCAACCATATGGGCCTGGCCTTGGCCGTCAAAGTGGGTGAGTGCGGGAGGGGAGGCCATGCTTTTACGAAACCTTTACAACGGGCCCTCATCATAAGACCATGTTTGTGACTCAAAGTCCTCTCCAGAGCCGTCTGCTGGCGGCGGGTGTGCATTTTGGTATCAGCGTAGCGATTGCGGCCCTCGCGGCCACGCTGGTTTTTTTTGTCTGGTACCCCTATCCTTACCGGGAAATCTCGGGCGGCCGCGAATTGTTCATGATCGTGGTGGCCGTCGACGTGGTCATGGGGCCTTTGCTGACATTGGCGGTGTTTAACGTCAAAAAGGCCACCAAGGTCTTGCGCCGCGACCTGGTGGTGATCGGCTTGTTCCAGCTGGCTGCGCTGGCCTACGGCTTATGGACGGTTGCCGTGGTGCGGCCCGTGCACCTGGTGTTTGAAATAGACCGTTTCAGGGCTGTTCATGCCATTGAGGTACCCAGGGACGAACTGGGCCGGGCACCGGCGGGGCTGGGCACGCTGCCGCTGACGGGGCCGACGCTGCTCTCGGTGCGTGATTTCAAGGACGACAAGGAGCGCTCCGATATCACTTTTGAGGCTTTGGCGGGTTTGCCGCTGGGCGCGCGCCCCGGGTTCTGGCAGCGTTACGATCAGGGCAAGCCCCAGGTTCTGGCGCGTGCCCGGCCGCTGGAGGAGCTTAAAAAGCGTTTTCCGGACAGGGTCAGTGAAATTGACGCCGCGCTGAAATTGGCCTCCGGCGGGAACGGCAAGGTCGGATCCCTAGGCTACATCCCCATGGTGGGGCGGAAAACATTCTGGACGGTCCTGGTGGACGCCAACACCGCAGAGGTTATTGCTTTTGTACCCATTGATTCGTTCTAAACACAAGCAGCCGCCAAGGCAAGGCCGCGTTTTAGGCCGGTTGGCGCTGGGTGTTCTCGCGTGGGTGGCTTTGGCCAACTTCTCTCTCGCCCAGGCGCCCGCCAGTGCGCCCGGCGTCACGACGGGCTCCCTGCCTTCGCTGGGTGAAACCTCCGAACTGGCCGCCGCGGCGGAGCGCCGTATCGGCGACCGCATCGCCGCCAGTATTTACCGGGACCCGGACTACATCGATGACCCGGTGCTGGTCGACTACGTGCAAAGCCTCTGGCTGCCGCTGATAGCCGCCGCCCGCGCGCGCGGTGAATTGCACGTGGAGCTTGAAGAACGCTTTGCCTGGCAGGTGTTCCTGATCCGGGACCGCAGCATCAATGCCTTCGCCCTGCCCGGCGGCTACTTCGGGGTGCACCTGGGCCTGATTGCGGCGGTCGGCAGCGCGGACGAAATGGCCGCCGTGCTCGGCCATGAAATCAGCCACGTCACGCAGCGGCACATCTCGCGCATGCTGACGCAGCAGTCGCGCCAGACGCCGTGGATGATCGCCGCCATGGTTCTGGGCGCCTTGGCGGCCGGAAAAAACGGCGATGCCGCCAGCGCCGCCATCGTGGGCGGCCAGGCGGTGGCGGTGCAAAACCAGCTCAATTTTTCCAGGGACATGGAAAGGGAAGCGGACCGCATCGGTTTCGGCGTCATGACCGACGCCGGTTTTGAAAGCCGCGGCGTGACCGCCATGTTCGAAAAGCTGCAGCAGGCCTCGCGCCTGAACGACAACGGCTCCTTTCCCTACCTGCGCTCCCACCCGCTGACGACCGAACGGATTGCCGCGGCGCAGGCGCGCGTGCAACTGGCCTCGATGGAGGCCGAAAAGCCTTCGCGTGAAAAACTGGTCGAAGCCGGCAAGGCCCGTGTGCTGCACGCCATGATGGCCTCGCGCGCGCGCATCCTGGCCGCGCCGGGCGTGGATGCGCTGCGGTCCATGGTGGCGGAGGCCCAGCGGCGCACTTCGCCACTGGTCATGCAGGCACCGGCCTCGGCGGACAACGTGCGCGATGTCGGTGTTGTGTACGCGGGCGCTTATGCGGCGGCGCAGCTGCGCGATTTTGCGGGCGCCAGAACCTTTCTGGCAAAACTCAGGCCGTTTGTTGCGGAGGTGCCGCAAGCGGCCGGCGCGGCGGACCTGCTGGCCGTCGACATCGACCTGCTGGCCGGCGTCGTCCCGGCCACGGCAGCAAGCGTCGATATTTCAAAAGCGACGTCGCGCGCGGAGGTCCTGACCCAGGCCCGTTCGCTGCTGGCGGCGCAGCGGGCCCAGGACGTGTCCAGCCGGCTGCAGACCTGGGTGGCGGCCCATCCCAAGGATGCGACCGCCTGGCAGCTGCTCGCCGTGGCTTACGGCAACCAGAACCAGAATGTGCGGGCGATTCGCGCCGATGCGGAAAGCCGGGCGGCGCAGCTGGACTATCCGGCGGCGCTGGATCGCTTCAAGGCAGCGCAGGGCCTGATGCGCAGCAACCCCGGCAGCGCTGATTACGTGGAGGGTTCCATCCTCGACACGCGAACACGCCAGACCGAATCACTTATCAAGGAACAGGCGCTCCAGGACAAAGTCGATCACTAGCTGCAACACCGAATAAATCAGCGAGCCTATCAGTGCGGCGCCGAAGCCGGCGACGTTCAGGCTGCTGGTGAGGCTGGCCGCGGCCCAGAACATGAGCGCGTTGACGACAAAAAGGAAAAGCCCCAGCGTCACCAGCGTCACGGGCAGCGTCAGCAGCACGAGGATGGGGCGCACCACCATGTTGAGCGCGCCCAGCACGGCGGCCGCAATCAGCGCACCGGTAAAGCTGCTCACCGCCACACCCGAATAAAGGTACGCGACCGCCAGCAGGGCGGCCGCACTGAAAAGCCATTTGAGGAGGAGTTTCATGGCTGAAGAATACCATCGGTCGCCCAAAAAAATGCGCCCCTGGGGGCGCATTGACAACGGGTGGCGGGCGCTTGTCAGTCGGTCGCCACCAGCAATCCGGCACTTGCCAGCGCCGTGGCATAGCCCAGCACGCCGTGGCTTTCCTGGGCCTGCGAAGCCGTCACGGGCTGCATGTCCTGGCCGAACTTCGGCCGGCGCGCATCCAGCACGCGCGCGGCGCCGTGCTGTTTGATCAGGGATTCGGTCTGGGTGATCAAGGTGGTTTGCGCCAGCTGGGTCAGCACCGTGTCACCCTCTTTTTCCAGCACGGGCATCAGTTGGGCGAAGACTTTTTCCGCCCACTTGCCGCGCCAGCTTTCGCGCGCGCTGTGCGTCACCCATTTGCTGACGCGGTGCGTCACCCGGGGTGCGCAACCGACCACGATCCAGCGGGTGGGGTTGCGGGCGCCGCCGGCCGGCAGCATGGGTTGCAGCATCTGCAGGGCATATGCGGCGTCGTCAACGTACACGATGATGTTGTCCATGAAGTTCTCCTTGAGTTGTCGTCGTTTTAGAAAGCTTGCTGGTGACAGGTTGCCGGTTTCAGTGGGGGATCAGGTCTGCGTCGCCGGTCGAGCGGTTGCGCCGGGTGGCCCACCAGCCCGCACCCAGCACGCCGGCCACCGCCGCCGCGTAGGTGATCCACTGGGCGGCGGTATGCAGGTTGGCGGCGGAGGGTAAGGCCCCGGGGCCGCCGTAAATCGGGTCGAGCAGCTGTTCGCTTATCACCATCTTGGCGGCGGTGAAGGCCAGCACGGCGGCGCCCAGGTTGATGATGATGGGGAAGCGCTCCACCAGCTTGAGCACCATGGTGCTGCCGAAGACAACAATGGGGATGCTCACCAGCAGGCCGATGACGACCAGGTCAAAGGAGCCGTGCGCCGCACCGGCGACGCCCAGCACGTTGTCGATGCCCATCAGGGCGTCGGCCACCACAATGGTTTTCATGGCGCCCCAGAAGGTGCTGGCGACGGGGCCGTCGTGTTCCTTGTCACCTTGGTCGGCCAGCAGCTTGTAGGCGATCCACAGCAGCCCCAGGCCGCCTACCAGCATCAGGCCGGGGATTTTCAGCAGCCACACCACGCCGACGGTCATGGCGGAGCGGACCACGATGGCGCCCACGGTGCCCCAGACGATGGCTTTTTTCTGCAGGTGGGACGGCAGGTTCCGCGCGGCCAGGGCGATCACGATGGCGTTGTCGCCGGCGAGCACCAGATCAATGAGGATGATCGCCAAAAGGGCGGACCACCAGGGGGCAGTAAATAATTCCAAGCTCACACTCCATGTCAAGTTTCGACTTGGAAATCCGAATGAACGGACTTCCGGATTCGTGAAACCGGAAAAGGCCTGTGAGTGGGTTCGGCTGGGATAAATTTATGCCGCGAACGCCTCGATCAAACCTGTTCAGGTTTCAATCGAAGGTCTGGCTCGACATGCAGTGTCGCTGCATGCCCAACAAGCCGGAAGTGTGAACTTCGTAATGACGACTTGTTGTTAGCGATTTTGCTGTGGTGTCTGTTATCGAATATTGCAGCAAAACGAGGGAGTTACTCCCCTTCGTCCGGATATTTGACAATAAAAATGGATTTTTTGCAAGCCGGCGAAATATTCCCCGATCGCGGCCAAATCCGCGCAGGAAAAGCTATTTTGCCGTCTACCCGATAATGAACGGCCCGGCTCTGCGGCTTCGCGCATCCTTCTCTTTTGGCGCGGCCAGCCACCTAATTTGGTACTTCATTTCCCATGCCCGGCATCCACATCACCGATATCGAAGCCGCCATCAATTACTGGCGCGACAAAAAGCCCTCGCCCGACGGCGTGACGCTGGCGCCCGAACTGCGCGCGCTGGCCGAGGTCTATGCGCTCCTGGTTTTTTACCATGAGGACGAGGCCGACGAAAAAACCTTCCCGCCCAAGGCGCTTGCCGCCTGGCGCACCTGGTACGACACGACAGCCGACACGCCCTGCATCGCGATCTGTTCGACCAGCCAGGGCGACGCCCTGTGCAAGGGCTGCGGCCGCACTTTCGATGAGGTGCAGCGCTGGCCCGAAATGACGCCCGGTGAAAAGCGCACCACTTGGCGGCGCATCACGCAGGAGGCGACGGCCTGGCGTTTTGGCCGCTATGCGGACCGGGCGCTGGAAGGCAAGACGCCGGCCTCCTCCGACGAGACGTCCTGAACTTTCAGCTATCAATTTGGTAGCAATCAGCGGCGGGGCGGGCTACACTGACCCTATGCTCAGACTGGCCCGCGCTCCCAATATCGCCATTGCCGCGCTGTGGGTGGGCGCCTTGCAGCAGGCCGGTTTTTCGGCCAGCGTGCAGCGTTACTTCCTGGGCAGCGTGGCCGGCGAACTGCCGCCCGACCAATGCCTGCCCGAAGTCTGGCTCACGCACGACCATGAGGAGGCGGGTGCGAAGGAGTTGCTGCACGGCCTGCAGAACATGCCGCAGCGGCGCTGGCTGTGCGCCTGCGGCGAGACGGTGGAGGGCGGGTTTGAGCAGTGCTGGAACTGCGGCGCCAACATGCCGACTTGAAGAGGGGGCACAACCAGCAGGGGCCGCGGGACTGGCTTTGCCAGACCGCAGGCGCCGCTCCCTGGGAGGGGGGGACAGGCTACACGCAGTGAGCCTGGACGGGGGTTAAACGCGCTTTGCCAACTCGGCCGCCAGGCCGACGTAGCTGCCCGGCGTCATGGCCAGCAAGCGGGATTTTTCCGCTTCGGGAATTTCCAGCGAGCGGATCAGCGTATGCAGGTCTTCGGCTTTCACGGTTTTGCCGCGTGTGACTTCCTTGAGCTTTTCATAGGCGCCCTGCACGCCGTAGCGACGCATGACGGTCTGTATCGGTTCGGCCAGCACTTCCCAGGAGCTGTTGAGGTCGTCGCTGAGCGCTTCGCGGTTCAGCTCGAGCTTGTTCAGACCCACGCTCAGGGAGTTGTAGGCCAGCACGGCGTAGCCCAGCGCTACGCCCATGTTGCGCAGCACAGTCGAGTCGGTCAGGTCGCGCTGCCAGCGGGAGATCGGCAGCTTTTCACTCATGTGGCGCAGCAGCGCATTGGCCAGTCCCAGGTTACCTTCGGCGTTTTCAAAGTCAATGGGGTTGACTTTGTGCGGCATGGTGGACGAGCCGATCTCGCCGTCCTTCAAGCGCTGCTTGAAGTAACCCACGCTGACGTAGCCCCAGATGTCGCGGGCCAGGTCGATCAGGATGGTGTTGACGCGAGCCACCGCGTCGAACAGTTCGGCCATGTAATCGTGCGGCTCGATCTGGATGCTGTAGGGCTGGAAGGTCAGGCCCAGGCCCAGCGGCTCGGGGGTTTCGATCACGCTGCGGCTGAAGGCCTCCCAGTCGAAGTCGGGCCAGGCCGAGAGGTGAGCGTTGTAGTTGCCCACGGCGCCGTTCATCTTGCCCATCAGCTTGACGGCGGCGATTTTTTCGCGCGCATTGGCCAGGCGCACCACGACGTTGGCGATCTCCTTGCCGACCGTGGTCGGGCTGGCGGTCTGGCCGTGCGTGCGGCTGAGCATGGGCTCGGCGGCAAACAGATGGGCCATGTCGCGCAATTGGGCAATCACCTTGTCGAGCGCCGGCAGCACGACCAGGTCGCGGCCGCTTTTGAGCTGCAGCGCGTGGCTGGTGTTGTTGATGTCCTCGCTGGTGCAGGCGAAGTGCACAAATTCGCTGGCGCCCTTGAGCTCAGGCCTGGCCTCGAATTTGGACTTGATCCAGTATTCGACGGCTTTCACATCGTGGTTGGTGGTTTTTTCAATCTCCTTGATGGCCGCGGCGTCGGCTTCGGAGAAATTCTTGACCAGGCCCAGCAAATAGGTCCGGGCGCCGGGGCTCAGCGGCTTGAATTCGGCGAATTTTGCGTCGGACAGCGCGATGAACCAAGCCACCTCCACCTGGACGCGGCGGTGCATATAGCCCTGCTCGGACATCAAGGGGCGTAATTGGGCGAGTTTGCCGGCGTAGCGGCCATCCAGCGGGGAGATGGCGTTGATGGTGGAAAACGGGGTGGAAGAGCTCATCCTCCAATTGTAGGGGCGCGCCCCAGGCCGGCTGGCGGGACTGTCCAGATTTGCGACGTTTGGGGGGACCTGTCAGCCGGGGGCTGGGCTTACTCGATAGAATGCACTTCCCTCGGACCACGATCTCACACCATCATGAAACTCATTGGCTCCGCCACCAGCCCCTATGTGCGCAAAGTGCGCATAGTGATGGCCGAGAAAAAGCTCGACTTCCAGTTCATCCTGGAAGATGTCTGGGCGGCGAACACCACCATCGGCGCGTCCAACCCCCTGGGCAAGGTGCCTTGCCTGGTCATGGAAGGCGGCGAAGCCGTGTTCGATTCGCGCGTGATCGTCGAATACCTGGACACCCTGTCGCCCGTCGGCAAGCTGATTCCCTCCCAGGGCCGCGAGCGCGCCGAAGTCAAGACCTGGGAAGCCCTGGCCGACGGTCTGGTCGACGCCGCCATCCTCGCGCGTCTGGAGGCTACCTGGAGTGGCCGCGGCGCCAAGCAGCGCAGCGACGCCTGGATTGACCGGCAGATGGGCAAGATAGACGCCACCCTCAAGGCCATGAGCACCGGCTTGGGCGACAAGGCGTTCTGCAGCGGTATCCACTTCAGCCTCTCGGACGTGGCGGTTGGCTGTGCGCTGGGCTATCTCGACCTGCGTTTCACCCAGGTCAACTGGCGCGAACTCTATCCCAACCTGACCCGGCTGCAGGACAAGCTCATGCAGCGCACCAGCTTCGCGGAAACGATCCCGCCGGGCTGAGTTCCCGTGGGGGTTGATCAATGCGGAGGCCCGAGCCGAGGCGAATAGCCAGCTCCGGGTAGGCTCTGTATCGCAGCAAACCGGCAATGCTGGAATCCGGTAACCCCGGAAGGCAAAGGCGCGCCGCTCATGGGCGGCGCCTTGCCGGCTGGAATATAAAAATGCTGCGAAGCGCCCCGGCGCGAACGAGGGAGGGAGGGAGGAGGAGGAGCGCCCCGGGATTGCAGCTGAACCTGGACGGCTCAGAAGGCTTCGCAACAATGAAACTGTTTTGGCTGCACCTTTGTCTCTTGCGAGAGCAAATTGCGCATACGTAAGTATGAGCGCACGAAGGCCCGGTAGTTCCCCGGGCAAAGGGTCTGCCAGGTAAATTTTTGTTAACGGGGTAGAGGCGCGGCTGGCTTGCCGAATGACTGCCGGTTCTGCCGCCCCGTCAGCGAACTGCAAGCTGCTTTTCGATCTCTGTGAGGAAAGGCTGGCCGGACGGGTCGGCCTTCGAGTTGAAGCTGGTGACGCTGCTGCCGTCCCGTGCGATCACGTATTTGTAAAAATTCCAGCGCGGGGTAGTGCCGGTTTTGGCCGACAGCTGTTTGAAAAGCGGGTTGGCGTCTTTGCCGGTCACGCTGGTTTTGGTGAACATGGGGAATTTCACCCCGAAGGTGTTCTCGCAAAAGTCCGCGATCTCCTTGTTGCTGCCGGTTTCCTGTGAAAAATCGTTGGAGGGAAAACCCAGCACCACCAGGCCGCGCTCCTTGTATTTGGCGTAGAGCGCTTCCAGTCCCTGATATTGAGACGTGAATCCGCAGAAGCTGGCGGTGTTGACCACAACCACCACTTTTCCGCTGTATTGGCACAGGGACTGAGGTTTTTCGTCCTGCAGGCGTAAAAAGGTTTGTTGCAAAAAACCGCTACAGGTCGTGGGTGCCGGGGTGGCCGGGGTGGCAGCCTGCCCGGGCGGAGAGACCGCCAGCAGGAGACCGCAACAAAGCATGCCCAGCAAGAGGGTTCGAAGCGCGGAGGCTTGCATGGTTAAACTCTCGGGCAATTAGATGGAGGGCGCGTTCATTCTGACGCTGTTCGATGGGAGACACAACTTGTCCGGGTGAAACCCTGGCTGCTGGTGTGCCGCATTTCCGAACGGAAATGCAGCTGAAGTCGGCGCTCAAGTAGGCAAACACGCCGGAATAGGCCCGAATTTTCCTGATTTGCCGGTAAATTGCCGACAAATCGCTAGTTGTCACATTAGCCGCCTAAAATCACATTAGTACCCAGGATGCGCCAGCAGGCATCCAAGGCAGATTTATCTGCGAATTCGATTGCGAAGGAGTTCTCAATGCTTTACCCCGAACTGTTCAAACAACTTGAATCCGTCCGCTGGGACATGGACAAAGACATTCCATGGGCCAGCTTCGACCCGGCCAAGCTGACCGACGAGCAGGCGCAGACCATCAAGATGAACGCCATCACCGAATGGTCCGCGTTGCCCGCCACGGAAATGTTCCTGCGCGACAACAAGGACGACAGCGATTTCTCGGCCTTCATGTCTATCTGGTTCTTCGAAGAGCAAAAGCACTCGCTGGTGCTCATGGAGTACCTCAAGCGTTTCCGCCCCGACCTGGCCCCCACGGAAAAAGAGCTGCACGAGGTGCGCTTCGAGTTCGAGCCCGCACCCGCGCTGGAAACCCTGATGCTGCATTTTTGCGGCGAGATTCGCCTGAACCACTGGTACCGCCGCGCCAGCGAATGGCACACCGAGCCCGTCATCAAGCAGATCTATACCCAGCTGAGCCAGGATGAAGCGCGCCACGGCGGTGCTTACCTGCGCTACATGAAGCGCGCCATCAACAACTTCGGCAATGAGGCGAGGACGGCCTTCACCAAGGTCGGCGTCCTGATGGCCAGTGCACGGCGCACGGCGCAGGCGCTGCATCCGACCAACCTGCACGTGAACAAAAGCCTGTTCCCGCGCGACACCATCCAGAGTCGCCTGCCCAACCCCGAGTGGCTGGAGCACTGGCTGGACACGCAGATCAAGTTCGACGCGGTGTGGGAGGGCAAGGTGGTCGAGCGCATCCTGCACAACCTGAGCCTGCTGATGAACCAGAGTTTCAAGACCGTGCAGGAGCTGAACCGCTACCGCAAGGAGATCGGCAAGGAGCTCGCCGGCTCCATCGCCGTCAAGCCGGCGCCCGCCGGCGCCTGACGATCGGGGGTATGGCCCAGGCCTTCCGTTAAAGTCGCGGGATGCCCAGCGATCCCCAGCCCCCCCTCTTCCTGCAAAAAATCGTCTCCCGCGAGGAGGCGCCGCGGCGCCTTGCCGCGTTACCCCGGCCCATCGTCTTCACCAACGGCGTGTTTGACGTGTTGCACCGCGGGCATGCCACTTACCTGGCCCATGCCCGCGCGCTGGGCGGCAGCTTGGTGGTGGCCCTGAATTCCGATGCCTCGGCCCGGCGGCTCGGCAAGGGGCCGGACCGGCCGCTCAATAACGAGGAAGATCGCGCCGTCATGATGGCAGCGCTGGAATCCGTGAGCCTGGTCACCTGGTTTGACGAGGACACGCCGCTGGAGCTGATTACGGAACTGCGGCCCGACTTGCTGGTCAAGGGGGGTGATTACGACATGGACAGGCTCGCAGAAACGGCGGTGGTCAGGGCCTATGGCGGCGATGCGCGGGCGATTCCGTTTGTGGACGGCTATTCGACGACTGCGCTGGTGAAAAAAATCAGGGCCGTGCCGGGCGGCACTTGATCAGGCTGATCTGGCGATCAGCACGGCGTTGGAGCCGCCGAAGGCGAAGGAGTTGGACATCACCGCGCGCAGGTCCTTGGCGCCGCGCGGCGTCAGCGGGACGTAGTCCAGGTCGCAGCGCGGGTCGGGGTGGTGCAGGAAGGCCGTGGGCGGCAGTTGCCCGCTGCGCAAGGCCATCACGCTTGCAATGAATTCCATGGCACCCGCCGCGCCCATGGCATGGCCGTGCACGCCTTTGCTGGAGCTGATGGGCAGGTGAGCGGCCAGGTCCTGGAAGGCCAGCTTGATGGCGCTGGTTTCCACCACGTCGCCCACGTCGGTCGCGGTGCCGTGGGCATTGAGGTAGCCGATGTCCGAGGCTTGCAACTGCGCATCCGCCAGCGCCAGCGTCATGGCGCGCGCCTGGCCCTGGGCGTCGGGTTGCGTCAGGTGGTGGGCGTCGGTGGTGGAGGCGTAGCCGCAGAGTTCGGCCAGGATGGTGGCGCCGCGGCGTTTGGCGCTTTCCCATTCTTCGAGCACCAGCATGGCCGCGCCTTCGGCCAGCACCAGGCCGCTGCGGTCGGCGGAGAATGGACGGCACGATGTTTCGGGGCCGTCGGCATGGGGCCTGGCCAGCGTATGCATGGCTTGCCAGGCCTTGATGGTGCCGCGGTTGAGCAGCGCTTCCGAGCCGCCCGCCAGCATGGCGTCGGCATAGCCGTGGCGTATCTGCCGGAAGGCCTCGCCGATGGAGGTTGCCGACGAGGCGCAGGCATTGGAGATGGTGCTGCTCGGCCCTTTCAAGCCGAATTCCATCGAGACGTGGGCGGCAATGGCGTTGTGCATCGCCAGAACGACGGTCATGGGGCGCAGGCGTGCGACCTTTTGTTCCAGCAAGGCGGTGTAAGCCACATCGGTGGAGCTGGCGCCGCCGCTGCCCGTGCCCAGGGACACGCCAAAGCGCTCGGCGGCGAAGCTGTTGTGCATGGAGGTGGAATCGCCCAGGCCGGCCTGGGCCATGGCTTCGCGGGCCGCCACCAGCGCAAACTGGCTGACGCGGTCCATGGTCAGCAGCCGGGCGCGGGGGAAATGGGGGTCGGGATCAAAATCGATCGCGCCGGCCAGCACGCTTTCGGTGCCGGTGGGAAAGGGAATGTCGACAGTCCGGATGCCCGAGCGGGCGGACAACAATGAATCAAAAAACGCCGGGGTGCCGGTCCCCACGGCGGAGATGACGCCCAGACCCGTGATGGCAACGCGACGCATGGTGGTCCTGGGGCGCCCGCCAGGGCTTAAGCGGCGGGCTTGCCCGATGGGAGCAAAGGCTCGATCAGCTGGACCATTTCGGCCAGGGTCCGGGGCGGATTGGCTTGGTCGGGAATCTGGATGCCGAACTGATCTTCGATCTGGAAGAGGAATTCAATGACCGCCAGGGAGTCCAGCCCGAGGCTTTCCAACGTGGCATCGGGCAGCAATTTTTCTTCGCTGATGCCAAATGTCTCGGCAAAAAGATTGATCAAATCAGAATTCATCACCCAACCAGTACGTATGTATGCAAAGCGTCATTGTCCCACCATCGCCGTGACGACTGGCCATTGCTCAAACCTCATGATTATTTTACAAAAGCGGTGGCGTTGTTTTTGTGCTTCAGGGGGTGTACATCTGTCGGACGGCATCCGACAGGCTGAACGTTCCCAGGAGCTCCCCTAAATAACTGACGGGCGCCGGCGCAATGGCCGCCGCGCCGATTTCGGCACGCAAACGGGCGTTGCTGAACACCGCATCGGCTGTCAAAAAAGGCAGGTAGGGTTGCAGTGCGTCGAACATCCAGCGTTGGCGGGCGAATTTGGGTGTCGGCACGTAATCGCGCCCCCGCATCACCAGCTTGCCGATGCCCGGCATGGTGGCCGTCAGTTCATCGGCCAGTGCCTTGAACGTCATGGAGTCTTCGCCGGTTGACACGTGATAACAGTCGTGCGCCAGCTGGTCCTTGAGCAGCATCTCGGCGAAGGCGCCGGCGATGAAGTCCACCGGCGCGAAATCGAGTTTGGCCAGCGGGTCGAGCGGAACGTCTCCCAACTCGGCCATCACGGGAATCGACCACAGCATGTTGCGCGAGAGCTTGGCGTCGTCGATGCCGCGCGACAGCACGATGCCGGGGCGCAGGCTGACAAAGGGGCTGCCGCCGGCGCGCAACAGGGTTTCGGCATCGCGCTTGGACCGGATGTAATCGTTGGCATAACCGGCGAAAGGCATGTCTTCCGTGATCACGCCGCGCGGTTCGGTGGTGACCGCAGCCGTGCCGACGAAAAAGCCGCGCTGCGAAGGGCTCAGGTTTTTCAGGATGGCGGAAAAGTGCTCAGCCGCCTTGATATTGATAGGGTAAACCCCTGCGCCGGGCTTGAAGGATGTGCTGGCTGCCGAGTGCAGGATCACGTCCGCGGACTGCAGCACGGCCGTGTTCAGGCCAAAATTGCGTTCGATGACGTCGCCAGCCTCGGCGGACACCATCTCGGCGAATTCGGGTTTCCACAGAGCGCTCTTTTTCAGGCGCTCCAGGAGACGGTCACGGGCTTGGTTCGAATCGGCGGCGCGCACCACAGCGGTGCTGTAGACGCCGCGCGCGGCCAGAAGAAGCATTAACTCGCCGCCAATCAGGCCAGTTGCGCCCGAAAGCAGTACGCGTTTAGACATGTGAAGAAATGTAAAGCTGAACCCCCAAGTATAAGCCAGCCCACATGACGGAGCCGCAAAACCCCAGTCGGCGAACCCGTCTAAATCAGCACAATCGCACGCTGGCCGGGCTTTTGGCGCGGTGTCCTCGGCCCGGCTGTTGTTTATTCCCCGGTTGGCGCCGGCGCGGGGTTTTCCGCCGGATTGGCGTCGCCGCGCTGGCCGCGCAGCCGCCGGGTGGTGCGTCGGATGAAATGCTCCAGGTCGTCGATATAAGTGAACACCGCCGGCACCACCAACAGGCTGAGCACGGTGGAGGTGATCAGGCCGCCGATCACGGCGATCGACATCGGCGAGCGAAAGCTCGGGTCGGCCGCACCGAAGCCCAGCGCGATCGGCATCATGCCGGCGCCCATCGCCAGCGTGGTCATGATGATGGGCCGCGCGCGCTTGTGGCAGGCGTCCAGCAGCGCGTCCCAGCGCGACATATTGTGGTCGCGCCGCGCCACGATGGCGTACTCCACCAGCAGGATGGAATTCTTGGTGGCGATGCCCATCAGCATGACAAGGCCGATCAGCGAAGGCATGGAAAAGCTCTTTTGCGCGATCAGCAGGCCGACGAAAGCGCCGCCCAGGGACAGCGGCAGGGCCGCCAGGATGGTCACCGGGTGCAGGAAGTCCTTGAACAGCAGCACCAGCACGATGTAGATGCAGAGCACGCCGGTCGCCATGGCCAGGATAAAGCTGCCAAACAGTTCGCCCATGACCTCGGCATCGCCGATTTCCACCACCTTGACGCCCGCCGGCAGGTTCTTGATGGCCGGCAGCAGCTTCACGGCTTCGGTGATGTCGCCCAGGGCCCGGCCCGACAGCTCGATCTCGAATTTGACGTTGCGCGAGCGGTCATAGCGGTCTATGACCGCCGGCCCGCCGGTGACTTCCAGCGTGGCCACCTGCCCCAGCATGACCGGGCCGACGCCGGGCTTGACGCTGGGCACGGCCAGGCGCTCGAGCACGCTGAGGTCTTTGCGCGCCGCGTCGTCGAGCTTCACGACGATGGGCACCTGGCGCTGCGAGAGGTTGAGCTTGGGCAGCGATTCCTCATAGTCGCCCACCGTGGCGATGCGCAGCGTCTCGCCCATGGCGGCGCTGGTCACCCCCAGGTCGGCGGCGCGGGCGAAGTCCGGCTTGATGGCGATTTCAGGCCGCACCAGGCTGGCACTCGATGAAATATTGCCCAGGCCGGGAATGGTGCGCAGGTCCTTTTCCACCGCCATCGCGGCGGTCTGCAGGGCATTGGCGTCTTCCGCCGTGAGCACCAGGATATAGGCTTCGCCGGAGCCGCCCAGGCCGACCTTGCTGCGCACGCCGGGCAGGGATTCGAGGGCCGTGCGCATCTTGCTTTCGATGCCCTGCTTGCGCGGGCGCTCATTGCGCTCGTCGAGCAGCACGGTCAGCGTGGCCTTGCGGGTTTCGGCCGCGCCCTGCATGGCGAAGGGGTCGCCGCCGGCGGTGCCGCCGCCTATGGTGGTGTAAACGTTCTTGACGTGCTCGACCTTGCCGATGAGCTGGCGCGCATGCTCGGCCGAGGCCTTGGTCTGGGCCAGCGTGGCGCCTGGCGGCAATTCCAGGTAGACCTGGGTCTGCGAGTTGTCATCGGGCGGGATGAAGCCCTTGGACAGCAGCGGGATCAAGGCCACCGAGCCGAAGAAGAACAGTGTGGCCAGGATCATGGTCTTCAGGCGGTGGTGCAGGCACCAGGTGGCCGCGCGCATGTACCACCTCATCCAGCCCGGATCGGTGTGCGTGCCCACCACGGGTTTGAGGATGTAGGCCGCCATCATGGGCGTCAGCACGCGCGCCACCACCAGCGAGGCGAACACGGCCAGCGAGGCGGTCCAGCCGAACTGCTTGAAAAACTTGCCGGCCACGCCGCTCATGAAGGCGGTCGGCAGGAACACGGCGATCAGCGTGAAGGTGGTGGCCACCACGGCCAGGCCGATCTCGTCGGCCGCTTCCATGGCGGCCTCATACGGCGTTTTTCCCATGCGCAGGTGGCGCACGATGTTTTCCACCTCGACGATCGCGTCGTCCACCAGGATGCCGATCACCAGCGACAGCGCCAGCAGTGTGATCACGTTGATGGAAAAGCCCAGCAGGTGCATGCCGATGAAGGCCGGGATCACCGACAGCGGCAGTGCCACCGCGGACACAAAGGTGGCGCGCCAGTCGCGCAGGAACAGCCACACCACCAGCACGGCCAGGATGCCGCCTTCGTAGAGCAGGTGCATGGAGCCGTCGTATTCTTCCTGCACCGGCTTGACGAAGTTGAAGGCCTCGACAAGCTCCACGTCGGGATGCTGCTGCTTGAGTTCGGCCAGCGCCGCCTGCACGGCTGCGCCCACCGCGACCTCGCTTTCGCCGCGGCTGCGCGCGACTTCAAAGCCGACCACGGGCTTGCCGTCCAGCAGCGCGGCCGCGCGCGGCTCGGCGGTGGTGTCGGTCACGGTGGCGACCTGGTCCAGGCGTATGCGCCGGCCGTCGCTCAGGGCCAGCTCGATGCCGGCCAGTTCCGCGGCCGATTTCACCGTCGCCAGGGTGCGCATGGGCTGCTCGCTGCCGCCCAGATCGGCGCGTCCGCCGGCGCTTTCCGTCTGCACCTGGCGCAGCTGGCGCGAAATGTCGGACGCCGTGGCGCCCAGCGCCTGCAGGCGCGACGGGTCCAGCGCGACGCGCACTTCGCGCGAGACGCCGCCCACGCGGTTGACGGCGCCCACGCCGCGCACGGACAGCAGCTTGCGCGAGACCTCGTTGTCGACGAACCAGGAAAGCGCTTCATCGTCCATGCGCGCCGAGCGGATGGTGAAGGCCAGCACCGGTTGTCCCGCCAGGTCCATCTTGGAGACCACCGGCTCGCGCACGTCGGCGGGCAGGTCGCTGCGCACCTTGGCCACCGCGGCGCGCACGTCGTCCACGGCTTCCTGCACCGGTTTTTCGAGCCGGAATTCAGCGGTGATGGTCGCGCCGCCGTCCTGTACCTTGGTATAGATGTGCTTGAGGCCCTGCACCGTCGCGATGGAGTTTTCCAGCTTGCGCGCCACTTCGGTTTCAAGCTGCGCCGGCGCCGCACCCGGCAGCGAGGCCGACACGGTCACCGTCGGCAGGTCGATGTCGGGAAAGTTCTGCACCTTCATCGCCTTGAAGGACAGCATGCCGGCAAAGGTCAGCAGCACAAACAGCATGACCGCCGGAATCGGGTTCTTGATCGACCAGGAGGAGACATTCATGGCCTGCTCCTTATTTGCTGGCGGCCGTCGCCGGCTTGGCGGAGGCCGCGGCCGGCGCGGCGGGGACGGCATCGCTCACCCGGACCAGGTCGCCGTCGTTCAGGAAACCCGCGCCGCTGACGATGATGCGCGCGTCCGCGGCCAGGCCGGACGTGATCTCGATGCGGTCCCCGGCCAGCCGGCCGGTCTGCACCTTGAGCTGGCTGATGCGGTTGTCGGCATTGAGCCGGAACAGGTAGTTGAATCCGTCGCGCACCACCAGCGCCGGCTGCGGCACCGTCAGCGCCGGCGTCTCGCCCAGCTCGAACTCGCCGCGGGCAAACATGCCGGCCTTGGCCGGCGACGCCATGCCGGCGGAAACCGGCAGGTCCACGTAGACCAGCGCCGCGCGGGTCTGCGGGTCCACGCTGGGAGCGATCATGCGCACCCGGCCCTTGAGTTCGGCGCCGCTGGCGGCCACCACCCTGGCCGTCGTGCCGGCCTTGATGCGCCCGAGCTCGGCCGAGGTCACTTCCGCGCGCCACTCAAGGCGGCCGCCGCGTATCAGGCGGAACAGTTCGGTGCCCTGGGGCACCACCGAGCCGACGGTCGCGGTGCGGGCGGAGATCACGCCGCTGTCGGGTGCCAGCACCTGGGTGTTCTTGCCGCGCAGCTGCTGCGCGTCGAGCACGGCCTTGGCCGCCTCGACACGCGCCTTGGCGGTCTGCTCGGCGGTGTTGTACTGGTTGATCTGCTGCTCGCTCAGCGCGCCGGAGCTGGCCAGGGTGCGCGCGCGCGCCGCGTTGTCGGCGGCGTCGGCCGCATTGGCCTGCGCCTCGATCAGGCTGGCGCGGGCCTGCGCGGTGTCGGCCAGCACGCTGTCGCCGGAGAACACCGCCAGCACCTGGCCCGCCTTGACCTGGTCGCCGACGTTGGCCTGCACCTGCACCAGCCGCAGGCCGTTGGATTCGGAGCCGATCACGGCCTCCTGCCAGGCCGTGATGTTGCCGTTGGCGCTGAGCTTGACCGGCAAGGTCATTGGCTGCGGCAGCGCCGTGGCGACGGTCAGCGCCGGCTTGGCCTCGGGATTGACATCGCCTTTGGCTTCCGACCTGGAAAGGAAAAACGCGGCGCCTCCCGCAAGCAGCACGGCAGCGGCGATCACGGCAATGGCAAAGGGGGTGGGCTTGAGTTTTGGCATGGTGTGCAAGGGCTCTGTCATGGTGTCGGGATGATCGGGTGGCGGCCTCAGGGCGCGGTGATGGCTGCTGGTGTGGAGGGGGCCGAGACATCCGAGGCCAGGGGCTGCACCGGCGGCTCGGTGGTGGTCCAGCCGCCGCCCAGCGCGCGGTACAGCGCGACCCAGGCGTTGCGGCGCTCGCGCTGCAGCGCGACCACATTGCTTTGCGCGGCCAGCAGCGTGCGGCGGGCGTCTTCGAGTTCGACCAGGCTGGCCAGCCCGCTCTTGTAGCGGGCCTCGGTGCCGGTGAACGAGGCGCGGTAGCCCTGCGCCGCGCCCCGCGCATCTTCGTTGCGTTCGGCGGTGCTTTGCAGTTTGACCAGCGCTTCCTCCACTTCCTGCACGGCCTTGCGCACGGCGGCGCGGTACTGGGCCGCGGCATCCTCGTAGCGCGCCTTGGCGGCCTCCACATTGGCTTCGCTGGCGCCGCCGTCAAACAGCGGAACCGTCAGCTGCAGCGGCCCGACCGTCCAGGTGTCGAATCGCTGTGTCGAGGCGCTGGTGCGGGACTTGGTGGTGAAGACCGAGCCGCTGAGGCTCAGCCTCGGAAAGCGTTGCGCGCGGGCGCTGCCCACTTCCAGGCGGGCCGCGTCCACCTCGCGCGCCGCATTGAAGATGTCGGGCCGCTGGGCCAGCACCTCGGCGGGCACGCTGATCACGGGCGCCATGGATTCCTGCGTCAGGTCGACGGGCGCTGCGGCCAGTTTTTGCCGCAGCGCGGGCTCATTGATCGCCGTGAGCGCCACCAACGCCTTGATGTCCAGGTCGCAGAGCGTGCGCTGCTGGATGGCGTTGCCGTGCCCTTCCGCGGCGCTGGCCCGGGCCAAGGCCGCGGTGGCGGGCGCCTGGAATCCGGCCTTGGTGCTCAGGTCTGCGAGCCGCGCGGTTTCGGCCCGCGAGGCGGCGTCGGCGCGCGCGACCTCCAGCAGCTTTTCGCAGGCGCGCAGGCTGTAGTACTGCGTCGCGACTTCGGCGGCCATGGACACGCGGGCTGCATGCCAGGTGGCCTGTGAGCCTTCAAAGCGCTGCTGGTCGGCATCGCGGCTGGCCGCGTACTGGCCGAACAGGTCGATTTCCCACGACGCCTGCAGGCCCGCGTCCAGGGTCGTGGCAATCGGCGGTGTCGCGCGGTTCACCGGCGCCGAGCGTCCGCGGCTGGCGCTGGCAACGGCATCCAGCGTGGGCAGCATCGCCGCAGCCGAGGCCGTGCGCGAAGCCCGCGCCTGCTCGATGTTGGAGCGCGCCGTCGAGACGCTGGGGCTGACGGCTTCCGCCGCCATGATCAGCTCGACCAGCAAGGGGTCGTTCTGCTGTCCCCACCACCGGGACAGCCCGGCCAGGCTGCCGTCGTGGGGCAGGGCTGCGGTGGTGCCCGGCGCCGCGGCCGGCAGGGGCGCCTGCCACTGCGTGGGAATCGGCGCGGCCGGCATGCTGTGGGGAGAAAGGTCTGTGGCGCAACCGGCCAGCAGCAGTGCGCAGGCGGCCAGAAGCCCCAGCGCCGGCAGGCGGGACGGCTCGCGCCGGAAATCAGGTTTTTTCATGGCTTGCGGTTTTCAGGCGCGGCGTGCCGGCCGCGGAGTGGTCAGGGAGGTGTTTTCGGCGTGCTGTTTCGACGGCCACCATGGCTTCGGCGTACGCCACCAGGCTCTCGGCCCACTGCTCCACCGCGTCGGGCCCGCCGAACAGCTGGGGCCGGATCGCGTCCACCACCTCGCGGCTGATGAACATGTGGATCGCCAGGCCGGTGATGGAAAACGCCAGCCGGTGCACCTCGTCATCGGCTTTGCTGAGCCCCAGGTGGCGGCACAGCACCTTCACCAGTGCCGCGTGCGCGGGCTTGAAGCCCTGGTCGATTTCTTCGGCCCAGAGCCCTGTGGGCTCCAGCATCTCGCGGAAATGCAGCTTGGTCGAGAGCTGTACCAGCTCCCCCTGGCGCAGGGGTTCCAGGAAACCCGAGAAAAATCCCTCCAGCGACTGGCGCAGCGTGAAGTGCGGCTGGTTGTACAGCGCGATGTCGTCGCGCGCGCTGCCCAGCGGCTCGGTGAACACCGCGCGGTAGAGCCCGGCCTTGTCGCCGAAGTAATAGCTGACGGCCGCCACGTTGGCGCCCGCGGCCTGGGCAATGTCGCGTATCGAGGTCTTGGCAAAGCCTTTTTCGGAGAACAGGCGCAGCGCCGTGTGCAGCAGGTGCGCCCTGGCGTGGGCGCCGTCGGAGCGCTGCTTGCGGGTTTCGCCTTCTGGGCCGGCGGCGCGCGAGGCTGTTTTGGGGCGGGGATCGGCATTCATGTGCCCGCATTAGAGCACATGAATCAAACAAATGATTGAATTAAATCAGTCGTTTGATTTGAAGGTGGAAATCCACAGCTGCCGGATGGCGTCGCACTCGGCCTGGAGCGCCGGCGGGCTGACCTGGGTCGGCTCTTCGTTGAGGCGCGCGTGGTGCTGCACGCGCCGCAGTTCGCGGTAGGCGGCGGCGGCACGCTGGCCTACGCCGGCCGGCAGCAGGCCGGCGGCCTCGGCGCGCTGCAGCAGGGAGATGTTGCCCACGTTGGCGATCAGCTCCGGATGCCGGGCGGACTCGGACAGCACCAGGAACTGCACTGCGAACTCGGCGTCCACCATGCCGCCGGGGCTGTGTTTCACGTCGAATTTGTCGCCTCGCACCGGGCGCGCGCTGCGCACCTTCTCGCGCATGGCGACGATTTCGCCGCGCAGCGCCGTGGTGTCGCGCGGCGCCGTGATGACGGTTTCGCGCACCTGGTCGAAGCGCTGGCGCAGCAAATCGCCGCCGAGCACGCAGCGCGCACGCGTCATGGCCTGGTGCTCCCAGGTCCAGGCGGTGTTGCTGCCGCGCTGCTGCTGGTAGCGGGTGTAGGCCTCGAAGCTCGTGACCAGCAGGCCCGAATTGCCGTTGGGGCGCAAGGCCGTGTCGATCTCGAACAGGTCGCCTTCGCCGGTCTTGATGGTCAGCCAGTTGATCAGCTTGCGCACAAAGGCCGCATAGACCTCGGGCGCGCGCTCGTCCTCGTCCTCGTAGACGAACACGATGTCCAGGTCGCTGCCGTAGCCCAGCTCTTTGCCGCCCAGCTTGCCGTAGGCAATGATGGCGAACTGCGGTGTCTCGCGATGCCGGTTTTTCAGGCGCTGCCAGCACCAGCGGGTGGTGATGTCCAGCACGGCTTCGGCCAGCGCGCTCAGGTCGTCGGCCACCTGCTCGACCGTGAGCACGCCTTCGAGGTCGCGCGCCAGCGTGCGGAAGACCTCCGCGTGGTGGGCGCGGCGCAGCAGGTTCAGACAGGTTTCCTCGTCGTCCTCGCCGGTGCTGCGCAGGGCTGCCAGCCGCTGCTCCACGTCGCGGGCGAAGGCCGCGCCGTCAAAGCGCTCCTTGAGCAACTCGTCGCTGGCCAGTTCGTCGATCACGCCGGGGTGCTGCAGCAAATAGCGGGCGGGCCACTTGGCCGCGCCCAGCAGGCGCAGCAGGCGCTCATGCACGGCCGGCCGCTCCAGCAGCAGTGCCAGGTAGCTTTCCCGCCTGAGCAGGGGCTCTATCCAGTCGATGATGCGCACGGCCGCTTCTTCGGTCACCGCGCCCTCGGCCAGCCAGGCCGCAGTGCGCTGCACCAGCCGCGTCAGGCGCGCGCGCGAATCCTCGCGTAGGGCCAGCACCCGGGGATGCTGGCGCCACAGCGCCAGGCGGGCGCGGAACTGCTCGGGCCATTGTTCGGAGAGCTGATCCAGCAGGTCGTCGAGCTGCTGCGGCGGGGCCTTGGCCTTGCCGCCGCAGCCCTTGCAGTCGGGCTTGCCGCCCAGCAGTTTGTCGAACTCGCCGGCCACCAGTTCGCGGTGCGCGTCGAGTTCGCTGAGGAAAGGGCAGCAGTTGCCGTAGCCCAGCGTCTCCGCGATCCAGGCCAGGTCGTCGTCGCGTGTCGGCAGCACGTGGGTCTGCTGGTCGTCCAGGTACTGGATGCGGTGCTCCACCCGGCGCAGGAAATCGTAGGCCCGCGCCAGCGCGTCGGCGGTTTCCTGCGGCATCAGGCCCGCGCGGGCCACGCGCTGCAGGGCGTCGACGGTGGGGCGGGTGCGCAGTTCCGGAAACTGCCCGCCGCGCACCACCTGCAGCAGCTGCACGGTGAATTCAATCTCGCGTATGCCGCCGCGCGACATCTTGACGTCGTTGGCGCGCTCGGGATGGCCGGCGCAGCGCTTGGCCGCGTGCTCGCGGATCTGCCGGTGCAGGGTGCGCAGCGCGTCGAACACGTTGTAGTCGAGGTAGCGCCGGAACACGAAGGGCAGCACCGAGCCGCGCAGGGCCTGGGCGGAGCCGCTCTGTATGCACTCCAGCGGCGCCACCACCCGGCTCTTGAGCCAGGCGAAACGCTCCCATTCGCGGCCCTGCGCCTGGAAATACTCTTCCAGCGCGCTGAGCGAGACGGCAGCCGGCCCGGAATTGCCGTTGGGCCTGAGCGCCAGGTCCACCCGGAACACAAAACCGTGCTCGGTGGCGTCGCCGATCAGGCTGAAGACGGCCTTGACCTGGTGCGCGAAGTATTCGTGGTTTGATATCTGGCCGCGCCCGTCGGCGCGCCCGGCAGTTTCGCCGTCGTGGTCATACACGTAGATCAGGTCGATGTCGCTGGAGACGTTGAGCTCGCGCGCCCCCAGCTTGCCCATGCCGACGACCCACATCTGGGCCCGCACCCCGTCGGGGCCCTGCGGCGCGCCGTGCTGGGCGTCGAGCGTTCTGGCCGAGTCCTGCATCGCGACGTCGAGGGCGAGCTCCGCCAGTTCGGTCATGGCCCGCGTCACCACGGACAGCGGCGCCTGGTGTTCGCAGGCGCCGTCACAGTCGAGCACCACCAGCCTTTCCATGACCAGCTGGCGCAGCACCCGCAGCGCGGCGCCGGTTTCCAGGCCCCGCGCCAGCAACGCGTCCAGGGCGAACTGCATGCCAGCGCGCACCGGTGCGCCGGGAGGCAGCAACGCAAGCCATTCGGCATAGCGGCGGCGAACGCGCTGGACGAAGCGGGAATAGCCTGACGCGCCCGGTGCAGCCGATCCGGCGGCGGAAGGAGAGTCAGGGCTGGCGGTCAGAGCAACGGTCATCACACTACTTCACAAAACTTCATGGGTCCCCGCCGGGCGGATAAGGGCGCCGGCGGTCATAATTCTCTGGTCAATGCCAACGATCCCCAGTCCGTCCACCCTGCCGTCGCGCCGCCTGCAATGGCTTGCCTTCATCCTGCGCGTGTTGTTGTGGCTTGTCGCCGCGGCCTGGCTGCTCTTTGGCCTGAGCTGGTTCGTGCTGCATGGCTGGATTGTGCCGCGAATCGGCGAATTCCGTCCGCGCCTGGAAATAGAGGCCAGCAAGGCTTTGGGGGTGCCTGTCCGCATCGGTGCCATCACCGCGCACACCCAGGGGATGATCCCGTCCTTCGAGCTGCGCGACGTCACCCTGCTGGACGCGCAGGGCCGCGAAGCCCTGAGGCTGCCGCGCGTGCTCGGCGCCCTGTCGCCCTCCTCCATCTGGGGACTGGGCTTTGAGCAGATCTCCATCGACAAGCCCGAGCTGGACATCCGCCGCGCCGCGAACGGAAAAATCTATGTGGGCGGCCTGGACGTCTCGCAGGACCGGGCGGGCGGCGAGAGCGCCGCGGCCGACTGGTTTTTCTCGCAAACCGAATTTGTCATGCGCGGCGGTACCGTGCGCTGGACCGACGAATTGCAAGGCGCGCCGCCGCTGGCGCTCACGCAGGTCGACTGGGTGATGCGCAACGCGCACCGCCGGCACCTGCTGCGCCTGGACGCCACGCCGCCCGCGGAATGGGGTGACCGTTTCAGCGTCAGGGGCATGTTCCGCCAATCCCTGCTGTCGGGCGGCGCCGGCGACTTCGACACCTGGACCGGGCAGCTGTTCGCCGAATTCGGCCGCGTCGACGCTTCCCGCGTGCGGCAATACGTCAGCGTGGACACGCTGGGCGTGGAATTGGCGCGCGGCAACGGCGCGCTGCGCGCCTGGGCCGACGTGAACAAGGGCCGGATCACCGGCGGGACGGCCGACGTGGCGCTGCGGGACGTGGATGCCCGCTTCGGCACCAAGCTCCAGCCGCTGGCTTTCGAATCCGTCGCGGGACGCATAGGCGGCAGCCAGCGCGCCAACGGGTTTGACTTCAACACCGAGGGCCTGCGCTTTCGCACCCGTGACGGCCTGCAGTGGCCCGGCGGCAACGTGACTCTGGTGCACACCGGCGATGAGGCCGGCGCGCCGCAGCACACGGAACTCAAGGCCGACAAGCTTGACCTGGCCGCGCTCGCGCAGATCGCCAACCGCCTGCCGCTGGATGCCGCCACGCACGGCTTCATCACTTCCTTCGCGCCCAAGGGGCTGGTGGAGGCCGTCGAGGCGCGCTGGCAGGGGACCATGGCCGCGCCCAGCAGCTATGCCGCGAAAGGCCGGGTTGCGGGCCTGAGCGTTGCCGCGCTGCCGGCGCCGGCCGCCGCGGCATCCGCGCCGCATGCCATGCCCGGCCGGCCGGGCATCAGCGGCGCCGCGATCGACTTCGACTTCACGCAGGACGGCGGGCAGGCCAAGGTCAGGATCGCCAATGGCGCGCTCGACCTGCCCGGCGTGTTTGAGGACTCGCTGGTGCCGTTTGACCAGCTGGCCGTCGATGCCCAATGGAAATTCTCGGGCCGGAAAATCGAGGCCCAGCTGCGCAACCTGCAATTCGCCAATGCGGACGCCGAGGGGGAGGCGCAGGTCAGCTGGCGCACCCAGGACGCCGCCGGCCCGGCGCCTGCCGTGGGCGCGCCCGACCACCGCTTCCCCGGCGTGCTCGACCTGCAGGGCAGCCTGAGCCGGGGCGACGGCACGCGCGTGCACCGCTACCTGCCGCTGGTGCTGCCCGACCCCGTCCGCCACTACGTGCGCGATGCGGTGGTGCAGGGCCAGGTCAGCGACGTGAAGTTCAAGGTCAAGGGCCCGCTCGAGCACCTGCCTTTCACCAACCCCGCGCAAGGGGACTTCCGGGTGTCCGCGAAAATCCGCAACGGCCACTTCGCCTATGTGCCCAAGAGCGTGCAGCCGGCCGGCGCGGCGCCATGGCCGGCCCTGACCGAGCTCGGCGGCGAACTGGTCTTCAACCGCGCGGCGCTTGAAGTGAACGGCGCCAGCGGCAAGGTCGCCGGCCTGCCGGGCCTGCAGCTGGTCAAAGGCGAGGCGCGCATTCCGGACCTGACCCACAACTCGACGGTCAATGTGAACGTCGACCTCAAAGGTGCGCTGGCCGACGCGCTGGGCTTCGTCAACCAGTCGCCGGTGGGCGCCATGACCAGCCACGCGCTGGCCGGGGCCACGGCCACCGGCACGGGCGACTACCGCTTCCGCCTGGAGCTGCCCATCCATTCGATCGACAAATCCCGCGTGGAGGGCAGCGTCACGCTGCCCGGCAACGACGTGCAGTTCGCGGCCACGGCACCCATGCTGGCCAAACTCAAGGGGGTGGTCAACGTCAGCGAAAAAGGCTTTTCCGTCGCCGGCGGCCAGGCCAAGCTGCTGGGCGGCGATGTGCGCTTTGACGGCGGCCTGCGCTCACAACCGCGCGCCGCGGGCAGCGCCGAGACGGAAACCGTCGCCACCTTCAAGGCGCAGGGCAATGTCACCGCGGAAGGCTTGCGCCAGGCCAGGGAATTGGGCCCGCTGGCGCGCATGGCGCAAAACGCCTCGGGCAGCACGGCCTACACGGCAACGCTCGGCTTTCGCCGCGGCATGCCGGAGCTGACAGTCATCAGCAGCCTGCAGGGCATGGCGCTGGACCTGCCTGCGCCCCTGAACAAGACCGCCGACGCGGCCCTGCCGCTGCGCTTTGAAAACGCCCTGCTCCAGGCTTCCATGGCCCCGGGGCAAAAACTCGAAGACCAGATGTCGGTCTCGGTCGGGCGCGCGGCCTCCATCGTCTATGTGCGCGACCTGAGCGGCGCCGAACCGCGCGTGATTCGCGGCGGCATCGCCGTGGGGCTGGAGCCGGGCGAGACCGTGCCGCTGCAGGAGGCCGGCGTGGCCGCCAACATCAACCTGGCCCACGTCGACCTCGACGCCTGGCAGAAGCTGCTGGGCGACTCGACGGTGGGCGGCACGCTGCAGGCGGCCCCGCCGGCCGCATCCGCCGCGCTCAACCGCGCTGCCGCGACCGCCGCCATGAGCTACCTGCCGACCACCATGGCCATACGCGCCAAAGAGCTGGTGGTGGAGGGGCGCAAGCTCAACAACGTGGTGGTCGGCGGCTCGCGCGAAGGCCTGACCTGGCGCGCCAACATCGACGCGACCGAACTCAACGGCTATGTTGAATTCCGCCAGCCCGGCGGCATAGGCGCCGGGCGCGTCTACGCGCGGCTCTCGCGCCTGAGCCTGGAGCCCGGCACCGCCAGTGATGTGGAAGCCATCCTGAACGAGCAGCCCGCCAGCATCCCGGCCCTGGACATCGTTGTGGAGGACATGGAGCTGCGCGGCAAGAAGCTGGGCCGGGTCGAGATCGAAGCCGTCAACCGCGGCGCGTCGGCCGCGGCGCGCGAGGGCGTGCGCGAATGGCGGCTGAACAAGCTCAACGTGATCCTTCCCGAGGCCGTGCTGACGGCCAACGGCAACTGGGTGGCGCTGAACGCGCAGGCCGCCGCCGCGGCGGGCGCCAACCGCGCCGCTGCGCGCACGGCCGCCGAACGCCGCCGCACGGTGATGAATTTCAAGCTGGAAATCTCCGACTCGGGGGCGCTGCTCAAACGTTTCGGCATGGGCGAGGTGATCCGCCGCGGCAAGGGCAAGCTCGAAGGCCAGGTGGCCTGGGTGGGCTCGCCCCTGAGTTTTGACTACCCGTCCATGAGCGGGCAGTTCAACGTCAACGTCGAATCGGGGCAGTTCGTCAAGGCCGACCCGGGCATCGCCAAGCTGCTGGGCGTGCTGAGCCTGCAGTCCCTGCCCCGGCGGCTGGCGCTGGATTTCCGCGACGTTTTCTCCGAAGGCTTCGCCTTCGATTTCGTCCGCGGCGACGTCAACATCAACCAGGGCGTGGCCTACACCAACAACCTGCAGATGCGCGGCGTCAACGCCGCCGTGCTCATGGAAGGCTCGGCCGACATCGCCAAGGAGACGCAGGACATCAAGGTCGTGGTGGTGCCGGAAATCAACGCCGGCACGGCCTCGCTGATCGCCACCGCCATCAACCCGGCCATCGGCCTGGGCAGCTTCCTGGCGCAGATGTTTTTGCGCCGGCCCCTGATGCAGGCGGCGACCCAGGAGTTCCACATCGACGGCACCTGGTCCGACCCCCGGGTCACCAAGCTGGACCGCAAGGCCCAGGCCGACAACAAGCCCAGCCAGGCTTCCACGGAGACGCGCTGACCATGAAAGTAGCCGCTGTTCAAATGGTGTCGGGCACCCGCATCGAGGACAACCTCGAGGTGGCGCACCAGCTGCTCGGGCAGGCCGCGGCGCAGGGCGCCGAGCTGGCCGTGCTGCCCGAGTATTTCTGCATCATGGGCCGCAAGGACACCGACAAGCTGCAGTTCCAGGAAACGCCCGGCCAGGGCCCCCTCCAGGATTTCCTGAGCCGGTCGGCGCGCGAACTCGGGCTCTGGATCGTCGGCGGCACCCTGCCCATGGCCACGGCCGACCCGGCCCGCGCCCGCAACTGCTCGCTGGCCTACGCACCTTCGGGCGAATGCGCGGCCCGCTACGACAAGATCCACCTGTTCCGTTTCGCCCAGGGCCAGGAAGACTACGACGAAAGGCGCGTGCTGGAGCCCGGCGCGCAGCCCGTGCGCTTCGAGCTGGCCTCGCGCGACGGCCACACCTACACCATAGGCATGAGCGTCTGCTACGACCTGCGCTTTCCCGAGCTCTACCGCGCCTTGAAGGCCGACGTGCTGCTGGTGCCCAGCGCCTTCACCTACACCACCGGCCAGGCGCACTGGGAAATCCTGCTGCGCGCGCGGGCCATCGAAAACCAGGCTTACGTGCTGGCGGCGGCCCAGGGCGGCACCCACGAAAACGGGCGCCATACCTGGGGCCACACCATGGCCGTCGATCCCTGGGGCCAGATCCTGGCTGCGCGCGAAGAGGGCGCGGGGGTGGTGATGGCCGAAGTCCAGGCCGCCAACCTGCAGGGCGTGCGCGACCGCCTGCCGGCCTTGCGCCACTGCGTGCTGTGAGGAGCCGCCGGGCGTGAAGTTTCCGCGCATCAACGTGAGCCGGGCCAGCCGGCGCTGGTCGCTGTGGGCCCTGCTGCTGGTGTTGGTCGCGGCTTTGCTGGGCATCCTGGTGTGGCTTGCGGGGCGCTACGAATCCAGCATGGTGCAAAGCCGGCTCGAGCACGATGCCGCTGAAACCGTCACCGACATCCGTTCGGGCCTGACGCGCAACATCCAGACCTTCCAGGCGCTGCAGTCCGGCGAACGCTCCCCCGGGGCATGGCATGCGCCGGCTAGCGAAGTGCTGCGCGAGCACCGCGAGATCATGCGGCTCGAGTGGCGCAGCGAGTCGCTGGACGTGTTGGCCTTTGTCGAAACGCCCTACCGCACCTCGGTGTTCGAGCGGATCGGCAGGGCGGGCATGCAGGCCGACGTGGCCCTGACCTGCACCACCGCCCGACGCCTGAGCGGCTCGGCCTACTCCACCAGCTATTTCATGCCGCAGCCCGACGGCCTGGGCCTGGAGGTGCTGGACATGTGCCTGCCCATCGTGGTGGCCGGCCGCCTCACCGGCTACACCGTCGCCACCTATTCACTGCAGGACATCCTGGGCGAGCTGGTGGGCCGGCAGCTGGCGCGCGGCGTCGGCCTGTCTTTCACCGAAGCCGACGGCACGCGGCTGGCGCTGCACGGCGTGCCCTCGCGCGGCAACCGCATCTACATCGCGCAGCAGCTGCTCGATTTGCCGGGCAACACGCTGGTGGTCCGGATGGAAAGCCGCCTGGGCACGCCGGCCCTGTTTCCCAACGTGCTGACGGCGCTGGTGACCGCCATGTCGCTGGCGCTGATGGCGGTGCTCTTCCTGCTGGCCCGGGACATGCGGCGCAGGCTCAAGGTCGAGCACGACCTGGGTGAGGCGCTGGCCTTTCGCAAGGCCATGGAAGACTCGGTGCTCACGGGCCTGCGCGCGCGCGACCTGCAGGGGCGCATCACCTACGTGAACCCGGCGTTCTGCAAGATGGTGGGCGTCGAAGCCAAGGATTTGCTGAACCAGAGTTTTCCTTCGCCCTACTGGCCGCCGGAGCTCGCCGGCGTCTACCAGCAGCGCCAGGAGATCCGTCTGGCGGGCAGCAACCTGCCGCGTGAAGGCCATGAGTCGGTGTTCATGCGGCGCGACGGCACGCGCTTTCCGGTGCTGATCATGGAAGCGCCGCTGATCAACGCGGTGGGCAAGCACACCGGCTGGATGAGCGCCATCCTCGACGTGAGCGAGCAGCGCCGCGTCGAGGAGCTCTCGCGCGCCAGCCAGGACCGCCTTCAGGCCACCGCCAGGCTGGCCATGGTGGGCGAAATGGCCTCGCTGCTGAGCCACGAGCTCAACCAGCCGCTGGCGGCGATCTCCAGCTACGCCACAGGCTCGCTCAACCTGCTGCAGGACGAAACCGGCGAGCGGGCCCACGCCGCCGCCCCGACGCCGGCGCCGCTGTCCGAAGACCTGCAGCTGGCCATGCGCCGCATCGCCGAGCAGGCCGAGCGTGCCGGCAAGGTCATCAAAAGCGTGCACGACTTCGTGCGCCGGCGCGACCAGGTGCGCGAGGCGGTGCAGCCGCGCGCGCTGCTCGACGCCATCATGCCGCTGGTGAGCCTGCAGGCGCGCAAGCTCGGCGTGCGCGTGGTGATCGAGGTCGACCCGGCCTGCGAGCCCGTGCTGTGCGACCGCACCATGGTCGAGCAGGTGCTGCTCAACCTCTCGCGCAACGGCATGCAGGCCATGCATGGGCAGCCGGAAGGCGCGGAGCCGGCCGGCGGCGCGGCGCAGCAGGCCGAAAAGGTGCTGACCCTGCGCATACGCCCCGCTGCTTCCAACGCGCACAGCCGCTGGGTCGAGTTCGCGGTGATCGACCGCGGCGAGGGCATTGCCGGGGACGTCGCGGAGCGCCTCTTCACGCCCTTTTTCACCACCAAGGAGGAGGGCATGGGCCTGGGGCTCAGCCTGTGCCGCACCGTGATAGAACAGCACGGCGGTTTCCTCGGATTTGAAGCGGCCGAACCGCAGGGTACGATTTTCAGTTTCACCCTGCCCGCGGCGCCGGCCCGGGACGACGCATCATCGCAAGCCTGAAGGACAGCCATGGAACCGATCCACAATGCCACCGTCTACATCGTCGACGACGACGCCAGCGTGCGCGACGCGCTGGCCTGGCTGCTGCGCTCGCGCCGCCTGCTGAGCGAAACCTTCGACAGCGCCGAGGCTTTCGACGCCCGGGTGTCCACGCGCTTCGAGGTGCGCTCGCCCTCCTGCGTGCTGCTGGACGTGCGCATGGCGGGCCTGAGCGGGCTGGCCATGTTTGAAAAACTCATCGGCTACGGCCTGCTGCCGACGCTGCCGGTGATCTTCCTCACCGGCCATGCCGACGTTCCCACCGCCGTCGACGCCGTCAAGCGCGGCGCCTTCGATTTTTGTGAAAAACCGTTCTCGGATAACGCGCTGGTGGACCGCATCGAGCAGGCGCTCAAGCATTCCGCCGCGGCGCTGGCGCAGCACAGCGAGTCCACCGGCCTGCAGGCGCGTATCGACGGCCTCACTGACCGCGAGCGCGACGTGATGCGGCTGGTGGTGGGCGGCCTGCCCAACAAGCTGGTCGCGGACCAGCTGGACATCAGCGTGCGCACGGTGGAGGTTCACCGCGCGCGGGTGTTTGACAAAATGGGTGTCAAATCGGCGGTGGAACTCGCCAACCTGTTGCGCAACCTGTAGCCTTATTTTTTACCGGGTTCTTCGCCGGGCGCCGGCTGTTCCGGCTCCTTCAGTTCGCCGTTCTTGCGGCCCGAGAACATCGTCCACCACACAATGAACACCAGCAGCAGCAACGCCCCCAGGGCTTCCAGCAAAAGTAAGGCCATGACATTTCCTTGGATACCGTCGATACGCGCCGGGCATGAAAAACGCTCCATTCGGCTTGGGACGATTATCGCCATCACGGCCTTGCTGGCTTCTTGCGCCAGCCCGCCGCTGCCGCCTTCATCGGCGCCGCAGGGGGAGCCCACGGCGGCCGGCAGCCGCCCCGGCGATTCGGGTCCCTTGCCCGCGCCGCTGGTCCAGGGCAAAAGCCGCTGGGTGGCGGTCCGCTGGGCCGAGTTGCCGGGCTTTGAGGAAGATGCACTGTTCGAGGCCTGGAACGCCTGGCTCAAGAGCTGTGAGCGGCCGGGCCCGGTCTTCGCGCCCCTGTGCGCCGAGGTGCGCCGCCTGAGCATCGCGTCGCCCGACGCGCAGCGCAACTGGATGGTGAGCCGCTTGCAGCCCTACCGGGTCGAGAGCCTGCAGGGCGCGGCCGACGGGCTGCTGACCAGTTATTACGAGCCCGTGCTCAAGGCCAGCCGCCAGGCCGGCGCGGGCTACGAGGTGCCGCTGTACCGCCCGCCGGCCTCGCTGGCCAGCCGCAAGCCCTGGTTCTCGCGGCAGGAGATCGAGACCTCACCCGAAGCGAGGGCTGCGTTGCGCGGCCGCGAGATCGCCTGGCTGGCCGACCCGGTCGAGGCGATGTCGCTGCACATCCAGGGTTCGGGCCGGCTCAGCCTGACCGAGGCCGACGGCTCGCAGCGCATGGTGCGCGTGGCCTATGCCGGCTCCAACGAACAGCCCTTTCGCAGCGTCACCCAATGGCTGCTGGACCAGGGCGAGGGCCGCATGACGGCGCCCTGGGTCGAGTCCACCAAGGCCTGGGCCGCCAAAAATCCTCCACAACGCGTGCAGCAAATGCTCTGGAGCAACCCGCGCTACACCTTTTTCCAGGAGCAGCCCCTGAGCGAACTCGACACGGCCTTCGGCCCCAAGGGCGCGCAGGGCGTGGCGCTCACGCCGGGACGCTCCATCGCGGTCGACCCGGGCAGCATTCCCTACGGCACACCGGTGTGGCTGGCCTCTCGCGGCGCGGCCGGCAGCCTGCAAAAACTGGTGCTGGCGCAAGACACCGGCAGCGCCATCGTGGGCGCGGTGCGGGCCGACTATTTCGCTGGCACCGGGCCGGAGGCCGGCCAGTTCGCCGCGCGCATGAACCAGCCGCTGCGGCTGTGGGTGCTCTGGCCCCGCTGAACCTTTCTTCAGGAGTCATCATGAACAAGGCAAGGAATACCTTCGCGGCGCTGCTGGCGATGGCGGCATTGGGCGGCTGCGCCGGCGGCAACTGGCAGGATGCCGGTCCGCTGTACCGCTGCGAGCACGGCATCGAGTTCCGCGCCAAATTCATCGACGACACCGCGCTGCTGGAAGGCCCCGGCGGTCGTGACCTGCTCCAGCGCGACGCCGGCGGCGAAGGGCCGCGGCAGACGGTTTACAGCAACCCGCGCATGCGCGCCGAGTTCGGCCTGGGTGCCAGCGGGCGTGAAGCGGTGTTGCGTTATCCCTTGCTGCCGTTAGTAGCACGTTGCGTGCGTGACTAACGCACTGAGAGGCGAACCTCGACCCGCATTCCGTCGCGCCGCGTCGACTGGCGGCTGTCGGCGATGCCGCTGCTGTTGCCGGCGCTCGCATCGTCCGACTCGGCCACGGTGACCCATTCCCCGAGGCGCACGCTCAGCGAGGTGCTGGTGGACGATGAGGACAAGGGCGCCATCGGCGACGAGCCTGCGCGGCTCGCCTGTCCCGCGGCCAGCTCGAGCTCCACACTGTCGCCGCCGTACCAGAGCGGCCGTGCCGAAAAACCGCTGTTGGCATCGATGAACACGGTGGCGGCCTGGCGCCCCTGCACCAGGCGCAGCGGCTGGCTGTTGCCCAGGTTGATGTTGGCGGGGCGGCCGTTGAGCACTAGCACGCGCTGCACCAGGTCGCGCGTGTCGCTGCGCTGGCTGTCCTGGGCCGTGATGTGGGCATTGGCACCCGAGCGCCCCGGTTGCAGCACGATACCGCCTTGCGCGCCCAGGGCGCTTTGGGAGCGCAGGCTGCTGCCGGCCTGCCGCACTTCGATCTGCAGGTTGCGCATGGGCAGGGCTTCGGCGCCCTGATTCGGATTGCCCGCGGGTTGCGCCATCAACCAGTCGGGGGAAAACAAGAAGGGCATCAAGCCCAGGGCGCAAACGGCGGTTCGGAATTTCATCATGGAGATCTCCAATGCAAGCTAACATGGTACTGAAGTCAGTTGCCCGCCCGCCGTTTCACGCCATCAGAGGCCGTGAGCGCCGTGATTCACACCCGTGCCCCATGAGCCCAAAAGCAAAAGTTATCGCCTGGATTTTTGGCATTGTTGCCGCGTATGCCGCGAGCGTCGGCATCGGTGCCTATCGCATCGTCTCCTCGGACATGTTTCCGCTGGCCAAGAAGGGCTTGGCGGCCTACCTTATCGCCACGAAGTCCAGCGAGGCAAACAAGCCGATTCACTTCAAATGGTGGTCGTCCTGGTATTTCAAAAACAGCACCTCGGATGGGATGGCGCAGTTTTTACTCTGCACCGCTTCCGCCCCGCGTTGTCACAGCATCATTGCCTACGGCGCCGCCGGCAAGTGGCACATCACGGTTGACGGCCACCTGGTCAATACCGACCACTGGATAGTCCAGGCCGACGGCCGCCTGGTGAATGCCGAAAAACCGCCGCTGAAATAAGCCGCGGCTGGGCGATCAGGCTAGATGCCCGAGGGGCAGCGCGCTGCTGGCCTTGACCTCGCCCAGTGAAAAGCTGGTGTGCAGGTCTTTCACATTGGGCAGGTTGATCAGGTTCTGCAGCGCGAACTTGCTGAAGGCCTCCAGGTCCTGCGCCACCACCTGCAATTCAAAAGTGCCGGTGCCGCTGATGTAGTGGCAGGAGACGATCTCCGGCAGTTTCTTGATGGCCTCCTCGAGCTGGCGCGTGGCGTCGCCGCTGTTGCGGTCGGCGTCCAGGCGCACAAAGGCCAGCACGCCCAGGCCTATCTTGTGGCGGTTGATCTCGGCCCGGTAGCCGGTGATGAAACCGCTTTCTTCCAGCGCCCGTACGCGCCGCCAGCAGGGGGCGGCCGACAGGCCCACACGCGAGGCCAATTCGGTGTTGGTCAGCCGCGCGTCAAGCTGCAACTCATTCAGGATGGCGATGTCAAACTTATCTAATCTTTCCATGTTTGCCATTTTGCAGCAATATTCTTTCCAGAACCACCCTAAATCAGGCAAACAAAGCAAAGACATATCAGGGCCGGCGGCATACACTTTGCATGCATATAGAGGGCCGGCCCTAACCGGGCTGTCCTTGCCAGCCTGCCCACAAGGCGGTACTAACAAACAGTCCTGGAGACCCACGAACATGAACGCGCCCCTACCTGAACACATCCGCAAAGCGCTGGAAACCGTCACGCTGGATGAAAACCCGCAAAGCGGGTTTCGCCGAAGGCACAAGTACTCAGGCGGCGAAGCCGGCTGTGCTGGATTTGTCGTCGAGCTTGTTCGTATGGGAGTTGCAGCATGAACGCCCCGCTTCCCGAGCACATCCGCAGGGCGCTGGAAACCGTCACGCTCGACGACAAATACAGCCTGGAGCATGGCCGCGCCTTCATGAGCGGCGTCCAGGCGCTGGTCCGCCTGCCCATGCTGCAGCGCACGCGCGATGCCATGGAAGGCCTGAACACGGCGGGTTTTGTCAGCGGCTACCGCGGCTCGCCGCTGGGCGGCTATGACCAGGCGCTGTGGGCCGCCAAAAAGCACCTGGCCGCGCAGAACATCGTGTTCCAGCCCGGCGTCAATGAAGAGCTGGGCGCCACCGCCGTCTGGGGCACGCAGCAGCTGGACCTGTACCCGCAAAGCAAAAAATTCGACGGCGTGTTCGGCATCTGGTACGGCAAGGGCCCGGGTGTGGACCGCTGCTCGGACGTCTTCAAGCACGCCAACATGGCGGGCACCGCGAAACACGGCGGCGTGATCGCGATTGCCGGCGACGACCACGTGTCCAAGAGCTCCACCGCCGCCCACCAGAGCGACCACATCTTCAAGGCCTGCGGCCTGCCGGTGTTCTTCCCGTCGAATGTGCAGGATATCCTGGACATGGGGCTGCATGCCTTCGCCATGAGCCGTTTTTCGGGCGTCTGGTCGGGCATGAAAACCATCCAGGAAGTCGTCGAGTCCTCGAGCTCCATCCTGGTCGACCCGGACCGCGTGAAGATCATCATCCCCGAAGACTTCGAAATGCCGCCCGGCGGCCTGCACATCCGCTGGCCCGATGCGCCGCTGGAGCAGGAAGCGCGGCTGATGGACTACAAGTGGTATGCCGCGCTGGCCTACATCCGCGCCAACAAGCTCAACTACAACGTCATCGCCGGCCCCAAGGACCGCTTCGGCCTGATCGCCAGCGGCAAGGCCTTCAACGACACGCGGCAGGCGCTGGCCGACCTGGGCCTGGATGAAGAGACCTGCCACCAGCTGGGCATACGCCTGCACAAGGTCAACGTGGTCTGGCCGCTGGAAGCCACCATCACGAGGGACTTCGCCGAAGGCCTGCAGGAAATCCTGGTGGTGGAAGAAAAACGCCAGGTCATCGAATACCAGATCAAGGAAGAGCTCTACAACTGGCGCGCCGACGTGCGGCCCAATGTGCTGGGCAAGTTCGACGAGCCCGAGGGCGATGCCTCGGGCGGCGAATGGGGCCGCTCCAACCCGAGCGACAACTGGCTGCTGCGCGCCAAGGCCGACCTGACGCCGGCCATCATCGCCAAGGCGATCGCCAAGCGCCTGAAAAAACTCGGCGTGCCGGCCGACGTGATCTCGCGCATGGACGAGCGCCTGGCCGTGATCGAAGGGCGCGAACGGGCGCTCGCCGAAGGCAAGGCCGACACCGGCGAGCGCGCGCCCTGGTTCTGCAGCGGCTGCCCGCACAACACCAGCACGCGCGTGCCCGAAGGCTCGCGCGCCGTGGCCGGCATTGGCTGCCACTACATGGCGACCTGGATGGACCGCTCCACCTCCACCTTCACCCAGATGGGCGGCGAAGGCGTGACCTGGGTGGGCCAGGCGGCCTTCACGACCGACGCGCACATTTTTGCCAACCTCGGTGACGGTACCTACTTCCACAGCGGGCTGCTGGCGATACGCCAGGCCATCGCCTCGGGCGTGAACATCACCTACAAGATTCTTTACAACGACGCGGTCGCCATGACGGGCGGCCAGCAGGTCGGTGAGCGGCCCGAAGGCCACTCGGTGCTGCAGATCATGCAAAGCCTGCGCGCCGAAGGCGTGGCCAAACTGGTGATCGTGACCGACGAGCCGCAGAAGTACGACGGCGCGCCGCTGCTCGAGGGCGTGACGGTGCACCACCGCGACGAGCTGGACCGCATCCAGCGCGAGTTCCGCGAACTCAAGGGCACAACCGCCATCATTTACGACCAGACCTGCGCCACGGAGAAGCGCCGCCGCCGCAAGCGCGGCACCCTGGTGGATCCGGAAAAGCGCGTGGTCATCAACGAGCTGGTCTGCGAAGGCTGCGGCGACTGCTCGGTGCAGTCCAACTGCCTGTCGGTGGAGCCGCTGGAGACCGAATTCGGCCGCAAGCGCCGCATCAACCAGAACAGCTGCAACAAGGACTATTCCTGCGTGAAGGGTTTCTGCCCCAGCTTCATCACCGTTGAAGGCGGCCAGCTGAAGAAGCCGAAAAAAGAAAAGAAGGGCGGCATTTCCAGCCTGCCGCCGGTTCCCGAGCCGGTGCTGCCCGTGGCCGAAAACGCCTGGGGCATCGTGGTCGGCGGCGTCGGCGGCACCGGTGTCATCACCATAGGCCAGCTGCTGGGCATGGCCGCGCACATTGAAGGCAAGGGCGTGGTCACCCAGGACGCCGGCGGCCTGGCGCAAAAAGGCGGCGCGACCTGGAGCCACATCCAGATCGCCAACCGTCCTGAAGCGATTTACACCACCAAGGTGGACACCGCCAAGGCCGACCTGGTCATCGGCTGCGACCCGATCGTGGCCGCCAGCAAATACACGCTCACCGTCATGCAGCCGGGCCGCACCTATGTGGCCATGAATTCGCACGGCACGCCGACGGCGGCCTTTGTGACCAACCCCGGCTGGCAGTTCCCTGGCGGCAATTGCGAAACGGCCGTGACTTCCGCAGTGGGCGCTGACTTGTTGGGCAGCTTCGATGCCGAACAGGTGGCGGTGCAACTGGTGGGCGACTCGATCTACACCAACCCGCTGATGCTCGGCTTTGCCTGGCAAAAGGGGCGCGTGCCGCTGTCGCATGCCGCGCTGATGCGCGCCATCGAGCTCAACGGCGTGCAGGTCGACAACAACAAGGCGGCTTTTGAATGGGGCCGTCGCTGCGCGCACGACCTGGCCTCGGTGCAGGCATTGTTCAAGGCGGCGCAGGTCATTGAATTCGTGAAGAAGCCGGCTCTGGCCGAAATGCTGGCCAAGCGCGTGGACTTCCTCACGGCCTACCAGAACGCCGCCTACGCCCAGGCCTACCAGTCCTTTGTCGAGCAGGTACGTGGCGCCGAGGCGGTGCTGGGCAAAACGACGCTGACCGAAGCCGTCGCGCGTTACCTGTTCAAGCTGATGGCCTACAAGGACGAGTACGAGGTGGCGCGCCTGCACACCGACACGGCCTTCCTGGGCAAGGTCAACGCCATGTTCGAAGGCGACTTCAAGCTCCATTACCACCTTGCGCCGCCGCTCATCGCGCCGAAAAACGACAAGGGCGAGCTGCAGAAGAAGCAGTTCGGCCCCTGGATGCTGGGTGCGTTCAAGGTGCTGGCCCGCCTGAAGGGCCTGCGCGGCACGCCGCTGGACATCTTTGGCCGCACCGAAGAGCGGCGCACGGAGCGGGCGCTGATCGAGGAATACAAAACCAGCCTGGAAGAAGTGCTGGCGGGGCTGACAGCCGAAAACCACGCCACGGCGCTGGAAATCGCCCGGATTCCCGAAATGATCAAGGGTTACGGCCATGTCAAGGCGCGCCACCTGGCCGCCGCGCGGCCGCAGTGGGCTGCGTTGATGCAGTCCTTTCGTACCCCCGGATCTACCGTCCAGCGGAAAGCCGCCTGAGCCCGGGGCCGCTCCGGCCCCGGCCTTTTCCCGGCAAGCCGGCCTCGCGGCAAAGCCCGCGGCGGCCCGCTGCGCGTAAACCCGGCTTGAAAAGCCCCTGGGGCGCGCCAGTTACCCCTTGGTGCGGCTGCCCTGCCGCATACAATCGTGGACTCCGTGCGCCGTCCGTGCTGGACGGCGCGCGCGCCTTCTTTAATATGTTGTGGAGTTAGCCGTGTTCATTTCTTCCGCCTTTGCCCAAACCGCTCCAGCCGCAGCCGCCGGTGGTGACATGATGTCCTCGCTGACGGGCATGCTGCCCCTGGTGCTGATGTTTGTGGTGCTGTATTTCGTCATGATCCGCCCGCAGATGAAAAAGCAGAAAGAGCACCGCTCCATGATCGACGCGCTGGCCAAGGGCGATGAAGTCGCGACGGCCGGCGGCCTGCTCGGCAAGGTGACCAAGCTGGGCGACGTCTACCTGACCCTGGAACTGGCCCCTGGCGTTGAAGTCCAGCTGCAGCGCAGCGCCATCATCCAGGTCCTGCCCAAGGGCGCGATCAGCACGGCCAAGTAAGGCCATCAAGGCCCTTGTGAAGATCCACAGGGGCTTGCGGTATATCGGGGCTGCTGCCGTCACCATGTGAAGCAGGCGCCCCTTTTGTTCATTTGTCCACCAGGAACAGCCCTCCCATGAATCGTTACCCGGCCTGGAAGTACGCCATCATCGTGGTCGCACTGCTGATCGCGGCTCTGTACACACTGCCCAATTTCTTCGGTGAAGCACCTGCGGTCCAGGTGTCCAGCGGGAAATCCACAGTCAAAGTCGACACCACGACCATGGCAAAGGTCGAGCAGGTGTTAAAGGATGTCGGCGTGACAGCGAACGCCATCACCTTTGATGGCAATTCAGTGAAGGCGCGCTTTAGCGACACCGACACTCAACTCAAGGCGAGGGATGCGATCCAGAAGAGCCTTGTGCCTGACGCGAATGACCCTGACTATGTTGTCGCGCTCAATTTGCTGTCTTTGTCGCCATCCTGGTTGGCTCAACTCCATGCTTTTCCAATGTACCTGGGTCTCGATTTGCGCGGCGGCGTGCATTTGATGCTGCAGGTGGACATGCAGGCCGCGCTTACCAAGCGGGTCGAGTCCCTGGCCGGAGACATCCGCCTGTCGCTGCGCGAGAAGAACATCCGGCACGGCGGCATCAGCCGCAATGGGCAGGCCATTGAAATCAAGGTGCGCGACTCCGCCACCCTGGCCTCGGCCAAAGGGCTGATCCAGGACCAGTTTGCCGACCTGCAGACCGTCGATGCGCCGGAGGGCACCGAGTACAAACTGACGGCCACCATCAAGCCCGAAGCCGCTCGCCGCATCCAGGACCAGGCCCTTAAGCAGAACATGGTGACGCTGCACAACCGGATCAACGAACTGGGCGTGGCCGAGCCGGTGATCCAGCAACAGGGCATAGACCGTATCGTGGTGCAGCTTCCGGGTATCCAGGATCCTGCCCGGGTCCAGAGAATTATCGGCCGCACCGCCACGCTGGAAATGCGCCTGGTGGACGACAGCGCCGAGGCCCAAGCCGCTGTGAACAACGCCGGCGCCGTTCCTTTCGGCGATGAGCGCTTCTTTGAGCGCAACGGCCAGGCCGTGATCGTCAAGAAGCAGGTGATCCTGACCGGCGAGAGCCTGACGGATGCGCAGCCCGGCTTCGACTCGCAGAACCAGCAGCCCAAGGTGGACCTCACGGTCGATGCCAAGGGTGGGCGCATCATGCGCGATACCAGCCGCGAAAACCTCAAGAAGCGCATGGCCATCGTGCTGTTTGAAAAAGGCAAGGGCCAAGTCCTGACGGCACCGGTCATCCAGGGTGAACTCGGCAACCGCTTCCAGATTTCCGGCTCCATGAGCGTCACCGAAGCCAACGACCTGGCGCTGCTGCTGCGCGCCGGCTCGCTGGCCGCGCCCATGGAAATCATCGAAGAGCGCACCATAGGCCCGACCCTGGGCGCCGACAACATCCTCAAGGGCTTTCACAGCGTGTCCTGGGGTTTTGTCGTGATCGTGGCTTTCATGGCGGCGTATTACATGCTCTTCGGCCTGTTCTCGGGCCTGGCGCTGGCCGTCAACCTGCTGCTGCTGGTGGCGGTGCTGTCCATGCTGCAGGCGACCCTGACCCTGCCCGGCATGGCGGCCATGGCGCTGGCGCTGGGCATGGCCATCGATTCCAACGTGCTGATCAACGAGCGGGTGCGTGAAGAGCTGCGCAGCGGGGCGTCGCCGCAGGCGGCCATCCACGCGGGCTACGAACGGGCCTGGGCCACCATCCTGGACTCCAACATCTCGACGCTGATCGCCGGCCTGGCCTTGCTGGCCTTCGGTTCCGGCCCGGTCCGCGGTTTCGCGGTGGTGCATTGCATCGGTATTTTGACCAGCATGTTCTCGGCGGTGTTTTTCTCGCGCGGCCTGGTCAACCTCTGGTACGGCCGCCAGAAAAAGCTCAAGTCGGTTTCCATCGGCACCGTGTGGCGGCCCGCCGCGTCCGGCGACGTGGCGACCAAATAATCCCGGCCTTTTCCTGAGTTTCCCAAGGACCCCAAATGGAATTCTTCAAAATCCGGCGCGACATTCCGTTTATGCGGCATGCCTTGATTTTTAACATCATCAGTTTTGCGACTTTCGCGCTGGCCGTCTTCTTCCTGATCACGCGCGGCCTGCACCTGTCGGTGGAGTTCACCGGCGGCACGCTGATGGAGGTGAACTACACCCAGGCCGCCGACGTCGGGAAGATCCGCGACACCGTGTCCGGCCTGGGGTTCACCGACGTGCAGGTGCAGAACTTCGGCACTTCGCGCGACGTCATGATCCGCCTGCCCGCCCAGAAGGGCGTGAGCACCGCACAGCAGAGCGACAAGGTGCTGGGCGCCCTGAAGGCCGCCAGCCCCGACGTGACGCTGCGCCGCACCGAGTTTGTCGGCCCGCAGGTCGGCGAGGAGCTGGCCCACGACGGGCTGAAGGCGCTGGCCATGGTGGTCTTCGGCATCATGGTCTACCTGGCCTTCCGCTTTGAATGGAAGTACGCGGTGGCGGCCATCATCGCCAACCTGCACGACGTCGTCATCATCCTGGGCTTCTTCGCCTTCTTCCAGTGGGAATTTTCGCTCGCCGTGCTGGCCGCCGTGCTGGCGGTGCTGGGTTACTCCGTCAATGAGTCGGTGGTGATTTTCGACCGGATCCGCGAGAACTTCCGCCGCTACCGCAAGATGAACACCGTGGAGATCATCGACAACGCGATCACCTCCACCATCAGCCGCACCATCATCACCCACGGTTCGACCCAGATCATGGTCTTGTCCATGTTGTTATTCGGCGGCCCTACACTTTTTTACTTCGCCCTGGCACTGACCATCGGTATCCTGTTCGGCATTTATTCCTCGGTTTTTGTGGCGGCTGCGATCGCGATGTGGCTGGGCATCAAGCGGGAAGACCTGGTCAAGGCGCCGGCCAAAAAAGGCGAAGATCCCAATGACCCCAACGCAGGGGCCACGGTGTAAGCTATAGGCTAATCATCCAGGGCGGTCGTGGCTCCAAGCAACAAAAATAACAGTCTTCTGGTCGAGCAGGCTCGTGCGCTGTTTACGGAGCGTGCCGCACGGATATTGCCCGCACTGGCCAAAACCATCCAGGACAAGCTGTCCGCGCTCGTCGACCAGCCTGGCAGCGCCCGCGACATGCAGGAGCGGCGCGACGGCTGGATGGCCTTCCAGAAAAGCGGCGATGCCTGGGTCCGCGGCACCGCCGCGGCCTGGACCAACGCGCAGTCCATTCCCGCCGCCAACTCGCCTGCCCGCTTCCTGGACAGCGGAAAATTCGAACTGATGGGCAACGACGTGATGGAGGACAAGATCCTCGCCTCACGCCTGGCCCTGCGCCTGCTCGATTTCGCCAGCTGGGAGCTCAACGACCTTCGCTTGCGCATCCAGAACCTGGAAGGGATTTCCGAACTCCACAAGCAGGACATCCTGCGTCCCGAAGTGCTCGCCCAGCATCTGGTCGAGCAGTGGAGCATTGCCGCCCTGCCCCGCGAAGTCTGGGTCACGGTCCAGAGCGCCATCCAGAAGGACATGGGTGAGCACCTGCTCGAAACCTACCACGCGACCAACGAATTCCTGGTGCAGCAGGGCGTGATGGCCGAAATCGACCTGAGGCCGCTGGTCAAGCGCACGCCTTCGGCCGTCGGTGCCGCTTCTGGCACCCCCGCCAAGACGGCCGCTGAAGCGCAGAGAGACAAGGCCCCGCAGGGCGGCGACCCCCGGGCTGGGTCCGGCATGGCGGGTGGCGGTGCTTCAGGCGGTGGTGCGGCCTACGGCGGCCCCGGCGGGAACAATGCCTCATCTTCCTATGGTGACTCCGGCGGCCGGGGCCCGGCTTCCGCGGGCGGTGCCCGGGGAGGCAGTTCCGGCGCAGCTTCATCTTCATCCTCCAGGGGCGGCACCGCCTCCCCCTACGGCGGTACCGGCAGCGGAGTGACAGGCGGCGGCCCGCGAGGCGCCGGCGGCGCGGCCGGCGGCGGCGTGCCGGGTGGGCCGGCAGCGGGCCGTTTCTCGGGCGGTGGCGCAGCGGCTCCCGGCGCGGTAGGCCGTCCCGGCGGCCCCGGCAATGCGGGCAACGGCGCCCAGAGCGCCGGCAGGCCC
This sequence comes from Polaromonas sp. LjRoot131, assembly GCF_964252805.1. Lineage (NCBI taxonomy): Bacteria > Pseudomonadati > Pseudomonadota > Betaproteobacteria > Burkholderiales > Comamonadaceae > Polaromonas > Polaromonas sp. LjRoot131. Next base: position 458,448 of record NZ_CAXUPF020000004.1, on the reverse strand, counting down.
CCTGCGGCACAAGGCCCGGAAGCCACCACGGGTCCCGGCCAGGGGGTGCACGAAGAAACCCGCATGCAGACCGCCACCACGCCCCTGGCCAGGGCACGCATGCGCGCCCAGGGCGTGATGGGGCAACTCAAGCGCCTGCTGACGAACCAGGCGGTGGGTTTCGACGATACACGGCCCAGCCAGGCCTCGCCGCAGCTGGCGCAGGCCATGGCCAGCGTGGAGCGCGCGGAAGAAACCGGCGCGGAACGCACGCTGCTGGCGGATGCCCAGGGCCAGGTCTATGGACAGGCGCAGGTGGACCAGGCCGCGGGCGTCCTGCGCGAGCGCACCACCAAGCTCAAGGAGGCTGCCTCCACCTCCTCCGAAAAAGCGACGATTGAAATTGTGGCCTTGATGTTCCAGAGCATCCTGGCCGAAGACCGCATTCCCGCAGTGATCCGTGTCTGGTTTGCGCGCCTGCAGATGCCGGTGCTGCGCGTGGCGATCTCCGAGCCCGAGTTCTTCGAGTCCCTGCAGCACCCTGCGCGCCGCCTGATAGACCGCATGGGCTCCTGCGTGCTCGGCTTCGACGTCACGGTGGCGGGCGGTGTGCTCGAGGCCGAAATCAAGCGCGTCGTGCAGGTGATCGAGCAATACCCCGAAACCGGGCGCCGGGTGTTCCAGCTCGTCTACGATGAGTTCGATAAATTCCTGTCCAGGTTTCTGTCGGAGCACGGCAGCACCGCCCGCGTGGTGAGCGTGGCCCAGCAGGTCGAACAAAAAGAGACCATGACCATCCAGTACACCATTGAGATGCGCAACATGCTCAATGACATGCCGGTCCGCGATGAAATCCGCGAATTCCTGTTCAAGGTGTGGGCCGAAGTGCTGGCGATCGCCGCCATGAAAAACGGCCCGCAGCATGAGGAGACCCTCACGCTCAAGCGGGCCGCCGCCGACCTCGTATGGGCGGCCAGCGCCAAGCCCAACCGCAACGACCGCGCCCGCGTGATCGCCGACCTGCCCAAATTGCTGCAACTGCTGCGCCTGGGCATGTCCATGCTGGGCCTGGGCGTGGCCGACCAGGACGGGCATCTGAAAATCATCAGCGACACGCTGGCCGACGCCTTCATGTCCAAGACCGACGCGATTCCCGTGGAGAAGGTGGAGGCCATGGCCAAGCGCCTGACCAACCTCGAGGATTACCTGTCCGACGAGGATGTCGGCGATCTGCCGCTGGATACCGAGAGCCTGGTCACCATGATAGGCATAGACTCCACCGACATCGAGGTGATTGCCGACGGCGGCAGCCATCCCACCGAGGCCATGCGCGCCTGGGCCAAGGAGCTGCAGCTGGGTTCCTGGTTCAGCCTGGACCACAACGGCAAGGTCAGCCACGTGCAGTTCGCCTGGTGCAGTGACCGCAAGCAGTTGCACCTGTTCGCCTCCGTCGAGGGCCGCAATTTCCTGATCCAGGCGCGCCGCCTGGCCGCCTACCTGCAGGCGGGCTTGCTGGTGCCGACGGAAGAAGAAGCGTTGACGGTGCGCGCCACGCGCGATGCGCTGGCCAAGCTCGACGCCAATCCCGAGCGCCTGCTGGGCTAGGCTTTCAATTCCGAATTGGAAGGGCGCCTTGGAGCGCGGAGCCGGCCACCGGCGTTCAGCGCCCGGTTCAGTGGGCCAGGCGAAATTCCGAGTCGTCGCACAGTTCGTCGAGCACCAGCGCATCGGGCTCTTCGCCAAAACTCCAGTACACCATGAGGACGATGATTTTCAGGTCGTCCAGCGACACCGGGTCGCCGGGGGCCGCCATGGCGCGGTCGATAACGATCTCGCGCATGTGCGGCGGCAGCACGCCGGAGGATTCAAGGAAGCTCACAAAACCCAGGCTTTGCGCGCCCAGGTGCACCTGCTCGGCGACGGAGTACACACGCAGGCTGCCGGCAGATTGCGGCTGGATGGCGTGAACGGTTGCGGGGGATACATCGCTGGTGTCTTGCGGGGCTTTGGCCGGCAGGCTGATCTGTGTGCCCTGGGCCGCGGCATTCAGGCCGTCGAGCCAGACAAGGGCTGCCTGGATTTCCTCGGCATCGAAGCCCGCCGCGGTGAGTTTGCGGCCCAGTCGGTGGAGTTCGGGGCAAGCGTCACCTTGCCAGTAATTCTCGTAGACGTACACCAGTACTTCAAACATGCACCCAATATAACGCAGATGCAGCCGGCCGTGTCAATCATCCGGCCAGGGGCTTGAGGCGCATCGGAATTCGCCGCGTCAACCCGCTGCGAGACGCTGGAACAGCCCGCCCGGCAAGCGCACCACCTGCCCGCACAGTTCGAGTTCCAGCAGGCTGGCCTGCAGCCGCGCGGTGTCCAGCCCGGTGCGCGCCTGCAAGGCGTCCAGGCTGACGGGGTCAAAGCCCAGGGCAGCGATCAGCGGGTCACCGGCGTCCGGGCCGCCCTCCGGCTCATCGTTGCCGGCTGGGCGAGGGGCGGTGGAAAGCCTGAGCTCTTCCAGCACGTCCTGCGCCACTTCCACAAGCTTCGCGCCCTGCTTGATCAACGCATGGCAGCCGCGGGACTGGGGCGAGTGGATGGAGCCGGGAATGGCAAAGACCTCCTTGCCCTGCTCCGCCGCCAGCCGTGCCGTGATCAGCGAGCCCGATTGCAGCGCCGCTTCCACCACCAGGGTGCCGCGGGACAGGCCCGAGATGATGCGGTTGCGCCGCGGGAAATTGGCCGCCAGCGGCGGCGTGCCGAGCGGAAATTCGCTGACGATCATGCCGTGCTGCGCAATCCGGTGCGCCAGCGCGAGATGCTTCTTGGGATAGACCCTGTCCAGCCCGGTGCCCACCACGGCAATCGTCTCGCCGCCGCCCAGCAGGGCGCCATCGTGCGCCGCGCCGTCAATGCCCAGGGCCAGCCCCGAGACCACGCAAAGCCCGGCGCCGCCGAAGGCCTTGGCGAACTGCCGGGCATTGGCCTCGCCTTGCGGCGTCGGGTTGCGGCTGCCGACGATGGCGATAAGCGGAGCCGCCGTTGGCTGCGCGGCCAGCGTGCCCAGCATGTAGAGCATCAGGGGCGGGTCCTCGATGTCGAGCAGGGCTGTGGGGTAGGCGGCGTCGCCCAGCGTGGCGACCCGCCTGTCGTCGCCGGCCTGCAGCCATTCGAGGGTGAGCTGCAGCTGGGCCGCCAAAGCCGGCGGCTCTGCCTGGATGGCCTTGGCCAGCTTGGTGGTGCCGAGTTGTGTGAGGGCGGCCGCGCTCTGTCTGAAGACGGCCTGCGCCGACCCAAAAGCTGCCAGCAGTTTGCGCGCGGTGTCGTTTCCCACGCCGGGGGAAAGGGTCAATCGCAGCCAGGCCTGGAGCTCTTGCGTGTCCACGTCGGTCTGGCTTTGGGAGAGGGCCGGCGATGGGCGGGCGTGTCGGCGCCGCGTCCGCGGGCCGCGCCGTGGCGGGCCCGGACGCAGGCGGCGCGCTTAATTCGGGTTGACGAAGCGGTCGCCGACCTTGACGCCGTCGGTGATCTGCAGGATCAGCGCGTAGGAGAGCTTGTCAAAGGTGCGGAACACCATCATCAAGCCGTTGCGCTCGTTGGGCAGCTTGATCTGCGGCCGTGCGCTGTCGGTCTTGTCGGCCAGGCGCTCGCCGTCCTTGAGGATGGCCATCACATGGCCGCGCTCAAGCCCGTCCGCGGCGCCCCGGTTGATCACCACGACCTGGTTTTCAGCCGCATTTGCCACGGCGCTGCCGTAAATGGAGACGATCTGGCCCGTGATAGGGGTGGCGGGCGCGTGCGGGACGTAGCTGACCAGCTCCCGGGCGGGCTCGGGCAGCAGGCGGTCGCCCACCCGCATTTCTTCCTTGGTGGACACGATGTCAATCGTGGCGGGCACGATTTCCGGCTGGGGCTTGCCGTCCTTGCCTGGAATCTGGGTGACGGATTCGCCGCGCATGAGTTCGGCCTTGCCGATGTATTGCGCCTCGTAGCCCAGGATCTGCTGGGTGGTCGGGTCTTTCAGGGCCGTGGCATTGCGGTAGACGCGGTAATCCAGCGGCTGGCCTTTTGCGTCGCTCAGGGGAGTGCCGGTGGCAACGCCGCCCACGTACTCGCCGCGCGCATAGGCGCGGTCGCCACGGCTCAGCAGCACGCGCCCTTCCTGGGCGGCGACGATGCGGGGAGCCCTTGAAAAGGTCGCATCGTCAACCAGGACGGCTTCCGAGAGGAAGGGTTCGATGACATTGTTCGCCAGCGTGGGAATCGAGTTGTCGGCCAGGGATTCGTAGCGGGTGCGGGGCGACACGCGCACCGTGTCCGTCGGCGGGCCGTCGCTCGAGGCCTGGCGCGTGCGCAGGGTGGCGCGGCCACCAGTCTTGTCCAGGTAAAGGTGCTGCCCGGGGTAGATGCGGTGGGGGTTGCGGATGTCCTGCAGGTTCATGCCCCACAGTTCCGGCCAGCGCCAGGGGCTTTTGAGGAACATGCCGGAGATGGCCCACAGCGTGTCGCCGCGCTTGACGGTGTATTCGTCCGGGGCGTTGGGCGCCAGTTCGCTGAGCGGGACGCCCGCCTGGGCCACCTGGGTGGCTGTTGCTTTTTGGCCCGGTGTGATGGGGAAATTCTGGGCATGCAGGCCGCCGGCAATGCCCAGAAGGGCGGTGGCGGCTATTGAAATTTGACTGAAACGACCAAAAATTGTTTGCATCTTTGTAGGCCTTCGGCGCTTTTAGGGGACTGGCACGGCATGATCCGCAACGGTTACAGGCGGAAAAGACCGTGTCATATCTTGATAAATTACTAACGATTTTGTACCTAAGCCCTTGATTAAGCAACGAATACACGATTCTGGGAATATCAGGATGCTGAAAAACCGAGAAAAGTGGCGAAAATAGCGACATCTCCCCTTCGCCCCTCCTTTTCCCTTGCCTTCCCCCATGAGCCAGCTGACCATTCTTCGTTACCCCGATCCCCGCCTGCACACGGTGGCCAAACCCGTGGCGGCCGTGGACGCCCGCCTGCGCAAGCTGGCCGACGACATGTTTGAAACCATGTATGAGGCGGCGGGCATAGGCCTGGCCGCCACCCAGGTTGACGTGCATGAGCGCCTGATCGTGATCGACGTCAGCGAGGACCGCAACCAGCCCATGGTGCTGATCAACCCCGAAATCGTCTGGGCCAGTCCTGAAACGCGCGTCGGCGACGAAGGCTGCCTGTCCGTGCCCGGCATTTATGACGGGGTGGAGCGCTCCACGGCGATCAAGGTCCAGGCCCTGGACCTGGACGGCAAGCCGCAGGTCTACGAAGCCGAAGGCATGCTGGCGGTCTGCATCCAGCATGAGATGGACCATCTGCTGGGCAAGGTGTTTGTCGAATACCTCTCTCCCTTGAAGCGCAACCGCATCAAGACCAAGATGATCAAGCAGAAAAAGGATGAGGACCGCGACGCCGCCCGCTGAGCGCCCGCGGGGCTTTGGCGCCCCCCGGTCCGGGATTTCCCTAGGACTCTTTAGAATCAGGCGCCATGCGCGTCATTTTTGCCGGTACCCCTGAGTTCGCCCGAGTCGCCGTCGAAAGATTGCACGCAGCCGGTTTTGAGATCCCCCTGGTCCTGACCCAGCCCGACCGCCCCGCCGGCCGCGGCATGAAACTGCAAGCCTCCCCCGTCAAACAATGGGCTGAAACCGCCCATATCACGGTCGCCCAGCCCCGCAGCCTGCGCCTGGACGGCAAATTTCCCGATGACGCAGCCAGCGCCCGTGAGGCCATCACCGCCGCGCGTGCGGACCTCATGGTGGTCGCGGCCTACGGCCTGATTCTTCCGCAATGGGTGCTGGACGCCCCCAGGCTCGGCTGCCTCAATATCCATGCGTCCTTGCTGCCGCGCTGGCGCGGCGCCGCCCCCATCCACCGCGCCATCGAGGCCGGCGACACGGAGACCGGCATCACCATCATGCAGATGGATGCCGGGCTGGACACCGGTGACATGCTGCTGGTGGACCGATTGCCCATCGCCGCGCAAGACACCACAGCCTCCCTGCACGACAGGCTGGCCGGCCTGGGCGGGCGGCTCATCGTCGAGGCGCTGGAACTCGCGGCCTGCGGCGGTCTCACGGCCACGCCCCAGCCTTCGGAGGGCGTGACCTACGCCCACAAGATTGAAAAGCACGAGGCCATGATCGACTGGACGCAAAGCGCTACCGTGCTGGAACGCCGTATCCGCGCTTTCAATCCCTTTCCAGGTGCGGCCGGGGTGTTGGCGGGCCAGACCCTCAAGTTCTGGCGCGCCGAAATCCTCGCCGGTGCGGCCCGGCCCGCCGGCGCAGAGGCCGGCCAGGTGCTGGCCGCCGGCGCTGAAGGCATAGACATCGCCGCCGTCGACGGCGTGCTGCGTGTAAGCCGCCTGCAAAAAGCCGGCGGCAAGGCGCTGGATGCGGCCGATTTTTTACGCGGTTTCGACATCCGGCCCGGCATGGTGTTCAGCCAGGCGCCGGCAGATCAACAGGAATGAGGGTTTTGTGAAAACATTGTTCAAGCATCCGGAGTTCCGGGTGGGCGCCAGCGAACTCGCGGCGGTGGCGCCCGGCATTGCCGCCTGGGGCCTGATGACGGGCGTGGCCATGGCCAAGTCGGGCATGAGCCTGATCGAGGTGCTGCTCATGGCCATCCTGGTGTTTGCCGGCAGCTCGCAGCTCGCGGCGCTTCCGCTCATCGTGGCCGGCGCCCCCATGTGGGTGATCCTGGCGACCTCGTTCTGCGTCAACCTGCGTTTTATGGTCTTCAGCGCCCACCTGCGTCCCTATGTGATGCACCAGAGCCTGTGGCAGCGCCTGATATACGGCTACGCCATGGCGGACCTCAACTACGTGCTGTTCACCAAGCGCTTCCCGCACCCTTCCACCGACCCGCTGGTCATCCGCGGGCAGGAGGCCTACTGGGTCGGCAGCTGCGGGGTCAGCTGGGTCAGTTGGGTCAGCGCCAGCCTGCTGGGCGTCGCGCTGGCCAACTCCATTCCGCTGTCCTGGGGCCTGGGCTTTGCCGGCATCCTCGCGCTGCTGGGCATCATGTGCTCGCTGGCCACCACACGGCTGCGCGTGGTGTCGGCCGGCATTGCAGGCGCGGCCGCCGTGGCCACCTTTGCCTTGCCGCTCAAGCTCAACATCCTGGTGGGCATCGCCGCCGCGGTGGCCGTCTGCCTGCTGCTTGAAAAACCGGTGCCGGCCAAGCCCGCCGCACCCGCGCCCGGCACCGGAGACGCCGCATGAACCAGACCGATCTCTGGACCGTGGCCACCATCCTCGGCATGACGGCGATCACCGTCCTCACGCGCTGCTTCTTTTTCCTGTCGGACAAACCCTGGACCCTGCCGGCCTGGGCCCAGCGCGGCCTGCACTACGCGCCCATCGCCGCATTGGCGGCGGTCATCGTGCCGGAAATGGTGATGACCCAGGGCCACCTGATCGCCACCTGGAAGGACGCCCGCCTTTTTGCCGTCATTGCGGGCACCGCCTGGTATTACTGGCGCCACGGCGTGCTGGGCACCATCCTGGCCGGCATGGCGGTTTACCTGCCGCTGCACATCCTCCTGGGTTGGTAGGTAAGCAAACGCAAAGGTGCTTCGCGGCAGGCTTCAGGGAAAAACGCCCGCCTACAATTGCGGCAGCTCAGGCCGGCACCGGCCTGAAGATCCACATCCCTTGCGAGCCTTTCCATGAATTTCATCCGTTTCTCCGACCTGTGCGCCAGCGGCAAAGTTGCCGGCAAGCGCGTGTTCATCCGTGCCGACCTCAACGTGCCGCAGGACGATGCCGGCAACATCACCGAAGACACGCGCGTGCGTGCTTCCATCCCCTGCATCCAGATGGCGCTGGACGCCGGCGCGGCTGTCATGGTGACCTCCCACCTCGGGCGTCCGGTGGAAGGCGAATTCAAGCCGGCCGACTCGCTGGCGCCCGTGGGCAAGCGCTTGGGTGAACTCATGAAACGCGAAGTGCCCGTGATGTCCAACTGGGTGGATGGCGTGGATGTCAAACCCGGCCAGCTGGTGCTGCTTGAGAACTGCCGCCTCAACAAGGGCGAGAAGAAAAACAGCGAAGAGCTGGCCCGCAAGATGGCGGCACTCTGCGATATTTTTGTGCACGACGCCTTCGGCACCGCGCACCGCGCCGAAGCCTCCACCTACGGCATCGCGCAGTTTGCGCCCGTGGCCAGTGCCGGCCCGCTGCTGGCCGCCGAAATGGATGCGATCTCCAAGGCGCTGTCCAGCCCGCGCCGGCCGCTGGTCGCCATCGTGGCCGGCAGCAAGGTGTCGACCAAGCTCACCATCCTCAAGTCGCTGGCCGCCAATGTGGACCAGCTCATCGTGGGCGGCGGCATCGCCAACACCTTCATGCTGGCCGCCGGCCTGAAGATAGGCAAAAGCCTGGCCGAAGCCGATTTGCTGGCTGAAGCCAAGGCCGTGATCGAAGCCATGAAGGCGCGCGGCGCCGAAGTGCCGATCCCGACCGACGTGGTCACCGCCAAGGCCTTTGCCGCCGACGCGCCGGCCACCGTCAAAGCAGCCACCGACGTCGCCGACGACGACCTGATCCTCGACATCGGCCCGCAAACCACTGCCCGGCTCGCGGCGCAATTGATGGCCGCCGGCACCATTGTCTGGAACGGCCCGGTCGGCGTGTTCGAGTTCGACGCGTTTGCCAAAGGCACCGAAGGCATCGCGCGCGCCATTGCCGACAGCAGCGCGTTCTCGATTGCCGGCGGCGGCGACACGCTGGCTGCGATCGCCAAGTACGGCATTGAAAAGCAGGTGGGCTACATCTCCACCGGCGGTGGCGCTTTCCTCGAAGTGCTGGAAGGCAAGACGCTGCCAGCTTTTGAAATTCTGCAGAAACGCGCCGCGGGCTGAGCGCTTTCGCGGGGCGCCGCAGGGGTCGGTAATGGCCCCGGGCGCCAAATTGGTAACGCCTCCGTAACTGTTTCCGTGTGAAAATCAGAAACTAAATTACATGGAGACATTCCCTATGCCGCGTCGCGCCACCAAGATCGTTGCCACCCTCGGACCCGCCTCCAGCGACCCCGCACTGCTGGAGAAAATGATCCGCGCCGGCGTCAACGTGGTGCGCCTCAATTTCAGCCACGGTACCGCCCAGGACCATGTGGACCGGGCCCAGCTGGTGCGCGAAGCCGCCCAGCGCGCCGGCCGCGAAGTCGCCATCATGGCCGACCTGCAAGGCCCCAAGATCCGCGTCGGCAAGTTCGCCGAAGGCAAGGTCCAGCTCGAGCCCGGCGAGAAATTCATCCTCGACGCCTCCCGCACCGAGCCCGGCGACCTGAGGGGCGTGGGCCTGGACTACAAGGAACTGCCGCGCGACGTCAAAGCCGGCGACGTGCTGCTGCTCAATGACGGCCTGATCGTGCTCACCGTCGACGTGGTGCGCGGCGAAGAAGTGCACACCACCGTCAAGCTGGGCGGCGAGCTGTCCAACAACAAGGGCATCAACAAGCAGGGCGGCGGCCTGACCGCCCCGGCGCTGACCGCCAAGGACATGGAAGACATCAAGACGGCCATGAGTTTCCAGGCCGACTACGTCGCCGTGAGCTTTCCCAAGAACGCCACCGATATGGAAATGGCGCGCCAACTGTGCAACGTGGCCGCCGCGCCCTACAAGCACAAGCCCGGCCTGATCGCCAAGATCGAGCGCGCTGAGGCCATTCCCAAGCTTGAAGAAATCCTGCGCGTCAGCGACGGCATCATGGTGGCCCGCGGCGACCTGGCCGTGGAAGTCGGTAACGCCGCCGTGCCGGCGCTGCAAAAACGCATGATCAAGATGGCGCGCGCCGGCGACAAGGTCGTCATCACCGCCACGCAGATGATGGAGTCCATGATCGTCAACCCGGTGCCCACGCGCGCCGAGGTCAGCGACGTCGCCAACGCGGTGCTGGACGGCACCGACGCGGTGATGCTCAGTGCCGAAACCGCCGCCGGCAAATACCCGCTGGAGACGGTTGAGGAAATGGCCAAGATCTGCGAGGAAGCCGAGAAAGCCGAATACAAGGAGCTGGAGGGCGATTTCTCCGGCAAAACCTTCAGCCGCATCGACCAGTCCATCGCCATGGGCGCGCTGTTCACGGCGCACCACCTGGGCGCCAAGGCCATCGTCGCGCTGACCGACAGCGGCTCCACCCCCCTGTGGATGAGCCGCCACGACATCCGCGTGCCGATCTACGCGCTCACGCCGCGCCTGGCGACGCAGCGCAAGATGGCGCTGTACCGCAACGTGCGCCCCCTGCTGATGGACACCAGCGCCGACCGCGACACCGCGCTCGAGCAGGCCGAAGGCCATCTCTTGCGCCGCAACATCGTGCAAAGCGGCGACGTGTACGCCATCACCTGCGGCGAGCCCATGGGTGCGCCGGGCGGCACCAACATGCTCAAAATCTGCAGAGTGGCTTAGATATAGAGCCCCCACGGTCGCTCACTTCGTGTAGCTCCCTGCCCCCCGAGGGGGCCGCCCGCCTGCGGTCTGGCAAAGCCAGTCCCGCGGCTCATGCTGGTGGAATACCAGCCCTCCGCGGCGGTCGCTGGGTTTATGACCCTGGCGCCGCGAGTACAGGCACCTGCACCTGAGCCGGCGACGGCTTTTGTGAAAGCATTTGGCTGACGATGTTGTCGACCAGCGCCGCCGAGACCCAGCACAGCCAGGCGGTCCAGAGCGTATGGCTCATGTAATGGGCGCCGCGCACCTGTTGCGCCAGGCCCAATATGAAACCTGCCAGTAGCGCTCCCGCCAGCCAGCGCCGCGCCGCGCGGGGCCGGGCGTGGCGGAACGCAAAAAAGCCACCGAGGAAAGCAAAACCCGCCGAGGCATGGCCGGCAGGAAAGCAGCCGCCGCTGCCGCCGTCGTGCACGCCCCAGGCCCAGTGCGATACATAGGCCACCGTGCCGCCGAATTCATGCAGTTCCCAGGGGCAGCTCGTCAGGCTGTGCAGCTTGAGGGTGGAGACCGCCAGCAGCGACACCAGTGTGGTCAGCGCCAGTTGCACGCGCCGCTCCACGGCCAGCCGGCGCAGGGCGCCGAAAGGCCGCACGACGGCCGCCAGCAGCGCCAGTTCCACCCCCCAGGGCAGCCAGCGGATGTCGTCGTGCAGGGTGCCGCGCCAGAACCAGTGGTCTTCCAGGGGAAAACCGGCCGGGGTGCCGAACCCGTGTGCCATCCACAGGTCCAGGCCTGAATGGTCCCAGGCCAGCAGCAGCGCGAGGCCGAGCAGCGTTGCCAGGAAAACACGGGACGCGCGGGGGGCGCTGTCGCCAGCGAAGGAGTAAGCGGTCATGGGAGTTTCGCGCAAGCGAGTGGCCAAGGGGAAGCCGCAAGATAGTGGGAGCTTCTTAACTCACCCTTAAGGCCTTGCAGGCGGCCTGCGATATCCCCCGCCATGGCCCGCAGCGCCGACAATGGGCCCATGCGAATCCTGGTGGTGGAAGACGATGCCGGCATCGCCCTGGGCCTGCGGACCAACCTGCAGCAGCGGGGCTATGCGGTTGACGCCTGCGCCAGCCTGGCTTCGGCGTGGTCAGCCCTGTCCGGCGAGCCCTTTGACCTGGTGCTGCTGGACCTGGGCCTGGCGGACGGCGACGGCGGCGACCTGCTGCTGCAGCTTCGGCAGGCCCGCGCGGGCGCGGCCGGGGCTCTGCCCGACCCGCTGACGCCGGTGCTCATCATGACCGCGCGCGACCAGGTCGCCGACCGCATTTCGGGCCTCAACCTGGGCGCCGACGACTATCTGGTCAAACCCTTCGACCTGGATGAACTCGAGGCTCGCATGCGCGCGCTGCTGCGGCGCGCGGCGGGCCGCGCCCATCCGCTGCTGGTCCACGGCGAGCTGGTGATAGACCCGGCGGCCCGCACCGTGCTGCGCGCGGGTGCGGCCGTTGAGTTGGCGCCGCGTGAGTTCGCCTTGTTGCTCCTGCTGCTGGAGTCGCGCGGCCGGGTGCTGTCGCGCCAGCAGCTCGAAGCGCGCCTTTACAACTGGCAGGACGCCGTCGGCAGCAACGCGGTTGAGGTGCATGTGCACCACCTGCGGCGCAAGCTGGGTGAGGGCCTGATCCAGACCATGCGCGGCGTCGGTTATTTCATTCCGCGGGAGGATGGCGCATGAAGCCGGTTGTGCGTCCGCAGGCTTCGCTCACGCGCCGCCTTCTGCTGTGGGTGCTGGCGGCGCTGCTGCTGGTCTGGGCCGGTTTCGTGGCGGTGGGTTACCGGACAGGCGTCCATGAGGCCGGCGAGCTGACCGACGGACACCTGGCCGGTACGGCGACGCTCATGCTCAACCTGGACCTGCCGCCTTTTGTGGACGCCGCCCGGGAAACCGTCCGTCCCGTCCTTCCCGCGCTGAAGAGCCACGACTACCAGCCCTCCCTTAGCGTGCTGGTGCGCGATGCCGGCGGCCGGCTGCTGGCCCGCTCGGGCGACGCGCCCCTGCCGCCGTTCAGTGGGCAAGCCGGTTTCGCCGACCTGGAACTCGGCACGCCGCCGGCCATCTGGCGCAGTTTTTCGCAGTGGGATGCCTCGCACACGCGGCAGGTGATGGTGCTGGTGCGCGCCGACGAGCGCGATGAAATGGCCGCCGACGTCGCCGGCCAGCTGGCCGAGCCGGGCTTGTGGCTGCTGCCCGTGGTGGCGCTCGCGCTGGGGGCGGCCATCTGGCGCGGTTTGCGTCCCCTGCAGGCGCTGTCGCGCGACGTGGCTGAGCTTGAGGTGGACAAGGCCGAGCGCCTCGAGGCCCGCCATCCCTATCGCGAGTTCAACTCGGTCGTGCGTTCCATCAACACGCTGGTGGGCCAGCAGCAGGCTTCGCTGGAGCGCGAGCGCCAACTCGCCAGCGAGGTGGCGCACGAGTTGCGCACGCCGTTGGCTTCCATCGCCCTGCAGGCGGCCTCGCTGCGCGGCGAACTTTCGCCCGAGGCGCGCGAGCAGGCGCTGGCGCAGATAGGCGCCGACGCGATGCGCGCCGGGCACGTCATCGCCCAACTGCTTTCGCTGGCGCGGGCCAGCCGCGCCGACCTGCAGCAGCAAATGCAGCGCCTGGACCTGGGCGCGCTGGCCGGGCAGGTAGTGGCCGGCTACGCGCAGGCCTCCTGGGAAAGCGGCCACACGCTCAGCGTGCAAGGTGAGGAGGGGCTGCAGGTGCTGGCCCATCCGCTGCTGCTGGAGCTGGCTCTGCGCAATCTCGTCGATAACGCCCTGCACCACACGGCCCGCGGCACGGCTGTCTGCGTCCAGTGGGGTCGTGACGAAGGCGCGACGTGGCTGCAGGTCTGCGATGACGGCCAAGCCTCCCAGGGCACCGCGGCGCCCTCGGCCGAAAGGCTGGGCCTGGGCCACAAAATCGTCGGCCGCGTAATGGACGTGCACGGCGGCCGATTCACGCAGCCAGCTGCACCCGCGCCTTTTACACGCTGTTACCGCATGGTTCTGCCGCTAACTCCTTAAATAAGTGGTCTTTACGCAGCCGGTAGAATGAAGGCCTCGGTTACTTCGCGGTTACGGCCTTTGCATGCAGCCCTCGTGCTGCGCGGCCCTCTGCGGGGACCTCGCCTTTTTCGGCAGCGTTTTAACTTTCTGGGGATTCTGATCATGGCACTCGTTTCGATGCGCGAGCTGCTGGACCATGCGGCAGTCAACGGCTACGGCATTCCGGCTTTTAACGTCAACAACCTCGAGCAGGTGCAAGCCGTCATGGAAGCGGCCAAGGAAACCGGCGCACCGGTGATCCTGCAGGCCAGCGCCGGCGCCCGCAAATATGCCGGTGAACCCTTCATCAAGCACCTGATCCAGGCGGCCATTGAGATGTACCCCAACATCCCGCTGGTCATGCACCAGGACCACGGCCAGAACCCCGACGTCTGCCAGGGCGCCATCGACCTCGGTTTTTCGTCGGTGATGATGGACGGCTCGCTTGAAGCCGACGGCAAGACCATCGCCAGCTACGACTACAACGTCGAGGTGACGAAAAAGGTCTCGCAGCTGGCCCATAAATACGGTGTTACCGTGGAAGGTGAACTCGGCTGCCTCGGCTCGCTTGAAACCATGAAGGGCGACAAGGAAGACGGCCACGGCACCGATGCCACCATGACGCGCGAACAGCTGCTGACCGACCCTGAGCAGGCCGCCGACTTCGTCAAACGCACGCAGATCGACGCGCTGGCCATCGCCATCGGCACCAGCCACGGCGCCTACAAGTTCACCCGCAAGCCCACCGGCGACATCCTGGCCATCGACCGCATCAAGGAAATCCACAAACGCATTCCGAGCACCCACCTGGTGATGCACGGCTCCTCCTCGGTGCCGCAGGAGCTGCTGGCCCTGATCCGCCAGTACGGCGGCAACATGAAGGAAACCTACGGCGTACCGGTCGAGGAAATCCAGGAAGCCATCAAGCACGGCGTGCGCAAGATCAACATCGACACCGACATCCGCCTGGCCATGACGGCCGCGGTGCGCAAGTTCCTGGCCGAGAACCCCGAAAAGTTCGATGCCCGCGAATGGCTCAAGCCCGCGCGCGAAGCCGCCAAGCAGATCTGCAAGCAGCGCTACATCCAGTTCGGCTGCGAAGGCCAGGGCGCCAAGATCAAGGGCGACACCCTGCAGGTCGTGGCCGCCAAATACGCCAAGGGCGAATTGGCTCAAGTCGTCCACTGAAAATTCCCGCCGTCCGCCCGCGCGGATTGGCGATAATTCAAAGCCCGCGGACTCTTGCAAGTCGCGGGCTTTTTACTTGACCCCTCTCCCATGCCCCCCACCATGACCCAAGCACTCCATACCTCCGCCCTGACCTCCCTGCCCCTGCTCGCGCGCGGCAAGGTGCGCGATAACTACGCCGTGGGCAAGGACAGGCTGCTGATGGTGGCCAGCGACCGGCTCAGCGCCTTCGACGTCATCCTGGGTGAGCCGATTCCCGGCAAGGGCGCGCTGCTCACGCAGATGGCGCTGTTCTGGTTCGGCAAGCTGGGCCACATCTGCCCCAACCATCTGACCGGCGAATCGCCCGAAAGCGTGGTCACGCCGGCCGAAATCCCGCAGGTGGTGAACCGCTCCATGCTGGTCAAGCGCCTGAAGCCCATCCCGGTCGAGGCCGTGGTGCGCGGCTATCTTGCCGGCAGCGGCTGGAAGGAATACCAGGAAAGCCAGGCGGTCTGCGGCGTGCCCCTGCCCGCGGGCCTGAAGAACGCCGGCAAGTTGCCCGAGCCCATCTTCACGCCAGCCGCCAAGGCCGAAGCCGGCGAGCACGACGAGAACATCAGCTATGAGCAGGTGGTCAAGATCGTCGGCCCGGAGTTGGCCGCGCGGATCAAAAAAATCAGCATCGAGATCTACAGCACCGCCGCCGCCTTCGCGCTGACCAAAGGCATCATCATTGCCGATACCAAGTTCGAATTCGGCCTCGATGAAAACGGCACGCTGACGCTGATGGACGAGGTGCTGACGCCCGATTCCTCCCGCTACTGGCCCATCGAAGGTTATGAAGCCGCTTACGCGGCCGGCCAGAACCCGCCCAGCTACGACAAGCAGTTCGTGCGTGACTGGCTGGAAGCCGTGCGCATCAATGGCAAGCCCTGGGACAAGACCCCGCCCTCGCCGCACCTGCCGGCCGATGTGGTCGCCAAGACCGCCGCCAAGTACCAGGAAGCGTTGACGCGGCTGACGGCCTGAGGCCGCCGCGGGCCGGGCCCGTCCTCTGTACATTGATGTCACAGCCCGCTAACACCACGGATCGCCGTGGTGTGTCCAGAATCTGTCTGTTCCTTCATCCCATCCCCAGGAGACAGACATGGCAGGCAAAAAGATATTGATGATTTGCGGTGACTATTGCGAAGACTATGAAACCATGGTGCCCTTCCAGGCCTTGCTGGCCGTGGGCCACACGGTGCATGCGGTGTGCCCCGACAAGGCGGCTGGCGACACTATCAAGACGGCGATCCACGATTTTGAAGGCGCGCAGACCTACAGCGAAAAGCCGGGCCACAACTTCGCGCTGAACGCCACCTTCGCCCATGTCAAGACCGAGAGCTACGACGCGCTGCTGCTGCCGGGCGGGCGTGGACCGGAGTACTTGCGCACCTACCCGGCCGTGGTGGCCATGGTGAAGCACTTTTTTGAGGCCAACAAGCCGGTGGCCGCCATCTGCCATGCGGCGCAATTGCTGGCGGGCGCCGATGTGCTCAAGGGCCGGACCTGCTCGGCCTACCCGGCCTGCCGCACCGAGGTCGAACGCGCCGGCGGTCGCTATGCCGACATCGCCATCGACGCGGCCCATACCGAAGGTAACCTGGTGTCGGCGCCCGCCTGGCCGGCCCACCCGGCCTGGATTGCGCAGTTCCTGGTTTTGCTCGGGACGCGGATCACACATTGACGCCGGCCGGTGTGCGGCGCATGATTTCCTTGGCCTGAGAAAGTGACGGCGGTGCCGCCCGAAAAAACCGCAGCTGGAGACACATCATGTGCGAGGTATTCATCAACGCCGACCCGGCGCTCTACGAAAGCCGTATCCGCTCGGTCCGCCTGCACGGGGTGGCCACCAGCATCCGGCTGGAGAACCTGTTCTGGGACGTGCTGGGCGACGTCGCCCGGCGCGACGGCATGAGCGTGCCCCAGCTGTGCACCCGCCTGCACGACGAGTTGGTGGCCGAGCGGGGCGGGGTCGACAATTTTGCGTCCTTCCTGCGCGTGTGCTGCGGCCGTTACCTGGCGCTGCAGCTTTCGGGCGGAATCCCGCGCGACGCGTCCATTCCCATCCGCAGCCTCAATGCTCAGCGCGTGCTGGCTACGGAGCGGCGGCCTTTTTCATCTGGGGAAACGCGGGCCTGCGGCGATCCGCAAACACTGGCCGCGTAAAGCGCCTGAACGGTGCTTGACGCAGCGCCACGGCGACAGGCGCAGCCTTCTCAGCTGAGCACCACGCTGGACAGGCGCCGGCGGTAAGTCGCCACAACCGGATCCTCCGGCGGAATCTGCCCATCGGCGACCTTGGGTTTGGGCGCTTCCATGACGTCGAGGACGGCGATATAGGTCTTGCGCGCGAGGTCCTCGTTCCAGGCCTTGTCGCGCATCAGGATTTCCAGCAGCTCGTCGAGCGCGTCGGTCCAGCGCTGCCGGGCCATCAGCCCGCGGGCCTTGTCAAAACGCGCTTCGAAGTCGCGCCTGTTGGCGGCGATCCTGGCGTCCAGGCCGGCAGCGGCGCCCGCGCCCTGGGTGGCGGCGAAGTCCATGGCGTCCATCCAGCGCTTGAGCGAATCAAAACGCCGCACCACCGTGGTTTGCGCGATCACCGGCGCGAATGCCACCTTGGCGTCGTCCTCGCGGCCCATCTGCAGCAGCAGCTTGACGTAGTCGAAGCGAGCGTTGTCGTCGGCCGGGTTGGCGGCCACCGCGTGCTGCAGCTTTTCCAGGACGTCGGACGGGTCGGTGCTTTCTTCCTCGAGCGCCAGTTCCTGCTCCTCGGCCTCGCCTGCCGGGGGCAGGTGCTTGTCGAGGAATTCCTTGACCTTGCCTTCGGGCAGCGCGCCGGCAAAACCGTCCACCGGCTGGCCGTTCATCATCAGGATGCAGGTCGGGATGCTGCGGATACCGAAGGCCGCGCCCAGCTGCTGCTCCTGGTCGGAATCGACCTTCACGAGCTTGAAGCGCCCGGCGTATTCGGCTTCCACCTTTTCCAGGATCGGGCCCAGCGACTTGCAGGGGCCGCACCAGGGCGCCCAGAAGTCGATCAGCACGGGGGTGGTCATGGAAGCGGCAACGACTTCCGCTTCGAAATTGGCAAGGGTGACGTCTATCATGATTCTGTGAAAAATGGGGCTGGAATAAGGGGTTTCAACCGCCGCGGCGCGGCTGGCGTGGCCCGGGAGCAGGCCCAAACGATAGCATGCAGGCCCCGTTTGCCGCTGCCCGCCCGCCTGACCCTTAAAATCAGGGGTTACGGGCGAACGGCCTGCAAACCCCAAGACCCAGAAGGTCCCAATGACGACGACAAACAATACGGCCGCCCCGCTGGTGGGCGTGGTGATGGGCTCCAGCAGCGACTGGGAGACCATGCAGCACGCGGTGCAGATCCTCAGCCAGTTCGGCGTGGCGCACGAAGCCCGCGTGGTGTCGGCCCACCGCATGCCCGACGAACTCTTCGCCTATGCCGAAGCAGCCTCTGGCCGCGGCCTGCAGGCCATCATCGCCGGCGCCGGCGGTGCCGCCCACCTGCCCGGCATGCTGGCCGCCAAAACGGCCGTGCCCGTGCTGGGCGTGCCGGTGGCCAGCAAGCACCTGCAGGGCGTCGATTCGCTGCACAGCATCGTGCAGATGCCCAAGGGCATTCCCGTCGCCACCTTTGCCATCGGCAACGCCGGTGCGGCCAACGCGGCCCTGTTCGCGGTGGCCATGCTGGCCCTGCACGACAAGGCGCTGGCCGCCCAGCTGCAGGCCTTCCGCGCCGAGCAGACCGCCGCCGCCCACGCCATGACCCTGCCGCCCGCATGAGCCTTCCTTCCGGTCTCCCCGTTTTCCCCGGCACCGTTTCCGCCTCCGGCCAGCCCGCCACGCTGGGCGTGATGGGCGGCGGCCAGCTGGGCCGCATGTTTGTGCACGCCGCGCAGCGCCTGGGTTATTTCACCGCGGTGCTGGATCCCGACGCGCAAAGCCCGGCGGGCCTGGTGAGCCACCACCACATCCGGACCGGCTACGGCGACGAGCAGGGGCTCAAGCAGCTGGCCGCGCTGTGCGCCGCCATCACCACCGAATTTGAAAACGTGCCCGCCGCCGCGTTGCAGGCGCTGGCCGCCAGCCGCCCCGTGGCGCCGGGCGCCGCCGCCGTCGCCATCGCGCAGAACCGCATCGAGGAAAAATCGCACTTCACCGCCAGCGCCGCCGAATCCGGCGTGCTGGCCGGCGTCAGCTGCGCGCCCTATGCGGTGATTGAAACGCAGGCGCAACTCGAGGCTGTCCCTGCCGACCTGCTGCCAGGCATCCTGAAAACCGCGCGCATGGGCTACGACGGCAAGGGCCAGGTCCGCGTCAAAAATGCGGCCGAACTCGCCGCCGCCTGGGCCGGCCTGAAGCAGGCGCCCTGCGTGCTCGAAAAAATGCTGCCGCTCAAGGCCGAGTGCTCGGTCATCGTGGCGCGCGGCTGGGACGGCCGCATCGTGGGCTTCGCGCCCCAGCGCAATGTGCACGTGGACGGCATCCTGGCCGTCACCCAGGCCTACGAAGGCAATATGCCCGCGGCCCTTGCGCAGCGTGCATTGGCCGCCACCCGCACCATCGCGAATCACGTTGGTTACGTCGGCGTGCTCTGCGTCGAGTTTTTCCTGGTCGACGACGGCAGTGCCGACGGCGCGCTGGTCGTCAATGAAATGGCGCCGCGCCCGCACAACAGCGGCCACTACACCATGGACGCCTGCGACGTCTCGCAGTTCGACCTGCAGGTGCACGCCATGGCCGGCCTGCCGCTGCCGCAGCCGCGCCAGCATTCGCCGGCCATCATGCTCAACCTGCTGGGCGACGTGTGGTTCGACGCCCAGGGCAATCCGCGCACGCCCGACTGGCCGGCCGTGCTGGCGCTGCCCGGCACGCACCTGCACCTTTATGGCAAGACCGAAGCGCGCGCCGGCCGCAAGATGGGCCACCTGAACATCACCGGCGCCGACGTCGCCGCCGTCAAGGCCACGGCGCGCCAGGCGGCGGCCATCCTGGGGCTGCCGGGCCTTGAAGACATCTGATCGACGCCAATGATTCTGCCCGGCACCGATACGCAGGCCATAGCGGAGGCCGCCCGCCGCATCCAGGCCGGCGAGCTGGTCGGCTTTCCGACCGAAACCGTGTATGGCCTGGGCGCCGACGCGTCCAGCGACCAGGCCGTCGCCGGTATTTTTACGGCCAAGGGCCGGCCGTCCGACCACCCGCTCATCGTGCATGTGGCCGATGCGGCGCATGTAGAGGGTTACGCCAGCAGCGTGCCGCCTTTTGCGGCACGTTTGATGAAAGCCTTCTGGCCCGGGCCGTTGACCGTGATCCTGCCGCGCAAGCCCGGCGTGGCCGCGGCCGCGGCCGGCGGCCAGGATTCCATCGGCCTGCGCTGCCCCGCGCACCCGGTCGCGCTGGCTTTCCTCAAGGCCTGCAACACCGGCGTCGCCGGCCCCAGCGCCAACCGTTTCGGCCGCGTCAGCCCCACCACCGCCCAGCACGTGCAGCAGGAATTCGGCGACGGCCTGCTGGTGCTGGACGGCGGCCCGTGCGATGTCGGCATCGAGTCCAGCATCGTCGACTGCACACGCGGCCGGCCCGTGCTGCTGCGTCCGGGCGTACTCACGCGCGCGCAACTCGAAGCCGCCTGCGGCGAGGCCGTGCTGGGCAAGGACGAGTTCGAGCAGCAGGCCCTGGGCCTGGCGGGCGATGCGCCGCGCGCCTCCGGTACGCTGGAAGCGCATTACGCCCCCAACGCCAAGCTGCGCCTCATGGACGCCGGGCCGATCCAGACCGCACTCGATTTGCTGGGCGCCGAAGCCGCCCACATCGCGGTCTATGCCCGCAGCATCGTGCGCATCAAGTCCGAGCAGGTGCTGTACCGCCGCATGCCCGACGATGCGTTGGCCACGGCCCAGCAGTTGTTCGCCGTGCTGCGCGACTTCGATGCCAAAGGCGTCAAGCTGATCTGGGTGGAAAACCCGCCGCCGGAGGCCGAATGGGACGGCGTGCGCGACCGGCTGGGGCGGGCTGCCGCGAGCTGAGGCCCTTACCCGTGCCGGAACGCGCTGGGGTATAAACGGAGCTCCGCCAACCAGGCCGGTGGCTGCGCAGGATGCACGCGCTGTGCCAAAAGGTCGCTCGGTCAACCTCCACACGAGAAGCGCATTTTGGAACACTCCGCGTCACAACACTCCCTGGACAATGTGTCCGCGAATGCGCCTCATGCCAGCCCCTGGCTGAAGGGCTGGCGCATGGCGGCTTTGGCGATGATCATCATTGCGGTGGTCTTCATCAGCGTTGTGCCCCAGGTGTCCAACGACTTCTGGCTGCAGGCCAAGGTGGGGGAACTGATCGCCCGGGACCATGCCATCCCGAAGACCATCCTGTTTCCCTTCACGGAAATACGCGACGCCCGTTTCAACGCGCACGAATGGCTGCCGTCCCTGCTGTTCTACTGGCTCATCGGCCTGGTTGGCGAAGACGGGCTGCCCCTGGTCATGGGGGCCGCCGGGGTCGCGCTGTTCACCCTCATGGCCTGGCTTGCCTACCGGCGCAGCGGCAAGAATTTGCCGCTGGCCTTGCTGTTGGGCTTTCTGGCCGTGGGGATTGAGAACCAGCGCCACTTCCTGCGCCCCGAGCTTGTTTCCTTGTTCCTTCTGGGTTTTTACTGGCTCTTGCTGGATATCTGCAGGTCAAGGCCGCGGCCGCTTGCATGGGCCGGTGCCTTGCTGGTCGTGGTTCTTTGGGCCAACACACATGGCTCTTTTATCCTGGCGCCCATCATCGCGGCGATCTATGCCGTGGGCCTGTGGCTGGACGGGCTTCGTTCAGGTATTGCGGGGAATATGCGCCCAAAGCAGATTCCCAAGGCATTCGCCATCTTCTCCATTGCCGCCCTGGCCGCATGCCTGGTCAACCCCTTCGGCCTGGATCTGCTGCAGTTTGTCGTGAACTTCGGCCACGCCGACACCGACAAAATGATCATCAATGAGTGGATGCCAACCTTCAACCCGGGTTGGTACGAAGTCCCTGCCGTGTGGATGGGACTTGGCTGTGCCGCCGTCACCGCAACCGTGATGTGGGTCCAATGGCGCAGGCTCAGCGCCGTGGAGGCGCTGATGTTCCTGATGTTCCTGGTCCTGGCGCTGAAGACCGTCCGATTCCTGGTCTATCAGGGCATGGTCGCGGCATTTGTACTTTCGGCGCTGGCGGCGGCGGGACAACAGGGCGCAAAGACCCCTGTTCGGGTCTATGCCGTTTGTGCCTTCGCGGCGGCCCTTGTATTGGGGCTGGCTTCGAAGTTCGGCAACGCCTTCGGCGCGTTTCCGCATTCGGCGCTGGGGATCAGCCCAAGCTATACCAGCTTCATGATCAAGAAGTTGAG
The DNA here is from genome assembly GCF_964252805.1 of Polaromonas sp. LjRoot131. Classification (NCBI taxonomy): domain Bacteria; kingdom Pseudomonadati; phylum Pseudomonadota; class Betaproteobacteria; order Burkholderiales; family Comamonadaceae; genus Polaromonas; species Polaromonas sp. LjRoot131. The sequence goes on along the minus strand of NZ_CAXUPF020000004.1, from coordinate 436,368 downwards.
CGCCCCCGATTTGCAGGGCAACGTGATCAATTCATATGAGCTCGGAGCGGAGCTGGTGTATCGGGCCTACCCACGGCTTCGCCCTTCCATCGATTCACGCATTGACTCCTACGGAGGCGCCTACACCTGGCTCAACGGCCGCCTTTTTCAGGACGACGCACTGCTGGTTGACTACGTGCAAAAGTACGATGTACGCTACATGCTCTTGAGCCACCGGGATTTCAGGATGGTGGAAAAGCTGCCGAGCTGGACCAGCGGGCGCTGGACCATCCGGGCCATGGACCAGCGGGCCGTGCTGCTGCAAAGAAGCGACCTGCCCGCGGCACCTTGATCGGGCGGCGCCCGCGCTATCGACATCACTGCACCAGGGACGACCATGCTCTCCATCCTCCTCACCATCTGGTTTCTCCATGTCGCGGCCATGATGAGCCCCGGCGCCAACGTGCTGCTGGTCTCGCAGCTCGCGGCCAGCGACCGGGCGCGCAGCGCGGTGTTCGCGGCCCTGGGCGTGACGGCGGGGGCCGCCATCTGGGCGCTCTGCGCGGTGCTGGGTGTCAATGCCGTGTTCAAGATCTTTCCGGGGCTGCGCCTTGCGCTGCAAGTGGCCGGTGGCCTCTACCTGCTGTATGTGGCCAGCCGTCTCTGGCGCTCGGGCGGCCTTGCTTTAGGCAAGGGCGGCCCGTCGGTCTCATCGGCCGCCGCTTTCCGCCTGGGTTTTCTCACCAACATCACCAACCCGAAATCGGCGCTCTTTTTCGGCAGCGTGTTTGCCGCCTCGTTTCCGGCCGCGCCCAGTCCGGCCTTGCAGGGCGCGGCAGTGGCCATGATCGTGGCCAACGCGCTGTGCTGGCACACGCTGCTGGCCTATCTGTTTTCGCGCGAACGGGTGCGGCTGGCCTACGCCCGCACGCGGGGAACGGCTGACCGCATGGCCTCGGTGGCCGTGGGTGCGCTGGGGCTGGGCTTGCTGGCGGCGTCCTTGCGCGAGGCGCGGTCTTAGCGAGAGCTGCTCACAAAACCATCCTGGCGTTGTTGCGCCGCCTTGCCGTGCTGGAGCACTGTCTGCGGCGGCGCGCCTAGCCAGGACCGCTTCGCTGGGTTTTGTGAGCAGCTCTCAGGGAAGTGCGAATTGGGCGTCGGGCTCGGGCTCATCCTGCCCGCCCCGGCTTTCTTCAGCGACCCACTGAAGGTATTCTGCAGAGCCCGCGGTGATGGGTAGCTGCACAATCTCCGGCGTCTCGTAGCTGTGATGCTCCTGGATAAAACGCTCCAGCGCCGCATACCGCGCCTGGCGTGTCTTGATCGACAGGCGAAATTCAGATTCCTTGCACAGCGCGCCCTGCCAGCGGTAAATGCTCTGGATGGCCTGAATCTGCACGCAGGCGCCCAATCGGGCTTCAACGATGCCGCGCGCCAGGTGTTCCGCTTCCTCCGCCGTGGCCGTGGCGGTCAGCACCACGCAATAGGCCTGGCTGTTTCCGGGGGTATGGGGATGGGGTGTACGGGGGGCTTGCATCATGGCGCTCCGGTTCAGCCTGCCTTGCCGGGCAAGCCCTTGCCTAAATTTGAGGCATTGTGGCGCAGGCCGCGTCAAATGGGGTTTTGCCCCGCAAGCCGCGTGGTCATCAACAGCCTTGTCCACACCCGGCAGGGATAACTTGCGGCTTTGGCGGTAGCCAGGGACTATCGGGCGGCTTCTTTCACGGTCCATTCCAGCAGTGCATCCAGCGCCGGACGCGCGGCCCCGGCGTTCGGGTGGTTGATGAGCCCCACCACGATGTAGCGCGTGCCGCTGTTGCCGTTGGCGTAGCCGGCAATCGCGGTCACGTCGCGCAGCGAGCCGGTCTTCAAAAAGGCCTGTCCCACCACGCCCTTGCCGCGCTCACGCAGCGTGCCGTCCACGCCCGCCACGGGCAGCGAGTCGGCCAGGTCCGCGGCCAGCGGGCTTTTGGCGGCGTGCAGCAGCAGGGCCGCCAGGCCCGCCGCCGTTACGCGCTCATTGCGGCTCAGGCCCGAGCCGTTGTCCATCAAGGGTGCTGCCGTGCCCGGCAGGTTTTTTTTCCACCAGGCGGCCAGTGCGGCATGGGCAGCGTCCAGCGTGCCGGCTTTGGGCTGGCCCAGGCTGGCGTGCAGGCCCAGCGTCAGGAAGACGTGCTGGGCCATCACGTTGTTTGAATACTTGTTGACGTCACGCACCACCTCCAGCAGCGTCGGCGACTGGTGCTCAAAGCGTATCGCGGCTTTTTGGCCCGACAGCGTGCCGGTGCTGCGCAGCATGGCGAGTTCCTGCGGCGTGGCGTCGCGCGCCGTGCCGGTCAGCAGGCCGCCCAGTTGCCGCCACGAGCCTTCGATGGCGCGCGCGGCAAAGCTGGCCGGGTCGGCATAGGCACTGGGCCAGATTTTTTCACCGCAGGCCGACGAATAGGTGCCCAGGAATTCGATGTTGACCGGGTTCTCGACGCTGGCGCGCAGTTCGCTGCGCCAGTCGCCGCAGCGGGCCACGCGCACCAGCGGCACGCTGGCACCCACCTGCACGCCCGCCAGCGGCGGCTCGTAGCGCACCAGTGCGCGGCCGCTGGGCAGGTCCGGTGTGAACGTCATCACGATGGACTTGAAATTGATGAGCAGCGCATCGGGCCGCGCGTTGTAGGGACGCAGCGGCTCGCCGTCGAACTCGCCCGGGTCGGTGGCCGGCACGCTGAAGGCGCTGCGGTCCAGCACGATGTCGCCGCGGACCACCCGTGCGCCGCCGGCCTGCACCTGGGCCAGCAGGGCCTGCAGTCGCTCCACGACGAGTTTGGGATCGCCCCCGCCCTGCACCACCAGGTTGCCGTTGAGCAGCCCGCCCGAGGTGCTGCCATCCAGGATGATGCGGGTCTTCCAGGTGAAATCGCGGCCCAGCGCATCGAGCGCCGAATAGGTGGTCACCAGCTTCATGACCGAAGCCGGGTTCATCGGCGTGTCGATGCGCCAGCTCAGGCGCGGTACCGGTTTGCCGCTGGCCGCTTCGACCACCAGCATGGACACCGCGTCGCGCGGCACCTTGGCGCGTGCCAGGGCTTTTTCAATCGGGGCGGGCAGGCGCGGGGCTTGTGCCAGGGCGGCGCGGGGGGCGAAGGGCAGGGTGGCGGCGATCAGCGCGGCGGCCAGCAGGCGCAGCGCAACAAGGTGCGGCGTGCGCGGGCTCGGCGGGTCTTGGGTCATGCGGGGATTATCGCGGCAGCCCGCCGGCCATTGGCGGGGATAATCAGGTGCATATGCCCGCCAGCCTCTTGTTCAAGCGCTGCCGGCCCCTGACCGACCCGCCCCGACCGAATGCCGCAATTCCAGAAATTCCTCGCCTTTGACACCAGCACCGACCGCATGTCGGTGGCGGTGACCGACGGCGTGCGCAGCTGGCAGCACAGCGGCCCGGGCGGCGCGCAGGCCTCGACCACGCTGATCCCGGCCATCCTCGCGCTGCTGGCCGAGGCCGGCCTGGCGCTGGGCGAACTTGACGCGATCGCCTTCGGGCGCGGCCCGGGCTCCTTCACCGGCCTGCGCACCGCCTGCGCCGTGGCCCAGGGCCTGGCGCTGGGTGCACGCAACGGCGCGGGCATGCCGGTGCTGCCCATAGACACCCTGATGGTCGTGGCCGAAGAGGCGCGCTTCCAGCAAGCCGGCGCACAGCCGCTTGGCATCACGGCGCTGCTCGACGCGCGCATGGACGAGATGTATGTGCAGCGCTTTGAATTCAGCGGCGGGCAGTGCCGCGCGCTGGGTGAATGCGAGCTGGTCCGGCCCGAGGATTTTGTGCCCGGTTCCGCGGTCGACCTGCTGGCCGGCAATGTGTTTTCGGTCTACGCGGACCGCCTGCCGGCCGGCATGCCGGCGCAGGCCGAGGCCCTGCCCACGGCCGCCGCCCTGCTGCGCCTGGCGCCCGTGCTGGCAGCCGCCGGGCAGTGTGTGAGCGCAGACCTCGCCCTGCCGCTCTACGTTCGCGATAAAGTAGCGCTCACTACCGAAGAGCGCGAGCGGGTCAAGGCCGCCAAACTCCTCGCCGAGGTTCCGCCCCTTTCACCATGAACGCCATCCTCAAGCCCCTCGAAGCCCAGTTCGAAGCCATGACGCCCGCATGGCTGGACGCGGTGGTGCGTGTGGAGCAAAGCGCCTACGGCCAGCCCTGGACCAAGGGCAACTTCACCGACTCGCTCAATGCCGGCTACCAGGCGCAGCTGCTGACCGGCGGCAACGCGCCCGACGCCGAGCTGCTGGGCTACTTCGTGGCCATGAAGGGTGTGGACGAGGTGCACCTGCTCAACATCACGGTCGCGCCCGAACACCAGCGCCAGGGCTGGGCCCGCATCATGCTCGATGCGCTGGCCATCTGGTCGCGCGCGCAGGGCGCGCAATGGCTGTGGCTGGAGGTGCGTGTGAGCAATGCGCGCGCCAAGGCGATCTACGAACGCTACGGCTTTCGCCACGTCGGCACGCGCCGCAACTACTACCCGGCCGATGCGTCAACGCGCGAAGACGCCGTGGTCATGAGCCTGGCCCTATGAGCCTGGACCTCGACAAACGCCATCGCGCCATGCTGCGCGAAATGGGCGTGCGCGTGTGGCTGCCCGTGTCGGCGCCTGCTGATGCTCCTGCTGCCGAGGCGGTGGTGGAAGTGGCGCTTGCCTCGCAGGAAACCAGGCCGGCACCGGCTCCCACCGCGCCCGACGTGCGTGAGGCCCCGCCGCCTGTGCGCACCCCGCCTCCCCGCCCACCGGTGGCGGCCGCGCCGCCAGCCGAGGCGCGCGAAGCCGCCGCACCGGCCAGCTCCGGTGCCTGGAGCATGGGCGCCGCGCAGGCCTTGTACGCCGAGGCCGCCCATGACCAGGGCGCGCGCTGGCTGGTGCTGGCCGAAACGCCGGCGGCCGCGCTGCAGCGTGAACCCTTCAACCCGTTTGAGGGCGAGGCCGGCAAGCTGCTTGACAACATGCTGCGTGCCGCCCGTTTGCACAAGGCCGGCGTGGTGCTGCTGGCGCCGCTGGTGCGCGGCGCGGCGGCCGGTGTGGGCGCCGCCCTGCCCGAGGCGCTGCCGGCCCTGCTGGCCAGCGCGCAACCCGACGTGGTGCTGGTCATGGGCCGCCTGGCCGCACAGGCTTTGCTGCAGTCCAGTGAGCCTTTCGGCAAGCTGCGCGGCCAGGTGCACGGCCTGCATGGCGCGCACACGGTGGTGACCTACGACGCGACCTATTTGCTGCGCAACCCGTCCGACAAGGCCAAGGCCTGGGACGACCTGTGCTTGGCCATGAGCCGGGTGACTTCGCCCGCAGGCTAGGTCTTGGCGGCGTCCCGGCTGGGCGCCAGCACCGAGGCGATGGCCGCCACCATCAAGACCACCGCCGCCCAGTCCTGCCAGTGCAGCACTTCGCCCAGGCCCAGCGCACCTGAGAACACACCCAGGATGGGAATCATCATCACGCTCAGCGTCGAGGCCACAGGCGGCAGCGCGCGCGCCAGGGTGAACCAGGCCGCGTGGGCAAAACCGAAGATCAGCACCGCGTTGTAGAGAATCGCGCCCCAAGTCATGGGCGAGGGTGCCTTCCACTGCGGCATTTCAAAGACGATGCCCAGCACGGTCAGCATCACGGCCGTCATCACCGTCATCCAGAAGGACAGCGTGAGCGTGGCGGCCGCGATGGTGGTCTTGCGCAGCATCTGTGTGCCCAGGGCCCATACGGCAGCGGCTACCAGCGCGCACAGCACACCCAGTGGCCGGCCCGACAGGTTGGTCAGCTCATACCAGAGCAGCAGCGCCACGCCCAGCGCCGCGGCGGCGACCCCCAGCCAGTTGCGGGGTTTGAGCTTCGCGCCGAAGAACCAGGCGCCCAGCAGCGCCGAAAAAATCGGCATGGTGTAGCCCAGGATGGCCGCCCGCCCGCTGCTGAGGTTTTTCACCGCCAGGATGATGAGCGCATGCCAGACAAACATGTTCGCCGCCGCCAGCCAGAACAGTTCGCGCCACTTGTCGCGTGGAACGAAGAACGGAACCTTCAGCAGCACCATGGCCAGGCCCAGCACCGGAATGCCCAGCCAGATCGAGATCGCCCGGAAGCTCAGCGGCGGAAAGTCCGCGATGCCCATCTTCATGACCGGCCAGTTCAGGCCCCAGACCAGGGTGAGCAGGACGAGGAGTATGAGCTGACGGCGTGAGAGTTGCATGGGTGGGTGTGGCGGACGATGAAGAGTGCCGCTATTGTCCGGGCAGCAAGTAAATCTTGCTGCGGGCGTGTGTGGCCCCCTTTCCCTACCAGCCGGGGCCGCGGAACTGGCTTTGCCAGGCCGCAGGCTCGAAGTGAAAAGCGTGGGGGCCTAAAATGCCACTATGACCTTTCTTGACATGCTGGGCGCCGCAGAACGCCAGAACCACTCCATGCTCTGCGTCGGCCTGGACCCGGAACCGACCAAATTCCCCGGCAAGCTCAAGGGCGACGCCAACAAGATCTACGATTTTTGCGCCGCGATCGTCGATGCCACCGCCGATCTGGTGATTTCTTTCAAGCCGCAGATCGCTTATTTCGCCGCCCACCGCGCCGAAGGCCAGCTCGAACGCCTGATGGAACACATGCGCCGCGTCGCGCCCCAGGTGCCCATCATCCTGGACGCCAAACGCGGCGACATCGGCTCCACCGCCGAGCAGTACGCGAAAGAAGCGTTTGAACGCTACGGCGCCGACGCGGTGACGCTCTCGCCCTTCATGGGCTTTGATTCCGTCGCGCCGTACCTGAAATACGAAGGCAAAGGCGCTTTCCTGCTGTGCCGCACGTCCAACCCCGGCGGCGACGATTTGCAGAACCAGCGTTTTGCTTCCATCGAAGGCCAGCCGCTGCTGTATGAGCATGTTGCGCGATTGGCGCAAGGGCCGTGGAACCTCAATGGCCAGCTCGGCTTGGTGGTGGGGGCGACCTATCCCGCGGAAATCGAGCGTGTGCGTGCCGTTGCGCCTGTCCTGCCCTTGCTGATTCCTGGTGTGGGGGCGCAGGGTGGGGATGCTGTGGCCACTGTCAAGGCTGGCTGGCGGGCCGGGGCGCCCATCATCGTCAATTCTTCTCGGGCTATTTTGTATGCGTCGGGTGGGGATGATTTTGCTGAGGCTGCTCGGCGGGAGGCTGTGAGGACTCGCGATGTTCTTGAGGCGGCTCGCAGCGAGGCTTTGAAATAGGCCGGGTCTTGCGCCGGTCTTTGCGCGCTCCTCCCTCTGTGCTCTCTTCTTAGTTCTGCTGGCCGGGGGTTGCCCGGCGGCAACTTACTTTTCTTTTGCTTCGCCAAAAGAAAAGTAAGCAAAAGAAAAGGCGACCCTGGTTGCTGCGTCCCTACGCTTCGCTACGGGCAACCTGCGGTGCTCGGTCCAGACGGGGTCTCGCTAAACTCGCCTTCGGCTCAGACAACGCGATCCCTGATCCGTCCGGCCCTGCGCTCCTCGGCGCATCCACAAGGGGTGGGAGCGGGGAGAAGGAATCCAAATACTGAATACCTGAAGAAACAAGGACTCGCCTTGGCGAGTCCTTGTTTGTATTTGTCTTCTTTGTGTTTTCGTTTTCTGTCTTCTTTCCCCGCTTCCGCTTGCCCCGTCCTGGCTGGGCCGAGGAGCGCAGACGTAGGCGGATCAGGGATCGCGCTTGTCTGAGCGAAGCGAGTTTGCGCGAGACCCCGCCGTAGTCGAGCACCGCAGGTTGCCCGTAGCGAAGCGTAGGGACCCAGACTGCGGGTCGCCTTTTCTTTGGTGACTTTCTTTTGGCGAAGCAAAAGAAAGTTACTGGCCGCCGGGCCACCCCGGCCAGCCACCCTCAGCAGAGTTCACCGAAAGCCATACAACCCAGCCGGGTTATCAACAAGAATCTTCCTCCGAACCACATCACTCGAAACCCAAGAAAACAGCAAGTCATACAACTCCACTTCCGACGGCGGCGGATTCCGCCCCGGATGCGGCCAGTTACTCGCCCACAAACAGCGTTCAGGAAATTTTTCAGCCAGCGTGCGTGCGATCAGGCTAACGTCGTCGTAGCCTGGCGCGCCAACCTTGGAGGTTTCATAAGGCGCCGACAACTTGATCCACACCTTGCCGGTGTCCAGCACACGCAGCAGCGACTGGAATGAGGGATGGTCGGGCTTGACGGGTTCTAAAAACTTGCCGTTGTGGTCTATCACCAGCTTGCAGGGCAAGCGCTTGAGCAGCTCTTCATGCTCGGGGAAATTGCGGCCGTCCAGTTGCAGGTTGACCATCCAGCCCATGCTCGCCAGCCGTGCGGCCATGGGCTCCAGTGAACTCCATTGCAGTACCGGGTTGATCATCATGTAGCGCACACCGCAGATGCCGCCGTCATGCAGGCGGCGCAGTTCGGCATCCGTCACCTCAGGCGCCACCAATGCGATGCCGCGGCCCGACTCACCTAACTGTGCCACGGCGTCCAGCGTGCAGCTGTTGTCAAAGCCGTAGGCCGAGGGCTGGACGATGACGGCGCGGCTCAGGCCCAGGGCCTTTTGCACTTCGCGATAAGTCGATACCGGCAGGTGCGGCGGCACCCAGGCCACATTGGGGACCATGGGGTATTTGTCTTCATAGATGTGCACGTGGCAGTCGCAGGCGCCGACGTAAGTCGTGTTCTGGGTGGCTTGCATCAAAAAAGCTTTCGCAAAGGAGTTAAAAGTGATGGTGCGGCTCAGGCCGTTTGCGGCGCCTGGGTAGCCTGCTGCCAGCGCCTGGCCTCAGCCGCATTGACCGCGCCCTGCGGCGCGCGCCCTTGCAGCAACTCGGCCACCTGGGCTACCGTCTCCAGCGCCTGGTGTTCCACCGCCGGCGGCGTGAGGCCGCCTATGTGGGGCGAGGCAATCACGCGCGGGTGCGCGGCCACACGCGGCGAGGGCATCTGGTCGGGCGCGCGGCCCACGTCCACCGCGCAGCCGGCAATCGTGCCGGCGTCCAGCGCGGCGATCAGTGCCTCGTCATCGACCAGGTTGCCGCGCGAGGCATTGATGAAAAACGCGCCGGGCTTCATGGCCGCAAAGGTTGCCGCGTTCATCATGTTTTCGGTGGCCTCGGTCGCGGCGGCCAGGCAGACCACGTAGTCGGAGCGCTGCAGCAGCGGCAGCAGCTCGACCTGCTCGAGCTCCTGGCGGTTTGTGGGTGTGTAGGGGTCGTGCACCACGATGCGCATGCCCAGCGCGAGCGCCACGTCGCAGAGATAGCGGCTGATCTGTCCATATCCGATCACACCCAGCGTGGCGCCGCGCAGTTCGCGGCCCATGGCCGGCACCACGGGACGGCCCGCGTGGTAGTCGGCCGTGGTCGCACTGATGTGGCGGCTCAGATCGATCATCACGCCGATGATCCATTCGCTGACCGAGGGGATGAAACCCGCGCTGGCCTGGGTGACCAGCACGCCGTGGCGGCTGGCGGCCGGCACGTCGATGTTGCGGATGTCGATGGCGCAGCGCACAAAGGCCAGCAGCCGTGGCAGCCCGGCGAACAGGGCCTCGTCGCCCACCGTCTGGCGGTAGGAAATGATGACCTCGCAATCGCCGGCCAGCGCGGCCAGCTCGGAGGAGGAGAGGTCGGTGTCACCCGGGTTGAAGCGCACCTCGGCGACGGCCTTGAGCGCGGCGATGGCGCGGTCGCCGAAGTAGTGCGCGAGCTTGCTCTGGGGATGGCTGACAAAAACCGTCGTCATTCAAAAAGCCTTGTGTTTGTTGTGGGTTGACCGTTAGCGCTTGCCCGCGCGGCATTCGGCGACCGAATCGCGGGCCACCAGCGTGGGCTGGAAAATGAATTCCTGCGTCTCTATGGACGGGTCGGCCAGCCGGCTCATCACGCGTTCGACCATGACCTGCGCCATCTCGGGCACCGGCAGGCGTACGCTGGTCATGGCCGGGTGCATCAGCGTGGAGAGAAACACGTTGTCGATGCCGATCACCGACACGTCTTCCGGGACGGCCAGGCCGGCGTCGCGAAAACCCGCCATCAGGCCGAAAGCCATCAGGTCGTTGACGCCTATCACGCCGGTGGGCCGCTCGGGCAACTTGGCCAGCAGGCCGGCCTGGGCGCGGCCCACTTCGCTCATCATCGAATCGCCGTACTCGTCGACGGGTGTGCCTTCGACGACGCTGGCGCTGGCTTCCAGCCCCGCGCTTTTGGCGGCCGACAGGAAGCCGGCGATCTTCTCGTTGCGGCTCATGGTGCGGCCGGCCGGCGTGACGAAAGCCAGGCGGCGGTGGCCCAGGTCTATGAGGTGCTGGGTGGCGATGCGCGCGGACTCGAAGCTGTCCACCGTGACGTGGTCGACGATGGAGCGCATGTTCGGCGTGGCGCGCCTGTCGTAGCTCACCATCACCATGCCGCGTTCAGCCGCGGCCTCCACGTGCTGTTCGTCGATCAGCGAGGAGATGATGATCACACCGCGCACGCCGTGCGCCAGCAGGTCGTCGAAGAAGCGCGTCTCCTTGTCTCGGTCGCGGTAGGTGTTGCCTATCATGATGCGAAAGCCGTAGCGCTCCTGCGCCAGGGTCTCGATCTCGCGCGCGATGAAGCCGTACATCGGGTTGGCCATGGACGGCACCAGCAGGCCTATCAGCGGCGTGTAGCCGGTCTTGAGCTGGCGCGCCGTGGAGTTGGGCCGGTACTTGAGCTCGGCGATGGCGGCTTCCACGCGCGCCAGCGTCTCGGCGGCCATGCGGTTGGCGCGGCCGTTGAGCACGTTGGACACGGTGCTGGTGGAAACCCCGGCCAGGCTGGCGACATCTCGGATCTTGCTCACGTTTTTTGTCCTGTCTTTTTTAATGCGTCTGCTGGCATTTTCACAGGCCCATGCGAGTTGGCAGCCACAGCGAAAATTGCGGCACCAGCACCAGCAGGATAAGCGTGACGAACAGCACCGCCAGGTATTTCATCATGGGCCGGGCCACGTCCTTGACGTTGGTGCCGGTGATGGCGCAGGTGGCGAACAAGCCCAGCCCGACCGGCGGCGCGAACAGCCCCAATCCCATGGCAATCACCATGACGGTCCCAAAATGTAATGGATTGACGCCCAGCTGGGAGGCAATCGGCGTCAGCAGGGGCCCGAAAATGATCAGCGCGGGCGCGCCCTCCAGCACGGCACCGAAGACGATCATGATGAGCACCGACAGCAGCACGAACATGGTGCTGCCGTAGGAATGCGCAAAGCCGATCATGAAAGTCGACAGGTATTGCGGGATCTGCTGGATCGTCAGCGCAAACGACACACTGGACGCCGCCGCGACGATGAAGAGGATGCCGCCGGCCATGGAGGCCGAGCGCACGAAGAGCTGCGCTACCGACTTGACGGTGAGCTCGCGGAACGCCAGCCAGCCCACCACCAGCGCATAGACCACGGCAAAGGCCGAGACCTCGGTGGAGGTCGCGACGCCCGAGGTCACGCCCTTGCCTATCATGGCCACCATCACCAACGCCACGGTCGCGCCGCCCAGCAGGCGGAACATCGGCGTGCGCACGTCAAACGCTTCATCGGGGTTGATACGGGTGCCGACGTAAATCGTCACCGCCGCGAGCGACAGCGCCAGCACGGCGGCCGGCACCAGCCCGGCCATGAAGAGGCCGGCAATCGAGATGTTGGCGACAAAACCCATGATGATCATGTTGATGCAGGGCGGAATCGTTTCGGCCATCACGGCGGTACAGGCCAGGAGGCCGGCAGTTTCGTTCGGGTCCTGCTTGGTTTTGCGCACGGCCGGCATGATGATGCCGCCCACCGCCGCGATGTCGGCCAGCTTGGAGCCCGACACGCCCGAGAAAAAGGCGGTGGCGGTGATGGTGATCAGCCCCAGCCCGCCGCGCACCCGGCCGAACATGCGCAGCAGCAGTTCGATGAGGCGTGACGACATGCCGTTGGACTCCATCAGCAGCCCGGCCAGCACAAAGAAGGGAATCGCCAGCAGCACGTAGTGGTCGGTGCCGGCCATCACCTGCTGCGAATACACCAGCATGGGCAGCGAAGGGTCGGCCATGAAGAACACCAGCGACGACAGTCCCAGCACAAAGGCGATCGGCACGCCCAGCAGCAGGCCGCCGACGAAACCCACGGTCAGCAGCATCCAGGGCTTGATGGCCAGGCCGGGCAGCAGCATGTTCCAGCCCACCACCGCCGCCACCATGGCGATGCCGACGCCCAGCGTGGACCAGACCACGCGCGAAGGGCCGTTGACCGCGTTGGCCAGGCCGAACATGGTCATGAACAGGCTGCCGATGACCACCGGGAAGGTGTAGATCCACTGCGGCAGGCCTATGGGCGTGGTGCTGGACCAGGAGTCCACCAGCAGGCCGACGGACGAGACGAAGAGGCAGGCCGACACGGCCACGATGATCCAGCTCGCGAACTGCATCAGCGCCGGTTGCCAGCGCGCCGGCAGCAGGCCGCGGAAGATGTCCACGCCCACGTGCTGGCTGCGCGCCAGCACCGTGGCCGCCCCGAAGAAGACCAGCACGATCATCAAGGCGCGCGCCACCTCCTCGGCCCAGTCGAAGGGCTCGTGCAGGAAGTAGCGGAACACCACCGAGACAAACACCACCAGCACGTCAACCGCCAGCACCACGCCCGCGACGTACTCGGTCATGCGCATCAGCCAGGCCAGCCAGCGGCCGGGCGAATGGCCGACGCTGAAGCCGGGCGCGGACGCCTGCGCCGGGTTGTGCGAGAGGGCTTCGGGCAGGGCGGCGGGTGCCACGGGCGCCGTTCCGGGCAGGGCCGCGGACATGCGGGCTTCCATGCTCAGCCCCGCGCCGCACTGATCGCCGTGAACAGCGGCGCGGTTTCCGGGTACTGCTTGGCGAAGCCGGCCCAGAGTCTGGCTTCCATTTCCTTGCGGACCTGGTCGCGCTCGTTTTTGGCCATGGGCGTGAAGGTGATGCCCAGTTTCTTGAGGTCTTCAATGCCCTGCAGGCCTTTTTCGGTGCCGGTCTTGCGCAGCTGGACGGTCGAATCGGCGGCGGCCTTCATAAACGCCGGGCGCAGCTCGGCCGGGATTCTCTCAACGCCGCGTTTGCCCATGATGCAGACCATGGGGCTGAACAGGTGCTCGGTCATCCAGCAGTGCTTGACGACCTCGTTGAGCTTGCTGGCCAGCACCGTGCCCGAGTCATGCTCGAAGCCGTCGACCACGCCGGTCTGCGCGGCCATGTAGAGCTCGCCGAAGGAAATCGGCGTGGGGATGGCGCCCATGATCTTGAAGGTCTCGATAAAGGCCGGCGTCGGCAGCACGCGCAGCTTGACGTTCTTGATCTCGGCCAGCGACTTGACCGGCTGCTTGGTGTAGACGTTGCGCGCACCGTAATGGGCGCTCCAGGTGATGACCTGGCAGCCGGTGCTTTTCTGCAGCATCTCGTTGAGCTTGGCGCCCACGCCGCTGTCCAGCGCCTTGGCCACGTGCTCGTAGCTGTCGAACAGGTAGCCCAGGTCCAGCATGCCGAGCTGCGGCGTCACCGTGGCCCAGATGGACGAGCCGGTCAGCATCATGTCGATGGAGCCGACCTTGACCTGCTGCACCACGTCGCTTTCCTTGCCGAGCTGGTTGTTCGGGAAGTAGTCGATGCGGATCTTGTCGCCCACGGCCTTCTTGAGGTTGGCCTCCATGAGCTGCTGCCAGGCGAAGTGCGAGGAATTGAGGTCGGGCAGGTGCGCCGACGACAGGCGCAGCGCGACGGTGGACTGAGCGCTGGCCAGGCCCGAAAACCCCGTCGCCATGGCAACGGAGGCGGCGGACGTGGTCTGGACAAAGCGGCGGCGTGAAAGGGAAGTCATTTTTTGTCTCCTGAGGGTGTTTTGCGATGCGCTGGGGAATCTTGGCGTTCTGTAGTGTTCTTTGTAGAACGATTTACTGTATCGTTACACCAAATCGCCCGTCAAGCCGGGAGGAACGGGTTTTGATAGGTGTTTTCCTCCGTAAACGGGTGTTTTATGGCCTTCCGCCGCACGCGGGCTCGGTCTCAGCGGGGCGGCGGAAAAAGGAGGCACTGGCAGGACGTGCTGGGTTGGCCGACGGTTTTCAGCGAAGTCGGCAATCGCGGAAAACCCGGGTCTTGACGCGCGTGAACGGCGGCGCAGAATGCATCAGTCGCCAGGAGCCCAACTTGTATGTACAAGTTACCGGCGGCCATAACCCAGGGCATGGGCATGATTCCTGCTCACCTCTGATGACACCGGGGTGCTATCGCCACAAGCGCTTGGCCGCCATGTTTGTTTGACTGTCCAACCGAAGGAAACCATCTTGAATCACATGCTTCCCCTCCTCAGCCGCCGCGTCCTTTGCGCCACGGCAGCGGCCGCCATGCTGGCCTGCGGCGCCGGTGCCGCGCTGGCCGCCACGCCCAAGGACACGCTGGTGCTGGCTTTCGGCTTTGACGACATCATCACCATGGACCCGGCCGAAGCCTTCGAGCTGTCCGCCGGCGAAATCATGGGCAACACCTATGACCGCCTGCTGCGCCTGGACGTGAACGACCCTTCCAAGCTGGTGGGCGACGTGGCCAAGTCCTGGACAGTCTCGGCCGACGGCAAGACTTACACCTTCGAGATCAAGCCCGGCCTCAAATTCGCGTCGGGCAACCCGCTGACGGCCGAGGAAGTGGCCTACTCGCTGCAGCGCGCCGTGATGCTGGACAAATCCCCGGCCTTCATCCTGACGCAGTTCGGTTTTTCCAAGGCCAACGTCAAGGACAAGATCAAGGCCGTCGGCCCCGGCACGCTGACGCTGGAGACCGACAAGGCCTACGCACCGACCTTTGTCTTCAACTGCCTGACCGCCAATGTGGCCGGCATCGTCGACATGAAGCTGGTGCAATCGAAAGAGGTCAACGGCGACTGGGGTTATGCCTGGCTCAAGACCAATTACGCCGGTTCCGGCCCGCTGAAATTGCGCGAATGGCGCGCCAATGAAATCGTGGCGCTGGAGCGCAACGACAACTACTACGGCCCCAAGCCCAAGCTGGCGCGCGTGATCTACCGCCATGTGAAGGAATCGGCCACGCAGCGCCTGCTGCTGGAAAAAGGCGACATCGACATCGCCCGCAACCTGAGCCCGCAGGACATCGCGGCGCTCTCGGCCAACAAGGACATGAAGCTCGCGTCCACGCCCAAGGGCACGGTCTACTACATCAGCCTGAACCAGAAGAACCCCAACCTGGCCAAGCCTGAAGTACGCGAGGCCATGAAGTACCTGGTCGACTACGGCGCCATCGGCGACACGCTGGTCAAGAACATCGGCGTGATCAACCAGAACTTCCTGCCGCAGGGCCTGTTGGGCGCCAGCACCGAAAAACCCTACAAGCTTGACGTGGCCAAGGCCAAGCAGCTGCTGGCCAAGGCCGGCCTTCCCAACGGCTTCAAGGTGACCATCGACATGCGCACCATCCAGCCGGTGCAAGGCATCACCGAGGCCTTCCAGCAGACCGCCAAGCAGGCCGGCATCGACATCGAGATCATTCCCGGCGACGGCAAGCAGACGCTGACCAAGTACCGCGCACGCACCCACGACATGTACATCGGCCAGTGGGGCGCCGACTACTGGGACCCGCATTCGAACGCCGATACCTTCACGCGCAACCCCGACAACGCCGACGACGCCAAGGCCAAGCCGCTGGCCTGGCGCAATGCCTGGGCGATCCCCGAGCTGACCAAGCAGTCGGACGCCGCCGTGCTGGAGCGCGACGCCGGCAAGCGCAAGAAGATGTATGAGGACCTGCAGGCCGAGTTCCGCAAGACCAGCCCCTTCATCATGCTGTACCAGCAGACCGAAGTGGCAGCCTTCCGTAACAACGTGGACGGCCTGAAGCTGGGCCCGACCTTCGACAGCAACTACATGTTCAACGTGTCCAAGCGCTGATAGCTACTCCGACTTTGGCTATCCCCGACCCCACGGCAGCCGGCATGGCGCCGCTCACCACGGTGAGCACGCGCACGGCCGGCCAGCGCCTGGCGCCTCACGCCAAAAGTTTTGGCAACTTCCTGGTGGTGATCCTGCTCACCTACCTGGGCCTGCTCGCCGTGACCTTCTTCATAGGCCGGGTGATTCCCATAGACCCGGTGCTGGCCATCGTGGGCGACCGGGCGCCGGCCCATGTGATTGAGCGGGCGCGCCAGGAACTGGGCCTGGACAAGCCGATCTACCAGCAGTTCTACATCTACCTGAGCAAGGTGCTCAAGGGCGATTTCGGCACCTCGGTGCTGACCGCCAACCCGGTGATGACGGACATCAAGCGCGCCTTCCCGGCCACGCTGGAACTCGCCAGCCTGGGCATCTTGATAGGCGCGGGCCTGGGTGTTCCGCTGGGCGTGTGGGCGGCGGTGCGGCGCGGCAAATTCGTGGACCAAGTGGTGCGCGTGATCGGCCTGGTCGGTTATTCGGTGCCCATCTTCTGGCTGGGATTGATGGCGCTGGTGGTGTTTTATGCGCGGCTGGGCTGGGTGTCGGGGCCGGGGCGTATCGATGTGACGTATGAGTACACGCTCACACCGGTCACCGGCCTGCTCTTGCTCGACACCGCCATGGCCGGCGAGTGGGAGGCTTTCCGCAATGTGTTTTCGCACCTGATACTGCCGGCCTCGCTGCTGGGCTATTTCGCGCTGGCCTACATCAGCCGCATGACGCGCTCCTTCATGCTCAACGAACTCGCGCAGGAATACGTGATCGCCGCGCGCGCCAAGGGTTTGTCGGAGTCGCGCATTATCTGGCGCCACGCGCTGCGCAATGCCATGGTGCCGCTGGTGACGGTGATCGCGCTGTCGTACGCGGGCCTCCTCGAGGGCTCGGTGCTGACGGAGACCGTGTTTGCCTGGCCGGGCCTGGGCCTGTACATCACCAACTCGCTGCAGAACGCCGACATGAATGCGGTGCTGGGCGGCACCATCATCGTGGGCTCGATTTTTGTGGGCTTGAATCTATTGTCTGATGTGCTCTATAAATTGTTAGACCCAAGGACACGCATCCGATGAGCTCCAAAGCGGCATCCCTGCGCGACTGGCTCAGCACTGACAGGCCAGGCTCCCGCCGCCAGGCCTTTATGGGCCGGGTCTACCACGGCTGCCGTGATTTTTCGCGCAACCGGCTGGCCATGCTGGGCCTCTTCATCGTGCTGGGCCTGGTGCTGGTGGCCATCTTCGCCGACCTGCTGGCGCCCTATTCGGCCTACACCGGCGACCTGCGCACCACGCGCTTGTTGCCGCCTTCGTGGGCGCACTGGTTCGGCACCGACGACCAGGGGCGTGACATCCTCTCGCGCATCATCATCGGCTCGCGCATCACGTTGATGGTGGTGATCCTGGTGGCGGTGCTGGCCGCTCCGCTGGGGCTCATCGTCGGCACCGTGGCCGGTTATGCCGGCGGCTGGGTCGACGCGGTGCTGATGCGCATCACCGACATCTTTCTGGCGTTTCCGCGCCTCATCCTGGCGCTGGCCTTTGTCGCGGCGCTGGGCCCCGGCATCCAGAACGCGGTGATCGCCATCGCCATCACCTCCTGGCCACCCTACGCGCGCATGGCGCGGGCCGAGACGCTGACGATACGCCAGACCGACTACATCGCCGCCGTGCAATTGCTGGGCGCTTCGCCCTGGCGCATCGTGCTGGGCCACATCATGCCGCTGTGCCTGTCCTCGGTGATCGTGCGCGTGACGCTGGACATGGCCGGCATTATTTTGACGGCCGCCGGCCTGGGCTTCCTGGGCCTGGGCGCGCAGCCGCCCATGCCCGAGTGGGGCGCGATGATCGCCAACGGCCGGCTCTATGTGCTGGACCAATGGTGGGTGGCGGCCGCTCCGGGCGCGGCGATTTTTGTCGTCAGCTTGGCCTTCAACCTGCTGGGTGACGGCCTGCGCGACGCACTGGACCCCAAGGCCGCGAAATGACGGACGCCTCAACACCCCTGCTCGTCGTCGAGGACTTGCGCGTCAGCTTCCCGCGCCGCGACGGCGGCATGACGAACGCCGTGCGCGGCGTCTCTTTCACGCTGGGCCGCGAGCGCCTGGGCATCGTCGGCGAGTCGGGATCCGGCAAGTCGCAGACCGGCCGCGCCATCATGGGGCTGACCGCACCAGAAGGCCGCATCAGCGCCAGGCGCCTCGAATTTGCCGGCGTGGATTTGCTCAACTGCGCGCCGGCCCAGCGCCGCGAATTGCGCGGCGGCCGCATCGCCATGGTGCTGCAGGACCCGAAGTTTTCGCTGAACCCGGTCATGACCATAGGCGCGCAGATCGTGGAGACGTTGCAGGCGCACACCCGCGTGTCATCTGCCGAGGCGAAGAAGCGCGCGCTGGCTGCGCTGGAGTCGGTGCGTATCGACGATCCGGCGCGCGTCTACAAACTCTATCCGCATGAAGTGTCCGGCGGCATGGGCCAGCGCGCGATGATCGCCATGATGCTGATCGCCGACCCCGACCTGCTGATCGCCGACGAACCCACCTCGGCCCTGGACGTGACGGTGCAGCTGCAGGTGCTGTCCATTCTCGACACCCTGGTGGCCGAACGCGGCATGGGCCTGATCCTGGTCTCGCATGACCTGCGGCTGGTGTCCACCTTTTGCGACCGCATCCTGGTGATGTATGCCGGCCGGGTGGTGGAGGAGCTTGCCGCCGGCGGCCTCGCGAATGCGCAGCATCCTTACACGCGCGGGCTGATGGCCTGCCTGCCGCAGCTGGGCAGCTCGACGCATCCGCTGGCCACGCTGGACCGAAAACCGGAGTGGGCGCTGTGAACGCGGCGGCGGCCGCGCCAAACGCGCTGGGCCTGGAGGCCAGCGGCCTGCGCGTGGAGTACGACGGTTTTGTCGCGGTCGCCGATACGTCTTTTACCGTGAGTCCCGGCGAGAGCTTCGGCATCGTCGGCGAATCGGGTTCGGGAAAATCCACGGTGCTGCGCGCCATCTGCGGACTGGCGCCGCGCACCGCCGGCACGGTCCGGCTGCTGGGCCAGGACAGCGCGCCCGGCAGCAAGGCTTTCAGGCGGCAGGTGCAGATGGTGTTCCAGGACCCCTATGGCTCACTGCACCCACGCCACACGGTGGACCGCATCCTGGCCGAACCGCTGGCCATCCACGGCATCGGCGACGCGGAAGCGCGCATCGAGCGTGCGCTGGAGGAAGTCGGCCTGGGCACGGGCTTTCGTTTTCGCTACCCGCACCAGCTTTCGGGCGGGCAGCGCCAGCGCATCGCGATTGCGCGAGCCTTGATCCTGGAGCCGCAAATCCTGCTGCTGGATGAGCCGACCTCGGCGCTCGACGCCTCGGTGCAGGCCGAGGTGCTCAACCTGCTCGAGGAATTGCGCCGCCGGCGCGGCCTGACCTTCATCATGGTGAGCCACGACCTGGCCGTCGTTACCCACCTGTGCGAACGGCTGATGGTGATGCAGCGCGGCCAGACGGTCGAAATGCTGGCCTCGGCCGACCTCGCGGCGCACAAGGCCAGCAACGCCTACACACTGAGCCTGATGGAGGCCTCCACCGGTTTCAAGCGAGCACCGGCTACGACGTAAATCGTTACCGCACCCGCTGGCGTACCAGCCGGGCACATGCTTTAATTTCCCTTCAATCCACCGAACCACCGCCATGATCCACTGGGAAGCCCACGCCTGCCTGCCGCTGCATCCGGCGGCCGATTTTTCGCCCATGGACGCGCTACGCGCGGCGGGCGTCCACTACGTCTCCATCAACGTCGGCATGGACATGAACCCGGTGGCGCAGATCATGGCGGTGATCGCCGCCTTCCGCGCGAAGATCGCAGCGAACCCCGAGCGCTACCGTCTGGTGTCCAGCGTGGAAGAAATCCGCGAGGCCGCGGCGGCGGGCCGGCTCGCCATCGGCTTTGACCTCGAAGGCGCGATGCCGCTGCAGGAACATCCCGAGATGGTGGCCCTGTACCGCGACCTGGGCGTGCGGCAAATCCACTTCGCCTACAACCGCAACAACAGCGTGGCCGACGGCTGCCACGACGAGGCGCGCGGCCTCACGCCGCTGGGCGTGCGCATGGTGCGGGCCGTCAACGAGGCCGGGATGTTGATGGACTGCTCGCACACCGGCCGCCGCTGCAGCCTGGACATCATGGCGGCGTCGGCCAAGCCGGTGATCTTCAGCCATGCCAACCCGCTGGCGCTGGTCGAGCACGGCCGCAACATCAGCGACGAGCAGATACGCGCCTGCGCCGCGACCGGCGGCGTGGTCTGTGTCTCGGGCGTCTCGGCCTTCCTGGGCACGCGAACGCCCACCGCCGACGACATGGCGCGGCACGTGGCTTATGTGGCCGGCCTGGTCGGCGCGCAGCATGTGGGCATAGGCCTGGACATCAGCTTCCGGCAGGACGAACTCGACGACAACCCGCCCGGCGACTACGACCCCACTTATTGGTGGCCGAAGTCGGCCGGCTACAACCGCGCCGTGCAGCGCATGACCTACACGCCGGTTGAGACCTGGCAGTTGCTGCCTGACGCTCTGCGCCAGGTGGGCCTGGGTGCCGCCGAGATCGAAGGCGTGATGGGTGACAATATGATGCGTGTCGCCGCCACCGTCTGGCACGACTGAACATCCCGCAACCCACCGGCAGTCCCCATGTCCTCTATCACCCTCCGCTTCCTGGCCGAACCCAGCACCGTCAACTTCGGCGGCAAGGTGCACGGCGGCACCGTCATGAAATGGATTGACGAGGCCGGTTACGCCTGCGCCACCAGCTGGGCCAAGCGCTACTGCGTCACCGTCTCGGTGGGCAGCATCCGTTTCCAGCGGCCCATCATGATCGGCGACCTGGTCGAAGTCGAAGCCCGACTGGCCTACACCGGCACGACCAGCATGAACATCTCGGTGGAAGTGCGCGCCGGCGACATGAAAGTCGGCCAGATGCAGGTCATCACCGAGTGCCTGGTTGTCTTCGTCGCGGTGGATCTGGACGGCAAGGCCTTGCCTGCCCAGGAGTGGCGGCCCGAGACGCCCGGCGACGTTGCGCTGGCCCAGCGCGTCAAGGCACACCTGGACGCCGCGCGCGCCATGCAGCCGGCCTGAAGCGCAGCGCCCCCGACACCTCGATGCAAAACAATGCCCTGACGGGCCGCGATCTCGCGGCCGCCCTCACGGTGGTCATGCTGTGGGGCATCAACTTTGTGGTGATGAAATTCGCGCTGCGCGACTTCACGCCTTTCCAGTTGGGCACCGCCCGCTATGTGTTCGCGGTGCTGCCGCTGGTGCTGTTGGTCCGCCCACCCAAGGTGGCCTGGAAGTGGGTAGTGGGGTATGGCTTGCTGCAGGGCGTGGGGCAGTTCGGCATCCTGTTTTTCGCGCTCAAGGTCGGCATGACGGCCGCGCTGGCTTCGGTGCTGCAGCAGACCCAGGTGTTCTGGACCGCGCTGTTCGGTTTTGTGCTGTTGCACGAACGCGCCAGCCGCCCGCTGCAGGCCGGCCTGGGGCTCGCGGCGCTCGGCCTGGCCTGCTTTGCGCTCAACTACGTGGGCACGGAGGGCGGCGGCGCCACCACGCCGCTGGGTTTTGTGCTCACGCTGTGCGCGGCGGCCATGTGGGCCATGTCCAACATCGTGGCGCGGCGTGTGCAGCAGACCTACAAGGACTATTCGCCGCTGGCCTTTGTGGTGTGGAGCAGCCTGGTGGCCGTGCTGCCTTTTGCGGCGCTGTCCTGGGCTTTTGATCCCGAGGCCGTGCGCTGGCGCTGGCTGGAGGCGCGCGCCTCCAGCTGGGCGGCCGTGGCCTACCTGGGCTGGGCCGCCACCATCCTGGGCTACGGCCTGTGGACGAATCTGCTCAAGCGTCACCCCGCGAACCGCGTCGCGCCTTTCAGCCTGGGTGTGCCCGTGGTGGGCCTGGCCACCGGCATGCTGGTGCTGGGCGAAGTCGTCACGCCCTGGCAGTGGGCCGGCGTCGCCTTTGTGGTGGCCGCGCTGGCATGTGTGATGCTGGGCGGGCTGGTCAAGCGGCGTTAGCGCTTCGGGCGGCGGCAGCCATGCCGCCGTTGTCCTGCCGGGCAAACCAGGCTGCCAGCAAGTCCAGCGTATGCCGTACCTTGGCCGGCTGCTCGCCGCGCCGCGGTGTCACGGCATACAGCGGCATGTCCGTCAGCCGCCAGCTGGGCAACACCGGCAGCAGCCTGCCGTCGGCCAGCGCCTGGCGGTCGTCTTCACTCACCGCCATGCTGATGCCCCAGCCTGCCACGCACAGCGCATGCACGGCCGTGACCTGCGAGGCCTGCACGCGCGCGTCCAACCGCAAGATTTCACGCTCGCCGCCGGGGCCTTCCAGCTCGAGCATCTCCGCCCCCGTGTTTTGCGGCCGGCTGGCCAACCAGTCGTGCTGCAGCAAATCCTGTGGGTGTGCGGGCCAGTCGCGCTCGGCCAGGTAGGCCGGTGAGGCGCACAACACGCGCGTCATGCTGCCCAGCTTGCGCGCCACCAGCGATGAGTCGGCCAGTTGCCCTACCCGCAGGGCGATGTCCACCCGCTGCTCGATCAGGTCGATGACGGTGTCGTCCAGCAGCAGCCGCAGGCTGAGCCTGGGATGGCCGCGCAGCGGCGCCAGCGCCGATGCCAGCAGGCCGCCAAAGCCGATGGGCGCGGCCAGCCGCAATTCGCCCTCGGGTTCGTCGCGCAGGCGCACCAGCGCCTGTTCAGCCTCGCGCGCCGCGCCCACCATGGCGGCGCAACCCGCGTGGTAGCGCTCACCGGCCTCGGTCAGCGTCAGGCGCCGGGTCGAGCGGTGCAGCAGGGCCAGGCCCAGCGCCTGTTCAAGCTGGCGCAAATGCTGGCTCACGGCCGAAGGCGTCATGCCCAGGCGGCGCGCCGCCGCCGTCAGTGATCCCGCCGCCACGACCTCGGCAAAGACGGCCATGCGTTTGAGCTGGTCCAGGGATTTGTCAGTCATTGATTAGTAATGCTTCACAGTGTTGGCGAATTTTGCCGTCTATTCAGCTTGTTGTGAAGTAATCAAACTAACGGCTTCTTTCACCAACAGGGAAATTTCCATGAACATCGCACTCATAGGCGCCACCGGTTTTGTCGGCGCCCCTATTCTTTCCGAGCTGCTGAGCCGAGGCCACAAAGTCACCGTGCTGGCGCGCAACCCCGGCAAAGTCGCGCCGCAAACCGGCCTGAAGGTCGTGGCCGCCGACGCGCTGGATGCCGGCCAGGTCGCCAATGCCGTGGCTGGCCATGACGCTGTCATCAGCGCCTACAACCCCGGCTGGGGCGAGCCGAAGATTTATGACCTGCACCTGCAGGCCAGCCAGGCCATCGTGAAGGGCGTCAAGCAGGCCGGCGTCAAGCGACTGTTGGTGGTGGGTGGCGCGGGCAGCCTGTATGTGGCGCCCGGCCCGCAGCTGGTCGACACGCCGGAGTTTCCCGCGCAGTACAAGCAGGGCGCTTTGGCTGCCCGTGAGGCGCTGAATCAGCTCAAGCTTGAAAGCACGCTGGACTGGAGTTTTGTTTCGCCTCCCATTGGCCTGGCGCCCGGTGAGCGCAGCGGCAAATACCGGCTGGGTGCGGATGAGCTGTTGTCCGGCCAGGGCGAGCAGCCGGCGGGTATCTCTGTGGCCGACCTGGCCGTGGCTATCGTGGATGAGGTTGAGATGCCTCGGCATCTGCAGCGGCGGTTTACTGTGGCCAATTGAGGCTGATTGGCCTTGCAGCGAATGGGGGGGCCGGGTCTTGCGCCGGTCTTGCGCGCTCTCCTGTTCTCCTTGCTTAGTGCTGCTGGCCGGGGGTTGCCCGGCGGCAACTTACTTTTCTTTTGCTTCGCCAAAAGAAAAGTAAGCAAAAGAAAAGGCGACCCTGGTTGCTGCGTCCCTACGCTTCGCTACGGGCAACCTGCGGTGCTCGGTCCAGACGGGGTCTCGCTAAACTCGCCTTCGGCTCAGACAACGCGATCCCTGATCCGTCCGGCCCTGCGCTCCTCGGCGCATCCACAAGGGGTGGGAGCGGGGAGAAGGAATCCAAATACTGAATACCTGAAGAAACAAGGACTCGCCTTGGCGAGTCCTTGTTTGTATTTGTCTTCTTTGTGTTTTCGTTTTCTGTCTTCTTTCCCCGCTTCCGCTTGCCCCGTCCTGGCTGGGCCGAGGAGCGCAGACGTAGGCGGATCAGGGATCGCGCTTGTCTGAGCGAAGCGAGTTTGCGCGAGACCCCGCCGTAGTCGAGCACCGCAGGTTGCCCGTAGCGAAGCGTAGGGACCCAGACTGCGGGTCGCCTTTTCTTTGGTGACTTTCTTTTGGCGAAGCAAAAGAAAGTTACTTGCTGCCGGGCAACCCCCGGCCAGCAGAACTCAGCAAAGAGAACAGAGGGAGTGCGGACAGCCGGCGCAAGACCCGGCTACTTCCCCGCATCCCTAAGTCGCGCAAAAACCTTCCAGAACGCCGCCTCCTGCGTGGTCGCAAAATTGATCCGCATCAAGGTGCTGGGCGCCCGCACCGCATGGAACAGCGCCCCCGGGGCGATCAGGTAGCCCTCGTCGAGCATGCGCTGCGCCAGCGCGTCGGTGTCGACGCCGGTGTCCACCCAGCCGAACAGGCCCGCGGGCTCGGCCGCGAAGGTGCAGCCGTGGGCGACGGCCAGCTTGACGCTGCGGGCGCGGGCGGCATCCAGCCGGGTGCGTATGCGTTCGGCGTGGCGGCGCAGCTGGCCCTGGTCTATGCACCAGGCCAGCGCCTTTTCGAGCAGGGCCGGCGTCGTCAGCGTGGCCAGCAGCTTGGTGTCGAGCAGGCGCTCGACCAAATCGGGCGGCGCGGCCATGAAACCGACGCGCCAGCCGGGGGCGAGGATCTTGGCGAAACCGCTGACGTAAATCGTGCGCTGCAAACCGTCGAGTGAGCACAGCCGCGTGGCGTGTTCGGGTGCCAGGTGGCTGTAGGTGTCGTCTTCAACGATGTGGAAGTTGTGCTGCATTGCCAGCTGCAGCACGCGGTGGGCACTGCCCGGTGTGAGGCAGTAGCCGGTGGGGTTGTGGAACACGCTGACGCTGACAAACAGCTTGGGCTGGTGGATCTCGCAGTACTGCGCCATCACCTCCAGGTCGGGCCCGTCGGCGCGGCGCGGTACCGGCAGGATGCGCATGCCCAGCGCGTCCAGCCGGGCGAACTCGACGGCCCAGCCGGGCTCCTCCACCATCACGCAGTCGCCGGCGCGCAGCAGCGTGCGGCTCACGATGTCCAGCGCATGCGTGGCACCGACCGTGGTGATGATCTGCTCGGGCACGGCATGCACATTGAGCGCGCTCAGTTTCTGCGACAGCGCGCGGCGCAGGCCGCTGTCGCCCATGGGTTCGCCGTACTGCAGCGAAAAATCCCGCAGCGCGCTGACGCTGGTGACTTTGCGCACGGCCGTCGGCATGAAGCTGGTCTCCAGCCAGTCGGACGGGAACACGCCCATGCCGGGCTGGGGCTTGTTGCTGACCTTGTGGAACATGCCGCGTATCAGCGCGGTCGCGTCGACCGGCGCCTGGCGCGTGTGCATCCAGCCGGCGGTGCTCCAGGCGCCCAACGGCGCCAGGCCGGCGGCCATCGCCGGCGCTGTTCCTTGCTTTCCGGCCTGCGCCATGGCCGGGGCCTGGAGGGTCGGCGCCAGCGCCGCGTTGAGCGAGGCATCGCGCACAAAAAATCCGCGGTTCTTGCGCGCCACCACCAGGCCCTGCGCCAGCAGCTGGTCATACGCGGCCACCACGGTGGACACACTCACGCCCTGTTGTTCGGCGCACAGGCGCACCGAGGGCAGGCGGGCACCGGGCGCCAGCAGGCGGCTGCGGATGCGCTCGGCAAAGCGCGCCGAAAGCTGTTCGGTCAGGGAGAGGGAAGCGGTTTTCATCAACATGCTGCGAACCTTATGGCTCCTGGGACGGAGCGTGTGTGCTGACAATTTGACCAATACAGTTTTGAAATTTGTACCGATAACTGTATTGGTGGTGTATTGCTTTCAACTATAAAGTCTGAAACATGAACTGGCAAGAATTTACGGCTTTACTGGTGCTGGCCACGGCGATGAGTTTTTCGCCCGGGCCCAACACCACGCTGTCCACCGCGCTCGGGGCCAATCACGGTTTGCGCCGTGCGCTGCCTTTCGTCTGCGCCGTGCCCGTCGGCTGGGGCGCGTTGCTGCTGGTGTGCGCACTGGGCCTGGGCGCGCTGGTGCTCGCAGTGCCGCTGCTGACCTTGGCCGTCAAGGTCGTCGGCGTGGCCTATTTGCTGTGGCTGGCGTTCAAGGTCTCGCAGTCGCGCCAGCTCAGCGAGGCCGATGCGTCCCGCCTGAACGTCACCTTCTGGCAGGGCGCGGCCCTGCAGTTCGTCAACATCAAGGCCTGGATGCTGGCGCTGGCCATCGTCAGCGGCTGGATCGCCGGCCGCGAAGCGCCCGGCATGCGCCTGGCCATCGTGCTGCCCGTGATGCTGGCCTATGCCTTTGTGAGCAATCTGGCCTACGCCCTCGCCGGCTCGTTGCTGCGTGAATGGCTTACCGGCCCGGCCGGTAGCGGCCTGCGGCTGCGCTGGTTCAATTACGTCATGGCGGCCGTGCTGGTAGCCACCGCGATCTGGATGCTGTTTATATGAGCCCGAACGCGCAAATCACCAAGGGCCTCTGGCTGGGCCTGCTGGGCATCGTGATCTTCTCGGTCACGCTGCCGATGACGCGGCTGGCCGTCGGCACGCCCGACGCGCCGCAGATGTCGGGCGTTTTCATCGCGCTGGGCCGCGCCGTGGTGGCCGCGGCACTGTCGGCCGTGTTCCTGCTGGCCACGCGCGCGCCTTTCCCGAGGCGCGAGCAATGGTGGCCGCTGGCCGTCACCGCGGGCGGTGTGGTCTTCGGTTTTCCGCTGTTCACCTCGATCGCCATGCGCCACGTGGAGGCCATGCATGCGAGCGTCATCGTCGGCGTGCTGCCGCTGGCGACCGCGGCCGTCGGCGCGCTGCTGCACCGCCAGCGCCCTTCCGCCGGCTTCTGGCTGTGCGCGGCCCTGGGCAGCGCGCTGGTAGTGGCTTTTGCCATGCTGCGCTCGGGCGGCGGCGGCCTGTCCATCAGCCCGGCCGACCTGTTGCTGCTGGCCGCCATGCTGTGCGCCGCCGTCGGCTACGGCTACGGCGCCAGGCTCTCGCAAGGCATGCGGGCCGAGCACGTGATCTGCTGGGCATTGGTGCTGGCCCTGCCGCTGACCTTGCCGCTGGCCGCCTTCAGCTGGCCCGCCGGGCCCGTCAAGGCCGCCGCCTGGTGGGGATTCGGCTATGTCGCGGTGTTCTCGATGTGGCTGGGCTTTTTCGCCTGGTACCGCGGCCTGGCGCTGGGCGGCACGGTGCGCGTCAGCCAGGTGCAGCTGGTGCAGCCGTTTTTGTCCATGCTGTTCGCGGTGCCGCTGCTCGGCGAGCGCCTGGACGCCGTGACCGTGGGCTTCGGCCTGGCGGTGATCGCCACCGTGTTCATCGGCAAAAAAATGCCGGTGCACCAGCCGGCCGCCATGCCCCCCTCTTTGCTGCACCCGAGGAAGACCTGATGTACTGCGCCGCCTTTATTTTCGAACCCGGCACCTATGACGAACGTTTCCACGCGCTGGACGCGCTGATCGAGGAAGCCGCCCACGCCACGCCCGGCTACCTGGGCGCGGAAACCTGGCGTTCGCCCGACGGCACACGCAGCAACGCCACCTATTTCTGGGACAACCAGGAGGCACTGCGCGCTTTTTCGGTCCATCCGAAACACCTGGAGGCCAAGCGCCAGTACACCCAGTGGTACAAAGGCTTTCATATCGTCATCTCGCAGGTGCTGCGCTCCTACGGCGACGGCACCATCGCCCACATCACGCCCAACGAACGCGCACGCGAGGCGGGGCAGGCCGCATGAACGTCCATAACATCCCCTTCGGCATCACCGACTGGTCCGCGGTGGCCCGCACCGAACATTCGGCCCTGGAAGGCAAGGCTTTCTGGCGCACCCAGCAGTTCGGCGATGTGCGCGTGCGCATGGTCGAATACACGCCGGGCTACGTGTCCGACCACTGGTGCAAAAAGGGCCACATCCTGCTGTGCCTTCAGGGTCAGCTGCATACCGAACTCGAGGACGGCCGGCGCTTTACGCTGGAGCCCGGCATGAGCTACCAGGTCGCCGACCAGGCCGAAGCCCACCGTTCCACCGCGCCGCTGGGTGCCACCCTGTTTGTGGTGGATTGAGCGGCCCGCATGGACTGTCTCTTGCGTAAAACCGCCAGGCTGCGATCATGTTCCATGGCCGCGCGCTTCGGCGCCGTGAAATTTCAAACCATTGTGTGACCCGGGCCGCCCGCGGCGGCCCACAAGGAGGAGAGTGAGATGAGCGACATGACATGGACCCAGGCGCAACGCGCCAAAAAAATGAACCCCTCGGTGATCCGCGAGATCCTCAAGGTCACCGAAAAGCCCGGCATCATCAGTTTTGCCGGCGGCCTGCCGTCGCCCAAGACCTTTCCGGTCGCCGCCTTCCGTGAAGCCTGCGACAAGGTGCTGCGGGAAGACGGCCATGCCGCGCTGCAGTACGCGGCCAGCGAAGGCTATGCGCCGCTGCGCGAAATGGTGGCCGCCATGCTGCCCTGGGAGGTCGACCCGGACCAGGTGCTGATCACCACCGGCTCGCAGCAGGGCCTGGACCTGATCGCCAAAATCCTGATCGATGAAGGCAGCCGCGTGCTGGTCGAAACCCCCACCTACCTGGGCGCGCTGCAGGCCTTCACGCCCATGGAGCCCGAGGTCGTGGGCGTGGCCAGCGACGACGAAGGCGTGGACATCGCCGACCTGGCCAGCAAGGCCGCCGGCGCGCGCTTCTTCTACGTGCTGCCCAACTTCCAGAACCCCACCGGCCGCACCATGAGCGAGGCGCGCCGCGCTGCGCTGAGCGCCGAGGCCGCGCGCCTGGGCCTGCCCATCGTGGAAGACAACCCCTACGGCGACCTGTGGTTCGACACGCCGCCGCCGCTGCCGCTGACCGCGCGCAACCCCGAGGGCTGCGTCTACATGGGCTCCTTCTCCAAGATCCTGGCACCCGGACTGCGCCTGGGTTTCCTGGTCGCGCCCAAGGCGCTGTATCCCAAGCTGCTGCAGGCCAAACAGGCCGCCGACCTGCACACGCCCGGCTTCAACCAGCGCATGGTGGTCGAGACCATGAAAAACAATTTCCTGGACCGCCACGTGCCGACCATACGCGCGCTCTACAAATCCCAGCGCGACGCCATGCTGGCCGCGATGCAGCGCGACATGCCCGAGGGCGTGAGCTGGAACACGCCGGCCGGCGGCATGTTTTTGTGGGTGCGCCTGCCCGAAGGCATGAACGCCATCGACCTGCTGCCCAAGGCCGTGGAGCGCAACGTGGCCTTTGTGCCCGGCTGGGCCTTTTACGCCGACCATGCCGACATTCGCACGCTGCGCCTGTCCTTTGTGACCTCCAGCGTCGAGCAGATCAACATCGGCATCGCCGCGCTGGCCGCGGCCATACGCGAGCAGCTGCCCACGGGCGTTCCTGAATTGCGCGCGGCGGCATGATGGACACGGGCACGCTGTCGCTGTTTGTGCTGGCGGTTCTGGCGCTGTTCGCCTCGCCCGGCCCCAACATGGCCTTTGTGCTCTCGCACGGGCTGGCGCATGGCGTGCGCGGCGGCTTCGCGGCCGCCATCGGCATCTCGGCGGCCGACCTGGTGCACACGCTGTGCGCCGCAACGGGCGTGACCGCGCTGGTCGCGGCATGGCCGCCCTCCTTTGACGTGCTGCGTTATGCCGGTGCGCTTTACCTGCTGTGGCTGGCTCTGCAAGCCCTGCGCCCGGCCGGCGCGCGCCGTGATGCCGAGGCCGTTCCTGCTGGTTTCGCGCGTATCGTGCGCATGGCCTTGCTGAACAACCTGGTGAACCCGAAGGCGCTGCTGTTTTTCATGGTCTTCCTGCCGCAGTTCGTGAACCCGGGGCAGGGCCACGTCACGCTGCAATTGCTGGTGCTGGGCGCCCTGCTGTCGGCGATGGCGCTGGCCTTCAACACCGTGCTGGGCGCTTTCAGCGGGCGGATCGGGCGGCGCCTGCAGGTGCGCCCCGGCGCCGCGAAGTTCCAGCGCGGCCTGCTGGCTTTTGTCATGGCCGGGCTCGCGCTCAGGCTTCTTTTCCTCGACCGGCCTTCCAAAGGAATCTGACATGCTGCATCTCTGGGGGCGCCTCAGCTCCATCAATGTCCGCAAGGTGGTGTGGGCCGCGCAAGAGCTGGGCCTGACCCTGCAGCGTACCGACGCCGGCGGCCAGTTCGGCATCGTCAAAGAGCCTGATTACCAGCGCAAGAACCCGAACGCACTGGTGCCCTTGCTCGAAGACGGTGAGGCCCTGGTCTGGGAATCCAATGTCATCGTGCGCTACCTGTGCGCCAAATACTCGCAGGGCGACTTTTATCCTACGGCGCTGCCGCAGCGTTTTGCGGCCGAACAGTGGATGGACTGGCAGCAGACCACCTTCAACCCGGCCGGCCGCGCCGCCTTCATCCAGTGGATACGCACGCCGGCGGAGCAGCGCAATGCCGGGCTGATCGCGCAATCGGTGGCCGCCACCGAGCCGCTGCTGGCCTTGCTCGATGCGCACCTGGCTGACCACGCCTTCATCGGCGGCGACCACTTCGGCATGGCCGACATCCCGCTGGGCTGCGAAATGCACCGCTGGTTCGGCCTGCCGCAGCCGCGGCCCGCGCGGCCTCACCTGGACCGCTGGTACCAGGCCCTGCTGGCGCGGCCCGCGGCGCGCGGCGTGCTGGACCTGCCCCTCTCCTGAATCTTCAACCTCCCCCTGGAAAACTGAAACCTCCCATGAAGCCACGCGCATTCAAGCAAGTCGATGTATTCACGCCCACCCCTTACTACGGCAACCCCCTGGCCGTGGTGATGGACGGCAGCGGCCTGGACGATGCCGCGATGCAGCGCTTTGCCAAATGGACCAACCTGTCCGAAACGACTTTCCTGCTGCCGCCCACGGACGCCACGGCAGACTACCGCGTGCGCATCTTCACGCCGGGCGGTGAACTGCCTTTTGCCGGCCACCCCACCCTGGGCAGCTGCCACAGCTGGCTGGAAGCCGGCGGGCAGCCGCGCTCCAAAGACTTCATCGTGCAGGAATGCAAGGTCGGCCTGGTGAAAATCCGCCGCGAGCCGGGCACAAAACGCCTGGCCTTTGCCGCGCCGGCGCTCAAGCGCTCGGCGCCCAGCCCTTCGGTGCTGGCCCAGGTGGCCGCCGCGCTGGGGCTCAAGGCCACGCAGGTCCTGGCCGCGCAATGCCTGGACAACGGCCCGCTCTGGCTGGGCCTGCTGCTGGACAGCCCCGAGACCGTGCTGGGCCTGATGCCCGACCACAAGGCGCTGACCAAGCTGGACATCAAGGTCGGCGTCGCCGCGCGCTACCCGCATGAAGACGCGGCGCCGCTGATCGCACGCGCCAACCGCGAGGCCAAGGCTTTCGCCCAGGCGCCGGCTGCTTCCGCGGCCTTTGCGCCGGACATTGAAGTACGCGCCTTTGCCGCGCCCATAGGCGTGGACGAAGACCCGGTCACCGGCAGCCTCAACGCCAGCCTGGCGCAGTGGCTGATCGCCGAAGGCCATGCACCCGCGCGCTACACCGCCTCGCAAGGCGTGTGCCTGGGTCGCGCGGGCCAGGTGCACATCGAGCGTGATGCGCAAGGCCAGGTCTGGGTCGGCGGTGAATCGGTGAGCTGCGTGGACGGAAGCGTCACGCTTTAGCAACAGGCCCTAACCCATGGAACACACAGCACCCTCCCCGCCGTTGGCCGCGCAGGTCGACCACCTCGTGGTGGTGGCGGCCAGCCTGGAGCAGGGCGTGCAGTGGTGTGAGCGTGTGCTGGGCATCACGCCCGGCCCGGGCGGCGAACATGGGCTGATGGGCACGCACAACCGGCTGTTCACGGTGGCCTCGCCGGCCTTTCCGCGCGCTTATTTTGAAATCATCGCGGTCAATCCGGGAACACCCAACCCGCGTGTGGCGCCGGCCAGGCGCTGGTATGACCTCGACGACCGCGAACTGCAGCTGCGGCTGGCCAAAACCGGGCCGCAGCTCGCGCACTTTGTGGCCTCTACGCCCCGCGTCAGTGCGGCAGTGCGGGCGCTGGCCCGGCTGGGACTTGACCGCGGTGAAGTGCTCGAAGTCTCGCGCATGACGCCGCAAGGCCCGCTGGCCTGGAAGATCACCGTGCGCGAAGACGGGCAGCGGCTGTTCTACGGCGCGCTGCCCACGCTGATCCAGTGGGGCGACGCCCATCCGGCCGATGGCATGGCGCCTTCGGGCGTCACGCTGCAATCGCTGCATGCGAGCCACCCGCGCCCCGACGCGCTGCGCGGCGGCTACGAAGCCCTGGGCCTGGCGGGCGTGGGCCTGGCGGAAGGCCCGCCCAATCTCATCGCCACGCTGCAGACGCCGCGCGGCCTCGTCACGCTGGAATCCAAAGGAGTTTGAAATGCCGCTCAACACCACCGAACTCGCCTGGTTTGCCCTCGCCGCCCTGGTGCTGGTGCTCACGCCCGGGCCCAACATGATTTATTGCATCTCGCGCACGCTGTGCCAGGGCCGCGGCGCCGGCCTGGTGTCGCTGAGCGGCGTAGCGCTGGGTTTTGTGGTGCACCTGCTGGCCGCCTCCTTCGGGCTTACGGCCCTGCTGCTGGCCGTGCCGCTGGCCTTCGACGCGATCAAGGTCGCGGGCGCGGCCTACCTGCTGTGGATGGCCTGGCAGGCCGTCAAGCCGGGCGGCCTCGCGCCCTTTGAAACCCGCGAACTGCCGAACGACCCGCCGCGCACGCTCTTCCTCATGGGCTTTATGACCAACCTGCTGAACCCCAAGGTCGCGATGTTTTACCTCTCCTTCTTCCCGCAGTTCCTGCATCCCGAGCGCGGCAACCTGCTGCTGCAAAGCCTGACCCTGGGCGCGGTGCAGATCAGCGTGAGCACCGGCGTGAACACGATTTTGATCTGCTTCGCCGCGGCCATCGCCGGCTTCCTGAACCGCAACATCAGCTGGATGCGCGTGCAGCGTTACGTCATGGGCACGGTGCTGGGCCTGCTGGCGCTGCGCCTGCTGACCGAAAAGCGGGCGGCTGCATGAGCGCCGTGCTGGACCGCGCGCCGGGGCTGGAAAACGCCGGCAACGACATGCTGCCCTCGCTGCAAGAGATTGAAGACGCGGCCCGCATCGTCTACCGCGAATTCCAGGCGACGCCGCAATACCGGTGGGGTTTGTCCAGCCAGCGCCTGGGCACCGATTGCTGGATCAAACACGAGAACCACACGCCGGTCGGCGCTTTCAAGCTGCGTGGTGGGCTCACCTACTTTGACGGTCTCAGGCAAAGCGGCGAGATGCCGGCCGAAGTCATCAGCGCCACGCGCGGCAACCACGGCCAGAGCATAGGCTGGGCGGCGCGTGCCCACGGCGTGGCCTGCACCATCGTGGCCCCGCACGGCAACTCGCTGGAAAAAAACGCCGCCATGCGCGCGTTGGGCGTCACGCTGATCGAACACGGCGACGACTTCCAGGAAAGCCGCGAATTTGCGATGGCACTGGCCGCCGAACGCGGCGCCCACATGGTGCCCAGCTTCCATGCCGGCCTGCTGCGCGGTGTCAGCACCTACTGGTGGGAGTTCATGCTGGCAGTGCCGCAACTCGACGTGGTCTACGTGCCAATAGGCCAGGGCTCGGGCGCCTGTTCGGCGATTGCCGCCAAGCTGGCGCTGGGCCGCAAACTGCGCGTCGTCGGTGTGGTCAGCGCGCACGCCACCACCTATGCTGATTCAATCGCAGCCGGCCGCGTGGTGGAAGCGCCCGTCACCACACAGCTGGCCGACGGCATGGCCTGCCGCGTCGCCGATCCGGCCGCACTCGAGATCCTGTTGCCGCACCTGGACCACATCGTGAAAGTGACCGACGCCGAAGTGGCGCAGGCCATGCGCGACCTGTATGCCGATACCCACAATGTCGCTGAAGGTGCAGGCGCGGCGAGTTTTGCCGCAGCCATGCAGGAGCGCAGCCAACTCAAGGGCCTGGTCGTAGGAACCACCTTGTGCGGCGGCAACGTCGACACCGCCACTGTCGCCAAGGTGCTAAGCCAAGCCTGAACCGTCACAAGCGGGACTGAGGGCCGGCCCGACTGTCGCCCACAATCCGCCCATGGGAACCCTCTACCTCGTGCGCCACGGCCAGGCCTCGTTTGGCGAAGACGATTACGACGTGCTCAGCCCCATGGGGCGCCAGCAAAGCCTGCGCCTGGGGGAATACTTCAAGTACAAGGGCATCACGTTTGACGCGGCTTTCACCGGCACGCTGCAGCGCCAGATCGATACCTTTGCCGGCATCTGTGAAGGCATGGGCCTCAGCATGCAGGCCGAGCAGCGGCCCGGCCTCAACGAGTACGACAGTCATGCTGTCATAGGCGCGATCCATCCACACGAACTCAAAAAACCGACCACGCCTGAGGAATACCGCGGCCATTTCCGCCTGCTGCGCGACGGCCTGGCGCAGTGGATGGCCGGCGTGGTCAGCCCCAGGGGTATGCCCGGCTACACGGAATTTGTTTGCGGCATCACCGACGTGCTGGACCACATCCGCGGCACTTACACCGGCAACGTGCTGCTGGTCTCCAGCGGCGGGCCTATCTCGACGGCCGTGGGCCATGTGCTGGGCACCAGCCCGGAAACCACGATAGAGCTGAACCTGCGCATACGCAACTGCTCACTCACCGAGTTCGCCTTCACGCCCAAGCGCCATATGCTGGTGACCTACAACACCCTGCCGCACCTGGACGCGCCCGAACACGCAAGCTGGATCACCTACGCCTGAGAACCTGTTGACGGTCTAAACGCTGACGCAAACCTTGCACCGACTTCCGTGGTGTTTTTACCATTGCCGGGATCACGGCAAGCAAAGATACTTTGCGGCACCATGAGCGCCGCCCCCACTCCCAGCCTTGCCAGCCTCGTCATCGAAGGCATATTCCTTCATGCCGCCACAGCCGACGCGCTGGCCGCGGCGAGCTATGGCTTTCTGGTGCAACTGGAGCGGCTGGGCTTGCAGGACGCCGTGGAAACCGGGGAACTGGCGGCAGGCAACCGCCCCGGCGTGGTGCGGCGTTTCCGCCTTTCAGCCGGCCTGGCCGCGCAATGGGCGCCCGGCCTGGACACCCTGGGCCTGGCCGAAAAGCTGCAACTCGACACCGTGAGCAGCACCGACGACCTGGAGCGCGAAATCCTGCTGGCCATGCTGCTGAGCCCCATCGCCTTTGAATTTCCCAGCCATGAGGAACTGGCCTCGGCGGTGCGCGTGCGCCGCAACATCGTGCTGGCGGCGCGCAAGACGGCGTTGGAATTCCACACCACCGAAGTCAACCGGCCCGAGGACTGCTGGACCTACTCCGAGGACGACGGCTTCACCGTGCGGCCCGGCCATGCGTTGATTCCCGCCCTGCAAAAAGCCACCCAGCCCGAGGCCTCCGGCAAGCTGTATTCCTTTTCCTGCTACCGCGCGACCGAGTACGTGATCCTGCTGGCCATCGCGCAGGAGCTCGAAATCTGCAACCCGCCGCTGCTGGCCGGCCTGCAGCAGCGCTGGGAACGGCGCGCCATCATGTCGGGAAAATTCCATGACGTGTTCCTGCGCGAATACGGCTCGATGGAGCAACCCTTGCCGCCCAAATATTACGTACCCGGCGATCGCCTGTGGTTCCGCAACCCCGATGAACACTCCTCGGACGTTTCGGGTTACGAAGGCTCCTGGGTGTTTTACATCGGCAACGGCTTGTTCACCAATTTCTGGAAACGCGAGCAGCCCTACACGCTAACCGCCAAGTGCCTGGAACTGTTCCACTGGCGGCACGCGACCTATACCGACGCAGCCGGCGAACTGCGCATCAACGAAAGCATTGTCGAAGCCGGCGTCAAGGCCTCCAGCGCCGATCCGCTTGAGACTGCGAAAATTCTGGAACTGATGCTGCGCATGCGCGAGCCCAAGGGCGTCTACCAGTCGGGCGGCTGCATAGACACCTCACGCGAATACCCGCGCTGGGTATGCCCGGGCACCGCGGACATGATCCTGCCCCCCGCCTGAAGGCCTTCGCTATTTGGCGCCGCTGACGCGCCAGACCGCATTGCCGACATCGTCGGCCACCAGCAGCGCGCCGCGCTTGTCCATCGCCACGCCCACGGGCCGCCCGTAGGCATGGCCCTCGGGGCTCAGGAAGCCGGTCAGCACGTCGAGTGGCAGGCCGGAAGGCAAGCCGTTCTGGAAGGGCACAAACACCACCTTGTAGCCGCTGTGCGGCACGCGGTTCCAGGAGCCGTGTTCGCCGACGAACACGCCCGTGGCCAGCAAGGGTGGCAAGGCCTTGCCTTCGGAAAACGCCATGCCCAGCGGCGCCACATGCGAGCCCAGCGCATAGTCGGGCGACACGGCCTTGGCCACCAGGTCGGGCCGCGGCGGGCGCACCCGGTCGTCCACGTGGCTGCCGTAATAGCTGTAGGGCCAGCCGTAGAACACGCCGTCGCGCACCGAGGTCAGGTAGTCGGGCACCAGGTCGCTGCCGATTTCATCGCGCTCGTTGACCACCGTCCAGAGCGCGCCGGTCTCCGGCGCCCAGCCCATGCCGTTGGGGTTGCGCAGGCCGGAGGCGAACACGCGGTGCTGGCCGGTTTTGGCGTCCACTTCCCAGATGGCGGCGCGGCCGGCTTCGGCTTCCATGCCGCGTTCGCCGACGTTGCTGTTGGAGCCCACGGTGACGTAGAGCTTGCTGCCGTCGGCGCTGGCGATGATGTTTTTGGTCCAGTGGTGGTTGATGGGGCCGGCCGGCAAGTCCACCAGCTTCACGGGTGCCGCGGTGATGCTGGTCTGGCCCGGCAGGTAGGGAAAGCGCACCACGGCATCGGTGTTGGCCACGTAAAAATCGTTGCCGACCAGCACCATGCCGAAGGGCGAGTTCAGGTTTTCCAGGAAGACGCTGCGGCTTTCGGCCTTGCCGTCGCCGTCGGTATCGCGCAGCAGGGTGATGCGGTTGGCGGTGGGCGCGCCGGCGCCGGCCCGGCCCATGATCTTTTTCATGAACCAACCCCGCAGACCCTGGCCGTCTTCGGGCTTGGGCGGCGCATTGCTTTCGGCCACCAGCACGTCGCCGTTGGGCAGCACATAGACCCAGCGTGGATGGTCCAGGCCGGTGGCCAGCGCCGTCACGGCCAGGCCCGCCATGGGTGTGGGCATCTGGCCCTCGGGCCAGCCTTTGGCCGGCGCGATGTTCACAGTGGGGATCAGGCTTTTTTGGGGCGCGGGCAGCGTGGGGTTGGCACCCATGCCGGCTTCGGGCGGCAGCAGGGCGGTGTCGCCGCAGGCCACCAGGCCGCCGACGATGGCCGCGCACAGCAGGGGCGCAAGCCATGGTTTGGCGGAAAAATGGGGGGCGCGCATAGATTCTCCCTGGTACCGCGCCGCATCAGCACGGCGCCCCGTCGAGTGTGCGCGCCAGGCTTGGTTCGCGCTGTCAGCCGGCCCCACGGGGCACTGTCAGCGCCGGCCCCGCCTCAGCCCGGCAGCAGAGGGAGATCGGCCTTCTTCAGGGTGCGCAGCACAAAGCTGGACTTGCTGTGGCGTATGCCCTTGATCTTATAGAGCCGCTCGCGCAGCAGGCGCTCGTAGTCCTTGGTGTCGTGCACCGCGATGCGCAGCAGGTAGTCGTATTCGCCGGACACCAGCCAAGCCTCTATCACCTCAGGAATCGCGGCCAGCGTTTCGCCGAATCTCTCCAGCGTGTTGTCGGAATGGCTGTCCAGCGTGACCTGCACCATCACCGTGTCGCCCAGGCCCAGCGCCTGCGCATTGAGGCGCACCGTGTAGCCCTCGATCACGCCGGCTTCCTCCATCTTCTTGATGCGGCCCCAGCAGGGCGAGGGGCTCAGGCCCACGGCCTGGCCAATGTCCTGCAGGCTGGTGCGCGCATCGGCCTGCAAAACCTGAAGGATTTTCCGGTCTAAAGTGTCCATTCAGGTAATTTATCTGATTTTCCTGGGTTTGCAGATTTTTTATCTGTATCTGGTAAATCCAGCAGCAAATCAAGCAAATTCTTCGGTCGCGGCCGGGCGATACTTCTTCCATGGCAGCGGGCTTACCGGTCCGTCTGGCAAGACAAAGCCCCCAGCAAGTTACCGCTCGCTGGGGGCTCTGATTTTTGGGGCACTGGCAGCTCAGGCGCCCACGGCACACTGCAGCCGCAGCTCCAGGCAAACTCCGTTTTCCAGGTTGTGCGCGGTGATGGTGCCGCCCATCTTGGCCATATAGGTTTTGGCGACAAACAGGCCCTGGCCGCGCTGGCCCGGCGCGCCGCCTTCGGCATCCGGCAGGCCGGACACACCGTATTCGAAGATCTTGCCCAGCATGCCGGCTTCTATCTGGGGCCCCAGGTTGCTGATGGCAATCACCGCTTCGGGCGCCGTGCCTTCCTGCGCCTGCAGGGAGAGTGTGATGCGGATCAGGCTGCCGGGCAGGCGGTAACGCTCGGCATTGCGCAGCACGTGCGAGACCACGTCTTCCAGCGAATATTCGTCCGCGCGCACCGTCACCGGCTGGGCCAGGGGCTCGAAGGCCACGCCCGGAATGCCGGCCGCCGCAGCGTTGCGCGCCACGTGGCGCAGGAATTCGTTGGCGTCCAGGGTCTGCACATTGAGCGCGGTGGATTCAAACGCCTCGCTGGGCGAAGCGCTGCCGTAGAGCACACGCACGGCCTGCTGCATGCGGCTGATGTAGCGGTGCGCCGGGTCGTCCGCGCTGCCGTGGAGCACCATCAGCGACTGCAGCGGTGACATGATTTCATGGCCGACCGCGTGCCAGGTGTCTTTTTCCTGGGCCACGCGGATCTGCTCGCGGCGCACGTCCTCGTTCACGCGCTGCAGCAGGTCCTGCAGGCCGCCGGCCAGCACGCCCAGCTCGTCGCCGCCGCGCAGGTCGGCCAGGTCCACCGCCGCCAGGCTGTCGCTGGCGCGCACGCCCTTGGACACGGTGGCGGCGCGGCGGGTCAGCTCGGTGATGCGGCGGATGATGCGCAGCTCGATCGCCAGCCAGGTCAGGAAGATGGCCAGCAGCATGCCGCCGACAAACCAGGACACGCGGGTGGCCACGGCCGTGAGGGCCTTGTTGACGCTGCGGATGTCGCCGGTCAGCGTGAGCTCATAACGCCCCAGCGGCGTGCTGATGATGTCGGTGCTGGTGACGGGCGCGTCGTAGCCTTCCACCTGCAGCCGGCGTATCAGCCAGGCGATCAGCGGCGAGGAGCGCTCCGCGGCTTCCGCGCCCGACAACGCCACGACGTCGGTACCCGCGCCGGCGGCGCCCAGTTTGCGTATGCGCAGCTTTTCGCCGGGCAGCAGCAGGGGCGTCAGTTCGGACCACGAAAAAGGTGCGGTCGCGCCCGGGGCATTGCTGTCGAACAGGGGCTGGCCCTCGCCGGGCGCCAGCATTTCGACCTGCACCTTGATCTGGTCCAGGTCGGCCGGCGGCCAGACGATGCCCGCCGGCCCCTTGGCAAACAAGGCCTCGCGGAACAGCTCTACCGGCAGGCGCACGCTGACGAAGGCGCGCCGCGCGCAATCCGCGCCCGCGGCCGCGCCGTCCACGCAGCGGCCGTCCTGCCACAGCCAGCCGCGAAAATCGCGCACCGGCCGGCTGGCCGGCGTGATCGGGCCGTCATCGGCAAAACCCACCAGGCGGCCCCTGGCGTTGGCAAAGGGCGAGGCGTTGCGGCCTTCGTCCATCACCTGGAAAGGCGCGATCCAGCGGTAGCGCTGCCCGCGCATGTCCACCGTGATGCGGGCGCGGTGCGCCTGGCTCAAGTCCAGCGTGCCCGAGGTGTGCGACACCAGCGGCCCGCTGTTGAAGCTGCCCACGGCGTAAAGAAAGCCGCCGGCAAAGGGATTGTTGCCGACCGCCACGCACATCGAGGCTGCATCGGGGTATTGCACCAGGCAGCCGGCCATTTCCACCGCCTGCTGGGCCTTGTTGCGGTCGTCGAAATCGAGCGCCGAAAACGGCAGCACCAGCGGGCGCAGCGGCGTCACCGCATGGTCGTAGGCCGTGGGATTGAGCAGCACCAGCTGGCCGGTGGGGTGGCGCAGCTTGGCCGCGATCTGCGCCTGGTTCTTGCGAAAGCCGTCCTGGTAGTTGCGGTAGCTGCGTTCTTTTTCGTCCTGCAGCACGGCGACGGCCAGCGCGATGGTGGCCAGCCCCAGCAGGAAAAAAGCGCCGCGAAAGAAAACCCGCAGGCCGAAAGGCACGCGCGCCGGCAGCAGGCGCTCCACGCCCAGGCTGGTGGGCAGCTTCACGCCTGGCCCTTGCCGCGCACGGCCTGGTCCGCTTCGGCCCAGCGAAAGCCGCGCATGGGGACGTTTTCAATGCCGTCGAAGGCCGCGTCGATCTCCTTGAAGGCGTCGCGTATGGTGCTGACGTGCTTGCGGATGTTGTCGCGGTTACGCCCGCTTTTCACCACCAGGTACAGGTCGTCATAGCTGACCACCTCGCCGCGGCGCGCGTGCAGCGCCGCCAGGATGCGCTGCGCCGTCAGCGGCAGGTTCACGCGCTGGCCGCGCCAGATGGCGGTGTTCTGGCGCAGCGGGTCGAGCTGCAGCTCCTGGCTGTCGCCTGCGGGCGCCTTGCCCGTGGGTTTTGTCTTGGCGCTGCGCAGGATGTCCAGGAAGGTCTCGATGAAGTCGGCTTCCTCGAAGGTGGTTTTCTGCAGGTAGTCCCAGGCGTCCAGGGCTTTCATGATGCTGCGGTAGATGGCGGCCGGCATGGCCGAGACCACCAGCACCGGCGTGCCCTGCCGCTGCTTGTTGATGGCGTTGATGATGGCCACGCCGGCGTGGCGTTCGCGCCCCAGTTCGATGTCCAGCACCACGGCATCGTAGCCTTCACGGGCGATGGCGGCTTCGGCGTCGTCTCGGTTGAACCACTGGTCGACCTGTATGCCCGGCCTGGCCGATTCAATCCAGCCCTTGAGCTGCCTGCTCATCGGCAGGTCGTCTTCGATCACGGCAATTTTGGTCATGAGGGCGTGCGGAGTAGGAAGGTGGGGGTAGGGGCTGGCTTCATTATGGGTGCGGGCCGCGCCCGGCCGTGTGAGTGTTTCTTCCGTTGGCGGACGATTGCCGCCCGCCGCAGCGCGCAAAGACACCGCGTGGCCTCGTTGAATGCTCCGGGCCCGCTTCGAACAATGGAGGCCAGAGAGAACACAGTCCGTGCCTCTCGCCAAACCATCGGAGGAGCCCACCATGAATTTACGTTTCACCCGCATCGCCCTGCGCCTGCGCGCCATCTTTTCCAGGGGGGTGCACGGCACCCGCCGTATCGCCGCGACGGGAGTCAAGCGCGTCGCCGGTGCCGGCGGCCTGATGATCGCCACCGCGGTGGCGGCCGGCGCCGGCTACCTGCTGTGGGTGCACCCTCCCATGGAGTCGGTGGCGCGCGGCGACGTGGCGATACGCACCAACCAACTGACCGGCAGTGTCGATGAATTCCGTGAAGGCTCACTGTTGCTGCTGCCCGGCCTGCATGAAGTGCGCACCTTCTCGCTGCGCGACCAGGTGTATCGCCCCGAAGGCAGCAGCCGCGCCGACGGCCCCTCGCCCTTCCAGTCGGTCGAAGGCATGTCGCTGGGCGTGGACCTCACGGTGCGTTATGCGCTGGACCCGACCAAGGTCAACGCGCTGTCGAAAAACCTGCCCGACGACATCGCCGGCCAGATCGTGCAGCCCGCCGTGCAGGGCGTGATCTACAAGACCTTCACCCGCTACACCGTGCGGGAAATCTTCTCGAGCAAACGCGCCGAGATCCAGCAGCTCATCGAAGCCGAACTCAAACCCAAGCTGGCGGCCGACGGCATCTTGCTGCGCACGGTGCAGATGGGCAAGGTCGACTTGCCCGCCGACTACCGCCACGGGATGGACAATCTGCTGGCTGAAGAATTGGCCACGGAAAAGATGCGCTACACGCTGGCCCTGAAGGAAAAGCGCGTCAAGGAAACCGAGCTGGACGCGATGGCTGAAAAAGTCCGCCGCGAAACCAACGCGCAAGCCGCCGCCAGCGAACAGGTGATCGCCGCCAAAGCACAGGAAGAGGCCATGAAACACGTACTGCCCTTCAAGCAAAAGCAGATCGAGCAGCGCCAGCTTGAAGCCGAGGCCGACAAGCAGTCGCGCATCCGCACGGCCGAAGGCAGCGCCCAGGCCCGGCGCATCGAGGCCTCGGGCGAGGCGGATTCGCGCCAGAAGCTGGCGGACGCCGAAGCCTACCGGCTGGACCGCGTGGGCAAGATCAACAGCGAGCAGATGGCGCGCGAGGGTGTGCTGATCACACGACACCCGCTGCTGATCCAGAAAACCATGGCCGACAAGCTCAGCGACAAGATCACCGTCATCATCGCCCCGCCCTCCACCAGCGGCGGCTTTGTGGGGGCGGGCCTGCTGGGCGGCGCGCCCAAGGCCGGCCGCACCGTGGCGCAGGCGCCGCGCGGCGCCGGCACGCAAGAAGAAGACAACAACAAAGAAGAGGCCGAATAATGATCACCACCGCACTCCTGACTTTGGCCATCGTCACGCAAGACCAGGCCACCCTGCGCGCCGCGCCGCGCGATTCGGCCGCGCAGCAGGCGGCACTGTGGCAGGGCGACGCGCTCGAGATCCGCGGCCGGCGCATGGACTACCTGCAGGTCTACGACCACAGGCGCGAGCGCGCGGGTTTCATCCACATCAGCCAGGTGCGCAGCGTCTCGCTGCAACCCGAAGATGCACCGCAGCTGCTGTCGGTGCTGCGCTTCCTGCGCGAGAGCCCGGGCGCCGAAGCCCTGGGCATTGCCTACACCGCCGCCTACCTCAAGGCCGCGCCCGCCGAGGCCATAGGCGCCGAAGCCTTTGATGCGCTGGGCACCATGGCCGAGCGCCTGGCGCGCCGCGCCTCCATCAAACACGGCAAGGCCACCAGCGACGTGATCTCCGCGCACATGGAGGTGGC
This sequence comes from Polaromonas sp. LjRoot131, assembly GCF_964252805.1. Lineage (NCBI taxonomy): Bacteria > Pseudomonadati > Pseudomonadota > Betaproteobacteria > Burkholderiales > Comamonadaceae > Polaromonas > Polaromonas sp. LjRoot131. Next base: position 393,337 of record NZ_CAXUPF020000004.1, on the reverse strand, counting down.
CTCTTTTTACGGCGTGGGCTTCAAGGGTTATGAGCAGGGCGGCAGCATGCAGCTTTGCTACAACGGCGAGGCTTTTCGCCGCGTGCTGGCCCTGCCCTCCGATGCGGAGCAGCGCACCCGCGCCGCCCTGGCCGTGACCCGCCCCGATTGCATGAGCCCCGACCTGCATCCGCAGGAGCGCCTGGCGCAAGACCAGTGGCGCGCCGAGGTGCTGGACAAAATCAGCGCCGCGCAGTTCAGCCAGCTGTCCGAAGTCAGCAAAAACCGCTTGCGCCTGCGCCGTGCCGGCGTGTTTGCCAGCCTGGCCTTTGAGCAGGCGCGCCGCGCCGAAGCGCCCACGGCCGCTGCTCAACGCGCGCTGGCGGAACTCGCCGCGGTGAACAAGCTGGAGCTGACAGACAACGACCGCCAGGACTACAACGACGCGGCCATCCGTGTGGGTGCCTCGCGCTGGGCCGCCGAGACCGCGCTGCCCCGCTTCGCGAAACTGACCCTGGCCACCGAGACGGGCCAGGCCGGCGAAACCTGCGTGGCGCTGTATGAAAACAAGGCCGACGGCAAACCCGGCAAGGAGGCCGTGGCCAAACGCTGCACCTACGGCATTGTGTGGACGGCTTCCGCCAGCGCCCACCCGGACGGCCAGGCTTTGGCGCTCGCGGTGCAGCCGCTGGACGCCTGGCGCGAACTGTGGGTGTTTCGCAAGAGCGCCGGGAAGTGGAGCATTGATGTGCTGCCGCCCGCCAGCAACGACCCCGAGCTCGGTTATGTGGAATTCGCCGGCTGGGTGCGCGGCGCGCCGCAAATGCTGCTGGCCCGCGAGACCCGCATTGCCGGGCGCCTGCGCCGCAGCTTCGAAGTGGCGCGCCTGGACACCTTGACGGCCGAGAAACAGGCCGGCGACCCCGGCACGCTTGCCGCGTTTCGCTGGCAGGACGCCGCGTGGAAGCGCCAGACGGTGATCCTGCGTTAGAACGCGGTCTTGTTGTTCAGCGTATCGGCCGGCAGCTGGTCGATCTCGATCAGCAGCCGCGCCAGGCTGCGGCCCGCCGCGCCCAGCAGGGCGCGGCCCTTGTCGGCGGTGGCGGCAGCGGCATTGCCGGCGGCGCCGTGGGGGTTGTAGTCCTGCATCTGCCAGGCCAGCTTGGCGCTGCGGCCGTCACCCAGGATGCTGAATTTTTCGGCGCGGTCCTGCGAGGTGGAGTGGAAGTTCTGCGCTTTTGCCATGTCGACCTGCTCCGGCTTGAGCGCCAGCATCATGGAGGTCTCGATTTCGCCCGCGTGGATGCCGAAGCGGTGCTCCATGGCGCTGAACAAATCGTTGACCGGCTTGCCGTCTTCACCCGTGAGCGGCAGGTTGAACCAGTTCACGCTGTAGACCAGCATGCCCAGCCGCGCCCGCAGGTCGCGTGCCACCACGTCCAGCAGGCCGACCTGGCCGCCGTGTGAGTTGAGCAGCACCAGCTTTTTGACGCCCGTCTGCGCGACCGATTCGGCCAGCTCGGTCCACAGCCGGATCACCGTTTCCGCTTTCAGCGTGAGCGTGCCGGCAAAGCGCGTGTGCTCGGGGCTGAAACCCACGGCCTGCGTGGGCAAAAACAGAACCGGCTGCGCGGCCGGCAGGTGCGGCAAGGCGGCTGCTATCACGCCCTCGACCAGCTTCGCATCCACATTGAGCGGCAGGTGCGGGCCGTGCTGCTCAATGGCGGCCACCGGCAGCACCGCGATGCATCGGGCCAGGTCCAGCTTGGCGAAGTCCGGGGTTTTGAGGTCGGACCAGTGGCGGGGAGGGGTTGGGGTGGGCATGGGGGTATTTTGGGGTATTTGCGCGATGGCGAAGGGGCTCTTTCTTATTAGTGCTGTCCTGGCTGGGTTCTGGTGGGGTGCTTTCTCTGTGGTCTCTTCTTGGTTCTGCTGGCCGGGGGTTGCCCGGCGGCAACTTACTTTTAGCGAAACCCGCAAAGCGGGTTTTCTTTTGTTCGCCAAAAGGCGCGCTACGCGCGCGGGGTTTGCTCACTTCGCGAAGCGAAGTTACGCAAACACCAAAAGTAAGCAAAAGAAAAGGCGACCCTGGTTGCTGCGTCCCTACGCTTCGCTACGGGCAACCTGCGGTGCTCGGTCCAGACGGGGTCAAAAACAACTCGCCTTCGGCTCAAACAAGTTTTTGCCCTGATCCGTCTGGACCTCCGCTCCTCGGCGCATCCACAAGGGTGGGGAAGGAATACCAATACCTGAAGAAACAAGGACTCGCCACGGCGAGTCCTTGTTTGTCTTGGTTTGTTCTTTGTATTTTGTCCCCGCTCCCGACCCCGATTGCCCCGTCCTGGCTGGGCCGAGGAGCGCAGACGTAGGCGGATCAGGGATCGCGCTTGTCTGAGGGAAGCGAGTTTGCGCGAGACCCCGCCGTAGTCGAGCACCGCAGGTTGCCCGTAGCGAAGCGGAGGGACCCAGACTGCGGGTCGCCTTTTCTTTGGTGACTTTCTTTTGGCGAAGCAAAAGAAAGTTACTTGCTGCCGGGCAACCCCCGGCCAGCAGAACTCAGCAAAGAGAACAGAAGCGCAAAGGCCGGCGCAAGACCCGGCCTATCAGCCCGCTTGTAACAACTCACCCCTCAGTCCCAAACCAAATTTCCTCACACATTCGTTTTCTGTGACTTTTTACCCAAAAACCACCCCTTACTACTTGTGACTACTTGTAAATCAAGCTGATGAAAAATTACAATAAGTCACATGTGAGGCTCGGATTTGCCCCGAATCCAGGTGTTTTCTCACAGAAATCCTGGTTTCTTTCTCGTTTTCGGGCGAAACGTGAATTAATCGAGCCAGGAAACAGTACTCAGTAACATAAAGTTACGCCATAAGAGCTGTAAACGCATAGAGACCGCGCCTCCCGCGCACTGTCAATCAATGGCGCTGTTGTCCGCCGATTTGTAACGAAAAGGATGTGAAACCATGAAATCAATTTTGAAGTTTTGTATTTTTGCCGCCGGCCTCGCCCTGGGGCAGGTGGTTTTGGCGCAAGCCTCGCCTGTGACGTCCCAGCTGCAGGCGCAGCGCGTCGAGATGGTGGCCGGCAAGCCGGTGCTCAAGCCTGCCGGCGACGGCAAGCCGGGCGACGTCCTGCAATACAGCGCGACCTACCGCAACACCGGCACCGCCGCGGCGGCCAAGCTGCTGGCCACCGTGCCGGTTCCGCCGGGCACCACCTTCATCGCCGCCAGCGACCAGCCCGCCCAGGCCCAGGCCTCGACGGACGGCAGCACCTTCGCGCCCATGCCGCTGACCCGCACGGTCAAGCAGGCTGACGGCAGCACGCGCAAAGAGCCCGTGCCTCTGGCCGACTACCGCGCCCTGCGCTGGGAAATCGGCAGCCTGCCCGCCGGCGCCACCTCGGTGGTCAGCCTGCGCGTGAGCATCGATTCGCCGGCCGTCGTGTCGGCGGCCAAACCCTGATTCCCAGTTCTTGTTAGTTGTCTGTCGATTCACCGTTGTCTTGTAGCCAGGAGTAATACGCCATGTATGCCAACCCCCCGAGTCCGCGGCCCTTAGGGCTGCCGCACTTCTTCACCCACTGGATTGTGGGTTTGTTCGTTGCCTTCGCGCTGGCGATGGCCGGTATGGCGGCACACGCCGCACCGCCGCCCGCCGGCACGTCGATCAGCAACCAGGCTTCGGCCACGTATTCGGATGCATCGGGCGTGACGCGCACGGTGACCTCCAACGTGGTGCAGACCACGGTGCAGCAGATCGCCAGCCTGACGCTGGCCGCCAACGGCGCGCAGAACGCGACGCCGGGCAGCGTGGTGTACTACCCGCATACCCTGACCAACACGGGTAACGGCACGGACAGCTTCGGCCTGACCACCAGCAACACCGGTGGCTTCTCGATGGCGAGCGTGCAGATCTTCGCCGACAACGGCAGCGGTTCGCCCACGGGCCCCGCCATCACCTCGACCGGCGCAGTCGCCGCGGGCGGCCAGTTCAAGTACATCGTGGTTGCCACGCTCCCGGGCACGGCCACGGCGGCGCAGACCAACACCATCACGGTGACCGGCACCAGCGTCTTCGACCCGACCAAGACCCAGTCCAACACCGACGTGACCACGGCCACGACCAACGCCGTCGTGACGCTGACCAAGTCGGCCAGCGTGTCCAGCGGCTCCGCCGGCACGGCCATCACCTATACCCTGACCTATACCAACACCGGTAACAGCACGGCCACCGCCGTGGCGATCACCGACGTTCTGCCGGCAGGCCTGACCTACACCGCGGGCACCGCACGCTGGAGCGTCACCGGCGCCACGGCGCTGAGCGACAGCGGCGGCGCCAGCGGCTCCGCACCCAACACCCTGACTTCGGGCTACACCCTGGGCACCAAGACCCTGCTGGTCACGCTCAACCAGGTGACGGCCGGCCAGTCGGGCACCATCAGCTTCGGCGTGACCGTGGCTGCGGGCACCGCACCCGGCGTGCTGAACAACACCGCCACGACCTCCTACAACAACGGCGCCGCCACGGTGACGGGTGGTTCGAACACGGTGCCTTTCACGGTGCTGCAGACCGCAGCCGTGACGCTGACCGGCACCACGGTGCCCGGCCCGGCCGCACCCGGCTCGACGGTGAGCTTCACCAACACGGTGACCAACACCGGCAACGGCTCCGACACCTTCAACATCACGCTGAGCTCGGGTAACTTCCCGGCCGGCACGACCTTCCAGCTGTTCAAGAGCGACGGCGTCACGCCGCTGGTCGACACCAACAGCGACGGCACGGTCGACACCGGCCCCCTGGCCGCAGGCGCGACCTACAACGTGATCCTCAAGGCCACGCTGCCGCCGAACGCGACCAACACCGGCGCGCCGTTCATCGTCGCCAAGACGGCAACCTCCGTGTTCGACCCGACCAAGACGGCCACCACCAACGACCAACTGACCGCCGTGGCCAACTCCGCGGTTGACGCCACCAACAACCTGCCGACCGCGGTGGGTGTTCCCGGCGTGGGCGTGTTCGCCAACGGTGAAGGCGCAGCGCAGGTCACCAACACGCTGAACCCCGGCGCCTCGACGGTGTTCACCGTCGTGGCCAACAACACCGGCCCTTCGCCGGACAGCTACAACCTGGGCGCCAGCACGGTCAACACCTTCGCCAGCGTGACGCTGCCGGCCGGCTGGACGGTCAGCTTCCGTGCCGACGGCGGCGCGGGCAACTGCTCGACCACCGGCGCGACCATCACCAACACCGGCTCCGTGGCCGCCGGCGGCAACGTCGTGGTCTGCGCGGTAGTGGGTGTGCCGGCCGGCTTCGCGGCAGGCACCACGCAGCTGTACTTCCGCACGCTGTCGCCCACCTCGAACGCCTCGGACACGCTGCATGACGCCGTCATCGTGAGCGCCGTTCGCTCGGTCACCCTGACGCCCAACGGCGCCGGCCAGACCTACCCCGGCGGTTCCTACGTCTACAGCCATACCCTGACCAACACCGGCAACGTGCTGGAAGGCAACGGCACGGTCAGCACGGTGACTCTGTCCGCCGCCGACAACCAGGCCGGCTGGACTTCCGCGCTGTACTACGACGCGAACAGCAACGGCGTGCTCGACGCGACCGATCCGCAGATCAGCAGCACCCTGCATGCCGCGGGTGTCCTGCCCGCGGGCCTGGCTCCCGGCGCTTCCATCACCGTGTTCAACAAGGTGATCGCACCGAGCGGCGCGACCCCCGGCGCCGTGGATGCCACGACCATCACGGTCACCACCAGCAACGGCAGCTACGTGACGACGGTTCCCGCCGTGGCCACCGCCGTTGACAGCACCACCGTGATCGCCGGCAACCTGACCCTGTCCAAGGCGCAATCCCTGGATACGGCCTGCGCCGGCCCCAACGGCGGCACGGTTTACGCGGCGGCCACCCTGAGCGCCCGTCCCAACCAGTGCGTGCTGTACCAGATCACGGTGACCAACGTGGGATCCGCGAATGCGACCTCCGTCGTCGTGTCCGACGCGACACCGAGCTACACCACGCTGAGCAGCGCCGCTGCCAGCACGGTGGGTACGGTGACCGGCCCAGCCGCGGCCGCAGCCGGCACCGTCACCGCCACGATCGGCACCCTGACCCCCGGTCAGTCCGCCATCGTGACGTTCGGCGTGCGTATCAACCCCTGATCCGGGACTGACCCTCTTGCGCGGGAAGCGAAAGCTTCCCCGCTTTTCCAAGGGCACGACAGCGTGCCCTTTGGAAAGCGACGCCCTGCCGCAACCCAACCATCCATCCAACCCACATGCTTTTTCGCCCGCTGCGCAAACTGCTGATTTCCTGCATGTTGCTGCTCTTCTGGGCAGCTGCACAGGCAGCGCCGAGCCCGGCGGGAACGGTGATCAGCAATACGGCCAGCGCGACCTTCGTGGACACCGCGACGGGCCTGTCGGTGCGCATCAACTCCAACACCGTGAACACCACGGTGGCGGCGCTGGAAGCGCTCACGCTGAATGCCAGCCAGAACCTGCTGATCGGCGTAGGCTCCTCCTTCACCATCAGCCATAACCTGGCCAACACCGGCAACATCACCACCAACTACCTGATCACGGCCAGCGTGGCCGGCGGCAGCGCTTTCACGCCGCTGAACCTGCAGGTGGTGCTGGACGTCAACGGCAACGGCCTGGTCGATGCCGGCGAGCCCGTGGTCCCCGCCGGCGGCGTGGTGCCGGTGGCCGTCGGCGCCAGTGCGGGCCTGCTGATCACCGGCCAGATCCCGGCCGGCGCGGTGCCCGGCCAGACCGCGCAGCTCAGCCTGCGCGCCGTCAGCCAGCTGCAAAGCGCCACGGCCACCAACACGGACACGATCAACCTGACCAACGGCGCGGCCGTGCAGGTCAGCTACGCCGCCTCGACGGCCACCGCGACCCAGGGCGTGGCGCTCAACTTCACAGCCAGGGCCACCAACAACGGCAACATGGCGGCCAGCCCCGCCAACGTGAACGTCGACGGCGCAGCCGCCACGCTGTTCATCCTGCGCGCGCCGGTGCCGGTGAACACCACCTTCACTTCGGCCCAGCCGGCCACCAATCCCGGTGCGCAGACGCTGTACCACCTGCTGGGCGGCGCGGCCAACAGCTACGTCACCACGGCGCCGGCCGGCGTCGCGGTGGATGCGGTGGCCTGGGCCATCGCCACCCTGCCGCAAGGCGGGCTGTTCCAGGGCCGCTTCAGCGTGACGGTCAATTCGAACGCCGCCGGCAACGTGAGCGGCGCGGCCTACGCCGACTGGACCGACGCCGCCGCCCCGCTGACCACCACCAGCAACACGGTGATCCTGCCGCTGCCCGCGCACGCGGCCGGCATCTTCTTCTATACCAACAACAGCTACAGCAACCGCGCCACCCAGAGCATTCCCGGCAATGCCCTGTTCGTGCAGACCGACGCGTCCATCTGCAACGCGGACCCGGCCACGGTCGGCACGATCCCCGTCACCATCGTGAGCCAGCTCACCGGCGATTCGGAAACCTACACGGCCGTGGAAACCGGGCCCAACACCGGCGTGTTCCGCATCCTGCCCAGCGTGCCCACGGCGAACGCGGCCACGCACATCGTGGCCTCCGGCGACGGCATCCTCGAGGTGCTGCGCAACGACACCGTGACCGCCACCATCACCGCCTGCGGCGGCATCTCGGTGTCGGCCACCACCACGCTGCTGGTCGACCCGTCGGGCACCATCTACAACTCCACGACGAACCAGCCCATTGCCGGCGTCACCGTGCAGCTGATCGACATCACCGGCGCCGGCAACGGCGGCAGCCCCGGCGGCCCCGCCGTGGTGTTCCAGATGGACGGCATCACGCCGGCGCCCAGCGTCGTCGTGACGGCGGCCGACGGTTTTTATGAATTCCCGCTGGTGCTCAACAGCACCTACCGCCTGGTGATCACGCCGCCGGCCGGCTTTACCTATCCTTCGCGGATTCCCGCCGCGCTGCAGCCGGCCGGCCGGCTGATCGACATCGCGGGCTCCTACGGCGGCAATTTCGCGGTGGCCGGCTTGCCGGTGCATTTCGACGTGCCCATGGACCCCGGCGCCACCGCGGGCGGCCTGTTCATCCAGAAAACCGCCAACAAGAAAACCGCCGAGGTCGGCGATTTTGTCGATTATTCGATCAAGCTCAACAACGTTGCCGCAGCGCCGCTGCCCGCCACTGTGGTCAGCGACATCCTGCCGGGCGGCTTTGCCTACGTGCGCGGCACGGCGCGGCTCAACGGCGCGGTGCTGGCCGACCCCGCGGGCGGCGCCGGCCCCAGCCTGCAATTCGCCGTCGGCAACCTCGCCGCCGGCGCGCAGCCCGTGCTGACCTACCGCGTGCGCGTGGGCGCGGGCAGCCAGAGCGGCAACGGCATCAACACCGCCCAGGCCGCCAGCGGCGCGGTGCGCTCCAACAGCTCCAGCGTGCGCGTGCAGGTGGTGGGCGGCGTGTTCTCCAACAAGGCCTATGTGATCGGCAAGGTGTTTGCCGACTGCAGCCGCGACGGCGTGCAGGACGCGGTCGAGCCGGGCATCCCGGGCGTGCGCATCTACCTGGAAGACGGCACCTATGCCGTGACCGACGAAGAAGGCAAGTACAGCTTCTACGGCCTGGAGCCGCGCACCCACGTGGCCAAGCTCGACAACATCACGCTGCCCGCGGGCGCCACGCTGGTGGTGCTGAACAACCGCAACGCCTTCGACGCCGGCAGCCGCTTCGTCGACCTCACCAACGGCGAGCTGCACAAGGCCGACTTCGCCATCGCCGAATGCACGCCCGGCATCCGCGACCAGATCGCCGCGCGCCGCAAGGCGCTGGGCAACCCTTCGGAAATCACCCAGGCCGCCGGCACGCTGCTGCAGGCCAACCGCGGCGCCGTCGCGGCCGACAGCCGCACGCTGCCCGCCGCCGGCGCCATGGGCCTGCCGGGCGCGCAGCAAAACAACGCCGGCAGCAATGCCGCGGCACCGGCTCCCTTGCAGGGCACGCTGGGCGCCGTGGGCGACACCGGCGGCCCCACCGCACCCAATGCCCGTTTGCCCAAGCCCATCTACACGCCGGCCAGCGTGGAGCCGGCACAGCCCGCCGTGCCCGCCGGCGCCGAACCGGCCGCGGCCGAGCAAGCGTTGCAGCCGCTGGAAGACCTGCTGCCGGACCTGGACGCGGCCACCGCCTTTGTGGGCCTGGTCGATGAGCAGCTGCTGCCGGTCGCGCAGACCCGGGTCCGCGTGAAAGGGCCGCTGGGCGCGCGCTTTGAACTGACCGTCAACGGCCAGCCCGTGCCCGCGACGCAGGTCGGCAAAAAAAGCAGTCTTGAGAAAAACAAGGTCCTGGCCTGGGAATACATCGGCGTGGACCTGAAACCCGGCCGCAACACGCTGGCCGTGCGCGCCCTCGATGGTTTCGGCAATGCCCGCGGCACGGCCCAGATCACGCTGCGCGTGCCCGGCGCGCTGGCCAAAATCGACATCGGCGCGCCCGCGCAGCTGGTCGCCGACGGCGCGACCGCCGTGCCCGTCACCATCATGCTGCGCGACGCGCAAGGCCTGCCCGTGGCCGCGCGCACCCAGGTCAGCCTGCAGGCCAGCCAGGGCCAGTGGCAGACCCCCGACCTCGATGCGCGCCAGCCCGGAACCCAGGTGTTTGTCGAAGGCGGCGAAGGCCGCTTCCTGCTGCTGCCGCCGGCCCAGCCCGGCAAGGCCGAACTCACCATCACCAGCGGCACCGTCAAGTCGGCGTCCACCATCGAGTTCATGCCCAACCTGCGGCCCATGATCGCGGCCGGCATCGTGGAAGGCACGATCAACCTGCGCAGCCTCAACCCCTCGGCGCTGCAGCCGGCCCAGAGCGGCGACGTGTTCGAGCGGCAGATCCAGAGCACCTCGCGCAGCTTTTCCGGCGGCAAGGGCGAGGCCGCCGCGCGCACCGCGCTGTTCCTCAAGGGCAAGGTCCTCGGCTCCTCGCTGCTGACGCTGGCCTACGACTCCGACAAGCCTTCGGACACGGCGCTGTTCCGCGACATCCAGCCCGGCCAGTTCTATCCCGTGTACGGCGACTCGTCGGCGCGCGGCTTCGACGCGCAGTCCACCGGCAAGCTCTACGTGATGCTGCAAAACGGCAGCAACTACGCGCTGCTGGGCGACTACTCGACGCAGAGCGACAACGCGGCGCGCCAGCTCACGCAGTATTCGCGGGCGCTCAACGGCGTGAAGGGCCGCTACCAGGACGGCGCGGTCACCGTGGAGGGCTTCGCCAGCCGCACCGCGACCACGCAACTGGTGCAGGAATTCCGCGCCAACGGCACCTCCGGCCCCTTCCTGCTGAACATCAACGGCGTGGTCAACAGCCAGCAGGTCAACATCCTGACGCGCAACCGCAGCCAGGCCTCGGTCATCGTCAACGACACGCCGCTCACGCAGTTCACCGACTACGAGATCGAACCCATGAGCGGCCGGCTGCTGCTGAAGTCGCCGGTGCCCAGCGTGGACCCCGACCTCAACCCCATCTTCGTGCGCGTGAGCTACTCGGTCGACACGGGCGGCGTGAAGCACACTGTCGCCGGTGCCGAGGCCCGCCTGCAGGTCACGCCGGACGTGACGCTGGGCGCTTCGACAATGCGGGACACCGATCCGGCCAACCGCCAGAACCTGGACGGCCTGAACCTGACGGCCCGGCTCGGCGAGAAGACCGTGGCCACCGGCGAGATCGCGCGCAGCAGCACCGACCTGCAAGGCAAGGGCACGGGCCAGCGCGTCGAGATCCGCCATGAGGACCAGGCGCTGCAGGCGCGCGTCTGGGGTGCCAAGACCAGCGCCGGCTTCTTCAACCCCAACAGCGTGCAGTCGGCCGGCCAGTCCGAGTACGGCGCCAAGCTCGGCTACGCGGTGGACGAAAAGAACCGCGTGGTCGGCGAAGCGCTGCGCACCGCCAACAGCGTGACCGGCGCGTCGCAGACCGGCGCCGAACTCAAGCTGGAGCACAGCATGGCCGGCAACGTCAAAGTGGAAGTCGGCGTGCGCTACAGCGCCGCCAACACCGCTGCCGCGCTGTCCGGCCCGGCCCTGCCGGGCTCCACCGTGCCCATCGTTCCCTCGGCCACGGCGCTGGCGGCGGGCTCTTCCGAAGAAGTCGGCACCACCACCGCGCGCGTCAAGGTGACGGTGCCCGTGCCCGACGTGCCGCAGGCCGACGTGTACGGCCTGGCCGAGTACGCCATCGACGGCAGCGGCGGCCGTGAAATCGGCGTGGGCGGCAACTACGCCATCAATTCGACGACGCGCCTGTATGCGCGCCACGACTTCATCAACAGCCTGAAGAGCATCTACACGCTCAACGCCTCGACCTCGCAGTACACCACCGTCGCCGGCATCAACACCGAGCTGGCCGACAGCACGCAGCTGTTCAACGAATACCGCATGGGCGACAGCATCAACGGCCGCACCAGCGAAGCCGCCCTGGGCCTGCGCCGGCTCTGGCGCCTGGACAACGGCGTGGGCCTGACGGCCAGCGTGCAGCGCATCAAGCCGATTTCGGGTGTGGTCGTCGACGATTCCAGCGCCGTGACGCTGGGCGCCGACTACACGGCCGCCGCCACCTGGAAGGCCTCGGGCCAGGTCCAGTGGCAGACCTCGACCAACTCGAGCAGCTGGCTGCTCACCGGCGCGCTGGCCAACAAGCTGGACGACAGCTGGACGCTGCTCAACCGCGGCCTTTACAGCGAGCAGACCAACCTCGGCGCCGGCGGCGGCAAGCGCGAACTCATCACGGCGCAGTCCGGCGTGGCCTACCGCCCGGTGGCGACCGACATGTGGAACGCGCTGGGCCGCATCGAGTACAAAAAGGATTCGGACAACACCCTGGGCCCGGGCCTGAGCCGCGACGAATCCGGTCTGATCCTGTCCACGCACCTCAACGTGCAGCCGAATCGCAACTGGGCCATGAGCGGGCGCTACGCCGCCAAGTGGGGCCGGGACCGCTCCAACGGCATCAGCAGCCGCTCCTTCACGCAGCTGATCGGCGGCCGTTCCACCTGGGACCTGACCCAGAACTGGGACGTCAGTCTGCAGGCCTACCGCATGTGGGGCGACGGCGCCGCCGAAACCGCCGCGGGCGTGGAAGTCGGCTACCTCGCCTGGAAAAACATGTGGGTGTCCGTGGGTTATAACTTCAAGGGTTTCAAGGCCTCGGACATGACGGGCGAGGCTTATACCCAGCGCGGCCTCTATCTGCGTGTACGCTTCAAGTTTGACGAGAACGTGTTCGGCGAGCCTTCCGGCGCGGCCGCGCCTTCTCCTACCCGCACGGCGGCCCCCCAATCATGATGCTTCTTCAACGCCCCGCTTCCCGCCCCGGCCTGCCGCGCAAGCCGGCGCCTTCACGCGGCCTGCGGCGGGCCGCATGGGGCGCCGCCTTGCTGCTGCTGGCCGCGCCCTGGGCGATGGCGCAGACCACCTTCAATTACACCGGCGCGGTGCAAACCTACACCGTGCCCGCGGGCGCGGGCGGGGTGACCATCCAGGCCAACGGCGCGGGCGGCGGCAGCGGCGGCAACGACTCCAACGGCTGGGGCGGCGCCGGCGGCGCGGGTGCGCGGGCCACCGGTACTTACTACGCGGCGCCGGGAACGGTGCTGAATATTTATGTGGGCCAAGGCGGCCGGGCGGGCAACACCTCGCAAGGGTCCTTCACCTGCGCCAATGCGGCGGGCGCCGGCGGCCTGGCCGGCGGTGCCGGCGGGTTTGCGGGCGGCTCCGGCGGCCAGGCCGGTTGTGATGGCTGGTCCGGCGGCGGCGCCGGCGGCGGCGCGGCCAGTGTGGTGGCAACGTCCGCCAATGCGCGGCTGGTGATCGCCGGTGGCGGCGGCGGCGGGCAGGGCGGTGCCCTGGACGTGCTGGGCCGCGCCGGCCTGGCCGCGCCGATCACGCCCATCGGTACGCTGCCGGGCTCCGCGGGCGTCGCGGGCACCACGCGCGTCGGCGACGGTTCGGGCGGCGGCGGCGGCGGCGGCGGCTGCCCCGGCGGTGCGGGCGGCGCGGAACTGGTGGACAGCAGCGGCACCAACAACACCCTGCAGTCCAGGGGCGGCAGCTCATGCAGCGACACCGCCGAGGTGACGGCGTTCAGCGTGACCGCGGCGGGTGCCGCCGGCGGTGCGTCCGTTACCGGCACAGCGCCGGCCAGCGGAAATAACGGCAGCAACGGCTCCGTTGTCATCACGCCCCTCAATCCGACACGGCTGATCACCAAGTCCCAGCCCAGCCCGGCGCTGGCCATGAACCGGGACAGCGTGTACACGCTGACGGTGACGGCCTCCACCTCGACGCCATTTTTCACCGCCACCATAGGGGACCAGTTGCCGGCCAACCTGACCTATGTCGGCTGGTCCGGCACCGGCTGGACCTGCCCGACAGCGACCGGCGGCACCGGAACCCTGGTGGCCTGTACCTACAGCAGCACCACCGAGACCACCACGGCCACGCTGGACATCACGGTGAGGCCGACATCGACCGCCAGCGTGACCAACCGCGCCTCGGTAGGTTCCGTGGGCAATGCCACCCGGCCCACGCCGTCCACCTGCACCGGAAACAACACGCCCGTGGGTTGCGCCACGCCGGTGACCAGCACCCCTACCAATGCGATCCTGAACCTGGTCAAGTCGGCGCCCAGCCCGGCCCTGAAAGTCGGCAGCAACAGCGCCTATACCCTCACGCTCACCAACACCGGCACGACGGTGAGCACCACGGCCCGCATCACCGACCAGTTGCCGGCCAACCTGACCTATGTCAGCGGCGCGGGCACGGGCTGGACCTGCTCCACGGCGCCCAGCGGCGGCGGCACGCTGGTGACCTGCGACTACACCGGTTCCATCGCCACCGGCGGCGGGACGGCCGCCGTCGTCATCACGGTCACAGCCACCAGCACGGCCAGCGTGACCAACTATGCCGCGACGGACCGCACGGGCGGCACCAATACACCGACGCCCACCACCTGTACCGCGGCCAATACGCCGACAGTGGGTTGCGCCGCCCCGGTCACGAGCACGCCGACCATTGTCACGCTGGGCCTTGTCAAATCCGCGCCCAGCCCCGCGCTGCAGGTCGGCATCAACAGCGCGTACACGCTGACGGCGACGAACAGCGGTACCGCCGCCAGCACCACCGCCCGCATCACCGACCAGTTGCCCGCCAACCTGACCTATGTCAGCGGTGTGGGTACGGGCTGGACCTGTTCGGCGGCCGCCGGATTGGTGACTTGCAACTACAGCGGAACCCTTGCCGCCGGCGGCGGAACGGCGGCCGTGGTCATCACAGTCACACCGACCAGCACGGCCAGCGTGACCAATTTCGCGTCGATAGACCCGACCGGCGGCACGGCGCCGCCCACACCCACGACCTGTACCGCCGCGAACACCCCCAGCGCCGGTTGCGCCGCGCCGGTCACGAACACGCCGACCAGCATCATCCTGGGCCTCGTCAAGTCGGCCCCCAGCCCCGCGCTGCAGGTTCTCAGCAACAGCGCCTATACCCTGACGGTGACCAACAGCGGCACGGCCGCCAGCACCACGGCGCGCGTCCTGGACCAGTTGCCGTCCACCCTGAGCTACGTCAGCGGCGTGGGCACGGGCTGGACCTGCTCCACGGCGCCCAGCGGCGGCGGCACGCTGGTGACCTGCAACTACAGCGGCAACATCGCCGCCGGCGGTGGGACGGCGGCCGTGGTCATCACGGTCACGTCAACCAGCAATGCGGCGGTGACCAATTACGCGTCGGTGGATCCCACCGGCGGTACGGCGCCCCCGGTCCCGACCACCTGCACCGCGGCCAATGCGCCGAGCGCAGGCTGCGCGGCGCCTGTGAGCAGCACGGCGGGCCGGCTGGTTGCCGGCAACGTGTACAGCGACCCCAACCACAACAGCAACCTGGACGCGGGCGAAGCCGGGCCGGGTGGTGCCGTTCCCTTGTTCGTCAAGCTGGCGCCTTTGTCGGGCGGCCTGTGCACGGGCCCGGCCACGGCGGCCGCGTCGGTCAACCTGAGCACCGGTGCCTACAGCCTGCCCAGCGTGGCGGAAGGCAGCTACTGCCTGATCCTCGATGGCAACGGCACCCTGAGCGACATCACGGCCGGCTACCCGGCCGGCTGGATCGGTACCCAGAACCCGAGCGGCGTGATCCAGCTTGCGGTCGGTGCCGCGCCGCCCTCGCCGCAGAACTTCGGCCTGTACAACGGCAGCACGCTCAGCGGCAATGTGTTCGCCGACAACGGCGCCGGCGGCGGCACCGCCAACAACGGCGTGAAAGCCGGGACGGAGCCGGGCCTCGCCGGCATCACCGTCAACGCCATGCAAGGCGCGACCACGGTGGACAGCGAACCCACGGCCAGCGACGGCAGCTTTATCCTGTGGATACCGGGAGCCACCACCGGCACCGTGGTCCTCACGCCCGTGCTGCCGGCCGGCTACACCGCCACCGGCGGCTCGGCCGGCACCACCGGCGGCAGCTACACCCGCCCGAGCGTGAGCTACACCGCCGGCTCCGGCGTGGCGCGCACCGGCATCAGCTTCGGCATGGTGGCGCCCAACACCCTGAGCCCCAACGGCGCCCAGACGGCCCAGCCCGGCACGGTCGTGTTCTACGCCCACACCTACAAAGCCGGCACCGGCGGGCAGGTCACGTTCTCGATCGCCAACACCGCCACGCCGGTCAGCCCGGTCTGGAACCAGGTGCTCTACCAGGACGGCGATTGCAACGCCGCGCTGGAGGCCAGCGAAACGCAGGTCACCACCGCCCTGACCGTCACCGCCGGGCAGACCGTCTGCCTGATCATCAAGCAGTTCGTGCCCGCGGGCTCCGGCCAGGGCGCGCAGAACAGCGTCACGCTGAGCGCCGCCTTCAGCTACAGCAACGCCGCTCCGGCGCTGGCCGTCAGCACCCTGGTCGCCACCGACATCACGACGGTGGGCCAGGCCGGCGACCTGTCGCTGGCCAAACTGGTAAGCAATGTGACCCAGGCCCTCCCCGCGGCGACCAGCGTGAACGCCAATCCCGGCGACACGCTGCAGTACACGCTGACGGCGACCAACAACGGCACGCAGCCGCTGTCCACGCTGTTCGTCAACGATTCCACCGCGGCCTTCACGGGTTTTGTGTCGGCGGCCTGCCCGGGCTCACTGCCCGCCGGCATCACGGCCTGCACGGTGACAACGCAGCCGGCGGTCAATGCGCAAGGGGCGCTGAAGTGGACTTTCACCGGTTCGCTGGCGTCGGGCGCGCAGCTGGTGGTCACCTACCGCGTCAAGGTCGACCAGTAAATCCGGCGAGGCCCGGAAATTCAGCGCACCACGCCGGTTGCGCCCAGAGCCGCCGCCCAGGTGGCGGGCAGATCGGCGGCCGAACGGCCTGCGGGAAAAGAGAAGTAGCCGTTCGCATCGTTGTGGTCCAGGCGGAACCAGAAGGCGTTGTTCCGCTTGAACGAGACATAGGTGACAAAGACGTTGCCGTCCTCGGCGAACCTCTGCTCATTGCCGTCGACGTAGCTGGTGGGCACGCCAAGGTGGATATGGTCGGTCTGGCTATTGGCCGGGAAGAAAGTGTTGGCCTGGGCCGGAGGGCTGCTGTAACCGGCATTGCGCAGCGTCTGTTTGGAAACCTGTAAGTAGCGCATCGTCATCTCCTGTGGTGGTGAAAAAATCTTGGCTCGCGGTGCTTCAGGCCAGCACGGCTTTGGCCGCGCGCACGCCTTCGAAATACGCGGCCTGCAGGGTGCCGTAGCACTTGAGGTTGGTGGCCTCGCCCGCGAAATGCAGCTTGCCCAGGGGCACGCCCAGGTCGCTGCGGGCCTTCAGGGGCCCGGGCTCGCTGGGGCCGCCGCCTATGAAGGCGGTGTAGGAATACGCGCCCTGGGCGTTGGGGTTTTTGCTCCAGTTGGTGATGGCCTTGCCGTTGGTGAAATACACGGCGTCGAAAGCCGACTGGACGTTGGCCTTGAAGAGGCTGAACACATCCTTGTCTTCCATCGCATCCAGCGCGGCGGCAAAATCGCCCGCCGCATGGGCCACCAGCACGTCGGGCGCGTGGGGCAGGCGGTAGCACTGCCAGACGCCTTCCGGCTCGGTCTCGATCAGGTAATAGTTGGTGCCGGGCACGATGTCCTCGGGGTCCGTGCGCAGCTTCAGGGCCAGCTTTTTGTAGGAGCCCAGCCGCAAGGCCTTGAGCGCATTGGTGTAGGCGGCGGGCAGGGCCGGCTCGAAGCTGATGGCGCCGCTGCCCAGCACCGACACCGGCACGGTGACGATGCAGGCATCCACCGCCAGGCTTCCGCCCGAGGTGCCCAGGGTCAGGGTGACGCCGCTGTCGCCGTGGGCGATGGAGGTGACGCGGGTGCCGAAACGCGTCTTGTAGCGGCCTTCGTACAGCGTCGGCAGGAGCTGGCCGTAGGCCGCGACCAGGGTGCCCACGCCGCGTTTGACAAAGAGGTTCTCCGCGCCGTCGCCCGCCGCTTCCCGGGCCCGGTCCGCCGCCAGGTATTGCCATGTCTCGGCCGATTCGGTGAACGGCCCATAGGGGGAGGTCGCGTGCCCGAACATTTCGGCCTGGGTGTCGAAGCGGGGTTTGGCGGCCACGACGACGTTGGGCTGGCTTTTGGCGGCGTCGTAGGAACGCTGGATCGCGTCGACGACGGCCTGCACTTCGGGTGTGTCCGTGTCGACGTCCGCCCAGACCCCGTCCTCGTCGACGCGCAGTTCATACAAGTCCTCTTCCTTCACGGTCTCGAAGCGCAGGTCTTTGGCGATGTCGGTCAACGGGTTGGTGGTCGGGTCCTGGATGTACTGCGCCCCCTTGTCGAAGGCAAAGCCCGGGATGGAGGTGCTGTCGGTCGAGGCGCGGCCGCCATAGCCGCCTGCGGCCTCCAGCAGGTGAACCTCGCTGACACCGGCGTCCCCCAGAAGCGTGTGCGCCGCGGCGATACCCGCCAGGCCGCCGCCGACAATGGCTACTTTCATGCGCTTGCCCTTTCGTCTTCCCGGCGCGAAAGACGTTCCGCGCAGCGTGGACCTTGACTTTAGGCAGGCACCCGCGTGGTGGCGATTACAGGGGATTACAGCGGGGATAGGGCGGGTCTTGCGCCGGCGGGCGCGCTCCCCGTGTCCTTTGCTTAGACCTGCTGGCCGGGGGTAGCCCGGCGGCTACTTACTTTTCTTTTGCTTCGCCAAAAGAAAAGTAAGCAAAAGAAAAGGCGACCCTGGTTGCTGCGTCCCTCCGCTTCGCTACGGGCAACCTGCGGTGCTCGGTCCAGACGGGGTCTCGCTAAACTCGCTACGCTGCGCTTCGCTCAGACAACGCGATCCCTGATCCGTCTGGCCCTGCGCTCCTCGGCGCATCCACAAGGGGTGGGGAAGGAATACCAATACCTGAAGAAACAAGGACTCGCCATGGCGAGTCCTTGTTTGTCCTGGTTTGATTCTTTGGTATTTGTCTTCTGTCCCCGTTCCCGCTCCCGATTGCCCCGTCCTGGCTGGGCCGAGGAGCGCAGACGTAGGCGGATCAGGGATCGCGCTTGTCTGAGCCGAAGGCGAGTTTGCGCGAGACCCCGCCGTAGTCGAGCACCGCAGGTTGCCCGTAGCGAAGCGTAGGGACCCAGACTGCGGGTCGCCTTTCTTTTGGGTACTTTTCTTTGGCGAAGCAAAGAAAAGTGCCTCGCCCGCCGGGGCGAGACCCGGCCAGCAGGACTAAGAAGAGAGAAGGAGCGCGCCCGTCGGAGCAAGACCCGGCTAAAGCATCTCATCCGGCGCAAACGGCCCAATCACCTTGAGCATCAACTTCAAACCCCAGCTCGCATCGGGCTCGACCCTGGAGTCCTTGAGCTGCGAACCCTGGGGGGGGCGCCAGACCATCTGGCCCTCGTCCAGTTCGACGCGGTAGGCGCCGGTGGACAGGGTCGGCTCGATCAGGCGCGTGGCTTCGGCCGAGATGGCGCGGTTGCGGATGACGATGGCGACTTCGCTGTTCTGCAACTGGGAACGCAGGTCCAGGTTCATGGAGCCGACCACCAGCAGCCGGTCGTCCATCACCACCACCTTGGAGTGCAGGCTGGCGCGCGAGCCGCTGGTGGAGCCGCCCGTGGAGCCGCCGCTCAGCGCCGAAGAGCCGAAGCTCGAGAAAGAACCCTCCTGCTCGGCACGCATTTCATACAGTTCTATGCCCAGGTCCAGCAGGGCCTTGCGGTAGCGCGCGTAACCGACGTGGGCGGCGGGCGCGTCGTTGGAGGCCAGCGAGTTGGTGAGCACACGCACGCGCACGCCGCGCTGGCGCAGGTCGGCGAACTGTTTCATCATGCGTTCGCCGGGCACGAAGTAGGGTGAGACGATGAGCAGATTGCTTTTGGCCTGCGACATCAGCTGCAGCAGCCCGTCCACCGTGGTGTCCTGGGATTCGCCGGTCGTGTCGGCATCGGCGGCGATCTTGGAGGCTTTGTCGACCAGCAGAATGGATGGCGCCCAGGTCCAGGTCAGCAGGCGCAGGTCGGTCGAGTCGGGCAAGGCGGCGGCCGCGGCGGCGGAAGCCGCGGAAGCATTCGACTCGGCGATGGCGGCCTGGGTGGCGCTTGCCAGTGCCGCGGGCTCTTCCCGGTTGAGGTTGGCGGGCTGGGTGCCGGGCGGTGGCCGCTTGAGGGCATTTATCTCCTCGGCGGTCATCAGCGACTGCACCGGGTAGGCCAGCGGGTTGTTCCAGTACTGGTCAAAACTCGCGGACAGGTCGCGCGCGATGCGGCCGGCGGCAATGATGTCGATGTCCACAAAATTCGTGCCCTGGCTCTGGCCGAAGTAGGTCTCGCCGAGGTTGCGGCCGCCGGTGATGGCGACGGCGTTGTCGGCCACAAAAATCTTGTTGTGCATGCGCCGCTGCATGCGCGCGGCATCCTTGAGGTTGCTCAGGATGCGCATGACCATGGAGCCGCGGCCGCCGGGCAGCGGATTGAACAGCCGCAACTCGAAGTTTTTCTCGAAAGCGAGCTTGAGCACCTGGGCGTTCTTGCCCGAAGTGTTGAAGTCGTCCAGCAGGATGCGGATGCGCACGCCGCGGCCGGCGGCCTCGCGCAGGGCCTCGAACATGCGTTCGGTGGTGTCGTCGGCAAAGATCGCGTAGTACTGGATGTCCAGCGTTTTCTGCGCCGCCTTGATCAAGGTCATTCGGCTGGTGAAAGCCAGTTCGGCGTCGCCCAGCAACGCGAAACCGGAGTCGTTGCGGGTGCCGGCTTTGGCGGCTCGGGCGGCGACCAGCGCGCCCAGCCGAGTTTCCGAGGGATTGGCCAGGGCGGTCGACACAGGCCGCTCCACTTCGCTGGGCAAGGAGGCGCATCCGGTGATCCACAGGCCCAGGAACAGCAGGGCCAGCCAGCGCGCGCCGGCGGCGGCACGAGAGGCCGTTAAGGAAGGGAAGGCGGAGCCAGCGGCAACAGGTGTCAGCATGATGCTGGTCACTGTAGCGTAAGCAGGTGTATTTACGCCCTGCGAAACCGGCTTTTCCGCCCACTCTTTTTGTAGGCGCCGGGCTTGACCCCGCATCGGCGGGCCGCCGCGGGCGCGGGGCTAGGAAGACAGGGTTTCCCAGCGCTGCAGCGCGGCCATCAGCTCTTCCTCAATCTTGCTGTTGCGCGCATTGAGCTCGGCCGCCCGCTTGGCATTGGTGGTGTAAAGCGTGCCGTCGTACAGCTCCTGCTCGATGGCTTTTTGCTGCGACTCGAGCTGCTGGATCAGCGCCGGCAGGCCGTCGAGTTCGCGCTGCTCCTTGTAGCTGAGTTTCTTTTTGGAGGAAGCCTCGGGCGCACCGCCATCCTTTTTCGGCTCGTTGCCGGTTTTAGCGGAGGGCTTGGGGATGGACGCCGCGGGCTTGGCGCTGCCGGTGATCTGCGCCGCGCGTTTGGACTGGGTGATCCAGTCGGTCACGCCGCCTTCGTACTCGCGCCAGAAGCCGGGGTTTTCGGGCGTGCCTTCATAGGCGATGGTGCTGGTGACCACGTTGTCGAGGAAGCGCCTGTCGTGGCTGACCAGGAAGACCGTGCCTTCGTAGTTTTGCAGCAGGTCTTCCAGCAGCTCCAGCGTGTCGATGTCCAGGTCATTGGTCGGCTCGTCCAGCACCAGCACGTTGGCCGGCCGCGCGAACAGGCGCGCCAGCAGCAACCGGTTGCGCTCGCCGCCTGAGAGAGTGCGCACCGGCGAGTTGGCGCGCGCGGGTGAGAACAAAAAGTCGGTCAGGTAGCTCTTGACGTGTTTTTTGGCGCCGTTGATCTCGACCCATTCGCTGCCGGGGCTGATGAAGTCTTCGAGCGTGGCGTCCAGGTCCAGGCTGTCGCGCATCTGGTCGAAGTAGGCCACCTGCAGGTTGGCGCCCTGGCGGATCTTGCCGGGCGGGTTCGTCACATCGGGCTGCAGTTCGCCCAGGATGAGCTTGAGCAGCGTGGTCTTGCCGGCGCCGTTGGGGCCCAGCAGGCCGACCTTGTCGCCGCGCAGCAAAGTACCGGTGAATTTGTTGACGATGAGCTTTTCGCTGCCGGGGTGACCGAAGCTTTTGCTCACGTCGGTGAGTTCGGCGACGATCTTGCCGCTTTTCTCGCCGCTGGAGACATCGAGGTTGACGCGGCCGACGGCATCACGCCGGGCCGCGCGGTTGTCGCGCAGCGCTTCGAGGCGGCCGATGCGGGCCACGCTGCGGGTGCGGCGCGCTTCCACGCCCTTGCGGATCCAGATCTCTTCCTGCGCCAGCAATTTGTCGGCCTTGGCGTTGATGACGGCTTCCTGCGCCATCTGCTCTTCTTTTTGCACCAGGTATTGGGCGAAGTTGCCGGGGTAGCTGTTGAGCTTGCCGCGGTCCAGCTCGACGATGACGGTGGCGACCTGGTCCAGGAAGGCCCGGTCATGGGTGATGGTGATGATGCTGCCGTTGAAATTGACCAGCAATTCCTCCAGCCAGGCGATGGAGTCCAGGTCCAGGTGGTTGGTCGGCTCGTCGAGCAGCAGCACGTCGGGCTTGGCGACCAGCGCCTGGGCCAGGGCCACGCGTTTTTTGGTGCCGCCCGACAGCGAGCCGACGATGGCGTCCTTGTCCAGGTGCAGGCGGTGCAATGTTTCCTCGACGCGCTGCTCCCAGGTCCAGCCGTCCAGCGCCTCGATTTCCGACTGGAGGGCGTCCAGGTCGGTGTTTTCGTCGGCCGCCAGGTATTGCTCGACGACGTGGCGGGTGCGCGCCAGGCCTGCGCTGGCCGCGATGAAAACGGTGGCGTGCGGGTCCAGGCTGGGCTCCTGCGGCACGTAGGCGATGCGCAGGTTTTGCTGCAGCTGCAGCGTGCCGTCATCGGGTTTTTCGAGGCCGGCGAGGATTTTGAGCAGGGACGACTTGCCGGTGCCGTTGCGGCCGATCAGGCCTATGCGCTGGTTGCTCTCAAGGGAAAAATCTGCGTGGTCCAGCAGTGCGACGTGCCCAAAAGCGAGTTGGGCGTCCAGAAGGGTAATAAGTGCCATATAGAAGACGGATTATCCGTCCCCGCGCCGGCTGTACCGATGGCGGGGTGTGAGGCTGCGGCGCAAAGGCCGCGCCGGCTGTGTATCCGGCCGGTGAATACAAGTTCTTACGATTGGCCGCCGCGCCGATGTGGTGTTGCCGCCCTATCGCCTGCCGGAGCTCGCCGATATAGTCATCGGCTTGGGCGACGGATCGCTGAGGGAGATTTCGTGGAATTGCAAATCAATGGCCGGCTCGTCCAGGCGGACGCCGATGCCGGCATGCCCCTGCTATGGCTGCTGCGCGACGTGCTGAACATGACCGGCACCAAGTTCGGCTGCGGCGTGGCGGCCTGCGGGGCCTGCACCGTACGGGTCGACGGCCAGCCGGTGCGTTCCTGCGTGGTGCCGGTGTCCGCCGTGCTGGGCAAGCGCATCCAGACCATCGAGGCGCTCGGGACGCCGGACAAACCCCATGCCCTGCAACTGGCCTGGATCGCCGAGCAGGTGCCGCAGTGCGGCTACTGCCAGTCGGGCATGCTGATGGCCGCCGCCGCCCTGCTCGACAAAACCCCCAGGCCGACGGATGCCGACATTGACGCGGCCATGACCAATATCTGCCGCTGCGGCACCTACCAGCGCATCCGCGTGGCCATCAAGCGCGCCGCCGGCATGCTGCCCGACGGCGCCGCCAGGAAAGCGAAGGCATGAAACGGCGAGCCTGGCTGTTCAGCGCGGCGGGCGGGGCCGGCGCGCTGCTGGTCGGCTGGGGCGTGCTGCCGGCGCGCTCCCGCCTGGGCAGCGCGGCACAACCCTGGCCGGCCGGCGCGGCGCCCGACCTCACGGGCGTGGTGTTCAACGGCTGGATCAAGATACGGGCAGACGGCGGCGTGGTGCTGGCCATGCCGCGCAGTGAAATGGGCCAGGGCGTGCACACCGCGCTGGCCATGCTGGTGGCCGAGGAGCTGGAGGTGCCGCTGGCGCGGGTCAGCCTGGAGCAGGCCGGCGCCGACACGATTTACGGCAACGTCGCCATGCTGGTCGGCCGCCTGCCCTTCCATCCGCTGGAGGTGGACGACTATGCGGCGGAAGGCGCGCCCCGCGTGCGCCCCGCCAAGGTCAGGCTTGGCGAATGGATGGTGGGCAAGCTGGCCCGCGAACTGGGCATCAATGCCACGGGCGCGTCCTCCAGCGTGGCCGACGCCTGGGAGGTGCTGCGCACGGCCGCGGCCACCGCCCGTGCCTCGCTGCTGGGGGCGGCATCGTTGGACTGGAAGCTGCCGGTGGACGAGCTCAGCATCAGCAAGGGCGTGATTTCCCATCCCTCCGGGCCTTCGGCCCACTATGGGGAACTGGCAAAGTTCGCCGCGGCGACGCCGCCGGGCGAAGTGAACCTCAAAAGCCGCAAGGACTGGAAGTTGATAGGGCGCAGCGCCCCGCGCCCGGATCTGCCCGCCAAGGTCAACGGCACGGCCGTCTTTGGGCTGGACGTGCGGTTGCCGGGCATGCTGTACGCGGCGATCCGGCTTTGCCCCATGCTGGGCGGTTCGGCCGGCGCCATTCATGCCGGCGTGGCGCTGGCCGCACCCGGGGTGGAGCGTCTCGTGCGCCTGCAGGCGTATGCGGGCTCCACCGCCGGTTTTGCCGTGGTCGGCAAAACCTGGTGGCAGGCGCAGCAGGCCGCCCTGGCCGTGCCGGTGGACTGGCAGCAGCGCCCAGCCGGGGGGCTGGACAGCGGCCGGATCGGCAAGGCGCTGGAAGCCGCGCTGGAGCGTGAAGAAGGCCATGTCTTTTATGAAAAGGGCGACGCCGGGCAGGCCGAAGCGGTGGCTATACGCAAGATTGAGGCGCTCTACAGTGCGCCTTACCTGGCGCATGCCACGTTGGAGCCCATGAACTGCACCGCGCAGGTCAAGGACGGTAAGGTCTGGCTGTGGGCGCCCACGCAGGTGCCGCAAATGGCGGTAGCCATCGCCGCCCGCGTGGCACGCGTGGCGCCCGAAGACGTCCATATCACCGTGACCCTGCTGGGTGGCGGCTTTGGCCGCAGGCTGGAAGTGGATTGCGTGGCGCAAGCCGTGCGGGTGGCGCTGGAATGCGGCGGCCGGCCGGTTCAGCTGATCTGGTCGCGCGAGGAGGACACCACGCACGACTTCTACCGGCCCATGCAGCGGGCCAGGCTCACGGCGGGGGTGGATGCGGCCGGCAAAGTCAGCAGCCTGCGCATCCGCTCGGCCGGAGATGCCATCACCCCCAGATGGATGGAGCGCAACCTGCCGGCGCTGGCCGCGCCTGTGGAGACGCCCGACAAAAGTGCTGCCGAGGGCTTGTTCGACCTGCCCTACGGCTTTCCCAGCCAGAAGATGTCGCATGTGGCGACGCGCTCCGGGGTGCCTGTGGGCTATTGGCGCTCCGTGGGGCATTCGCACAATGCCTTTTTCTCCGAAAGCTTTATCGACGAGCTGGCCAAGGACGCGGGGCAGGATCCGCTGGCCTTCAGGCGCTCTCTATTAGAAGAAGCGCCCCGGCACCTGGCCGTGCTGGATCTGGCCGCCGCAAAAGCCGGCTGGGGCACGGCGCCACCCGCCGGCCGGGCCCGGGGCTTGGCCTTGCACGAATCCTTCGGCTCCATCGTGGCGCAGGTGGTCGAGGTGTCCCTGTTAGACGGGGCCCCGCGTGTCCATCGCGTGGTGTGCGCAGTGGATTGCGGCACGGTGATTCATCCCGGCATCGTGGCGCAGCAAATGGAAGGCTCCGTCGTGTTCGCTCTGAGCGCCGCGCTGCATGGACGCATAGATATAGAAGAGGGCGTGGTCCGCCAGAAGAATTTTCCTCAGTACGCCATGCTGGGCCTGGCCCAGGCACCCATCGTGGAGACTTATCTTGTTTCTAGTGAAAGGGCGCCGAGCGGCGCCGGTGAGCCGGGCGTTCCGCCACTGGCGCCGGCACTGGCCAATGCACTGTGTTCATTGACGGGAAAGCGCCTGCGCTCACTGCCGCTGTCCTTGGGTGAAGCGTGATTTGAAAAGTTTTTGCGGAAGTATTCGAAAAGGCCAAAACAACCGTGCTATAGTCGATGGCTCTGCTGAACACAGCGAACAAATTCTTAGGGATTTGCAGCAATCGCGGAAGCGATAAGTTCAACAGAAAAAAGATCTTGAAAAGTTGACCGGGACTCAAAATTCGGTATAGAATTCAAGGCTCTGCTGAAAACGAAAGTGCTGATCGCCAAGCGGTCAGGCGGCAGAAAAAAGAGTCAAAAAAGTTTGACTGGTGATCAAAAACCGGTATATAATTTGAGGCTCTGCTGATCACAGCAAAGCGAGCAAAATTCTTCGGAATCA
>NZ_CAXUPF020000004.1:0-365000 GCF_964252805.1 Polaromonas sp. LjRoot131 | reverse complement strand
TGATAGCCTGCGATAAGCTTCGGGGAGCTGGCAAATTAGCTTTGATCCGGAGATTTCTGAATGGGGAAACCCACCCTTAGGGGTATCGCTCACTGAATACATAGGTGTGCGAAGCGAACCGGGTGAACTGAAACATCTCAGTAGCTCGAGGAAAATACATCAACCGAGATTCCGAAAGTAGTGGCGAGCGAAATCGGAGAAGCCTGTTAGTGATAGCAAGACTCTTAGCAGAACAGCCTGGAAAGGTTGGCCATAGCGGGTGATAGCCCCGTATGCAAAAAGAGACTTGTGGTACTGAGCTAACGACAAGTAGGGCGGGACACGAGAAATCCTGTCTGAATATGGGGGGACCATCCTCCAAGGCTAAATACTCATCATTGACCGATAGTGAACTAGTACCGTGAGGGAAAGGCGAAAAGAACCCCGGGAGGGGAGTGAAATAGATCCTGAAACCGTGTGCTTACAAAAAGTAGGAGCCTCGTAAGGGGTGACTGCGTACCTTTTGTATAATGGGTCAGCGACTTACATTCAGTGGCAAGGTTAACCGAATAGGGTAGCCGTAGAGAAATCGAGTCCGAATAGGGCGATCAGTCGCTGGGTGTAGACCCGAAACCAAGTGAGCTATCCATGGCCAGGATGAAGGTGCGGTAACACGCACTGGAGGTCCGAACCGACTAGTGTTGCAAAACTAGCGGATGAGCTGTGGATAGGGGTGAAAGGCTAAACAAACTTGGAAATAGCTGGTTCTCTCCGAAAACTATTTAGGTAGTGCCTCAAGTATTACCATCGGGGGTAGAGCACTGTTTTGGCTAGGGGGTCATGGCGACTTACCAAACCAATGCAAACTCCGAATACCGATGAGTACAGCTTGGGAGACAGAGCACCGGGTGCTAACGTCCGGACTCAAGAGGGAAACAACCCAGACCGCCAGCTAAGGTCCCTAAAATTGGCTAAGTGGGAAACGAAGTGGGAAGGCTATAACAGTCAGGATGTTGGCTTAGAAGCAGCCATCATTTAAAGAAAGCGTAATAGCTCACTGATCGAGTCGTCCTGCGCGGAAGATGTAACGGGGCTAAGCCAGTTACCGAAGCTGCGGATTTGCAATTTATTGCAAGTGGTAGGAGAGCGTTCTGTAAGCCTGTGAAGGTGGTGGTGTAAACCCTGCTGGAGGTATCAGAAGTGCGAATGCTGACATGAGTAGCGTTAAAGGGGGTGAAAAGCCCCCTCGCCGTAAGCGCAAGGTTTTCTACGCAACGTTCATCGGCGTAGAGTGAGTCGGCCCCTAAGGCGAGGCAGAGATGCGTAGCTGATGGGAAACAGGTCAATATTCCTGTACCGATGTGTAGTGCGATGTGGGGACGGAGAAGGTTAACTCAGCCAACTGTTGGATATGTTGGTTCAAGCCTGTAGTCGTGCCTGGTAGGTAAATCCGCCGGGCTTAGATGAGGGGTGATAACGAGTCTGCTTGCAGACGAAGTGAGTGATACCCTGCTTCCAGGAAAAGCCACTAAGCTTCAGCTACACACGACCGTACCGCAAACCGACACTGGTGCGCGAGATGAGTATTCTAAGGCGCTTGAGAGAACTCAGGAGAAGGAACTCGGCAAATTGACACCGTAACTTCGGAAGAAGGTGTGCCTTTAGTAGGTGAACCATTTACTTGGGGAGCCCAATGAGGCTGCAAAAAATCGGTGGCTGCAACTGTTTATTAAAAACACAGCACTCTGCTAAGACGAAAGTCGACGTATAGGGTGTGACGCCTGCCCGGTGCTGGAAGATTAAATGATGGGGTGCAAGCTCTTGATTGAAGTCCCAGTAAACGGCGGCCGTAACTATAACGGTCCTAAGGTAGCGAAATTCCTTGTCGGGTAAGTTCCGACCTGCACGAATGGCGTAATGATGGCCACACTGTCTCCTCCTGAGACTCAGCGAAGTTGAAATGTTTGTGATGATGCAATCTCCCCGCGGAAAGACGGAAAGACCCCATGAACCTTTACTGTAGCTTTGTATTGGACTTTGAACAGATCTGTGTAGGATAGGTGGGAGGCTTTGAAGTGTGGTCGCTAGATCGCATGGAGCCAACGTTGAAATACCACCCTGGTGTGTTTGAGGTTCTAACCTAGGTCCATTATCTGGATCGGGGACAGTGCATGGTAGGCAGTTTGACTGGGGCGGTCTCCTCCCAAAGTGTAACGGAGGAGTTCGAAGGTACGCTAGGTACGGTCGGACATCGTGCTAATAGTGCAATGGCATAAGCGTGCTTAACTGCGAGACTGACAAGTCGAGCAGATGCGAAAGCAGGACATAGTGATCCGGTGGTTCTGTATGGAAGGGCCATCGCTCAACGGATAAAAGGTACTCTGGGGATAACAGGCTGATACCGCCCAAGAGTTCATATCGACGGCGGTGTTTGGCACCTCGATGTCGGCTCATCTCATCCTGGGGCTGTAGCCGGTCCCAAGGGTATGGCTGTTCGCCATTTAAAGAGGTACGTGAGCTGGGTTTAAAACGTCGTGAGACAGTTTGGTCCCTATCTTCCGTGGGCGCTGCAGATTTGAGGAAGCCTGCTCCTAGTACGAGAGGACCGGAGTGGACGAACCTCTGGTGTATCGGTTGTCACGCCAGTGGCATTGCCGAGTAGCTAAGTTCGGAAGAGATAACCGCTGAAAGCATCTAAGCGGGAAACTCGTTTCAAGATTAGATCTGCCGGGGCCTTGAGCCCCCTAAAGAGTCGTTCAAGACCAGGACGTTGATAGGTCAGGTGTGGAAGCGCAGTAATGCGTTAAGCTAACTGATACTAATTGCTCGTGCGGCTTGACCCTATAACTTTGATTAATTCGAAGTTGTTATGCCAAGTTGACGCATTCAAAAAGCACAGCTCAGCAGCTGTGCGAATCTAAATAAAATCTGATTTACTCTATGAATTCGATGGGCTGTTCTTTGGACAGTCTGTCAACAAGTTATGCCTGATGACCATAGCAAGTTGGTACCACTCCTTCCCATCCCGAACAGGACAGTGAAACGACTTAGCGCCGATGATAGTGCGGATTCCCGTGTGAAAGTAGGACATCGTCAGGCTCTTACAGCAAGGAACGCCCGGTTGATTTTTGATCAGCCGGGCGTTTTCTTTTGTCCGCTTGATTTGCCTGGTTGGCCAGCGGCCAAGCCGCACGGCAGTTAAAAAAGCCCGCGTGTATTCATGCGGGCTTTTTTGCTTGCGATGCGTGATATCGGGAAGTGAAAAGGCGCTATCGCAGAGGAGAAATTCCAGTTTCAATCCAACCAGCCAACCAGCCAACCAGCCAACCAGCCAACCAGCCAACTAGTGCTGCTCAAGCATTCACGATGTAGTCGCCGTCCCTGCGGGCGACGCCGGCCGCAATCAGCTCATCGCTGAGTTGCTTGATCCACGCATGGACAGGAATTTCCGGGAAAAACTTGTCCTTGATCTGCAGGAAATAAGGTGTCCCGGCAGCCCATTGCGCAAATTCATCGAAATCCTGGCGCTGGGTTTCGAGTAATTTGAATTTCAGCAAAACTTTCGCAGCATGCTGCGCGTGCCTCGATGGCTTGCTGACGAATGAATCCAGGCGCTGGCGTGCCCGTGCCAGCGCCTCGGGGGCATACGAAAAGATACGTCCGTGCCCGGGAATCACGGTTTTAGGATCCAGGCGCTCAATCAGATCAAGGGTTGCGGCGACTTCTGCGAATGCATCCGCGCCCTCAAGCTCCGGAAACACCACGCCAAATCCGTTTTCCCACAGGGCATCCGCGGAAATAAGCACCCGGGTACGAGGTTCAAAGAAAACCAGTGAGTGCGGATCGTGCCCAGGCGCCGCGTGAACCTCCCACATTTCCGATCCGAAGCGCATGGAAATCCCAGGTTGAATCGCCTGCGTGAAGCTGAACCGCGGACAAAGCTGCCCTGTTGGCACATAAGTCAGCGCTACCGCATCCCAATCCGCGACTTGTTGTGCGTGGCCAGGCGGAATAAAAGTGCGAAGACCTGGATAACGAGCCTGCAAAGCCGCATTTCCGCCGCAATGATCGCTGTGCAAATGCGTGTTGATGAGAATATCAAGAGGCCGCGACCCTAGAACGGACTCGACCAACGAAAGCGTTTGCGGTACGTGCGTGCAATAGCCACTGTCGACCAGCAGGGTTTCGTCGCCGCCCGTGAACAAAATGTTGTTGGCGGAGAGCCAGCCGCGCTCGAAAACATGCAGCCCCAGCGGGAAATCCGGTGCAGCCATCAACAATTGCCGGCGAAAAAATACTCAGGCCGATGTGCGCAGTTCACGCCTGAGGATTTTTCCGACGTTGGTTTTGGGTAGGTCATCGCGGAACTCAATGTATTTGGGGCGTTTGTAGCCGGTGAGATGCTGCTTGCAATAAGCGCTTACGTCGTCTTCGGTCAGTGTAGGGTCATTCTTCACGACAAAAACCTTGATGGCCTCTCCTTGCTTGTCATCTGCAATACCGACGGCCGCACATTCGACGACACCAGGGCACAGGGAAATCACGTTTTCCAGCTCGTTGGGGAAGACATTGAAGCCGGAAACAATGATCATGTCCTTCTTGCGGTCGATGATTTTGGTGTAGCCGCGCTCGTCCATGATGCCGATGTCGCCTGTGCGCATGAAGCCGTCGGAGGTGAACGCCTTCTTGTTTTCTTCCTGTTGCTGGTAGTAGCCCGTCATGACCTGCGGACCCTTGATGCAGATCTCGCCGGATTCCCCAATCGCGAGCGACTTGCCGTCGTCATCCTTGATCGCGATCTCGATGCTGGGCAGCGGCAGGCCTATGGTGCCGGTGAAATCCTTGTTGGTCACCGGGTTGTTGGTGCCGATCGCGCAAGTTTCGCTCATGCCCCAGCCTTCAATCATGGGGCAGCCCGTGACCTGCAGCCAATGCTTCGCCGTACCCTCCGATGCGGCCATGCCACCGGCCTGGGAGACGCAAAGGCTGGAGAAGTCCACCGTCTTGAACTGCGGATGCTGAAGCAGCGCGTTGAACAAGGTGTTGACCGCCGGCAGCAAGTGAAACGGCCTCTTCTTGAGGAGCTCGATGAACTTGCCGAAGTCGCGCGGGTTGGGAATCAGCGTCAAATGGGCGCCCCAGCGAATGGTCAGCAAGCACAGCGTCAGCGCGAAGATGTGGTACAGCGGCAAGGCCGCGATGTTGTTGGTCTTGCTGACGTCGCCTATGCGTTTCAAGGCGGGGGTAAACCATTCCTCCGCCTGCAAAATCGCGGCGACGATGTTGCGATGGGTGAGAACCGCGCCTTTCGACAAACCGGTGGTCCCGCCGGTGTACTGCAAAAATGCGATGGAATCGAGCGTGCTTTGTGCGGGTTTGAGCGCCAGGCGGCTGCCCTCGGCGATCGCGCGGTTGAAGGCAGTGACGCTGCGTCCTTCGCTCAACGGCAGCTTGTACGCCGGCACCAGCTTGGCGAGGTGGCGAACCGCGAAGGTGATCCATTGCCCGTACCAGAAGCCGAGCAAATCGCCCATGGACGCCATGACGACGTTCTTCACCGGCGTGCGTTCAATCACCTCCGCCAGGGTCGCCGCGAAGTTTTCCAGGATCACGATGGTCGTCGCGCCGGAATCGCGCAACTGGTGCTCCAGCTCCCGCGCGGTGTACAGCGGATTGACGTTAACGCAGGTATAACCCGCACGCAGGATGGCGGCCATGGTGACGGCAAACTGCGGCACGTTGGGCAGCATGATGGCGACGCGTGCACCTGGTTCCAGACCCAGGCTTTGCAGCCAGGCGCCCAGCGCCGACGAAAGCTCGTCAAGCTGGCCGTAAGTCATCCAGCGGTCCATGCACACCGAGAACGGCTTGGCTGCGTTCTTCCTGAACGATTCCTCCAGCAGATGTGTCAGTGAGCGGAACTGTTCGGTATCGATTTCGTGCGAAACGCCTTCGGGATAACTCTTGAGCCAATGCTTGTTCATACAAACTCCTTGCAGACCATTGTGAAAGCCATGCAATGGAATCCGTATGGGGCTTGTCCTAATGTGGGCGCGATATCAGGGCCCGGCCGCGAGCAAATGGCCCAATCTGGTCTCGCAGGTGACAGCGTCGTCCTCAAACAGGGAGTGAATCCAGGCTGTCTCGCGGTCCTTGATGACTTTGAGGAACTCGCCCGCGCCGCGCATGTCGGCGAAGGCGTCGAAGCCGGTTTCCAGGAAATGCTGCAGCGAATTCAGCCCGGCCGCCGCTGCGGGTCCGCGCATCATTTTGAGCAAGGTGCGAAGCCCGAACGTCCGCGTCAGGCGGTCGAGCTCCCGTCCCAGGTGAAGCACCACTTCGAGCTGCCGCTCGCGCGCGGCTATGTCTCCGACGCGGCGCCAGCAGCGGATGTAACGCGCGCATTCACTGCTTTGGGGGACGGCCGCCACGTCCGCCAGCCACTGGCGCGCCATCAGGTCGTCGAGTTGCTCCGTCAGCGCGTGCACTTCCGCCAGCGCGGCCGCGGTGTTGACCACGGGCTGCGGAAAAAGCTTGGCGATGGTGCCAGCGATGCGCGCGAACTGCTGGTCGCGCTCGGCATAGTCCTTGTCGCTGTAGAGCTCCTGCAGAAAAAACGTGGCCGCCGTTTTATACCGATGGCTGTGCAGTAGGTCGGAATAGGTGGCCTGGAAGCGGCGTGCCTGGAAGCGCTTGACCTCGGCGCTGGCGCTGGCCAGCGGCGGGTCGGCCCTGTGCTGCTGCCGAAGCCTGGCCACGGTCTCTAGCGCGTCGTGTATTTGTTGTGCGGAGGCGTCCATACAAACCCGGAGTTTATCTAGGTACCGGCCCCTATTGAAACTTAAATGCCCATGCGAAACTGCCGGGATGCAAAGAAGAACGCTCCTCAAGCTCGGCGCCGCGTCGGCCGCCGTGTTGCTGGTTGCCGGTGGCACGGCCGCGTTGTTGCAGCCCGGCCTTGCCGGCGGCTCCCTGAGCGCTTCGGGGCGTGAGGTATTTTCCGCCGTCGGCCGGGCCATACTGGACAAGACCCTGCCGGCCGACGACGGCGCGCGGCACATCGCGCTGAACGGCCTGCTCGGCCGCATCGACGCGCTGGTGCAATCGCTGCCGCCGCACGCGCAGGCTGAACTTTCGCAACTGCTGGCCTTGCTCGCCAGCGCCGCAGGCCGGCGCACCTTGGCCGGTCTGAGCCAACCATGGGACGAGTCGTCCATCGCCGACATCCAGCAATCACTTCAGGACATGCGCCTGTCCAGGCTGGCCCTGCGCCAGCAGGCCTACGCCGCCTTGCATGACATCACCGCGGGCGCGTATTTTTCCGACCCAGCCAGTTGGCCGCTGCTGGGATATCCCGGTCCCATGAAGATATAGAAGCATCGAAAGCCGCATGAGCCAACTGAAAGACCCGATCCGTGAGGGCATCGCGCGTGGCTGGAAAGTCATGGGCGGCGCGTTGGCGCCGGTGCCGCAGAGCATGCGCTGCGACGTTGCCATCATCGGCAGCGGCGCCGGTGCCGGCGTCACCGCCGAGCTGCTGGCCAAGGCCGGCCTGCAGGTGGTGATGGTTGAAGAGGGCCCGCTCAAAAGCAGCAGCGACTTCAACCAGAAAGAATCCGAAGCCTATCCTTCGCTGTACCAGGAAAGCGCGGCGCGCAAAACCGAAGACAAGGCCATCAACATCCTGCAAGGGCGCTGCGTGGGCGGCTCCACCACGGTGAACTGGACCAGCTCCTTTCGCACGCCGGACTCCACGCTCAAGTTCTGGCAGGAGCGGTTCGGGCTGGACGGCTACACCACGGACGCGCTGGCGCCGTACTTTGCCCAGGCGGAGCAGCGCCTCAACATCACGCCCTGGCTGGTGCCCCCCAATGAGAACAACGACCTGCTGCGCAGGGGTGCGGCCAAGCTGGGAATTCCCGCTTCGGCCATCTCGCGCAATGTCAAAGGCTGCTGGAACCTCGGCTCCTGCGGCCTGGGCTGCCCGACGAATGCCAAGCAGTCCATGCTGGTCACCACCATTCCCGCGGCGCTCGACAAGGGTGCGCAGCTGCTGACCGAAACCCGCGCGGAACGCTTTGAGCTGGCCAACGGCAAGGTCACCGCGCTCGTGTGCCGCAGCCTGGGCACAGGCGAGACCATCAGGATCGCCGCGAAACACTATGTGCTCGCCGGCGGCGCCATCAACTCGCCGGCCGTGCTGCTGCGTTCGCAGGCGCCCGATCCGCACGGGGTGCTCGGTGCCCGGACCTTTCTGCACCCCGTGGTCATGTCCTCCAGCGTGTTCGATCAAAAAGTGGAAGCCTGGAACGGCGCACCGCAAACCATTTACTCCGACCACTTCCTGGAAACCCAGGCGATCGACGGCCCCATCGGCTACAAGCTCGAGGCGCCTCCGCTGCACCCGGTGATTTTTGCGTCGACCGTGCCGGGCTTCGGCCAGGGCCAGCACGAGCTGCTCAAATCCTTCCCCTACAACCACACTTTGTTGGCGCTGCTGCGCGACGGCTTCCATGACGAGTCGCCGGGCGGGCAGGTCAAGCTGCGCGGCGACAACTCCGCGGTGCTGGACTACCCGCTCACGGATTACGTGATGGAGGGCGGGCGCAGGGCCTTGCTGTCGATGATGGAGATCCAGTTCGCGGCGGGCGCGAAACAGGTGCTGCCGCTGCACGAGATGGCTCAGCCCTACACCACCTGGGCACAGGCGCGCGACGCGGTCAATGCCTTGCCGATGAAACCCCTGCTGACGCGGGTCGTGAGCGCCCACGTCATGGGCGGCTGCGCTATGGCCGGC
The DNA here is from genome assembly GCF_964252805.1 of Polaromonas sp. LjRoot131. NCBI lineage: Bacteria > Pseudomonadati > Pseudomonadota > Betaproteobacteria > Burkholderiales > Comamonadaceae > Polaromonas > Polaromonas sp. LjRoot131. The sequence continues at coordinate 356,224 of NZ_CAXUPF020000004.1, read as the reverse complement.
ACCGAACGCCGAGGCGTCACCCGGCCGGATGGCGTGCATTGGCAGCTGGAGAACCTGTCCATCCACGACGGTTCGCTGTTCCCGACCAGCATAGGCGCGAACCCGCAGCTGTCCATTTATGGCATGGTGAACCGCCTGGCGCAGGACCTGGCCGGCAGGCTCTCGGGCCGGGCTGTCACACTGGCCTGAGATACTGCGGCTAACCCCGCTTCTTTCTCCTTTTTGCCGATTCATGCTGGCCCAACTACAAAGACTCATTACCCTGTCCCTGGTCGCAGCGGCCTTTGGCTGGCTGCTCTGGTTCCGCGGCGATTCCCCTGTGCTGGCCATCACGGGGTTTTTGGCCATCGCGCTGGGCTACACCGCTTTCCTGGCGCTTGAATTCGTTTTTCTCCACCACGTCAACAAACAGGATCGGGCGCCGCAGCCTACCTGGATGGAATTGCTGCGCGCCTGGGTGGGTGAGACTCTGACAGCGCCGCGCGTGTTCTGCTGGCGCCAGCCCTTTCGCATGAATGTGGTGCCGGACCAGCTCGCGCCCCCCGCAGCCGTCCACGGACGCCGCGGCGTCGTGTTTGTGCATGGCTTTTTCTGCAACCGCGGTTTGTGGACGCCCTGGCTGCGGCGCGTCCAGGCCGGCGGGCGCGCCTTTGTGGCCGTCAGCCTCGAGCCCGTGTTCGGCTCCATTGACGACTATGCACCCCAGATCGACGAGGCGGTCCGCCAGGTCACCGAGGCGACCGGCCTGCCGCCGCTGCTGGTGTGCCACAGCATGGGCGGGCTGGCTGTCCGGGCCTGGCTCAAGCGCATGCGGGCCGAGGCCCGGGTCTTCCATATCGTCACCATAGGATCGCCGCACCGCGGGACCTGGCTGGCGCGCTTCGGCCACGGCCACAATGGGCGCCAGATGCGCTTGCAGTCCGACTGGCAGACGCAGCTGGACCACGAGATGCCGGCGGACCGCCATGCGCTGTTCACCTGCTGGTACTCCAACTGTGACAACATTGTGTTCCCGGCGTCCACGGCCACCTTGCCCGGGGCCGATAACCGCCTGGTTCGCGGCGCCGCCCACGTGCAGATGGCCTTCCTGCCGCAGGTCATGGACGCCACCCTGGCCATGCTGGAGCGCGAGCCGGCCTGAAAAACAGCGCCGAGGGCGAATTCTTGTGAATTTCTCACAAAAATGACCCTGCATATTCACTATCCACATTCGGCCGGGCTTTTTATGCTCATCTATTTGTAGGATGGAGCGCCCCGTGACCCTGTACGCACAGCCCGATGCCGCCTTCCTGGAGGCCGCGCCCCCCTTTCCCCTGGACGAAACCGATCCGGCGCCGGCATTGCTGGCCCTGCTGCTGGATGAGCTGGCCCATGGCGTGCTCATCATCAGCACCCAGGGAAAGATCCTGTACGCCAACCAGGCCGCCCGGCGTGAGCTCGACCGCGCCGCCGTGCTGGGCGCGGAGCGGGGCGAGTTGAAGGTCCTCATGCCGGCTGATGCCAAGGCCTTCCAGAATGCCCTGGGCAAGGCCATGGCCGGCAAGCGCGGCCTCATCAGGCTGGCTGCCGAGGCCGTGGATTTCACACTTGCCCTGGTCCCGCTGCAGCGCCAGCCTGGTGGCCCCTGCGACCGGATCGCGCTCTTGTTGTCGCGCGTGGGGGTCAGCGAGTCCGGTGTGTTCGGCGCGTTTGCCCGCAACCACGGCCTCACCCACACGGAAGAGCAGGTGCTGGTCTTGCTGTGCCGCTGCCTGAGCACGCCCGAGATCGCCACGCAGATGAAAGTCGCCGTCTCCACCGTGCGCAGCCACGTGCGCAGCCTGTGCGCCAAGACCGCTTCCAGCGGTGTCCGTGAACTGGTCAACCGCGTGGCGATTCTGCCGCCCATCGCTCCCTTGCCGCTCGGACAGATTCATTGAGAGATTGATGGCCGCAACGGGCCGGCAACGTGCTAGATTACGACTCATAACATGAGTCTGCCTATGCCGCCCGAAGAAGATCTTTACGCCCATCTGACCCCCGAATTACGTACCCTGGCCATGCGCGGCGCGGTGCGAAGTTATCCCAAGAAGGCGGTCGTCATCAACGAGGGCGAAATCGGGGACAGCCTGTTCGTACTGCTCAAAGGCAGCGTCAAAGTGTTTTCCATGGACGAAAGCGGCCGGGAAATCACCTATGGAAGGATTCATTCAGGCGACTATTTCGGCGAAATGTCGCTGGACGGCGGGCCCCGCTCGGCCTCGGTCATCACCCTGGAGCCCTGCACCTGCGCCGTACTCAGTCGTACGGAAGTGAGCGAGCACTTGGTTTATGAGCCAGGATTTGCCATCAATCTGGTGGTCCAGGTCATCCGCCGCGCCCGCACCGCCACGGAAGCTGCCCGCAACATGGCTTTGCTCGACGTGTATGGGCGATTGATTGCCGTGCTGGAAGCCCACGACGACGTCGCGACCCGCGATACCGCCGAGGGAGTCACCTTGGAGTCCATCACCCACCAGGACATCGCCAGCCGCGTCGGCGCCTCGCGCGAGATGGTGAGCCGCCTGCTCAAAGACCTTGAAAAGGGCGGCTACATCGAGATGGGCACCAAGCGCATCACCCTGCTCAAGAAACTGCCCAGCCGCTGGTAGCGGCGAGGGCGGTCTATATCGCGTTGAAGATGCGCCGCGTTTCCTGCGGCGCCGCGGCACTGGTGCCCTTGAGCCGGACAGCTGAACCGCTGTAGGTGCCTGCAGCCCGAACCCCCGTCAAGGCGGGATTTTCATCACTGAACGCCGCGGTGCTGGGGGTCTTCACCACACCGGGACGCTCGGGCCTGCATGCATCAGGGTCCGGTTTTTGCGGGGAGTAATGAGCCCAGTGCGACCCCACGATCCGCGTGCCGCCTACGGACACCGTCTTGCGCCCGGTGGCAATGCTGTTGAAGTTGCCGCTGCGCCGGATCAAGGTCGGGTTGTCGGGGTGATCCACGAAAGAGCCCGGGTTGCCGCTCATGTCGTACAGCGCGTCTTCAAAGTGCGACTGGCGCCCTCCTCGCGTGCCGGTCACCACGTCGTCACGTTCCACATAGGCGTCTACCGTGACCTTGCCCGGCTGCGTGTTGGTCAGCTTGATCTGCCATACGCCGCTGGGGGCCGTGGCGGTGCCCTGGTTGAAACTGAAGGTGGGCGCCAACGCGATCAGCGCGCAAGTGCCGTGCGTGCCGGTTGCCACGCTTTTGGGGTAGATCAGCGCGCACAGCGGCTGCGTGCCGTTGCCCGTCCACATGCGGGACTCGCCGAAGCCCAGGGCCGGCAGTGCAGCCTGTCCAGGAGGCGTGATCTCTATCCGGATGCCCTGGGACTGCGGCGGCAGCCACAACTCCAGGAAGTTTTCGGTGGCGTCATCGGGTTGCCCGCGCCAATGCAGCACTGCGTGCTCATTTTTTGCCAAGGTCACGTTGCCGTGCGTGCGCAATTGGTAGCTGTTGCCTGCCGCCAGCACGATCCGCAGCCGCTGGCCGCAGAGCGTGATCAGCTGGTCCATCGCCGCTTCCAGCAGTGAACTTCCGTCATGCGGCCCGGCCACGGTGCCGAAGCTGATGTTGGTCACGATTTTCGCGTCATGTGCGCAGCGGGAAAGAACATACATCAATCCATCAAGGACGTGTACGTTCATCGAGCCGCCCGAAGTATCGGCCACGGTGTCGTAGTCCAGCTGCACGGCGATGATGTCGCAGCGGCTGGCATCGTCGTCGGCCGGCGCCCAGCTGGCCGGCCCGTCAAAGCCTGGTGGAAGATCGGCTACCTGTGCCAGCAAGGTCCGCGGGCCGCACGCCAAGTCCAGCACATGTGTGCCATGACTGACGCGCTTTCGCAGTGTCTCAAGTTTGAAATGCGCATAGACCGCACTTTCGTCTACCACACCGTCGTAGGTGCGCTGTTGCATCGCGTGGTTGATGTCAGCGGCGGTAAGTTCATGCCCATAACCAAGGCCTGACGGCGTGCCGCCCACACCTTTGCCGTCTTGCCGCCAGAAGTACTTCGTACGTGCCTTGCCCTTGTGCAGGAAATTGGCGTTGGCGAAAGCCAGGTCATCGTCGATGACCGCCATCACCTTGCCCTTGAGCAGGGGCTGGGCGCGGGGGGGCGTGCCGGCGGAGCCCGGACCTTCGGTATGCAGGCCTGCGGCCAAACCCAGTTCCAGCCGCCTGACCAGCGCATGTAGGTTGCCGCCCGGCTGGATGTGCTTGAAGAACGCCGGCTTGACGCGGGCCGTGCAGTAGCGCAGCCCCACCGGCGCGGCACTGGAGGTGTACACCGGCGGCACATGCAGCCACAGAGGTGAGGCCGCGGCTATGAATTGGGCGATGCTGGTGCCGGCGCTGAGCTCAATCGCCACGGGCAGCCACTTCGGCTGCTTGTCGCCATAACCCGCAAACCGGTCGGTTTCAGCCCACACCAGATAGGGGTCAAAGCCATTCGTTGCGTCGGGCTTGGACCAGTCGATACCGGTGAACCCGCCTTTTGGAAGTTTGCTCCAGGTCATGACTATCCTTACTGGAGGGGTTTCCACTCTTTGACGGCCTTGGACCACATGAAGGCCAGCAGCGGCGAAGCCGCAATGTTGCCGACCTTGCCAAGGTATTCGTAATAGCCGCTGTGGTGGTCGTCCATGGAAACGCGCAGGTCAAAATCGACGACGCCGCCTTGCGGGGTATGGAACTTCCGGCCGTCGAAGCCGCGCTCGTGAAGCTTGTTGTTGCCGAGGCAGCGGGCCACCAGGAAGTCGCCGAGAGCCGTGCCGAGCAGCCTTCCCACGGCGCTGTCCACGGGGTAGTGCAGGCCTGCCACCGTGCGATTTACCGCGATGCGGGCCGCTTGCCGCTCCAGCTGCTCACGGAATTTGGCGCCGGTGCCATTGGCGTTCTCAAGCAGGGCCAGCAACACTGTGGCCACGGTGAATGCCTCCGTCGCATGCCCGCTGGGCCAGCTGGCGTGGCCGGGGGTGTCGATCATCGGCTGAACTTGCGGTGACAGCTCCATGGGGCGCGGGCAGGCGAAAGCATGCTTGAAGCGCATCTCCACATCCGAGGCGAGGAGGAGCGACAGCGTTATCAGCTCCAATGTCCATTTATGGCGGTGCGGCTGTAAACCCACAACGGATCCCCAATAGGGCACCTGAGGGGTCGTCTGGCTGAGGATTTCGCTACCCCGGTCTTCACGCAGTTCTGCGTAGTTGGCAACCAGCCCGACCTGTTGCTTGAAGACCTTCGCGGTAGGACGTATCAAACGGACAACGGTGTGATCCTTGAGCGGCTTCTTGTTCAAGTCGACAAAGCCCAGCGTCACTGATTCTTTGGTTTGGTTGACATCGAAATGCAGTCCGCCCAACAGCTCAAGTTCACAGACTTGCAGTCGCCGCTCGGCTGCCCATTGCGTCAGGCGATCCGCCTTGTCGATAGGAAGGGGCAGGTTCACCGGCAGGGTGGGGCCTTGGAACGGCCCGACGAGGGCTGAGCGGCTTTTTGTCAGGCCGTCTGCAAGCAGCGGATCCGAGCCAGCCGCACCCAAACCGCCAAGCCCTCCCAAGCCGCCAAGTCCACCGAGCCCTCCCAAACCGCCCAAACCGCCAAGTCCGCCAAGTCCGCCAAGTCCCCCCAAACCGCCCAGTCCACCAAGACTACTCATAGTCAATTCTCCTCGTTAAGTTGAAACACTCTCATTTATTCCGGCAGGCCGGCGAGCTTCAGCGCGTTGGCATAAGCTTCTCCGATCGGGTACTCGCTGCTAGGAGATCGCTCACGAAATTTGCTAACCGTGAAGGTCGGTTCCAGGTTCAGCAGGCTGGTAACCGTCGCAGATGCCGCTTCCAGTTTTCCCGACATTGCCTGAGCTATGGCCAATGCACGGTATGTGGATGTATGTGTTTTGTTGCTGCGCAGTGACCGCAAGGCAAGCTCGATTGCACGCTCATATTGAGCGGCCGATACAGCGGCTGACGCCGCCAATGAATCATAGAAATACCGGATTGGATCGAGAGGAGACAAGCGCAGGGCGCGCTCGCTCGCGTCAAACGCCGCGCCTCCGTCTCCCCTGAACGCATTAAGTGTTCCGGTCAACAGCCATGCCAGGGACTCATTGGGGTTGACGCTTAGCGCTGCTTCGTAGCGTTGTGCGGCGACTTCCAGGTTCTTCAGCAAATTTGTGTGAACGAAGCCATCTATCGTGAGCGCCAGAGAAGAGGTTGGGTCAATGTCGAGGGCTCTTTTGGTGCAATCCAACGCAAGCTGTTTCTCTTTCTCGGGGTTTTCCGCCCACCCCTGCTGTACCCGTAGTACGTGCCATTTCGCCAGCCATGCGTAAGGGATTGGATGGCGGCGGCTGCGGTCGATCAGGTGTTCCAGCATCGCGCGAGCGCGGTCAAACTCACTGAACGCCGTGCGATGCATCAGTGCGACCGAACCCAGCAGCAAGGTATAGCCGTCCAGCGTCGGCAGGGCCTGGCTTTGGGCTCGCTCCAATTGCTGGGACATGACGGAAGAGCTGATGGCCGCCACCACCCGCGAAATCAGCTCGTTATCCATCGCAAACACGCCGTGCACTTCCCCTTTGAGATTGTCTGCCCAGACCACATGCTCGGTTTTGGCATCAATCAGCTCGACAAACAGTGCAAGCTGTACACCCATACTGCGGCAGGTGCCCGAAAGAATATAGCTGGCACCCAGGTGCGTGCGGATATCCTCAATGGCCTCTTGCCGCTCACGGAATACCGTCGTGGACAGCCGCGAGATCACATGGAGTTCCGAGGTCCGGGACAGTGCGGCGATGACCTCGTCGGCCAGCGCTTCGCCCAGCATTTCATGACCGGGCTCGGAACTTCGCATCGCGAAGGGGATGACAGCAATAGTAGGACGCAGGTCAAGGCGCACCGTTTTGCTGAGGGCGATCACCGGATGCTCTCCTGGCGGAGCAATGCGATAAGCGCGGACGGGCTTTTCAACGTGCTTGAGATGGCATTCGCCCAGATCCTCGATGTCGGCGTCCAGGTTGGCAGTGAGGTTGTCGCGCAGCGCGGCCGTTACCACCAGTTCACCGGGACCCGCCAGGGTACAAAAGCGCGCGGTCAGATTGACGTCGGTGCCATAAATATCATGCTGGTCCGTCACAAAGCTCGCCAGGTGGCCGCCCATGCGCAGATGCATTTGCAGCTCAGGCTGCAGGCGGGAATTGGCCTGCTGGCTGAAATGCTGCATGGCAAACGCCGCCTTGATACCGCCTTGAGCGTTGGCAAATTCCAGCATCAGGCCGTCACCCAGGCTTTTGACGATGCGGCCGCCATGCAGCGGCAGGATTCGCTGCTCAGCCTGCTGTACCAGTTGTTGCCACCGCCGTACGAAATCATCTTGGTCCTGTTCCATGATCCTGACGGACTCCACCACATCCATGACCAGCAGCACCTTGGTGCTCCGGTTCATGTGGGCGGGAAATTCAGTCAGGGGGTACATCGTAAGCGGCGTAACAAATTTTTACCTCCTCATTTTGGAGGAGAACGCGGGTAATGGAAATACTGTGCGCGGCTTTATCTACAGAAACATCGGAATTGTTATGCTTGAGCAAAACCCATGGTAGATTGCATTTAGCTGCGGTTTTGATGCACTAAAGGTCCGCTTTGCGGCTGCCTTATACAAAAACTGGGGTGAACGTCGCCATCCTGGATGGGCTAGCCGCCTTGGGAAAAATATCGTCCGCAGTGTTCAACTTCTGATCCTGTGCTGAAGGCGATAGGGTGCCAGGTGAGCGAAAAGACCATCGGGATTTCAGATTGGAGTAATTTTGCGCGTACTAATTGGGGCCGGTGTTTTTTCAGCGACAGGCTCCCTCCCGTTTCAAATATTGCCTTTTCTGATTCTGTCTCTCGTGTCGGAAGGGCGCATTGATATCGTTTATGCCGGATGGGTGGGCTCTGCATATCTCATCGGGATGCTTTGCAGCACCCTGTTATTGCCTCTTTTCAGTGTGATCATCACGCTGGGACAGTTCAGCGTGCAAAAGAGCTATTCGACGCTTGCGTACTTCCTGCCGCAGCAGTATTCCGGCATCGTCCCGCCCGAAGAGCGCCGTCAGCGCCAGGCAACGCGCGCGGTGCTGCGAATGGTGCTTGGGCGTACCGGTGTCGCTGCTGCTGACGTTCGCATTGGCACGGGAGCCTATGGCAAGCCTTGTTTGGTGGATTGCCGTGCCATCGGCTTCAGTGTGCCGCATTCGGGCGGCTTGAGCCTGTTGGCATTTGCGCCCCGGCTTTTTTCGCACTGAAGGGCCGAATTCGTGAAACCCGCGTACCGCTGCTTTTGTTTTGCCGTCCCGTCCAAGCTTTTTCGCAAGCTCGCCGAGAAATCCGGGGAAGAGGAGCGCCAGCGGCTCAATGAGCACATCGAAAACAGCATGCGGCTGCGCACGCACCGCCATGTCTGCGCCAAGCAGGCGCCCGTTCCCCGCACGGTCCAATCCCCCCAGTCTTTCATGCCGGCGCAGGCTTATCGCCGCAGTATTTTTAATGCCGGCTTCGATACCGACCTGCCGGGCAAGCCGGTGCGCCATGAAGGAGACAAGCCGGTCAAGGATCGCAGCGTCAACCAGGTGTACGACAACACCGGCATTGCCCTGAATTTTTTCCACCAGATTTTCGGGCGGGATTCTCTCGACGACCGCAGCATGCGCGTGGAGTCGGCGGTGCATTTCGGCAAGAATTTCGCCAATGCCATGTGGACCGGCGAGCAGATGGTTTACGGCGACGGGGATGAGAACGTCGGAGGCTTCACCGAGGCATTGGACATCATTACCCACGAACTGGCCCATGGCGTTGTCCAGTACATGATCCCCGGCGGCTTGGGTGTGGTCAAGCTGGCGCGCAAAGACCGTGAGTTCGAGGAGCAGACGCACATGCTCCAGGGCCAAGCCGGCGCCCTCAACGAATCCTTCTCCGATGTCATGGGCAGCCTGGTCAAGCAGTGGCACCTGCGCCAGACGGCGGCCCAGGCCAAGTGGCTGCTCGGCGAGAACATGCTCGCGCCCCAGCACGGCAAGGCCATACGCTCGCTCAAAGACCCCGGTAACCGCAAGCTGACCTGGTACGACGACGACCAGTTCAAGACCATGGAGCAGTATGTCGACGGCGCCGACGTCCATGACAGCTCCGGCATCCCCAACCATGCGTTTTACCTGGCTGCAAAAAAAATAGGCGGCTTCTCCTGGGAGAAAGCCGGGCCGATCTGGTACGAAGCCTTCGCCAAGCTCAAGCCCAAGGCCAGCTTCCTGGATGCGGCGCGTGCGACGAGCCGCGTAGCCAGCGCGCGCTTCGGCAGTAAGTCAAAAGAGTACAGCGCCGTTGTCTCCGCCTGGCAGACCGTGAAAGTGCTCCCCTAGGCAACCCTCAGGCAAAGCTACTAATGCCTTGATTTGTTGCGGGGCTCGTGCAACGATTCGTCCTTGTGGTTTTCCCGTTGTGGAGAGGGACAAAAAGAAGATGTCGTTGCGCTGTGTTTCGTGCCTGACCGTGAACCCGGTGAGTAACCGGTTTTGCGGTAACTGTGGCGCCGCCTTTGGGCTCAGTGTGCAGGAGCCCGCCAGTGCCCTGCCCCCGCTGGTCTCGGAAATCCAGTGGGGTGCGCTCAAGCATGCCACCATCCTGTTTGCGGACGTTGTCAGCTCCACCGAGCATGTGGCCGGCCTGGACCCGGAGCAGGCCATGGAGCAATTGCGGCCCGCCGTGCAGCGCATGTGCAATGCGGTGGAGCGCTTCGGCGGCACCGTCGTGCGCACCCTCGGTGACGGCATCATGGCCCTGTTCGGCGTGCCCCGCGCGCTGGAAGGCCACGCCAGCCTGGCCTGCGAAGCCGCGCTGGCGATGCAGACGGCTTTCGAGGGCCCCGACTCGAGTCTGCGCATCCGGGTCGGCCTGCATTCGGGCCAGGTCGCACTGGACCCCGAGGCGGTCGATGCCACCCGGGGCGGCGGCGTGCACGGCCATTCAATTCACCTGGCCAGCCGCGTGGTGGCGCTCGCCGAGCCCGGCGGGATTTGCCTCACGGCCGACTGCCTGGCGTTGGTGCGCACGGCCTGCGACGTCCGGCCCATGGGCAAACATCCGCTCAGGGGGATCGCGGAGCCCGTCGAACTTCACGTCCTGCTGGGCATGAAGAACGATGTGCAGAACCACAGCTTTCATGAGGCGGCGCTGTCGCCTTTTCGCGGGCGTGCGCAAGAGCTCAGTGCGCTGCAGGATGCGCTGCGCCGCGCCGAGAATGGCGAAGGCTCGGTGATTGGCTTGTCGGGCGCGCCCGGCACGGGCAAGAGCCGGCTCTGCCATGAGTTTTCGCAGTGGTGCCATATCCGCTGCGTTCCGGTATCCGAGGTCAGGACCCAACTTTACGGCCATGCCACTCCCTTGCAGCCGGTCCTGCTCTTGCTGCGAAGCTGCTTTTTCCACATCACGCCGGAGCACGATGCGGCCCAGGCGCGGGAGTGCATTGTGCTGGGGCTGGCAAAGCTCGGGACGGTGATGTCGGACGACCTCGCATTGCTCAGCGAGTTCCTGGGCGTGGCCGACCCGAACAGCCAGCCGTGTTCGCTGAACGCCAAGGCACGGCGCGCCAGGCTGCTGGGCCTGCTGCATGAGCTCGTAAAACAGGCCGGGGCCAACACCTCCGTCATCATTTTTGAAGATCTTCATTGGCTGGACGATGCCAGTGCGGAGTTTCTTTCGGCGCTGGTCGCCGCCGTGGCTGGAACCAGGACATTGCTGCTGCTCAACTACCGGCCGGGTTACCAGGCCCCGTGGTGGACGATGCGCCACTTTCGGGCGATACAGCTGGCGGACCTGAGTTTGGCCGATACGGAGGAGTTGGTGCGCGAGCGGCTGAGCCACCATCCCGAGCTGCTCGATTTTTTCCCCCTCATCGTGGAGCGCTCGGCCGGCAATCCCTTCTTCGCCGAGGAGTTGATGCATTCGCTGGTCGAGAAAAGCGAATCCCTGGGCGTTTCGGGCCACCGGAAATCGGACATCGCCTCCCTGGTCCACGCTTTGCCTGCCACAGTGCAGGCGGTGATCGGGGAGCGCATAGACCGGCTTGTCGCCACCCAGAGGACGCTGTTGCATATCTGCGCCGTGATCGGCAAGGAGATTCCGCTGGCCGTGCTGCAGGAAGTGGCCGTGTACCTGGTGAGCCAACTCGAAACCGGGCTTGATGGCCTCTGTGAGGCTGAACTGCTGCAACTGCTGCGGGAGATCGCGGGCGGGCGCCGCTTCGCTTTCCGCCATCCGCTGATCCAGGAGGTGGCCTACAACACCCAGCTGCGGGCGCGGCGCGCCAACCTGCATGCCGCGGTGGCCATCGCCATGGAGGCGCACTACAGCGCGCAACCCGGCGAATTCGCCGCGCTGATCGCCTACCACTACGAAGCCGCCGGCCAACTCGTGAATGCGGCGCAGCATGAGGCTCGCGCCGCCAAATGGACGGGCTCGACCAACTCCGGCCAGGCGATCAAGCATTGGCGCAAGGTTTGGGCGCTGCTGGAGGGGCAGGCGCGATCACCCAGCATCGATATCCTCAGGGCCCTGGCGGGCGGACGCATCATGTACCTCGGTTGGCGTGAAGGCCTGGATCCGCAGGAGGTCCAGAAGATCAGCCACGAAGCGATCGACCTGGCCAGGCAGGCGGACACCCGCCTGGAGCAGTTGCTGCTGTTCGCGCAGGGACGCATCGTCCAGTCGGGCGGTGGGCCGGCCGATGACTATGTGCAATGCGTGCGCAACGCGCTGTCGCTGACGCCCCCGGGAAAGGATGTGGGGCGGGTTGCCATGCTCAACGTGGCGCTCAGCCAGGCCTACGGCTGGGCAGGTTTGCTGGAACAGGGCTTGGTCGCGAACGATGCCGCGCTGCTGGGGGTCGCCAATATCGACCAGTTCGACCGGGAGTTCATTGACTTCAGCATTGAGCAGTGGCTCTTCGGCATCCGCGCGCGACTGCTCATACGCATGGGCCGGCTGGAAGAAGCCAAGCAGTGCCTGCAGCAAATGGAGGCCGCCGATGGCGGGTTGAACGACCCGGTGATCGAACAGATCGCGCATTACCTGTATGTGGAGTTGGCCCTGTGTTTTCGCGACACGGCGCTCGCGCAGAAGCATTCGGCCAAGGTCTCCAAGATTGCGCAAGAACATAAAAGCCCTTACTCAAGGGCCTTCGCCCTGTGGTGCGGCGGCCTGGTGGAGGCCACCGCCGGTGACCTCGAGTCGGCGCAGCGAAGCTATTCCCAAGCCCTCGAGCTGATCATGGGCACCCGTGCCGCGGTGGAATTTGAAACCGAGATTCGCGTCAGCCTTGCCGAGCGCCATTACCAGGCCGGAGACCATGAGCAGGCGCTGGCGACCGCCAAGGAAGCGCTGGTGCTTTCGCAGCAACGCAGCAATCGCCTGACCGAATGCCGGGCGCTGATTGTCTGTGGTGGCGTCCTGGGCCAGAAGACCGATGCCGGTTCCTGGAGCGAGGCCTCCTCCTTGTTCAACCAGGCGGAGCAACTGATCGCCCTCACCGGCGCCCGGCTCTACGAGTCGGGCCTGGTGAGCGAACGGGGCCGCCTGGCGCAACTGATGGCGCGCTAGGTACCGCCGCCCGCCATGGGCCGCCGCGGCCGCCTCAACGGGGCGCCCGTACGAGCAGGGTGTATTCCTCCTGCAGCCCGTACGCCTGCAACAACTCGACCGTCGCGCCCAGGGCCTGTTCGCAGTGCCGCTGCCAGTGCTCCGGCGCTGCGCGGTAGAGTTCCGGCGGTCCTGCCTCGCCCCCCGCAAGCGGAGCCAGGAAATTAACCGCGAAGCCCACGCTGCTGTTTCTGCGCATGTCGGCCAGGGTCCGGGCAATGAAGGCTTCCCATAAAACCCGCGGCTGATCCAGCTTGACATTAAAGATGCCGCTGGCGACAGAATAATCCGCCAGCCGCGGGCTGGCGTTCGCGACGAGAAAGTTCGTCATTGGGCGCTTGCGCCACAAAAGGCGCGCCTGGGCCACCATGGTGGCGGACAGGTCCACACCGAGGTAGTCGATGCGTGCCGCGTGCTGGTGCTGTTTGGCCAGGAACGCCAGCAGCGCTCCGTAGCCGCAACCGATGTCATCCAGCGAAAAAGGCGCTTGCAGGCCGCACACGCGCAGGAGCTGCTCGAAACGCAGTTCCTGAGTGGGCAGGCAGGGCCAATCCACCCCTGCGGGGGTGGGGCCATGGATGTTGACCTTGTGCGAGTAGTAGCGGTCTATGCCCGCGTACAGCGCGGCAAGCGGATGGTCAGCGGACAGACGCCCGGTCATGGTGGGTGCCCGTCATTCCGTTCACTTCTTGGCGGCTGGTTTCTTGGCTGCCGGTTTTTTAGCGTCCGCTTTCTTGGCTGCGGACTGTTTGGCCGCGGAGATCGGCTGCATCGGAATCGAAATCGTCAGGTAATCCTGCTCCAGGTAATGGATAGGCTGGCTCTTGTCGATGATCTTGACTTCCGTGTTGGCCTTGTCGCCGCGCATGTCGTGGGAGGTGAAGAAAACCGGCAGCGGCGTTTTGGACGCCAGGTTCTTGATGAGTGCGTCCACGATGGCGGCGTCGCCGTCCAGTCCCTTTTTGTTGGAACCGTGCCGGTACAGATTGCCCAGCAGGTTCTGCCAGAGGTTTTTGACCTCATTGTTGCGGGCGCCCAGGTTGAGGGCGGCGCAGCTCATCTTGAACGAACGGCCCTTTTTAAAGAGCTTGAACTCTTTTTGCAGGGCGGCCATTTCGAGGATGCCGCCGAAATGCGATTCTTTGCCCTGCGAGGGTGCAAAGCGCAAATTCAATTCATCCAGCATCGTTCCGATGTAGATGTCGTGTTCTTTCATGAAAAGGCCCATAAGTTTCTCCTGCTGTTTCGGTTGATGGAATGAATGCGGTACTTTTGTAACTCTGCCATGGGCGCTGAACGCCTCTCGTCAGGAACTTTGTTTCCCCGGAAATCGGCCCATTTCGCAGATTAAGGAAAAGCTCCTCTTTTTGATGGATATCGTAAGCGAAGTAACAAACCATTACGCCCTCTTTTTGGAGGAGGAGTTACCCGCTAGGCAAAAGGATTAAACCCGATCTGGCGCGCACTGCTGCCTGAGCGCCGAATTGGGGGCATCCTCGCGCCGGTCGTTACCGGTTCCCTGCGTAATTCATCCTTCGCTGGCCATGCGCATTGCTCACGTTTGGGCGTGCCAGGGCGGCGTGTGTGAAAAAAACCGGGCTAATAAGCAGCGTTGCCGCGCGACTTTCGGGGCAGTTGCCGACAAAATAAGCGTTTGGCCCCCCAGCAACACAACAGCGAGAGTTTGGTATGCCTTTGATCGTGGTGATTGATGATGACGCAGGCACACGCATGCTGGTCACCCAGGTGCTCAAGAAAGAGGGCCACGAGGTCATGGAGGCCGATGACGGCGCCAAGGGCCTGGAGCTGATCCGGGAATTCAGGCCGGACGTGGTGGTGAGCGACATCCAGATGCCCGAGATGGACGGCTTTGAAGTACTCGACAGGGTGCGCAACGACGACGCCCTGGCCACCATCGCCGTGATCCTGCTGACCTCGCTGCAGGACCGCACCCACATGCGCCAGGGCATGACCACCGGCGCCGACGACTACCTGACCAAGCCCTTCGCCCCGCAGGAGCTGCGTGAGGCTGTCAACGCGCAGCTCAACAAGCTCACCCGCGCGGAAGCCATGCGCGCCCAGGTGGTGGACAAGGCCGTGCAGCTGGCGCTGGTGGAGCAGGGCCAGAAAATCAGCGACCTTTATGAGCAGCGCATGGCGCAGTCGCTGAGCCAGCAGTGGCCTGAAACCGGCGCGGTGCAGGACAACGACAAATTCGCCAGCGCGACGGTGCTGTTCGCCGACATGCGCGACTACGGCCTGTGGACGCAGTGCCTGTCCGGCCCCGAACTCAGCGACGTCGTCAAGCGGCTGTACAGCAGCGTCGGCGACACCGTCTACCTGTTCGGCGCGCATTACATGCAGTTCGTCGGCGACGGCATGCTCTGCGTGTTTGTCGACGCCGCCGACACCCATTCCGTCAACCACGGCCTGCGCGCGATGCGCGCGGCACTGGGGCTGGCCGACGCCACCAAACGCATAGACACCTATGTGCGCCAGCGCTTTCCGGAGCGCGGCTTGCCGAACTTCGCCCTGGGCGTGGCTCTGCACAGCGGCCCCGTCGCCTTTGCGCGCCTGGACGGCCTGATAGGCCGCTCCGGCCAGACCACGCCCATCGGCGACACGGTAGCCGCGACGCTCAGGCTGTTCCAGGGCAACCCTCCGCTGGACTGGACCATCGCCGCCAGCGTCCAGGCCACGCGGCTGGTGACCGGCGCGGTGCGCACCGGCCGCCGCGCGCTGGTGCAGATCGCCGGGCGCGCCAAGCCGCTGGATACCGTGGAAATCGTGGGGCTGGCATGACGGCACCCCAGGTGGCCGCTGCGGCGGCGGGCGGCCCGCGCGGGCGCAGCTGGTCGCTGCGCGCGGTGCTGGTCACCAGCCTGCTGCTGTTTTCCATCGTGCCGGCCGCCACCGTGGGGTGGGTCTTGTACCGCAGCAACCTGCAGAGCGTGCAGACTCTGGCCGAAAAAACCGTCGATGGCGTGGCCCAGCGGGTGCAGATCAGCACCCAGGAGCACCTGGCGCAGGCGCACGTCGTGCTCAACGGCCTGGTTCAGGAGCAGCCCGGCGAGGCCGGTGTAGCGCGCGCGCGCCAGCTGATCCAGAACCCGACGCTGTTCGAGCAGACCGCCTTTGCCATGACCCGCATGAGCCCTCGCGTGCCCCAGATGGTGCTGGCGACGCACCGCGGCGAATACCTGGGTGTGGAGGCGCTGTCGCAAAACGGCAATGGCGCAACGCAGGTCGCGGTGCGCAAGGAGGGCGGGCAGGGCCGCAGCTATTTCTCGGCCGAATACCCGGGCGACCGCCGGCAGAAGGTCTCGGCCGACAGCGGAAACTACGAGCCCCGCACCCGGCTCTGGTACCAGGCCGCGATGGAGAACAAGGGCCGCAGCTTCACCGCCGTATCCCCCTCCACCGTGCACAACCAGTTGTTGATCACGCTGGCGCAACCGGTGTACGGTGCGGACGGCGGCTCGCTGGGCGTGTTCGCGGTGGACCTGCACCTGGCGCAGCTCAAGGAACTGCTGCAGACCATGGTCTTCAGCGCCCACGGCACCGCCTTCCTGCTCGACGAGCGCGGGCTGTTGGTCGCCAACTCGACGATAGACCCCCTGTTCACCAGCGCCGGCGGCAAGCTGGAGCGCAGCAAGCCGCTGGACAGCCGCAACCCGGTCATCCGCGGCGCCTACAACGAGGTGGCCTCCAGCCTGGGCCAGACCCTGCCCGACAGCGTGCAGCGCATCGCCTTCCTCCACCGTGTGCCCATGGGGGATGACACCCTGATCGTGGTGCTCAAGCCTTTCGGCGAGAGCCTGGGGCTGCGCTGGAGCCTGGTGGTGGCCGCTCCCGAGAGCGACTTCGCCGCCGCCAGCCAGGCGGCCCTGCGCAACACTCTGGGCGTGATGGTTCTTGCGCTGGTGCTGGGCGCGCTGCTGGCCACCTGGCTGGCCTACCGCCTGAGCCGGCGCTTCCGGGCCTTGAGCGTCGCCGCCGGACAGCTGGCGCGCGCCGAAGTGCCGCAGGTGCAGCAGAACGCCCGCATCACCGAGGTGCGGCAGCTTTCGCAAGCCATGCACGACAGCGCCGAGGAAATCCTGCGCAACCGCGCCGCCATCGACGCGCAGAACATCGCCCTGCAGGACGCCAACGAGACGCTGGAGGCGCGGGTCGCCAGCCGAACTGCCGAACTGGCGGCTTCCCGCGAAGAGGCGCTGGCCGCAGCGCGCGCCAAGGCCGCCTTCCTGGCCACCATGAGCCACGAGATCCGCACGCCGCTCAACGGCGTGGTGGGCATGACCACCCTGCTGGCCGACACGCCGCTGGACCCGGAGCAGCGCGACTACCTGCACACCATGCGCGTTTCCAGCGACCAACTGCTGGGCGTGATCAACGACATCCTGGATTTCTCCAAGATCGAGTCCGGCAAGCTGGACCTGGAAAACGAGCCGCTGAACCTGCTGGCCACCATCGAGGAGGCCTGCGACATCGGCGCGCCGCGCGCCCGCGAAAAAGGCCTGGAGCTGCTGGTCGACATGGGCGACGAGCTGCCCATCTGGGTGCGCGGCGACGTCACGCGCCTGCGCCAGGTGCTGCTGAACTTCGTCAACAACGCCGTCAAATTCACCGAGCACGGCCAGGTCATCGTCTCGGCCCATGTGCTGGAAGACGCCACGCCCGAACGCGGCGGACTGATTGAATTCCGCGTCAAGGATTCCGGCATCGGCATCCCGCTGGACCGCCAATCAGCGCTGTTCCAGTCCTTCACCCAGGTCGACACCAGCACCACCCGCAAATACGGCGGCACCGGCCTGGGGCTGGCCATCTGCAAGCGCCTGGCCGGGCTGATGGGCGGCGGCGTCGGGCTGGAGTCTGCGCCGGGCCAGGGCTCCACCTTCTGGTTCACCGCGCGGCTCGGTTACGCCGACGCGCCGGAGATCGCCAAGCTGTCTTCGCTGCACATGGTCAGCCTGGCCGGCAAGCGTGTGCTGGTGGTCGACGACACCCCCGTCAACCTGCGCATCCTCGACAAGCAGCTCAGGCGCTGGGGCATGGAGCCCGCGCTGTTCGAGCGTGCCGCCGAAGCGCTGGACTGGCTGCGGGGCCAGCCGCCCGTCGACGTGGTGGTGACCGACATGCACATGCCCGAGATGGACGGCCAGACCTTTGCCCAGACCCTGCGCGAACGGTATCCAGGCAGCCGCATCGTGCTGCTGACCTCGGGCACCATGCCCACCGGCGAGCAGGCCAAGGTGTTCGACGCGCGCCTGCTCAAGCCCTACCGGCAGTCGCAGCTCTTCGAGGCCATCGCCCGCGTCACCTCGGCGCCGGAAGCCGTCAAGGCCGTGGCCGAAACTGGCAAGCCCGAATCGCGCAACCAGTTCATCCTGGTGGCCGACGACAACGCGGTGAACCTCAAGGTGGCGCTGGCCATGCTGGCCAAGCTGGGCTACGAGGCCGCCACCGCCCTCAATGGGCGGGAGGCGGCGGACCGCGTGGCCGCCTCGCTGCGCCCCGAAGGCGGCGTGAGCAGCCGCGACGGCCCCCGGGCCTATGCCGCCGTTCTCATGGACGCCAACATGCCGGTGATGGACGGTTTTGCCGCTTCGCGCGAGATCATCGCCGCGCATGGCGCCGCCGCGCCGCCCATCATCGCGCTGACGGCTTCGGTGCTGGAGGAAGACCGCCAGCGCTGCCTGGCGGCCGGCATGGTGGGCTTTCTGCCCAAGCCGCTGCGCATCGACGAATTGTCGGAGGCGCTGGCCCGTTACGCCCGCAAGCCCGAAGACGCAGGTGCCGCGAAAATCATGGCGGCCGAAGCGGCACCGGTCGAGGGCAACTCGCCGGGGGCTGAGGTGCCGTCTTCCGTGGTCTTGATGGACTGGAGCCGCCTGGAGCAGTTCAAGGAATTCGACGACGAGGAGCGCAGCATGACGCGCGAGGTGATCGCGCTGTTCGCCAGCGACGCGCCGAACCGCATGGACGACATCCGCGAGGCGCTGGCCGCTTCGGACAGCGCCGAGCTTTCGCGCGCGGCGCATGCCCTCAAGGGCTCGGCATCCAACGTGGGGGCCGAGGCGCTCAGCGATGCCTGTTTTGTGCTGGAGCAGTCCTGCCTGCAGGGCCAGTGGCCGGCCGATGCGGGACAGCAGGTGGCGCGTTTGTGCGAGCTGGCCGAGCAGACCCGGCACGCGCTCAACGGCTGGATGGCCAGCCCTGCTTAGGCCGCAGTGGGGCCCTGGGCCAGGGCCCGGTAGAAGGGCGTGAAGTCCGGCTCCGTCAGGCGCAGCAGCGCGTCAAAGCTGTCGATCACAAAATACTGCTGCTGGAAAGTGTCTATCTTGTAGGTCGACGACATGCAGCGCAGCAGGTCGGCGTTGTCCCGCAGCGGGATACGTTGGGGCTCGGGAGACTCCACGCTCCAGGCCAGCTCGCCGGGGCTGCTCAGGATGCCGGCGCCATAGGCGCTGACGCCATTGCCGCCTTTTTTGTCGCGCATCAGCCCGAACTCGATGGTGTACCAGTAGAGGCGCGAGAGCATCTCGACCGCGCCGGGAATCGGCTCCGTCCCGTGTGTGCCGTGTTCCAGCGCATGCGCCTTTAGCGCGCCCTTGCCGTAGGCCTGGATGTGGTCGGCATAGCTTGGGTCGAACAGCAGCGGCACGTGGCCGAACAGGTCGTGGAAGATGTCGGGTTCGACGATGTAGTCGAATTCGGCCGGTGTGCGTATCCAGTCCGTCACCGGAAACTTGCGGTTCGCCAGCAGCGTGAAAAACGGCACCTCGGGGATCAGCCCCGGCACGCCCACCAGCTGCCAGCCGGTGGCATTGAAGAGGCGCGCGTTAATGTCCTCAAAGCGCGGGATTGCGTCGCTCGCGCCCAGGCTGGGCAGGGCTTCGATAAAGGCGCTGCAGGCCCGTCCCGGCAGCAGGGCCGACTGGCGCGTGTAGAGGCGGCGGTAGGTCTCGTGGTCCTCCGCGGTATAGGCCGCGTAGTTTTGCGGGCAGGTGTAGTCCGCGTTGACCTGGCCGCCGCGCGCGTAATCGCCGCGCGGCGGGCGGTCGGACTGGCCGTACACCGCCGGCGGCGGGGTGCCGCCGCTGTTCTTGCTGTCGGCTACTTCAGCCATTGGCTCTCCACACGCTGGTATTCGCCGCTGGCGCGCGCCAGGTGCAGCCACTGGTCGACGTAGGCCTTGAAGGGCACGTCGCCGCGCGGCAGCAGGTAGGCCATTTCGCCGTACTGCAGCGGTTTGTCGGGGTTGATGGCGCACAGGCCCGGCTTGAGCCTTTGCTGGGTGATGGCCTCGGCCGATTCGGTGACGAACACGTCTGCGCGGTTGGCCAGGATTTCGTCAAAAATCGTCAGGTTCTCGGGGTTCAGCCGCATCTGCGCCTGCTTGAAGTTGGCACGGGCAAAACGCTCGTTGCTGCCGCCCGGATTGAAGATCACGCGCGTCGCCGGCTTGTCGATGTCGGCCACCGTCTGGTACTTGGCCACGTCGGCGCAGCGAGCGATCGGCGTCTTGCCGTTCACCATATAGGGCGCGCTGAAGAAGGCCTTCTTCTGCCGCTCGGTGGTCACCGAGATGCCGCCCACAGCGATGTCGCATTTCCCGGCCGTCATGTCCGGCATCAGGTTGGACCAGCTGGTCTTGATGTATTCAGGCTTCACGCCCAGGCTGGCGGTGAACGAGGTCATCAGGTCGACGTCTATGCCTTCGAACGTGCCGTCCGGCTTGTGGAAGCTGAAGGGCTTGTAGTCGCCCGGCGTGCAGATGCGCAGCACGCCGGCTTTTTGCACGGCATCCAGGCTGGACGCCGGCATCATGCTGACGACCGTCTGGGCCGAGGCGCCGGCGCAGGCCAGCAGGGCGGCTGTGGCGAGGCCGAGTACGGCCAGCGGGCGATGCGATTTCAGGCGAAGGGACATGGAAATCTCCGTGAGGGGGTGGGTCAAAAGGAGCTTTATTGTGCGCCCGCTTTTTCGCCTGTCTTGCCGTCCGCCAGAACCCCGCGGCGCATCTGGTCCAGTTCGATGCTCTCGAACAGCGCCTTGAAGTTGCCTTCGCCGAAACCATCGTCGCCCTTGCGCTGGATGAACTCGAAGAAGATGGGGCCCAGCTGGTTTTCGCTGAAGATCTGCAGCAGCAGCGCGCCCTTTTTGCCGTCCACCAGGATTTTGCGTTTCTTCAGGTCCGCCACGCTTTCGCCGTGGCCCGGAATGCGCTTGTCGACCAGCTCGTAGTAGGTGTCTATGGTGTCCAGCAGCTTTACGCCGCTGGCGCGCAGCGCGTCCACCGTGGTGAACAGGTCGTTGCTGCCCATGGCGATGTGCTGTATGCCCTCGCCCTGGTAGCGGTCCAGGTACTCCTGGATCTGCCCGGCCTTCTCGTTGCCCTCTTCATTGATCGGAATGCGGATCTTGCCGCAGGGGCTGGTCATGGCTTTGCTCTTCACGCCGGTGACCTGGCCTTCGATGTCGAAATAGCGGATCTCCCGGAAATTGAAAAGGCGCTCGTAGAAGCCGGCCCACTCGTCCATGCGGCCGCGGTGCACGTTGTGCGTCAGGTGGTCGATGTAGGTCAGGCCATGGCCGGCGGGATTGAGCGCATCGCCCGCGATGCCGGGCAGCGGCTCGAAATCCACGTCATAAAAACCGATGTTGCCGATGTCGCCGGGCTGCGCGCCGTTCTTGCCGCGCCATTTGTCGATGAAATAAATGATGGAGTCGCCTATGCCCTTGATGGCCGGGATGTTGAGCTCGCCGGGTCCCGCCGTGTGGGCGTAACCCCAGGCGCCCAGCGCGATGGCGCGCTCGTAGGCGAACTTGGCGTCCTTCACGCGAAAGGCAATGGCGCAGACGCTGGGGCCGTGCTGGCGCGCGAAACGCTGCGCGAACGAATCGGGCTCGGCGTTCAGGATGAAATTGATGCCGCCCTGGCGGTACAGCGTCACGTTCTTGTGGCGGTGCTTGGCAATCGGCTTGAAGCCCATGCGCACGAAGAGCGCCGCCATGGCGGCCGGGTCGGGGGCGGCGTACTCGATGAACTCGAAGCCGTCGGTGCCCATGGGGTTGTCCCAGGCCGCGCCTTGTTCAAAGTTCAGGGTGGCGTCGGTGCGTGCGTTCATGCGTGTCTCCAAAATTGTGGGGCTATGCATTGGACTTTAGCGGCGTCCGCCATCAGTTTTACTGCGAAAGAGGGCGTTCAAATTGCCTTTGACGCAGTAAACCTGCAAAATAAGCGGCATGGAAACACTCGACAAGCTCGATCGCCAGATCTTGCGCAAACTTCAGGATGACGGCCGCGCCACTTATGACCAGTTGGCCGAACAGGTGGGCCTCTCGCCCAGCGCGGTGCTCAGGCGCGTCAAACGGCTGGAAGAAAACGGCGTCATAGACCGCTATGTGGCGCTGGTCAAACCCGAGGCCGTGGGCCTGGGCCTGACGGCCTACCTCAACGTGCGCCTCGAAAAGCACACCGAAAGCCACAAGCGCAACCCCATGGACCTGTTCCGCGCCAGCGTGCAGACCTGGCCCGAGGTCGCCGAATGCGCCGCGCTGACCGGCGAGATGGACTATTTGCTGCGCGTGCTGGTCGAGGACATGGCCCACTACAGCCGCTTCATCATGGACACCCTGCTCAAGCACCCCAGCGTGCAGGACTGCAAAACCAGCTTTGTGCTGGACCGGGTCAAGGCGACCACGGCCGTGCCTTTGTGAGGGTGTGAGGCGAGTCAGGCCTGCGTCAACAAGCAGGTAGCCAATGGCCGTGTGCTGGATTTGGCAGGATCGCGGTTTGGATTGTGTTGTTGCACTGCAACATTTTCATCCTCCATGCCAATTGGCTATGATTTTTATAGCTAGCCAGGACCTGTTTTTGCGGAAAAGCGGCAATTCGGGGCGATTTTGGCAGTCCTCCCTATTGAAGGCCCCGGAGAAGCCCTTAGACTGGGAATTCTAGGGAAAACCCTTATATTGAAGCCATGGTCTCACCCAGCACACTGTTAAAAGCATCCTACAACGCGAGCAAGGAATTCTTCCGCCCGCCTGTAGCCGAGACGCGCACACCGCCGCAGCCTGCCGCCCCGCGCGTCCAGCCCGTCATGGTTCCCATCCGCTCCATAGGCCCCAGCCACGGGGAACGCATCGCCGCCCACCTGCTGGCCCTGGATGAACACGACCGTTACCTGCGCTTCGGCTACTCGGCCAATGACGAGCAAATCCGCCGCTATGTCGACGGCCTCAACTTCGACCGCGACGAGATCTTCGGCATCTACAACCGCAAGCTGCAGCTGATCGCCATGGCCCACCTGGCGCATTCGACCGACCCGAATCTCAAGAGCTGCGCCGAGTTCGGCGTCTCGGTGCTGGCCCAGGCCCGCGGCCGGGGCTACGGCTCGCGCCTCTTTGACCGCGCCGTCATGCACGCCCGCAACGACGGCGTCGACATGATGTTCATCCACGCGCTCAGCGAAAACACCGCCATGCTCAACATCGCCCGCAAGGCCGGCGCCACCATCGTGCGCGACGGCTCCGAAAGCGAGGCCTACCTCAAGCTGCCGCCGGCCGACCTGGATTCACGCATGACCGAAATGGTCGAAGAGCAGATCGCCCAGACCGACTACCGCCTCAAGGTCCAGGCCAAGCAGTTCTGGGATTTGCTGGGCGCGATCCAGGAGGTGCGGCAGGGCGTCCGGGATGGGCGGGATCGGATGCCGATGTAGTTGCCCTGGCTTCCGGCCGGCTCAGCCGGCAGGCTTCTCCTTCTCTTCCTTGGTCACCAGCCAGATCCCGTAGCAGACCAGCACCAGGGCCAGGCCGTTTTTCCACTCCAGAAACTGCTCTTCCAGGAACATCGCTGAGAGCATGGTCCCAAAAATCGGCACCATGAAGTTGAACACCGTGATCATGCTCACCCGGTTGTACTTCAGCAAAATCGTCCACAGCGAAAACGCCGCCGACGACAGCACCACGAGATAAACCATCAGCAGGGTGGACTTGACGGTAAAACCCGTCAGCGACCCTCCGGTGGCCAAACCGATCAGCAGCAGGGCCAGGCCGCCTATGGCCAGCTGCCAGCCCGTGAGCACCACGGAATCCACGCGCTGCGAGACCTTCTTGCCATAAATGCTGGCGGCGGACAGCACAAAGGCGGCAATCACCACAAAACCCTCGCCCAGCAGCGTGAAATCAAAGCTCAAAAGGCTTTCGCTGAAGTTCACCACCATCACGCCCGCAAAACCCACCACGCAGCCCAGCACCTTGTTGAAGCTGAGCCTGTCGTTCTTGTAGATGTAATGCGCCAGCAGCACGCTGAAGAAGGTGCCGGTCGCGTTCATGATGGAGCTCTTCACGCCCGTGGCATAAGCCAGCCCGATGTAGAAAAACACGTACTGCACGCTGGTCTGCGTCAGTCCCACCAGCGTCACCTGGCCAAAGGTCCGCCTGTCCAGCTGGAATACCGGCTTCTTGCTGAGGAGCGCAAACACCAGCAGCACCAGCCCGGCAAAGATAAAACGCCAGCCCGCAAACACCAGCTTGGACGGAATGTCATCGGCGGCGATGTGGAACAGCGCATAACCGTTCTTGATCGCCGGGTAGGCGCTGCCCCACAGCAGGCAGCACAGCGAAGCCAGCAGGAAAACGACTTTGCGCTGGGTGAAAAACGTAGAGCTGTTCAAAACCGGAATCCGATGAAAGAAGAATGAGGAAAAAGAAAGGTGCAAGCTGGAGCCAAGAGCTGCTCACAAAACCCAGCGAAGCGGTCCTGGCTAGGCGCGCCGCCGCAGACAGTGCACCAGCACGGCAAGGCGGTTGCAACAACGCCAGGAGGGTTTTTGAGCGGCTCTAAAGCAGGCGGGCCAGGTAGCGGCCGGTATGGCTGGCCGGGTTGGCCGCGATGTCTTCCGGCGTTCCCACGCCCACCACAGTGCCGCCGCCGGCGCCGCCTTCGGGGCCCATATCGACCAGCCAGTCGGCCGTCTTGATGACGTCCAGGTTGTGCTCGATCACGACGATCGTATTGCCCGCGTCGCGCAGCTGGTGCAGCACCTTGAGCAGCAGGTCGATGTCGGCGAAGTGCAGGCCGGTGGTCGGCTCGTCGAGGATGTAAAGCGTGCGGCCGGTGTCGCGTTTGCTCAGTTCCAGCGCGAGCTTGACGCGCTGCGCCTCGCCGCCCGACAGCGTGGTCGCGGCCTGGCCCAGCTTGATGTAGGACAGGCCCACATCGAGCAGGGTGTGCAGCTTGCGCGCGATGACGGGCACCGCCTTGAAGAACTCGGCCGCGACCTCGACCGTGAGGTCCAGGATCTGCGCGATGTTCTTGCCCTTGTATTGCACTTCGAGCGTTTCGCGGTTGTAGCGCATGCCCTTGCAGACGTCGCAGGGCACGTAGACGTCGGGCAGGAAGTGCATCTCGACCTTGACCACGCCGTCGCCCTGGCAGGCTTCGCAGCGGCCGCCGGCGACGTTGAAGGAAAAGCGCCCCGCGCCATAGCCGCGTTCGCGGGCCGTGTTCATCTCGGCCATCAGCTCGCGTATCGGCGTGAAGAGACCTGTGTACGTGGCCGGGTTGCTGCGCGGCGTGCGGCCAATCGGCGACTGGTCGACGTTGATGACCTTGTCGAAATGCTCTATGCCTTCAATCGCTTCATGTGCCGCGGGCTCTTCGTGCGCGCGGTAGAGCGTGCGGGCCACGGCGGTGTACAGCGTGTCGTTGACCAGGGTGGACTTGCCCGAGCCGGACACGCCGGTCACGCAGGTCAAGAGCCCCACGGGAAACTCGACGCTCACGCCCTTCAGGTTGTGGCCGGTCGCGTTGATCACGCGCAGCGCCTGCATGTCGCCCAGCGTGGCCTGGTGCACGGCCTCGCGCGCGGCGCGGCGTTCGGCGGCCGGGCTTTGCGGAAAGCGTGAGACCTTTTTCTTCTCGGCGATTTCCACCGCCTTCACGGTCGGCAGCCAGGGCGTGCGGCGCTTGGGCACGGCGATTTTCAGCGTCTGCGCCAAATACTTGCCTGTCAGCGAATCGGGGTTGTTCTTGACTTCGTCGAAAGTGCCCTGGGCCATCACGCGCCCGCCGTGGATACCGGCGCCCGGCCCCATGTCGATGACGTGGTCGGCCGCACGGATCATGTCCTCGTCGTGCTCGACCACCAGCACGCTGTTGCCGATGTCGCGCAAATGCTTGAGCGTGCCGATCAGGCGGTCGTTGTCGCGCTGGTGCAGGCCGATGCTGGGCTCGTCGAGCACATACATCACGCCCGTCAGGCCCGAGCCTATCTGCGAGGCCAGGCGTATGCGCTGCGATTCGCCGCCTGAAAGTGTTTCGGCGCTGCGGTCCAGGCTCAGGTAGTTCAGGCCCACGTCGTTGAGGAACTTCAGGCGCAGGCCGATTTCGCGCACCACCTTGGCGGCGATCTCGGCCTTGGCGCCTTCCATTTTCAAGGTGCTGAAATACTCAAAACTCTCGCGCAGGGTGGCGTGGCTGATTTCATAGATTGCCTTTCGCCCGGGCTGGGCGCCGCCTTCGGGCGCGCTGACCAGGTAGACATGGCGCGCCTCGGTGCGCAGGCGCGTGCCTTCGCAGTCGGGGCAGGGCTGCACGCTGCGGTAGCGGGACAGCTCCTCGCGCACGGCGGCGGAGTCGGTCTCGCGATAGCGGCGCTCGAAGTTGGTGATCACGCCTTCGAAGGGGTGCTTCTTGCTGATCTTCTTGCCGGCGAAGTTGCCCGAGTCCATCACGTAGCTGAACTTGATTTCCTCGTCCCCCGAGCCGTGCAGCACGACCTGCTGCACGTTGTCGGGCAGGTCCTCGAAGGCCGTGTCGATGTTGAATTTGTAGTGTTTGGCCAGGCTCTCGAGCATCGAGAAGTAGTAGCCATTGCGCCTGTCCCAACCCTTCACGGCGCCGCTGGCCAGGCTCAGCGAGGGGAAAGCCACCACGCGTGCCGGGTCGAAAAACTCCATGTGGCCCAGGCCGTCGCAGGTCGGGCAGGCGCCCACGGGCGAGTTGAACGAGAAGAGCCGCGGCTCCATCTCGCTGAGCGAATAGTCGCAGACCGGGCAGGAGAATTTGGCGCTGAACAGGTGCTCCTTGCCGGTGTCCATTTCCAGTGCGATGGCCTTGCCGTCGGCCAGGCGCAGCGCCGCCTCGAAGCTTTCGGCCAGGCGCTGCTGCAGGTCGGCCCGCACCTTGATGCGGTCTATCACCACGTCGATGTTGTGCTTCTCGGTCTTCTTGAGCTTGGGCAGGTCGTCGAACTCATAGGCTGTGCCGTCGACACGAAAACGCACATAACCCTGCGACTGCATCTCGGCGAAGACGTCGACGAACTCGCCCTTGCGGTCGCGCGCCACCGGCGCCAGGATCATCAGCTTGGTGTCTTCCGGCAGCGCCAGTACGGTGTCGACCATCTCGCTGACGCTCTGCGCCTGCAGCGGCAGGTCGTGGATGGGGCAGAACGGCGTGCCGGCGCGCGCGAACAAAAGGCGCAGGTAGTCATGGATCTCGGTCACCGTACCCACGGTCGAGCGCGGGTTGTGCGAGGTGGCCTTCTGCTCGATGGAGATCGCGGGCGACAGGCCCTCGATCATGTCCACATCGGGCTTGTCCATCAGCTGCAAAAACTGGCGCGCGTAGGTCGACAGGCTTTCGACGTAACGGCGCTGGCCTTCGGCGTACAGCGTGTCGAAGGCGAGGGACGACTTGCCGGAGCCGCTCAGCCCGGTGATCACCACCAGCTGGTTGCGCGGGATGTCCAGGTCGATGTTCTTGAGGTTGTGCGTGCGCGCCCCGCGAATGCTGATACGTTGGGCCGCCAGGGCCTGGGCCAGGTAGCGGCCCTGGGCGGGCTCCGCCACGTGCCGGCCTTCTGCGGCCTGGGAGGCAAGGTATTTGCTGTCGTCGGGAGAGTTCAAGATGTGGCAGCCGCAAAACTCTCCATCATAGACCGAAGCACCGTTTCAAGCACAATAGCCGTCTGTACAAGGTCTGGACGGCCGGGCTTGCCGCGCCCCGGCGCCCCAAACTCCCGATCCGCCCCGTCTTGGGTCATTTTTAACCCGCTTGTTCGTCTTTTTTGTCTGTTTTATTCCCGTGCCCGCGCCATCCTCCCCCGTGTCCTTTCCCATGACCGCCACCGAGCGGCGCGCCAGCGCCTCGCTGGCGTCGATTTTTGCGCTGCGCATGCTGGGCCTGTTCCTGGTGCTGCCGGTGTTCGCGCTGGAGGCGGCCAGGTACCCGGGCGGTGACGACCCGGCGCGCGTCGGCCTGGCCATGGGCATTTACGGGCTGACCCAGGGCCTGCTGCAGATTCCTTTCGGCATCGCCTCGGACTGGTGGGGCCGCAAACCGGTGATTATTTCCGGCCTGCTCATATTTGCCCTGGGCAGTTTCATCGCGGCCTGGGCCCCGGACCTGAACTGGCTGGTTGCCGGCCGCGCGCTGCAGGGCGCGGGCGCCATTTCGGCCGCCGTCACCGCGCTGCTGGCCGATTCAACGCGCGATGAAGTGCGCACCAAGGCCATGGCGCTGGTGGGCGGCAGCATCGCGCTGATGTTCGCGCTCTCGCTGCTGGTCGCGCCGCTGCTGGCGGCTTACATCGGCCTGCACGGCCTGTTCGCCCTGACCGGCGCGCTGGCGCTGGCCGGCATCGCGGTGGTCGCCTGGTGGGTGCCGCCCGAGCCGGTAGAACATGCAAATCGCCCGCGCGGCAGCATGCTCGAAGTCCTGAAAGACCCCGCCCTGCTGCGGCTGGATTTCGGCGTCTTCGTGCTGCATGCGGTGCAGCTGGCCATGTGGGTGGCGATCCCGGCGCTGCTGGTGGCGGCCGGGCTGGACAAGGCCCACCACTGGCAGGTCTACCTGCCGGCGGTGCTGGCTTCTTTTGTCGTGATGGGTGCGGTCTTATTCCCGCTCGAGCGCCGCGGCTACCTGCGGGCGGTGTTCCTGGGCGCCGTGGGCCTGGTTTTTGTGGTGCAGCTGGGGCTGCTGTGGGTGGCTTCGTCGGCCGCAGCGCCGCACGCCCTGGGCGCGCTGGCCGCCTTGTTGTTCCTGTTTTTCTGCGGTTTCAACGTGCTGGAGGCCACCCAGCCCAGCCTGGCCTCCCGGCTGGCGCCTGCGCCTGTGCGCGGCGCGGCCCTGGGCGTGTACAACACCCTGCAATCGCTGGGGTTTTTTGCCGGCGGCGCGGTCGGCGGCTGGGTCACCAAAGCGCACGGCGCCCCGGGGCTTTTTATGCTGTGCGGCGGCCTGATGCTCACTTGGCTGCTGGTGGCCTGGCCCATGCGGGCGCCGGGGCGGCATGCGACGGTCGCGACCACTGGTGGCGAGGCCTTGCCGGGCCAGCCAGTTAAACTGTAGCCATTCATAAATAGCAGGGCCCCGCCCTGTAGATCAGCTCAGGAGAACCCCTCATGGCATCCGTCAATAAAGTCATCGTCGTCGGCAATCTGGGCCGCGACCCCGAAATGCGCAGCTTCCCGAGCGGCGACCAGGTCGCCAACGTCACCATCGCCACCACCGACAAGTGGAAGGACAAGCAGACCGGCGAAATGAAAGAGGCCACAGAATGGCACCGCGTGGTGTTCAACGGCCGCCTGGCCGAAATCGTCGGCCAGTACCTGCGCAAAGGCTCGCAGGTGTATGTCGAAGGCTCGCTGCGCACGCGCAAGTGGACCGACAAGGACGGCATCGAAAAATACACCACTGAAATCCGCGCCGACCAGATGCAGATGCTGGGCAGCCGCCAGGGCATGGGCGGTCCCGGCGGTGACGACGGCGGTGGCGGCGGCTACGAGGCTCCGCGCCAGTCCGCACCCGCGCGCGCGCCGGCTGCAGCCGCACCGCGGCAAGCGCCCGCGGCGTCCAAGGCGGCCAGCGGCTTTGACGACATGGATGACGACATCCCGTTCTAAATACAGATACGGAAAAGCCTTTTGATTGAAGCCCGCGCTCCGAGAGGAGGGCGGGTTTTTTCTTTTCTGTCTTTCCTTTTTTATTCGTTGCTCATGGCCTGACGGACCAGCAGCGTGTCCGTGAATTGCTCAAAGGCCACGACCTTCCCGTCCCGCAGGTGCCAGACGTGGGCCACACGGGCCTGCATGTCCTTTCCCGTGGCGCGGTAAGTGCCGTGGTAGCTGCCCATCCCGACGATGTGCTCACCACCGTCGATGAGGCTTTGCAGTTCGAAGCGATAGCCGATCCAGTCCCGGCCCAGCACGGCAAAGACGTTCTCGGCCACCGCCTGCGGCCCGACCCAGG
This sequence comes from Polaromonas sp. LjRoot131, assembly GCF_964252805.1. Lineage (NCBI taxonomy): Bacteria > Pseudomonadati > Pseudomonadota > Betaproteobacteria > Burkholderiales > Comamonadaceae > Polaromonas > Polaromonas sp. LjRoot131. The sequence goes on along the minus strand of NZ_CAXUPF020000004.1, from coordinate 326,277 downwards.
TACCCGCGCAGGGAAAGCCCGCCATCTCGGTCCAGCGCACCTGGGGCGAAACATGGGCCATCATTTCGTCGATGTTTCCCTGGGCCGAGGCGGCGTAATGGGCGCGGACGATGTCGATGTTCGACATCATGGCTTCAACCCCACTTCATCTCGCCCTTGGCGACCTTGGCGCCGATTTGCAGCGCCACGCCCATGCCGGCGTTCGGGTAACGCCGGGTCATGGCCGCGATGAGGGCGCCGCTGTCGGCGGCCTTGGCCAGCACTTCCTCGAAAGCCACGAGGTAGTCGCGTGTGTATTGGATCGCGCTTGCGTCTACAGCCGCCGTGACTGCCATGTGGCCGGGGACCACCACGGCGGGCTTGTGCGCGGCCATGGCGTCAAGCGTCTTCACCCAGGCTGCGCGCGCCTCGGCGCCCTGTGTGTCGGCGGTCCACACGTGAACGCCGGAGAACAGCAGCACACCGCCGAAGATGGCGTTCAGCGAAGGCACCCAGATGTAGCGGCGATTGGGCAGGCCGTCGGCATCGACGATCTCGATGGCCTGGCCTTCCACGCTGAGGCTGCGGCCATCAAAGGCTTCAGGCATCACGATGTCCGCCAGCGCCTGTGGGCCATTCTCCTTGAGCTGCGGGCCCCAGGTTGCCAGCTTCTTTTCCACGTTGCCCTTGATGGCCGCGATGGTGGCCGGTGCGGCGATCACCTTGGCGTCGGGAAATGCCGCCTTGATGGGCGCCAGGCTGAAGTAGTAGTCAGGATCGCTCTGGCTGATGTAAATGGTCGTCAGCTTTTTGCCGGTGGCCTTGATGGCTTTGGCCAGCGCCTTGCCGTCGGGAAGCGTAAAGCCTCCGTCGATCAGGACGGCTTCACGCTCGCCGGAGATCAGTACCGGGGCACGGAAGAATCCGTGTTCGCCGGCGGGGAAATGTTTCCAGGTCAGTTGGGTATTTGCAGCCATAGCGCTTTTCACTCCTAGGATGGCCGTCGCGACAGCCGCGCCGGCTACAGTTTTGATTGCTTCTCTTCGTGTGGTCATGGTTTTTCCTTCTTCTTGGACAGTTAACTGAACGGGTTGCGGGGAGGGCGGTGGGGCTCAGGCCGCCTCGAGCGCGCCGGCCAGCGCGCGCGGATTGGAATAAAAATCGGCGTGATTTACGACCCAGCGCTTGGCGCCCGATTCGGCCACCAGGGTGGGCACGCCACGCGCGCCGAACTCCTGCATCAAGGCCTGCCCGCGGCTGATGCGGGCCTGGTTGGCCGCGAGAAGATCCTCATCAGGCTGCGCCACCCTTGCGGCGGCCTGCTCGAGGCCGAGCCCACGCAGAATGCCGGCCAGGGTTGCCAACGAGGTTGTGTCCTTGCCGTCCACGTAGCGCGCACTCTGTATCGCCTTGAGGGCTTCCAGTTCCCGGCCCGGCGCCGTCAATGACACGGCCGTCAGCGCCAAGGTGGCGGGGCCGCTGTCAAACAGCCGCTGGCGATCACCGAGAACCTGCTCGCGGTACTGCTCGGTGAAGCGCTGCCCCGTCAGGCGCTCAATACGCTGGTCGTTGGACCAGGCATAGGCGGCGAACTCACTGTTCATGGGCCGTGCGCCCTCGCCGGAGAACAACCCCGTCGGCAGCAATTCGATGCTGACAGCTGGAACTTCGCTCAAGGCCGAGAGCGCCGGTATGGCGCCGTAGCACCAGCCGCACAGCGGGTCGAACAGGTAATGGAGGGTCTTGGTCATGGGGTTCTTTGGACGTTTCTGGCTCACTGGTGGTGATCGTAGGCACTATGCATTGACTGTTAAAGACATCTCTGATAAACACAATGTATGTTTAAAGCAAACAATCAAGACGAGGGCGGGCTTGGAGGGCTGGGAAACCTGAGGCGCCTGGCTTACTTCGCGGCGGTGGTGGAAACCGGCTCTTTCACCGCGGCAGCGGACCGCCTGGGAATCACCAAGGCAGTGGTCAGCCAGCAGGTTGCGCGGCTGGAGCGCGAATTCCGGACATCACTCTTGGTCCGCACCACACGCAAGGTGCAGCCCACCGAACTGGGCCAGGCCTTCTACCTGCGCTGCGCGCTGATCCTGCGCGAAGCCGGCGATGCCTTCGACGACCTGGCCGAGACCTCGGCGGAGCCGTCCGGCATGCTGCGGCTCACCGCGCCTTTCGACTACGGTGTCGGCGTGGTGGTGCCGGCCATCGCCGCCTTTATCCGGCGCTATCCCGCATGCAAGGTCGATGCCGTCCTCACCGACCAGACTCTGGACCTCATGTCGGGCAACATCGAACTGGCGATCCGTGTCGGCTGGCTAGCCGAAACCAGCCTGCAGGCGCGAAAAATCGGCGCTTTCCGGCAACTGCTCGTGGCGTCGCCGGCCATGCAGCCGCAAGTGGCGCGGCTCACCGGCCCGCAAGACATCGCCGGCCTGCCCTTCATCGCCAACACCGCCCTGCGCGACCACCTCACATGGAATTTCACGCTCAACGAGAGCGAGCGCCAGGCCGTGAGTGTGCAGGCCTCGATTTTTCTCGACGCCACACTCGCCGTGCGCGAAGCCGTGTTCCAGGGCGCGGGGCTCTCGGTGCTGCCGGACTATGCGGTGGCCGCCGATCTTGCGGCCGGCCGCCTCATCCAGGTCCTGCCGCAGTGGCAGCTGCCTTCAGGCGGCATCCACGCGGTCTTTCCGGCCGCGCGCTTTCGTCCCGCGAAGGTCCGTGCCTTTGTCGACCTGCTGGCGGACAGGGAGCAGCAGCGGCAGGCCGTCAACGCGTCAAGCGCAAGCTGACGCCCGGCCCGCGGAGGGTCTCTTCAGGCGTGCGGGCTCCGCTCCCGCGCCGCCTTCCAGCGCGACGAACACGGCGTGGCCGTCGTTGATCCCGTCGTGGCCACGCGCGCGCCTTGCGCCCGCCGCCGCCTTGCGCGCCAGCGCGGCGAAGCCACGGGCCGCCATCAAAGCCACGAAGGCCGTGGCGCTCAAGGGCCGGGCGAGCAAGGCGCCGGTGAAACTTGCGCAGCGAGGCTCCCAGCGCAGGATGACGCCCTGCGCGCTTCCCGCCGGTTCGATCACCGCGTTCTCATGGTCGGCAAGGTGCAGGCGCTGGCCGGCGTCGATGAAGTGGTCGCCGGGATCGTTGTGGCGCGTCAGCCAGAGGCGCCCCCGCAGCACTGTCAATTCGCCGCCGCGCCGGGGCAGGCGCAGCGCCTGGCCGGGCACCAGGTGCCGGGTTGCGCCGTGAAGCACGGCGCTCTTGGGTTTCGCATTCATCATGAACCTTTTTGCGGTATTGCCGCCGTCGCCGGTGTCAAAGCCCGGCAAGGGCATGCAGCGCGGGGTTGTCGATCTGGCCGGCGAGCAGCTTCGCCGCGGCCAGGCTTGCGCCGTCGCCCAGGGCCGCGCGATGCAGGCAGGCACGCACCGTCAGTTCGCGCATGCCGCTGCGCGCGGCGAGCTCCTGCAGTTCGTTGATCCAGGCCGAAGCCTGGGGCATGGCCTCTGCCACCGCGACGCCGCACAGCGCGTCGAGCGCATAGGCCTTGCCCCACAGGTAGGCATCGGGCAGGCGCACGCAGCGTGCCAATGCATCGACCAGGATCTCGGCGGCGCGCCGGGGCTCGCCGCGCGCCATCGCCACGCGTCCCAGCCCCCGGCCGGCAATGCCTTCCCAGCAAGGATCGCCGATCTGGCAGCCGAGCGCGAAGGCATGCTCGAAACGGTTCGCGGCGGCCTCCACGTCGCCGCGCAGCAGGTCGACTTCGGCCCGCAGCGATTGCGGCCAGGGCACAAAAGCGGTCCAGCCCGGCTGGGCCAGCGCCACCGACCGGTCCAGGGCGTCGGCGGCGGCGTCAAGCTCATCGTGCAGCAGCAGCGCGCGGCCAAGCATGGACAGCGCATAAGCACGCTGCCTGGGGTCGCCGGCTGCGGCACCTAGCGCGTCGGCCTCTTGCAGCAAGGCAATGGCGGGCGCGTAGTGCGCGGTATCGCTGAGCGCGGCGCCGTAGACGGTGGCGATGCGTGCCAGTTCCGCGCGGTCCTCGCCGGCCAGCGGCCTTGCGCGCTGCAACCATGCCAGGGTGCGTTCATAGCGGCCGCGCAGGAACTCGACGTAACCGAGTTCACGGCACGCGGCGGCGGCGAGCACCGGCGATACGTCGTGACCGACTTCCAGCGCCTCGTGAAGCGCCGTGGCGCCTTCCTCGTCGCGCCCGCGCGCGGCATGCACCAGCGCGCCGCCCAGGGCCACCCGGGCGCGCGCGCGCAACGCCGCGTCGCCGGTGGCGTCGGCCTCGACGATGGCGCGGCGCAGGCATTGCAGCCCGGCATCGAGCGCGCCGGCGCCGATCGCCGCCTCCCCGGCTTCCAGTTGCGCGAGTGCGGCGGCGCGCCCGGTGGCGGGCCGCGCGGTAGGCGTCGCAGTGGCTGTGCGCAGGGCTACGTCCAGCGCGGCGCCGGGTTGCACGCCGAGTTCGCGCTGGAACAACTCACGGCAGGCGGCGGCCTGGCGCGCAGCGCCGACCCCGTCGCCCGAAGCCGCGAGGCTGCGCACCAGCAGGGCCTGGTAGTTTTCGTCGAGCGGGTTTTGCCGCACCAGCCGGCCGGCCAGCCCGGCCGCTTCGGCCATGGCGCCGGCGGCCATGCGGGCCAGGGCGGCCTCGCGCAGCACGGCTTCCGCGGCAGCCTGAAGATGGCGGCGCTCCGTGGCGAGCCAGACCTCGAAGGCCGGGCTGCCCGAGAAGTTCATGCCCTCCAGCAGTTCGCGGTCCAGGCCGGGCACGCACAGGGCTTGCGCCCAGCTTCCTGACAGCACGGCCCTGAGGTCGACATAGCTGGCCGGCGTCAAGGGCAGGGCGATCAGTTCGCCGCGCAATTCCGCATGGCCGAGCAGGCGGCGCAGTTCGCTGAGGTTCCAGCGCAGGGCGGCCAGCGGGTCTTCGGCATCTTCGAACAGCAAGCCCGCCAGGTGTTTGCGGCTGACCGGCGCATCGCTGCGCACCAGATAGGCCAGCAGGGCCCAGGCCTTGTGCCCGCGCGGCGCCGGCACGGGCTGGCCGTCGCGCTCCACGCGCGGCGGGCCCAGCAGGTGGACGGCAAGCCCCAGGGGTGGTGGCGGCAGGCTGGGGGTTTGCGCGTCCACCGGCGGGCCTCAGGCTTCGGCGGTGGTGGGGTCGATGACGCCGGTGACCCGCGCGACGGAGTCCGCCGGGAAGCCGCCCCTGCGCGCATGCTCCCTCACGAGATCTTCGCTGGCCGCGTTGTAGATGCAGTACATCTTGCCTCCCGTCAGGTAGCTCTTGACCCACTGCACTTCGGGGCCCAGCTCGCGCAGCACGCCGCACGATTTCTGGGAGATGGAGTGCAGCTCGGCGGGCTTGAGGGCGCCGAGTCCGGGGATGGCACGTTCGATCACGAATTTGGGCATTACTGTCTCCGTAAAAAGTTGAAGGAGACCCGACGATAGGCAGTGTACGTGTGAGCCTGCGTGTGAGGAAATGGGTTCAGAGGGCGTGCCGGCCTAGCCCATTTGTGCCTTTTTGCTTACAAGTTGGGCGGGCCGGAATGTGCCTTTCATGGATAGCATCTGAGTGTTCGTGGTGCCCTGCCTGGCGGCGGCCCTTTCCAACACAGAATTCCCTCAAAAAAAATGACGAACCTGATCTCCGCGCCGCGCAGCCTCCTTTTGGGCACCGCCCTGGTACTGGGCGGCTTCTGCGTCCCGCCGACAGCCCTGGCCGGCGGCAACATCGAGCCGATCGCCGATATCCTCCCGGCCACGGGCAGCGCCGGGCTCGGCATGGTGATGCGCGTCGAGCGCTCGCCCTACAAGGACGCGGGCAGCCGCTACGACCTGCTGCCGCTCTACCTCTACGAAGGCGAGCGCCTGTTCCTGCATGCCAACCGGGGCGGCGTGAAGCTGCTCAACGGCAGCGAGCGGCGCCTGGACCTTTTTGTGGAGCAGCGCCTGGAAGGCTTTCCCACCGAGCGCCTGCCGGCCAGCCTTACGGGCATGTCGGCGCGCGACTCCGCCCTCGACCTGGGCTTGGCCTACCGCTGGCGCCAGCCCTGGGGCACGCTGCAGGCCGAGCTGGTGCATGACATCGGCAACACCTACAAGGGCAATGAATTCCGCCTCGGCTATACCTATGACTGGCGCTCCGGCCCCTGGATGCTGCGCCCCAGCCTGACGGTGGCGTTTCGCGACGCCAAGCTCAACAACTATTACTACGGCGTGCAGCCCGGCGAAGCCACGGCAAGCCGCCCCGCCTACGCGCCCGGCGCGGGCGTGCAGACTTCGCTGGGCCTTTACGGCTCCTATGACGTCACGGAGCGCTGGCGCCTGCTGGCCGGCGTGTCGGCGACCTTCCTCGGAAACAAGGTCAAGGACAGCCCCATCGTGCAAAAAAGCGTGCTGCCCGCGGTCTACGTGGGTGCGGCCTACGACTTCGGCGGCCACAAGCGCGAGTGGGCCGAGAACGGCTCGCCCACCTACTTCAAGGTGCTGTACGGCAAGTCCACCGAGGACGGCTGCCACCTGGCCAAGATCATCACGGCGCAGTGCCTGTCCACGGCCAAGACCAACCCGACCAGCATCAGCGGCGTGCAGATCGGCAAGCCTTTCCTGAACAACGTGAACGGCTGGCCGCTGGACTTCATCGGCTATGTGGGCCTGACACACCACAACGACCGCGGCCTGCAGCCCAACGGACTGCAACTCGACCTTTTCATGAAGGCCGTGTATTCAGGCTTCCCCTGGAGCGACCGCGTGAAGACCCGCCTGGGCCTGGGCCTGGGGGTGTCGATGGCGCAGCGGGCTCCTTACATCGAGTCCTCCAGCCTGGCGGCCAACGGCAAGCCGGCTTCCCGCATGCTCAACTTCCTGGACCCGACCCTGGACGTGAGCCTGGGCGACTTGATCGGCTACCGGCCGCTCAAGGAAACCTACATCGGTTTCGGCGTGTCGCACCGCTCGGGTATTTTTGGTTCGTCGCGCCTGCTGGGCAATGTCAACGGCGGCTCCAACTACATCTACACCTACGTCGAAACGGCGCTGTGACGCGCCGCGCCGGCGTGAGGTGACATCGCAGGCTGGTTCTGCACATTGCTGGCGGTGATCACGCCGCCGCCAAGGCAGACTTCACCCTGGTAAAGCACGGCTGACTGCCCCGGCGTCACCGCCCATTGCGCATCGCTAAACGCCAGCTCACAGCCGGCCATGGAGGACTGGCGCAACTCGCAAGGCGCGTCGGCCTGCCGGTAGCGCGCCTTGGCGGCCATGGCACCGGGCGCGGGTGCGCTACCCGCCACCCAGCTGCAATCCTGCGCCGTCAGCACCGTCGATTGCAGCCAGGGATGCTCATGGCCTTGCACCACCCACAGCGTGTTGGTTTCCAGGTCCTTGCGCGCCACGAACCAGGGCTCGTGCTCGCCCACGCCGCGCAAGCCGCGCGCCTGCGCGGCCTTCAAGTCGGCGCCTTTGGCTTTCACGCCGCCTATGCCCAGTCCCTGGCGCTGGCCCAGCGTGTAGAAGGACAGGCCCACGTGCTCGCCGAGCACGCGGCCCTTGTCGTTTTTGATGGGGCCGGGCGCCTTGGCGATGTAGCGGTTCAGGAAATCGCGGAAAGGCCGTTCGCCGATAAAGCAGATGCCGGTCGAGTCTTTCTTCTTCGCATTCGGCAGGCCGATCTCGTCGGCGATGCGGCGCACTTCAGTCTTGTGCAGCTCGCCCACCGGGAACAGCGTCTTCGAAAGCTGCGCCTGGTTCAGGCGGTGCAGGAAATAGCTCTGGTCCTTGGCCGGGTCCAGGCCCTTGAGCAGCTCATGCAGGCCGGTGGCCTCGTTGTGGCGCACGCGTGCATAGTGACCGGTCGCGATTTTTTCGGCGCCCAGGCGCATGGCGTGGTCCAGGAAGGCCTTGAACTTGATTTCGGCGTTGCACAGGATGTCGGGGTTCGGTGTGCGGCCGGCCTGGTATTCGCGCAGGAATTCGGCGAACACGCGGTCCTTGTAGTCGGCCGCGAAATTGACGTGCTCGATCTCGATGCCGATCACGTCGGCCACGGCCGCGGCGTCGACAAAATCAATGTTGGACGAGCAGTATTCGCTGTCGTCGTCATCTTCCCAGTTCTTCATGAAGATGCCGATGACCTCGTGGCCCTGCTGTTTGAGCAGGTGCGCCGTCACCGCAGAGTCCACGCCTCCGCTCAAACCCACGACGATCCGCTGCGCGGACTTGCCTTTTTGACCCATGGGGCAATTATCCCCGCAGCCCCAAACACCGGGGGTTTGCGGGGGTGATGGCGCGCTGGGGGCCAGGCCACTGCCGCCGCAGACCGGCGTTCGCCAGGGGGCAAACCGCCGGGTTTGCTGAGCCGTTCGGACTATTGTCGGTGGCTGCACCGTATCTTCGCGGATGTTTCCAGCACAATGGAATGCCCCCTTCTTGCAGGAGCTGCCACATTGCAACGACGTCAATTTCTTTCCCGCACCGGCCGGGCCGTCACGGCTGCCGGCATGGCCACCGGGCTGCCATGGCTTTCGTCACTGGCCCAGGCTGCGGGCCTCAAGCCCGTGGGCAAGGCCCAGGCCTTCGACTACGCGGTGCTCAAGGGCCAGGCGCGCGAGCTGTCGGCCAAACCCTACCGGCCCCGGGCTACCGCCTTGCCGGCCGGTATTTCAGACTTGAACTGGGACCAGCACCAGGCCATCCGCTTTCGCGACGACCATGCCTTGTGGGGCGATGACAAGCTGCGTTTTGTGGCGAAGTTTTTCCACCTCGGCCTGTTCTTCAAGACCCCGGTGCGCATGCACGAAGTGAGCAACGGCCAGGCACAGGAGCTGGCCTATGACCCGGCCATGTTTGATTACGGGAAAAGCGGCGTGCGGGGCGACAAGCTGCCCGCCGATCTCGGATTTGCCGGCTTCCGGCTGAATTTCCACACCGACCCGGTGCGTGACGTGGCGGCCTTCCTCGGCGCAAGCTACTTCCGCGCGGTGGGCGGCGAATGGCAGTACGGCCAGTCGGCACGCGGCCTGGCTATCGACACGGCGCAGACTTTCCCGGAAGAGTTCCCGGATTTCATCGGTTACTGGCTCGAAAAGCCGGACCCGAAAGCCGCTTCACTGACCGTCTACGCGCTGCTGGACTCGCCGAGCGTCAGTGGCGCCTACCGCTTTGTGATCACGCCGGGCGACACGCAGATCATGGACCTGGACGTGGCGCTGTACCCGCGCAAAACCATTGACCGCCTGGGCATCGCGCCCTGCACCAGCATGTTCCAGACCGGCGAAAACGACAGGCGCATGGGCTGGGACTGGCGCGGCGAAATCCACGACACCGACGGCCTGGCCATGCACAGCGGCACGGGCGAATGGCTGTGGCGCCCCTTGACCAACCCGGCGCAATTGCAGTTCAACGCCTTCCAGGACGACAACCCGCGTGGTTTTGGCCTGATGCAGCGCGACCGCAACTTTGACCACTACCAGGACGACGGCGTGTTCTACGAAAAACGCCCCAGCCTGTGGGTCGAGCCCAAGGCCGGCTGGGGCGCGGGCGCGATACAGCTGGTGGAAATCCCGACCGTGGACGAAACCTTTGACAACATCGTGGCCTTCTGGAACCCCCGGGACAAGCCGCAGGCAGGGCAGGAGCTGCTGTTTTCCTACCGGCTGCACTGGGGTGGCCAGCCACCCGCCGCGCAAGGACCGCTGGCGCGCTGTGTGGCCACACGCACCGGCCTCGGCGGCGTGGTCGGGCAAAAGCGCACCGCCTATGCATGGCGTTTTGCGGTCGATTTTGCGGGCGGGGACTTTTCCTTGCTGAACCGCGGGGCCCAGGTCAAAGCCGTGATCACCGCCTCGCGCGGCACGATTGAGTTGACGTCGGCCCGGCCGCTGGACGCCATCAAGGGCTGGCGTGCCATGTTCGACCTGCGCCCCGACGGCGACAGCACGGCACCCATCAACCTGCGCATGCATTTGCAGGTCGACGGCCAGTCATTGACGGAAACCTGGCTGTACCAGTGGACACCGCCGCCGGTGGCGCAGCGGATTCTTTACTGAGGACTGCGCTGGCCCAGGAGTGCATGCACGCTGGGATCCGTGGTCACCAGGCCCAGTGGGTAGCGTTTGTCGGCCAGGTAGTCCTCCATGCAGGTCAGCAGCAGGGGGCTGCGGTGCATGGCGGCGCTGGCCCGGATTTCGTCGGCCGTCAGCCAGACGGTGCGCACAATGCCTTCGTCCAGCGCCTGGCCGGGCACGTGCTCGCCGAGTTCACCGCAGAAGGCGAAGCGCAGGTAGGTGATGTCCAGCGGCTCGTCCTGGCCGGGCACGGCCCGCTCGAAGCGCGACAGGTAGACGCCGACGATGGCGGTGGGCTTGAAGTGGAAGGCGGTTTCTTCCAGCGTCTCCCGGGCGCAGCCTTGCACAGGGCTTTCGCCCGGGTCCAGGTGGCCGGCGGGGTTGTTGAGCTTCAGGCCGTCCCGGGTTTCTTCCTCCACCAGCAGGAATTTGGGGACGCCGTCGATTATTTTTTCTATGACCGCAGCGACCGTGACGCTGGGCTTCCATCGATTGTTCATGGCCGTGATTATCCGTGGCGTGGGTGACAGTTCTTCCGGGTATTTTTCCCGGGCCGGGTGAGCGGCTTCTATGGTGCAGGCGCCGGATGTGAGGCGCCGAACCCTCGGGCAAAACTCTCGCGCAGGTGCTCGACAAAATACTGCACGGCCTTGGGAACCTGGGCCGACCAGGGCCGCAGGGCATAGATGCGCTCGCCGAAGAAGCCCTGCACCTGCCAGTCGGGCAGCACGTGCACCAGGGGCGGCTGCCCCGGTGAGCCCCCGCCGCTCGCGGGCACGCTGAAGTCCGGCAGCAGGCCAATGCCCAGGCCGGCCACCAGCGCCTCGCGCAGGACCTCGCTGTTGTTGGCCTTGAGCGTGCCGGTGATGTTCACGCCAACCTGTTCGCGTGATTTGCGTTTGCCGCTGCGCACAAAGGTCCAGCTCGCGGTGTTGTGGCTGCCCAGGTAGAGCAGGCAGTCGTGCGCGGCGAGTTCCGAGGGTTGCGTGGGCACGCCGCGCCGCGCCAGGTAGTCGGGGCTGGCCAGCAGGATGGAACGGGTCTCGCACAGCACCCAGGCCACATGGGTTTCGGGCGGCGCATTGGTGTGGCGTATCGCCAGGTCGAAGCCCTCGTTGGCCAGGTTCACGAAGCGGTCGGTCAGCTCGAGCTCGATGTGGATCTCGGGAAAGCGCTTGAGGAAAGCCGCCACGCAGGGCGCCAGGTGCTGGCGCCCCAGGGCGACCGGCGCCGTCACGCGGATCAGCCCGCGCGGCGTGCCCACCAGGTCCTTCACGGCCGAATAGCTTTCGCTGATGCGATTGAAGGCCGGCTGCATGCCGTTGACCAGCTGCTGGCCGGCCTCGGTCAGGCCCACCGAACGCGTGGTGCGCCGCACCAGCGTCACGCCGGCGGCGCGCTCCAGCTCGCTGATGCGCATGCTGGCCGAGGCCTTGGAAACGCCCAGGCGGCGAGCCGTCTCGGTAAAGCTGCGGGTGGCGGCCAGCACCGTCAGCAGGTGCAGGTCGGCCACGAGGGGGGAGAGCTGGTCGGAGGACATCGGTAAAGCGCTCCAGGCGCCTGATTGTTCAAAAATATGAACAATGTAATCACAAATAGGGGAGTTATCAATCCGGCCCCGCGCGCCTAGACTGCCATCAAGCCGAGCTTTTCGGCGCTTGCAACCGCCGCCAGGCCTTCCATCCAGAGGATTCCCCATGTCTTTATCCCCCGCCGCCACCGCTCCGCAGGCCACCATAGGCCATTACCTGCAAGGCCGCGTCGCCGCGCCGGCCTCGGGCCGCAGCCAGGAAGTCTTCAACCCCGCGACCGGCGCCGTGTCGGGCCACGTCGCGCTGGCCAGCACGGCCGAAGTCGACGCCGCCGTGGCGTCCGCGCAGGCGGCTTTCCCGGCCTGGGCCGACACGCCGCCGCTGCGCCGCGCACGCGTGCTGTTCAAATTCCTGGAGCTGCTGAACCAGAACAAGGACAAGCTGGCCCACATGATCACCGCCGAGCACGGCAAGGTGTTCACCGACGCGCAGGGCGAGGTCTCGCGCGGCATCGACATCGTGGAATTCGCCTGCGGTATCCCGCAACTGCTCAAAGGCGACTTCACCGACCAGGTCAGCACCGGCATCGACAACTGGACGCTGCGCCAGCCCCTGGGCGTGGTGGCGGGCATCACGCCCTTCAACTTCCCGGTGATGGTGCCGATGTGGATGTTCCCGGTGGCGATCGCCGCCGGCAACTGTTTTGTGCTCAAGCCCAGCCCCATAGACCCCAGCCCCAGCCTCTTCATGGCCGACCTGCTGAAGCAGGCGGGCCTGCCCGACGGCGTCTTCAACGTGGTGCAGGGCGACAAGGAGGCGGTCGACGCGCTGCTGGTGCACCCCGACGTGAAGGCCGTGTCCTTTGTCGGCTCCACGCCGATCGCCAACTACATCTATGAGACCGGCGCGCGCCACGGCAAGCGCGTGCAGGCCCTGGGCGGCGCGAAGAACCACATGGTGGTCATGCCCGACGCCGACCTCGAGCAGGCGGTTGACGCGCTGATAGGCGCGGGCTACGGCTCGGCCGGCGAGCGCTGCATGGCGATTTCGGTGGCCGTGCTGGTCGGCAATGTGGCCGAGAAGCTGGTGCCCATGCTGGAGGCGCGCGCCAAAACCCTGGTGATCAAGAACGGCGTGGAACTCGACGCCGAGATGGGCCCCATCGTCACCTCGGCCGCGCACCAGCGCATCACGGGCTACATAGACACCGGCGTGAAAGAGGGCGCCAAGCTGCTGGTCGACGGGCGCGGCTTCACGGGCGCCCAGGCCGGCGCCGGTTGCGACAAGGGTTTCTGGATGGGCGGCACGCTGTTCGACCACGTCACACCCGACATGCGCATCTACAAGGAAGAAATCTTCGGCCCGGTGCTGGGCTGCGTCCGCGTCAAGGACTTCGCTGAAGCGGTGAACCTCATCAATGCCCATGAGTTCGGCAACGGCGTGAGCTGCTTCACCCGCGACGGCAACGTGGCGCGCGAATTCAGCCGGCGCATCCAGGTCGGCATGGTCGGCATCAACGTACCGATTCCGGTGCCCATGGCCTGGCACGGTTTCGGCGGCTGGAAAAAGAGCCTTTTCGGCGACATGCACGCCTACGGCGAAGAGGGCGTGCGCTTCTACACCAAGCAAAAATCCATCATGCAGCGCTGGCCCGAAAGCATAGGCAAAGGCGCCGAGTTCGTGATGCCCACGGCCAAATAACACGGCGCACCCTCGGGCATGACAGCCCCATCAGCCCCATCAGCCCCATCAACCGAATGGCGGTTGATGGGGCTTATTTTTGTGACCGGCATCCGCGCAGGCAAAAACTATAGACTGCCCTGACAAAAAATCGCAAAAATCTCATGTAAGCTTCATGACAGGTACAAAAACGCACACGCACAAGACAGATCGCGCACAAGCCCGCCCGCGGGCTGATGTCCACCAAGCCCATACCAACGTACTGAGGAGAGACCCATGCTGATTGGGGTACCCGCCGAAATCACGGCCGGAGAAACACGCGTCGCCATCACGCCCGAAACGGCCAAAAAGCTCAAGGCCCAGGGGCATACCGTCCGGGTGCAGTCGGGCGCCGGCGTCGCTGCCAGCGTTCCCGACGAGGCCTACACGGCCGTCGGCGCGGAGATCACCGACGCGGCGGGCGCCTACGGCGCCGACATCGTGCTCAAGGTGCGTTGCCCGCTGGACAGCGAAATGGGCCTGGCCAAAGCCGGCGGCGTGCTGGTCGGCATGCTCAATCCTTTTGATGCCGCCGGCCTGCAGCGCCTGGCCGCGGGCAAGCTGACTTCCTTTGCCCTCGAAGCCGCGCCGCGCACCAGCCGCGCGCAAAGCATGGACGTGCTGTCTTCCCAGGCCAATATCGCCGGCTACAAGGCCGTGATGATGGCGGCCGACCGCTACCAGCGCTTCTTCCCCATGTTGATGACGGCGGCCGGCACGGTCAAGGCCGCGCGTGTGGTCATCCTGGGTGTCGGCGTGGCCGGCCTGCAGGCCATCGCCACGGCCAAGCGCCTTGGTGCGGTCATTGAGGCCAGCGACGTGCGCCCCAGCGTGAAAGAACAGGTCGAATCGCTGGGCGGCAAGTTCATCGACGTGCCCTATGAAACCGACGAAGAGCGCGAAGCCGCCGTCGGCGTGGGCGGTTATGCCAAGCCCATGCCGCCCAGCTGGCTGGAACGGCAAAAGGCCGAGGTCGCCAAGCGCGTGGCGCAGGCGGACGTGGTCATCACCACGGCCTTGATCCCGGGCCGCGCGGCCCCGGTGCTGGTCACCGAGGACATGGTCAAGGCCATGAAACCCGGCAGCGTGATCGTCGACCTGGCAGCACCGCAGGGCGGCAACTGCCCGCTCACCGAAGCCGGCAAGACCGTGGTCAAGCATGGCGTGACCCTGATCGGCGAAACCAATGTGCCGGCACTCGTCGCGGCCGACGCCAGCGCGCTCTACGCCCGCAACCTGCTCGACTTCCTCAAGCTCATCATCACCAAAGAGGGTGAACTCAAGATAGATATGGAAGACGACATCGTCGCGGCCTGCCTGATGACGCAAGGCGGCGAGGTGAAGAAAAAATGACCGACAGGCTGCTTTCGCTGGTGATGCTGGCAGCCGCGATGGCCGCTTCGCCCGCGCATGCCGAAACCGTCAAGGTGGGCAGGGCCAGCATTGAGTTGCCGGAAGGAAACTGGAAAGCGCTGGCGTCCAGCAATGGGCAAGACACGGTGGACGGCAATGGCACGGGTGGTGCGCTGCCGACCGAAACCCGCTCGTTTGCCTTCATCTCGGGTGGCCGCGTGATGGCCATTCTTTACGTGGACTCGTCAAAGGGCGGGGGGATTCGCGTCAACTGGGCCAATACCTGCACGAGCAACCAGAACGTCCATGCCCTGAACCTGACGAAAGACCCCAATGCGCTCGAATGCATCCGGGCTTCAATCCCCTTGAAGGCGGAGCTGTATCTGAAGCGTGCCATGCCCGAGGTATTGAGCGCTATGGAAAGCCAGGGCCTGGCTGTGCCGCCGGCCATGCAATCCATCGGTGTGACGCTAGGCAGCTCCGGTGGCACCAGCATGCATGTGAACCTGCTCGTGGTGCCGGGCTTTCTCGGTTCGCAGGGCGAAGAGGTTTCCACATTTCCGGCGTACCTGAAACCCGGCCAGCTTGTATGGGCGCGCCAGCTGGCGGCGGCAGTCAAAGGTAGCGTCTACTCCATGAGCGGCAGCATGACCCTCCCACCCCTGGCCTTCGCTCCCCACCTTACTTCATCAACTTCTCGATAGGCGATCATGGAAGCAGTTTCCCCCACCATCATCAACCTGATTATTTTTGTCCTGGCCATCTACGTGGGCTACCACGTGGTGTGGACCGTCACGCCGGCCCTGCACACGCCGCTGATGGCGGTGACCAACGCGATCTCGGCCATCGTGATCGTGGGCGCCATGCTCGCGGCCGCGCTGACCGAAACGCCGCTGGGCAAGACCATGGGTGTGCTGGCCGTCGCGCTGGCGGCCGTCAACATCTTCGGCGGCTTCCTGGTCACGCGCCGGATGCTGGAGATGTTCCGCAAGAAAGAAAAGAAAGCCGCTGCGCCCGCTGAAGGAGCCGCCAAATGAGCATGAACCTCGTCACGCTGCTGTACCTGGTGGCCTCGGTTTGTTTCATCCAGGCGCTCAAGGGCCTGTCGCACCCCACCAGCTCGATACGCGGCAACCTGTTCGGCATGGTGGGCATGGCCATTGCCGCGCTGACCACGGCCGCGCTGATCGTCGAAATCTCGGGCGGCAAGGCCCTGGGCATGGGCTATGTTCTGTTGGGCCTGGTGGTCGGCGGGGGCTACGGCGCTTGGCGCGCCAAGACGGTCGAGATGACCAAGATGCCTGAGCTGGTGGCCTTCTTCCACAGCATGATCGGTCTGGCCGCGGTCTTCATCGCCGTGGCTGCCGTGGCCGAGCCCTATGCTTTCGGCATCGCGGCCAAGGGCAACCCCATCCCCACCGGCAACCGGCTGGAGCTGTTCCTCGGCGCGGCCATTGGCGCCATCACCTTCAGCGGCTCGGTGATCGCCTTCGGCAAGCTGTCGGGCACTTACAAGTTCCGCCTGTTCCAGGGTGCGCCGGTACAGTTCGCCGGCCAGCACAAGCTGAACCTGGTCCTGGGCCTGCTGACCATAGGCCTGGGCCTGGTGTTCATGTTCACGGGCAGCTGGCCCGCCTTCTTCGCGATGCTGGCGCTGAGCTTCGTGATGGGCGTGCTGATCATCATCCCGATCGGCGGCGCCGACATGCCGGTGGTGGTGTCCATGCTCAACAGCTACTCGGGCTGGGCGGCGGCGGGCATCGGCTTTTCGCTCAACAACTCCATGCTGATCATTGCCGGCTCGCTGGTCGGCTCGTCGGGCGCCATCCTCTCGTACATCATGTGCAAGGCGATGAACCGCTCCTTCTTCAACGTGATCCTGGGCGGCTTCGGCGGCGAGGCCGGCACGGCCGCCGCGGGCGCCAAAGAGCAGCGTCCCGTCAAGTCGGGTTCCGCCGACGATGCCGCTTTCATCCTGGGCAATGCCGAGACCGTGATCATCGTGCCCGGCTACGGCCTGGCGGTGGCGCGCGCGCAGCACTCGGTGAAAGAGCTCGCGCAAAAACTCATCGACAAGGGCGTCAACGTCAAGTACGCGATCCACCCGGTGGCCGGCCGCATGCCGGGTCACATGAACGTGCTGCTGGCCGAGGCCGAAGTGCCCTACGACCAGGTGCACGAAATGGAAGACATCAACGCCGAGTTCGGCCAGGCCGACGTGGCCATCATCCTGGGCGCCAACGACGTGGTGAACCCCGCCGCGCACGTCAAGGGCAGCGCCATCTACGGCATGCCCATCCTGGAGGCCTACAAGGCCAAGACGGTCATCGTCAACAAGCGCTCCATGGCGGCCGGCTACGCGGGCCTGGACAACGAACTCTTCTACATGGACAAAACCATGATGGTCTTCGGCGACGCCAAAAAGGTCATTGAAGACATGGGCAAGGCTATCGAGTAAGCCAGGAAGCTGTTTTCGACCGCCGGGTTTTCCGCGGCCCTTGCGCTGCGGGCCCTCCGGTTTAGAGGAGCTTCCCTTCTGATTTCCCGGGCTTCCTAGGGAAAACGCAATAGCCACGAAGAGGGCATGCCATGAGAATCCATGGCTGTAAGCAAAACGTAATGGAGAAGACAAACATGAATGCAGCGACCATTGACCGCCCATGGCTCAAGGCCTACCCGCCGGGCGTTCCCACCGACATCGACGCGTCGCAATACCCGTCGCTGGTGGCCCTGATGGAGGAAAGCTTCAAGAAGCACGGCAGCCGCGTCGCTTACAGCTTCATGGGCAAGGACGTCACCTTCGCCCAGACCGACAGCTTGTCGCAGGCTTTCGGCGCCTACCTGCAAAGCCTGGGCCTGGCCAAGGGCGACCGCGTCGCCATCATGATGCCCAACGTGCCGCAGTACCCGGTGGCCGTGGCCGCCATCCTGCGCGCCGGCTACGTAGTGGTCAACGTCAATCCGCTGTACACGCCGCGTGAACTCGAGCACCAGCTCAAGGACTCGGGCTCCAAGGCCATCGTCATCATCGAAAACTTCGCCAACACGCTGGAGCAGTGCATCGCCGCCACGCCGGTCAAGCATGTGGTGCTGTGCGCCATGGGCGACCAGCTCGGCATGCTCAAGGGCGCGCTGGTCAACTACGTGGTGCGCAACGTCAAGAAAATGGTGCCGGCCTTCAACCTGCCCGGCGCCGTGCGCTTCAACGACGCGGTCGCGCAAGGCACGCGCCTGACCCTCAAGCGCCCCGACATCAAGCCCGACGACGTGGCCGTGCTGCAGTACACCGGCGGCACCACCGGCGTGTCCAAGGGCGCGGTGCTGCTGCACCGCAACGTGATCGCCAACGTGCTGCAGTCCGAGGCCTGGAACGGTCCGGCCATGGCCAGCCTGCAGGCCGGCCAGCAGCCCGTTTACGTCTGCGCGCTGCCGCTGTACCACATCTTCGCCTTCACCGTGAACATGATGCTGGGCATGCGCACCGGCGGCAAGAACATCCTGATCCCCAACCCGCGCGACCTGCCCGCGGTGCTCAAGGAACTGTCCAAACACAAGGTCAACAGCTTCCCGGCCGTCAACACGCTGTTCAACGGACTGGCCAACCACCCGGACTTCAACACGGTGGATTGGTCGCACCTGAAGGTGTCGCTGGGCGGCGGCATGGCCGTGCAAAGCGCGGTGGCCAAGCTGTGGCTTGAAAAAACCGGCTGCCCGGTCTGCGAGGGTTACGGACTGTCCGAGACCTCGCCTTCGGCCAGCTGCAACCCGACCAACAGCAAGGCCTTCACCGGCACCATCGGCGTGCCGATTCCCGGCACTTACTTCAAGCTGCTCGACGACGACGGCAATGAAGTGCCGCAGGGCCAGCCCGGCGAGATCGCCATCAAGGGCCCGCAAGTCATGGCCGGCTACTGGCAGCGCCCCGACGAAACCGCCAAGGTCATGACGCCCGACGGCTACTTCAAGTCCGGCGACATCGGCGTGCTGGATGAAAACGGTTTCTTCAAGATCGTCGACCGCAAGAAGGACATGATCCTCGTGAGCGGCTTCAACGTCTACCCGAACGAGATCGAGGACGTGGTGGCCAAGCTCGACGGCGTGATGGAATGCGCCTGCGTGGGTGTGGCCGACGAGAAATCCGGCGAAGCCGTGAAGCTGGTGATCGTCAAGAAAAACCCGGACCTCACCGAAGCCCAGGTGCGTGAATACTGCAAGACCAACCTGACCGGCTACAAGCAGCCCAAGGTGGTGGAGTTCCGCACCGACCTGCCCAAGACACCGGTCGGCAAGATTTTGCGCCGCGAGTTGCGCGATAAAAAATAAGCCAGTGGCCAACAAGTTTTTAGAGCCTGCAAAGGTTTTCTAAGGGCGGCGCGAGTCGCCCTTTTTTACGCCTGTGCTTTGTGGGCACAATCCTGCCATGCCAATGTCCCAGACCGCCTCAAGCTCCCCGGCCCCCGTCGCCATCCTCAGCGCCCTGTTGCAGGAGCAGCAAGGCCTCATGGAGCTGCTGCACCAGCCGCGCAAGGTGACGCACGCCGGCCGCGACTTCTGGCTTGGCGACCTGCACGGCAGGCCGGTGGTGCTGGCCCTGTCGAAGATCGGAAAGGTGGCGGCCGCCACCACCGCGACCGCGCTGATCGAGCGTTTTGGCGTGCGCCGCATGGTCTTCACCGGCGTGGCCGGCGGCTTGGGCTCGGGAGTGAATGTCGGCGACGTCGTGGTGGCCAGCGATTTTGTGCAGCACGACCTCGATGCCTCGCCGCTGTTCCCGCGTTATGAAGTGCCGCTGTACGGCCGCAGCCGCTTTGAGGGCGACGCGGCGCTCACGGCGCTGCTGTTCAATGCGGCCTCGGCGGCGCTCGGTGACGGCGGCGCCAGCGCGGCCTTTCCGGGTGCGCGCGTTCACCGGGGCTTGATTGCGAGCGGCGACCGGTTTGTCTCTGGCGCCGGCGAGTCGCGCAGCCTGCATGCCGCGCTCACGGGCGCAGGCCACGCGGTGCTCGCGGTCGAGATGGAGGGCGCTGCCGTGGCGCAGGTCTGCCACGACTACGGCGTGTCCTTTGCCGCCGTGCGCACCATCTCGGACCGCGCGGACGACAGCGCGCATGTGGACTTCCCGCGTTTTGTCGAGGAAGTGGCCAGCCGCTATGCGCACGCCATCATGGAGCGGCTGCTGCTGTCGCTGGAGCCGTAATCGCAGCGGGATCAGCCCGCGCCGTGGCACTTCTTGTATTTTTTCCCGCTGCCGCAGTGGCAAAGGTCGTTGCGTCCCGGCGTGGCCTCAACCCGCACCGTCTCGACCTTGGGACCCATCGTCTTCCACAGCTCGCGCAGGTCGTACACCGCCCAGATGGCTTCGCCGAAGGCATTGAGCCGGGCAATGCTGGTGCTGGGCGCGCCGTCTTCGCTCAGGGGTGAGACCTCGGGCGCGGCCGTGTCGTCCTCGGTCATGGCCACCACGGCCTGTAGCGCGCCGTCCAGCCATTTGGCGGCATCCTTGTCGCGCGGGGCCGTCCATTCGTCGGGCCAGCTCTCGACCGCGAACATAAAGCCCAGCGCCCAGACCTGGGCAAAGGCCGGCAGGTCTTCACCCTTGAAGGCGGCGCGCTCTTCGGGCGCCATCTCGGCCACGGCGCCGCGTATGTCCATTACTTCGGGGTGGTAGCAGTTGTCGTCTTCCAGCGAATCGACTTCGGCATCGAGCGCGGTTTCGACTTCCTGCCAGCGCCGGTTCCACAGCGTGAGGAAGCGCTCACCTTGTTCGGTGCTCGCGAAGGAGCCGCCTTCCGGGTCCGGCGCCTCGCCTTCAGCGGGCACGGCCAGCAGCACGGGCAGGTATTCCGCGGCGGCGATGGGGCGGCGCGAACAGACCACGGCGGCCATGAAGCCTTCGCAGAATTCCCACTGCGGCGTCTCGTCGTAGCGGGTGCGCAAGTCGTCGAGGATGGCGTCGAGCGCGTCGAAGTCCTCGGCTTCCAGGAAAGCCGGCTCCGCCGAGGATGCTGGGGAGGAAGTGGTTTTGGGGGTGGGCTTCATGAAAAACAGTCCTGAGCCTCACGCGAGGCTCTTATGATGCAAAGTGTATCTGCCGCATCGCGGTTATTTTGCCCCTCTCCTCACAGAAGCGCCACCATGTTCCTCCAGCGTCTGGATGCCCGGTTCCCGGTCCGTTACTCCTTCATGGCGCTGTGCGCATTGGGTGCCTTGCTGGCGTTGTTCAGCCTGCTTGCCTTCGGCGTGGGCTGGCTGGCGCTGCTGGTTTGCCTCGCGTTGGTCGGGGTGGGTGTGCGCGACCTGCGGCAGACCCGGCATGCGGTGCTGCGCAACTACCCGGTCATAGGCCACATGCGCTTTCTGTTCGAGTTCATCCGGCCCGAGATGCGCCAGTACTTCATCGAAAGCGACAGCGAGGCCACGCCTTTTTCGCGCGCCCAGCGTTCGCTGGTCTACCAGCGCTCCAAGGGCGAGCCCGACAACCGGCCTTTCGGCACACAGCTCGACGTGGGCGCGCAGGGTTATGAGTGGGTCAACCATTCAATGGCGCCGACCAAGCTGGCCTCGCACGACTTCCGCGTCTGGATAGGCGGCTCACCCGAGCATCCTTCGCCTTCGGTCGAACCCTGCACCCAGCCCTACCATGCCAGCGTGTTCAACATCTCGGCCCTGAGCTTCGGCTCGCTCTCGGCCAACGCCATCATGGCGCTCAACAAGGGCGCCAAGCTGGGCGGCTTTGCGCACGACACGGGCGAGGGCTCGATCTCGCAGCACCACCGGCTGCACGGCGGCGACCTGATCTGGGAAATCGGCTCGGGCTATTTCGGCTGCCGCAACGAGGACGGCAGCTTCAGCGAAGAGCGCTTCGCGGCCAACGCGCAAGACCCGCAGGTCAAGCTGATCGAACTCAAGATGAGCCAGGGCGCCAAGCCCGGCCACGGCGGCATCCTGCCCGGCCCCAAGGTCACCTCAGAAATCTCGGCGGCGCGCGGCGTGCCGCAGGGCAAGGACTGCATCTCGCCCTCCAGCCACAGCGCGTTTTCCACGCCGGTCGAGATGATGCATTTCATCGCCAGGCTGCGAAAGCTCTCGGGCGGCAAGCCGACCGGCTTCAAGTTCTGCATAGGCCATCCCTGGGAATGGTTCGCCATCGTCAAGGCCATGCTGGAGACCGGCATCACGCCGGACTTCATCGTGGTGGACGGCGCCGAGGGCGGCACCGGTGCCGCGCCCGTTGAGTTCACCGACCATGTGGGCGCGCCGCTGCAGGAGGGCCTGCTGCTGGTGCACAACACGCTGATCGGCGTGAACCTGCGCAGCCGTGTTTCCATAGGCGCGGCCGGCAAGGTGGTCAGCGCCTTCGACATGGTGCGGCTCATGGCGCTGGGCGCCGACTGGTGCAACGCCGGGCGCGGCTTCATGATGGCACTGGGCTGCATCCAGGCGCAGAGTTGCCATACCGGCAAATGCCCGACCGGCGTCACCACGCAGGACCCGGTGCGCCAGCAGGCGCTGGTGGTGCCCGACAAGGCCGAGCGCGTGCGCAACTTCCACCGCAGCACCCTGCACGCGCTGCAGGAGCTGGTGCAGGCCGCGGGCCTGTGCCACCCGCGCGAGGTCAACGCCCACCACATCGTGCGGCGCCTGACCGACACCGAGGTGCGGCTGCTCAGCAACCTCATCATGCAGGTGGAACCCGGCGCGCTGCTGGGCTCGCTGGAAAAACAGAACACCGTGTTCAGCTACTACTGGCCGCTGGCCAGCGCGCACAGCTTTCGCGCCAACGGCGCCGCCATGCAGGCGCCGGCCGGGCCCGACGGCGCGACAGCCGCTTCGCCGGTGCATGCGTAGCTTGCCCGGCTGGCGGGGCTCCGGCATTTTTCCCCGGTTTTCCCGCTTTTGATATTTTCCGGAGCGCCCTACACTCCCTCGTCGGCCTGTCTGGCCCAAATTTCTTCCACCCATCACTTCAAGATCTTTCATGGCAGTCAAAAAATTCCTGGCGGTAGTTCTTCTGGCCGCTCTGGCCTGCACCGGTGCGCATGCGGCGGAAGCCCGCCTGGCCCTGCTGATCGGCAACGCGGCCTACAAGCCGACACCCCTGCGCACCCCCGTCAACGACATGCGCCTGATGGAAGCTGCCTTGAAGGATGCCGGCTTCACCGTGATGAAGGCCGAGAACGCGTCTCTGCGTGACATGCGCCGGCTGGTGCGTGATTTCGGCGACCGGCTCAAGGCCGACGGCGGCGTCGGCCTGTTTTATTTCGCCGGCCACGGCGTGCAGGTGCGCGGCGAAAACTTCCTGGTTGGCACCGATTCCGACATGCGCCGTGAAGACGAGGTGGCCGACGATTCGCTCAACGCCAACACCATCCTGGAGAAGATGCAGACCGCGGGCAACCGCGTCAACCTCGTGATCCTGGACGCCAGCCGCAGCAGCCCCTTTGCCGTGAAGTCGCGGTCGGCCGTTGAGGGATTGGCCGGCATGCGCGCGCCGGGCGGCTCGCTGGTGGCGCATTCCACGGCGCCGGGCTCGGTCGCGCCGGAGGGCACGGGCCGCAACGGGCTTTACGCCGAAAACCTGGCCAGGACGATTCGCCTCCCGGGCCTGCCGGTCGAGGAAGTTTTCAAGCAGGTGCGCAGCGCCGTTCGCAAGCAAAGCAACAACCTGCAAAACCCCTGGGAGAACATGGCGCTGGAGGGGCAGTTTGCCTTCAACGGCCTGCCCACGGCGAGCCGTCCCGACACCGCGACGATGGAGCTGGCTTTCTGGGAAAGCGTCAAATCCAGCAACCAGCCGGCCGAACTGCAGGCCTATCTGTCGCAATACCCTGAGGGCGTGTTTGCAAGCCTGGCTCAAGTGCGAATGGCGCAGCTGAAGGCGGGCGGACCCACCACCGCATCGGCATCGGCCGCGGAGGGTGGCCTGATTGGCACCTTGGACCTGATCGACGGCTTCAGCAAACAGAAACGCAAAATGGATGTGAGGACTGTTGATACCGGCAGCACGCGGAAGGGGTACTCCACCGGTGACATGATCTCCGACCAGGGCCAGGTTCTCCAGCTGCGTGTCGGCGAACACGTGCTGCGTGTGACCGGCGGTGCCTTGTGGACGGTGCCACTGCAGGACCAGGCCTCCGGACAGGCCTTGGTGGAACAGGTCGACACCGGCTATCGCGCGCGCGGAACATTCCGCTGGACAGCCACGCCCATAGGCCAGGGAAAGGTCCGCGTGGATGGGACGGTGGCCTACTCCTCGCCAACCCCCCTCAATGCGAAGCCGGTCTATATGTACGGCAAATGGACGTCCACCTACAGTGCCGGACGCGAGCTGGCGGACACCAGCAGTGCGCGGCTGCGAAGCGAGATTCCATTGTTCACCAACATCATGAGCACGGAGCTCAAGTTTCGCTAGCCGTACGCGATCACTCTCTGGATTTCCACCATGACTCCACGCCTGTTTCTCTTCCTGATTGCGGTATTTTTCTGGAGTCAGCCTGCGGCGGCACAAGGAACTCCCGAGCCGAAACTGGCCTTGCTGATCGGCAACGCGGCCTACAGGCTGGCGCCGTTGCGCACGCCTGTCAACGATGTGCGCCTGATGGAAAACGCCTTGAAGGAAGCCGGCTTCACCGTGATGAAGGCTGAGAACACGTCCCTGCGTGACATGCGCCGGCTGGTGCGTGATTTCGGCGACCGGCTCAAGGCCGGCGGCGGTGTCGGCCTGTTTTATTTCGCAGGTTACGGCGTGCAGGTGCGCGGCGAGAATTTTCTGGTCTCCACCGATTCCGACACGCGCCGTGAAGACGAGGTGGCCGACGATTCGCTCAATGCCAACACCGTGCTGGAGAAGATGCAGACCGCGGGCAACCGCGTCAACCTCGTGATCCTGGACGCCAGCCGTGCCAGCCCCTTTACCGTGAAGTCGCGGTCGGCCGTTGAGGGCCTGGCCGGCATGCGCGCGCCGGGTGGCTCGCTGGTGGCGCACTCCACGGCGCCGGGCTCGGTCGCGCCGGAGGGCACGGGCCGCAACGGGCTTTACGCCGAAAACCTGGCCCGGGCGATTCACCTCCCGGGCCTGCCGGTCGAGGAGGTCTTCAAGCAGGTGCGCAGCGCCGTTCGCAAGCAAAGCAATGACCTGCAAACTCCCTGGGAAAACACGGCGCTGGAAGGGCAGTTTGCCTTCAACGGCCAACCCGCTGTGAACCGTCCCGATACCGCGACGCTGGAGCTGGCTTTCTGGGAAAGCGTCAAATCCAGCAACCAGCCGGCTGAACTCCAGGCCTATCTGTCGCAATACCCCGAAGGCGTGTTTGCAAGTCTGGCCAAAGTGCGAATGGCGCAGTTGAAAGCAGGTGGGCCGATTGCCGCATCGGCGGACGGCGGCCTGCTGGGCACGCTGGAGATGACCGATAGCTT
The DNA here is from genome assembly GCF_964252805.1 of Polaromonas sp. LjRoot131. Classification (NCBI taxonomy): domain Bacteria; kingdom Pseudomonadati; phylum Pseudomonadota; class Betaproteobacteria; order Burkholderiales; family Comamonadaceae; genus Polaromonas; species Polaromonas sp. LjRoot131. The sequence continues at coordinate 301,193 of NZ_CAXUPF020000004.1, read as the reverse complement.
GACCAAACAAAAACGCAAACTGGACGTGAAGACCGTCGATACCGGCAGCACCCGGAAGGGGTACTCCACCGGCGATGTGATCTCCGACCAGGGTCAGGTTCTCCAACTGCGTGTCGGGGAACATGTGCTGCGTGTGACCGGCGGTGCCTTGTGGACGGTGCCACTGCAGGACCAGGCCTCCGGGCAGGCTTTGGTGGAACAGGTCGACGCCGGCTATCGCGCGCGTGGGACCTTCTACTGGACGGCCACACCCATAGGCCAGGGCAAGGTCCGCGTGGATGCAAAGGTATCGTATTCCTCGCCAGTCCCCGCCAGCTTGAAGCCGGTTTATATCCATGGCAAATGGACATCCACTTACAGCGCCGGGCGCGAACTGGCGGACTCCTCAAGCTCCGTGATGAGAAGCATGGGATCCTCCGCCACCAATTTGATGACCACCGAACTCAAGCTCCGCTAGCCGGACCTAATATCTCTCTGGATTTTCACCATGACCCCACGCCTGTTTCTCTTCCTGATCGCAGTATGTTTCTGGAGCCAGCCTGCGGCGGCACAAGGGGCTCCCGAGCCGAAACTGGCCTTGCTGATCGGCAACGCCACCTACAGGCTGGCACCGCTGCGCACGCCTGTCAACGATGTGCGCCTGATGGAGGCCGCCTTGAAGGAAGCCGGCTTCACCGTGATGAAGGCCGAGAACGCGTCCCTGCGCGACATGCAGCGGCTGGTGGGCGATTTCGGCGACCGGCTCAAGGCCGGCGGCGGTGTTGGTTTGTTTTATTTCGCCGGCCACGGCGTGCAGGTGCGCGGCGAAAATTTCCTGGTCTCCACCGATTCCGACACGCGCCGTGAAGACGCGGTGACCAACGACGCGCTCAACGCGAGCACCATCCTGGAGAAGATGCAGGCCGCGGGCAACCGCGTCAACCTCGTGATCCTGGACGCCGGCCGCGAGAACCCTTTTACCGTCAGGTCGCCATCGCCCTCCGAGGGCCTGGCCGGCATGCGCGCGCCTAGCGGCTCGCTGGTGGCGTATTCCACCGCGCCGGGCTCGGTCACGCCCGATGGCCCAGGCCGCAACGGCCTTTACACCGAAACGCTGGCCAGGGCGATTCGCCAGCCGGGCCTGCAGGTCGAGGACGTCTTCAAGCAGGTGCGCACTGTCGTTCGCAAGCAAAGCAACAACCTGCAGATCCCCTGGGAAAACACGGCGCTGGAAGGGCAGTTCTCCTTCAGCACCCAACCCGCATTGGGCCGTCCCGATACCGCGGCGCTGGACCTGGCTTTCTGGGAAAGCGTCAAATCCAGCAATTCCTCGGCCGACCTCCAGGCCTACCTGTCGCAATACCCCCAGGGCGCGTTTGCCGGCCTGGCGCAAGCCCGGCTTGTGCAGCTGAAGGCGGCCGAATTGAGCAAGGCGTCGGCGCCCGCCGTGTCCGAACTTGTGGGCACGCTGGTGAGCAACGACAGGGCTTACGGCCAGAAGAGTTCGGTCGCCGTCACGATCAGCCAGCGCAACGACCAGCGCACTGTGTATTCATCGGGCGACATCATTGCCAGCGGTGGCCGCATCGAGCAATTGCGGGTGGGCGATGTGGTGGTGAAAGTCACGTCGGGCTCACTCTGGACCTTGCCCGCCAAAGCCGGTGCCAAGGGAGAAGCCCGCATTGAACGGCTGAACGCCGGATCGCGCTCGCTCGGCAAGATGACCTGGAGCTCGGTCGATGCCGGCGGCGGCAAGACCCGCATCGATGCCAGCGTGGCCTATCACTACCGCTACCTGGGCGTTTACGACGAGCGGGTCTATGGCAAATGGACGGCAACTTACAGCGACCAGCGGGACTTGCCGGATTCGACCTCGGGACGGCTGGAGGGCCTGATGGGCGGGCGTAATGTGGTGTCAACCGAGTTCACGCTGCGTTAAGCCAGCAGGCACGGCAGAACAGCGTTTACATTGCGCTTTGAGCCCGGGCCCCGCTGGCAAGAATCCTTTTTTTCATCGACAGGATGTGCCTGTCCTTGCTTAACAGCAGGGCCTTGTGCGTGATCGCAAGGTCGATGAACTTCTGGTCGTCCGCGTCGCGGCAGGTCAGGGCCGATTTGCCGGGCGCATCGCACAAGCGAACCGCCGCGTCGAAGGCCGAGAGAACCTCCTCCGCGGTGAGCCGGTAAAACGCAAGGCGCGTCACGATCTGCGGATAGGCAAGCACGCGTTCAAGTTCGTCACGCATGGCCTGTGTTGCCAGCCACTGGAATTTGCCGTCCGCCAGGGCTTGCCGCAATGGCGCGGCGGCCGCATCGGCAAACACGAGAATGTCCAGGACGATGTTGGTGTCGATGACCACCGGTTCCCCCTGCGCAGGCAGGGCCGCGGCCGACTGCAGCACTGCGCTCACGGTTTGTCTGGCGAATCGGTCGGCGAATCGGCACCCGCTCCGCCGGCCGGCTTGCCGCGCGCCGAGCCGGCCACCATGTCGAAGCGGAACAGCCGGCATTCGATCGGACCGTTCCACATGGGCACGCGGCGCGATTCTTTCAGGCGCATCTTGCCGGGCAGCTTGAGGTCAGGCGTCAGCACGTGGGCCGTCCAGCCCGCGTAGTTTTTCTTCCAGTGCGCGGCCAGCTGTGGAAAGAAGTCGGCCGCTTCCTCGCCCCAGGCGTTTTGCGCCTGCTCGCGGCCGGGGTTGGCCGAGCGGTCGCGCGAAGTTTCGAAGGCGGGCTCTTCGCGGCTGTCGCCGCCATCGGGGTTCAAGGGCTGGCCGAACTCGTCGATGGGCTGGTTGCGGTGGTCGTGCTGGACGTCCCGGCTTTGCTGGCGCCGCTGGTCGCGGCCCTGCACACCGGTGATGCCGGCCACACCGGCCACGTCGATGCGCTCGCCATAGGGCGGGTTCACCAGCATCACGCCCGAGGGCGCGGGCGGCATGCGCTGCAGCGCGTCGCCGCCGCGGAATTCCACCGCGTTGGCCACGCCGGCACGCTCGGCATTGCGTTCGGCGAAGTCGACCATGCGGAAGGACACATCGCTGCCGAACACCGGCGCCGTGGGTTCGGTGATGGCGGCCTCGGCCTGGTCCAGCAGGCCGTCCCACACATGGCCCTGGAAGGGCAGGTATTTCTGGAAGGCGAAACGGCGGTTGATGCCGGGCGCGATGTTGCAGGCGATCTGCGCCGCCTCGATGGCGATGGTGCCCGAGCCGCAGCAAGGGTCGTAGAGCGGCACGCCGTCCTTGCACAGCTGGTCCCAGCCGCTGGCGGCGATCATCGCGGCGGCCAGGGTTTCTTTGAGCGGCGCATCACCCTTGTCTTCGCGCCAGCCGCGCTTGAAGAGCGGTTCGCCCGAGGTATCGATGTAAATCGTGACGGTGTCGGTCGTCAGGTGCACATAGACGCGCACGTCGGGCCAGCGCGTGTCGACGCTGGGCCGCACGTCGTCGAACTTGGCGCGAAAACGGTCGGCGATCGCATCCTTGATCTTCAGTGCCGCGAAGTTCAGGCTTTGCAGCGGGCTGTGCTGGGCGGTGATCTCGACCTTGAAGGTCTGCTTGGGCGTGAACCAGATTTCCCAGGCCACGTTGGCCGCGGCGTTGTACAGGTCTTGTTCACTGCGGTACTGGTTGTGCTGCAGCTCGATCAGCACGCGCTGTGCCAGGCGGCTGTGCAGGTTGAGCTGCAGCGCGTCGCGCCAGGAAGCCTGCAACTGCACGCCGGCGCGCCAGGCCTTGCCGTCGATACCGGTGACGCGCTTGACCTCGGTGGCCAGCAAGGTTTCAACGCCCGCGGCGCACGGTAAAAATAACTGGAGCTGGTTCATGTCGGATTCTTCAAAGGACTGCTGGAAATTCGATTATCGGGATGCCGGGCAAGGCGCACGGAGCGCAGGAACCGGAATGCACTTGCGGTGCATGAGGATTCCGGGCACCGCGCAACGCCGCCATGCGCCCGAGAATCGGAGTTATAGCGATTTGCGCAAATTAGCTGGGGCGATGCGCAGCGCCTCGCGGTACTTGGCCACGGTGCGGCGCGCGCATTCAATGCCCTGCTCCTTGAGCATTTCGGAAATCTGGTTGTCGCTGAGCGGCTTTTTCAGGCTCTCGGACGAGACGAATTGCTTGATCAGCGCGCGCACCGCGGTGCTGGAGGCGTTGCCGCCGGTTTCAGTGCCCAGGGCGGAGCCGAAGAAGTACTTGAGCTCAAAGGTGCCGAAGGGCGTGCCCATGTACTTGGCGGTGGTCACGCGCGAAATCGTGGATTCATGCAGGCCCAGCTCGTCGGCGATCTCGCGCAGCACCAGCGGGCGCATGGCGAGCTCGCCGTGCGTGAAGAAGTTTTTCTGCCGCTCGACGATGGCGCTGCTCACGCGCAGGATGGTGTCGAAGCGCTGCTGGATGTTCTTGATGAACCAGCGCGCCTCCTGCAGCCGTTGCTGCAGCGCCTGGCCGCCCTGGCCCTTGTGCTGCTTGAGGGCGTTGGCGTAGATGTCATGCACGCGCAGGCGCGGCATCACGTCGCCGTTGAGCGAGACCTTGAAACCGCGGCCCGACTTCACGACGATGACGTCGGGCACGATCAGGTTGCGCTCCACGTTCACGAAGCGGCGGCCGGGTTTGGGGTCGAGACGGCCTATCACGGCGATCGCGCCCCGGACGGCGGCTTCGGTGAACCCGCACAGGTGCGACAGGCGTTTCACGTCGCGTTTGGCCAGCAGCTCCATGGGCTGCTTGCACATGGCGATGGCGGCGCGGGTCTCCTCGCAGTCCTTGCAGTCCAGCAGCTGCAGGCCCAGGCATTCGGCCAGGTTGCGCGCGCCCACGCCGGCAGGCTCCATGTGATGCAGCAGCTTGAGCGCCATGGCAAAACGCTGCTCGAGGTCCTCGGCCTGTTCCAGGTCGTCGCCGGCCAGGCCCGCCGCGAGCGAGGCCAGGCTGTCTTCGAGGTAACCGTCGTCGTTGAGCGACTCGATCAGGAAATGCAGGGCCGCGCGGTCTTCTTCGGACAGACGCAGGCCCAGCGACTGGCGGTGCAGGTGGTCTTGCAGCGACTCGTGGGCGCCGGTCAGGTCGGAGGCCTCGGTGTCGCCCTCGTCGTTGTTGTTCTTGCGCGCCGGCGCATCGCTGCCCCATTCGCTGTCGTCGGGCGTGGTTTCCACCGTGCCGTCGCCTTCCCAGCTTTCCTCGAGCTTGGGCTCCGCGCTGACCTCGGCATCGGCGGGGGCCGAAGTCCCGGCATCCTCCGCGCCGCCGCCCGTCGAATCCGCCGCGGATTCAAACTCGCGGCTGTCCTGGCTGACCGGCGTGTTGAGGTGCTCCAGCCCGAACTCTTCGCGCACCGCCGTTTCTTCGGCCACCTCGAGAAACGGGTTTTCGTCGAGCATCTGCTCGACTTCCTGGCTCAGCTCAAGCGTCGACAGCTGCAACAGCCGTATCGACTGCTGCAGCTGGGGCGTCAGCGCAAGATGCTGCGAGACGCGTAATGACAGGCCTTGCTTCATCTCAAAGATTTCTGACGGGAGAGCAGAAAGAGTTCAAGCAGGGGCCGCGGAACTGGCTTTGCCAGGCCGCAGGCGCCGCCCCCTCGGGGGGGAGGGAGCTACACGAAGTGAGCGACAACAGGGGGAGTGTCATCCTACATCTTGAAGTGTTCACCGAGATAGACGCGGCGCACATCGGCGTTGTTCACGATCTCGGAGGGCGTGCCCTGGGCCAGCACGTGGCCGTCGCTGATGATGTAGGCGTGGTCGCAGATGCCCAGCGTCTCGCGCACGTTGTGGTCGGTGATCAGCACGCCGATGCCGCGCGACTTCAGGAAGCCGATGATGCGCTGGATCTCGATCACGGCGATCGGGTCAATGCCGGCAAAAGGCTCGTCAAGCAAGATGAAGCGCGGCTGGGTGGCCAGGGCGCGCGCGATCTCGACGCGGCGGCGCTCGCCGCCCGACAGCGCCGGCGCCGGCGAATTGCGCAGGTGGTCTACCCGCAGGTCCTGCAGCAGGCCGTCCAGCCGCGACTCGATCTCGGCACGGCCCAGCGGCTTGCCGTTGGTGCCCAGCTGCAGTTCGAGCACGGCGCGCACGTTTTCCTCCACCGTGAGCTTGCGGAAGATCGAGGCTTCCTGCGGCAGGTAGCTCAGGCCCAGGCGGGCGCGCAGGTGAATCGGCATGTGCTCGACCGACTGGCCGTCGATGGAAATCTCGCCCGCGTCGGCGCGCACCAGGCCCACGATCATGTAGAACGAGGTGGTCTTGCCGGCGCCGTTGGGGCCCAGCAGGCCCACGACCTCGCCTTTTTGCACGGCCACCGAGACGTCCTGGACGACCTTGCGGCTGCCGTAGGATTTTTGCAGCCCTTGCGCAACGAGGCGGCTGGGGGTGGCGGCGGGGGCCGCCGAAGTGTCAGTCACCACATCCATCTGTGAAAGGTTCTTTCTAGTTCTTTTCAGTGCCCAGCGTGGTGCTGGGGCGCAGGGCGGCGGGCGGGGCCGCGGGTACGCTGGCCGGGGCCGACGCGGCGGCGCGCGGCGACAGCATGGCGCGTATCCGGCCGCTCGGGTTGGCGGCGGTCTTGTTCTGCGCGCCGCCGTCCACGGTGAAGACGTCGGTGTTGTTGTCGTAGACGATCACGGCGCCGGTGGTTTCATCCACCAGGGTGGCGCCGTTGTAGCGGCGCACCACGGCGCGCGTGATGAATTTGACGAGGTCGGCGCGGCTGTCGTATTCGATGCGCTCGCCTTCGCCTTCGATGTATTCGTCCACGCCGTCGCGCTTTTTCCGGTAGAAGGCCAGCTTGCCGGGCGCCGCGATGGAGACCGCCTGCTGGTAGCCCTCGGGGTCCTGCATGACGTCGACCCGCGCGCCGCGCACGATGGTCGTGCCCTTGGTGATCACCACGTTGCCGGTGAACACGCTGGTCTGCTTGAGGTCGTCATAGCGCAGGGCGTCGGCCTCCGCGTTCATGGGCTTGTCCCGGTCGGCTTTTTCAGCCCAGGCCGGAAATGCCGCCCCCAGCGCCAAAGCGGCCGGCAGGATGAGGGAATAAAGGGGGTGTTTCATAAGGCACGAATCTTGCTGCTTTGGGGTTCGGCCATTGTAGCCATGCAAGCTGCGGGAATGGCTTGCACGGGGAATATTAGGGGCATAAAAAAACCCGCCTGGAATGCGGCGGGTTTTTGGGCGGCGGGCCGTTGCGGCCCCGGACGCCTTATTTGGCCTTGCCGCGCGACTGCGCGATCAGCGCGTCCGTGACCTGCAGGGCGCGGGTCATGCTCTGGGCCAGGGTGGCCGAGGTGTAATAGCGCCCGGCAATGCCCAGGGCCGGCACGCCGTCGACCTTGTAGATGTCCTGCAGCTGCGTGGCCTTGCGGGCCTTGGTGGTGACCGTGAAGGAGTTGTACATCTCGACGAACTTGGCCTTGTCGAGGCCTTGTTTCTCGGCCCAGGTGGTGATGGAGTCGGCATTGGCGAGCGCAAGTTTTTCCACGTGGATGGCGTAAAACACCTTTTTGTGGAGCTCCTCGACCTTGCCCATGGCTTCCAGCACGTAAAAAAGACGCTGCTGGGGTTCGAAATCAGGGCGGAAGGCCACCGGCACGCGCCGCACGGTCACATCCTTGGGCGCCTGCTTCATCCAGGCCTCGAGCTGCGGCTCGAAGGCATTGCAGTGTGGGCAGCTGTACCAGAAGAACTCGACCACCTCCACCTGGCCCGCGGGGACCTCGGTGGGCGCCGGCTTGTCCAGCGTCAGGTAATCGGCGCCGTCCTTGAAGGCCCTGGCCTGGGCTTGCGCCAGCGAGGGCAGGGCGATGCCGCCCAGGGTGGCGGCGGCAGCCGAAGCGGCTGTAAACGAAAACTCACGGCGTTGCATCAGATTCTTCTCCTGGTATGACGGAAATGGTGGGTAAACCGCCCCTCCGGACGGCAGCCCTCAAGGTGCGGGGCACAGGGGTTTGTACACCCGCGTCGTGAAAAGTTCAGCTTATCGGCGGTCGGGGTTCAGCGCTGTACGCGGACCAGCGCGGTTTCGATGGAATTGTTGTCCAGCCGTTCCTTGGCCTTGTCGGCGTCTTCCTTTTTATCGAAAGGCCCGAGGCGCACGCGGTACACGGTGCGGCCGGCCTGCTCGCGCTCGGTGACCTTGGCCTGCATGCCCAGCAGCAGCAGCTTGGCGCGCTGCTGTTCGGCGTCTTCGGGCGTGCGGAAGGCGCCGGCCTGGATGAAGTAGCTGAAAGGGTCCACGCCCGGGCTGGACGACAGGCCTTCGACCTTGGCCTTGGCCAGGTCGCCCAGCGGGTCGGCCGCGGGGGCCGGCTTGGCGGCGGCGGTTTTAGCGGGCGCCGAAGCCGCGGCCTTGGAGCCGGCGGACGGGTCGGGAACGGCGACACTGGGCGTTTCGGCGGGGCCTTGGGCAGGCGCCGGCGGCTTGGGCTGGTTTTTGCCGGCCAGCGGCGCGTTCGGGTTCCAGTCCTTGTTCTTCTTGGCTTCCGCGGCATCGCTGTCGGGGTTGCGCGCCTGGCTCTTGTTCATGAAAGGCACGGGCACCTTGGTGATGTAGACCGCCACGGCCAGCGCGGCGCCCAGGCCGATCAGCGCGCCAATCACCAAACCCAGCAGGGTTCCGCCTTTTTGAGTGTTCATTCCCTTGCCCACGTTCATTGTCTTGTCCTGAAAATTAGGGTGCTGCCGCCTGCTTGCATTACATCTTGCGCGGGGCGCTCACGCCCAGCACCGCGAGGCCATTGTGCAACACCTGCGCGGTTGCCGCGACCAGCGCCAGCCGGGCGCGCTTGACGGCCTCGTCGTCGACCAGGATGCGCTCGGCATCGTAATAGCTGTGGTAACTCGCCGCGAGTTCGCGCAGGTAAAACGCGACGTCGTGCGGCGCCAGGCCGGCTGCCGCATTGGCCAGCATCTCGGGGTATTTGGCGAGCAGCAGCATCAGTGCCTGGGCTTGGGGGCTGTCCAGCGCCGACAGGTCGGCCGACTTCAGGCTGGCTTCGTCGCCGCCCTGGCCGGCCCAGGTGGTGAGGATGGAACAGATGCGCGCATGCGCGTACTGCACGTAGTACACCGGGTTCTCGTTGTTCTTGGCCAGGGCCAAGTCGATGTCGAAGATGTATTCGGTGTCGGGCTTGCGGCTCAGCAAAAAGAAACGCACGGCGTCGGCGCTGGTCCATTCAATCAGGTCGCGCAGCGTGACGTAGCTGCCGGCGCGCTTGGAGATCTTGACTTCTTCGCCGTTGCGCATCACGCGCACCATGGTGTGCAGCACGTAGTCGGGGTAACCCTGCGGAATGCCCTCGCCGGCGGCCTGCAGCCCGGCGCGCACGCGGGCGATGGTGCCGTGGTGGTCCATGCCCTGGATGTTGATCGCCTTGCCGAAGCCGCGCTCCCATTTGGCCAGGTGGTAGGCCACGTCGGGCACGAAATAGGTGTAGCTGCCGTCGCTCTTTTTCATCACGCGGTCTTTGTCGTCGCCGTAGTCGGTCGACTTCAGCCACAGCGCGCCGTCCTGCTCGTAGGTCTTGCCGGCGTTCTTGAGCCTGGCCACGGTGGCATCGACGCGGCCCGAGCTGTACAGGCTGGACTCGAGGTAGTAGTTGTCGAACTTGACCGAGAAGGCTTTGAGGTCCAGGTCCTGCTCATGGCGCAGGTAGGCCACGGCGAACTGGCGTATCGAGTCCATGTCGTCCACGTCGCCCGAGGCGGTGAATTCGCGGTCGTCCGCGCTGACCGTCTTTTTCGCCAGGAAGTCGGCCGCGATGTCGGCGATGTAATCGCCGTTGTAGGCCGACTCGGGCCAGCCGGCGTCGCCGGGCTTGAGGCCTTTGGCGCGCGCCTGCGTGCTGCTGGCCAGGGTCTGGATCTGCACGCCCGCGTCGTTGTAATAGAACTCGCGCCACACCTGCGCGCCCTGGGTGGCGAACAGGTTGCAGATCGCATCGCCCAGCGCGGCCTGCCGGCCGTGGCCCACGTGCAACGGCCCGGTCGGGTTGGCCGAGACGAACTCGACGATCATGCGCCGCCCGCTGTCGGCAGCCTGCGTGCCGTAGGCGGCGCCGGCCTGCAGCACTTCGCGGACGGTCTCCTGCTTGGCGGCGGGCTTCAGGCGGATGTTGATGAAGCCGGGGCCGGCGATCTCGATGGCGTCCACCCAGCGTTCAAAGGCCGGGGCCTTGAGCAGAAGGGTGCGCAGGCTTTCGGCGACCTGGCGCGGGTTGAGCTTGAGCGGCTTGGCCAGCTGCATGGCGGCCGTGCAGGCGAGGTCGCCGTGGGCCGCCACCTTGGGGGATTCAAACGCGGCCTTGTCGCCCGCGCCGGGGGAAAGTTCTTCCAGGCCCGCGGCCAGGGCCGTGAGCAGGTCTTTTTTAATCGAGAGCATGAGGCGATTTTACGGTTAAGCCATGCGCCGTCTGGTGCCCGCGGACCACCGGCCATCGAATTCGACGTAGCCAAGCCCGTCCTTCTGTGTTTGAATTCCACGGGGATTTCGATTTCGGTTTCCCTCGTTTACCTCTGGGATGCAACTATGAAAAAACTATTGACCCTGGTCGCTATGACCTTTGCCATGTCCATGGGCTTGTCGGCCACGGCCCACGCGGCGGGCGCCGAAGCTGATTGCGCAGCCAAGTCGGCCGAGAAAAAGCTGGCCGGCGCCGCCAAGGCCAGCTTCGAGAAGAAATGCGTTCGCGATGCCGCCGCCGCGCCCAGCCCCGCCTGCGAGAAGTCCGCTGCCGACAAGAAGCTTGCCGGCGCCGCCAAAAACTCGCATATCAAGAAATGCATGGCCGACGAGAAGAAGGCCTCGGCCCCCGCCGCCGCTGCGCCCGCTGCCGCCAAGCCGGCTGCGGCAGCTTCGGCCAAGAAGTAAGCGGCCAGAGGCGGCATCGCCGCCCTAGTCCTGCAGCAAGCGCTCCCTGGCCGCCTGCTTGACGGCCTGCGTCAGCCGCTGCGCCGCCAGCGGTTCACGTGTCCAGTGCTGCCAGTACAGCCGCACGTCGACCGCGCAGCCCGGCAGCACTTCCTGCAGCGGCGGGCGGTGGGTGCGTGCCGCCAGCAGGATGTCGGGCACCATGCCCCAGCCCATGCCGAGTTCCAGCGCGAGCTCGAAGGCATCGACGGCCGGCACGAAGTGGCGCGGGTAGAGCGCGTCTTTCAGTTTGAAATGCTGCGCCAGGAAGGCGTCCTGCAGCGCGTCCTTGCGGTTGAAGATCACGGCCGGGCTGGCCAGCAGGCGGTGGGCCAGGCGGTTCGGCCCCGCCGCATTGCCGCCCGCCGCGGGTTCGTTCCACTGCGCGACCAGCGCCGGCGAGGCCATGCAGCGGTAGCGCATCACGCCCAGCGGTTCGGCGACGCAGCCGCGCATGGCCTGGGCCAGTGTGGTCACGCATCCGGTGACGTCGCCGCTTTTGAGCGCGTCGTGGGTGTGGTCCTGGTCGTCCACCACCACGTCGAGCAGCAGGCCATGCCCCTGCAGCACAGTCGCCACGCCCGGTAAAAACCAGCTGCTCAGGGAATCGGCATTTACCGCCACGCTGAGGCTTTGCAGGCGCCCGGCCTTGCCGCCGCCCTGCAGGCCTGTCAGCAGGTCGGACTCCATCAGCCGCAGTTGCCGCACATGGCCGAGCAGCGCCTGGCCGGCCGGCGTCGCGCGCACCTGCTTGCCGCGCACCAGCAGGCGCTGGCCGAGCGCGCCCTCCAGCGATTTGATGCGCAGGGACACGGCGGCCAGCGTCAGGCTCAGGGCTTTGGCGGCGTCGCCGAAGCTGCCGTGTTCGATCACGGCGGCCAGGGCGTCCAGTTGTCGGGCGTCGAGCATGTCTGATTTGTCAAGTATTAATTGATCAAAGCTAGTTTTAGTTAATTTTGTTTAATCATTATGGGCTTTGCGGGAGACTGCGTACAGAACTGATATCTCAAGAATCAAGAAGAACCCATGAACCCCCTTGCCGCCCCCGCTTTCCTGACCGGTATGGTCCTGAGCCTCTCGTTGATCATGGCCATAGGCCCGCAAAACGCCCACGTGATACGCATGGGGCTGCTGCGCCAGCACCTGTGGCTCACGGTCGCCGTCTGTGTGCTGACCGACGTGGCGCTGATCGGCCTGGGCGTGATGGGGCTGGCGCAGCTGGGCGGCCTGTCCGACAAATTGCTGGGCGCGATGACGGGCGCGGGCGCGCTGGTGCTGCTGGTGTATGGCGCGCAGGCGATGCGGCGGTTTTTGCAGCCGGCGCCGCAGGCGGCCGACGGCGCGCCGATCACGGCCGAGGCCATTTCGCGCCGCAAGGCCATCGGCCTGGCGCTCGCGCTGTCCTGGCTCAATCCGCATGCGTGGCTGGACACGGCCATCGTCATCGGCACGGCCTCGCTGGCCTATGCGCAGCCCGACAACGCGGTCTTCGGCCTGGGCGCCATCACCGGTTCGCTGCTATGGTTCACAGGTTTGGGCGTGGCCTTGTGGTGCGTGGGGCGCCGGCTTAATTCACCGGCCGTATGGCGCGCCATGGATTTGCTGGTCGCGCTGATGATGTGGGGTACCGCTTTTTGGCTGGTGCGCGGTTTACTCTAGCCGAAGCCCCGGGCCAGAAACACCGCCGCCAGCGGAATGAAGGGCAGGATGTGCGCCTGCACCATCACCAGCCGGCGTGCTTTCTTGATCTCGGGCGCGTCGGGCAGGGCGCCGCTGGCGCGCAGCGTGCGCCGCCAGCGCACAAACATCAAGGTCGGTTTGACCGAGACCAGGCCTATCACCAGGAACATCGCCAGCTTTAGATAGAGCAGCGGGTTGTGGGCATACCAGGCCGCGCCCTTGCTGCCCAGGAATACGCGCGCCAGGCCGGTCAGCAAGACCAGGCCCGCGGAGATGCCGTACACCATGTCGATCTTGCCCAGCCGCTCGACCACGGCAGCGTTCAGCCATTCGACGCGGCACAGCGCCGCTTCGCTCGCGAGAAAAACCACCATGGTGAGGATGGCCAGCAGGTGGGCATAGGCCAGGAGGGATTCGAGAGTCATCGCAAGATCCTTTTTCAGTCTCGGTTGGGGATGGGCGTCAGGGCTTGGGGGCCGCCGGCGTGCGCCAGAACTCCGCCTGGCTGTAATGGTGCTTCAGGAAGTCTACCCATAGGCGCACCCGCAGCGGCAAATGCTTGCGTTGCGGGAACACGGCGTAAATGCCGTTGGGCGGCGCGGCAAAGTCTTCCAGCACCGCCGTCAGCCGGCCGGCGGCGATCTCCGATTCGACTTCCCAGGTGCTGCGCCAGGCGATGCCGCAGTCGGCCAGGCACCAGTCGTGCAAAACCTGGCCGTCGGAGCAATCCAGCGGCCCGCCCGGCTTGAGGTGCACCAGCTCGCCGCCCACCTGAAAGGCCCAGCCGCGCGTCTGCGAGGCGTCGCTGGACAGCGTGAGGCAGTCAAAGCGCGCCAGCTCGCTGGGGTGCTGCGGCGTGCCGTGGGTTTTGAGGTAGCGCGGCGTGGCCACGCACAGGCGCCGGTTGTCGGCCATGCGCACACTGACCAGCGAGGAATCGGGCAGGTCGCCCACGCGCACCGCGCAGTCAAAGCCCTCGCCCGCCAGGTCCACCACGCGGTCACTGAGGTTCAGCGAGATGGTGACGTCGGCATGCTGCTCGCGGAATTTGGTCACCAGCGGCGCGACGTGGCGCCGCCCAAAGCCCGCCGGCGCCGTGACGCGCAAATGGCCGCTGGCCTTGACGCCGCCGGCCGACACGCTGGCTTCGGCGTTGGCCAGGTCGGCCAGCAGGCGCTGGCAGTCCTCGAGGAAAGCGCTGCCTTCATGCGTGAGCGCGATGCGCCGGGTGGTACGCACCAGCAGCTTCACACCCAGCCGTTCTTCCAGCGCGTCCAGCCGCCGGCCCATGATGGCGGGGGCCACGCCCTCGGATTTGGCGGCCGCCGTCAGGCTGCCGCGCGCCACCACCGAGACAAAGGATTCCAGCTGTTTGAGTTTGTCCATGCCTGTTCATTATGCGCATGAATGTCAGTAATCGACACGCGATTGACCCTTATTCCCCTTGTTGGGCTTACCTCAGCGCGTGATGCCCGCAGCCTGGAGGGCTTCGATGGCCTCTTCCGGATAACCGAGTTCCTGCAGCAGCTCCCGTGTGTGTTCACCGAGCCGGGGCGGGTTCATGCGCACGCCGGGCCGCTCGCCACCCAGCGTGAGCGGCAGCAGCACGGTGGACGTGACCTGGCCCGCGCGCTCGCCGTCGGACAGGGTGATGGGCGCCAGGCCGCCGGTGGCTTTCAGGTGCGGATCCTCGAACAGGTCTTGCGGCCGCGTGATGGGCGCGAAGGGCAGCGCATGCATTTCAAACACGGCGCCCAGTTCTGCGGCGCTGTGCCCGGCCAGGTGCGAACGCAGCAGCGGCATCAGCCAGTCGCGCGCGTGCACGCGGTCGTTGTTGCTGTGCAGCCGCGGGTCGGTGCGCAGTTCCTGCAGGCCGAAGGCTTCGCAAAAAATCGCCCATTGCGTGTCGCTGACGACGGCCAGGAAAATCTGCTCGCCGTCCCGGACCGTGAACACGTCGTAAACCGCCCAGGCCGAAATGCGGCTGGGCATGGGCGCGGCGGGCTGGCCGGTCACGGCGAACTGCATCATGTGCTGGGCCACCAGGAAGACGTTGTTTTCAAACAGCGCGGACTGCACTTCCTGGCCTTTGCCGGTCCCTCTTGTTGGATGGTCGCGCGCGGCCAGCGCGGCCATGGCGCCAATGGCCCCGAACATGCCGCCCATGATGTCGTTGACGCTGCTGCCGGCGCGCAGCGGGTCGCCGGCGCGGCCGGTCATATAGGCCAGGCCGCCCATCATCTGCACCACTTCGTCGAGTGCCGTGCGGTGGTCGTAGGGGCCGGGCAGGAAACCCTTGTGGCTCACGTAAACCAGGCGCTCGTTGAGTTGCGAAAGGCTGGCGTAGTCCAGGCCCAGCTTCTTCATGGTGCCGGGCTTGAAGTTTTCGCTGACCACGTCGGCCGTCGCGACCAGTTTGAGCACCAGCTCGCGCCCCTCGGGTGTCTGCAAGTCGACGGCGATGCTTTTTTTGTTGCGGTTGAACATGGGGAAAAATCCCGCGCCCGAACCGATCAGCTTGCGGGTGTTGTCCCCGGCAATCGGCTCGACCTTGATGACCTCGGCGCCCAGGTCGGCCAGCAGCATGCCGCAGGTCGGCCCCATGACCATGTGGGTGAACTCGACCACGCGCAGGCCCGCGTAGGGCAGGGGCCTGGCTGTGGAATCGGCTTCAGGCATGCGCACCTCCCTGTACAAAACCCTTGGGCAAACCCGCCTCGGGCGTCATGCCGTAAATCGCCTCGCCCGGCAGCCCGGCCCGCAGCGGCTCACGCGCGGCCATCAGCCGGCCCAGGTCCACGCCGGTCGGAACACCCATGGCCTCGAACATGAAGACCAGGTCCTCGGTGACCACATTGCCCGACGCGCCCGGTGCATAGGGGCAGCCGCCCAGGCCGCCCAGCGAGGCATCAAAGGTGCGCACGCCTTCTTCATAGGCAGCCAGGCAGTTGGCCAGGCCCAGGCCGCGCGTGTTGTGCATATGCGCCGCGCCGGCGTGCTCGCCGATCTCCGCGCGCAGCCGCCTGAAGAGGCGCCTGACCTGCGCCGGGTTGGCATAGCCCGTGGTGTCGGACAGGCCGGCTTCGTCGGCGCCCGCGGCAATGCACTGGGCCGCCAGGCGTATCACCTCGTCCTCGGCGACTTGGCCCTGCAAGGTGCAGCCGAAGGCGGTGGAAATGCCGGCCTCGACTTTGACCTGCGGCGCGGTATCGCGGCGCAGCGCCGCAATGGCGCGCACTTCCTCCACCATCTCTTCGCGCGTCTTGCGCACATTGGCCAGCGAATGCGCGGCGCTCGCCGACACCGGCAGCGTCAGCTTGTGCACGCCGGCCGCCAGTGCCGCCTGCGCGCCGCGAAGGTTGGGCACCAGCGCCATGACCGTGAGGCCCGGCAAGGTAAGGGCGTGCCGCACCACCTCGGCCGCGTCGGCCATTTGCGGCAGCAAGCGGGCCGGCACGAACGATGCGACCTCGATTTCGCGCAGGCCGGCATCGTAGAGGGCTGTGATCCAGCGAAGTTTGTCGTCCGTCGGCATGACGGCCTTGACCGACTGCAAGCCGTCGCGCGGGCCGACTTCGCTGATCAGCACCTCCGGGCGGGTAAAGTGGGCGGGGCTTGTGCTCATGTTTGATGTTCTGTAAGATAGAATGTGGTTCTTTCTAATGAAATGTTCCGCGTTAAACGCCGGCTTGTCAAGCCGCGCGGCGCGCAAGCCTTGAAAGGTGCCATGCCCCGCAAAGCCCAGATCGAATCCCTTGCCGACAGCCATGCCGCGCCTGGCGGCGCGGCCGCGGTGGACCGCGCCCTGACCCTGCTGTCGGCTTTCCGCGCGGGCGACACCTCGCTGAGCCTGGCGGAACTTGCGAGCCGCACGCAGCTGTACAAAAGCACGGTGCTGCGCTTGCTGGCCTCGCTCGAGCACGCCCGCCTGGTGCAGCGCCTGGACGACGGCAGCTACGGGCTGGGCAATGAGGTGGCGCGGCTTAACGCGGTGTATGCCGCCTCTTTTTCGCTGGACCGCGTGGTGCTGCCGGTGCTGCGCGAGCTGGTCGCGGCCACCGGCGAGAGCGCGGCCTACCATGTGCGCCAGGGCGAGGCCCGCCTGTGCCTGTACCGCGTGGACTCGCCGCAGCCGATCCGCGACCACATCCGGGCCGGTGACCTGCTGCCTGCTGATCGCGGCACGGGCGCCCGCATCCTGATCGCGTTCGACACCGACAGGGCAAGGGCCGCCGCGCGAAAAGACCATCCGCTTTACGCCAGGATCCGCGAACAGGGTTACTACACCGCTGTGGGCGACCGGCTGGCCGAGGTGGCCGGCATTTCAGCGCCGGTGTTCAGGGCCGACGGCATGCTGGCGGGCGCGGTGACGCTGACCATGCCTGCCAACCGTTACAGCGAAACCCATGTCAAGCCGGTACTTGAAGCCGCCCGCCGTCTGACAGGCCAGGTTTAGACCGTGAACAGGTTCTAAGCCCGTCTCGCTTCAGCCCTGCGCGGTCGCGCCTTCGATGCGCCACTGGATGTTGAGCGAAAACTGTTCCCCCGGCCCCAGCACACGCAGGCCGGGTTGCCCCGGCAGGTGGAAGGCATCGATGGGCTGCGTGATGGGCTCAAAACAAAACGCCGGCCCTTGCGGCGGCCGGTAGACCAGGCAAAAGTGCTGCGCCGCGCCGCCGTCCTCCTCAAAGTCCGGCATGCGGGCCGTGAGCTGCAGACCCAGTTCGGGCCAGGTGATGCGGGCTTCGCCGCCCCAACCGGTGTAGCCGTTGTCGATGAGCGGGCCGTTGGCCGGCGCGCCTTCGTTCAGGTTCCAGCCGGCCGGGAAGTCCGTCGTGTGCCCAACCGGCAAGGGATCATCACCACAGAGCCAAACGCCCTGAACCGGTGCGGTGATCCGCGTTTGAGGAGTGCGGGGAAACCAGGGGTGCACGCCCAGGCCGTAGGGCAGCGGCGCGTCGCCCAGGTGGCGCACCTGTACCTGCTGGTCCAGCCCGCCATCCACCAGCCGGAAGGTCTGCACGGCCTCGTAGTCATACGGGTTGCCATCGAAGCCGCGCGACACCAGCGTCATCACCAGCGTGTCGGCGGCCGGCTGCGAAAGCTGCCAGGGCTGCAGCCAGCCGTCGCCATGGATGGGATAGGGTTCGCCCTTGCGGTTGGGCCGCATCGCGTGAAACCGCCCCGCATGCGTAAAGCCGCCGCCACTGATGCGGTTGGACCAGGGCACCATGGCAAATGAGGCAGTCTGGTAGAGGTCTTCTGTTTTGCCGTCCCAGGGCCGCCAGAGGTCCAGCGGCCCTTGCGGGCGGTCAAGTTGCCAGGCGGCCACGCTGCCGCCCAGCGAGGGCAGCAGCCCCAGGTGCTGGCCGGCGTGGCGCAGCCAGACAACGGAATGCGCGGAATCGGTCATATTGATCTTTCAGGGGCTAGGCTGTCCAGGGGGTGTTTGTCCATGGCGTCAGCCGCCGAACAAACCGGCGGGCAGGCCGGGGCTGTCCATGGCCACCGCGAACAGGCCGCCGGCCAGCGGCTGGTCGGCGAGCTGCGCCGGGGTCAGCCCGGTTCGGGCGGTGCTGATAAACAGCGTGCGCATGTCCGGCCCGCCAAAGGCGCAGTTGGTCACATGGCTGGTCGGCAGCGGCACGCGGCAGAGCTCCCGCGCGGTGGCCGGGTCATGGCAGCTGACGCAGGCGCCGCCCCAGTGGGCAATCCACAGGCGGCCCGCGGCGTCGGTGGTCATGCCGTCGGGCACGCCGTCACCCGGCGCAAAAGCCAGCCAGAGCCGCTTGTTCGACAAGGTGCCGGCGCCGGCATCGAAGTCATAGGCATAGATGCGGCCGTTGACCGTGTCGTTGAAATACAGGCTGCGCATGTCGATAGACCAGGTGGGGCCGTTGGTCACCGCAAAACCTTCCTCATGGCGCGTGCATCGGCCGTCCGGGTCGTAGCGGTACAGCGCGCCGGTCGGGGCCGTGCAATCAAAGTCCATGGTCCCGGCCCAGAAACTGCCTTGCGCATCACACTTGCCGTCATTGAAGCGATTGCCCGGCAAGCCGGCCTCCGGCTGGTGCAGGTAGCTCGGCCCGGTGTCCGACGCCGGGTCAAACAGCGCGAAGCCGCGCCGCAGGGTCACGATCAGGCCGGGCGCATAGGCCCGTTCGGCCAGCGCCGAAATCTCCTCGTCAAAAGACCAACTGCTGCGCGCACCGGTGGCCGGGCGGAAGCGGTGCAGGCGGCGCCCAAGAATGTCCACCCAGTACAGCGACTGCTCGCGCGGCGACCACAGGGTACCTTCACCAAGCAGGGCTCCGGCCGGATGAACGCAATGCGCCCTGCCGGGCAGCGCCAGGGTCGTGGGCGTGTCCAGAATTGATGTCACTGATGTCCCCGTGTTGCGAGCCGGTGTATTGGCACGACTGGCCTCTTGCTCTTGACGCGATGGATAATATCAATGCATAGTGATGTTGAAAACTTATTATTTATAAATTCATTGATACATAAATTGCAATGTCAAACATTTCCAGCCCTCTTCCCATGCGCACCGCTCCCGCCGCCGGCACCCTGTCCGTCTTCCCCAGCCTGAACCGGCGATCAGTATTTGTCACCGGCGGAGGAAGCGGCATAGGCGCCGCCATCGTGACCGCGTTTGCGCAACAGGGCGCGCGCGTTGCCTTTATTGATGTCGCGAAGGAAGCCAGTGAGGCGCTTGCGCAGCAACTCGCGGATGCAGGGCACACCCGCCCGTGGTGGCGCGCCTGCGACGTGCGGGACGTGGCCGCGCTACAGGCCGCGGTGGCCGACGCGGCGAGCGCACTGGGCGATTTTTCGGTGCTGGTCAACAACGTTGCCAGCGATGACCGCCACAGCCTGGAGTCCGTGACCCCCGCCTACTATGACGACCGTATCGCGATCAACGAGCGGCCGGCTTTTTTTGCGATCCAGTCGGTGGTGCCGGGCATGCAGCGGCTGGGCGCCGGCTCCATCATCAACCTGGGCTCCACCGGCTGGCAGGGCAAGGGCACGGGCTACCCGTGCTACGCCATCGCCAAGTCTTCGGTGAACGGCCTGACGCGCGGCCTCGCGAAAACACTGGGCCGCGACCGCATCCGCATCAACACCGTCTCGCCGGGCTGGGTCATGACCGAGCGGCAGATCGAGCTCTGGCTGAATGCCGAAGGCGAGAAGGAGCTCGAGCGCAACCAGTGCCTGCCCGACAAACTGCTGCCCCACGACATCGCCCGCATGGTGCTGTTCCTGGCCTCCGATGACGCCGCGATGTGCACGGCGCAGGAGTTCAAGGTGGATGCCGGCTGGGTCTGACTTTGTGCCCTAATCCGCTTCGAGCTTGCGGCCGTAGAGCGTGAAGCTCGCCGTCTTCAGCGCCTTCATCATGACCTTGGCGGCGGGCGAAGGCAGGCGGTCGGTGCGGGTGATGATGCCGAAGGCGTCCATGTGGCAGGGCATGTCCAGCGGCAGCACCGAGACGATGCCGTGCGCGGCGTAATACCGCGCCACGTCGGCCGCGACCACGGCCACCATGTCGCTTTGCTGCAGCATGCGCGTGATGAAAAGCAGTGCTGAGGACTCGACCACGTTGATGGGCGGCGCCAGCCCGTCTTCCTGGAACATCAGCTCGAACCGGTGCCGCAGCACGCTGCCCGCGGGCGGCACGATCCAGGCGGCCGCCACCACGTCGCGCAGGGTGAGGCCCGACACGCCCAGCAGCGGATGCCCGGGCCTCGCCATGGCGCAGACCGGTTCCTCGACCAGGGGCTCGTAGCGCAGATTCGTCTTG
Source organism: Polaromonas sp. LjRoot131 (assembly GCF_964252805.1). NCBI lineage: Bacteria > Pseudomonadati > Pseudomonadota > Betaproteobacteria > Burkholderiales > Comamonadaceae > Polaromonas > Polaromonas sp. LjRoot131. Next base: position 280,820 of record NZ_CAXUPF020000004.1, on the reverse strand, counting down.
TCGTGCTCGGCAAACAGGCGTGCCACCAGGATGTCGAGCCTGCCCTGCTCCAGCCGCTCCAGCAGGACCGGGCTGGTTTCGATGTCCAGCGAGATGCGCAGGCTGGGGTGCTCCTGTTTGACCACGGCGACCGCGGACGGCAGCAGGGCCAGCCCCGGCGAGGTGATCGCGCCTATGCCGACATGGCCGAAGTGCCCGGTTTTGAGCGCGGTGAGCTCGTCGTGCGCCTGGTTCAGGCTGGCCAGCGCCATGCGCGCGTGGCGGATCATGGTCTCGCCGTACCAGGTCGGCCGCATGCCGCGCGGAAGGCGCTCGAACAGCGGGACCTCCAGCACGTCTTCCAGGTCCTTGAGCAGCTTGGACGCGGCCGGCTGCGTCATGCTCAGAACCTGCGCCGCGCGGTGAATGTTGCCTTCTTCGGCGAGCGCCACCAGCAGCAGCAATTGCCGGGTTTTGAGTCGCGCGCGTATGAACCAGTGGTTGTAGGTGCTCATGGGGTTTTCCAGAATGCGTAGAACGATATCTGTTTTATCAAAAAAACGATTAGATCGATATCAAAATGAATCATAGACTGCAGCGTGACAAAAAACGAGGCTTTCATGAAATTCGGCGAAGTGCAGCAAAGCGCGCGGCATTACATCAACGGGCGCTGGGAAACCGGCACCACCACGGGCATCAGCACCAATCCCTCGGATACACGGGAAGTGGTGAGCGAATACGCGCGTGCCGACCGCAACCAGACCGAACTCGCCATTCGGGCCGCCTCCGAGGCTTTGCCGCACTGGAGCCACAGCACCCCGCAGCGCCGCGCCGACGTACTCGACCAGATCGGCAGCGAGATCCTGGCGCGCAAGGATGAGCTGGGCATGCTGTTGGCGCGGGAAGAAGGCAAAACGCTGCCCGAAGGCGTGGGCGAAGCGGCGCGGGCCGGCCAGATCTTCAAGTTTTTCGCAGGAGAAGCGCTGCGTGTCCAGGGCGAGACCATGGCATCGGTGCGGCCCGGCATCCAGGTCGACGTGACGCGTGAACCCGTCGGCGTGGTGGGCATCATCGCGCCGTGGAATTTCCCGCTGGCGATTCCGGCCTGGAAGATCGCACCCGCGTTGGCCTATGGCAACACGGTGGTCTTCAAGCCGGCCGAGCTGGTCGCCACCTGCGGCTGGGCGCTGGCGGAAATCATCAGCCGCTGCGGCTTGCCCGCGGGCGTGTTCAACCTGGTCATGGGCAGCGGCCGGGAGGTCGGGCAAACGCTGGTCGACCATCCGCTGGTCCATGCGCTGAGCTTCACAGGCTCGGTGGCGACCGGCGAACGCATTCTGCAGTCCGCCGCCGCGCGCCGCGCCAAGGTGCAGCTTGAAATGGGCGGCAAAAATCCCCTGGTGGTGCTGGCCGACGCCGACCTTGACCGGGCCGTCGATTGCGCGGTGCAGGGTTCGTACTTTTCGACGGGCCAGCGCTGCACCGCGTCCAGCCGCCTCATTGTCGAGGCGCCTGTGCACGACGCATTCGTCGCCCGGCTGCGCCACCGCATCGCCGCGCTCAAAGTGGGCCACGCGCTGGAACAGGGTATCGAAATGGGGCCGGTGGTTGACCAGGGCCAGCTTGAGCTGAACCAGTCGTATCTGGAGATCGGGCGCAACGAGGGCGCCGAGCATGTCTGGGGCGGCGAACTGCTGGAACGCCCGACACCGGGGCATTACATGAACCCGGCGCTTTTCCTGGCCCGGCCCGAGCACCGCATCGCGCGCGAAGAGATTTTCGGGCCCGTGGCCTGCGTGCTGCAGGCCGATGACTTTGACCACGCGCTGGCCCTGGCCAACGACACGCCTTTCGGCCTGTGCGCCGGCATCTGCACCAGCTCCCTCAAGCACGCCATGCATTTCAAGCGCAACGCCGAGGTCGGCATGACCATGGTGAACCTGCCCACGGCGGGTGTCGACTTTCACGTGCCCTTCGGCGGCCGCAAGGGCTCGAGCTACGGCCCGCGCGAGCAGGGCCGCTACGCCGCGGAGTTCTACACCACGGTCAAGACCGGCTACGTGCTGGCCTGAGCGTATGAAGATCACGGGAGAGCTGTCAGTTCCATTTCAACCAAAGGAGACAATATGAAGATCCATCGCCGAACCCTTGCCGCCGCGCTTGCGTGCGCCCCCCTTGCCGGCTTGCTGCCGGTCTCGGCCTGGGCGCAAAAGCCCATCGTGCTGGGCTTTAGCCAGGTGGGCGCGGAAAGCGAATGGCGCACCGCCAACACCGAATCCATCAAGTCGGCCGCCAAGGAGGCCGGCATTGAACTGAAGTTCTCGGATGCGCAGCAGAAGCAGGAGAACCAGATCAAGGCGATCCGCTCTTTCATTGCGCAAAAAGTGGATGTGATCGCGTTCTCGCCCGTGGTCGAATCGGGCTGGGAAACCGTTCTGCGCGAGGCCAAGGCCGCCAAGATCCCGGTGGTCCTGACCGACCGCTCCGTCAACGTCAAGGACACCTCGCTGTATGTGTCGTTCATGGGTTCCGACTTTGTCGAAGAAGGCCGCAAGGCGGGCCGCTGGCTGGTCGAAAAAATGAAAGGCACAAGCGGCCAGGTCAATATCGTCGAGCTGCAGGGAACCGTGGGCTCCGCACCGGCCATCGACCGCAAAAAGGGTTTTGAAGAAATCATCAAGGCCGACCCGAAGTTCAAGATCATCCGTTCGCAGACCGGCGACTTCACCCGGGCCAAGGGCAAGGAGGTGATGGAAGCCTTCCTCAAGGCCGAGGGCAAGAAGATCAATGTGCTCTACGCGCACAACGACGACATGGCGATAGGCGCGATCCAGGCGATTGAAGAGGCGGGCATGAAGCCGGCAAAAGACATCACCATCATTTCGATCGACGCCGTCAAGGGCGCTTTTGAGGCCATGATGGCCGGCAAGCTCAATGTGTCCGTGGAATGCAGCCCCTTGCTGGGCCCGCAGCTGATGGCCGCGGTCAAGGACATCAAGGCCGGCAAGCCGGTTCAGAAACGTATCGTTACCGAAGAAGGGATTTTTCCGATGGAAGTGGCGGCCAAGGAATTCCCCAAGCGTAAATACTGATTTGTGCGCTGCAATAGCGCACCGATACTGAAAAATTCATTCATAACACTCTAGGAGACAATTTCATGAAGCGTACTTTTCTGAAGACATTGCTGGCCGGGATGGCCCTGGGCGCCGTGGGCATCGCACCGCTGGCCCATGCCCAGGACAAGGGCAGCATCGGCATCTCGATGCCGACCAAATCCTCGGCCCGCTGGATCGCCGACGGCGACAACATGGTCAAGGTGCTCAAGGAGCGCGGCTACAAGACCGACCTGCAATACGCCGATGACGACATCCCGAACCAGCTCGCCCAGATCGAGAACATGATCACCAAGGGCGCGAAGGTCCTGGTGATCGCGTCCATCGACGGCACCACCCTGTCCAAGGCATTGCAGAACGCGGCCGACAAGGGCGTCAAGGTCATCGCCTATGACCGCCTGATCAAGGGTTCGAAGAACGTCGACTACTACGCCACCTTCGACAACTTCCAGGTGGGCGTGCTGCAGGCCACCTCCATCGTCGACAAGCTGGGCCTGAAGCAGGGCAAGGGTCCTTTCAACATCGAGCTCTTCGGCGGCTCCCCGGACGACAACAACGCCTTCTTCTTCTACGACGGCGCCATGAGTGTGCTCAAGCCCTACATCGACAGCGGCAAGCTGGTGGTGCGCAGCAAGCAACTGGGCATGAACAAGGTCGGCACGCTGCGCTGGGACGGCGCGGTCGCACAGGCACGCATGGACAACCTGCTCTCGGCCTACTACGGCAAGGAAAAAGTCCACGCGGTCCTGTCGCCTTATGACGGCCTGTCCATCGGCATCCTGTCCTCGCTCAAAGGCGTCGGCTACTGCACGGCGCAGCAGCCTTGCCCGGTGGTCAGCGGGCAGGACGCCGAAATTCCTTCGGTGAAGTCCATCCTGAAAGGCGAGCAGTACTCGACCGTCTTCAAGGACACGCGTGAGCTGGCCAAGGTGACGGCCAACATGGTGGACGCCACCCTCTCCGGCAAGCAGCCCGAGATCAATGACACCAAAACCTACAACAACGGCGTGAAGGTGGTGCCCTCCTACCTGCTCAAGCCGGTGGCTGTGGATGCCTCCAACTGGAACCAGGTGCTGATCGGCAGCGGTTACTACAAAGAGTCGCAGATCAAGTAACCCGGCTTGAAGCTTGAACGACGGTCTCGTGCCGCAAGGCACGGGACTGTTTACGCCCATGGGTGTCCATCACCTCTGGAGCGATTTTTGTACCAAAGGACAGGCATTGGAAACGATTCTCGAGATGCGCGACATCCGCAAGACCTTTCCCGGGGTGGTCGCGCTGAACAAGGTCAACCTGCGCGTGCGCGCCGGGGAGATCCATGCCGTCGTCGGTGAAAACGGTGCCGGCAAGTCGACCTTGATGAAGGTGCTCTCCGGGGTCTACCCGCACGGCTCCTACGACGGCGCGATTGTGTATGAAGGGCAGGAGCGCCGCTTCCTGGGTATCCATGACAGCGAGCAGCTGGGCGTCATCATCATCCACCAGGAGCTGGCGCTGGTGCCGCTGCTGTCGATTGCCGAGAACATCTTCCTGGGCAACGAGACCGCGCAGCGCGGCGTGATCGACTGGATGGCCGCGCACAGCAAGACGCAGGCGCTGCTGAAAAAGGTGGGCCTCAAGGAGTCGCCCGCCACGCTGATCACGGACATCGGCGTGGGCAAGCAGCAGCTGGTGGAAATCGCCAAGGCCCTGTCCCGGCAGGTCAAGCTGCTCATCCTCGACGAACCCACGGCCAGCCTCAATGAAGGCGACAGCCAGGCGCTGCTGGACCTCCTGCTGGAGCTCAAGGGCCAGGGCATCACCTGCATCCTCATTTCGCACAAGCTCAACGAAATTTCACGCGTGGCGGACGCCATCACCATCCTGCGCGACGGCAGCACCGTGGAGACGCTGGACTGCCGTGCTGCCGACCCCATCAGCGAAGACCGCGTGATCCGCGGCATGGTGGGCCGCGAGATGGCCGACCGCTACCCGCCGCGCGAGCCGCAGATCGGCGAAACCGTGTTTGAAGTGCGCGACTGGAGCGTCTACCACCCGCTGCACACCGACAGGCAGTTCATCAAGGGCGTCAACCTGCAGGTGCGGCGCGGTGAAATCGTCGGCGTTGCCGGGCTGATGGGGGCGGGGCGCACGGAGCTCGCCATGAGCATCTTCGGCCGTTCATGGGGTCGCCGCATCAGCGGCCAGGTCCTGCTCAACGGCCAGCCCATCGATGTGGGCAGCGTGGAGAAAGCTGTCCGCCACGGCTTGGCCTATGTGACCGAAGACCGCAAGGGCAACGGACTGGTGCTGAACGAAGACATCCAGTTCAACGTCTCGCTGGCCAACCTCAAGGGCGTCTCAAGCGCCTCCGTGATCGACAGCGGCCGCGAATACCAGGTCGCGCAAAGCTACCGCGAAAAACTCCGCATCCGGTGCTCAAGCGTCGGCCAGAAAGTGCTCAACCTCTCGGGCGGGAACCAGCAGAAAGTGGTGCTCGGGAAATGGCTGTTTACCAGCCCCGAAGTGCTCATCCTCGACGAGCCCACGCGCGGCATCGACGTGGGCGCCAAGTACGAGATTTACACCCTGATGGCCCAGCTCGCGGCCGAAGGGAAATGCATCATCATGATTTCCTCGGAAATGCCCGAATTGCTGGGCATGACGGACCGCATCTACGTCATGAACGAAGGCCGTTTCATCGCCGAGATGCCGACGGCCCAGGCCTCCCAGGAAAAGATCATGCGCGCGATCATGAAAGCAAGCTGAAATGAACAACGAGTCTTCCAACACCACCGCGATTGCGGCAAAAACCGCCGCTGCCGGCGACAAATCGCCGCTCGACTACCTGAAGCACAACTTCCGCGAGTACGGCATGCTGATCACGCTGGTGGCCATCATGGGCTTCTTCCAGTACATGACCGAGGGCACGCTCATGCAGCCCCTCAACCTCACCAACCTGGTCCTGCAGAACAGCTACATCGTCATCATGGCGTTGGGCATGCTGATGGTGATCGTGGCCGGGCATATCGACCTGTCGGTCGGTTCGGTGTGCGGCTTCATCGGCGCGCTGGCGGCCGTGCTGATGGTGGAGTACGGCTGGCATTTCGTGCCGGCCTCGCTGGTGTGCCTGGTCTGCGGCGCGCTGATAGGCGGGGTTCAGGGCTGGTTTGTCGCCTTCTTCCGCATCCCTTCTTTTATCGTCACGCTGGCCGGCATGCTGGTGTTCAAGGGGCTGGCGCTGGCACTGCTGCAAGGCCAGTCGGTCGGCCCCTTCCCCGATTCTTTCCAGATGCTCAGCTCGGGTTTCATGCCCGACCTGCTGAGCACCGACGGCCTGCGCATGACCTCGCTGCTGCTGGGCGTGGCGCTGGCCGCCGTGCTCGCCGTGGCCGGCATACGCGCGCGGGCCAAGCAGCTCAAGCACGGCATCCAGGCCGAGCCCGCCGCCATTTTCTTCGTCAAAACGGCGATGTTCTCGGCGCTGCTGATCTATTTCAGCTACCTGCTGGCTTCCTACAGGGGGCTGCCGAATGTGCTGATCGTGATGGCCGCGCTGATTTTCCTGTTCCACTTCATCACGGGCCGCACCACCATCGGGCGGCGCGTCTATGCGCTGGGCGGCAACGAAAAGGCCGCCAAGCTGTCGGGCATCAAGACCGAGCGCCTGGCCTTTTACACCTTCGTGAACATGGGCGTGCTGGCGGCGCTGGCGGGCCTGGTGTTCGCCGCGCGCCTGAATACCGCGACGCCCAAGGCCGGCCTGGGCTTTGAGCTCGACGTCATCGCCGCCTGTTTCATCGGCGGGGCCTCGGCTTCGGGCGGTGTCGGCAAGGTCATGGGCGCGGTGATCGGTGCGTTTGTGATGGGCGTGATGAACAACGGCATGTCCATCCTGGGCATAGGCATCGACTACCAGCAGGTCATCAAGGGCGTGGTGCTGCTGGCCGCCGTGTTTGTCGACGTCTACAACAAGAACAAGGCATGAAACCCCCGGCCGTTGCGAAGGCGAATACCGCGGCGCATGGCGCGAAGGCCGCGCCATGACCGTGGCCGACGCCGCCCCTGTGCTGGAGCTTGCGGGCATCCACAAACAGTTCGCGGGTATTCCGGCCTTGCAGGATGTGCGCTTGCGCCTGTATCCCGGTGAAATCCATGCCTTGATGGGGCAAAACGGCGCGGGCAAATCGACACTGATCAAGGTCCTGACCGGCGTGCTGGAGGCCAGCGGCGGCCAGATGCAGCTGGAGGGAAAACCGGTATGGCCCGACTCTCCCCTGGCCGCGCAGCGGCTGGGCATCAGCACGGTCTACCAGGAAGTCAATCTCTGCCCCAACCTGTCGGTGGCCGAAAACATCTTCGCGGGCCGCTATCCGCGGTATGGCCTTGCGCAGGGATTTCGCATCGACTGGACCACCGTGAACCGCCGCGCGCGCGAACTGGTCGCGCGCATGGGCCTGGACATCGACGTCTCGCGCCTGCTGTCCAGCTACCCGGTCGCCGTGCAGCAACTGGTGGCCATTGCGCGCGCCATCGGCATTGAATCGAAAGTGCTGATCCTCGACGAGCCGACCTCCAGCCTCGACGACGACGAGGTGCAAAAACTCTTTGAGGTGCTGCGGCGCCTGCGCGGCGAGGGGCTGGCCATTGTTTTTGTCACCCATTTCCTGAACCAGGTGTATGCGGTGTCGGATCGCATCACCGTGCTGCGCAACGGCAGCTGGGTCGGTGAGTGGCGTGCCAGTGAACTGGGGCCGCAGGCGCTGATTGCGGCCATGCTGGGCCGGGAGCTTGCCGCGCAATCCACCGCCGCCGCCGTGCCTCCGGAATTTGACGATGCCGCGCCGGCGCTTTTGCAAGCCGAAGGCCTGGGCCAGGCCGGCCAGTTGCAGGCCGTGGACCTGCGCGTGCGCGCCGGCGAGGTCGTGGGCCTGGCCGGGCTGCTGGGTGCGGGCCGCACGGAACTGGCGCGCCTGCTGTTCGGCCTGGAGACACCGGACCGCGGCGTGCTCAGGATAGCCGGCGAGACGGTCACGTTTTCCAACCCTGCCGACGCGATCCGGCACGGCCTCGCCCTGTGCCCCGAGGAGCGCAAGACCGATGGCATCGTGGCCGAGCTGTCGGTCCGGGAAAACATCGCGCTGGCGCTGCAGGCCCGCATGGGCATGCGCCGGTTTCTCTCGCGCGCCGAGCAGACCGCTTTGGCCGAACGTTTTGTCCAGGCCATGGGCATCAAGACCACGAGTGTGGACACCCCCATCGGCCTGCTGTCGGGCGGCAACCAGCAAAAGGCCATGATCGCGCGCTGGCTCGCGACCGAGCCGCGCCTGCTGATCCTGGACGAGCCCACGCGCGGCATCGATGTGGCCGCGAAGCAGGAAATCATGGAGCAGATCCTGCGCCTGGCCCAGGCCGGCATGGCCGTAATTTTCATCTCGTCCGAGATGAGCGAGGTGGTGCGCGTGGCGCACCGCATCGTGGTGCTGCGGGACCGCCGCAAGGTGGGTGAGTTGCCCGCCGGCAGCAGCGAAGACACCGTCTACGAGTTGATCGCGGCTGAACATGTCTGAAGCTTCCCACTCCCCCCTGACGGTGCTGCTTCGGCACCGCCTGGCCTGGCCGCTCATCACGCTGTTCCTGCTGCTGGCCGTGAACACGGTCTTTAATTCCAGTTTCCTGCACATCGAGTGGCGTGACGGCCATTTGTACGGAAGCCTGATCGACATCCTCAACCGGGCCGCGCCGCTGGTGCTGGTGTCGCTGGGCATGACCATGGTGATCGCCACCCGCGGCATCGACATCTCCGTGGGGGCCGTGGTGGCCATCGCGGCGGCGGTGGCCGCCTGGATGATAGGCGGCTCGGTGGCGGGCAGCGTGAGCCGCTTCCCCATGCCGCTGGCGATTCTCGCGGCGCTGGGCATCGCGCTGCTGTGCGGGCTGTGGAACGGCTTGCTGGTCGCCAGGGTGGGCATGCAACCCATCATCGCCACGCTGATCCTCATGGTGGCGGGCCGCGGCATCGCACAGCTCATCACCGGCGGCCAGATCATCACCATTTATTACACGCCGTTTTTCTTCCTGGGCAGCGGCTACCTGCTGGGCCTGCCTTTCTCGCTGTTCATCGTGGCGGGGGTGTTTGCCCTGCTCTACCTGGCGGTGACGCGCACGGCCCTGGGGTTGTTCATCCAGGCTGTGGGAATCAACCCGACCGCGGCGCGCGTCGCCGGTGTCCAGGCGCGGCGGCTGGTGGTCGCGGCCTACGCCTTCTGCGGTGTGTGCGCGGGCATTGCGGGCTTGCTGATCAGCTCCAACGTCAAAAGCGCCGACGGCAACAACGCCGGCCAGCTGCTGGAGCTTGATGCGATCCTGGCGGTCACGCTGGGCGGCACGGCGCTCACGGGCGGGCGCTTCAGCCTGGTGGGCAGCGTGATAGGCGCGCTCATCATCCAGGCCCTGACGTACGCCATCTATTCGCTGGGCGTGCCGCCCGAGATCAACCTGGTGGTCAAGGCCGTGGTGGTGTTTGCCGTGATGCTGCTGCAATCACCTGAATTCCGGGCCGAGATCGGCATCTGGATGCGGCGGCCGGCCGCGCGGGGGATGCGGCCATGAGCCGGGCGGTGACCCCTTCCATTGGAGCAGCCGCGCCCCTGCCGGCGGCCGCGGCGGCGCCAGCCGTGCGCTTCAACCCGAAATACCTGCCGCTGGCGGCCACCATCTCGCTCTTCGTCGCCATGGCGACCATGGGCTCGGTGTTCTACAGCGGGTTTTTCTCGGCGCAGGTTTTTCTCAACCTGCTGATTGACAACGCCTTCCTGGTCATCGTTGCCGTGGGCATGACATTCGTCATTCTTTCGGGCGGCATCGACCTGTCCGTCGGCTCCGTGGTGGCGCTGACCACCATGGTCTCGGCCGCGCTGGTGGAGCACCACGGCTGGAGCCCGGCCGCGGTGATTCCGCTGGTGCTGCTCATGGGCACGGGATTCGGCGCCTTCATGGGCTTTCTGATCGAGCGCTTTCGCCTGCAGCCCTTCATCGTCACGCTGGCCGGCATGTTTCTGGCGCGCGGCCTGTGCTATCTGATCAGCGTCGATTCCATCAGCATCACCAACGAGTCCTATTCGGAGATTTCGCAGTTGCGTATTCCCTTGTGGGAAGGCGCCTCGCTGTCCATCAGCGCCGTGATCGCCCTCGTGGTGCTGCTCGCCGCGGTGTTCATCGCGCACTGCACGCCCTTCGGCCGCGCCGTGTATGCCGTCGGCGGCAACGAGCAGTCGGCGCTGCTGATGGGTTTGCCGGTGCGCCGCACGCTGGTGGGGGTCTACACACTGTCGGGTTTTTGCTCGGCGCTCGCCGGTGTGGTGTTCACCTTCTACATGCTCTCGGGCTACGGGCTGCACGCCACCGGCCTGGAGCTTGACGCCATTGCCGCCGTGGTGATAGGCGGAACGCTGCTCAGCGGCGGCGTGGGGTATGTGGCCGGCACCCTGTTCGGGGTGCTGATGCTGGGAATCATCCAGACCCTGATTTCTTTTGACGGCACCCTCAGTTCCTGGTGGACGCGCATCGTCGTCGGTGTGCTGCTGTTTGTTTTTTGCCTGTTGCAAAGGCTGCTGGCAAACCGTGGCCCCAAATCCTCTTGAAACCTCATCGACCAGACACTTCCCATGACAGACCCCAAACGAAAATTACGCTCCACCGCCTGGTTCGGCTCAGCCGACAAAAACGGTTTTATGTACCGCAGCTGGATGAAGAACCAGGGCATTCCCGACCATGAGTTCGACGGCCGGCCCATCATCGGCATCTGCAACACCTGGTCGGAACTCACGCCCTGCAACGCCCACTTCCGGAAAATCGCCGAGCATGTGAAGCGCGGCATCTCCGAGGCCGGTGGTTTTCCGGTCGAGTTTCCGGTGTTCTCCAATGGCGAGTCCAACCTGCGGCCCACCGCCATGCTCACGCGCAACCTGGCCAGCATGGACGTGGAAGAAGCGATTCGCGGCAACCCCATCGATGCCGTGGTGCTGCTCACCGGTTGCGACAAGACCACACCCGCCTTGCTGATGGGTGCGGCCAGCTGCGACATCCCGGCCATCGTGGTCACCGGCGGGCCCATGCTCAACGGCAAGCTCGAGGGAAAGAACATCGGCTCGGGCACCGCCGTGTGGCAGCTGCACGAGTCGCTGAAGGCCGGTGAAATCCAGCTTCACCAGTTCCTGGCGGCCGAGGGCGGCATGTCGCGCTCGGCCGGCACCTGCAACACCATGGGAACGGCCTCCACCATGGCCTGCATGGCCGAAGCGCTGGGCACTTCCTTGCCGCACAACGCGGCGATTCCCGCGGTGGATGCGCGCCGTTATGTGCTGGCGCAGATGTCGGGCGCGCGTGCCGTCGAGATGGCACGCGAAGGCCTGACGCTGTCAAAAATCCTCACGCGTGATGCCTTCGAAAACGCGATCCGCGTCAACGCCGCCATCGGCGGCTCCACCAATGCGGTGATTCACCTCAAGGCCATTGCCGGCCGCATCGGTGTTCAGCTGGACCTGGAGGACTGGACGCGTATCGGACGCGGCACCCCCACACTGGTCGACCTGCAGCCCTCGGGCCGCTTCCTGATGGAAGAGTTCTACTACGCCGGCGGTCTGCCGGCCGTGTTGCGCCGCCTGGGTGAGAACAACCTGCTGCCGCATCCAAATGCGCTCACAGTCAACGGCCGGTCGATATGGGACAACGTGCGCGAAGCCCCGCAGTACAACGACGAAGTGATACGCCCGCTAGCCAACCCGCTGATCGCCGACGGCGGCATCTGCATCCTGCGCGGCAACCTGGCGCCGCGCGGCGCGGTGCTCAAGCCCTCCGCCGCCTCGCCCGAACTGCTCAAGCACCGCGGCCGTGCGGTGGTGTTCGAGAACCTGGAGCACTACAAGGAACGCATCGTTGACGAGAACCTCGACATTGACGCCAGCTGCGTCATGGTGATGAAAAATTGCGGCCCCAAGGGTTATCCCGGCATGGCCGAGGTCGGCAACATGGGCCTGCCGCCCAAATTGCTGCGCCAGGGTGTCAAGGACATGGTGCGCATTTCGGACGCCCGCATGAGCGGCACCGCCTACGGCACCGTGGTGCTGCACGTGGCGCCCGAAGCCGCGGCCGGCGGGCCGCTGGCCGCCGTGCGCGACGGAGACTGGATTGAACTGGACTGTGAAGGCGGCCGCCTGCACCTGGACATCAGCGATGCCGAACTGGCTGAACGCCTCGCAGCGCTGGAGGGCAAGGCCCCCGCAGGCATGCGGGGCGGCTACCAGCGCCTGTATGTGGACCACGTGCTGCAGGCCGACGAGGGCTGCGATTTCGATTTCCTGGTGGGCTGCCGCGGCTCCGAGGTTCCCCGCCACTCCCATTGACACGTTCACTGAATCATCCAACCCGCTCCTACCATGAACACCTCACGCCGGCCGCGCTACCGCGGCATCTTCCCCGTCGCCCCCACCACCTTCACCGAGTCCGGTGAGCTGGACCTTGAAAGCCAGAAGCGTTGCATCGATTTCATGATAGCTGCCGGCTCCGACGGCATCTGCATCCTGGCCAACTTCTCCGAGCAGTTCGTGCTGTCGGATGAAGAACGCGAAACCTTGACCCGCACCATCCTCGAACACGTGGCCGGGCGTGTGCCCGTGATCGTGACCACCACCCATTACGGCACGAAGATCTGCGCCGAACGCAGCCGCCGCGCGCAGGACATGGGCGCGGCCATGCTGATGGTCATGCCGCCGTACCACGGCGCCACCTTTCGCGTGGGCGAGCCGCAGATCTACGAGTTCTATGCGCGCCTGTCCGACGCGGTGGATATTCCCATCATGATCCAGGATGCCCCTGCCAGCGGTACGGTGCTTTCGGCCTGCTTCCTCGCGCGCATGGCCCGCGAGATCGAGCACGTCGCCTATTTCAAGATCGAGACCGCCGGCGCGGCGTCCAAGCTGCGCGAGCTGATCCGCCTGGGCGGCGATGCGGTGGAAGGGCCGTGGGACGGCGAGGAGGCCATCACCCTGCTGCCCGACCTCGATGCCGGCGCGACCGGTTCCATGACCGGCGGCGGTTACCCCGACGGCATCCGCCCCATCATCGAGGCACACCGCGCGGGGGAGCTCGACAAGGCTTACGCGCTGTACCAGCAATGGCTGCCCTTGATCAATTACGAAAACCGCCAGGCAGGGTTGCTGGCCGCCAAGGCCTTGATGAAGGAAGGCGGCGTGATCGCCTGCGAGGCGCCGCGCCATCCTTTCCCGGCCATGCATCCGGACACCCGCGCAGGCTTGCTGGCCACCGCCAGGCGGCTGGATCCGCTGGTGCTGCGCTGGGCGCGATAGGCCAGGCTTACGCGACGCTCAAGGCGTTCCCGACCCGGCCTGGCGCGCCAGGTGAACCTGGTGCAGCGTGATCTTGCGCACCTCGGCCTGGCTGGTCTCGATATGGGCGCGCAGCAGCATGGCGGCCTGGTCGCCGCGTTTGGCCTGCACCGCCTTGAGGATCTTGGCGTGTTCCTCATAGGTCGCGTCGACGCGCGGCTGCTTGATGAAGTCGAGCCGGCGGATGATGCGGATGCGGTCGGTCACGTCGCGGTGCACGCGGGCCATCTCGGCATTGCCGGCGGCCGCCACCAGCGCGCAATGAAACGCTTCGTCCCACTGGGCCACTTGCACGTGGTCTGTGCTGCGTTGTGCCACGGGCACCAGCCAGATGGCGGCCAGTTCGCTCAGCAGCGCCGTGTCCACCGCTGTGCTGCCGGCGCACAGGCGCTGCACGGCCGTGGTTTCCAGCACCATGCGCAGGTCGTAGAGTTGCTCGAACTTGTCGAAGTCAAAGGGCAGGACGCGCCAGCCGCTGCGGAACAGCACCTCGACAAAACCTTCCTGCTGCAGTCGAAACAGGGCCTGGCGCACCGGCGTGCGCGAGACGCCCAGGCGTTCGCTGATCTCGGTTTCGGTGAAGCGGTCGCCCGGCACCAGCTTGAAGGCGGCGATGTCGCGCTTGAGTTCGGCATAGGCCTCGTCGGCGCGCGAATGAAAGGCCGCACCGGCAACAGGGGACAACGGTGCGCGGCTCATGCCAGCAGGCTCACATGGGCAGCCACCACGCGCCAGCCGTCCGGCGTGCGCAGCCAGGTCTGGCTCTGGCGGCCGGTCTTGTCGCTGCCGGCGCGTGCGAACTCGGTGTTCGCCGTGGCGAAGTCGCGGCCGTAGGTGGTGATCACGGTGCTCAACAGGGTGCGGGCCAGCCCCTGAGAGCGCCGGCCGGCGCGGAACGCGCGTATGGCGTCGTAACCGTAGAGGTTCTCGGTGGCACCGTAGCGCAGCGTGTGCTCGCTGTTCCAGAACAGCTCGTCGAGCACTTCCACGTTGTTGCCGACCAGTGCACTTTCATAGCGGGCGAACACGGCCGCCACTTCGGCGTGAACGTCGGGCAGGTTGATGGCGTGGTTCATGATTCCCCGATTGTCAGCGAAGCCAGCGGCGCGCGGGCAATGCCGGCGGCCTCCAGCACCGCCGCCGCGCGCAGTGCCTGGTCTTCGCGCCAAGGGGCGGTGATCAGCTGCACACCAATGGGCAGGCCCCGGTCGGGCCACACCGGCACCGCGCAGACTGGCAGGCCAATGCAGGAAAAAGGCTGGGTCAGCAGGCCCATGCTGGGGCGCAGCGGCAGGCGCTTGCCGTTCAGTTCCAGCCACTCGGTGCCTATGGGGGTGGCTGCGCAGGGGGTGGCGGCGGCCAGCAGCACGTCGAAGTGTTCGAACAGGCCGGCCACGGCCTGCGCATACAGGCGGCGCACGCGTTGGGCGCGGTCTGTCCAGGCGGCCGGCAGCAAGGCACCGGCCAGGAAGCGGTCGCGCGACAGGGGCTCGAAGTCGCCGGCGCGGCGCCGCAGGTCGTCCAGGTGCAGGGCGCCGCCCTCGGCGTTGGTGATCAGGAAGGCGGCGGCGCGGCCGGCCTCGACCATGGGCAGCTCCACCGTTTCGCGCGCGTGCAGCGCCTGGGCCACACGCTGCACGGCGGCCCAGGCCTGGGGCTGCGCATGGTCCTGAAAGTAGCCGCCCAGCACACCCACGCGCAGGCCGTCCATGCCCCGCATCAACGATGGCAATGCCGGCTCGGCGCTGCGCTGCGCGCAGCCGGGGTCGCGGCGACCCGCAGCTTCGGGCCCTTGCATGAGGTCATAGGACAGGGCCAGGTCGCGTACGGAACGCGCGAACGGCCCCAGGTGGTCCAGCCCGGAAATAAAAGGGTAGCTGCCGCTGCGCGGCAGCCGGCCGAAGGTGGGTTTGAGGCCGAACACGCCGCACAGCGAGGCCGGCACTCGGATGGAGCCGTTGGTATCCGAGCCCAGCGTCAGCGGCACCTGGCCCGCGGCCACTGCGGCACCCGAGCCGCCCGACGACCCGCCGGCAATGCGCGTGAGGTCATGCGGGTTGCGGGCCGGGCCGGCATGGCTGTTTTCGGTGGTGAAGCCGTAGGCGTATTCGTCCATGTTGAGCGCGCCCACCAGCACCGCGCCTGCTGCCTCGAGCCGCTGCACCAGCAGGGCGTCGGCCGTGGCGGGGGCACGATCCCGTTCGATGGCCGAACCCGCCAGGGTGGTCACGCCCTCGATGTCGAACAGGTTCTTGACGGCAAAGGGCACGCCCAGCAGGGGCAACTCCGCGAGGCCCGGCGCATCGCCGGCGAGTTGCCGGTCCAGCAGGGACGCTCGTTGCCGTGCCCGGGCGGCGGTGACTTCGGTGAACGCGTTGACGCGGCCGTTGGTGGCGGCGATGTGCGCGAGGCTGGCTTCGACCAATGCGCCCGCGCTGATCTCGCGCGAGTGCACAGCCTGGGCCATGGCGGTCGCGTCTTCGCGCAGGCATTCCGCGGCGCGACTCATCCGGCGGCCTTTGTGGAGGGTTCGACAGGCACAAACACCGGTGCCGGGTCGTCGTGCGCATCCAGCGGCACGGCCTGCAACTGCTCGGCAAAGCCGGCGGCCAGCGCGAAAAATTGCAGCACGCCGGGCCGGTGCTGCGGGCTCAGCGGCAAGTCCAGCGCCGCCGCCGCGGCATCGACGTAGGCTTCTATTTGCGCGGGCGTCATGCGGTCAGCGCCTGACTTCGCGCTGGAAGATCTCCAGGCTGAGTTTTTTGGTGCGGATAAAACTCGCTTCGGACAGCGTTTCTACCGTGCGCGGGCGCGCATCGCCGTAAGGCAGGATTTCGGCCACGCGCGTCGGGCGCTTGGTCAGCAGCAGCACCTGGTCGGCCAGGTAGACGGCTTCTTCGAGGTCGTGCGACACCAGCAGCATGGTGGTGCCGGTCTGCATGAAGACCTCCTGCAGTTTTTCGCGGATGAACAGTGTCATCTCGAAATCCAGCGCCGAAAACGGCTCGTCCAGGAACAGCACCTCGGGGTTGGGCGCCAGCGCCCGCATGATGGAGGCCGTCTGTTGCTGCCCGCCCGAGAGTTCATAGGGATAGCGGTTCAGGTCGAACTTCACGTCGAAGGAGGCCACGAGTTCGGCCATGCGCCTGTCGACTTCGGCCTTGGACTTGCCTTCGAGCTTGAGCGGGTAGGCGATGTTGTCGATGGTGCGCATCCACGGAAACATGGCTTCGCGGTAATTCTGGAAGACGTAGCCGATCTTGGTGTCCTTGAGCGACTTGCCGTCGAACAGGATTTCACCCGCGTCGATGGGGATCAGTCCCGCGATCATGTTGATCAGTGTGGACTTGCCGCAGCCGTTGGGCCCGAACACCGAGACGATCTTGTGTTTGGGGATGTCCAGGTTGAAGTCTTCGTACAGCGGCCAGCCGGCGAAGTATTTGGTCAGGCCGCGAATCGTGATGTGCGTGCCGGCCGGGCCGGGCTGGAACTCGCGAACCGGGACGTCGGCGTACACAGGGGCGTTGAGGACGACAGTCATGACGCACTCCAGCAAGTTTCACAATTGAAGAATAGGCAGGCAGACCTCCCCTTCAAGCAGGGGCCGCGGAACTGGCTTTGCCAGGCCGCAGGCGCAGCGGCCCCCTCGGGGGGCAGAGAGCTACACGCAGTGAGCGAACGTGGGGGCAACATTATCTTCCACTCCAATGCACGATGCGTCGCTCGGCGACGAGGAACAAAATATTCAGCGCATACCCCAAAGCTCCCGCAGCCAGGATGGACGCATACATGTCCTTCACGTTCATGACCTGCTGCGAGTTGATGATGCGGTTGCCCAGGCCGGTATCGGCGCCGATGAACATCTCCGCGACGATCACGATGACCAGCGCCATGGACACCGCCGAGCGCAGGCCGACAAAGCTCGGCTGCAGGCTTTCCCAGATCAGCACGTCCTTGAACACCTGCCAGCGCGAGGCGCCCATGACTTTCGCCGCCATCACGCGTTGCTTGCGCGCGTTGATCACGCCGTAAGCGCTGTTGAAGACCACGATCAGCAGCGCGCCGAAGGCGGCAATCGCCACCTTGTTGATGTCCGATACGCCGAAAATCATCAGGAACAGCGGGATCAGCGCCGAGGACGGCGTGGAGCGGAAGAAGTCGATCAGGAACTCCACGCTGCGGTAGGCTTTTTCGTTGCTGCCCAGCAGCACGCCCAGTGGCATGCCGACCGCCGCCGCGATCAGGAAGGCTTGCACCGTGCGCCACACGGTGACCGCGAAGTCCTTGAGCAGCGGCCCGCCGGCCAGGCCGCTGAGCAGCGCGCCCAGCGCATCGATGGGCGGCGGCAGCAGGATGGCCTTGATGAAACCCAGGCGCACGGCCAGGTCCCAGATGATGAAGAGCACCACCGGGCCGATGAAGGGCAGGGCCTTGTCCAGCATCGGCTTGCGCTGGACAAGGGCTGCCGGCGCGGCTGGTGGTGTCCAGGGCTTGGCGGGCGTTGCCGTTGCTGGGGAAGCGGTATCCATGATGTTCAGCCCTTGTAGAGCATGGTGTCCACGATCAGGCGCGAGCTGAAGATGCCTTTTTCGGAGAACAGGTCGAAGAACTTCTGGAAATGCGCGACGTCGGCCGGGGTGAATTCGTTGTACATGGTGTATGCGGCCAGCGGCACTTCGCCGGTGAGCGGGCCTTCAATGGCGGTGTAGCCCTTGAGGTACTGGCGCGCCTCGACCGACTTGCTGCGCACATAAGCCACGCCCCTGCCGTAGGCGGCGACGAATTTTTTCGCGGCATCGGGGTTCTTCTTGATGAAGTCCGAGGACAGCGAGGCCGAGCCGCCGAACCACGGCGCCATCGGGTCGCCCAGCACGTAGCGCGCGATCACGCCGGCTTCAAGCACGCGGGTGGTGCCGTTCATGCGGCCTATGGTGCCGGTGGGCTCCAGCGTGTAGGCGCCGTCGATCTGGCCGGCGGCCAGCGCGGCCACATGCTGGCCTATGGGCAGTTCGACCACGGTCGCGCCGGTGGCGCCGCCGCGTTCCAGCACGGTCTTGGCCAGCGTCACGTTCTGGATGCCGGGGCCGGAGCCGACGCGCTTGCCCTTGAGGTCGGCCATGACCTTGGCGGGGCTGGCCGCCGGCACGATCACTTCGTCGAGCACGTTCTTCACGTTGCTGGGGTTGGAGCAGAAGATCTTGAAGGTGCCGGGCTGGGCGATCTCGCCGATGGCGATGTTGGCCGAGCCGGTGCCGTTGGCGGTGCCGTCGGCACGGCCCGAGAGCACCGCCTCCATCACCTGCTGCGCGCCGGCGAACTTGAGCGGCTCCACATCCAGGCCGGCTTCCTTGAAGTAGCCCAGCTCGATGGCCGAGTAGAAGGGCAGGCCGGCCGCGATGGGCCAGTAGCCAATGCGGATTTTCGGCCCGCCCTGCGCGCGCAGGATGGCGGGCATGCCCAGCATTCCCAGCGCTGCGCCGGCGGCCGTGGCCTTGATCAGCGTGCGGCGTGCCGGGCCGGAGGTGGCGGATGACGGTGCGGGGACGGGTTTCATGGAATGCTCCTGCAGGTGATGGATAAGCGGTGGATGAAAGTGAGTGGAAAGTTCAGACGGATGCGCTTGTTTTCAGTGATGCGAGGTAAGCGCGCCAGCCGCCCAGGTGCGTGATGTCTTCGGCGCCTTGCAGGGCATGCGCCTCGCAGATAAACCCCTGGACACTGCCGCCGCCTTCCAGCGCCAGCGTGCCTATGCCCAGCGGCGCGGGAATCAGCGCCACGAAGGAGCCGTAGTGCTGCACCGGCATTTCCCAGATTTCCAGCGCGATGCCGGCGCCTTCGCCGGGCGCCACGCGCAGCAGTCCCGGCTTGGGCGGTACGGTGCCGGGCAGGGCGTAAAAGCGGTAATCGGGCGCGGTGCGCGCCGGGCCGACCAGCGTGGCGCCGCGCGAGCTCAGCTGGCTGTTCAGCGGCATGCCCGACAGGTGGGCGCCCACCACGGCCAGTCTCACGGTGGCCGGCGCTTGAATTCCCGGCAAGGCCACGGGCGCGGGCAATGCTTCGTTCAATGCGCCCTGCGGCAAGCCCGTGGCGTGGTGGTAGCGCTGGCCGAGCTCGGCCAGTTGCCAGTCGCTGCCCGCCAGGCTCACCAGCGTGACGCCGAAAGGCAGGCCGTCGGGGCGCAGGCTGCTGGGCACGGAGAGCGCCGCGTAGTCCAGCAGGTTGACGAAGTTGGTATAGGTGCCCAGGTGGCGGTTCAGCGTGACGGGGTCGCGCTGCATGGCCTCCAGCGTGTAGTGCGTGGGCGCGGTCGGCAGCAGCAGCACTTCGATGTCCTGCCACATGGCGGCCGCCTGCTGGCCCAATGCGCGCAGCTTCGTCTGGGCCGCGTACAGGTCGGCGGCGCTGTAGTGTTTGCCCGCGCCGATGATGCTGCGCACCGGCTCTATCACCGCGTCTTCGTGCGCGTCGAAAAAATCGCGCACGGCGGTGTAGCGTTCGGCCACCAGCGCGCTTTCATAGAGCAGCGCGGCCGCCTCGGCCAGCGGCGCGAAGTTGACGGGCACCGGCACGCCGCCCAGGGCCTGCATGCGCGTGATGGCTTCGCCGAAAGCCTGCTCGGCCAGCGCGTCGCCGTAAAAGCTCAGCGTCGACGGCACCCCGAAACGAAAGCTCGCCGGCAAGGCTGTGTCGGCCATCGCCAGCACCCGCGAGTACGGGTCCAGCGCGTCGTAGCCCATGGCCGCTTCAAGCACCCGCGCGGCCGTGGCCACGGTGCGCGCGAAGATGGACACGCAGTCCACGCTCTGCGCGGCCGGCACCACGCCACGCGCGCTGATCAGGCCTTTGGAGGGTTTGAGGCCCACGATGTTGTTCAGGCCCGCCGGCACGCGCCCGGAGCCCGCCGTGTCGGTGCCCAGCGCGAAGTCCGCCTGCCCGGTCGCCACCACATAGGCCGAGCCGGAACTGGACCCGCCTGATATATAGGCCGGGTTGATCGCGTTGGGGACGGCGCCGTAGGGAGAGCGCGTGCCGTTGAGGCCGCAGGCGAACTGGTCGAGGTTGGTTTTGCCCAGCAGCTGCGCACCTGCATCAAGCAGCTTTTGCACCACGGTGGCGTGCGCCATGGGGGTGTAGGCAAAGGCGGGGCAGGCGGCGGTGGTGTGCACGCCCGCGACGTCAATGTTGTCTTTGGCCGCGAAAGACAGGCCGGCGAGTGCGCCGGTGCTACCGGGCGGGAAAGAGGGTGTTTGGGTGATCCAGGCCTGCGGTGCGAGTGCGGTGTCCGCGCCCGCGGGCGCCGCCGCCGGCCCGGGCGCGGCGGGCTCTGCGGAGGGATTCAATGTTGAGGAGGTGTGCACCACTTGAAAGCATCCATACTTGTGTACAAGACGAGATGCAAGAGCTGTGCCAAGCATTTGCTCTCTGTTCCGGCTCGCCTTCGTACGGAGACGGATGCTCATCTTTCAAGTGCACCGCTTTCATTAGATGTATTCAGGTCATTAATAAAACTATTTCATGTCAATTAATCGGCCAACCTGTATCAAATACAGTAGAGGCCATGGAAAAAACGCGCGCTACCACCCCGGCTCCCTTGCGCGCCGTGCTGTTCGACGCCTACGGCACGCTGTTCGACGTCTACAGCGTGGGCCTGCTGGCCGAGCAGCTGTTCCCGGGAAAGGGCCAGGCACTGGGCCTACTGTGGCGCGACAAACAGATTGAATACACCCGCCTGGTGACCACCAGCAACGGCGGCGCGTACTACCAGCCTTTCTGGGACCTCACGCGCGCCGGCCTGCGTTATGCCTGCAAGCGGCTGGGGCTGGACCTGGCCCCGGGGCAGGAAGACCAGCTCATGAACCAGTACCGCCACCTGTCGGCCTTTCCGGAAAACCGGGAGGTGCTGCAGGCGCTGAAGGCGCGCGGCGTGGCCACCGGCATTTTGTCCAACGGCGACCCGGCCATGCTGGGTGTGGCCGTCCGCTCGGCCGGGCTCGAGGGCCTGCTGGACCACGTGATCAGCGTGGACACCATCCGCAAATACAAGACCGCGCCCGAGGCCTATGCCCTGGGGCTGCAGGCGACCGGGCTGGAGGCCAGGCAGATTGCCTTTGTGAGCTGCAACGGCTGGGACGCGCTGGCGGCCACCTGGTACGGCTACCAGACGCTGTGGGTCAACCGCTACCAGCTGCCGTTTGAAGAACTGGGCACGCAGCCCGTGTACACCGGCAGCAGCCTGCGCGACGTGCTCGCTCTGCCATTCGCATAATCCGCTTTCATTTTTTATTTTTGGTTTGACGAAAAAAAGGGACAACACATGAGCACCAGCACCGCCTCCAATACCGCGCGCACCGCCAGCTACCGCCTCCAGGTCGCGACCGAGCTTTACCGCTTCATCGAAGACCAGGTGCTGCCCGGCACCGGGGTGGCGAGCAGCGCGTTCTGGAAAGGTTTTGACGCCATCGTGGCCGACCTGGCGCCGAAAAACATCGCCCTGCTGGCCGAACGCGACCGCCTGCAAACCGAACTGGACACCTGGCACAAGGCCAACCCCGGCCCCATCGCCGACATGGCGGCCTACCGCGGTTTCCTCGAAAGCATCGGCTACCTGGTGCCGCAGCCTAAAAAGGTCGGCATCACCACGGCCAGGGTGGACGACGAACTGGCGTTGCAGGCCGGCCCGCAGCTCGTGGTGCCCATCCTGAACGCGCGCTACGCGCTGAACGCCGCCAACGCGCGCTGGGGCAGCCTCTACGACGCGCTTTACGGCACCGACGTGATCGCCGAAACCGATGGCGCCGAAAAAGGCAAGGGCTACAACCCGGTGCGCGGCGCCAAGGTGATTGAATACGCGCGCTACGTGCTGGACCGCACCGCGCCGCTCAAAAAGGGCTCGCACATCGACTCGACCGGCTACACCGTCAAGGCCGGCAAGCTGGTGGTCACGCTCAAGGGCGGCAGGAAGGGCGCCGTGACCACCACGCTGGAAGACGCCGCCCAGTTCATCGGCTACCAGGGCAAGGCCGCCGCGCCCTCGTCGGTGCTGCTCCAGCACAACGGCCTGCACCTGGACATCCGCATCGATCACGACACGCCCATCGGCAAAACCGATGCCGCCGGTGTCAGCGACCTGGTCGTCGAAGCGGCGCTGTCGACCATCCTGGACCTGGAGGACTCGGTGGCCGTCGTCGACGCCCAGGACAAGGTGCTGGCCTACCGCAACTGGCTGGGCATCCTGCAGGGCACATTGACCGAAAGCGTGAGCAAGGACGGCAAGACCTTCACCCGCGGCCTGAACCCGGACCGCGAGTACAGCTCGCCCAAGGGCCTGCCCGTCACGCTGCACGGCCGCTCGCTGATGTTCGTGCGCAACGTCGGCCACCTGATGACCAACCCGGCGGTGCTGTACACGGCGGCCGACGGCGCCACGCGCGAAATTCCCGAAGGCATCCTGGACGCCGTGGTCACGACCACGATCGCCATCCATGACCTCAAGCGCAAGGGCAAACCCGGCATCAAGAACTCGCGCAAGGGCTCGGTCTACATCGTCAAGCCCAAGATGCACGGCCCGGCCGAGGTGGCGTTTGCCGCCGAGCTCTTCAGCCGCGTCGAAAAAATGCTGGGCCTGCCGGACAGCACCGTCAAGCTCGGCATCATGGACGAAGAGCGCCGCACCAGCGTCAACCTCAAGGCCTGCATCGCCGCCGCTTCCAGCCGCGTGGCTTTCATCAACACCGGCTTCCTGGACCGCACCGGCGATGAGATGCACACCGCCATGCATGCCGGCCCCATGATCCGCAAGGGCGACATGAAGGCCAGCGCCTGGATCGCGGCCTATGAAAAGAACAACGTGCTGGTGGGCCTGTCTTGCGGCCTGCGCGGCAAGGCGCAGATCGGCAAGGGCATGTGGGCCATGCCCGACCTCATGAAGGCCATGATGGAGCAGAAGATTGCCCACCCCAAGGCCGGCGCCAACACCGCCTGGGTGCCCAGCCCCACCGGCGCCACGCTGCATGCGCTGCACTACCACCAGGTCAAGGTCAGCAAGGTGCAGAAAGAGCTCGAAAAGACCAGCGCCAGCAAGGAGCGCAACGCGCTGCTCAATGGCCTGCTGCAAATCCCCGTGACGCGCACGCCGGCCTGGAGCCTGGAGGCCAAACAACAGGAACTCGACAACAACGCCCAGGGCATCCTGGGCTACGTGGTGCGCTGGATTGACCAGGGCGTGGGCTGCTCCAAGGTGCCCGACATCCACAACGTGGGCTTGATGGAAGACCGCGCCACACTGCGCATTTCGAGCCAGCACATGGCCAACTGGCTGCTGCATGGCGTGGTGAGCAAGGCGCAGGTCAAGGAAACCTTCGAGCGCATGGCCGCCGTGGTCGACAAACAGAACGCCGGCGATCCGCTGTACAAACCCATGGCCGGCAACTTTGAAACCTCGGCGGCCTACAAGGCGGCTTGTGACCTGGTCTTCAAGGGGCTGGAACAGCCCAGCGGCTATACCGAGCCTCTATTGCACGCATGGCGTTTGAAGGTCAAAGCCGGAGCAGCTTAAAGCTCGCCGGCATCCACCAGCTGCCGTTGCTTGATCACGAGGCGCAGGCTGGGATGGTCCGGCCTGCCCGAGCGAAACAGCATCACGTCGGCGTCCGCGCTGACCCAGGAGGCGCTGTCACCCGCCGCGAGTTCGGGGCCAAGCCTGGCGCGCAGTGATTGCAGCAAGGCCGCCTGAATTCGGCTCACGGCGTCTTCAGCGCCAGGGCTGAGCAGCACCAGGTCCATCTGCGCGAGCTTCTGCTGCGCAAAAAACAGCGTCTGCTCGAAACGCGCGCCTTCACACAGCGCATCGGGCACGCGCAGCGAACCCAGCGCACCCGATGGCAGGCGCCGCGGCGACCTGACGGGCTGGGCATCCACGAGGGTTGCCGCGACCTGTTCATGGCTCATGCCCAGCAGGGCGGTGTTTTCCAGGACGGTATGCGACCAGGCGCTGGAGCTGAGCCAGAAGAGCGCGCCGGCCAGCAGCCATTGGGGCCGAAAAACGGAAGCGAAACCGGAAGAAAAAGCGGAAGAAACAGGCCCAGATGACGCCAAAACAGGCTCCGCGGAAGTGGATGGCCGCCTGGGCGCCCAAAGTGTTGCGCCAAACCGACCTTTACAAAGAAGCGCCGATCTTACAAAAGAACCTCCTCCAAACGTGCTTTCGGGGGATTTAAGCGGCAGCTTGCGCTGCGTTGAGGGAAGAGCGCCGCAGGAATCATATGTGTACAGGCGAAACCAAGTGAAACACTTTGCAAGCATCCTGATGGAGACACTGTTGGCCTTTACCCTAGACATCTCTCTGGCCCCCGGCACGTATGGTTGCAAGCTGGCTGGCTGAGCGCTCTCACCTTTCATTTCCGTAAATCCTGGCTCCAGATGGCTTCGCAACCTGACGTTCTTCAATCCTGTCTCCAGTCGGCAGCCACAGCGGCGCGGTCGGCTTTGGAAAAGTGCATGGAAGATGCGGTGGCGGGCCTGCAGGTGGCCGAGACGCAGAGCATGAAAGTCGCCGAACGCGACGAACTGGGCACCGCCTGGCGCGAGCTGCTGAAACACAAGCCCGTCTGGGCCCAGCAATACCCGGCCGACCTGATGGTCCATTTCAAGGCCAATGCGGCCGCCGCGGCGCAGGCGGCCCGGACCCCCGAATCGTCTGAAGAACAGCAGGCCGCCGCGGCCGTCGCCTCCTCCAGCGCTTTCGCGAGCCTGACGCATGCCAGCTTCTCGCTGGTCGACGACCAGGACGTGTCGAAGGCGATTGAATCCTCGCGGTTGCTCCAGCTGGTGCTGCCGGCCGTGGACCACATCCTGGCCGAACTCAACAAGCTGATCAGCACGGTGCAGGGCCTGCCCAACGTGCGGCCCGAACTCAACCCGTTGCGCCCGGAAGTCTTCGCGCAAACGCTGCGCGAGATGGCGGTGGCGAGCAAGGCCGAGCCGGCTGTGGTCTCGCTATGGCTCAAATACATGGCCGATCCGCTGGGGCGGGAACTCAAGCGGCTCTATGAGCGGCTGGTCAACCAGCTTGAGCTCGCCAACGTGCAGGGTGCGACCTACCGCGTGCTGCAGACGCCGGCCAGCGTGGGCCGTGGGCGTGGGCAGGGCGGAAACGGTTCGAGCGCGGCGGCTTCCGGATCCGGCGGCGGTGCCGGGGGCGAGGGAAGCGGTGGTGGTGGCGGCGGCGCGGGTGGTGGGGAGGGCGGCTTTGGCGAGCCCGGCGGCAAGCCGGCCCCGCAGTACGCCGACCTGTCCAATTACGAAATACGCGACGAGCTGTTCCAGGACTTCCTGTTCCATGGCGGCAGCAATGCCCACCACGGCCTGGCGCCCTCTTATTACGAAACCGTCGAGGAGGAACTGGCCGCCCTCCATGCCGCGCCCGACTCCGGTTCCGCGCCGCTGGCCGAGTCACGCCCCGGTTACCTGTCTGACTATGAAGGCATGCCGGCCGTGGACCGCCCGCAGCGCCTGGTCGACGAGCGCAGCCAGCTCAGCCCGCAGGTCTGGGGCTCGTACGCCAAGCCGCGGGAACGCGCCATCGTGCGTACCCAGCTCAAGAAAGAAGCGCGCCAGGTCGGCCAGGTGCTGGGCCTGGAGGTGGTGCGCAAGCTGGTCAACCAGGTGGCGCAGGACCCGCGCCTGCTGGTGCCGGTGCGCGAGGCCATCGTGGCGCTGGAGCCTTCGCTGCTGCGCCTGGCCATGGTGGACCCGCGATTCTTCAGCGATGAAGGCCATGCCGGCCGCCGCGTCATGGAGCGGGTGGCCCAGCGCAGCTTCAAGTACAACGACGAATTCAGCCCTGAGTTCCTGGCCTTCTTCGAGCCGGTCACGCGCGCCTTCAACGAACTGAACGGCCTGGCGATCGAGGATGCCCAGCCTTTCGGCATGGCGCTGGCCTCGCTGGAATACGGCTGGGACGAGCAGGACCAGCTCGAGGCGGAAAACCGCAACAACGTGCTGCAGGCCCTGCGTTTTGCCGAAGAGCGGCAGACCCAGGCCGACCAGATCGCCTTTGAGCTGAGCACGCGCTCGGACCTGGACAAGGTGCCGGGCCTGGTGCTCGATTTCCTGTTCGGCCCCTGGGCGCTGGCGATGGCGCATGCCAAGCTCGCCGACACGCGCAACCAGATCGACCCCATGGGCTTCGGCTCGGTGGTGCCCGACCTGCTCTGGAGCGTCAAACGCGAGGTTACCCTCAAGCGCCCCGCCAAGCTGATCGAGATGATTCCCAGCCTGCTGGCCAAGCTGCACGAAGGGCTGGACCTGCTGGGGCAGGACCCGCGCGAGAGCGAGCCGTTTTTTGAAGGCCTGATGAAGCTGCACAGGCCGGTTCTCAAGCTGCGCCGCCTGAAAAGCCAGCGCGATGCCGAAGAGTCGGGCATGGCGCCGCTGGACTCCGGGTCCATGCCGCTGGAGCCCGAAGAACTCCCGGCCACGCCCGAGCAGCGCCGCGCCAAGGCCGCCGCCCATCCCTGGCTGGCGCGCGACGAACTCGATGCGGCGGGCTTTGAAGACACGCTGCCGACGGCGCCCGGCGAGCTCATGCCGCTGGAAGAAGAATACGAACAACCCGCTGCCGCGGCGGTGCAGGCCGCCCAGCCCATCGCGGAAGAGGTCGACTCTTCCCACGCCGAACTCCTCGCCGAGCAGGAGGCTTCCGCCAATGCCGCGCCGGCCCTGGCCCAGAGCGATGCCGAGCGCCTGTTGGCGGGCCTGCGGGCCGGCCATTGGGTCGACCTGTATTCGCGCCGCCGCTGGCTGCGCGCCCAGCTGATCTGGGCCAGCACCAAGGGCACGCTGTTCATGTTCGTGAGCCATGGCGGCCAGCCGCACTCCATGACCAAGCGCAGCTGCGAACGCCTGATCCGGGAGCGCCTGCTCAGGCCGGTCGACAGCCAGGGCGTGGTGGCGCAGGCGCTGGACGCGGTCGCTTCGGATGTCGCGTCCCAGACGTCGCCGGCCAGCCAGACCGAGCCCGAAACCGCGTAAACCCCCGGTTCTGTAGGAAGCGTCCCGCGTGCCGCACGCGGCGCTGTCTGACGCCTCAGCGCACGGCCGGCGTGCACATTGATGGATTCGCTTTCATCTTCAAGGGGCTGCCATGATTGAAAAAACCGCTTCCGTTCACTGGGAAGGCGCCGGCAAAAAAGGCCAGGGCCGCATCAGCACCGACACCGGTGCGCTCAAGAGCTATCCCTACGGCTTCGGCAGCCGTTTTGAAGACGACCGCAGCGGCACCAACCCGGAAGAATTGCTGGGCGCGGCCCATGCGGCCTGTTTCACCATGGCGTTTTCCTTTGCCTGCGACAAGGCCGGTTTTTCCACCACTTCGGTCGACACGCGTGCCAAGGTCCGGCTGGTGCCGCAGGGAGACGGTTTCCTGATCGACCGCATCGCGCTGACGCTGGAGGCCGCTATCCCCGGTATCGACGAGGCGAAATTCCAGGAGCTTGCCGAGGGCGCGAAGAAAGCCTGCCCGCTGTCGAAGGCGCTGGCCGGCGTGCCGGAGATTACCCTCGCGGCCACGCTGCGCGCGTAAGCCCCACGCCTACACACCGGACTACACACCCATGAGCGCCAAAACCAATTTTTCGTTTGAAGTGCAGTACACGGAGGGGACAGCCGCCGGCAAGGACGAGCGCGACGGCATGATGGCCTCGCTGGGGCCCTCGCTGCAAAAACTGTTCTCGGCAGGCGACCCGGCGGCCACCGTGACGGTGAGCGACAGCCACAAGGGCGGCGGCAACAAGATCGTTGAACTGGTCACCACGCTGCCCGACGGCGAGATCGCCGGCATCCTGCAGGCGTTCTCCGGCCAGCATGGCGTGACGGTCAGCGCGCTGGAATAAGGCTGTGCCGCCCGGCGCTCAGGCCTGCCAGACCCCGTAGCCCGCCTCGCGCAGGCCTATGCCCAGCTCGACCTCCATGTCGCGCGCGGCGTCATAGGGCATGGGGTTGTACATCTCGTAAAGCCGGGGCAGCAGGCGCACACCGAAATCGCGCGCGAAGCGGTTGGACTGGATGCCGGCCTTGTGCTTGTCAAAGCGTACGTCCGGGTCCAGCCCGGTCATGCCGACATAGACAAAGGGTTTGCCCAGCTGGTAGTCCGGGTTGGCGCGGCGAAAGCGCGCCACGTCCCAGACCTCGGGCCCAAGCTCGATCACATAGACGCTGTAGTGGTGGCTTTTGGGGCGGCGCGGCATGGCGCTGCCACTGTAGCGCACGCGGCCGGCCTATTTGACGTTTACCGCGATCAGGAAGGCGGCTGCGCTTGCGCCTGTCCCTGCGACTGCGCCTGTACCGCCTGCGAGGGGGCTTCCTGCTCGCGCCAGCTGCCCGAACTCACCAGCAGGTGGATGAAGTGCAGCTTGCCGACCGCTTCGGCCGGCAGGACGAACGGATAGAAGTCGGGCTGGCCCATGCTGCGCGACATCTCGTTGAGCATGGTGGTCAAACGGGTCCAGTGGTTGATGAAGCCCAGGAACTGCTCGGCGTCGGGGTGTTCGGGCTGGTAGAGCGCGTCCAGCGTGAAGGGGGTGAATTCCAGGTCGAAGCGATCCACGCTCAGGCCGAAGCTCAGCGCGGTGTCGATCGCGTCGCGCATGTGCAGGTAGTGCGCCCAGCATTCGGCCCAGTCTTCCCACGGGTGGGTGCTGGCATAGGCGCTCACGAAATGCAGCGGCCAGTCGGCGGGCGGGCCTTCGTCGTAGTTGCGCTGCAGGCTGGCCTTGTAGTCCAGGGTTTCGTCGCCGAAAAGCTGGTGAAAGCCCTCCAGCCAGGGCGTGCCGGCCACCAGGCGGTCCCAGTAATAGTGGCCCACTTCATGGCGGAAATGCCCGAGCAGGGTGCGGTAGGGCTCGCGCATGGCTTTGCGCACGGCCTCGCGCTTGGCGTCGTCGGCTTCGTCGATGTTGAGCGTGATCAGGCCGGTGTTGTGCCCGGTCATGATGTGCGGGCCGTTGACCGGCGAACGCAGGAAATCGAACATCAGGCCGCGCTCCGGGTCCTCGCTCATGCGCGACGCCACCGGCAGCCCCAGCAGGATCAGCGAGGACACCAGCCGCCGCTTGGCCAGCTCTATGCGCCCCCACAGGTAGCCGTTGTCGGGCTGCTCGGGGTTGGTCAGGTCGGGAATCGTGCGGTTCAGCCGGCAGGCGCGGCACATATCGGCGGGGTCGTGCTCGGCCACCAGCCAGTTGCAGGAGGCGGGGGTGGAGAGGTTGAGGCAGCGTTTGTAGGTCGGCTCACCATCGTCCGCGCTTTCTTCGCCGGGGTGAGGTGCATCGGTTTCAGCTGTCGGTGCCGCGGCGGTGGCTTCGGCTTCTGGCGCGGATTCCTGGCCGGGGATCGCCTCGAGCCGGGGTGGCTGTGTGTCGTCGGGCGGCGGCGCGGCCGGCGCGGCGTCCGCCTGCCACTCGCGCCAGGTGCCTTCGCGCGGTCCCGGCATCAGCGGCAGCAGCAGGCCGCGCTCGCAGTCGTAGCCCAGCGGCGTGTTGCAGGCCAGGCATTTGCTGTTGCGAAAGAAGACCGGCTGCCCGCACTGGCAGCGGTAGTTGCGCCCCGCCAGCAGGGGAAGAGGGGGCTCGGTGGAGGGAGCGGAGGTGGTGAGAAACAAGTGTGGCCCGGATGAAGCCCGCAGGGATGGGTGCGGGACGCCCAGAGGAAGGCCAGTGTCCCATGGTTTGCTGCCCGCGCCTGCGGCGGCAATCCCCGTGAGCCTGTCAGCGCAGGCCGACAAGCCGGCGGCCGCCGCCGGCTTTTACGCTTGCTTTTATCATCGGGTATTCACACGCCCCGCGGCAATCCCGCCGCAGGCGTTTCATCCAGAGGAAACCATGCCCACTTACCACGTCGAAATGATGGAAGGCCGGACCATCGAGCAGAAGAAGAAGCTCGTCGAGGCCATCACCCGCGTCAGCGTTGAAATCCTGGGCGGCCAGCCCGACTCGGTGGACATCCTGATCACCGACGTCAAGCGCGAGAACTGGGCCACCGGCGGCAAGCTCTGGTCCGAGCCCAGGGACTGAGCCCGGGCCTGCCGCATGCCCGCTTCCCTCGCCGGCCTGCAGGCGCGGCACGGCCCGCGCTACCGCTGGCTGCTGCTGCTGTCGGTCATGATAGGCACGATGGCCTCCATCATGTCGTCGACCATCGTCAACGTGGCGATTCCCGACATGAGCCACCACTTCACGCTGGGGCAGGAGCGCGCGCAATGGGTGAGTTCGGGCTTTATGGTGGCCATGACGGTCTCCATGCTGACCACGCCCTGGCTGCTGGCGCGCTACGGCTACCGCCGCACCTATGCGGGCACCATGCTGCTGCTGATGGCCGGCGGCATCGTCGGCGGCCTGTCCAACCATTTCAGCCTGGTGCTGGGCGCACGCGTGGCCGAGGGGCTGGCGGCCGGCGTGGTGCAGCCGATTCCCGCCATCATCATCATGCGGGCCTTCGGGCCGCATGAGCAGGGCCGCGCCAGCGGCCTCTTCGGCATGGGCGTGGTGCTGGCGCCCGCCGTGGGCCCCAGCGTAGGCGGCCTGCTGGTCGACCTGTTCGGCTGGCGTTCGATTTTTTTCATGGTGATCCCGCTGTGCCTGGTGTCGCTGTGGATGGCCTACCGCTACGTGCCCGACACCGCACCGGGCGGCGTGGCGGCGAACCGCAACACGGCCATGATCGACTGGCGCGGCCTGCTGCTGGGCGCGGTGGGCACGCTGTGCCTGCTCAACGGCATGGTCGAGTTGCACGGCACCGGCGGCGGCGCGCAGGCGTTGGTGTTGCTGGGCGGCGCGGTCGCCGCGCTGGCCGCCTTTGTCTGGTGGCAGCGCCGCCTGGCCGCCACGGGCGGTGCGCCGCTGATGAACCTGGCGCTCTTCGGCTACCGGCCGTTTGCCATGGGCAGCATCGTGGCCTTTATCTACGGCACGGCCTTGTTCGGCTCGACCTACCTGTTGCCGGTCTACCTGCAATTGGGTTTGAATCTCTCGGCATCGCATGTCGGCACCATCCTGCTGCCCGCCGGCCTGGTGCTGGCCGCGACCATCGCCGGCGTGGGCCGCCTGGCCGACAAACACCCGACCTGGCTGCTTGTCAGCACCGGGCTGGCGCTGCTGGCCGCCTCGTTCGCGCTGATGCTCACGGTGAGCCTGGCCTCGGGCCTGTGGATGCTGGTGGCCTGGGCCACGCTGGGCCGCATCGGCCTGGGTTTTATCCTGCCTTCGCTGAACCTCGGATCGCTGCGGCCGCTGCATGAGCACTTGCTCTCGCAGGGTGCCAGCGCCATCAACTTCCTGCGCATGCTGGGCGGCGCGATAGGCGTGAGCCTGTGCGGCATCGTGCTCGAGTGGCGGCTCGCCGCGCATGGCGATTCCCTGGCCAACAGCACCAGCAGCCCGGCGCGGCTGGCCGCTTTCAACGAGGCATTCCTGATGCTGGCCGTCCTTTGCCTGCTGGCCATGGTGGCGGCCTGGCAGCTTCGTGTGCCTGTGGCCGCCATCCCCAACGACGAACAGAAAGCAGGCTGACCATGTGCCAACTCCTGGGCATGAACTGCAACGCGCCCACCGACGTGACCTTCAGCTTTCGCGGCTTTGCGCAGCGCGGCGGCCACACCGACCACCATGCCGACGGCTGGGGCATCGCGTTTTTTGAGGGCGACGACAGCGTGGCCGGCGCCAGCGACAAGGGCCTGCGCCATTTTGTCGACCACCAGCCGGCCTGCAGTTCGCCGGTGGCCGAGCTGATCAGCCGCTACCCCATCAAAAGCCGCAACGTGATCTCGCACATCCGCAAGGCGACGCAGGGCCGCGTGGCGCTGGAGAACTGCCACCCCTTTGTGCGCGAGCTCTGGGGCCGCTACTGGGTGTTCGCGCACAACGGCGACCTCAAGGACTTTGCGCCCCGCCTGCACGGCAGCTTCCGGCCCGTGGGCACCACCGACAGCGAGCGCGCTTTTTGCTGGATCATGCAGGAGATGGCCAAGTCGCATGCGGGCGTGCCCAGCGTGAAGGAACTCAGCATCACGCTGCGCGAACTCGCGGCGCAAATCGCCGGCCACGGCACTTTCAATTTTCTGCTGAGCAACGGCCAGGCGCTATGGGCGCATGCCTCCACGAATCTCTATTACGTAGAGCGCAAACATCCCTTCGCGCATGCCACGCTGAGCGATGAGGACGTGAGCGTGAACTTCGCCGAACACACGCGGCCCACCGACAAGGTGGCTGTGGTGGTCACGGCGCCGCTGACCACCAACGAAACCTGGACCGCGTTCGCGCCGGGCGAACTCAAGGTGTTTGAGGACGGCGCGCTGGCGGCAGCCTAGCTTTACGATTTGGGGCAGGCCGCGGCCTGCCCGTTGAGCTGCTGCTGTTCATGGCGCAAGCTGGCGACGGCCTTGCCCTCGCCGCGCCGCAAGGTCACCCCATAGATGCTGTCAAAGTCGCTGCCCTTCCAGGGGTGGCACGGCGTTCGGCTGGCCACCTCATTTCGCGTAGCGTGGCTTTGCGGGCTTGTGCCGGGCTGAGCCCCGCCAACAGGCGTGTGCGGCGAATGATATGCATACATATCGTGGCGGTACCGCAACGAAATTCGTCGAAGAAATGACGCAAGGAGGCGGTGGGCAGGGGGAATGTCGGAATCAAGGTAATAATAATCATTCTCATTTAAAACACCTCGATCCAAACATGTCCTCATCGCGTTTTCTCCTGACACCCATCGCAAGCGCTGCCGCCCTGGCCCTCTGGCTGCCGCTAGTCCATGCGCAAACCGCCCCCGCGCCGGAGGCCGGTACGCCCACGGCGACGTTGTCCACGGTGACCGTCAATGCCAGCGCCGACGCTTCGGCCGAGGGCCTGACCCAGCCGTTTGCCGGCGGCCAGGTGGCCCGCGGCGGGCGTGTCGGCATCCTGGGCAACCAGGACATCATGGAAACGCCGTTTTCCAGCACCAGCTATACCAACGAACTGATTCAGGACCAGCAGGCCAAAAGCGTCGCCGACGTGCTGCTGAACGACCCGTCGGTGCGCACGGCGCGCGGCTTCGGCAACTTCCAGGAGCTCTACATGGTGCGCGGCTTTCCCGTGTACTCCGATGACGTGGCCTACAACGGCCTCTACGGCATGCTGCCGCGCCAGTACATTGCGGCCGAATTCCTCGAGCGCGTGGAAGTCTTCCGCGGCGCCAACAGCTTCCTCAACGGCGCGGCGCCCGGCGGCAGCGGCATAGGCGGCAGCATCAACCTGCTGCCCAAGCGCGCCCCCAACGAGCCGCTGACGCGGGCCGGCCTGAGCTACCAGAGCGGCGGCCAGGCATCCGTTTCGACCGACATCGCGCGCCGCTTCGGCCCCGACCAGGCCACCGGCATCCGCCTGAACGCGGTGAAGCGCGACGGCGGCACCGGTGTCGACAACGAGAAAATGAATCTCACGGCCGTAGGCGTCGGCCTGGACTGGCGCAGCAGCAATGTGCGCATCTCGGCCGACATCGGCCACCAGGACTACACGCTGACCGCCGGCCGCCCGAACATGACGCCGTCGGCCTTGCTGCCGATTCCCGCCGCGCCGGATGCCAAAAGCAATTTCGCCCAGCCCTGGACCTCTGCCAAAGAGCGCGACACCTTCGCCACCGTGCGCGCCGAAGCCGACTTCAACAGCGCCATCACCGGCTGGGTCGCCGGCGGCGTGCGCAACAGCTGGGAGGGCAACGACCTGGCCAACCCGACCCTCACCAACGCCGCGGGCGCCACGACCGCCACCCGCTTCAGCAACACGCGCGAAGACAAGATCACGACGCTGGAAGCCGGCCTGCGAGGGAAGTTCAGCACGGGCGGCATAAGCCACACGGTGGTCGCCTCCGCCGCGACGTATAAAAACGACCGCTACAACGCCTTCGCGTTCTCCGCGGCCAGTGTGGCCAGCAACCTCTACACGCCGGTCGCGTCGGCCTTCCCGGTGGCCAACAGTGCCGCGCCCGGTTTTGTCGGCAACAACCTGGCCAGCCCCGCGCTGCAGGCCAAGACCGAGACGTCCAGCCTGGCCATCGCCGACACGCTCTCGTTCGCGAAAGACACCGTGCTGCTCACGCTGGGGGCCCGCAACCAGACCATCAAGCAGCAGACCTTCGCCTACAACACCGGCGTCGCCGCCGCGCCCATCGAAAGCAGCCGCACCACGCCGGTCGCCGGCATCGTCTTCAAGGTCAACAGCAACTTGTCGCTCTACGGAAACTACATTGAAGGCCTGGTGCCCGGCAAGGTCGCCCCGGCCACCGTCAGCATCGCCGGTGTGGTGACCCCGGTGACGAATGCCAACACGGTGTTCAAGCCCTTCCACTCCAAGCAGACCGAAATCGGCGCCAAATACGACGCCGGCACCTTCGGCGGCAGCGTGGCCCTGTTTGAAACCAACCGCCCGCTCGACGGTGTGGTGGGCACCACCTACGGCGCCTTCGGCGAGCAACGCAACCGGGGCCTGGAGTTCTCCATCTACGGTGAACCCATGCGCGGCCTGCGCCTGCTCGGCGGCGCGACGCTGCTCGATGCCAAACAAAGCAAGACACTCACCGGCGCCACCGACGGCAAGGATGCCATCGGCGTGCCGCGCCAGCAGCTCAACCTCGGCGCCGAATGGGATGTGACCGGCGTGCGCGGCCTGGCGCTCAATGCACGCGTGATCCACACCGGCAAGCAGTACGCCAATGCGGCCAACACCCAGGAACTGCCCGCCTGGACCCGCCTGGACGTGGGCGCGCGCTACCTGATGGACATCGGCAAGGGCCGCGCCCTGACCTTGCGCGCGCGCGTCGACAACCTGCTCAACAAGTCGTACTGGGCCTCGGCCGGCGGCGCCTCGCCCACTGACAACTACCTGGTCATGGGCGCACCGCGCACCTTCGTCGTGAGCGGCAGCATCGACTTCTAAAAAAGGCCTGCCGCCATGCGAACCCTCTGGACTGTCCTCCATCGCTGGATGGGGCTGTCCACCGCGCTGTTCCTCATCGTCTCGGGCCTGACCGGCGCCGTCATCTCGTGGGACCACGAGATCGATGGCTGGCTGAACAGCAAGCTCTACGATACCGAGGCGCGCGGCCCTTTCCGCGACCCCTTCGAACTGACCGCCGCTGTCGAAGCCCACGACCCGCGCGCGCGGGTGGCCTACCTGCCGCTCGGTTTCGAGGAAGGCCATGCCGCGGGCTACTTCGTGCAGCCGCGCAAGGACCCGGCCACCGGCAAGCCCTACCAACTCGGCTACAACCAGGTGTTTGTCGACCCGGTCACGGCCGAGGTGCGCGGCAAGCGCGATTCCAACGCGGTGTCGTTCAAGCCCGAAACCTTGATGCCTTTTTTACGCAAGCTGCACTACACGCTGCATGTGCCGGCGATGTGGGGCAGTGACCGCATCGGCCACTGGATCATGGGCGGCATCGCGCTGGTCTGGCTGCTCGACAGCTTTGTCGGCTTCTACCTCACGATGCCGCGCCGCCTGCGCAAGCGCGCGGGTGCCGAAACCGTGCCGCATCGCGACCCGGCCAACTGGTGGTCGCGCTGGAAACCCTCCTGGCTGCTGCGCTGGAAGGCCGGCGGCTACAAGCTCAACTTCGACCTGCACCGCGCCGGCGGGCTGTGGGTATGGGGCCTGATCATCGTGGTGGCCTTCACCTCGTTCTCGATCAACCTGAACCGCGAGATATTTTTCCCGCTGCTGTCCATGGTGTCCAAGACCACGCCCGGCCCCTCCACCCTGGTACCGCTGGCGCCGTTGGGTGCGCGCATCGAGCCGAAGATCGGCTTCGTCGAAATCGTCGGCATCGCCCGGGCCGAAGCCACACGCCGCGGCTGGACCACATCGCCGGGCGGCGTCTTTTACAACCAGCGCGGAGGCTTTTACAACGTCTCGTTCTTCGACCACGCCACGCATGACGACAGCGACGGCATGGACCTGTCCAACCTTTACCTGAGCGCGGAAGACGGCCGCCTGATCAGCAGCAACCAGCCCTGGCACGGCACCGCGGCCGACGTGTTCGCGCAGCTGCAATTGCCGCTGCACGGCGGGCGCATCCTGGGTCTGCCGGGCCGCATCATGATGTCGCTGATGGGGATGGTGGTGGTGATGCTGTCGGTGACCGGCATCGTGATCTGGTGGCGCAAGCGGCGCTCTCGCGTGCTGGCGGTACGCCGCGAGGCGCAGGCCGGCCGCGCTGACGAAGGCGCGAGTCCTCTCAGCCTTTCAGCGCAGCCTCCAGCGCATCCATGAACATCGCCGCGACGTCAAAACCGGCCTGGTCGTGGATTTCCTGGAAGCAGGTCGGGCTGGTGACGTTGATCTCGGTCACGTAGTCGCCGATCACGTCGACGCCGGCCAGCAGCAGGCCGCGCGCGGCCAGCACCGGGCCCAGCGCCTCGGCGATTTCAAAATCGCGTTTGGACAGCGGCTGCGCCACGCCCAGGCCGCCGGCCGCCAGGTTGCCGCGCACCTCGCTGCCTTGGGGAATGCGCGCCAGGCTGAAAGGCACGGGCTTGCCGCCGATAACGAGCACGCGTTTGTCGCCCTTGGCGATCTCGGGCAAAAACTTCTGCACCATCACGCTTTGCGCGCCGTCACGGTTCAGCGTCTCGGTGATGCTGCCCAGGTTCAGGCCGTCTTCCTTGACGCGGAAGATGCCCATGCCGCCCATGCCGTCCAGGGGCTTGAGGATGATGTCCTTATGCTCGGCGTGAAAACGCTTGATGTCGGCCGCGCTGCGCGTGACCAGCGTCGGGCCGCTGAACTGCGCGAACTCGAGGATGGCGAGTTTTTCCGGGTGGTCGCGCAGCGCGCGCGGCTTGTTGAAGACTTTGGCGCCTTCCCGCTCGGCCTGTTCCAGCAAATGCGTGCTGTAGAAGTACTCGCTGTCAAAGGGCGGGTCCTTGCGCATGACCACCGCGTCAAAGCTCGCGATGGCTTCGCGCGTGTCGGGCCGGGTCGCGTCCGCCGTGAACCAGGTGTCCGCATCACCCGTCAGCCTGATGTGGCGCACCTGGGCCGTGACTTTCGCGCCGGTCTGCCAGCTCATGTCCGCCGGCAGGCAGGCGCTGACGCGGTGGCCGCGCTTTTGCGCCTCGCGCATCATCGCGAAGGTGGTGTCCTTGTAAATCTTGAAGGACTCAAGCGGATCGGCGACAAAAAGAAGGTTCATGGTTTGGAAGGGGTTCGGGTGTCTGCGGGGGCCGCTTCGGATGGGGATTCACGGCGCTGCTGGCCGTATTGTTGTACAAACAGCGCCAGCGCGCCCGCCACCACACCCCAAAAGGCCGAGCCCACACCGGCTATTACCACGCCGGACAAGGTGACGAGAAACGTGATAAGCGCCGCCTCGCGGTGCGATTCGTCCTTCACCGCCGCCGCCAGCCCGCTGCCTATGCTGCCCAGCAGCGCCAGTCCCGCAATGGCGACCACCAGTTCCTTGGGAAAGGCCGTCAACAGGCCGGTGATGGCCGCGCCGAAAATGCCGATCACGATGTAAATCGCGCCGCAGGATACCGCCGCCGTGTAACGCTTTGCCGGGTCTTCATGCGCCTCCCTGCCCATGCAGATGGCGGCCGTGATGGCACCCAGGTTGAGCGCGAAGGCGCCGAAGGGCGCCAGCACCAGCGTGGCCAGGCCGCTCAGCGTGATGATTTTGGAGATGGGGATGCCGCCATCGGCGCTGTCCGGACCATAGCCTGCCGCGTAAATGGTCGCCACACCCGGCAGGTTTTGCGAGGCCATGGTCACCACAAACAGCGGAATCGTCATGCTGACAATGGCCGCGAAGCTGAACTTCGGCATGGTGAACACCGGCATCGCGAAAGAAAAAGCCACTTCAGACCAGGCCAGTTGCCCGCGTGCGGCCGTAAAAACAATCGCCCCCGCCAGCGTCAGCACCACGGCATAGCGCGGCAAGAGGCGCTTGCCCAGCAGATAGATCGCCAGCATCAGCAGCACCAGCGGCAAGGCCGTTTGTGCAGCCGCGAAAGCCTGGATGCCGAAGCGCGCCAGCACGCCGGCCAGCAGGGCCGAGGCAATCGCCACGGGAATGCGGTTCATGGCTTTTTCAAACCAGCCGGTGATGCCGAACAGCGTGATCAGCGCTGCACTGACCATGAAAGCGGCCACCGCCTCCCCCATGGAAAACCCGCCGGCCAGCCCGGCCGTGGCCAGGACCGCCGCGCCCGGCGTGGACCAGGCCACCATCACCGGCTTTTTGAGCCACAGCGAGGGGATCACCGAGCACACCCCCATGCCGATTCCGAGGGCCCACATCCACGACGCGATTTCGGCCGGTGTGGCGTTGAAGGCCAGCGCGGCCTGGAACACGATGGCCACCGAGCTGGTGAAGCCGACCAGCACGGCCACAAAGCCGGCGGTGAAGGCGGCGAGGTTGAGGTCTTTGAAAAATTGCATTTGGGGATTTTGGCAGGGGTTTGGGTGCCGGGTCTTGCGCCGGCTTGCGCGCTCCCTCTTCTCCGTGTTCTCTGCTGAGGGCTGCTGGCCGGGGGTAGCCCGGCAGCTACTCACTTTTCTTTTGCTTCGCCAAAAGAAAAGTAAGCAAAAGAAAAGGCGACCCTGGTTGCTGCGTCCCTTCGCTTCGCTACGGGCAACCTGCGGTGCTCGGTCCAGGCGGGGTCTCGCTAAACTCGCCTTCGGCTCAAACAACGCGATCCCTGATCCGCCTGAACCTGCGCTCCTCGGCGCATCCACAAGGGTTGGGGAAGGGATACCAAATCCAAATACCGAATACCTGAAGAAACAAGGACTCGCCTTGGCGAGTCCTTGTTTGTCTTGGTTTGTTCTTTGTCTTTTGTCCCCGCTCCCGATTGCCCCGTCCTGGCTGGGCCGAGGAGCGCAGAGACAAGCGGATCAGGGCCGGCGTTGTCTGAGCGAAGCGAGTTTAGCCGGACCCCGCTTGGCTCGAGCACCGCAGGTTGCCCGTAGCGAAGCGTAGGGACCCAGACTGCGGGTCGCCTTTTCTTTGGTGACTTTCTTTTGGCGAAGCAAAAGAAAGTTACTTGCTGCCGGGCAATCCCCGGCCAGCAGAACTCAGAAGAGAGCACAGAGGAAGCACCCCCACCGGAGCAAGACAAAAGTTGGATTATTCAGCACCCCTTGTCACAATCAATCAGCCCCATCCGTCTAGCCGGTATATGGACAACCCTCCCTCCCCTTCGGCCGAAAACTTTGACGCCCACCGTCCACGCCTGCTGGGCATCGCCTACCGCATGCTGGGTTCGCATGCCGATGCCCAGGACGTGGTGCAGGACGCCTGGCTGCGCTGGAACAGTGCG
This sequence comes from Polaromonas sp. LjRoot131, assembly GCF_964252805.1. Taxonomy (NCBI): domain Bacteria; kingdom Pseudomonadati; phylum Pseudomonadota; class Betaproteobacteria; order Burkholderiales; family Comamonadaceae; genus Polaromonas; species Polaromonas sp. LjRoot131. Next base: position 241,005 of record NZ_CAXUPF020000004.1, on the reverse strand, counting down.
CGTCCTGACGACTTGCGCAGCGCCGAGGCCTGGCTGGTGACCACGGTCACGCGGCTGTCCATAGACCGGCTGCGCGCTGCCAAGACCGCGCGAGAGCACTACACCGGCTTCTGGCTGGCCGAGCCGATGCTGACCGACACCCAGGACTCGCCCGAGCAGATGCTGGAGTTCGCCGGCGACATTTCGCTGGCCTTTCTGGCGGTGCTGGAGCGCCTGACGCCGGACGAGCGCGCGGCCTTCCTGCTGCGCGAGGTCTTTGACGCCGACTACGCGGACATGGCCCGCACGCTGGGCAAAAGCCAGGCCGCCTGCCGCCAGCTGGTCAGCCGTGCCAAGGCGCAGGTGCGGGAAGGCAAAACGCGTTTCAGCGTCAGCCGCGAAGAGCATTTGCGCCTGCTGGCGCGTTTTGCCGCCGCGGCGCGGGAAGGCAATCTGGCCACCCTCAAAAGCCTGATCAGCGAAGAGGCCAGCCTGGTCAGCGACGGTGGCGGCGTGGTGCCGTCTTTCGGCCAGGTGTTGCGCGGCGCCCAGCGCCTGGCCCAGCTCTATTTCGCCACCGCGCTCAACCATGGGCCGGCACAGCGCCTGGAGATCGCCGACATCAACGGCGTGCCGGGCCTGCTGCGTTTTGTGCACGGCCGGCTGGAGTCGGTGCAGTCGCTGTATTTTGAGAACGGCCTGCTGGCCGAGATCCACACCCAGCGCAATCCGGCCAAGCTGGTGCGCGTGCTGTCACAACTGGAAGAGGCCGGCCGTCTTAAGGGGTGAAGCTCCCGGTTGTCGGGAGCTCATTGAACTTCAAGGAGTTTTCCCCCATGAGCACGATTTCCATGCCCTCGGCCAACGGCCGCCTGCAGCACCGCAAGGTGATCCCCGAAGCCGTGGGCGCCCTGGGCGCCGTCAACGCCACGCTGGAGGACTCCAGCCTCGGCATGCGGCTGATAGACCTGGTGCGCCAGCGCATCTCGCAGATCAACGGCTGCGCCTATTGCGTGGACTCGCATGCGCGCGACCTGCTGGCCGGCGGCGAGGACCTGCAGCGACTCAACAGCCTGAGCACCTGGCGCGAAGTCACCTTGTTCACCGAACGCGAGCGCGCGGCGCTGAACTGGGCCGAAAGCCTGACCTTGCTCCCGCAGACGCAAGCGCCCGACGAGGACTTCGACGCCCTGGCCGCGTATTTCAATGAACGCGAAATCGCCGAGCTGACCATGGCGGCGGCGCTGATGAATGCCTGGAACCGCATAGGCGTGGGCCTGCGCGTGCCGGTGCGGGCCGTGCCCCTGAAAGTGCCGGCGGCCTGAAGGGGTCCGCCTAAGCGCTCTTGCCGCGCATGATGGCCGCGGCCACGTCGGCCGTGGTTTCGGCGTAGCGCTTGAATTCCATGGTGTAGGTCGCGCGGCCCTGCGTGAGCGAGCGCAAGGTGGTGGAGTAGCCGAACATCTCCGACAGCGGCACTTCGGCGCGCACCAGCTTGCCGCCGCCTCCCGCGATGTCCTCCATGCCCTGCACCATGCCGCGGCGTGACGAAAGGTCGCCCATCACGTTGCCCATGAAGTCCTCGGGCGTTTCGACTTCGACGGCCATCACGGGCTCCAGCAGCACCGGTTTGGCGCGGCGCATGGCTTCCTTGAAGGCCAGCGAGCCGGCCATGCGGAAAGCGTTTTCGTTGGAGTCCACGTCATGGTAGGAGCCGAACACCAGCGTGGCCTTCACGTCCACCACCGGGTAGCCGGCCAGCACGCCGGCCTTCAGCGTTTCCTGGATGCCCTTGTTGACGGCCGGAATGTATTCGCGCGGAATCACGCCGCCCTTGATGGCGTCGACGAATTCATAACCCTTGCCCGAAGGCTGCGGCTCCAGGTTGAGCACGGCGTGGCCGTACTGCCCGCGCCCGCCCGACTGCTTGATGAACTTGCCTTCGACGTCGTTGACCGCCTGCCGTATGGTTTCGCGGTAGGCCACCTGCGGCTTGCCGACATTGGCCTCGACGCTGAACTCGCGCTTCATGCGGTCCACCAGGATTTCCAGGTGCAACTCGCCCATGCCGGAGATGATGGTCTGGCCGGATTCCTCGTCGGTGTGCACGCGGAACGAGGGGTCTTCCTGTGCCAGGCGGTTCAGCGCGAGGCCCATTTTTTCCTGGTCGGCCTGGGTCTTGGGCTCCACCGCCTGCGAGATCACCGGCTCGGGGAAGATCATCTTCTCGAGGATGATGACGTGGGCCGGGTCGCACAGCGTGTCGCCGGTGGTCGCGTCCTTCAGGCCCACGGCCGCGGCGATGTCACCGGCGCGCACTTCCTTGACCTCGTTGCGTTGATTGGCGTGCATCTGCAAAATGCGGCCCAGCCGCTCGCGCTTGCCCTTGACCGGGTTGTAGACCGTGTCGCCGGCCTTGACCACGCCCGAGTACACACGAAAGAAAATCAGCTGCCCGACATAGGGGTCGGTCATGATCTTGAAGGCCAGTGCCGAGAAGGGCTCATCGTCGTTCGGGTGGCGCTCGGCTTCGCCTTCGTCGTCTTCGGTGTGGCCCAGGATGGCCGGCACGTCCGCCGGAGAGGGCATGTAGTCGATCACCGCGTCCAGCATGGCCTGCACGCCCTTGTTCTTGAAGGCGCTGCCGCAGAGCATGGGAACGATCTCATTGGCAATGGTGCGCTGGCGCAGGCCCTGTTTGATTTCGTCTTCGCTCAGGGCTTCACCGGCCAGGTACTTGTTGAGCAACTCGTCATTGGCTTCGGCGGCCGCCTCAATCATTTTGGTGCGCCATTCGGTGGCGGTGTCCAGCAGCTCCGCGGGGATGTCGCCGTACTCGAAATGCACGCCCTGGCTGGTATCGTCCCAGATGATGGCTTTCATCTTGACGAGGTCCACCACGCCCTGGAAGTGGTCCTCGGCGCCCACCGGAATCTGCACCGGCACGGCCACGCCTTTGAGGCGCTCGCTGATCTGGCGTTGCACGCGAAAGAAGTCAGCGCCCACGCGGTCCATCTTGTTGACGAAGGCCAGGCGCGGCACCTTGTACTTGTTGGCCTGGCGCCAGACGGTTTCCGACTGCGGCTGCACGCCGCCCACGGCGTCGTAGACCATCACCGCGCCGTCGAGCACGCGCATGGAGCGCTCGACCTCGATGGTGAAATCCACGTGGCCCGGCGTGTCGATGATGTTGATGCGGTGCTCGGGGTAGTTGCCCGCCATGCCTTTCCAGAAGGCCGTGGTTGCCGCCGAGGTGATGGTGATGCCGCGCTCCTGCTCCTGCTCCATCCAGTCCATGGTGGCCGTGCCTTCATGGACCTCACCGATCTTGTAGTTCACACCCGTGTAAAACAGGATGCGCTCGGTCGTGGTGGTCTTGCCGGCGTCGATGTGCGCGCTGATGCCGATGTTGCGGTAGCGCTCTATGGGGGTATGGCGGGGCATGGCGAACTCCTTATATGCCGGACCGCGCGTGTTGGAGTTGTGGCGTGGCCGGGCCGTCAGTTTGCGCCAAAGTGCCGTTTTTTGCTTGGCTGTTTAGCAGCAGCCACATTGACGGAAGGCCTTGCCCTCAGCTCTCGTGCAGCATTTTCGCCATGAAGGCAGGCAGCGGCCGCCCGTCGGACAACAGGTATTCGGCCATGGGCAGTACGACCTGCCGTACCGAGGCGCGCGCGCTCATCCTGTCGCGCCAGGCCAGCAGCCCCGGCGTCTCGGCGGTGAGAGGGGCGCTCATGCGCTCGCCAAACAGCATGGCCATGTAGAGGGCGATGTCGGCATTCGAAAAATCCCCGAGCATGTAGTCCTGCGTACCCAGCAGTGGCTCGAGGTAGCGGTAAAAATCCCGCGCGCCCTGCAGCGCTGCGACGGCCTGCGCATCATCCAGCCTGTCCTGCAGGCCCATCAGCTTGATGACGTGGGGAAAGTAGACCTCGTCGGAACGGTGCTCCAGCTGGCGAACCCGCGCACGGTTGGCGATGCCGGTGAGCCACAGGGCCGGTTCGGGCCGCAGGTCTTCGAGGTATTCCAGGATTTGCGTCGAATCGAAAATCTCCAGCTCACCATGCACCAGCACCGGCACCTGCTTTTTGGGATTGATGCGCACCACTTCCGGATTTTTGGGTGAATAGCCCTCGGCTTGCGTGAAGGGCACCATGACAAGGTCGAGGTCTATGCCTTTTTCAATGGCCGCGATCTGCACCTTGGCGCCGAACATGCTGAGGCGGGCGGAATAGAGGCGGATGGACGGTGATGCGGAGAAGGAGGCAGGGGGCATGGTATGGGTGTTCCGTGTGAAGCCAAAAAATTCAATGTGTGGAGGGCGGCGGTTCTCGATCGAACAGGCCGGGCGCGCCGCCGATTTCGGCGCCCTCGATCAGCAGCATGCGCAGCTTGGTCGAGACACCTCCCGGCGCCGAGAAGCCGCCCGACTGCGCGCCCGAGGCCAGCACGCGGTGGCAGGGCACGATGATGGGAAAGGGGTTGTGCCCCAGCGCCTGGCCCACGGCGCGCGCTGCACCAGGTTCTCCCAGGAGTGCCGCGATCTCTCCGTAGGTCTTGGTCTTGCCCGGCAGGATGTCCTGCGCGGCCGTGTACACGCGCAGGTGAAAGGGCGTCTCGCGGCGCAGGTCCAGCGCGCAAAAGCGCAGGTCGCGGGCCTCGCCTTCGAGCAAGGCCACCATGCCGTCTATGGCTTGCTGCTCGGCGGGCGGCGGTGCGCCGGCTTCCAGCATCGGGAACCGCCGGTGCAGGCGCGACAGCATGCGGCCTTCGGTCTGCTCAGGCAGGCGCACGGCGGCAATGCCATGGCTGTTCCACACCAGTGCGCACTGCCCGATGGCGGTGGCAAAAAGCGTGAAGTGGTGAAGTTCGCTGTCGGTGCTCATGCAGCGCTCCATGCTACACGCGGTGGTCCGCTCGCGGGGCCGCGGCAGGGGGATGTAAGAATTAATTTCGTTACCTCTCTTGCATGCTGTCCAAGCTTTTAATTTTTCGCGGACGTACCATGCCTTCTTTTTTGAAGGAACTCACATGGCAACACCGTTCTTTGGCAAGCGAGAAAACGAGACACCGACGGGCCTGCGAAACAGCCCCGGAAACGGCTACGGCAACAGCGGCTCGGCCAGTACGCTGCATTCGGCCCCGCTGTCCAGCCAGCAGAACAATGCCGCCAAACCGGTGAACGAGGCCGCGCCGTCCACCAGCACCGCCAAGGAAGGCGGCAGCAAGCTGACGGTGGGTCCCAACATCAAGCTCAAGGGTGTGGAGATCACCGACTGCGACACGCTCGTCGTCGAAGGCCTGGTGGAAGCCACCATGGATTCGCGCGTGATCCAGATCGCCGAGCAGGGCGCCTTCAAGGGCTCGGCGGAAATCGACGTGGCGGAAATCCGCGGCGAATTCAACGGCAACCTCACGGTGCGCCAGAAGCTGGTGATTTATTCGACCGGTAAAGTCACCGGCATCATCCGCTACGGCAAGCTGGTGATTGAAGAAGGCGGCCAGCTTTCGGGTGAGATCCTGTTCGGCGCGCTGGCCACCGCAAAACCCGCGAGCGTGGTGAAGCCAGGATTGCAGGCGGTGTAGGAGACATTTAAACCAAAGACAAGCCCGGTTCAACCGCGCATCGAAAAGCCACATCACTTTCATGCCGTTCGCGGCAGGAAGGTGATGCGGCGTGTTGGCGTTCGCCCTCTGCCTACAGCCAGCGGAAGGCCAACGGGATCAGCGCCGAGGCCAGCACCACCTGCAGGCCCAGCGCCAACCCGGCATAGGCCCCCGCGTCGGCATTGACCTGCAGCGCGCGCGCCGCGCCCAGGCCGTGGGAAACCGTGCCCAGCGCAAAACCGCGCGCGGCCCAGCCTGGTCCATCGCGCGGGATGCGCAGTGCGTCAAACAGGTATTTGCCGCAGAGCGCCCCGACCAGGCCCGTGATCACGGCAAACACGGCCGCCAGCGCCGGGATGCCACCTATCTTTTCGGCAATGCCCATGGCCACCGGCGCGGTGACCGATTTGGGCGCAAGCGACAAGGTCACTTCAGAGGGCAGGCCCAGCGCCCAGCCCATCAGCAAGGCCGAGCCGCTGGCGGCGATGCCGCCCGCCAGGGCCGCCAGCAGCAGCCGACCCCAGCGCCGGCGCAGCTCCTCGCGCCTGAGCCACAGCGGCCAGGCCAGCGCCACCACGGCGGGCCCCAGCAGGAAGTGGATGAACTGTGCGCCCGCAAAATAGGTGGGGTAGGGCACGCCGGTGGCCAGCAGCGCGCCGGCCAGGCACACCACTGTCCAGAGCACCGGGTTGGCCCAGGGTGGCTGGCCAAGGCGGGCATAAACCGCTTGCGCCAGCACATAAACCACCAGCGTGGCCGTCAGGCCGAACAGCGGCGTGGCCGACAGGTAGACCCAGAGTTCGACGAATTTAGGCATGGGGCGGCTCCTCTGGCGCCGCATCGCCGCGGTCCCGCAACAGGTGCAGGGTCAGCACGGTGACGAATAAACCCGCCAAGGTGGACACCACCACGGCCAGCAAAATGCGCGCACCGTACTGGCTCACGAGCGAAAGATGGGTCATGACGCCCACGCCGACAGGCACAAAGAGTAACGAAAGGTGCGAGAGCAGGAAGTCTGCGCACACTGACACAGGCTCTCGCACCAGCTCTGCGCGCAGGCCGATCAGCAGCAAAACCATGCCGATCACGGGCCCCGGAAAGGGCAGGGAAAAGCCGCGCGAAAGCAGTTCCCCTATCGATTGAAAAACCAGTAACCAGGCCAGTCCGCGCAGCGCTGCCATCGCGGACCCTAAAAGCGCGGCAGGTCGGGATGCTTGATCTGCCCGGCCCGCACCAGCATTTTTCCGTACTCGGCGCAGCGGTTCAGCGTGGGGATCACCTTGCCCGGGTTGAGCAGGCCCTTGCTGTCGAAGGCGCGTTTGACGCCGAACATCTGCTCGTTTTCCTCGGCCGAAAACTGCACGCACATGGAGTTGAGTTTTTCCACGCCCACGCCGTGCTCGCCGGTCACGGTGCCGCCCATGGCGACGCTGGTCTCCAGGATGTCGGCGCCGAAGAGTTCGCAGCGATGCAGCTGGTCGGGATCGTTGGCGTCAAACAGGATCAGCGGGTGCAGGTTACCGTCGCCCGCATGGAACACATTGGCGCAGCGCAACTGGTATTTCTTTTCCATCTCCGCGATCGCGAGCAGGATGTCGGCCAGGCGCTTGCGCGGAATGGTGGAGTCCATGCACATGTAGTCGGGGCTGATGCGGCCCGAGGCCGGGAAGGCGTTCTTGCGGCCGCTCCAGAAGCGCAGGCGCTCGGCTTCGTCGCGGCTCACCGCGATGGCGGTGGCACCGCAGCGCCGCAGCACCTCGCTCATGCGGCCGATTTCCTCCTCGACTTCCTCGGGCGTGCCGTCACTTTCGCAGAGCAAAATCGCTTCGGCGCTGAGGTCGTAGCCGGCGTGCACAAAATCTTCCACGGCGGCCGTCATGGGTTTGTCCATCATCTCCAGGCCCGCCGGAATGATGCCGGCGGCAATCACGGCGGCCACGGCGTCGCCGGCTTTGCGCAGGTCGTCAAAGCTGGCCATGATGCAGCGCGCCAGCCGGGGCTTGGGCACCAGCTTCACCGTGACCTCGGTGGTCACGGCCAGCATGCCTTCGCTGCCGATGATGATGCTCAGCAAATCGAAGCCGGGGGCATCGAGCGCATCGCCGCCGAACTCGACCTCTTCACCTTCAATCGTGAAACCCTTGACCTTGAGCACGTTGTGCACCGTCAGCCCGTACTTGAGGCAGTGCACGCCGCCCGAGTTCTCGGCCACGTTGCCGCCTATGGTGCAGGCGATCTGGCTGGAAGGGTCGGGCGCGTAATACAGGCCCAGCGGCGCGGCCGCCTCGGAGATCGCGAGGTTGCGCACGCCGCCCTGCACCACGGCCGTGCGGCTGGCGGCGTCGAGCTTGAGGATCTTGTTGAACTTGGCCAGCGACAGCGTGACGCCCAGCTTGTGCGGCATGGCGCCGCCGGAGAGCCCGGTGCCGGCGCCGCGCGCGACCACCGGCACGTCCATCGCATGGCAAGTCTTGAGCACCGCCTGCACCTGGGCATAGCTTTCGGGCAGGGCCACGACCAGCGGCCGCTGGCGGTAGGCGGTCAGGCCGTCGCATTCATAAGGTGTGGTGTCTTCGTTGTTCCAGAGCAGCGCGTGTGCCGGCAGCACCGCCTGCAGCGCACGCACGACTTGCGCTTGCCGCTCCGATCTTTCAAGCTGGCTTTGCTGTTCGTGCGAGGCGGGGGCGTTCATGGTCTGTCTGGCTCCGGGGTTGAAACCAGACTGTAGGGCAAGCGGTGGCGGCCGGGTTGAAGAAATTTAATGCCGGGCGTGAAATGCCGGCCGCCACGATCCGTTCAGAACGGGAGGAGCTTCAGGACTTGGTTCCCGGCGCTTTGCTGGCACCGGGCGTGTCATAGAACTTGACCTTGCCGGTCTTCACGTCGTACATGGCGCCTACGATCATGATCTCGCCCTTTTGCTCCATCTCGCGCAGGATGGGGCTTTTCTCGCGAATCGTCTCCACCGTGAGGCGCACATTGCTCTCGGCCACCATCTCGACAAAGGCATAGTTCTTGGACGTGCGGTCCTTGATGTCGGCGGAGACCAGGTTCGCGGCCGGCTTGATCTTGCCGATGAGTCCTGTCAGGTTGCCCAGCTGGGCATCGTCACACGCGCCCTTGATGGCGCCGCAGCTGGTGTGGCCCATCACCACCAGCAGTTTGGCACCCACGACCTTGTGCGCGAACTCCAGGCTGCCCAGGATGTCTTCGTTGACGATGTTGCCCGCCACGCGCGCATTGAAGAGGTCGCCTATGCCCTGGTCAAAGACGATTTCGGCCGGTGCGCGCGAATCGATGCAGGACACCACGCTGGCCAGCGGGAACTGGCCGTCCGCCGTGGCCTTCATTTCCTTGAGGTAGTTCTGGTGGCGCGGTTTGCCCGAGACAAAGCGCGTGTTGCCGGCCTTGAAGCGCGACAGGATTTGCGCGGGCGTCACGGCGTCCTGGCATGCCTTGGCGTCCTGGATGGTGCAGAAAGTGCCGGCTTTGACGGATTTCGCCGCGGGCTTGCCCTCGGCGTGCGCCAGGGGCGACAAAACAAACATGGACAACAGGATGCCGGCCACGCGGGCGCTGAGCTGGTTCTTCTTCATAGAAATTCCCTCGCTGAATGGTTGGTTTTGTTTGAGGCTGCGGCTGGCCAAGCTGATGCTTGCCCGGCCGTAGCCGATTCCACTCTAAACCTGCGTGAGCCGGATGTCACCTGCCGGCGCGGCCTCTGATGCCGCCGCCCGTGTGGCCCGATCAGGGCTGTTAACGCTTTTTGCGTAAGATGCGCCGCGCGTCAACAAGGCGTTGCGCAAGGCAAAAAAACACAGGCGGGGCCGAACCCGCCAGGGCGTTTGCAGGGTCGGGCGGCTCCCTCTTCAGCGCCCCATTCGCCTTTGCAAAAATAGCGAAATAGGGTTAACAGCCCTAGCCCAAACTTTTTCTCAACCAATCGGCAAACGCCGCGCATTCCCAGCGGTCCATGGTGCCGGTGCGCCAGCACAGGTAGTGCGCATGCGGGCTGGGGACATTGCCGGCGAACACCGCGTTGCTGCCCAGGCGCACCAGCGAGCCGTTTTCCAGCCAGGGTGCGCCCAGCTTGAGGCGTATCAGCGCAATGCCCATGCCGGCCGCGGCGGCATCGCACATCAGGCCGATGTCATTGAATTGCGAGCCGTCGGCGGGCTCCGGCCAGTCGAGCTTGTGGGCCGCAAACCATGTCCGCCAGGGCTCCAGCGGCGAGCGCAGCAGGCTTTCGCCTTCGAGGTCTTCGGCCGCTTCAAAAGGGCCGTGCTCGCGCACAAAAGCCGGCGAGGCCAGCGGCGCGACCTCGTCCTTGCTCAGGCAGACGTGCTCCAGGTCCGCATAGCGGCCGGTGCCGAAGCGCACGATCAGGTCGGCGTCCTCGGCCACCACGTCCAGCAGCGGGATGGACACCTGCAGCGTCAGGTCGATCTCGGGATAGGCATCGGTGAACTGGCGCAGGCGCGGGATCAGGATGGAACGCGCGAAGGTCGGCGTAACGGCCAGGCGCAGCTTGCGTTTGCCGGGCGTGGTGCTTTGCCCGGCCGCACCCGGGAATTTCTGCAGCGTGGCCAGGCCTTCGCGCACATGGGCCAGGTATTCGCTGCCCTCGGTGGTCAGAGAGAAATCGGCACGGCCGAAGAGCTTGGTGCCGATGATCTGCTCGAGCTGCTTGACACGGTGGCTGACGGCGCTGGGCGTGACGCAGAGTTCCTCGGCCGCCTGCGTCACGCTGCGCAGCCGCGCCAGCGCCTCGAAGGTCAGCAGGCATTGAATCGGTGGAATCCGCGCCGGCGTCGCCATGTTGATTACTTGAAGATCACGGTCTTGTGGCCGTTCAAAAGCACGCGGTGTTCGCTGTGCCATTTCACCGCACGCGCCAGCACCTGGCTTTCGGTGTCGCGGCCCATGGCGGTCAGGTCTTCCACGGTCTTGCTGTGGTCGGCGCGCGCCACGTCCTGCTCGATGATGGGGCCTTCGTCGAGGTCGGCCGTCACGTAGTGCGCGGTCGCGCCTATCAGCTTCACGCCGCGGTCGTGCGCCTGGTAATAAGGCTTGGCGCCCTTGAAGCTGGGCAGGAAGGAGTGGTGGATGTTGATGGCGCGGCCGGAGAGCTTCTGGCACAGCTCGTTGGACAGCACCTGCATGTAGCGCGCCAGCACCACGAGTTCGGCGCCTTCGGACTCGATGATCTCCAGCTGCTTCGCCTCGGCCTGGGCCTTGGTGGCCGCCGTGACGGGGATGTGGTGAAACGGGATGTTGTAGCTGGCCGCCAGCTGGTAGAACTCGCGGTGGTTGGAGACGATGGCGCGCACCTCAATCGGCAGCAGCCCGGATTTGCAGCGAAACAGCAGGTCGTTGAGGCAGTGGCCTTCCTTGCTGACCATGATGACGGTGCGCATGGGCTGGGTGGTGGCATGCAGCTTCCAGTTCATGCCGAAGGGTTCGGCGAAGGCCTTGAGTTGGCTGGAGAGCTCCTCGTGCGTGAGTTTGTCGCAGGCGAACTGCACGCGCATGAAAAACAGGCCCGTATCGTGGTCGTTGTACTGCGCGGCCTCTTCGATATTGCCGCCGTTGTCCAGCAGGAAGCCGGACACGGCATGAACAATGCCCATACGGTCCGGGCAGGACAGGGTGAGGATATAAGCGTGATTCATAGGGGATGAATTGTCGCAGGTGAGGCCACCGGTCGCCCGGATGGGCCGCAAAGGCCGGAGCGGGGGGCCGGCAACAGTGCCAGAATGCCGGAAACCCCTTTCCAGACGCAGGAGACACGCCATGGCCTATCAGAACTTCAACATGGAGCACCAGTGGCTCCCTTTTACGCCCAACCGCAGCTTCAAAAAAGACCCGCGCGTGTTCGTGGCGGCCGACGGCATGCATTTCACGACGCATGACGGCCGGCAGGTGATAGACGGTATTTCCAGCCTGTGGTGTGTGGGCGCCGGCCACAACCGCAAGCCCATCAACGACGCCATCAAAAAGCAGCTCGACACGCTGGACTACGCGACCGCCTTCCAGGCCAGCAACGACCAGGCCTTCAAGGCCGCCGAGCTTATCGCGGGCATGGCGCCCGGCGACCTCAACAAGGTGCTGTTCTGCAACTCGGGCTCGGAGGCGGCCGACACCTCGCTCAAGGTCGCGCTGGCCTACCACCGCGCGCGCGGCGAGGGCCACCGCAACATCTTCATAGGCCGCGAGAAGGGCTATCACGGCGTCGGCTTCGGCGGCATGAGCGTGGGCGGCATTCCGGCCAACCGCAAGGTCTACGGAGCCGCGCTGCTGCCGCGCGTGGACCACATGCGTTTCATCCACGACCCGGTCAACCACGCCTACATCAACGGCGCCGAGCCGGTCTGGGAGGAAGACCTGCTGCTGGAGCTGGAAAACCGCATCCTGCCGCTGCACGACCCGAGCAATGTGGCCGCCATCATCGTCGAGCCGGTCTCCGGCAGCGCCGGCTGGTATCTGCCGCCCAAGGGCTACCTCAAGCGCCTGCGCGAAATCTGCGACAAGCACGGCATCCTGCTGATTTTCGATGAGGTCATCACCGGCTTCGGCCGCCTGGGCACGGGTTTCGGCGCCGATTACTACGGCGTGGTGCCCGACATGCTCAACTTCGCCAAGTGCGTGACCAACGGCGTGATCCCGCTGGGCGGCGTGATCTGCACGGACCGCATCTACGACGGCATGATGAATGCCAACAGCGGTGCGCCTGAGCATGCCATCGAGTTTTTCCACGGCTACACCTATTCGGGCCACCCGGTGGCCTGCGCGGCGGCGATCGCGACGCTGAACCTGCTCAAGGAAGAAAAGCTGTACGAGCGCGCCGGCCAGATGGGCAAGGTGCTGGGCGATGCGATGCACAGCGGCCTGAAAGGCTTGCCCAATGTGATCGGCATACGCGCCCTGGGGCTGGCCGGTGCGGTGGAACTGGCACCCGTGGCCGGCGCGCCGGGCAAGCGCGCCTACGACATCTTCATGGACTGCTTCCACCACGGCGTGCTGGTGCGGCCGGCGGCCGACAATATCGTGGTCTGCCCGCCCTACATCGTGGAGAAAGAGCACATAGACCGCATCGTCAACGTGGTGGCCGACGCGATCCGCAAACACGCCTGAGGTGTTTCAGCGGTGAGGGGCGCTCAGGGCTTGGGGGCGAGTTTTTTGTCCAGGCCTTCGCAGTAGTCTTTTTCGGGAAGCGCGGGCGTTTCCCACACGGCATCGAAGGCGTCGGCTTTGTCGCTTGGCGCGGCGCCGCCGGCGCGCAGGCGCACGGCCTTGACCCTGACATCGGTCGGCAGGTGCTGCGGCACGCCCAGGTGGCGATCGGCATGGCCGCTGCCGGCCAGCAGCACCACGGTTTTTCCCGGCAAGGCGGCCTGGGCCAGCGTGTTGGCCATGGTGACGTCCTTGGCAATCTGGAGGCGCGTCATAGGCGTGACCTGGCTTTCGGGCAAGAGGTTGCAGTGGCCGCTGCGTATCAGCTGCTGCTGCGCCTTGAGCGCCGGTCCGGGTAGCTGCTGGTCAAGCTGGTGGTCCGCCATGCGGGCCGGCATCTGGGCGCGCGGCAGGTTGGCGCCCAGCACCGGCACGCCAGCGCGCACCGCCGTCATCACGGAGGGGCCGTAGGCGGCCCAGGGCCAGCCCTTGTCGTTCCAGTTCAAGGCATTGCGCACCTGCTGCTCGGTGGCGCTGGGTTTGAGCGCGGAGGTGCTGGCGCCGGTATCGGCCATTTCCAGCGCCAGGGCGACCAGTGCGCCGCGTGCGGCCAGCAGGGCAACGACCTGCTGCTGGATGCGCTGGTGTTCGGCCGCGTCGTGCTGCTCGCCGAGTATCAGGATCTCCGCCGGAAGGATGGCGTCCAGCCGTGTCGCGGTCTGTGCGGTGTCGAGGCCGGGTGCCTGCAGGATGGGCGCCTCGGGCCGGCCCGCGCAGCCGGCGGCCAAAGCCATCGCGGCGGCGCACAGCAGCCATGCCGAAGGACGAAGGGTGGGGAAATGGCGCATCGGTGGATACTAATGCTTCCGGCCCGGTTTTTGTTGGCCGTGCCCCAAGCCATGCCGCTTCTTTCACCGCCCGCCCGCGCCTTTTTTACGCGCGTCATCCTGACGCTGCTGCTCGCCTGTGCCGCGGCCTCGCTGTGCCTCTGGCTGCGCACACCTTTGCCCTGGATGATAGGCCCGCTACTGGCGACCGCCGTGGTTTCCATGCTGGGTGGCCCGACGGCCAGCTGGACGCCGCTGCGCAACAGCGGGCAATGGGTGATCGGCTGCGCACTGGGGCTTTATTTCACGCCGCAGGTGGTCGCCCTGCTGGCGGGCCTGTGGTGGGCGATTGCGCTGAACATCGCCTGGGCGCTCGCGCTGGGGCTGGCTTTCGGGGCCTGGCTTTACCGGGTGCACCATGGGCCCGGGCCCTTCCATGTCAAAGGACTGTCGCGCATCACGACTTATTTTGCTGCGCCCATAGGCGCCGCGTCTGAAATGACGCTGATGGCCGAGCGCCACGGTGCGCAGACCGACTTGGTGGCTTCCGCGCACAGCCTGCGCGTGCTGCTGGTCACACTGATCATTCCCTTCGGCTTCCAGTGGGCGGGGCTGCACGGGCTGGACGCCACCCTGCCCGGCGCGCGCGTGGTCCAGCTCCCGGGACTGGCTTTGCTCGCCGTGCTGACCGGCATAGGCTGCTGGGCCATGCTCAAGCTGGAGCGCACCAACCCATGGTTCATAGGCGCATTGGTGGTGTCGCTGCTGCTCACCGCCTGCGGCCTCACGCTGTCGGCCCTGCCGCAATGGATGACGAATGCCGCGCAGCTGGTCATCGGCATCAGCCTGGGCGTGCGTTTCACCAGCGGCTTTGTGCACATGGCGCCGCGCTGGCTGGGCTCGGTGGCGCTGGCCACGGTAGGAATGATTGCGCTGTGCGCGGGGTTTGCGTGGTCGCTGGCGCAATTCACCAGCCTGCACTGGGCCACACTGCTGCTGGGGACTTCACCCGGCGGCATCGCCGAAATGGCGATCACGGCCAAGGTGCTGCAATTGGGTGTGCCGGTGGTCACGGCCTTTCACGTCACCAGGCTGGCGGCCGTACTCTTGCTGGCCGAGCCCATGTACCGCTGGATCTACGAGAAGCGCTCAACGGCGCCAGCAGAAAGCCCACCGGCTGAATAAGCGCGCGCACTCTTCAATCAAGTAGGGGCCACGGAACCGGCTTTGCCGGGCCGTAGGCGCAGCGGCCCCCTCGGGGGGCAGCGCATTACACGAAGTGAAAAGCGTGGGGGCTAGTGAAGTGACATCGGGGTGTTAGCCAACCCGCTATAGCCTTCCAGCGTGTCTTCGATTTCTTCCTGCGTGGGCGTGTTCTGTGCCCATGCGCTCAGGCGTTGCTGGAACATCTCGGCCCAGGAGCCGTCGAGGTAGACCTCTTTGCCCGAGCGTTTGTCCACGATTTCAAAGCCGTGGCGGGCTAGCTGGGGGATGGCGGGAGCGGGCGCAGATTCTTCCGGCGCGTTCGCGTGAATCTGAACCACGGCAAAAGAGTCGGAGTCGTAAAGCATTTGCATGGTGAGGTCCTTTATCGTCAGATAGCAACGATGAGGCCAAGTTCAAGAGTCCGCACCATACGGCCTGCAAGTGTCCGGTAAAGACGCGCTACACCGTGTAAAACCACACATAAAACGCGCATAGACGTGCGTGGCAGCAACGCGGGCTGCGCGGGTCGCCTTTCAATCCTTGCTCAGGGCCGGAGCACGCTTTCCAGTGACTGCTCCACAAAATCCCCGTTTTGCTCTGTGATCTTGCTCTTGACCGGCAAATAGTCGAGCGATGGTGCGAACCAGACTTCCACCTTCTGGTCGAAATCGCCGCGCGGCTTGCGGGAAAGTTTGAGCGTCGGCATATTGCCGGCGGAAACGGTGAGGGTTTCTTCGGCTTCCACCAGGAAGGTCCAGGTATCGGCCTGGGTCGGCCCCACGGTGTACAGGGTAATGCTGTTGCCGGGCACGAATTCCGCCGGATTGCCCGCCAGCATGCCGGCCAGCTGCAGGAAAAAGCTCATGCGATCCTGGGCGCCGGCGATCCAGGGCGCGTCAGCCGTGTTGGCGCTGAAGGTCACCTTGCCCTTGTCGCGGTCGAAATGCGCCGCCCGTTCACTTCGTGATTTGTCGGAAAAGCGTTTGGGCGCCAGGCCGATCTCGGTGAGCTCGCCTTCGCTGGTCAGGATGCGCGGCTTGAGGAACAAGGACGCCGGAAACGATGCGCGCACCTCCAGGACCGCTGCATATTCGCTGCCCTTGTTCTGCCAGTTCAGCTCCGAGTTGCCGTAATAGTTTCGGCCGTCTTTTGCGCCTATGGCCTTGTATTCCAGGCGGACGGAGCCCGGCAGGCGGACCACGCCGATTTTGGTGGTTTCCGGTTGGGCCGTGGCCGCCGCCGGTGCCGGCGCCTCGGCGGGGCTGGCCGGCGGCGCCGCCTCGGGCGCGCTTGTGGCAGGGGCCTCGGCCCTGGCGGCCATTTCCGCCGCCTGCGCGAGCAGGTCGGCGGGAGACGGCGCATCGGGCACGTAGTCCGCCGGCCGCGGTTTGCGCGCCGGGACTGCCGCGGCCTCGCTGAGCTCTGGCGTGGGTTTTTTTCTGGCGGGCTTTGGCTCCGGCGCGGCCTCGGGCAGGGCGGCCGGCGCAGGTTCAGCCGGCCGCGGCGGCGGGATGCTGCGCGTCACGAAAGCTGCTGTGGCTTCTGAGGACGGCGGGCGCTCGGGGCCGAAGCGCACGGGCATGGAGGTGAGCAGCAGCGCGTGGACGATCAGCACCCCCACCGCCAGCAGGGCCAGCGCACGCCGGGACGGGGCGGCGTGGGAAGAAGGGGCGGCCAGGGTGCTCATGCCGCTTCGAACCCCAGGTCACGGGAAAGTTGCCGTGCCGCCGCCGCCAGGGGCCGGGCCACCGCGCCGTCCCAGGCGGCATCGAAGGTGGCCAGCGAGCCCAGCGCCACCATGCCCAGGGCCAGGTGGCCGTCGGCATCGAAGACCGGCGCACAAAAGCCGGCCACGCCGGGCAGCAGGGTGTTGACCGCGCGCGCCATGCCGCGCCGGCGCACTTCCTCCAGCACCTCGGCGACGCCGGCCATGGTCGTGGGCACATCCTGGCGCGCCAGTTTCTGGTTGCGCGCCAGTTCGTCCTTGACCAGCAAGGCGAGGCGGCCCTGCGGCTTGGCGCCGGTGGCGGCCAGGCGCGGCGACAAAAACGCGGTAAAGCACAGGCCGGTGGCCGAAGACAGCAAGGGCATCACGTCACCGAGGCGCAGGTTGACGGTCACGGCCCGCGGCGATTCTTCCCAGTGCACCAGGGTGGGCCCCTGGTTGCCCCAGACGGCCAGGGCCAGGGTCTGGCCGGTCTGCGCCATCAGCGGCTGCAGGCGTTGCCGGGCCAGCTTCACGCTGTCCAGCCTTGAGAGGGAAGCAAGCCCTAACTTGAGCGCCGCCGGGCCGAGGTCGTATAGCGTGGTGGACGGGTCCTGGACCACCAGGTCCAGCCGCTGGAAGCTCACGAGGTAACGGTGGGCCTTGGCCGCGCTCATGCCGGCGGCGGCGGCCAGGTCGCGCAGCATCAAGGGGCCGGGCGAGGTGGACAGCACCTCCAGCAGTGCAAAACCGACCTCCACCGACTGGATGCCCGCGCGCTGCGGCGCCGGGCTGCTGCGTGGGGAGGCGGTGGCGCCGGGGCTGGCTTTCATGGGGGTGACTAGAATTTCAGGTTTGCCGTGAGGCTGTGGATGCTTGGATCGTAACGTGGTGCAGGGAGCCGCCGCCGGCCACGGCACAATCAGGCCTTCGGCGAAAACCGACAGCCACCCACCAGGATATCGATGAAACTTGCCACCTACAAAGACTCTTCACGCGACGGCCAGCTCGTGGTGGTGTCGCGCGATCTCTCCACGGCGCATTATGCGACCGGCATTGCCGGCAAGCTGCAGCAGGTGCTGGACGACTGGAACTTCATGTCGCCGCAGTTGCAGGACCTGTATGAAACCCTGAACAACGGTAAGGCGCGCCACGCCTTTCCCTTCGAGCCTTCGCGCTGCATGGCGCCCTTGCCGCGCGCCTACCAGTGGGCCGACGGCTCGGCTTTCATCAACCATGTGGAGCTGGTGCGCAAGGCCCGCAACGCCGAGGTGCCCGAAAGCTTTTACACCGACCCGCTGATGTACCAGGGCGGCAGCGACGACTTCATAGGTGCCTGCGACGACGTGGTCGTGGCCAGCGAAGACTTCGGCATCGACTTTGAAGCCGAAGTCGCTGTGATCACGGGCGACGTGCGCATGGGGGCTACGCCGGCCCAGGCGCTGGAGGGCGTGCGCCTGCTGATGCTGGCCAACGACGTATCGCTGCGCAACCTGATTCCCGACGAACTGGCCAAGGGCTTTGGCTTCTTCCAGAGCAAGCCGGCCACGGCCTTCAGCCCGGTGGCGGTGACGCCCGACGAGGTGGGCGAGGCCTGGGACAAGGGCCGCCTGCACATGACGCTGCAAAGCACCTGGAACGGCCGCAAGGTCGGCATGTGCGAGGCCGGCCCCGAGATGACCTTCCATTTCGGCCAGCTGATCGCCCACATCTGCAAGACCCGCAACGTGCGCGCCGGCAGCATCGTCGGTTCGGGCACCGTGAGCAACAAGGACTGGAGCCACGGTTACAGCTGCATCGCCGAAAAACGCGCGATCGAAACCATCGAGGACGGCAAGCCCAAGACGCAGTTCATGAAATTCGGCGACACGATTCGCATCGAGGCCAAGGGCAAGGACGGTTTGTCGGTGTTTGGCGCGATTGACCAAAAAGTGGTTGCTGCAGCCTGAGCGCTTTGTTGACGGGGTTATCTTGAATAGGCTTTTCTTGAGCCGTCTTCAAAAACCGAGTCATCCCGCAACAGTTTTCCTTCGTCGTCCCAGCTTTTCTCACGCGTGATGCGGCCGCGCTCGTCGTAGCTTGATTCAGCCACCAGCTTGCCGGCCTCGTTGAAGCGCTGGTGTGTGCCCAGCGGCAGTTGCCGGTAGCGGTTGGAGGCGCTGAAGCGGCCGGTCGAGGCGGTTTTTCCGCTGTCGAAAAACTCGGTGGTCTGCAGCCAGGCCGCGTCGCCTTCGCCGCCGTATTCGGTCTTGCTGCGCGGCTGGCCGTTGAGGTAATAGCTCTGGTCGCTGACGGGTTTACCGGCCGACCAGCGCCTGTCGCGCGTCAACGCGCCGCTGTCGGCGAACTCCTGCTCGCGTTCCCTGAAGGAAGTCTTGCCGTCGAGCAGCCACTGGATTTCGCGCCGCTTGACGCCGGCGTTGTTGAAATGGCGTTCGGTGCGCGTACTGCCCGAAAGCTCCTCCTGGTAATCCGGCTTGCCGTCCTCGCCCAGCGTTTCATGGCGTACACGTTTGCCGGCCAGGTAGCTGCTGCGGCCTTTGAGCACGCCTTTGCCGCTGAACAGATCGAGTTGTGATGCGCCGCCCGAAAAACCGCACCAGCGGGCATCGTCGGCCGGCGGCGCCAGCAAGGGCTTGTCGCCGCAGCGCAGGGCCTGGAGCTGGCCGCTTTCGTTGAACTCGGCGTAGGCCTGCTCGACGCTACCGCCCTCGCGCGGCCCGTAAAACACGATGCGCTGCAGCTGCCCGTTGGCGTGGAAGCTGCGCGCCAGGCCCATCTGGCTGCCGTTGTCGTAGACGCTGTCGCGCAGCACCTGTCCGCCGGGCGCGAAGTCGCGCGAGCGGCCGTGCTGGTTGCCGCGCTCGTTCACGCTGTATTCGCGCTGGAGCTTGCCGTCCTTGAAATAGCGCACCAGGCCCATGAACTTGCCGCCCTGCAGTTCCTGCTCGCGCGTCGGCTGTCCGGAGTCGCGGTCCTTGCAGCGCATGAGACCGGTCTTGCCGGCGGTGGTGCCGCCGTGGTTGGGGTTGACGCTTTCGCCGTTGAGTTCGCAGTCTTGCACCGCATGCGCCCAGGCCGGCGCTAGGAGGCAGGCGCACAGCAGGGCGATGCGATGCGCGGCCCTCATGCGGCAGCCCCGGTCTGGGTGATGAAGAGACGTATGCCGCGCAGGAACATCTCGACCGAAATCGCCACAAGGATCAGGCCCATGAGCCGTTCAAAGGCCATCATGACGCGGTCGCCGGCCACGCGCTGGATGCGCTCGGACAGCACCAGCACCACGGCGCAGACGGCCATGGTGACGCAGAGCGCGGCGATCCACTCGAGCCGGCGCGCCGGCGCCTGCGACACCAGCAGCATCACGGTGGCCAGCGCCGAGGGGCCGGCCAGCGCGGGAATGGCCAGCGGCACGATCAGCGGCTCGCCCTGCAGGGGCGCGGCTTCGGGCTGGTCGGACGGGAAGATCATGCGCAGTGCGATCAAAAACATGACGACGGCGCCGGCGATCTGCAGCGACAGGTCGCTGAGGTTCATCAGGCGCAGAAAACCGTCGCCGACGAACATGAAGGCCAGCAGCAGCAAAAAGGCGATCAGCACCTCGCGCAGGATGACGAACATGCGCCGCTCGGGCGCCACGCCTTTGAGGGCATTGACAAAAATCGGGATGTTGCCGAAAGGGTCGGTGATCAGCAGCAGCAGCACCGTGGCGGAGGCAAAGGTATAGGCCATGCCTCGAGCTTATCAGGCCGTCGTTGCCGGCACCGGCCTTCGCCGCGTGGCGCGGCCGCACGGCTGAAACAAAAAGCGGTTGACGTCCCGGCCCAGCGTTGCACAATGAAGACGCGAGCCGGGCCGTCCAGCCGCCCCGCTTAGCCGCAATCACGCACAACATGCCAGGAGACATTCATGAGTGACGCAGACAATTCTTCTTTCCCCGGTTTCGGCAAGCTGGTGCCCGGCTTTGATTTCCTGCAGAACCTGGCCAAGCAGGCGGCCGGCAGCGCCACGCAGAGCATCCCGCAGCTGCCCAACCTCGGCAACTGGGTGGCGCCCACGCTCAATGTCGAGGAGCTCGACAAACGCATCGAGGAGCTCAAGGCCGTGCAGTTCTGGCTGGACCAGAACGCCACGGCGCTCAAGGCCACCATCCAGGCGCTGGAAGTGCAGAAGATGACGCTGGCCACGCTCAAGGGCATGAACTTCAACATGGGCGACGTGGCCAATGCCTTCAAGCTCAAGGTTGCCGACAGCGTGGCCGGCGGTGTGCAGCGCGTGGCCGACAAGGCCAGGACGTTTTCGGGACTGGAAGTGCCGCCCACGAGCTTTGGGACGGGCAAGCCCGCCGCCAAGTCCACGGCCAGTAAGGCCAAGACGCCCGCCGCCGCCCCGGCCGGCGTGGTCGACCCCATGCAGTGGTGGGGCGCGCTGACCCAGCAATTCCAGGCGATCGCCACCGACGCGATGAAGGATGCGGCCAAGAAGACCGCCATGGACACCACCAAGAGTCTGGCCACGGGCCTGGCCAAGGACGCTATGAAAACTGCGACCGGCATGGCGACGGGCATGGCTCGCAACATGGCCGAAACGGCGGGCAAGACCGTGGCGGGCGGCGCGCGCGCGGCCATGAACACGGCGCTGCGCAGCAGCCAGGGCTGGCCCACGCCGGCCGCCGGAAAAACCGCCGCCAAGCCCGCCGCCAAAACGAAACCCAAGGCCAAGGCGCCGGCGCGCAAGGCCGCGCGCAAAACCTCGCGCTGACGTTTCCCCACCTTCGATCAGGCTCCCATCGACTTTTTCACCGGAATCCCATGAAGCTTTTCCCCTACGGCCACGCCACCCATCCGCAATGGCAGATGGCGGCCGGCCTGGTGCTCGCGCAGCTGCGCGCCTACCTGGCGCTGCCCGGCTATGCCAAGTCGCCCACGCTGGCGCTGCTCTACATCACCGACCACTACGCGCCCCATGCGCAGGACATCCTCGACCACCTGAGCGCCGAGCTGCCCGACGTCACCGACTGGAGCGGCACGGTGGGTGTGGGCATCGCCTCCAACAACGTCGAGTATTTCGACGAACCGGCCCTCACGGTGATGCTCTGCGAATTGCCGCACGACCAGTACCGGGTGTTTTCCGGCGTCTCGCCGCTGCCGCCGGCCAGCAGCGGGCGCTTCAAGGCGCACACCGCGCTGGTGCATGCCGATGCCGGCACGACCGATGTCGCCGAGCTGATCGCCGAGATGGCCGAGCGCACCGACAGCGGTTATGTGTTCGGCGGCCTGGCTTCCAGCCGCTCCGGCACGCTGCAGTTCGCGCTCAGCGGGCACGGCAACGTCAAGGGACAGGGGGCTGCCGGCGGGGTGTTCAGCGGCGGCCTGAGCGGCGTGGCTTTCGGCCGGGGCGCGGCCCTGATGTCGCGTATCACCCAGGGCTGCCGGCCGGTGTCGGCGGACCATGAAATCACCGCCTGCGAGTCCAATGTGGTGACCGGGCTGGACGGCAAGCCGGCCCTGGATGTCATGCTGGCGGACCTCGATGTGTCGCTGGACCAGCCGCGCGAGGCCCTGGCCAAGGTGCGCACCACGCTGGTCGGCCTGAGCCGGCCTGCAGACATTCCCGATGACGCCGCAGTTCATGCCCCCAGCCGCCGTGCGGGCCAGTTCGGTGCCGAGGTACGGGTGCGCCACCTGATAGGGCTGGACCCGGCGCGCCGCGGCATCGCGATCGCCGAGGTGCCGGCCGTGGGCATGAAGCTGGCTTTCTGCGAACGCAATATGGAAGCCGCGCGCGCCGACCTGGTCCGCGTCTGCGCCGAAATCCGCGAAGAGCTGGAGCCGGAGGAAGTCACGCTGGAAGTCGCCAGCGCCTTGAGCGCATCGGAAGCCGAATCGGCCCCGCATGCCGCGCGCCGCATCGCCGGCGCGGTGTACGTAAGCTGCTCAGGCCGCGGCGGGCCGCACTTCGGCGCGCCCAGCGCCGAGATGCAGATCGTGCGGCGCGCGCTGGGCGATGTGCCCTTGGTGGGGTTTTTTGCCGGCGGCGAAATCGCGCGCCACCACCTTTATGGCTATACCGGCGTGTTGACGGTGTTTACTGCGCCGGCCTAGAGAACCTGCGCTTCCAGCAACTCGATCGGGTCACCGTAGCGGGCTGCCAGCGCCACCACCGACGGGTCGCGCAGCGCGCACAAAAAGCCGTCCTTGATCAGGATCTGTTCGCCGGCGGTGACCGTCGCGTCCAGCGTGATCAGGTCCATGTGCACCGGCGGCTCCTCCCAGTCGGGCATCACGCGGCGTATGTAGTCGCTGGGCTGGGCCAGGTCTATGCCGAAGTGCAGCGCGCCGGGCGCGTTGGAGCCGGCCGGGTAGACCGTGTGGCGTGGCGCCTTGGGGTTGAAGCCGCAGCCGCCGCCTTCAATCATGCGGCCGCCCACCAGCATCTCGCGCAGGATCTGGGCTTCTTCCGAGATGCCGTCGACCGAGGAAATCGTGTCGCCCTCAAAATGCACGGCGATTTTTTCCTCGAAGGGCTTTGCAAAACCGACCGCCCACTGCGGGTACAGCACGCCGGCCATGGGCACCACGGCCTTGAAGTCGTTCTTGACCGAGTTGTGGTCCCAGAGGTTGGGGCCGTGCGTCGGCAGGTAGTGCACATAACAGCCGTCTTCCTCGGCCGTCATCTGGCCGCGCCAGCGGTTGGTGGCCAGCTGGTTGGCGCGCATTTCCTGCGTGAAGCTGATGCGGAAGTCGCTGCCGCGCGGGTCGGTGAAGCGCAGGTCGAAGCCACCTTCGGTCGGGTAGCGGGCGGCCGTGCCGCGAATGATCTCGCCGATGAGGTCGACCGGGAAACGCGCCTGCGGCGTGTGCAGCAGATCAAGATTGCGGAAGTAGGTGATCTTGACCCAGCGCTGGCCGCCGCGGCGCAGGTTGATGCACAGCGGATCCAGGATGGAGCAGAACCAGGTCGAGACGACAAAAGTGGCCTTCTTCAGCATGGCATGCACTTCTTCGGGCACGGCCGTCACCTGCGTGCTGGGCTCCATATAGATACGCACCTCGGCGCCGCGCGACTTGGCGATGCCGATCACCGCGTCGATCACTCGCGGGTCAAGCAAGGGGTCCGCCAGCATCAGCACCCGGTCCCCCGGGCGTATCGCCATCACGCGCGAGAAGTTGTCCAGCGCCTGGAAAAAGTACTTGGTGTCGGTCAGGTTGGCAGCCACGGGGACGGGCAGGCCGACATAGGTGGGGGTATGTGTCATCGCAGGTCCGAGGTAAATTGCATGCACGGAAGCCTTGTTTCAGACTTTGCATCGCCGAATATTAGCAGTAAACACGATATTTGCTTAGCTAGCTAATGTAATTGCATGCAATTGTCCCGCGCACGAAGATGCAAGTGGGGGCCGCGGGACTGGCTTTGCCAGACCGCAGGCGCCCGCCCCCTTGAGGGGGGAACAGGCTACACGCAGTGAGCCTGGACGGGGGTGCTATCGACGGAGCGCGGCAAAAGCCTCAAATTCCCAGCTGCGCATGGCCAGCAACAGGGTGAAGCCCTCCCGGTCCTTGTCGCCCAGCTTCTGGTCGGTCTGGTGTTGTTGCGCGAAGTCCTGAGCCACGCGCTGCATGCGTTCCAGGAAAGAGGGCGCCAGGCCGCGGCTGATGGCGCCATGCACCAGCAGCATGCCTTCGCCGGCGCCATCGAAGCCACCGGCGAAATAGTCGAGCAAGGCGTTTTCGCGGAAGTAATCCATCACCGCGCCGTGCGGGCGCCAGCGGAAGGTCTTGGCCAACTTGAGCCGGTAGCGGTTCAGGGGCTTGAGTTCGATGATGCCGATGCGGTCCAGTTGCGCCAGGTACTTGATGCACTCGACCTCGGTCAACCGGTAGGTGCTGGTGATCTGCTCCAGCGTCCATTGCGAGAGCACGCAGATGGCGGTCAGCAGCAGCTTTTTGTCGGCCACCACGGCTTTTTCCTGCGCCTCGCCCAGCTCGGCCAGCAGCGGCTGCGTGTCGGCAATGCGCCTGGCGAGGTCGGCAAAGTCCAGCTTGAGGGCGCGGCAGATCGCGTCGATGCGCGACAGCGGCATGTCCCCCTTGGCCAGCATGCGCTTGACGCTGGACTCGGCCATGCCCAGCTTGGCGGCCAGGTCGGCATAGGTCATGCGCGCGGCCTTGAGTTCTTTTTTGAGGACGGTGACGAGGTCGGCGGTGGTGCTCATGGGTATCGATTATGGGTACTTCCAGTCCAGATTGGGGCCACCGCATTGAATTTTGATGCCTTTGGACCTTTCCCGCCCGCACAGTGCGCTCACCCATATAGATAGACAAGGAGCTTCAGCATGCAGACCACCCCCTCCACGTTTCACCGCCGGGTTGAGCCGCTTCCCTGGCACGCGCGGCCGGCCGCCTTAGTCTGGCGCCGCGAATGCGCGCTCACCGGCGTCTTCTTTCTGCTGCTGGCCGCTGCGCTGCTGGGGCCTGCGGTGGCGCAATCCGCGCATTACCACGCCTTTGCCGACCAGCGCAGCTGGGGCTGGCTGCCGCACGCGATGGACGTCCTCAGCAACCTGCCCTTCGCGCTGTGGGGCATGGCCGGCGTTTGGGTGCTGTTGCGGGCTGTGCGTGAAGGGGCCGTCAGCGCCGCGGCTGCGGCCATGGCCGGCATATTTTTTGGCGGCCTGTGGGTGACGGCGGCGGTGTCCGCGGCCTACCACCTGCAGCCCGGCGACGCCGGCCTGGCCTGGGACCGCGGCGGCATGGTGCTGGCGTTTGCCGGTGTGCTGGGCCTGGCGGCTATACGGGCCGTCAGCACACGCGCCGGCATGGCGCTGGCCAGCGCCGTGCTGGTACTGGGACCGCTCTCGGTGTATGCCTGGTCGCTGACCGGCAATATGCTGCCCTGGGCCGTGTTGCAGGGCGGCGGCATGCTGCTCATCGTGGGTTTTGCCTGCCTGCGGCCTGCCCAGGCAGGGGAGCTGCCCGTCCGCTGGGCGCTGCTGATCGCGATCTATACGCTGGCCAAGCTGCTGGAACTGGGCGATCACGCGGTCTATGAATGGACGGGCCAGCTGGTGTCGGGCCACAGCCTCAAACACATGGTGGCCGCCTTCGCCGCCTGGCCTGTGGTCACGGCTCTGCTGGCCGCGCGCGAAAGCAAGGCAGAATCCAGTGCACCGTCCAGAAACAGAGCGGGTCCGTCGCTTAGGCGCGCAGCCCGCCGCACAACCACCGAAACGAGGAGTCAAGCATGAGTGTTGATAGGGCCATACCGGTGTCGCCACCGCCTGTGCAGGGGCACCCGAACCAGTTCGCGCTGCTCAAGCAGCGCCGCTTCGCGCCTTTTTTCTGGACGCAGTTCTCCGGCGCGGCCAACGACAACCTCTTCAAGTTTGCCTTCACCGTGATGGTGACCTACCAGCTCAGCGTGAGCTGGCTGCCGCCCGCGCTGGCCGGGCTGGCCATAGGCGCGCTGTTCATCCTGCCGTTTCTGCTGTTCTCGGCCACCAGCGGCCAGCTCACCGACAAGTTTGAAAAAACGCGCGTGATCCGTTTCGTCAAAAACCTCGAAGTGGTGATCATGCTGATCGCGGCCGTCGGCTTCATGAGCGACAACGCCAACGTCCAGGTGCCGGTGCTGCTGGGCTGCACCTTCCTGATGGGGCTGCACTCCACCATCTTCGGCCCGGTCAAGTTCGCCTACCTGCCGCAGGCGCTCAACGAGCGTGAGCTGACGGGCGGCAACGGCATGGTCGAGATGGGCACTTTTGTGGCCATCCTGCTGGGCCAGGTCGTGGGCGGGCTGATGGTGGCCGTGCCCCAGGTCGGGCCCGACTATGTGGCGATTGCCTGCGTGGCTTTAGCGCTGGTCGGCCGGCTGGTCTCGCAGTTCATCCCGCTCACGCCGGCGACCGACCCCGGCCTCAAGATCAACTGGAACCCGGTGACGGAAACCTGGCGCAACCTCAGGCTCGCCAGCGACAACGTGGTGGTGTTCCGCTCCATGCTGGGCATCAGCTGGATGTGGTTTTTCGGCGCCGTGTTCCTGAGCCAGTTCCCGAGCTTCGCCAAGGAAGTGCTGCACGGCAACGAACAGGTCGCGTCCCTGCTGCTGGTGGTGTTCTCCATCGGCATCGCCACCGGATCGCTGCTCTGCGAGGTGCTCAGCAAGCGCCACGTGGAGATCGGCCTGGTGCCGGTGGGTGCCATCGGCATGAGCGTGTTCGCGGTGGACCTGTATTTCGCTTCGCGCGGCCTGCCCGCCGTGGCCATCATGAGCATTGGCGAATTCATGTCGCAGCATGCGCACTGGCGCGTGATGATAGACCTCGCGCTGCTGAGCCTGTTCGCGGGCCTGTACAGCGTGCCCATGTATGCCTTGATCCAGCTGCGCAGCCAGCCCACGCACCGGGCCCGCATCATCGCGGCCAATAACATTCTCAACGCGCTGTTCATGATCGTCAGCGCCATCCTGGCCGGCGGCTTGCTCAAGGCCGGCTTCAGCATCCCGCAGATTTTCCTGTTTGTGGGCCTGGCCAACGCCGTGGTGGCCTTCTACATCTTCATGCTGGTGCCCGAGTACCTGCTGCGCTTCATCGCGCTGATCGCCTCGCGCCTGGTCTACCGCTTCAAGATCACCGGTGACGACAACATCCCGGCGCAGGGCGCTGCCGTGCTGACCTGCAACCACGTGAGTTTTGTCGACCCGGTGCTGCTGATGGCCGCCAGCCCGCGCCCCATCTACTTCGTGATGGACCACCGCATCTTCAAGATGCCGGTGCTGGGTTGGCTGTTTCGCCTGGCCAAGGCCATTCCGATCGCACCGCGCACCGAAGACCCGGCGCTGTACGAAGCGGCTTTCGAGGCGGCCGCCAAGGTGCTGCGCGACGGCGACCTGCTGGCCATCTTCCCGGAAGGCGGCATCACCAAAAACGGTGAACTCCAGGCCTTCAAGGGCGGCATCATGAAGATCCTCGAAAACGCCGAACGCGACGGGCTGCAGGTACCGGTCGTGCCCATGGCGCTGACCAATCTCTGGGGTTCCTTCTTCAGCCGCGTTGAAAAAGGCACGGCCATGGCCAAGCCCTTCCGGCGCGGGATCTTCAACCGCGTGGGCTTGAATGCCGGCACCGCCCTCGCGCCGGCCGAGGTGCAACCCGACGCCCTGCGCGCGCGCGTCGCCGCCCTGATGGAGGCCTGAAGTGCTAAAAAGTATCGAATTTCGATGCTTGATGGCCATTTGAAGGGAACTGTATCGCTATCTGTATAGGTTCGGGTTGGGGCGGCCGCACATTAGGGCCTCCTCAACAACCGCAAGGTTTTCTATGCAGACGCTGATACACCGTGACTCCAAACCCTGGCAATTGCAGGTCTGGATTTCTTTCCTGATCGCCGTTTTCCTCTGCGCCGTGGGCCTGTCGTGGCTGCCCGGCAAGGACCTGGACCGCGCCTTCATGGTCATGGGGTATTTCTTCTGCCTGTCAGCGGCCTTTGTGCTGGCCAAGTATGTGCGCGACCAGGAGCAAAGCAAGGCTGAAGGCAAGCTGGCCGACACGCCCATGTTCAAGTTGGTGGTATGGGGCGGCTTCTTCCTGGCCATGTCGCTGACGGGCTGGGGCCTGTGGCGCATGGAGATCAACGAAACCTACAAGGCTTTCCTGGGCGTGAGCTGGCTTTACCTGATCACCTGCAGCTTCACGCTGGCCAAGACCCTGCGCGACCGCCATGAGGCCGACCTCAGCGAAGCCCGCCTGGGCCGCGCCGCCCGCAGCCATGCGGCCAATGAATAAACACAGCGCCCCCCAACAAGGAGTCATCATGAAAAACCGATTTGCCGCATATGTGATCGCCGCCAGCCTCACCCTGGCGGGAGCCGCTGCTTCGTTCAACGCACAGGCCCAGTCCGAAGCCTCGGCCCTGAGTGCCGTCTCGGCCTTGCCGGTGGCCTCCGTCGTGGTCGGTGCCAGCGCCGCCGCGGGCGCCGTAGTGGCCATTCCGGTCGTGCTGTCCACGGCGGGCACGGTGCTGGTGGTCAAGGCCGTGGAAAGCACGGCCCGCGGAACCCTGTATGTGCTGGAGCGCGCTTCCGATGGTGCCCGCGCCAGCATCGAGGTGGTAGGCAGGGGTGTGGCCGGTGTGTCCATGATCGCCGGGACGGTGGTGGTGGTCAGCGTGGTGGGCGCGGGTGTGGTGCTGTCGGCGGCCGGGGAGGCGATTGCCTTTATTCCCAACGCCTTGGGCCGCGCCTTGTTGCACAACGAACGCCTGACGCAATAAGCCGGAGCCATCCCATGAAAATCTTTTTACCCTTGCTGCTGGCGGCAGCCGTTCTGGGCGCGGCGCCGGCCGCCCATGCCGGCCGTTCCTGCGAAGTGCGCAAGACCACGCCGCAGACCGTCGAACGCGCCATGGTGCTGGCCGAAAAGACGCTGGCCTCGCTGAACGCCAGCGGCGAGAAAGTCGTGCTGCTGGCACGGGCTGGGCAAGACCTCAGCAAATACGGCCTGCGCTATTCGCACCTGGGGCTGGCCTACCAGTTGCCCGACGGGCAGGGCGGCATGACCTGGCGCGTGGTGCACAAGCTCAACAGCTGCGGCACCAGCGAATCGGCGATCTACCGCCAAGGGCTGGGCGAGTTCTTTCTTGACGACCTGTGGCGCTTCGAGGCGGCCTGGGTCGCGCCCTCGCCGCAAGCCCAGACCCAGCTGCTGGCGCTGTTGCAGGACCCGGCCCGGCTCACGGCCATGCACCACAAGCCCTACAGCATCGTGAGTTATGCCTGGGGCCGCAAATACCAGCAGTCCAACCAGTGGGCCATTGAAACCCTGGCCGCCGCCGCGGAGCCCGGCGTGACGACACGCGAAAAAGCCCAGGCCTGGCTGCAGTTCAAGGGCTACGAGCCCACGGCGCTCAAGCTCGGCCCCTTGACCCGGCTGGGCGGCCGCATGACGGCCGCGAACGTTGCCTTTGACGACCACCCCGACAGCAAGCGCTTTTCCGACCGCATCGAAACCGTCACGGTGGACTCGGTGTTTGACTGGCTGCAGCGTGCCCGCATGACGGACGGCAAGCCCGTGACGGTCGTCAAGCTGTGATCCACTCGCTCGCCACTCTCACCAAACGGAGATAAGCATGGCCAATACCTTGCGATTGACGGAAAAATGGATGCACCGCGGCCTCTGGCTGGTGGCCTTTGTGTTCGCCGGTTTCCTGATAGGGCTGGGCGGCACCGTGGTGGGCGACCTGCCCAAGGTCGAGAAGCAGCTTTCGCTCGACGACTACATGGATGCGAATGCCAGCACTGCGCTGCGCAATACCATCAAGGCTGCCGATCGCGCCGGGCAGGATGCCCAGACGGCGCTCGAGCAGGCCCAGCTCAAGCGCCGGGTGGCGCAGGCCGACTCGGCCGCGGCACGCGAAACCTTTAACAACTGGCTGTCGACACGGCAGGCCACGCAGCTGGCCGACCAGAACCCGGAACTGCTGTCGCGCACGCGGGCACTGGATGCGCTCAAAGACCGTGAACGCGCGGCCGGCGTCGCCGTCGAGGCCCAGCAGCAGGCCGCGCTCGATGCGCGCCAGGGCGCGGCGCGCGAGCGCCGCAAGCTCAGGGAGATGGAGGAGGCCGCGCAAGTGCTGCTCAACGCCGAATACCGGCGCGTGGAACTGCGCGTCTTTTTGTACCGCCTGGCCTTGACGCTTCCGTTGCTGGTCGCGGCCGGCCGGTTGTTCGCGAAAAAACGCAAAAGCACCTATTGGCCATTTGTCTGGGGCTTTATCTTCTTCGCCTTGTTCGCCTTCTTTGTAGAACTGGTGCCCTACCTGCCCAGCTATGGCGGCTATGTGCGTTACATCGTCGGCATCGTCATCACCGCGCTGGTGGGCCGGCAGGCCATCATCGCGCTGAATCGCTACCTGGCAAAACAGAAACTCGCCGAGCAACTGCCCGACGCGCAGCGCCGAGAGGAACTGAGCTACGACACGGCCCTCACGCGCCTCTCAAAAAGCGTGTGTCCGGGTTGCGAGCGGGCGGTGGACCTCAAGAACACCGGGATCGATTTCTGCCCGCACTGCGGTATAGGCCTGTTTGACCACTGCTTCAAGTGCACGACGCGCAAGAGCGCCTTTGCCAAGTTCTGCCATGCCTGCGGCACCATTGCCGATAAAAAACTCAGGCTGCCGCAGACCAGCGCCGACGACGCGCCGACGCTCTGATCGCCGACTAAAGTGGGCGGCCGAAGAAGGGGTAGCCCGGGTCGTTGTAGCCGTGGCTGGATGCGTGGCCGGGCACCACCAGCTCGTTGACAAAGGCCTCGTCTTCCTTGTCCAGCACCAGGTCCACCGCGCCGTAGACGTCTTCCAGATGCGGCAGTGTGCGCGGCCCGACGATGACTGAGCTGACCAGCGGGTTGGCCAGCACCCACGCGGCGGCGAACTGGCCGGGGACCTGGCCTTTGGCTTCGCAGCGTGCCTTGATTTTTTGCGCGATCACCAGGGACTCTTCGCGGAACTCGGTCTCCAGGATGCGCTTGTCGCCGCTGCCGGCGCGCGTGCCTTCGGCCGGCGGCTGGCCGGGCGGGTATTTGCCGGTGAGTACGCCGCGCGCCAGCGGGCTGTAGGGCACGACGCCAAGGCCGTAGTGGCCGCAGGCCGGCAGGATCTCGACTTCCGGCCCACGGTTCAGCAGGTTGTAATAAGGCTGGCACACGGCGGGTTGCGGCACGCCCAGTTCCTTGCACAAGCGCACCACCTCGGCAATGCGCCAGCCGCGGAAGTTGGACAGCCCAAAGCTGCGCAGCTTGCCCGCGCGTATCAAATCACCGAGCGCGCACACCGCTTCCTCGAGGTTTTCCTCGTGGTAGTCGCGGTGCAGGTAGAGGATGTCCAGGTAGTCGGTCTGCAGGCGTGCCAGGATGGCGTCGGTCTGCTGGATCAGCCAGCGGCGCGAGTAATGGCTCTCGTTGACGTTCTCGCTGACCGCGTTGCCCAGCTTGCTGGCCAGCACCCAGTGCTGCCGCTGGCCGGCCAGCAGCTTGCCCACGTCTTTCTCGGACTGCCCCTGGTTGTAGACGTCGGCGGTGTCGATGAAGTTGAGCCCGTGCTCACGGGCCGAAGCCACGATGCGCGCCGCGTCCTCAAATGGCGTCTGCTTGCCGAACATCATGGTGCCCAGGCACAGGACGGAGACTTTGAGGTTGCTGTTTCCGAGGCGGCGGTATTGCATGGTGATCTTTGCGCGGAGGGAAGGAAGTTCTGATGGTGCCTGAGCCTGGATTTTTACGCTGTGCCTCGGCTATTCGCCGGCGGCCAGCCTCGGAAAATTTCGATGAAGTATCTTAATTTGATGCTTTTTGTATCTGTAATTTGATCTTGTGTCTTTTAATGCAACCTTTTGGGTCCATCGCCACACACTGCCGCCACAAGCATGTGCTTGGGCCTTCGGGTTATCTATGAAGATCAATTCTTCCCTGTTCCTTTTGTCACGCTTCACGCGCCGCACGGCTCTGGCCGCCGCGGTGCTGGGCGCCACGGCCTTGACGGGCTGCTACGTCGTGCCGGTCCAGCCCGGCCATCCGCCGGTCTCCTCCACGGTCTACGTCACGCCGGCCATGCCGGCCAGCACGACTTTTGCGGCGCGGCTGTACCCGGCCAACGACCTGGCCCGAAGCTACGGCATGGTGGGCGCGGTGGTGACCAACGACATGAACGGGCGCGGCACCTTCAGCACCAACATCAATGGCGAGAGCTTTACCGGGGAGGCTACGCGCATCGCGGGTTCACCCGTACGCGAAGGCGTCGCCAACGGAACCGGCAACCGCGGCAACTACATCAGCTGCCGCTACCAGATGAATTCGTCCACCCTGGGCACCGGGCAGTGCAAGCTGTCCAACGGCGCGCAGTTCACCATGCACGTGGGCGGTTAACGCTCCAGCTGCTCCGAGGCCACCACCTGCGGAGCGGCCTTGAGGTGGCCCACATACCGTAGCGGCTTGTGAATCATGATGGAGGGCACGTCGCCCTCCCGCATGTGCAGCAGGTCGCCGGGATTGATCAGGCGCGGGTCGGCGTCGGTGAGCGGCAGGCCCGCGCTGCGGTAGGCTTCCAGGATGAACTGGGAGCAGAAGAACTGGTCGTTGCGCCCCAGGCCCAGCTGCACGGCCGCGATGCCGCGTATGCAGAAGTCCCGCACCATGGACGGCACCAGCGGCAACTCGCACAGGCGCCGCTCCAGCGCGAACGGGGCCTGCAGCATCACACCGACGTAGTTGTATTTCTTGCCTTCGTGGCTGGCCACAAAGGTGTTGATCTTGACGGCCTGCCCGGCCGTGAGGTCGGGGTGGCGAAAGGCCACCACCGTCGCCTCGTCTTCCAGCAGGGCATTCACGCTGCGAATGCGTATGCCCGATCCTACGGCTTCGGCGATCTGCCGGTTGCCCATGTAGACCGCTGCATGGCTCACGGGTGAGAGGGTGATCAGGCGGATACCGACGGAATTCAGGCCGTTTTCGGCCGTGAGGATAATGTCGCCCGGCAGCAGCGCGTCGGCGGCGACCAGTTCCCCGCCATTGCCGGGATTGAGCGCCATGTTCTGGAAACCCAGCGTGGGTGCGCCGCTGGTTTCATGCGGCTTGATGGCCGTGGCGCAGCCGCCCAGCGCCAGCATGGCCACCAGGGCCAATGCCCCTGCAAGTCTCTGGAGTCGGGGCATGGGTGTTTCCTCAGTGAAGTTGCAGGGGTGAGATCAGGAATGGATTACGGCGCGGCCCGCTCAACCAGGTACTCTTTGGCGTACCAGAAGGTCTCGGGCGATTTGAACGCGCCGAGCGTACCTTCTTTTTCGTCCTGGCGCGAGCGCAGGTCCCAGCGCTCGTCGATGACACGGCATTGCTCGCAGGGCTTTTGCCCGGCGCGGCGCTGCACCAGAGCGTAGCGCGTGTTCTTGAAGAGCGCGTCCACGTCCTGGTAGTCCACCGGCTGTGCGGCGAAGTAGGGAACAATTTTGGCGCCGGGGATGATGAACTCGTAGCGCTCGAAATGCCCGTTGAAATTGCTGGGCACCGAGACGGCCTGGCCTTTGAGCAGTGCGCCGGTTTCCGCACGGAAGCGGCCCATGTCGCCGTTGAACGGTGCGGTGACCCAGGCCAGCGCGAACAGCACCGCAAAACTGCTGAGCGCGGCGACGGGACGCGTCCAGCCGGGCTTGGCCATGCCCGCGACGCAGGCGGCAGCCAGCACGCCCAGGAAAATCCAGTACAGCGGCGAGAACAGCCAGGCATCCTGCGTGGCGCGCACGCCGCCGTAGCCGATCAGGCCCATGGCCAGCGCACCTATGAGGCAGATCGCCAGGGTCAGGCTGAACCAGATGCGCGCGATGCGCTCCCAATACAGCGCGATCAGCACGGCCAGCGCCGGCATGGCGGGAATCAGGTAGCGCGTGGAACGCTGCGTGGGCACCATGAACACCAACGCGAAGGCCAGCAGCCAGATCCACAGGGCTTTTTCGGTATCACTGATGGACTGGCCTGTGCCTTTGCGCTGGCGCCAGGCTTTCCATGCCGCCCAGGTGCAGCCGACCGCGACGGGCAGCAGAAACAGCGCGTTGGAGTAGTAGCCCGTGAGAATGGTCAGGATGCCGCTGCTGCCGCTGAAGGCGATGGCGAAGTAACCTTTTGATGAATTCATCTTGCCGGCGTTCTCGCCGACGACGAATTCGCGCCAGACCTCACCCGGCTGAGGGTCTATGGCAAACCACAGGCCGAAAATCGCCAAGGCCAGCAAGCAGATGGCGACCACCTTCACCCCGTCGATTACGACGCCGCGCCGGAAAACCTCCCACGGCGCCTTGCGCGCGCCCAGCACCTGGTAACACAGCGCCAGCGCAAAGCCGACCGGCACCACCATGACGAAGGACTTGTAAAGGCAGCCTATGCCGATGGCAATGCCCGCCAGCAGCGGAAACGCCCAGCGCGAGGCCAGCAGCTTTGCCGGCGACCAGGCAATCGCGAACAACACACCGAACAGCCAGAAAGTTTCGGGGGCGCTGGTCAGGTAGGGCCGGCCGTAGCGGTAGGTGCTGAAGAAGGACAGGTAGACGATGGCCGCGATGGCGCCCATGGCCAGCGCGTGGCGGCGGCGGTCGGCCGGTGCGGTTTCGCCCTGGACGGTCTTCCAGGCCAGCAGCGCCGTCATCAGGGCGATGCCCCAGGTGTAGGCAATGCTGGGCAGGCGCAGATTGAGCAGCGTCCAGTGCTCGCCCCAGCCGCCGGCCACCATGGCCTGCCAGAACAGCACGGGCGGCTTGGTGTTGCGCATGAAGTCGTAGGAACTGACCAGCGGCAGCCATTTACCGGTTTCTGCGGTCAGCCGCGCAATGTGGGCGTAGACCAGCTCGTCGCCGTTGCGCGGGATGTGGTCGCCGCCCAGGCCGAACAGGTAGCCCAGGGCGACCAGGATGGCCAACCCTATCCAGATGCGGTGGGCGGGAAGGCGTGTTTTCAGGGGCTCAGGGCTTGTCATGGACGTCGTTGGGCGGTGGGTGCGCGGCGGCATCGGCCTCGATTTTGGCGCGGCGGCGGCGGAAAGTCATGCGGTCGTTGGCCACAAAATTGCAGACGCTGGACAGCACGATGGCCAGCACGTTGGCCAGCAGGTAGTGCATGTGCAGGGCCAGCCACTTGGTCAGAAGCGACTGCAGCACGATGGCCAGGCCGGCGGCCATCACGTACTTGGAAAACAGGAACAGCGCCGAATGGTGGACTTCGTGCTTGCGGTCGCGCCAGGTCAGGCGCCGGTTCCAGTAGAAGTTGCTGATGGTGGCGACGGTGATCGCCAAGGCGATGGAGTAGTTGAGCCGGTCATGGAAATCCGCGATCCAGTTGAACAAAAACTCCTGCGCGAGATACAGCACCGCGACGTTGACCACCGTGCCGCTGGCGCCCACCGCGCCGAACTTGATGAAGCGCCAGCGCACCATGGGCTGAAGGCGTTCGGGCAGGCGCCGGATCACGGCCTCGGCAAAGGATCGGAGTGTGGGCATCAGGGGGTGTGGGTCAGGGGGCTGCCAGGCACTCGCGCGCCTTGGCCAAAACGGTGTCCGGTGCGATCACTTTGAGGCACTGGTTGTCGCCGTCGCAGTAGGACGAGCGGTGGTTGTAGGCGGTCAGGCAGGGCGAGCAGGGCCACTGGCTATAGAAGGAGTGGCACTGCGGCGTGAGCGGCGCGTACAGGCCCGGGGTTTCGGGGCCGAACAGCATCAGCGTCCAGATCGGCGTGAGCGCCGCGAACTGGCCCGGCCCGCCGTCGTTGGTGACCAGCAGGCGCGCCACATGGAACAGCGCCAGCAGCTCGGAAATCGAGCGCGTGTAGCCCGTCAGGTCTATGACGGGGCCGGCCGGGAAAGCCGCCTGCACATTGGCCACCAGCTGCCGCGCCAGCGCCTGGTCGTCCTTGAGGCCGATCACGGCCACGGCGCAGCCGTCGGCCACCAGGCCCTGGCACAGCGCGGTATAGGAATCCAGAGGCCAGGCGCGTATCGGCAAAATGCCGCCGCCCGGGTAGACCAGCACCAAGGGCTTGCCGGCAATCGCGGGGAAGTCCTGGGAGAGGCGGGCCTCAATGCCGGGCACCAGCGACGGGTCCAGCCGCACGTGCGGCGGTGGCTTGGCGGTAGCGGCCGTAAGGTTGGCCGGCAGTTTGGACTTGGGCACGGCGGTCGAATCAATCGCGCGCGCCAGCGTCAGGAACTGCGCGCTGATATGGTGATAGGGGTTGTAGGGCACGGGCCGGTTGATGTGCGAGCCGCGGTACAGGCCTTCCTGCGTGTGGCGGTGGAAACCCACGCGGATGCGCGCGCCGCTGGCGTAAGACAGCAGGCTGCTGATGCGCGAGAACAGCTCGCAGTCGATGGCCACGTCGACGTGCGCGCGGCGCAGCTCGCCGATCGCCTTCCACAGGCTGGAG
This sequence comes from Polaromonas sp. LjRoot131, assembly GCF_964252805.1. Taxonomy (NCBI): domain Bacteria; kingdom Pseudomonadati; phylum Pseudomonadota; class Betaproteobacteria; order Burkholderiales; family Comamonadaceae; genus Polaromonas; species Polaromonas sp. LjRoot131. The sequence continues at coordinate 204,556 of NZ_CAXUPF020000004.1, read as the reverse complement.
AGCAGGCCGCCCAGCGATTTGTCGTCCACCGTGTGCACATTGGCCGGGTCCACCACCTGCATGAGGTCAAGGATTTCGCGGTTCTTGCCGAACAGCAGGGCATGCAGCGGCGCATCGGGGTAGCGCTGCTTGAGCCGTGCGAACATCTCGTGGGCCAGCACCAGGCTGCCCATCTCCGACAGCAAAATCACCACGATGGCGCGCGGCGCGGCGTCGGAATTCTTGCGAAAGCGCCGCGCCACGGCGTCCACGGCCGAGACCGCCGCGCACAGCGGAATGCCGGCCCAGCGGTCTATCCAGCGTTGCAGGTTGATGTTCATCAGACGCCCCGTTGCCGGTCGGCGCGGAACTGCGCCGTGAACTCGCCGAAGCGGCCGGCATCCAGCGCGTCACGCACTTCCTGCATCAGGTTCAGGTAGTAGTGCAGGTTGTGGATGCTGGACAGCATGGGGCCCAGCATTTCGCCGCAGCGGTCCAGGTGGTGCATATAGGCGCGCGAGAAGTTTTTGCAGGTGTAGCAGCCGCAGGTCGCGTCCACCGGCTGGTCTTCGGTCTTGTAGCGCGCGTTGCGGATCTTCAGGTCGCCGAAGCGCGTGAACATGTGGCCGTTGCGCGCATTGCGGGTCGGCATCACGCAGTCGAACATGTCGACGCCGGCGGCCACGCCCTCGACCAGGTCTTCGGGCGTGCCCACGCCCATCAGGTAGCGCGGCTTGTGCGCCGGCAGGCGGTGCGGCGTGTGCGCCATGATGCGCTGCATCTCTTCCTTGGGCTCGCCCACGCTGACGCCGCCTATGGCGTAGCCCGGCAGGTCGAGTTCGACCAGGGCCTCCAGCGATTCCTGGCGCAGGTTTTCAAACATGCCGCCCTGCACGATGCCGAACAGCGCGTTGGGGTTCTCCAGCGTGTTGAACTCGGCGATGCAGCGGCTGGCCCAGCGCAGGCTCAGCTCCATGGAGCTGCGCGCTTCGCCTTCGGTGGTGATGTGGCCCTTGGTGTCGTAAGGCGTGCATTCGTCGAACTGCATCACGATGTCGCTGTTGAGCACGGTCTGGATCTGCATGGAGATCTCGGGCGTCAGGAACAGCTTGTCGCCGTTGACGGGCGAGGCGAACTTCACGCCTTCCTCGGAAATCTTGCGCATCTCGCCGAGCGACCAGACCTGAAAGCCGCCGCTGTCGGTCAGGATGGGCTTGTTCCAGCTTTCAAACTTGTGCAGGCCGCCGAACTGCTGCATCACATCCAGGCCGGGCCGCATCCACAGGTGAAAGGTATTGCCCAGGATGATTTGCGCGCCCATGTCGTGCAGCGACTGCGGCATCACGCCCTTGACCGTGCCATAGGTGCCCACGGGCATGAAGATGGGGGTTTGCACCACGCCGTGATTCAGCGTCAGCTTGCCGCGGCGGGCGTAGGAACCGAGGTAGGCGCCGGCCTTGTCGTCCGGGCTGGTGTCGGTCTTCAGAACTTCAAATTCGAGCATCGTGCGATTGTCGCAGGTGTAATTAACGGGACATTAGAGGGGTTTTCGCACCAGCAGCATGGCGTCGCCATAGCTGAAAAAGCGGTAGCGCTGGGCGATTGCATGCCGGTACAGCGCCATGATGTGCTCGTAGCCCGAAAACGCGCTGACCAGCATCATCAAGGTGCTTTTGGGCAGGTGGAAGTTGGTCAGCAGCAGGTCGACCACGGCGAACTCAAAGCCCGGCGTGATGAAGATGTTGGTGTCATTGCACGCGGGGCCGAATTTGGCCTGTGACTCCAGCGCGCGGACCGTGGTCGTGCCCACGGCCACCACGCGGCCGCCGCGCGCCTTGCAGGCGGCGATGGCCTCTCGCGTCGCCGGGGGCACTTCAAAGCGCTCAAAGTGCATGGTGTGGTCGGCGATGTTCTCGGCCTTGACGGGCTGGAAGGTGCCCGCGCCCACGTGCAGGGTCACGCTGGCGCGCTGGACGCCGCGCGCCTCCAGCCCGGCCAGCACGGCCTCGTCAAAATGCAGCGCGGCCGTGGGCGCCGCCACGGCGCCGGGGTTTTTGGCGAACACGGTCTGGTAGCGCTGCTCGTCGTCGGCGGAATCCGTATGGGTGATGTAGGGCGGCAGCGGCACGTGGCCGTGCTGCGCCATCAGGGCATAAGGATCGCTGCTCAGGCGAAAGCGGTACAGCGGGCCGTGTTCCTCGGGCCAGCGGCCCAGCAAGGTGGCGGTAAAGCCGCCTTCCATCTGCAGCACCGCGCCCGGCAGGGGCTTTTTGCTGACCTTCATGTGGGCGGCGACTTCATGGCCTTGGTCCGCATGCGGGGACAGCACCCGCTCTATCAGCAGCTCCAGCTTGCCGCCGCTGGCTTTCTGGCCGAAGAGGCGGGCCTTGACGACCTTGGTGTCATTGAAGACCAGCAGGTCGCCGGGCAGCAGCAGGCCGGGCAGTTCGGTGAAACGCCGGTCCACCGGCGGGCTTTCGCGGCCGTCAAGCAGCCGCGAGGCGCTGCGCTGGGCGGCGGGGTGTTGGGCTATGAGTTCTTCGGGCAGCGTGAAATCAAAATCGCTGAGGCTGAAATGGGTCTTCTTCATGAAGGCACAATTGTCCCATGTCGCCATCCGGTGCTTCCGCTCGCAAAACCGCCCCGCCAGAGGCCCCGGCCGGGGAGCAGGCCGCGCCGCAGGCCAAAGCTGAAAAAGCCCCGGCCAAATCTCCGGCCCAGAAAGCCCTCGAAAAACTGGGCTTGCGCCGCGACATCGACCTGGCCCTGCATCTGCCCCTGCGCTACGAAGATGAAACCCGCATCGTGCGCCTGGCCGACGCCCGCGACGGCGACCTGGTGCAGATCGAGGGCGTGGTGACGCACAGCGATATCGCATTCCGCCCGCGCCGGCAACTCAGGGTGACGGTGGACGACGGCAGCGACACCTGCGTGCTGCGCTTTATCAATTTCTACCCGGCCCACCAGAAGACGCTCAGCGTGGGCGCGCGCGTGCGCGTGCGCGGCGAGATACGCGGCGGTTTTGCCGGCCGCGAAATGATCCACCCGAGTTTCAGGCTGGCCGAAGGCGACCTGCCGGGCGCGCTGACGCCGGTCTACCCCACCGTGGCCGGCCTGCCGCAGAACTATCTGCGCAAGGCGGTGCTCAGCGGGCTGTTCCGCGCCGACCTGCGTGAGACCCTCCCCGGGGAGGTGCTGGGCAAAAGCCTGCCGCAACTCCTGTGGAGCTTGCGCGAGGCGCTGCAGTTCCTGCACCACCCGACGCCGGACGTGTCGCTTGCCACGCTGGAAGACCGCAGCCACCCGGCCTGGCAGCGCCTGAAAGCCGAGGAATTGCTGGCTCAGCAGCTGTCGCAGCTGCAGGCCAGGCGCATACGCGCGGCCATGCGCGCGCCGGCGCTCGCGGGCCCGGCCATGCGAGGCCCGCAATGCACGCTGGAGGAGCAGCTGCTGGAGCGCCTGCCCTTCCGGCTCACCGCCGCGCAGCAGCGCGTGTGCGCCGAAATTGAAGCCGACCTGAAAAAAAACATCCCCATGCACCGCCTGCTGCAGGGCGACGTGGGCGCCGGCAAGACCGTGGTGGCGGCGCTGGCCGCGGCCCGCTGCATGGACGCGGGCTGGCAGTGCGCATTGATGGCGCCCACCGAAATCCTGGCCGAACAGCATTTCCGCAAGCTGATCGGCTGGCTGGAGCCTATGGGCATCAAGACCGCCTGGCTGACCGGCAGCCAGAAGGCCAAGGAGCGGCGCGAGATGCTGGCGATGATCGAAAGCGGTGACGCGGGCCTGGTGGTGGGTACGCACGCCGTGATCCAGGACAAGGTCAGGTTCAAAAACCTCGCCCTGGCCATCATCGACGAGCAGCACCGCTTCGGCGTGGCGCAGCGCCTGGCCCTGCGCAGCAAAATGACCGAAGGCGGCGAAGAGCCTCATATGCTCATGATGACCGCGACGCCGATTCCGCGCACCCTGGCCATGAGCTATTACGCGGACCTCGACGTCTCCACCATCGATGAGTTGCCGCCCGGCCGCACGCCTATCGTGACCAAGGTGGTCAGCGATGCGCGGCGCGACGAGGTGATCACGCGCATACGCGGCCAGCTCGCCGAAGGGCGGCAGATCTACTGGGTCTGCCCGCTGATCGAAGAAAGCGAGTCGGTCGACCTGGTCAACGCGACCCAGACCCACGAAGCGCTGAGCGCAGCCTTGCCCGGCGTGATGGTGGGCCTGCTGCATTCGCGCATGCCGCTGGCTGAAAAAAAAGCGGTGATGGCACTGTTCACCGGCGGGGTCATGGGCGTGCTGGTCAGCACCACGGTGATCGAGGTCGGTGTGGACGTGCCCAATGCCTCGCTGATGGTGATCGAACACGCCGAGCGTTTCGGCCTGAGCCAGCTGCACCAGCTGCGCGGCCGGGTCGGGCGCGGGGCGGCGGCTTCGGCCTGCGTGCTGCTGTATTCCACGGGCGATGCGCCCCGGCTTGGCGAGATGGCGCGCGAGCGCCTCAAGGCCATGGCGCAGACCAATGACGGCTTCGAGATCGCCCGGCGCGACCTCGAGATCCGCGGGCCGGGTGAATTCCTGGGCGCGCGGCAATCGGGCGCCCCTTTGCTGCGGTTTGCCGACCTGGCGACGGATACCGAACTGCTGGCCTGGGCGCGCGGCCTGGCGCCCGCCATGCTGGACCGGCATGCGGATCTCGCACACCGGCATATCCTGCGCTGGCTGGGCGGCAAAGCCGAGTACCTGAAGGCCTGAGAGGGCCTGGGCGCCATTGCGCGGCACGGCGATTGAGAAAAGCAGCACAATAAGCCCATGACGCTGACCGAACTCAAATACATCGTCGCCGTGGCCCGGGAAAAGCATTTCGGCAAGGGTGCCGATGCCTGCCACGTTTCGCAGCCCACGCTCAGCGTGGCCATCAAGAAGCTGGAAGAAGAGCTGCAGGTCAAGCTCTTCGAGCGCAACGCCAATGAAATCACGGTCACGCCGCTGGGCGAGGAGATCGTGCGCCAGGCCCAGAGCGTGCTCGAGCAGGCCGACAACATCCGCGAAATCGCCAAGCGCGGCAAGGATCCGCTGGCCGGCCCGCTGCGCCTGGGCGTCATTTACACGATTGGGCCCTATTTGCTGCCCGACCTGGTGCGCCAGGCCATCGCGAAAACGCCGCAGATGCCGCTGATGCTGCAGGAAAACTTCACCGTCAAGCTGCTCGAAGAGCTGCGCACCGGCGAAATCGACTGCGCCATCCTGGCCGAGCCCTTTCCCGATGCCAACCTGGCGATTGCGCCCTTGTATGACGAGCCCTTCATGGCGGCCGTGCCCAGCGGGCACCCGCTGGCCGCGCTCAAGGGCGTGACGGCCGAGGAACTCAAGAAGGAAACCATGCTGCTGCTGGGCACCGGCCACTGTTTTCGCGATCATGTGCTCGAGGTCTGCCCCGAGTTCGCGCGCTTTTCCAGCAGCACCGAGGGCATACGCAAGAGTTTTGAAGGCTCGTCGCTGGAAACCATCAAACACATGGTGGCGGCCGGCATGGGCATCACGCTGGTGCCGCGACTGGGTGTGCCCAAGGAAGCGCTGCTGGAACCGGCTCCCGCCAAAAAAACCGCCAAGGGAAAGGCCGCCGCCCCCCGCAACGGTGTGCCGGCCGAGCAGCCCTCTTTCATCAAATACCTGCCCTTCGACGGCGAGGTGCCGAGCCGGCGCGTGGTGCTGGCCTGGCGGCGCAGTTTCACGCGCTATGAGGCCATTGCCGCGCTGCGCAATGCCATCTACGCCTGCGAACTGCCCGGCGTCATCCGCCTGTCTTGAATCCCGTCTATGACGGGTATAGATGGCGGCTGTTGCGGCCATCATCCCGATTTCGTTAAAGTTGTCCCTGAATTTTTAAAAAAAGGAAACACCATGGCCAAGTCTTCCGCCAAACCCAATGGCAAAGCCGCACCTTCCATCAACATCGGCATCAGTGAAAAAGACCGCGCGGCGATCGCCAAGGGCCTGAGCCGTCTGCTGGCCGACACCTATACGCTGTACCTGACCACCCACAACTTCCACTGGAACGTGACGGGTCCCATGTTCAACACGCTGCACCTGATGTTCATGACGCAGTACACCGAACTCTGGGCCGCGGTCGACCCGGTCGCCGAACGCATCCGCTCGCTGGGCCATCCCGCGCCGGGCTCTTATGCGCAGTTCAGCAAGCTGGCCTCGATTCCCGACGTGCCGGTGGTGCCGCCCAAGGCGCTGGAAATGGTGCGCATCCTGGTGCAAGGCCATGAAGCCGTGGCGCGCACCGCACGCGAACTGTTCCCCCTGGCCGACAAGGCCAGCGATGAGCCGACGGCTGATTTGCTGACGCAGCGACTGACGGTGCACGAACAGACAGCCTGGATGTTGCGCTCCTTGCTCGAAGAGTAAGTGTCCCCGGCTTGTTAAGGCAAAAACTCGACCTCTACCTGCAGCTGATCCGCTGGAACCGCCCGGCGGGCTGGCTGCTGCTGCTGTGGCCCACGCTGTCGGCGCTGTGGGTGGCTTCGCACGGCTTTCCGGGCTGGCACCTGATCGGGGTATTCACGCTGGGAACCATCCTGATGCGCAGCGCGGGCTGCTGCGTCAACGACGTGGCCGACCGGGACTTTGACCGCCACGTCAAGCGCACGGCCCAGCGGCCGGTCACCAGCGGTGCGGTCTCGGTGCGCGAGGCGCTTTTCGTCGGCGCGGTGCTGGCGATGCTGGCCTTCGGCCTGGTGCTGACCACGAATATCGCCACCATCGCCTGGTCGTTTGCCGCGCTGGCGATCGCGCTGGCCTACCCTTTTGCCAAACGCTATGTGTCCATGCCGCAGGCGGTGCTGGGCGTGGCTTTCAGTTTTGGCATTCCCATGGCTTTTGCCGCCGTGCAGTCGCGCGTGCCGCTGCTGGCCTGGGTGCTGCTGCTGGGCAACCTGTTCTGGGTGGTGGCTTACGACACCGAATACGCCATGGTGGACCGCGACGACGACCTCAAGATAGGCATGAAAACCTCGGCCATCACGCTGGGCCGTTTTGACGTGGCGGCGGTGATGTTCTGCTACCTGGCCTACCTGACGATCTGGGCCTGGGCCCTGTTGGACGCGGTGGGGCAGTCGCCCGTTTATTGGATCGCCATGGCTGCGGCCTTGTTGCAGGCCCTGTGGCACGGCTGGCTGATCCGCAAGCGCGAGCGTGAGGATTGCTTCAAGGCTTTTCGCATCAACCACTGGCTGGGTTTTGCGGTGTTTGCGGGCATCGCGCTGTCTTATCTGGGCCGCTGAGCCGCAAGTCCGGAAGGCGCCCATAAAAAAGCCCGCTGGAAGCGGGCTTTTTTGCGTCAGCGGGGGCTGATCAGACGGCGGCTTTTTTGGCCTTTGCCTTGCGCTTGGTCTTCTTGGCCTTTGCCTTGGCGGGAGCGGCGGCCTTTTTCTCAGGAGCTGCTGCGGGAGCTGCCGACGGGGCGGCGGCGGGAGCGGCGGCTTGGGCCGATGCGGACGTGGAAATCACGGCCAGGGGCATGGCGAGGACGGCTGCGCTGATGAGGGTGGACAGAAGTTTGTTCATGTGAAGCTCCGGATGTTGGAAAAGTTGTAAAGCGGATGCCGCCGGGGTGTCCCACAGTGTGGATCAAGACAAGCTGCACGTACGCCCGTGTTCAACGTTCGCCCGGGCCGGGCGGTTGACGCCGCTTGGGGGGGGGCGAGCAGCGCTCAGGCACCGCCGAATTCGTCGCCCAGTTCGGCGGCGCGCTGCCGCGCGGCGTGGATGGCGCGCATGAACTGCATCTTGACACGGTCCTGCTCCATGGATGTCAGCGCAGCGTAAGTGGTGCCGCCTTTGGAGGTGACCCGCGCGCGCAGCTCTTGCGGCGGTTCGTCCGAGGCCTGCGCCAGCGCGGACGCACCCACAAACGTGCCGATCGCGAGCTGCCTCGCCTGCTCGGGGGGCAGGCCCATATCGGTGCCGGCTTCGATCATGGCCTCGATGAAATAAAACACATAGGCCGGGCCCGAGCCGGACAGCGCGGTCACCGCGTCGAGCTGGGCTTCTTCGGCCAGCCACAGGGTGGCGCCCGTGGGTTTGAGCACTTTTTCAATCGCCAGCCTGTCGGCGCCGGTGGCGGCCTCGCGCGCGAACAGGGCCGTCATGCCCTTGCCGACCAGCGCCGGCGTGTTGGGCATGGCGCGCACCACGCGCTCGGTGCCCAGCCAGTGCGCGATGCTGCTTGAGCGCACGCCGGCCGCCACGCTCAGGTGCAGCGCGGTTTTGGTGTGAAAGCGCGTTTGCAGGGCCGCGTCCTTGAAGACCTGCGGCTTGACGGCCCAGACGACCAGGCCGGCGCCGGCCAGCCAGGCGCCCGGGCCTTCGTGGACCTGTACACCGAACTGCTGCGTGAGTTTGGCGCGCTGCTCGGCGAAAGGTTCGGCCACCTGGATCTGGCCGGCGGGCAGGCCCTGCTTGATCAGGCCGCCGATGATGGCGCTGGCCATGTTGCCGCCGCCTACGAAGGCGATGTGTTCGGTGTTTGCGCGGGAAGTGGAAGTCATGCGTTGTCAGTCCAAAAATTCAAAGGCCAGCCACTGGCTGATTTGCCGGGAACTGAAATTGTCGTCGCTAATGAAGACCAGGCTGCGGTTTCCGTTGGGCAGCACCGGGCCCCAGGCCAGGCCTTCCGTATTGTCCAGGCGCTCCAGCCGGCGGCCGGGCCCCGGGCCGGTGAAGGCCGAGAAGTCGGCGATCAGTGTTTTGTCCACCGCGCGATACGCGCCCGCCCGCAGGACGGGTGTTGCCAGGGTGTCGGAACCCTGCCGTGTGTCGATGAGGTACAGGCGCAGCGAGTTACCCGCTTGCGGGCCCCAGCCGGCCATGTAAGCCCGCTCCAGCACCAGCATGCGGTCGGCATCGAGCATCAGGATTTCCACGACGCCGTTGTCGGCCTGGGTGGCCGGCGCGACAGGTGCGCGCGGAATGGCGTCGGGCATGTAGGCTATTTGCCGCAGGATCTGCCCGCTGGCCAAGTCCAGCTGGGTGAAGCGGCACGGCCCGCCGGCGGCCTGTACGGTCGGTGGCGGGCCGTCCTGGCGCATGGCGTTTTCCATGGCGATCCAGGCCCGGTTGCCGTCCAGGCTCAAGGCCAGGCCCTCCAGGTTCAGATTGATGCGCGGTCCCCGGGTGAGATGAAAATCAAACATGGCCGGCAGCGTGAAGCTGCGAACCAGGGTGCCGTCAAGCCGGCTTTCGCACAGCTCCGGCGCTACGCCCGTCAGGGCATGCCCCTCGCTGGTCCACAGCAAGGTCTGGCTGCCGGGGCGCCAGCGAATCGCCTCCGGGTCGGGAGCCTGGACGCCCCGCAAGGTTGCCGCGTACGTGCCGTCATCGGCCGGGCGCAGGGCGGTGACGCCCAGCAATTCCGCAGGGCCCAGGCCGTTCATATCCAGTGCGATGCGTGCGGTGTAAAACCGCGCGGGGTTGATGTTGGAGCCATCGTCGCTGACCAGGTAATACCGGTCGTTGGCGGCGTCGTAGTCAATGCCCGAGAGCCCGCCCACCGTGGTGCCCTGGAACTGCAGGCGGTGCGCAAAGCGGGACTCACCAATCAGGCGCAGGCGTGTGCGGGCCGGCTGGGCCGCTGCGGACACAGGCTGCGCTGCCCAGCCGCCCAGGCCCAGCACGGCGGCCGCTCCGGCACCCAGGACAAGGCGGCGCCTGGAGACGGAGTTGGCAGGAGGTTTCATGCTGCCAGTCTAGCGGCCGCGCCTGTGGGGAATGTGACGGTGCCCGCGCCGTTCGTTATTGCAAGACGGTCTGCCGCACCGCCTGCTCCCAGCGTGCCATCAGTTCCGCGGCCCGGTCCGCGCCCAGCGTGGGCAAAAACTTGCGCTCGGCGCGCCACATGCCCGACAGCTCGTCGATGCTGCCGTAGACGCTGCTGGACAGCCCCGCCAGGTAGGCGGCGCCCAGCGCGGTGGTTTCGATCACGGCCGGGCGAATCACCGGAATGCCCAGCAGGTCGGCCTGGAACTGCATCAGCAAATCGTTGACGCAGGCGCCGCCGTCCACGCGCAACTCGGCGACGGGCGCGGCGCCGGCGCTGACCGCGTCGCGGCTCATGGCCTGCAGCAGGGCGGCGCTCTGGTAGGCGATGCTTTCCAGCGCGGCGCGCGCGATGTGGGCCACCGTGGTGCCGCGCGTGAGCCCGGTGATGGTGCCGCGCGCGTCGGGTTTCCAGTAGGGTGCGCCCAGGCCGGTGAAGGCCGGCACCATCATCACGCCACCCGAGTCGGGCACGCTTTCAGCCAGCGCCTGCACCTCGGCGCTGCCCTTGATGGCATGCAGGCCGTCGCGCAGCCACTGCACCACGGCGCCACCCACGAACACGCTGCCCTCGATGGCGAACTGGGTTTGTGGAGTCGCCTGCGCCGCGCTGGTGGTCAGCAAGCCGTTGTGCGAAGTCTGGAACTGGCCTCCCGTGTGCATCAGCATGAAGCAGCCGGTGCCGTAGGTGTTCTTGGCCATGCCTGCCTTGAAGCAGGCCTGGCCGAAGAGTGCGCTTTGCTGGTCGCCGGCAACACCGCCGATGGCGATGGCATGGCCCAGCAGCTCAGGCCGCACGTCGCCGTAATGCGCGCTCGAAGGCAGCACCTTGGGCATCAATGAGGGCGGGATGCCGAGCAGTTCGAGCAGTTCATCGTCCCACTGGTTGGTGTGCACGTTGAACAGCATGGTGCGAGAGGCGTTGCTGACGTCGGTGGCATGCAGCGCGCCGCCCGTGAGCTGCCACATCAGCCAGCTGTCGATGGTGCCGAAAGCCAGCTCGCCGCGCTCGGCCTGCGCGCGCGCGCCGGGCACGTTGTCGAGCAGCCATTTGAGTTTGGTGCCGGAGAAATAAGCGTCGATCAGCAGGCCGGTCTTGGACTGGATCAGGCTTTCCTTGCCTTGCTCACGCAAGGCGGCGCAGGTGGCTTCGGCGCGCCTGTCCTGCCAGACAATGGCATGGTGAACCGGCTGGCCGGTCTTGCGGTTCCACAAGGCAGTGGTTTCGCGCTGGTTGGTGATGCCCAGTGCGCGGATGTCGCCGGCCTTGATGTTGGCTTTGGCCAGCACCTCGCGCGCCGTGGCCAGCTGGGTGCGCCAGATTTCCATCAGGTCGTGTTCGACCCAGCCGGGTTTGGGATAGATCTGCGGCAGCTCCTGCTGCGCCAGGGCCACGATGTGGCCATGTTCGTCGAACACGATGCTGCGGGAGCTGGAGGTTCCCTGGTCAAGGGCGAGGAGGTAGGTCATGCGCTGGAGTGTATGAAAACCGCCCGGCCGCGCGGGCGCTCAGGAATGTGCCACCTCGCAACTGACGTCCGCTTCCTCCAGCAGGGCCGGGAAGGGTTCGGGCGGCGGCATGTCGGTGAAGAGCCGGTCGATCTGCGAGAGCCTGGCGAGTTCGACCATGGCCGGACGGTTGAACTTGCTGCTGTCGGCGGCCAGCCAGACTTCGCGGGCGTGCTCAATGATGGTCTGGGCGACCTTGACCTCTCGGTAGTCGAAGTCGCGCAGCGAGCCGTCGGGCTCTATGCCCGAAATGCCGATCACCGCGATGTCGACGCGAAACTGGCGCATGAAATCGACCGCTGCCTCGCCCACGATGCCGCGGTCGCGCGCGCGCACCACGCCGCCGGCCACGATCACCTCGCAATCGGTGTTGCCGCAGAGGATGGCCGCCACATTGAGGTTGTTGGTGATGACACGCAGCCCCTTGTGGTTCAGCAAGGCCTTGGCGATGGCTTCGGTGGTCGTGCCGATGTTGAGGATCAGTGAGCAGTCGTTGGGGATGCGCCTGGCGACGGCCCGGGCGATGCGCGCCTTGCCCTCGGCGTTGAGGCTTTCGCGCTGGCGGTGCGCGATGTTTTCAATGGTGGAGCTGGGCATGCGCACGCCGCCGTGAAAGCGTGTCAGCAAGCCGGCTTCGGACAGGCGCTGCACGTCCCGCCTGACGGTCTGCAAGGTCACGTCGAGCTTGTCGGCAAGCTGCTCGACGGAGGCCGAGCCGTGGGCACGGACCACGTCAAGAAGCTTGATTTGCCTGGGATTGGAGTTCACGCGGATCCGTGTTTGGGATGTCGGGAGTCAAAAGGACTTAAAGGATGAGGGATAGAAGGCCTGAAAGAAACTTTATATCGAAACAAAAGGAAACAGATAAGGGAAAACAATTAGATAAAACAATCACAAAGGAAGAAAAATAGAAAAAAACCGAACTTCATCAAAGTTTCGTTCCAAAAAATTCGTCGGGAGTTTCCTCTTGCTGACCGTCTCAAGTTCTTTGCCTGTCGCAGCCCTCGCTGGAGCGCGGGCTTGCCCATTTCAGCCCCTGCCGGGCGGGGGAGCGGCGTGATGCAGCTGTCCCTGGACCAGATCAGCAAAAAAGTCGGCGCCGAGCAGTGGCTTTACGACATGAGCCTGGCGCCGCGCAGCGGGGAGGTCACGGTCCTGCTGGGCGCCACGCAGGCCGGCAAGACCAGCCTGATGCGCATCATGGCAGGGCTGGACGTTCCCACGCAGGGCAAGGTGCGGGTCAACGAGGCCGACGTGACCGGCATGCCGGTGCGCGAGCGCAACGTCGCCATGGTCTACCAGCAGTTCATCAACTACCCGTCGCTGCGCGTGGCCGACAACATTGCCTCGCCGCTCAAGCTGCGCGGCGAAAAAGACATAGACCAGAAAGTGCGCAGCCTGGCCGCGCGCCTGCACATCGACATGTTCCTGGACCGCTACCCGGCCGAGCTCTCGGGCGGGCAGCAGCAGCGTGTGGCCCTGGCGCGGGCGCTGGCCAAGGGTGCGCCGCTGATGCTGCTCGATGAGCCGCTGGTTAACCTCGACTACAAACTGCGCGAGGAATTGCGCGAAGAGCTGACCCAGCTGTTCGCCGCCGGCGACTCCACGGTCATCTATGCCACCACCGAGCCGGGCGAGGCCCTGCTGCTGGGCGGCTACACCGCCGTGATGGATGGCGGCGAGCTGCTGCAATACGGCCCGACCGCCGAGGTCTTTCACGCGCCGCAGTCGCTGCGTGTGGCGCGCGCCTTCAGCGACCCGCCGATGAACCTGATGGCGGCCCTGCCCGCGGCGCAAGGCCTGCAGCTGAAGGGCGGCCCGGCCGTGAACCTGGCGCTGCCCGACGCGCCGGCCCAGCGCCTGGCGTCCTTCACAGCGGGGGTTCGCGGCAGCGCGCTGCGTGTCACGGCGCGTGAAGGCGACGTGGCGCTGCCGGGCAAGGTCGAGTTGGCCGAAATTTCGGGCTCCGACACCTTTGTCCACGTCGCGACGCCTGTGGGTGAGCTGGTGGCCCAGCTTACCGGCGTGCACTATTTCGACCTGGGCGCGCCGGTCACCCTGTACCTGGATCCGGCGCAGGTTTATGTGTTTGATGCGGACGGCGCGCTGCTGCTGGCCCCACGGAGGTCTTATGGCGCGCATTGACCTGGAACTGGCCCACGCCTACCGGCCCAACCCCCGCGAAGACAGTGACTACGCGCTGTTGCCGCTCACGATGAGCTTCCGCGACGGCGGCGCCTATGCGCTGCTGGGCCCTTCGGGTTGCGGAAAAACCACCATGCTCAACATCATGTCCGGCCTGCTGGTGCCCTCGCAGGGCACGGTCAAGTTCGACGGCGTCGACGTGACGCACGCGACGCCGCAGCAGCGCAACATCGCGCAGGTGTTCCAGTTCCCGGTGATTTACGACACCATGACGGTGGCCGAAAACCTGGCTTTCCCCCTGCGCAACCGCAAGGTGCCGGAAGAGCAGATCAAAAAACGCGTGGGCGAAATCGCCGAGATGCTGGACATGAGCGGCCAGCTCAACCAGCGCGCGGCCGGGCTGGCGGCGGACGCCAAGCAGAAAATCTCGCTGGGCCGCGGCCTGGTGCGGCCCGATGTGTCGGCCGTGCTGTTCGACGAGCCGCTCACCGTGATTGACCCGCACCTCAAATGGCAGCTGCGGCGCAAGCTCAAGCAGATCCACCACGAACTCAAGCTCACGCTGATCTATGTCACGCACGACCAGGTGGAGGCGCTGACCTTTGCCGAAGAGGTGGTGGTGATGACACGCGGCCGCGCGGTGCAGACCGGTTCGGCCGATGCGCTGTTCGAGCGGCCCCGGCATACCTTTGTGGGCCACTTCATCGGTTCGCCCGGCATGAACTTTTTGCCGGCCACGGTGACGGGCGGCGCTTTGCGTGTCGCGGACCGGCCGCTGGCGCTGCCGCCCGGGCGCGCCATGCCCGATGGCGATCTCAAGCTGGGCGTGCGCCCCGAATACGTGGTGAAGACCGCGCCCGGCGACCCGGCGGCGCTGCCCTTTACCGCCACGCTGGTGCAGGACATAGGCACCCACCTGATGCTGACGGCCCGGATCGGCGAACACACGCTCAAAGCCCGGCTGAACCCGGCCGCAAGGCCGCCCCAGGTAGGCGAGGAAGTCTGGCTTCAGGTCATGGGGCCGCACACCTGCCTGTACCTCAATGACGAACTGGTGGACGCATGAGCACGACGACGAAACCGGTCAATCAAAAGGCCTGGCTGCTGGTGCTGCCGGTCATCATTTGCGTGGCGTTTTCCGCCATCCTGCCGCTCATGACGGTGGTCAACTATTCGGTGCAGGACATCATCTCACCCGAGCGCCGCGTGTTTGTCGGCACCGAATGGTTTGCGTCCGTGATGCGCGACGAGGAGCTGCATGCCGCGCTGTGGCGCCAGCTGACTTTCTCGCTGGCGGTGCTGGCGGTCGAGATTCCGCTGGGCATCGCGCTGGCGCTGTCCATGCCGGCCCAGGGCTGGAAGGCATCGCTGGTACTGGTGCTGGTCGCGCTGTCGCTGCTGATCCCCTGGAACGTGGTGGGCACCATCTGGCAGATCTACGGCCGGGCCGACATCGGCCTCCTGGGCGCGATGCTGCAGAAGATGGGCTTTGATTACAGCTACACCGGCAATGCCACCCATGCCTGGGTGACGGTGCTGATGATGGACGTCTGGCACTGGACGCCGCTGGTGGCCCTGCTGTGCTACGCCGGCCTGCGCTCGATCCCGGACGCCTATTACCAGGCCGCGCGCATCGACGGCGCCAGCAAGTTCGCGGTGTTCCGCTACATCCAGCTGCCCAAGATGCGCGGCGTGCTGATGATCGCCGTGCTGCTGCGCTTCATGGACAGCTTCATGATCTACACCGAGCCCTTTGTGCTCACGGGCGGCGGACCGGGCAATGCCACGACCTTTCTGTCGCAATACCTCACGCAAAAAGCCGTCGGCCAGTTCGACCTGGGCCCGGCGGCGGCTTTCTCGCTGATTTACTTTTTGATCATCCTGCTGTTGTGCTTCATCCTCTACAACTGGATGCAGCGCGTGGGCACGCAAGAGAAGGAGGGGGTGGAATGAACTCACCGAACACACCCAGGTTCCAGGCGCGTACGCTGTTCCTGATCGCCTACATCCTGTTTGCGCTGCTGCCCATCTACTGGATGGTCAACATGAGCTTCAAGACGAACAGCGAAATTTTGTCGAGCTTTTCCTTCTTTCCCCAGCAGTTCACCTGGGACAACTACAAGACCATCTTCACCGACCCGTCCTGGTATTCGGGTTACATCAACAGCCTGATCTATGTCGCCATCAACACGGTGATCTCCATCACCGTGGCCCTGCCGGCCGCCTACGCGTTTTCGCGCTACAGCTTCCTGGGCGACAAGCATGTGTTCTTCTGGCTGCTGACCAACCGCATGACGCCGCCCGCGGTGTTTCTGCTGCCTTTCTTCCAGCTCTACACCACGGTGGGCCTGATGGACACCCACATCGCGGTGGCGCTGGCCCACCTGCTGTTCAACGTGCCCCTGGCGGTGTGGATCCTGGAGGGCTTCATGAGCGGCATCCCGCGCGAGATCGACGAGACGGCCTACATCGACGGCTACTCCTTCCCGCGCTTTTTTGTGCGCATCTTCCTGCCGCTGATCAAGGCCGGTGTCGGCGTGGCGGCGTTTTTCTGCTTCATGTTCAGCTGGGTCGAGTTGCTGCTGGCGCGCACGCTGACCAGCGTCAACGCCAAGCCCATCGTCGCGACCATGACGCGCACGGTGTCGGCCTCGGGCATGGACTGGGCCACACTGGCCGCGGCCGGCGTGTTGACCATCGTGCCGGGCGCGATCGTGATCTGGTTTGTGCGCAACTACATCGCGAAGGGTTTCGCGATGGGCAGGGTCTAGAAAGGATCAACATGTTTGAGTGGATGGCCTGGACCACGCCGGTGGCGATTTTTTTCAGCTGCATCGTGCTGATGCTGGTGGGCATGACGGTGTGGGAGCTCAAGTCGCCGACGACGCTGCGGCGCGGCTTCCTGCCGCTGGAGACCACGCGCGGCGACCGGCTCTTCATCGGCCTGCTCAGCGCGGCTTATGTGAACCTAATTTTTGTCGGCATCAGCGGCAAGCTGGCCGGCTGGCTGGGGTTGGAGGCCGACCCCTCGATCTGGATCAGTTTTCTGCTGTCCCTGGTCTTGCTCGCATGGATCATGCGCAAGGGATAGCGGGCGGAACGCGAAGAAAAGAGAAGTTCGGAGAAAAAGGAACCCGGCTCATATTCCCCGGAGCCGAACAAGCCTTCAACCACGGGGAGTGAACCAATGAGGAGACAAGTCATGAAGATGCGTTATACGGCGCTTGCGGTGGCCGCGGTGTGTGCCATGGCCAGCCCCGGCTGGGCCGGCGAAGCCGAGGCCAAGAAGTGGGTTGACAGCGAATTCCAGCCCTCCACCCTGGCCAAGGACAAGCAACTGGCTGAGATGAAGTGGTTCATCGACGCGGCCAAGAAGCTGCAGGCCAAGGGCGTGAAGGAAATCTCGGTCGTGTCCGAGACCATCACCACGCACGAGTACGAATCGAAGACGCTGGCCAAGGCCTTCGAGGAAATCACCGGCATCAAGGTCAAGCACGACCTGATCCAGGAAGGCGACGTGGTCGAGAAGCTGCAGACCTCCATGCAGTCCGGCAAGTCGATTTACGACGGCTGGATTTCCGACTCCGACCTGATAGGCACCCACTACCGCTACGGCAAGGTGATGAACCTGACCGACTACATGGCCGGCAAGGGCAAGGAATACACCAACCCGGGCCTGGACCTGAAGGATTTCATCGGCACCAAGTTCACCACCGGCCCGGACGGCAAGCTGTACCAGCTGCCCGACCAGCAGTTCGCCAACCTTTACTGGTTCCGCGCCGACCTGTTCGCGCGCAAGGACCTGCAGGACAAATTCAAGGCCAAGTACGGCTACGAGCTGGGCGTGCCGCTGAACTGGAGCGCCTATGAGGACATCGCCGAATTCTTCACCAACGACGTGAAGACCATAGACGGCAAGCCCATCTACGGCCACATGGACTACGGCAAGAAGGATCCGTCACTGGGCTGGCGCTTCACCGATGCCTGGCTGTCCATGGCCGGCACCGCCGACATCGGCACGCCCAACGGCCTGCCGATCGACGAATGGGGAATTCGCGTGGCGGCCGACAAGTGCACGCCGGTGGGCGCCTCGGTGGCGCGCGGCGGCGCGACCAACTCGCCGGCCGCTGTCTACGCACTCACCAAGTATGTGGACTGGATGAAAAAGTATGCGCCCAAGGAAGCCACCGGCATGACCTTCGGCGAAGCCGGGCCTGTGCCGGCCCAGGGGCAGATCGCCCAGCAGATCTTCTGGTACACGGCCTTCACCGCCGACATGACCAAGAAGGGCCTGCCGGTCGTGAACGCCGACGGAACGCCCAAGTGGCGCATGGCACCCGGCCCCAACGGCCCCTACTGGAAGCAGGGCATGCAGAACGGCTACCAGGACGTCGGGTCATGGACCTTCTTCGCCGCGCATGACGAGAACCGCACGGCGGCCGCCTGGCTGTACGCGCAGTTCATCACCTCCAAGACCACCTCGCTGAAAAAGACCATCGTCGGCCTCACGCCTATCCGCGAATCGGACATCCAGTCCAAGGCCATGACCGACATGGCGCCCAAGCTGGGCGGCCTGGTCGAGTTCTACCGCAGCCCTGCCCGTGTGGCCTGGTCGCCGACCGGCACCAATGTGCCCGACTACCCCAAGCTGGCCCAGCTGTGGTGGAAGAACGTGGCACAGGCGGTGACCGGTGAAAAGACGCCGCAGGCCGCCATGGACACGCTGGCCGGCGAGATGGACGACGTGATGGGCCGCCTGGAGCGCGCCGGCATGGCCAAGTGCCCGCCCAAGCTCAATCCCAAGGGCGACCCGGCGAAATGGCTGAGCGACAAGTCCGCCCCGTGGGCCAAGCTGGCCAATGAAAAGCCCAAGGGCGAGACCATCAACTACGACAAGCTGTTGCAGGCCTGGAAAGACGGCAAGGTGCGTTGATCCCCGCAGGCCGTGCGCGCATCGCTGCCGCACGGCCTGTTTTTTGCTGAGGCTGGAGGCGGCCCATAGGGGCTGCTGCCATGGCGCTGGGGTAAGCTCGGGCGCACTTTAAAAAATGGGTTTGTATGGAACGGGAATCAAAGCCCATGACAACTGAATCAGCGCCTGCGGCGACGCGGCGCCAGGATTTGATGGCCAGGCTCGCCGAGCCGCGGCACTATGACATTGCGATCATCGGCGGTGGCGCCACCGGACTGGGCGTGGCGCTGGACGCCGCCGCGCGCGGCTTTTCTGTCGTGCTGGTGGAATCGCACGACTTTGCCAAGGGCACCTCCTCGCGCGCCACCAAGCTGGTGCACGGCGGTGTCCGCTACCTCGCGCAGGGCAATATTTCGCTGGTGCGCGAGGCTTTGCACGAGCGCACCACGCTGCTGGCCAATGCGCCGCACCTGGCGCAGCCGCTGCCTTTTGTCATGCCCTCCTACAAGTTCTGGGAGGCGCCGTTTTACGGCATAGGGCTCAAGATGTATGACGCGCTGGCCGGCAAGGCGGGCCTGGGCGCGACAGAGTTTCTCAATCGCCAGGAAACCCTGGCTTGTCTGCCGACGGTGCAGCCGCAAGACCTCAAGGGCGGCGTCAAATATTGGGACGGCCAGTTCGACGATGCGCGGCTGGCGCTGGCGCTGGCGCGGACGGCCGCACGCCAGGGTGCGCTGCTGGTGAACTATTGCCCGGCCACCGGCCTGATCCATGAGGGGGGCAAGTTGGTCGGCCTGCATGCGCGCGACCAGGAGACCGGGCGGGCCTTCGAAATCCGGGCGAGCTGCGTGGTGAATGCCGCCGGCGTCTGGGTGGACCAGCTGCGCATGCAGGACGGCCAGGCCATAGGCCGGGACGCCAAACCCATGGTGGCGCCCAGCCAGGGCGTGCACATCGTGGTCGACCGCTCGTTTTTGCCCACCGACCATGCCCTGCTGGTGCCCAAAACGGCCGACGGCCGGGTGCTGTTTGCCGTGCCCTGGCTGGGCAAAACCATCCTGGGCACCACCGACACGCCGCGCCACGACCTGGCCCGCGAACCGCTGCCTTTCCGGGAAGAGGTCGATTTCATCCTGCGCGAATCCGCGCGCTATCTGAGCCGGGCCCCGGGGCCGGCGGATATCAAGAGCATCTGGGTGGGGCTGCGGCCCCTGGTCAAACCGCCGGACGATGATGCCGGCAGCACCCAGGCGCTGTCGCGCGAGCACACGGTGCTGGTCAGCAAAAGCGGGCTGGTCACGGTGACGGGTGGGAAATGGACGACCTACCGCGCGATGGCCGAAGACGTGCTGGACAAATGTTTTGGCGCGGCGCTGCTGCCGGCGCGGACCGCAAGCGCCACCACGCACTTGAAGTTAGTTGGCGCTCACAACTCCAGCCACAAGATCAGCGAGGCGCCCGGGGCTCACTTATATGGCAGCGAGGCGCCGGCCCTGGATGGCCTGCCCGGGGCGAGCCGCGAACTGGGTGGCGGCCTGACGGAAGCCATGGTGCGTTTTGCCGCCCGCCATGAATATGCGCGCACGGTGGAAGACGTGCTGGCACGCCGCTCCCGCCTGCTGTTCCTCGATGCCGCGCTGGCCAGGACCCTGGCGCCGGACGTGGCGGCCCTGCTGCAGCAGGAAAATGGGGTGGATCCGCAACTGGACGCGTTTTTGGCGCTTTGCGGCCAGTACTTGAGCCTGCCTGACTGATCCTTTTCGGCGAGCCTGGGCGAAAAGTTGAGCGCTGCCGGCAGGAAGGCCGGCCACAGCGGCGCTCTACTTTTGATAGCTGTCCGTGCTTTCCTGTATTGGGGTGGGGTCCGATTGCAGCCTCGAGACGTTCCTCCCCTCCATTCCGTTTCGGGGGGCTTTTTGGGGCTGCCAAGCCGCTTGCCGAGGCGCCAGGGGAATATTTTCACAACAGCCGGTTGACAGTACCGGATGATTTAGTGATAATCGTGGGCTTCGCTCTAAAAAGGCGAGGAATTCTGCCTAACGGAAGCATCGCAAGTGGTTTGCGGTGTGGACGACAGGCCCAAGACTGATTGGCTGGTGATCCCAAGGGGTTGCCTTCCGGTGCAAGTTGGGAACACATTTAAATGATTCAAACGCAATCCAAGCTCGATGTTGCTGACAACACGGGTGCCAAGTCCGTGATGTGCATCAAGGTTCTGGGCGGCTCCAAGCGCCGGTACGCCAGCGTTGGTGACGTCATCAAGGTGAGCATCAAAGAAGCCGCTCCGCGTGGCCGCGTCAAAAAAGGCGAGGTTTACAGCGCAGTGGTCGTTCGCACCGCCAAGGGCATCCGCCGCGGTGACGGCTCCCTCGTTAAATTCGATGGCAACGCAGCAGTGTTGCTTAACGCCAAGCTGGAGCCTATCGGCACCCGCATCTTCGGACCAGTGACGCGCGAACTGCGCACTGAAAAGTTCATGAAGATCGTGTCCCTGGCTCCTGAAGTTCTGTAAGGACGCGCCATGAACAAGATTCGTAAGGGCGACGAGATCATCGTGATCGCCGGTCGCGACAAAGGCAAGCGCGGCAAGATTTCGCTGCGCAAAGACGACAGCCATGTCGTGGTCGAGGGCCTCAACCTGGTGAAGAAACACACCAAGCCCAACCCTCTCAAGGGCACCACCGGCGGCATCGTCGAAAAAAGCATGCCGATTCACCAGTCGAACGTGGCAATCTTCAATGCCGCAACCGGCAAGGCGGATCGCGTTGGCATCAAGCTTCTGGCAGACGGCAAAAAAGTGCGCGTCTTCAAGTCCAGCGGCGAAGAAATCAAGGCTGCATAACATGGCAAAGACCGCACCCGTACAACAAGCCGCTTCGCAGGCTCGCCTGCAAGCCCAGTACCGCGAAAAAATCGCCCCCGGCCTGATTGAAAAATTCGGCTACACCTCGCCCATGCAGGTTCCCCGTATCACCAAGATCACGCTCAACATGGGTGTGAGCGAGGCTGTTGCCGACAAGAAGGTCATGGACAACGCCGTCGGCGACATGACCAAGATTGCCGGCCAGAAGCCCGTTGTGACCAAGGCCAAGAAGGCTATCGCCGGTTTCAAGATCCGCGAAGACCTGCCCATCGGCTGCATGGTGACCCTGCGCGGCGTGAAGATGTATGAGTTCCTCGATCGTTTCGTCACCGTGGCCCTGCCGCGCGTGCGTGACTTCCGCGGTATTTCCGGCCGGGCCTTCGACGGCCGCGGAAACTACAACATCGGCGTGAAAGAGCAGATCATTTTCCCTGAGATCGAGTACGACAAGGTTGACGCCCTGCGCGGTCTCAATATCAGCATCACCACCACGGCAAAGACCGATGAAGAGTGCAAGGCGCTCCTCACCGCTTTCCGTTTTCCGTTCAAGAACTGAGGCGGGACATGGCAAAACAAGCTTTACTGCAACGTGAACTGAAGCGCGAGAAACTCGCGGCCAAGTTCGCCAAAAAATACGCTGAACTCAAGGCGACGTCCAACGACGCCAAGCGGTCCGATGAAGAGCGCGCCCTGGCTCGCCTCGAGCTGCAAAAGTTGCCCCGCAACTCCAACCCGACCCGCCAGCGCAACCGCTGCGCGATCACGGGCCGCCCGCGCGGTACGTTCCGTCAATTCGGCCTGGCTCGCGCCAAGATTCGCGAGTTGGCTTTTGCTGGTGATATCCCTGGTATCACCAAGGCAAGCTGGTAAGCATAGGAGAACCACAAAATGAGCATGAGTGATCCTATTGCCGACATGTTGACCCGCATCCGCAATGCACAAATGGTTGAAAAAGCCGTTGTGCTGGTGCCGTCGTCGAAAGTCAAAGTTGCCATCGCGCAGGTACTGAAGGATGAGGGCTACATCGATGGCTTCTCCGTCAAGACCGATGAGGGCAAGTCCCAGCTGGAAATCGCCCTGAAGTATTACGCAGGCCGCCCCGTGATTGAGCGCATCGAGCGCGTCAGCCGCCCCGGCCTCCGTGTCTACAAAGGCCATGGCGCCATCCCCCAGGTCATGAACGGCCTTGGCGTGGCAATTGTCACGACCCCGCAAGGCGTCATGACTGATCGTAAAGCCCGCGCTACCGGTATCGGTGGTGAAGTGCTTTGCTACGTGGCCTAACGGCGGCATTGAGGAGAAACTGAAATGTCTCGTGTAGGAAAAATGCCCGTGACCGTGCCCCAGGGCGTGGACGTGGCCATCAAAGAAGACCAGATCAATGTCAAGGGCGCCCTTGGCACCCTGGCGCTGACACAAAACGTGCTTGTCACCATCAAGAATGATGCCGGCAAGCTGACCTTTGTGCCGGCCAACGATTCGCGTGAAGCCAATGCCATGAGCGGCACGATGCGTCAGCTCGTGAACAACATGGTGACCGGCGTGACCAAGGGCTTCGAGAAGAAGCTCAGCCTGATCGGCGTGGGTTACAAAGCCCAGGCCCAGGGCGCCAAGCTGAACCTGACGGTGGGTTACTCCCATCCGGTGGTGATGGACATGCCGGCCGGTATCAAGGTGGAAACGCCTACGCCGACCGAAGTCATCATCAAGGGTTCCGACCGCCAGCGTGTGGGACAGATCGCCGCTGAAGTGCGCGCCGTCCGTCCTCCCGAGCCTTACAAGGGCAAGGGCATCCGTTATTCGGATGAAAAAATCACGATCAAAGAAACCAAGAAGAAATAAGGAGCTGCATCATGTTGACCAAAAAAGAGCAGCGCCTTCGTCGTTCACGCCAGACCCGCATCCGCATTGCCACGCAAGGTGTTGCCCGTCTGACCGTCAACCGCACCAACCTGCACATCTACGCCACGGTTATCTCTGGCGACGGCACCAAGGTGCTGGCTGCCGCTTCCACCGCGGAAGTCGAAGTGCGCAAGGATATCGGCGCCTCGGGTAAAGGCGGAAACGTTGCTGCCGCGCAAGCCATTGGCAAGCGC
Source organism: Polaromonas sp. LjRoot131 (assembly GCF_964252805.1). Classification (NCBI taxonomy): domain Bacteria; kingdom Pseudomonadati; phylum Pseudomonadota; class Betaproteobacteria; order Burkholderiales; family Comamonadaceae; genus Polaromonas; species Polaromonas sp. LjRoot131. Next base: position 181,224 of record NZ_CAXUPF020000004.1, on the reverse strand, counting down.
ATTGCCGAGAAGGCAAAAGCGGCAGGTGTAGAAAAAGTGGCGTTTGATCGCGCCGGTTTTGCGTACCACGGCCGCGTTAAAGCGCTGGCTGATGCGGCCCGCGAAGCTGGCTTGCAGTTCTAAGCAGACTGGAATTAAGTATGGCTAAGTTTCAAGCAAAATCGAACAACGACGCTCCAGACGATGGTCTGAAGGAAAAAATGATCGCGGTCAACCGCGTGACCAAAGTCGTGAAGGGCGGCCGTATCCTCGGTTTCGCCGCACTCACGGTGGTTGGTGACGGTGACGGCCGCGTCGGCATGGGCAAGGGCAAGTCGAAAGAAGTGCCTGCAGCCGTGCAGAAGGCCATGGAAGAAGCGCGCCGCAACATGACCAAGGTCTCGTTGAAGAACGGCACCATCCACCACAATGTCTTCGGCCACCACGGTGCGGCCAGCGTCATGATGGCGCCGGCTCCCAAGGGTACCGGCATCATTGCCGGCGGCCCGATGCGCGCTGTTTTCGAAGTCATGGGCATTACCGACATCGTGGCCAAGAGCCATGGTTCGAGCAATCCCTACAACATGGTGCGCGCCACCATGGATGCACTGAACAACTCCACGACCGCTTCTGAAATTGCGGCCAAGCGTGGTAAATCAGTCGAAGAAATCTTCGGCTAAGGCGGCATTGAAATGACCAAAGAAACCAAAGTAAAAGTCCAGCTGGTTCGCAGCCCGATTGGCACCAAGGAATCGCATCGCGCCACCGTGCGCGGTCTGGGCCTTCGTGGCGTCAACAGCGTCAGCGAACTGCAGGACACGCCCGCAGTGCGCGGCATGATCAACAAGATCAGCTATCTGGTCAAGATTGTCTGAGCGGAGACTCATCATGGAATTGAACGGAATCAAGCCTGGCCAAGGCGCCAAACATGCCAAACGACGTGTCGGTCGCGGCATCGGCTCTGGCCTTGGCAAAACGGCAGGACGTGGTCATAAAGGCCAGAAGTCCCGCTCCGGTGGTTATCACAAGGTGGGCTTCGAAGGCGGTCAAATGCCTATGCAGCGCCGCTTGCCCAAGCGCGGTTTCAAGTCGCATCTGCTGAAGTTCAACGCTGAGGTAACTCTCGGCGCGCTGGAACAACTCGGCTTGGCCGAGGTGGACCTGCTGGCACTGAAGACCGCCGGCCTGGTGGGCCAGCTCGCCAAGAACGTCAAGGTCATCAAGACCGGCGAACTGACCAAGGCTGTGAAGCTGAACGGCATTTCCGCCACGGCGGCTGCCAAGGCCGTGATCGAAGCCGCCGGCGGCTCCGTCGCTTAATACCTGACTGGATACATCAGTGGCAACCAACTCGGCTCAAATTGCGAAAACCGGCAAGTACGGTGACCTGCGCAACAGGCTTGTGTTTTTGCTGCTGGCCCTGGTGGTGTACCGCATCGGCGCGCACATCCCGGTGCCGGGGATTGATCCTGGCCAGCTGAAAGAGCTTTTCAAGGGCCAGCAAGGCGGCATATTGAACCTGTTCAATATGTTCTCGGGTGGTGCCCTGTCGCGATTCACGGTGTTTGCCCTGGGCATCATGCCGTACATCTCGGCCTCGATCATCATGCAACTGATGACCTACGTCGTTCCGACGTTCGAGCAGATGAAAAAAGAGGGTGAAAGCGGCCGCCGCAAGATCACCCAGTACACGCGCTACGGCACGCTGGCCCTGGCACTGTTCCAGTCCATGGGCATTGCCGTGGCGCTGGAAAGCTCGCCGGGTCTGGTCCTGGCGCCCGGTTTCGGTTTCCGCATGACGGCGGTTTTCAGCCTGACGGCCGGCACCATGTTTTTGATGTGGCTGGGCGAGCAGATCACCGAGCGCGGTTTGGGCAACGGTATTTCGATCCTGATCTTTGCGGGTATCGCAGCCGGCCTGCCGAATGCGATGGGCGGTTTGCTGGAGCTGGTGCGAACCGGCGCCATGAGCATCGTGATCGCGATCGTGATCGTCGCTGTCGTCGTGCTGGTAACGTATTTCGTGGTGTTCGTGGAGCGGGGGCAGCGCAAGATTCTTGTGAACTATGCGCGGCGCCAGGTGGGCAACAAGGTCTACGGCGGTCAGTCATCGCACTTGCCGCTGAAGCTGAACATGGCGGGCGTGATCCCTCCGATCTTCGCTTCGTCGATCATCTTGTTGCCGGCGACGGTGGTGGGTTGGTTCAGCGCCGGTGACAGCATGCGCTGGTTGAAAGACATCGCCAGCACGCTGACGCCCGGCCAGCCGATCTACGTGATGCTCTATGCCAGCGCGATTGTGTTTTTCTGCTTCTTCTACACGGCCCTGGTGTTCAACAGCCGTGAAACGGCGGACAACCTGAAGAAGAGCGGTGCTTTCATTCCCGGCATTCGGCCAGGGGACCAGACGGCTCGCTACATTGACAAAATCCTGGTGCGCTTGACGCTGGCAGGTGCGGTTTACATCACATTCGTGTGTTTGCTGCCCGAGTTTCTGATTTTGAAATACAACGTGCCTTTCTATTTCGGCGGCACGTCGTTGATGATTATTGTCGTGGTGACCATGGATTTCATGGCCCAGGTGCAGAACTACATGATGTCGCAACAGTATGAGTCGTTGCTTAAAAAGGCGAACTTCAAGACGTCACTGGGCGGTTAACTGGATATTTGATGGGATATGTCTAAAGACGATGTGATCCAGATGCAAGGCGAGGTTGTAGAAAACCTCCCCAATGCGACTTTCAGGGTGAAGCTGGAAAATGGACATGTTGTACTGGGGCACATCTCGGGAAAAATGCGTATGCACTACATCCGCATTCTCCCCGGTGACAAGGTAACGGTTGAATTGACGCCTTACGATTTATCGCGCGCACGCATTGTTTTCCGTGCCAAGTAAGCACAGAGTGAAAGTTTAGGAGTAATAGAAATGAGAGTTTCAGCTTCGGTCAAGAAGATTTGCCGCAACTGCAAGGTTATCCGTCGCAAGGGCGTTGTCCGTGTGATCTGCACGGACCCACGCCACAAACAGCGTCAAGGCTGATTTCAAGAGTTTTAGAGGACGAACATGGCTCGTATCGCTGGTATCAATATTCCGCCGCAGCAGCACGCCGAAATCGGCTTGACTGCTATCTTTGGCATCGGTCGCACGCGCGCTCGCAAAATTTGCGAAGCATGCGACATCGCCTACGCCAAGAAGGTCAAAGACCTGACCGACGGCGATCTGGAAAAAATCCGTGAGCAGATCGCCCTGTTCACCATCGAAGGTGACTTGCGTCGTGAAACCACGATGAACATCAAGCGCCTGATGGACATCGGCTGCTACCGCGGCTTCCGCCACCGTCGTGGCTTGCCCATGCGCGGCCAGCGCACCCGGACCAATGCCCGCACCCGCAAGGGTCCGCGCAAGGCCGCTGCAGCTTTGAAGAAATAATTGAGAGGTCGTCATGGCAAAATCACCAAGCAATAACGCCGCACAGCGCGTTCGCAAGAAAGTTCGCAAGAACGTGGCCGATGGCATCGCCCACGTGCACGCTTCTTTCAACAACACGATCATCACCATCACGGATCGCCAGGGCAATGCCTTGTCCTGGGCTTCCTCCGGTGGCCAGGGCTTCAAGGGCTCGCGCAAATCCACTCCTTTCGCGGCGCAGGTCGCTTCGGAAGTGGCAGGTCGCGCCGCCATTGAACAGGGCATCAAGAACCTTGACGTTGAAATCAAGGGTCCTGGTCCCGGCCGTGAATCGTCTGTTCGCGCTCTGGGCGCACTCGGCATCCGGATCAATTCGATTGCCGACGTGACCCCGGTTCCGCACAACGGCTGCCGCCCGCAAAAGCGCCGCCGCATTTAATCCCCCGTGCCTGGCTGTCCGACGGGTTGTTTCCAGTCCGTCAGATACCAGGCATTTTTACCAAGCCCACCGCCGGCAGGTCACGACCTCCGGCTCCTGCATGTAAATGCAGCAGATGACAAAAGGACACTCAAGTGGCACGTTACCTAGGCCCCAAGGCCAAACTATCCCGCCGTGAAGGCACCGACCTGTTCCTGAAGAGCGCACGCCGCGCCATCAGCGACAAGGCCAAATTCGATTCCAAGCCGGGCCAGCACGGCCGTACCTCCGGTACCCGTACTTCCGACTTCGGCCTCCAGCTGCGCGAGAAGCAAAAAGTCAAGCGCATGTACGGCGTGCTCGAAAAGCAGTTCCGCCGCTACTTCGAAGAGGCCGATCGCCGCAAGGGCAATACCGGCGCCAACCTGTTGTTCATCCTGGAATGCCGCCTGGACAACGTGGTGTACCGCATGGGCTTCGGCTCGACCCGCGCTGAAGCGCGCCAGCTGGTGTCGCACAAGGCCATCACGGTCAACGGCGGTTCGGTCAACATCCCTTCGTACATGGTCAAGGCCGGCGACGTCATCGCCGTGCGCGAGAAGTCGAAGAAGCAGACCCGCATCACCGAAGCCCTCGAGCTTGCAAAACAGGTCGGTCTGCCCGCCTGGGTCGATGTGAACGCCGACAAGGGCGAAGGCACCTTCAAGAAGGTTCCTGACCGCGACGAGTTTGCCGCCGACGTCAACGAATCGTTGATCGTCGAGTTGTACTCACGCTAATTTTTCGTTCCTGCGATACGGGGCACCGTATCGCCAGGGTGTGCTTCGCCGGCCTTATCGGTGTAACGAACCGAGGGTATTGAGAGGAAGACTGCATGCAGACCAATTTGTTGAAACCAAAAACCATCAATGTTGAGCAGCTTGGCGCCAACCGCGCCAAGGTGACTCTGGAGCCGTTCGAGCGTGGCTACGGCCATACGCTGGGCAACGCGCTGCGCCGCGTACTGTTGTCTTCCATGGTCGGCCATGCCGCCACCGAAGTCACCATCGCGGGTGTCCTGCACGAGTACTCGTCCATCGACGGTGTGCAGGAAGACGTCGTCAACATCCTGTTGAACCTCAAGGGCGTGGTGTTCAAGCTCCACAACCGCGACGAAGTCACGCTGAGCCTGCGCAAGGACGGCGAAGGCCCTGTCACCGCCGCCGACATCCAGACGCCGCACGACGTGGAAATCATCAACCCTGAGCACGTGATCGTGAACCTGTCGCACGGCGGCAAGATCGACATGCAGATCAAGGTTGAAAACGGCCGCGGCTACGTGCCCGGCAACCAGCGTCGCTACGGCGACGAGTCGCCAAAGTCCATCGGCCGCATTGTGCTGGACGCGTCGTTCTCGCCCGTCAAGCGCGTGAGCTACATTGTCGAAAGCGCCCGCGTTGAGCAGCGCACCGACCTCGACAAGCTCGTGCTGGAAATCGAAACCAACGGCGCCGTGACGGCTGAAGATGCTGTCCGTGCCTCGGCCAAGATCCTGGTTGAGCAACTGGCGGTGTTCGCGCAGCTCGAAGGCAACGAACTGGCTGCGTTTGACGCACCCGTTCAGCGCAGCTCGCAGCAGTTCGACCCCATCTTGCTGCGCCCTGTCGACGAGCTCGAGCTCACCGTGCGCTCGGCGAACTGCCTCAAGGCGGAAAACATTTACTACATTGGCGATCTGATCCAGCGCACTGAAAACGAGCTGCTCAAGACCCCCAATCTGGGACGTAAATCGCTCAACGAGATCAAGGAAGTGCTGGCCTCCCGCGGCCTGACGCTCGGAATGCGCCTGGAAAGCTGGCCTCCCGCCGGCCTCGATAAGCGATAATTGAAACAAGACCCCTGAACGGGTCTCGCACGGGCAGTACCTGATACGGCTGCCTGGATTTTAAAAAAGGAAACACATCATGCGCCACGGACACGGACTACGTAAACTCAACCGCACCAGCGAGCACCGCCTCGCCATGCTGCGCAACATGATGAACTCGCTGCTGCAGCACGAAGTCATCAAGACCACCCTGCCGAAGGCCAAGGAATTGCGCCGTGTGGTGGAACCCATGATCACCCTGGGCAAAGAACCCACGCTGGCCAACAAGCGCCTGGCATTCGACCGCCTGCGCGACCGCGACATGGTCGTCAAACTGTTCGCTGAAATCGGCCCACGCTACAAAGCTCGTCCAGGCGGCTACACCCGCATCCTGAAGATGGGTTTCCGCGTTGGCGACAATGCGCCCATGGCTTTGGTCGAACTGGTGGACCGTCCTGAAGTGTCGGAAGACACTACCGCCGACGCGGCCAAGGCAGAGTAAGCTACAATACAGATATACCGCGCGGTGGAGCAGCCTGGTAGCTCGTTGGGCTCATAACCCAAAGGTCGTAAGTTCAAATCTTGCCCGCGCAACCAACACGTGAATCTCCGGACTCACAGCAAAACGCCTGCATCAGCAGGCGTTTTGCTTTCCGGCTCACATTCATGCGTGCCGTGATTCATGGTCCCCGAACGGCGATGCCAGCATCGCCACTCGACCGACCGAACACACTCAGTCCGGCACCACCGCCGTCACTTCAATCTCCACCCGTGCACGGTCCTCAACCAGGCCCGACACCTCGACGCAGGTCATAGCCGGGAAGTTCTTGCCCATGACCTCGCGGTAGGCGCCACCCAACTCCTTGAGCCTGGCCACGTATTCCACGCGGTCCACCACGTACCAGGTCATGCGCACCATGTGTTCGGGGCCGGCGCCGCCGGCCTGCAGCACTGCCAGGATGTTCAGCAGTGCCTGCTTGGTCTGCGCGATGAAGTCATCGCTCTCGAACTCCTGCTTCGCATTCCAGCCGATCTGGCCGCCCACGAACAGCAGCGCGCCGCGCGCGAGCATGCCGTTGGCGTAGCCCTTGGGCTCGGCCCAGCCGGGCGGTTGTAGTTTTGTGATCATGTGTCTCCAGGGGATGTTGTTTGTTGCAGATAAGGCAGCAGCGCGCTGCGCAGCGCTTCAGGAATGCGCACCGGCTTGCCGTGGGGAACTTCGGAATAAACCACCACGCCATGCGCCCTGAGCCTGATGTCGCCGGCCTCGCCGTGGATCTCGTACTGCATGCCCATGCTCGAGTTGCCGATGCGCGTGAGTTCCAGCGTCATCACCAACGCATCGCCATTGCGGCACATGCCCAGGAACTCGGTCTTCAGGTCCACGATGGGCACGCCTGTGCCGCCGGCGATCAGCTTGTGTTCGGGAAAGCCGATGTGCGCCAGGAAGTCTTCCTGCACCTCATGCAGCAGGTAAAAGAACTGCGGGTAAAAAACAATGCCGGCCGGGTCGCAATGGTGGAAGCGGACCAGTTTGGGAACGCTGAACTTCATGGCTGGCGCAGCTTGAAGCGTTGCAGCTTGCCGGTCTCGGTGCGCGGCAGCTTGTCGACGAACTCGATCTGGCGCGGGTACTTGAAAGGCGCCAGCGTGGCCTTGACGTGGTCTTGCAAGGCTTTGGCCAGCGCGTCGCCGGCGGCCTCGCCGGGCTTGAGCACGATGAAAGCCTTCACCACCATGCCGCGGTCTTCGTCGGGCAGGCCGACCACGCCGCACTCGGCCACGGCCGGGTGCTTGAGCAGCGCGTCTTCCACCTCGGGGCCGGCCACGTTGTAGCCGGCGGTGATGATCATGTCGTCGGCGCGCGCCTGGTAGAAAAAGTAGCCGTCGGCGTCCTGCATGAAGGCGTCGCCGGGGTGGTTCCAGCCGTTCTTCACGTAGTTGCCCTGGCGCGCGTCCTCCAGGTAGCGGCAGCCGGTCGGCCCCACCACGGCCAGCTTGCCGATGGTGCCGCGCGGCACTTCGGCGCCCGTGTCGTCCACCACCCTGGCGGTGTAGCCCGGCACCACCTTGCCGATGGCGCCGCGGCGCACGTCGGCGCCGGCCGCGGAGATGAAGATGTGGAACATCTCCGTCGCGCCTATGCCGTCAATCATCTCGATGCCGGTGGCGTCCTTCCACAGCTGGCGCGTGGCGTCCGGCAGGCTTTCGCCGGCGCTCACGCACAGTCGCAGGCCGGGCACGCCATGCTGTTTGGCAAAAGGGGCCATCTGCCGGTAAAACGTCGGCGCCGTGTAGCAGATGGTCGCGCCGACCTGCTTGATCAGCTTGACCATCGCCTCCGGCGTGTAGCCTATGGAGGGGTAATACACGGAGGCACCCGCCCACATCGGGAAAAGCAGCATGCCGCCCAGGCCGAAGGTAAAAGCCAGCGGCGGCGATCCCACCACGATGTCCTCAGGTTTGGCCTTGAGCACATGGCGCGGCCAGGCCTCGCAGGCGGCCAGCACGTCGCGGTGCGTGTGCACCGCGGCCTTGGGCTTGCCCGTGGTGCCTGATGTAAAGGCCATCAGCGCGATGTCGTCGGCCGCGACCGGGCAGGGCGTGAACTTTCCGTCCTTCTGCGCCGTCAGCACGGCCAGCCATCCCGGCGCGTCCGTCACGTTGAAGGGCACGATGGTCGGCAACGTGGTGCTTTGCGCCTGCGCCGCCTGCAATTCATCCAGCAGGCAGGCATCGCACAAGGCCAGTGCGGGTTGGGCTTTTTCGATGATCTCGCCGAGCTCCTTGGCGCGCAACAGCGGCATGGTGGCCACCGCCACCAGCCCGGCCTGCACCACGCCCAGCCAGGCCAGCGCCATGCCGATCGAATTGCCGCCGCGCAGCAGTACGCGGTTACCGGGCTGGAGGCCGAAATCTTCGGTCAGCACTTGCGCGACGCGGTTCACGTACTCCAGCGCCTCGGCATAGGTCAGCGTGATCTTGTCCGAACGCAGCATCGGCTTGTCCGCGCGCCCCTCGCGAAAGGCCTTGTCGAACAGGGTCTGCACGAGGTTGGCGCGCGCCGGGATGCGCAGCTCGGGCATGGCATACACCATGCGCGGAAGCTGTTCGGGCGGCGGCAGGCGGTCGTGCACAAAGCGGTCCACCTGCGCGGAGGGCGCTGCGGGCATCGCTTCGGCGGATGAAAGCCCAGGGTCGGAGAGGTCGTCGGAAACTGAGGTGCTCATGATTGCAATACCGCCTTTCCAATGATGAGTTGCTGCACTTCGGTCGCGCCTTCATAAATGCGCAGCGAGCGTATGTCGCGGTACAGGCTTTCCACCTTGGTGCCCACCTTCACGCCCAGGCCGCCGTGCATCTGCAGCGCCATGTCGATGACCTTCTGCGCGTTCTCCGTCGCCGTCATCTTGGCCATGGCCGCCTCGGCGGTGATGCGCGCGCCGCTGCCCAGGCGCTCGCTCTCGTCGCGCATCCAGGCCGCGCGGTAGGTCAGCAGCGCGGCCGCGTCGACCAGCGCCGCCATCTCGCCGAGCTTGGCCTGTGTGAGCTGGAAGTCGGCCAAAGTCTGGCCGAACATCTTGCGTTCTTTGGAGAAGCGCACCGCCTCGGCCAGCGCGCGGCGCGCCATGCCCAGCGCTGCGGCCGCAACCGAGGCGCGAAAGATGTCCAGCGTCTGCATGGCCAGCTTGAAGCCACCGTGCAGCGCGCCGAGTTGCGCATCCTTCGACAACTTGCAATGCGCGAACTTCAGCGTGGCCAGCGGGTGCGGCGCCATCACGGCGATGTGCTCGCTGCTGTCCAGGCCCGGGCTGTCGGCGTCCACGATGAAAGCCGTGATGCCGCGCGTGCCGGCCTGCGGGTCGGTCTTGGCGAAGGTCACGTAAAAATCCGCGATGCCGCCGTTGCTGATCCAGGTCTTGCTGCCGTTCAGCGCCCAGCCTTCGGCGGTGTCCGTGGCCGCGGTCGCCATGGCGCCGGCGTCAGAGCCGGCATCAGGCTCGCTCAAGGCGAAGGCCGCGATCTTTTTCCCGCTGGCTACCAGCGGCAGATACGCCGCCTGCTGCGCCGGCGTGCCCGCGAGTGTGATCGCGCCGCTGCCCAATCCCTGCATCGCAAAGGCGAAGTCGGCCAGCGGTGAATGAAAGGCCAGCGTCTCGCGCAGGATTACCAGCGCGCGTGAATCGAGTTTTTCGAGTGCACCGCCCAGCGCGCCATCCTTGCCCGCTGGCACGCAGTAGCGCAGCCAGCCTTCGGTACCCAGCAGGCTCACCCACTCCTTGCAGGCCTTGCGGTCGTCGCTCTCGTCGATGTGTTGTTGCGGCGTCCATTCAGCCAGGCGTGAACCCAGCTCGCGGTGAACCTCGTCAAAAAAAGGCAGTGCCAGGTGGGCGGTGGTCGATTTCATTTTTTAATCACCCTGGAACACGGGTTTCTTCTTGGCCGAAAACGCCTTGTAGGCGCGCGTGAAGTCCTGCGTCTGCATGCAGATGGCCTGCGCCTGTGCCTCGGCTTCAATCGCCTGGTCCAGCGTCATGGCCCATTCCTGGTGCAGCATGGTCTTGGTCATTCCGTGCGCGAAGGTCGGGCCCTCGGCCAGTTCTTGCGCCAGCTTTTGTGCTTGCGCCAGCAGGTCTTGCGGCTCATGCAGCGCATTGAAGAATCCCCAGGCCAGGCCTTCCTGCGCGCTCATGGACCTGCCGGTGAACAGCAGCTCCGAGGCGCGCCCCTGGCCTATCAGGCGCGGCAGCAGCGCGCAGGCGCCCATGTCGGCGCCGGCCAGGCCCACGCGCGTGAACAGGAAAGCCGTCTTGGCCTGGGCCGTGCCCAGCCGCATGTCGGCCGCCAGCGCCATCATGGCACCCGCGCCGGCACAGATGCCGTCAATCGCCGCGATGATGGGTTGCGGGCACAGGCGCATGGCCTTGATCAGGTCGCCGGTCATGCGCGTGAACTCCAGCATTTCCGGCATCGTCATCTTGGTGAGCGGCCCGATGATCTCGTGCACGTCGCCGCCCGAGCAGAAATTGCCGCCCGCGCCCGTAATCACCACCGTCTTCACATCCGTCGCGCTGTTCAGCGTGCGGAACAAATCGCGCAGCTCGGCATAGGAATCAAAGGTCAGCGGGTTCTTGCGCTCGGGCCGGTTCAGCGTCAGCGTCGCGACACCGGCGTCGAAGGAATAGGCGAAATGCTCCGCCTGGTAATGGGCCATCGCATCAAAGTGCGCACGCATGGGGTTGGCCAGGCCGATGTAGTGTTTCATGTCGTCTCCAGTTTGGTGTCGGCGAGTTGGTTGTGGTGCTGCTTGACTTTGCCCAGCAGCTTGTGAAGTGATTCGACCTCGCGCGGCGACAGGGCCTCAAAAGCCGCGACGATCCAGGCTTCATGCTCGCTCGCCATCTCGTCGAAAAGCTTGCGCCCGCGCGGCGTCAGGCGCACGCGGTAGGCACGGCGGTCGCCCTCGACGTCCACGCGCTCCACCAGCCCTTCGGCCACCAGCTGGTCGGTGATGCCCGTGACGTTGCCGCCCGTCACCATCATGCGGCGCGACAGCTCGTTCATCTTCAGGCCCTCGGGGCTGCGCTCAAGCTGCGCCATCAGGTCAAAGCGCGGCAGCGTGGTGTCGAACTGCTCGCGCAGCTGGGTGCGCACCTGCTTTTCCACCAGCTGTGTGCAGGTCAGCATGCGCAGCCAGAGCCGCAATGCTTCGGGGTGTTCGCTGTGGCCTCGTGCTTCCATGTCCATGGTGGCGTCTCCTGGTTGTGTTGGCGTTTACCTGTTGTCTATTTATTGGCCGTGGCCTGGCCGCGCTCGGCCTGCGCGGCCATTTCCTTCTGTTTGGCGACTTCGCGGTACAGCTGGTCGCGCCCGCTCAGGTAGGGCTGGGGCCAGTTCACGTGGCGGCTTTGCAGTTTGGCGGCCTCGTGCAGCGTCCAGGCCGGGTCGGCCAGGTGCGGGCGCGCGATCGCGCACAGGTCCGCGCGGCCCGCCGCGATGATGCTGTTGACGTGATCCACTTCCGAGATCGCGCCCACGGCGATGGTCTGTATGCCCACCTCGTTGCGAATGCGGTCGGCAAACGGTGTCTGGTACATGCGGCCATAGACAGGCTTGGCCGCCCGCGTGGTCTGGCCCGAAGACACGTCGATGAAATCGCAGCCCGCGGCCTTGAACATGCGCGCAATCGCCACCGCGTCGTCCGCCGTGTTGCCGCCCGGCACCCAGTCGTGCGCCGAGATCCGCACGCTCATGGGCAGCTGCGCCGGCCACACCTCGCGCATGGCGCTGAACACCTCGAGCGGAAAGCGGCAGCGGTTTTCCAGACTGCCGCCGTAGTCGTCCGTGCGCTGGTTGGTCAGCGGCGTGATAAAGCTCGACAGCAGGTAGCCGTGCGCGCAATGCAGCTCCAGCCAGTCAAAGCCGGCCTCCGCCGCATAGCGGGTGGACTGCACGAACTCCGCCTTCACGCGGTCCATGTCGGCGCGCGTCATGGCTTGTGGAACCTGGTTGGTCGGGCCGTAAGCCACCGCGCTGGCGGCCAGCAAGGGCCAGTTGCCGGTCGGCAGCGGTTCGTCGGGTGCTTCCCATCCCACTTGCGTCGAACCCTTGGGTCCGCTGTGGCCCAGCTGCAGGCCGATCTTGGCGCCCGCGCCGGAGGCATGTACAAAATCCACAATGCGCTTGAAAGCCTTGGCCTGCGTGTCGTTCCACAGGCCCGGGCAGCCCGGGGTGATGCGGCCTTCGGGGCAGGGCGAGGTCATTTCCACAAACACCAGCGCCGCGCCACCCAATGCGCGTGCGCCCAGGTGCACCAGGTGGAAGTCCTGGGGCACGCCATTCACCGCACTGTAGGTGGCCATGGGCGACACGACGATGCGGTTCTTGAGTGCAAGCTCGCGCACCTTCAGCGGCAGCAGCATGGGCGGCGGCGCGTGGGCAGCATTGCTCTTGGCCAACCACTGCTCATAGCCTTGTAGCCAGGCAGCATCGCGCACCCGCAGGTTTTCATGGCTGATGCGCTGCGAGCGCGTCAGCAGCGAATAAAAGAACTGCTCGGCCTCCATGCCGCTGTAGCGGTCCACGTTCTCGAACCACTCGGTCGAGTTGCGCGCCGCGTTCTGGATCTTCAGCACTTCCACCGAACGCAGCGCTTCATACGCCTGCAGCGCCGCGGTCGCATCACCATGCTGTGCGAAACAATTGGTCAGCTCGATCGCGTCTTCGAGTGCCAGCTTGGTGCCGCTGCCGATCGAGAAATGCGCCGTATGCGCCGCGTCGCCCATCAGCACGATGGGCACCTGCTTGCCATTGATGGCGGCTTCATGCACCCAGCGCTCGCAGACCACGCGCGGAAAACGTATCCAGATCGCCGAGCCGCGCACATGCGTGGCGTTGTTCATCAGCGGGTTGCCGTCCAGGTACTTGGCGAACAGGCGCTCGCAGAACGCGATGCCGTCCTCCTGGCTCATCTGGTCCAGGCCGTGGGCCTTCCACACCGCTTCCGGCGTCTCGACGATAAAGGTCGAGGTGTTTTCGTCAAACTTGTAGGCATGCGCGGCGAACCAGCCGTGCTCGGTCTGCTCAAACGCGAAGGTGAAGGCGTCAAAGGTTTTGTGCGTTCCCAGCCAGACAAAGCGGCAGGCGCGCAGCTCTACGTCGGGCTTGAAGGTCTCCGCATAGCGGTTGCGGATGCGGCTGTTCAGGCCGTCGCTCGCGATCACCACGTCGGCGTTGTACTGCGCCGCAATCGCCTGGTCGTCCTGCACGTCGGTCTCAAACACCAGGTCCACGCCCAGTTCCATGCAGCGCTCCTGCAGGATGTTGAGCAGGCGCTTGCGCCCAATGCCGCAAAAACCATGGCCGCCGGAGCGCACGGAGCGCCCTTTGAAGAAGACCTCGACGTCATCCCAGTGGTTGAAGGCATCGCCGATCAGCTGCGCGCTGACCGGGTCGGCCGCGCGCAGGTTGCCCAGGGTCTGGTCCGACAGCACCACGCCCCAGCCGAAGGTGTCGAAAGGCCGGTTGCGCTCCACCACCGTCACCTGGTGGGCCGGGTTCTGCAGTTTCATCAGCAGGGCGAAATACAAACCTGCGGGACCACCGCCCAGGCAAAGAATGTGCATGAAAGCGTACTCTCTGGATTAATCTTGCCTTAATTGTTTAGGTTTAAACTAAATTCGTCAAGCGGGTTTTACCGCAAGACTGGAAAGTAGATGTGAACAGGGAGCAGCCGGCCGTCCGGCCCCGGTTCAAGGCGCCTGGAAAGCCGCTGCCCGGTAAGTGAGCACCAACGTGTCGCGGAATCCGGCGCCCGGCTGGTCGTCGGCTGGCAGTATCGGCGTGGTTTCGTGGATCACCCGCGCGTCGTCCAGCAGCAGCGCCGTCAGCGGCTCCTGCATCACAAAACGCACGCCGTGCGGGCCGTTGGCGTCGAACACCCGGGTCTCGCCGCCCTTCACGCCGTGGCGCGCCACCATCATCACCACCACAAAATCCACGCCGTCGCGGTGCGCACCCTCCGGCGTCGGCCGGCCCACGCCGCCGGCCGTGTCGATGCGGAACTGGTGCGCCTCGATGTGCCAGCGCGCCGCCGGCTGCACCTGGGCAAACAGCTTGCCCAGGCCGGCAAGCAGGTCCGTCCACGCCGGGGCGGTCGCCACCGCCGGCTCCACCGGCTCGAACCAGCGCTCAAAACCGCCGTGCAGCGCGTTGTAATCCGTCGGCTGCCAGTGCGCGCGGTGCGGCGTCTGCACCAGCGTGCCCGTGGCCAGTTCCTGCACAAAACACGAGTGCCGGCGCTTGCGGTAATGCCCGCCGTCCTTCAGGTGGGCGTCCGGCGGCAGCCTGTCCCAGGAGGGCGTCAGCGCATTCCAGGCCGGCGCCCAGGCGGCGCCCAGTTCCAGCGTGGCCGTCAGCTCGGCCGGGTTCAGCAGGCTCAGGCCGTCCTGGCTGAGCGCCTGGCGGGCCGACTTGGGGACAGTGGCGATATTGAACATAGGCCGCTATTTTGCTTGAGCCGCGCAGCCCGCCCGGCAGCCGCACCCGCAAAGCCCCACGGCCCCAGGAAGTGAAACCTGCCTACATACACAGGTTCAAAAACTTTCCATAATGGCCTGTCTGTCTAATTAGAGGAGCTCTCCATGCTTTACAAATTCAAATCCAAAGACGCCGGCGACGTGATCATGCTCGAAGCCAACGGCCGCAAGGTCCTCGAAATCATCGGCAAAGACCCCGCCCCCAAAGGCATCATCCTGCCCGAGCAGATGCCCGCCGCCATCGCCGCCCTGCAGGCCGCCATCGCGCATGAAGAAGCCCACGACGCCAATGCCGAAGACGGCGTCGTCCCCGGCGACGGCCTGGGCCTGCGCCAGCGCGCCGTCCCCTTCATCGACATGCTGCAGCGCAACCTCAAGTCGGGGCATGAGGTGGTCTGGGGCGTTTAGGCCTCTGGGCGGAGAGGGGCGCCGCCGCGGCAGCCCCTGTCTCTCTATATATGTATGAATGAAAAAAAGCCCTGGTGACAGGGCTTTTTGCTTGGTGGCGGCTTTGGACATGTGATCCGCGGCCGGCGTTTTAAAAATCGCTCACACCCAGCCGTTTCAGCGCATCCTTGGCCGGCTCCAGGCCCTGCAGCGCCGCTTTTTTGTACCACTCGGCAGCGGCAGCCTTGTCCTGCGAGCCGCCCCAGCCGTATTCATAGGCGTGGCCCACCTTGTACTGCGACTGCGCAAAACCCGACGTCGCGGCCGACAGGTAGTAGGCAAAGGCCTTGCGCGGGTCCGCCGGCTGGCCGGTGCCGTTTTCAAGCTGGGACGCCACGTTGTGCGCGCCGCGCGCCAGGCCGGCCTCCGCCGCGCGCATGAACCAGTCAAACGAGGCCTTGACGTCCGGCCGGGTGCCCACGCCCCGGAAATACATCACGGCCAGGTTGTTCATGGCATAAGGGTGGCCCTGCTCGGCGGCGCGCCGGTAATTCTCAAAGGCCAGCGCGGGGTCGACAGCCGTGCCGATGCCGTTGTGCTGGTTCCAAGCCAGGCTGGCCTGCGCCAGCACAAAACCGGCCTCCGCCGACTTGCGGTACCAGGTATTGGCCAGCTCATGGTTCACCTCCACGCCCAGGCCCTGGTTGTAAATCATCGCCACAGCGTGCTGGGCGCGTGCATTGCCGCCATTGGCCAGGCGCAGCAATTCTTCACGCGTGCCGGCGTTACCCTTGGAAGCCGCCTGGAACAGCGCCGCGACTTCAGGATTCGGCAGCTGCGACAGCAGCCGTGCAAACGGGTTCGCCAGCGACACCGGCGCTGCTTTGGCCGCATCGGTAGCGGGAGGCGGCGCGCGGTTGGCCGCGGCAACAGTGGCGCCGGCGGCCATCTCCGTCTGCGCAGCTGAATTGCGTTCAGCCGCCGTGCTGGCCAGCGGCTGCGCGGCGGCGGCAGTTCCATTCGCGCCCGCAGCGGGAAACAAACGTGAAAGCGCTTGCGCCGCGCCTTGCTTCAGCCCGGCGGAGTCCGTAGTCGACGCGGCAAACTTCTCAATGTACTGGCGCGTCGTGTCCGGGTTGCGTGAAAAGCGGTGCGACACCACAAACGCATCCGCCGAACGCTGCACCTCCCCCTGCGCCCCAAACACTTCCGCCAGGTTGGCCCAGGCCACAGCCCGTGCCGGCGCCAGCGCCAGCGTGTAGCGCAACTGCGCTTCCGCCTCAGTCAGTTTGCCCGTGCGGTACAGCATGTAGCCGTAGTTGTTGGCGATCTCCTGGTCCGACGGATCGGCCCGGCGCGCCTTCTCAAAATCGGCCGCCGAATCGGCCATCTGGTCGGCCTTGAACTTTTCCAGCGCGGTGGTGTTCAGCCGCCGCGCAAGTTTTCGGTCGCCGCGGGTTGGGTAAGGCAGCTCTTCAATCTCCGTCTTCGCATCCCACACCGCATTGGCATCGCGAGACGCGGCACCCGCCAGCATTTTGGTGACCTGGTCCAGGCGCGAAGTGATCTGGGCATTGGCCGGTGCGTTTGCTTGCGCAAACGCCGGCAGGCTACTGAGCTGAAGCACGGCGGCCAAGACGCAGGTAGCTGAGAAATAGCCCGCACGTCGACGTGCCGCTTTGGTGTTCATGACGATCCTCCCTTTTGTTCGGGGGAGTTTATCTGCAAGGCACCCGGCACTTGAACCGCGCCCATTCTCTCCATGAAAGATGCGCATAAATCGGCGGAACCGTTCAGAATTTCCTCAGTAAGATGGCTTTCCCCACTTTTTTGGAGGCAAATGCATGAGCGTTTTGGACGCCGGGCCCTTCTACCATGGTACGAGAGCGGATATGCAGGCTGGCGACTTGCTGACGGCAGGTTTCAGATCGAACTACGACGACAGCGTTGTGATGAACCACATTTACTTCACGGCTTTGTCAAAGGGGGCTGGGCTTGCTGCGGAGATGTCCAAGGGCGAAGGTGCACCGCGGGTTTACATCGTTGAGCCGACAGGTGAATTTGAGAACGACCCT
Organism: Polaromonas sp. LjRoot131; assembly: GCF_964252805.1. Classification (NCBI taxonomy): domain Bacteria; kingdom Pseudomonadati; phylum Pseudomonadota; class Betaproteobacteria; order Burkholderiales; family Comamonadaceae; genus Polaromonas; species Polaromonas sp. LjRoot131. The sequence goes on along the minus strand of NZ_CAXUPF020000004.1, from coordinate 164,075 downwards.
AACGTCACAGACAAAAAATTCCCCGGCAACCCAACGCGGTCATACCGGAGTGCATTCCCTTTAAAAATCATCGGCGAACTGGAAAGCTGGGAACCCTACGACCCAGAGTTCATTCAACAACTCAGGAAGCGCGTCCAGACGGGAATGGGGGAAATTCTTAACTAGGGGTCGGCGACAGAAACTGGCAGGCGCTATGGACAAGTCGGCAGGTTCTTTGGAAGTTCAGGGTCGCCGTTTCGTCCAGAATCGGCTTGAAGTGAGGCCCTGGACACAGCGGTACTAAGGCGCCATCCCATACAGAACATCAGAACGTAAAACGTACTTTGTTCCTTGCTCGACCGTTGCGCCCTCGTGCCAGGTGTCATGGATAAAAAGCAGGGCGCGGCCGGTTCGGGGCTGGATCTTGAAGTCCCGAAAATCGGTTTCCCCGCCCGTGAAGTTTTCGTTGAGGTAGACCAGGAATGTCAGCCGGCTGGTAAGACCGCCCTCCATCCACGGGCCGTCCTTGTGCATCTTGAAGCGCTGCCCCGGCGAATATTTGTAGAAGCGAAGGTCCTTGGGCAGGCCCAGAGCTTTTTGTCCTTGCAAGCTCGGTAGCGCAGCCGCCGCCAGTCCCTCCCACAAGCGCTGCACCCACTGAGGCGACTCAAACAAGGTGCGCTCGTTGTTGCGCACCGTGGGCATGGATCGCTGGCCTTCGGCGGTGCGCACACCCGCCGACTCGAACCCGTGCTCGTCCGCCAAACGAATCAGGTCAGCACAGTCTGTCGCAGCAAGAAAGTGATCAATCGTGAAAACTCGCTCTGAATGGGTGGTCAGAGGCGACGGTGTAGGTTCGTTCATGCGCGAAGTATGTCATCGTGATTCGATTTAAAGCCGACCTTATCGTTTTTGCACCATGAAAAAAGGCTGGTGTTCACGGTTTTTATAACTTGTGAAATGCGAACGGTGTCGTTACCGAAGGTGCTTAACAGTCGGATTCTGTCGTACGCGAAAGCTGGTACAGCCGGCAGTGGCCTGTCGGTTTCGGCGAAGGGTTGTGCCTCATTCGAGTTCCGGGGCAATTAGGTGTATCCGGGTTCGCTGATATGGCACCCAATCTCTTTGTGGCACGGCGTGCTGTACCTCGAACGACAGCGATCTATGCTCTACCTTCCCGTTTTCGACGGCGGCCAAACTGGCATTCTTCGAGAGTAGATCACCCGGGACTCCGACCTCCGTCGTGCTGAGATGCTGACCAGTTTCCGTCAGAAGATCAACGACAAGAGGACTGGGAAAAATTGATGAGACCACAACGACATATCCCGAAGAGCAAAACACGCCACCAATCGGTGACGCTGGCAGAAAACGCCAACTCGGCGTATTCAATTTGAGTCGGCGCGGGGCTCCCTCCAGAGACACGCCTACGTTGCCCGGACACCCATGGACACGAGCCTTCCGGAAACCAGAGTCCGTAACGACTGGCACGATTTCCGCTGAGGAGTGCACCGTAGCGTCACCTAAGTATTTCAAAGGTGCCCTCCGCATTTGCGACGGGATGATCACTTTGCGAAGGAACAAAATCGCATGGTCGCCAACCCATCCGGTTTGATTCTCGATCTGGCCATCTTTGAGTTCACGAGACGCGATCACTTTCCCGGTCGACTTTTCTGTGACAAGAATTTCTGTTCGCTTGGTTCCGTAACCTTCGCTCTTTCGAAGCAATTTTTCAGTTACTTGAAAAGCAGTCGGTTCAAGATGGTCTCGACGAATAACGAGGGAACCGTTTCTGGTTGGAATGAAGGTCTCCCCTTGGTGGGTGAAGTACTCATAGGGAGATTGCTGGGCATAGCCAATATCGAAAAATGGAAGGCTATTGCTGTCGAAGCCTATATTGACCAATTCAAAGCCGCGCACCGAGGTGATGGGTGCCGACGGGATGTGTCCGGCAGTTCGTTTGCCGCCAAAATAGATCAGCGCAACAACGAGCGCGACCAGTACGGGAAGAGGGTATCTATGACGCATAGCGTTTGAAACGAGAGACGGCGCACGGAGCGAAACATGGCGTCCTCTCGATTGAAGAGTTAGCTACTGTTACTTTGGTGCACTGCCCAGCCATGACGCATCTTACGCGGCTGCCAGCCCTTCAGATTTCGACGGAATCAACACAAGGGGGATGCAGGCGGCTGCATAAATGTGTTCGGTTGCGTTTCGGGAGTTGGCCCCAGGATCGACAACCGCCGCATACAGCAGCAGTCAACTAACTTTGGCTTCGATCATGCAGGCGATTTCCCCTAAGACCTTTGTGAAAACTGACTGAGAGATTGCCGTCGCTTCATTTGAGCGACTCCAGATACTCAACTACCTCTTTCCGTGAGTAGCGTCTCGCGTAGTCAAGAGCAGTCATACCTGTGCTGTCTGTCGCATTCGTGTTCGCTCCGCTGCTCACGAGTAACTTCACCATCTGAAGGTGGCCGCGTTTCGCGGCTTTCCACAATGGATGAATGTGCGAGCGCTCGGACGCTCCCTCGATATGGGCCCCGGCTTCAAGCAAAGCGCGAGCAGTTTCAACCTGACCTTCTTCTGCCGCCGCAATCAGGGCCCAATTCGACGGATCTCGATCTTCCGGAAACTCCGCCATCAGCTCTGTTATGTGGGCAAGAAGCGCGTTGGTTTCGCCAGCCCTTGCCAGCTCATGTAGTTTTGCAAACGATCGTAGGGACATGACGATGCCTAACGCTGGAGCTCAAGCTCGGATTTGTCGTGGCGAAGCGAAATGCATCGCCTGGAACGCTTTTTTGGAGCGCGGGCTAGCCATGCACAACCTGCCCGACTATGAATGCCGCTAGTTCTTTGTAAACAGACTCAGGCCTCGAATCGTTTTCTACAAACCGAACCCTGCCCACGCGATAGTCGCATTTGAACTCTATGTTGGCTGCTTCCACGCCGGCGATCACCTGGCGCAGCACCTCTTGTGAATTCAGCGCACCTTGGTTTGGACCAACTCCGGGAAGTACATCGATGCTGGGCGAGCTATTTGGATGAGACGCGAACTGCAATTGCAGCATGTTGTGTGTTGGCCCTGTGATACGGGTTGCAACCAGATACTCGCCGATCTGTTGAAAATTCACTATTCATCGTTCCAAAGAATGTGAACTCAATCCACCTTCGCCCCAGAAGCCTTCACCACCTGCGCCCACTTCTTGTGCTCAGCGTTGATAAAGGCCGTGAACTGTGCCGGCGTATTGCCGCTGGGGATTGCGCCTTGTGCCAATAGCTTTTCCTTCATCGCCGGCGTACCCAGTGCTTTCGAAGCCTCTTGTTGAATGCGGTTCACGATGTCGGGCGGCGTGCCGGCGGGGGCGAGCAGGCCGAACCAGGAACTTGCGTCGAAACCTTTCATGGCCGGGCCGCCGGCTTGTTCTATGGTGGGGACGTCGGGCAGGGCGGCTGAGCGTTCTGAGCTGGTCACGGCCAGGGCTTTCAATTTGCCGGACTTGATGAGGGCCATGGAAGACGGCAGGTTGTCGAACATGACGTCCATGTCACCGCCGACCAGGGCCAGCAGCGCGGGGCCGGAGCCGCTGTAGGGGAAGTGTGTCATGTAGGTGCCGCTCATGGTCTTGAACAGCTCACCCGCCAGGTGAATGGAAGTGCCGTTGCCGCTGGAGGCCATGTTGAAGGTGCCGGGCTTGGCTTTGGCAGCGCGTATGAAGTCGCTGACGTTGTTGATGCCGGCGGCCTTGGCTTTTTCGGTGTTGACGACCATGACGTTGGGCACGCCGGCGACCAGGGTGATGGGCGCGAAGTCTTTTTGCGGGTCGTAGGCCATCTTGCTGTACAGCGATTTGTTGATGCCGTGTGTGCCCACGGTGCCCATCAGCAGGGTGTAGCCGTCGGGCTGGGACTTGGCGACGACGTCGGCGCCGATGTTGCCGCCGGCGCCGGCGCGGTTCTCGACCACAAAGGGCTGGCCGAAGGCCTTGGACAGTTCAGGCGCCATGGCACGGGCCAGGATGTCGGTGGTGCCGCCGGGCGCGAAGGGCACGACGATCTTGACGGGCTTGGCCGGCCAGCCGGCGCTTTGTGCCCAGGCCGAGGGCGTGGCCATAAAGGTGGCGACGGCGGTCAGCGCGGTGGCCAGGAAGGCGCCGTAGCGGCGGGAAAGAAAGGGTTTGCTGTTGTTCAAGAGTATCTCCAGGGGATGGCCGGCAGGCGGCCAGGGTGTCGCATGAAGATAGCGTCCGCAGGCAGCTCCTTCAAGGGGGTTAAACCCGGGTTTTTGATCGCAGGCTGGGGATAGGAGATTCATCTGCGGATATAAAAAAAGCCGCCTGGCGAACCGGGCGGCTTTTCCATCAGGCGGGGAACGAATCAGTCGGCAAACTTGCCGGCGGCTTCGACCACGGGCTTGATCTTGTTGATCTCGGCGGACACAAAGGCTTTGTGGGCAGCCGGCTCGACGCGCTTGTCGGTCACCACGATGGCGCCCAGGCCTTCCTGCTTCTTGATGAAGTCGGGGTCTTTGAGGGCGATCTTCAGGGCATTGTTGAGCTGGGTCAGCACGGCCGGGGGCGTGCCCCTGGGGGCGTAGAGGCCGTGCCAGATGGTCAGGTCAAAGCCCTTGAGCCCCATTTCCTGCAGCGTCGGGTAGTCTTTCAGCAGCTTGTTGTTCGACAGCGGCTTGGCGGTGGTCACGGCAAAGGCCTTGACGCGGCCGGCCTCGATCTGGCCGGTGGTGTTGGTGGTCTGGTCGCACATCATGTCGACCTGGCCGCCGACCAGTGCATTCATGGCCGGCGCGGTGCCGCCGAAGGGGATGGTGGTCATCGCTTCCTTGGCGTTGATGGCGGCTTGCCACATCAGGCCGCACAGATGCGAGGCCGAGCCCAGGCCGGCATGCGCGATGTTGAGCTTGCCGGAATTGGCACGGATGTAGTTCTCGAAATCGCGGTAGTTGTTGGCGGGCAGCTGCGGCTTGCCGATGATGGTCATCGGCACCTCGTTGATCATGCCCAGGAATTCGAAATCCTCGAGCACCTTGTAGGGCAGCTTGCGGTACAGGGCCGGCGCGGCCGCCATGCCGATGTGGTGAACCAGCAGGGTGTGGCCGTCGGGCGTGGCGCGCGCCACCTTGGCCGCGCCAATGGTGCCGCCGGCGCCGTTGACGTTTTCCACGACGAAGTTGGCGCTGCCGCCCATGGCCTTGCGCATGGCTTCGGCGAGGTCGCGCGCGACACGGTCGGTCGGCCCGCCGGCCGCGAAGGGCACCACAAGACTGATGGGCTTGGAGCCGGGGAAGGCGGGGGCTTGCGCGTGGGCGGCAAACATGGCCGTCGCGGCCGCGGCGAGGACTAACAGGCGTTTCATGAGCGTCTCCTTGTAATGAACGCGCCAAGTTTACGGTCCCCTTACGGTGTAAACATCGCGGGAACTACGTAAGGGCTAGCCCCCGGTCCCGTGCCGGATAGCTGCGCAAACCCCGGCTTTGGGAGTTCAGGCCAGCAGGGGCCGCGGAACCGGCTTTGCCGGGCCGCAGGCGCAGCGCCCCCTCGGGGGGCAGAGAGCTACACGCAGTGAGCGAACGTGGGGGCTACTTGTAACTCCGTGCGTCTTCAATAACCTTGCCGTCGTTGGGGAGACTGCCGGGCGCCACCAGCTGCACCGTGCCGCGCAGCTTGGTGACGTCGCGGATGGCGTCGGCGATGCGCTGGTCCAATCCATCGGGGGCCGACGCCGCCTCGGCCTGGAAGTGCATGCTGTCGTTGGCCATTTCGCCGCTGACCACCAGCCTGGCCTTGAGCACTTCGGGAAAACGTTTTGCGATGTCGGCGACCTGGCCCGGGTGCACAAACATGCCGCGCACCTTGACGGTCTGGTCGGCCCGGCCCATCCAGCCCTTGATGCGCGTGTTGGTGCGGCCGGTCGGGCAACTTCCCGGCAGCACGGCCGAGAGGTCGCCGGTGCCGAAGCGGATCAGCGGGTAGTCGGGGTTCAGCGTGGTGACCACCAGCTCGCCGACCTCGCCCTCGGCGACCGGGTCGCCGGTGCCGGGGCGCACGATTTCCACGATCACGCCTTCGTCCAGCACCAGGCCTTCGCGGGCCTCGGTTTCATAGGCGATCAGCCCGAGGTCGGCCGAGGCGTAGCACTGGTAGGCGGCGATGCCGTGCCCGGCCAGCCAGTCGCGCAGGCTGGGCGGGCAGGCCTCGCCCGAGACCATGGCCCGGGTCACGCTGGGCAGCGCCACTTTCATTTCGGCGGCCTTGTCGACAATGATTTTGAGGAAGCTGGGCGTGCCGACATAACCGGCGGGCTTGAGCTCGGCCATGGCCTGCACCTGCTGCTCGGTCTGGCCGGTACCGCCCGGAAACACCGTGCAGCCCAGCGCATGGGCGCCGCTCTCCATCATGGTGCCGGCCGGCACGAAGTGGTAGCTGAAGCAGTTGTGCACCAGCTGCCCGGGCCTGAAGCCGGCGGCGTGCAGCGCCCGCGCCATGCGCCAGTAGTCCTTGCGCGTGCTGTCGGGTTCGTAAATCGTGCCGGGGCTGGCGAAGACGCGCGGCATCGCGGCACCATAGCGCAGCGCGCTGAAGCCGCCGAAGGGGTCGCCCCCCGCCTGGCGCGCGGCCTGCTGGCGCTCGAGCAACTCGTACTTGCGCGTGACGGGCAGGCGCGCCAGCGCGGCACGCGAGCTCACGGTGGCGCCGTTCACGCCCTTGAGGATGGCGGCAAAGGCCGGTGCGTGCGACTGCGCATGCGCGATCTGCTGCGGCAGCGCGGCCAGCTGGGCGGCCTCGCGGCTGGCGTGCGGCCGGTGTTCCAGGGTGTCGTAGAAATTGTTCATGTCCCTATCCCTACCCTCAAGCCAGCCAACGCTTGCGGCGCTTGTAGCTCTTGACATCCTTGAAGCTCTTGCGCTCGCCACCGCCCACGCCCAGGTAGAACTCTTTCACGTCCTCGTTGTTGGCCAGGTCGGCGGCCGCGCCGTCCATCACCACGCGGCCGCTTTCCATGATGTAGCCGTAGTCGGCGTACTTGAGCGCCATGTTGGTGTTCTGCTCGGCCAGCAGGAAGGTGACCTGCTCCTTCTGGTTCAGGTCCTTCACGATGTTGAAGACCTCCTCGACGATCTGCGGCGCCAGGCCCATGGAGGGTTCGTCCAGCAGCACCATGGAGGGGTTGGCCATCAGGGCGCGGCCTATCGCGCACATCTGCTGCTCGCCGCCCGAGGTGTAGGCCGCCTGCGAGGTACGCCGGGTTTTGAGGCGCGGAAAGTAGTTGTAGACCTTCTCGAGGTTGGCCGCGACTTCGGCCTTGCTGCTGCGGGTGTAGGCGCCGGTCAGCAGGTTTTCCTCGATGGTCAGGTGGGCAAAGCAGTGCCGGCCTTCCATGACCTGCACCACGCCGCGCTGCACCAGGTCGGCCGGCGAGAGGTTTTCGATGCGCTCGCCGCGCAGTTCGATGGAGCCCTTGGTGACCTCGCCGCGCTCGCCCTTGAGCAGGTTGGAGATGGCGCGCAGCGTGGTGGTCTTGCCCGCGCCGTTGCCGCCCAGGATGGCGACGATGCGGCCCTGGGGGACCTGCAGCGAGACGCCCTTGAGCACCAGGATCACGTGGTTGTAGATGACCTCGATGCCGTTGACGTTGAGAACGATGTTAGGTGTGTCCATATTTTTTCCTGACCAATCTTGAGAGCTGCCGGCAGGGCCATCAGCCCTCAAGGTTGGCGGCTCGCGAGAGCCGCGCCCCTCCCGCCTGGCGGGAGGGGTTGGGGTGGGTGCCGTCAGTACATGGCAAAGCCAGCTGAGCGGCTACGCCGCTCAAGACTGGCAGTCGGCCGGTGTGCGCGCCGTCAGCTTTTTCTCGGCGGCGTACTTGGCGGCGGTGCTCTTGACCAGGGGCTTGATCACCTGTTCATCGGCCTGCAGCCAGTCGGAAGTGAACTTCCATTCCTTGCCGTCCCAGGTGTGGATGCGCGCCCATGCCGAACCCATGTGGTCGGTGCAGGAGGTGCTGATGGGCCGCATCACGCCGGCAAAGCCCAGCGCGTCGAGCTTGGCCTGGGTCAGGTTCAGGTTTTCCAGGCCCCAGCGGACCTGCTCGCCCGTCATGATTTTTCCCTTGCCGAAACGGTCCTGTGCCGAGCGCAGGCCTTCCACGCCCAGCATGGCGCTCATGGCGCCGCGCATGTAGAGCACCTGGCCGACTTCTTCCTTGGGGCCCGTGCCCTGGCCCTTGCCGTGCACCAGGGCCATGACGTCCTTGACCAGCTTGGAGTTCGGCTCGGCGCCGTGCTGCATGGTCACGGCGTTGTAGCCCTTGGCACCGTCGGCCACGTCTTTGACGTCAGGCTCGGCGCCGGCCCACCACACGCCGTACATCTTCTCGCGCGGGTAGCCGGTGGCCTGCGCCTCCTTGATGGCCGTGGTGTTCATGATGCCCCAGCCCCACAGCGCCACGTAGTCGGGACGCGACTGGCGGATCTGCAGCCAGGTGGCTTTCTGCTCGACGCCGGGCGCGGTGACGGGCAGCAGCTGCAGGGTGAAGCCGTGCATGGCGGCGCGCTCCTGCATCAGCGGGATCGGCTCCTTGCCGAAGGGCGAGTCGTGGTAGACCAGCGCGATGCGCTTGCCCTTGAGCTTGTCGAAACCGCCTTCCTTCTTGGCGATGGCCTGGAGGATGGCGTCGGCGGCGACCCAGTAGGTGCCGGCGATGGGGAAGTTCCACTTGAAGATGGAGCCGTCGGCGCTCTCGCTGCGGCCATAACCCACGGTCACCACGGGAATCTTGTCGACGGGGGCTTTTTCGGTGATGGCGAAGGTGGCGCCCGTGGACAGCGGCTGCACCAGCGTGGCGCCGCCGTTCTTGCCCTTGAGGCGTTCGTAGCATTCGACGCTGCGCGCGGTGTCGTAGCCGGTTTCGCACTCTTCAAACGAGATCTTCACGCCGTTGATGCCGCCGCGCGCGTTGACCAGCTTGAGGTAGTCCACATAGCCGTTGGCCCAGGGCACGCCGTTGGGCGCGTAAGGCCCGGTGCGGTAGGACAGCACGGGGAAGAACTGCTCCTTCGCCTGGGCATAGGCGCCGGTCGCCACCAAGGACGAGGCGCCGGTGGCGAGGATGGCGACTGCCAACATCAATTTACGAATCTTCATTTTTGTCTCCTGGAAATAGTGAATAACACCGCGAAAACTTGCACTTAAAAACGGTACTTAAAACTGGCACCTCAGTAAACGATTGAATGACCGGCGCCGCATCGGTGATTTCGAGTAATCCTTAACCCTATGAGTGACACCGATGGCTTCAATGAGGGAAGGGCCAAAGCCGCAACTTTTGCTTGCCCACGGCCCACAGCTTGGCCAGCCCGTGCGGCTCGACAATCAAAAACCACACGATCAGCCCGCCAAAAATCATCAGCTCCGCATGCGAGACACCCGCCGTGGAGATCGAGATGCCCAGCCAGCCGGCCAGCACCGGCAGCAGCTGGCTCAGCACGATGGGCAGCACCACGATGAAGGCCGCGCCGAAGAAGCTGCCCATGATGGCGCCCATGCCGCCGATGATCACCATGAACAGCAGGCGGAAGGAGTAGTCCACCGAGAAGGCCGCCGGTTCCCAGGCGCCCAGGTAGATAAAGGCCCACAGGCCGCCGGCGATGCCGATGATGAAGGAGCTCACCGCGAAGGCGCTGAGCTTGGCGTACATCGGGCGTATGCCGATCACCGCGGCGGCCACGTCCATGTCGCGAATGGCCATCCACTCGCGGCCGATGGCGCTGCGCACCAGGTTTTTGGCCAGCAGGGTGATCACCACCACGATGGCCAGGCAGAACAGGTATTTGCTCAATGCGCTTTCGATGGGCAAGCCGAAGACCTGCAGGTTGGACACCGACACCGAGCCCGAAGGCGTGTCCATGGTGAACCACTTGATGCGCAAAAACATCCAGTCGCTGAAGAACTGCGCGGCCAGCGTGGTCACCGCCAGGTACAGGCCCTTGACGCGCAGGCTGGGCAGGCCGAACAAAATGCCGAAGAGCATGGCGCACAGGCCGCCCAGGATCAGCGCCGGGATCAGCGGCATGCCGGGAATGCGCACGAAGAAGTTGTAGGCGCCGTAAGCACCCACCGCCATGAAGGCACCCGAGCCCAGCGAGATCTGCCCGCAGTAACCGACCAGGATGTTCACCCCTACGGCAGCCAGCGAGAAGATCAGGAAGGGAATCAGGATGGCGCGGAACAGGTAGTCGCTGGCCAGCAGCGGGACGGCGATAAAGGCAAAGGCCAGCAGCAGGCCAATGGCGATGCGGTCCTGCAGGATGGGGAAGATCTGCTGGTCGGACCGGTAGCTGGTTTTGAACTGGCCGTTTTCTCTGTAGAACATGGTTTTTCTTTAGGTAAAAAGCGGCTCAGACACGGTCAATAATTTTCTCGCCGAAGAGGCCCTGCGGCCTTACCAGCAAGACACACAAGGCGAGGACATAAGCAAACCAGATCTCGATGCCGCCGCCGACGTAAGGGCCGATAAACACCTCGGCCAGCTTCTCGCCAACACCGAGGATCAGGCCGCCGACAATCGCGCCGGGCACCGAAGTCAGGCCGCCCAGGATCACCAGCGGCAGCGCCTTGAGCGCCAGCACCGACAGTGAAAACTGCACGCCCAGCTTGCTGCCCCAGATCACGCCGGACACCAGGGCCACAAAACCCGCGACGCTCCAGACGATGACCCAGATGCGGTTCAGCGGGATGCCGATGGACTGGGCGGCCTGGTGGTCGTCGGCCACGGCGCGCAGCGCGCGGCCGGTGCTGGTGTACTGGAAGAAGGCGGCCAGTGCCGCCACCAGGGCGGTGGCGATCAGCGCGGCGACCAGGTCTTCCTGGTTCACCAGCAGGCCGCCCTGGAACACGCCTTCGAGCAGGAACATCGGATCCTTGGGCATGCCCACGTCGATCTTGTAGATGCTGGAGCCGAAGATGGTCTGGCCGAAGCCGTCGAGGAAGTAGGAGATGCCCAGCGTTGCCATCAGCAGCGCAACGCCCTCCTGGTTCACCAGCTTTCCGAGCACCAGTTTCTCGATCAGCCAGGCGACCACCACCATGATGGCCAAAGCCGCCATAAAGGCCAGTGCGTTGTTGATGAACTTGTTGTCCAGGCCGGTCCACTGCGGAATCCATTCGGAAAAGCGGGCCATGGCCAGCGCCGCGAACAGCACCATCGCGCCCTGCGCGAAGTTGAAGACGCCCGAGGCCTTGTAGATCAGCACAAAGCCCAGCGCGACCAGCGAATACAGCATGCCGGACATCAGGCCGCCAATAATCGTCTCAAGAAATGAACCCATCACTGGCTCCCTTTGCTGGATGGGGACATCGTGGATTGCGGGAAACGCTGTGATTTCATCTTGGTGTTCTCGTCCATGTCAGTGGCTGGTTCCGAGGTAAGCCCGGATCACGTCTTCGTTGTTGCGTACTTCGTCGGGGGTGCCGTCGCCGATTTTTTTGCCGTAGTCGAGCACCACGACGCGGTCGGAGATGTCCATGACCACACCCATGTCGTGTTCGATCAGTACCACGGTGGTGCCGAACTCGTCGTTGACGTCGAGTACAAAGCGGCACATGTCCTGCTTTTCCTCGACGTTCATGCCGGCCATGGGTTCGTCGAGCAGCAGTACTTGCGGCTCCATGGCCAGCGCGCGGCCCAGGTCCACGCGTTTTTGCAGGCCGTAGGGGAGCTGGCCGACGGGCGTCTTGCGGTAGGCCTGGATTTCCAGGAAGTCGATGATTTTTTCGACCGCCTCGCGGTGTTTGATTTCTTCTTTTTCGGCCGGGCCTATGCGCAGCGCCTGCAGCAGCAGATTGCTTTTGATCTTCAGGTTGCGGCCCGACATGATGTTGTCGAGCACGCTCATGCCCTTGAACAGCGCCAGGTTCTGGAAGGTGCGCGCCACGCCCATCACGGCCACCTGGTGGCTGTTCATGTGCTTGAAGGTCTGGCCGCGGAAGGTGATGGAGCCCTGCTGCGGCGCATAGACGCCGTTGATGCAGTTGAGCATGGAGCTTTTGCCGGCGCCGTTGGGGCCGATGATGGCGCGTATCTCGTGCTCTTTGACGTTGAAGGAGATGTCCGACAGGGCCTTGACGCCGCCGAAGTTCAGGCTGATGTTCTTGACGTCCAGGATGACGTCGCCAATCTTCTTGCTCATGCTGCGGCCTTCACGGGGGCAAAAGTCTGGGCGTCGCTGATCTTCAGCGTCGCGCTCACGCTGCCGCTGCGGCCGTCCTCGAATTTCACGACGGTTTCTATGAACTGTTCGGTTTTGCCGCCGTAGAGCGCGTCAATCAGCGGCTGGTATTTTTCGGCGATGAAGCCGCGCCGCACCTTGTTGGTCCGGGTGAGTTCGCCGTCGTCGGCATCCAGCTCCTTGTGCAGCACCAGGAAGCGGCTGATCTGCGAGCCGGCCAGCAGGGCGTCCACGCTGAGGTCGGCGTTGACTTTTTCGACGCATTCCTTGATGAGCTGGTAGACCTCGGGCTTTTGCGCCAGGTCGGTGTAACCGGCATAGGGCAGGTTGCGGCGCTCGGCCCAGTTGCCGACGGCGTCGAAGTCGATGTTGAGCATCACGCAGACCTGGTCGCGGCCGTCGCCGTAGGCCACGACTTCCTTGATGTGCGGGAAGAACTTGAGCTTGTTCTCCACATACTTGGGCGCGAACATCGCGCCGTCGTTGACGCCGCCCTTGATGCGGCCCACGTCCTTGACGCGGTCGATGATCTTGAGGTGGCCGCCGGCGTCGATAAAGCCCGCGTCGCTGGTGTGGTACCAGCCGTCGGCGCTCAGCACCTCGGCGGTGGCCGTGGGGTTTTTGTAGTATTCCTTGAGCAGGCCGGCGGACTTGACCAGGATCTCGCCGTTCTCGGCCACCTTGATCTGCACGCCGCTGATCGGAACCCCTACGGTATCGGCGCGCGCTTCGTTGTCCGGCTGCAGGCAGACAAACACGGCGGTCTCTGTGGAACCATACAGCTGCTTGAGGTTGATGCCGATGGAGCGGTAGAAGGTGAAAAGGTCGGGGCCTATGGCCTCGCCGGCGGTATAGGCCACGCGCACGCGCGAAAAACCCAGCGTGTTGCGCAGCGGGCCATAGACCAACACGCTGCCCAGCGCATACAGCACCCTGTCCATGGCGACTACGGGTTTGCCGTCCATCAGGGCCGGGCCGGCGCGTTTGGCCACGCCCATGAAATAGTTGAACATGCCGCGCTTGATGCGGCCCGCGTCTTCCATGCGGATCATCACGGTGGTCAGCAGGCTTTCGAAGATCCGCGGTGGCGCAAAGTAATAGGTCGGGCCGACTTCTTTCAGGTCTATGGTCACCGTGCTGGCGCTTTCGGGGCAATTGACCACGTAGCCGCAGGCCAGCCACTGCGCATAACTGAAGATGTTCTGGCCGACCCACGCGGGTGGCAGGTAGGCCAGCACTTCCTCGCCGGAGGTGAGTTTGTCAAAGTCGGCGCCGGCCTTGGCGCGGTCGAGCAGGGTGTTGTGGGTGTGGACCACGCCCTTGGGGTTGCCGGTGGTGCCCGAGGTGAAAAACATCGCGGCCACGTCGTCGGGCTGGGCTTTTTCGACTTCAGCCCTGAAAAAATCCGGCTGGCCGGCGGAAAAGCCGCGGCCCGTGTCCAGCAGCGCATCAAGCGACTGCAGGCCGGCCTCGGCATAGTTGCGCAGGCCGCGCGGGTCGTCATAAACGATGTGCTCCAGCTGCGGGCACTGGCCGCGGATCTCGAGCAGCTTGTCGACCTGCTCCTGGTCTTCCACCAGCGCGAAGCGCACGTCGGCATTGTTGATCGGGAAGATGCATTCGGCGCCCACGGCATCCTGGTAGAGCGGAATCGGGATGGCGCCCAGCGCCTGCGCGGCCAGCATGGTGGCGTACAGGCGCGGCCGGTTGGCGCCGATGATGACCATGTGCTCGCCGCGCCGCAGGCCCAGCTGGTGCAGGCCGCAGGCGATGTGTTCAACCAGCAGCGCCATGCCGGCCCAGCTGTGCGCCTGCCAGATGCCGTACTCTTTTTCGCGCATGGCGGCGGCGCCGGGGCGCTCGGCCGCATGTTTGAGCAGCAATCGTGGGAACGTGGTCTGCATTCGCTTTCTTGTCTCCGTTCTGGTGCGGCTTTTTCAGTGAAAACCGCGGGTATGGGTCGAATAGTAGGACCGGCTTTGACGCTATGGTGTCATTGCGACGACAATTTCCGGGTAAGTCCTACTGGGGTGTGCCCGGGGTCCGCCCGGTTTATCGGATAAAGCGCCCGTCGCGCGAAACCATGGTCAGTTCCACAAAACGCGAGGCGTTGCGGGCCGAATCGCTGAAGCTGACCTCGAAGCCACCCAGGTCGTAGCGCTTCAGGTTCCAGGTGCTGTCGATGAAGGCGGCGCGCGTCGGGTTCTTGCCGGCGCGGCGCAGCGCTTCGGCAAACACGCGGGCATTGATGTAGCCCTCCAGCGCCAGGTGCGAAGGCTCCAGCGCCACGCCGGCGGCCTTCCAGGCCTGCTGGAATTCGCGCACCATGGGCACCACCGTGTTGCCCGGCAGCGGCACCACCTGCGACACCGCGATGCCGGTGGCGTCCTCGCCCATGGCCTTGAGCGTCGCGGCCGCGCCCATGATGGACAGCGCGTAGAGCGACAGCCCCTTGCGCTGCGCGCGTATCGCCTTGACGAACTCGATGGTCGGTTTGCCGGCCAGGCCCACCAGCACGGCCTCCGGGCTGGACGCCGCGATCTTGACCGCCGCTGCGCCGGCATCCGAAGCGTTGTTTTCCACGGTGACGATGGCGGTCGCTTCCAGTTTGTGTTTGGCCATGGAGCGTTGGGTGGCGTCGAAGACCTCCTTGCCGAAGGAGTTGTTCTGGTAGGCGATGGCGATGCGCCGTATGCCTATGGTCGCCAGGTGCTGCACCAGCTGTTCGGCTTCGTCGGCGTAGCTCGCGCGTATGTTGAACACGTTGCGGGCGTTGGCCGGGCGCGCCGACAGCGCACCTGAGAAAGGCGCGAAGAAAGGCATGCCCGATTCCATCACCTGCGGCAGCATGGCCTCGATCATGGGCGTGCCCATGCAGTTGAAGAGCGCGAAATTGCTTTTGTCGTCGATGAAACCCTTGACGTTGCCGAGCGCGCGCTTGACGTCGTAGCCGTCGTCGGTTCCTGTGAGTTCGATCAGCCGGCCGTTCACGCCGCCTTTGGCGTTGATGCCGGCAAAGCAGGCCTTGGCGCCCTGGTGCATGGCCTGGCCCAGTTCGCCCAGCGGCCCGCTCAGCGCGATGGATTGCGCGATGCGCACCGGGCCGCTGTCTTGTGCGCGCGCCGGGCCGTAGAGTGCGGCCGGTACGGCGGCGAATGCGCCCAGCATGCGGCGGCGTGTCAGGCGGCTGCGGGCCGGCGGCGAATCGATGTTCGAGGTGATGGAAGGGACGGAAGGGGCTGTCATGGGGGTGTCTCCTGGTCGTTGTGGGCTCGTGGCGGGCTTGTTCCAGGCTCTTGCCGGCCTGTCTCCGCGGGGCAGATGCTATGCTTTGGAAAGAAGGCCAACTGTCTGCGCGACGACAATCCAAGGGTTGCGCCCGCCCCGGACTTTCCCTGATCCGCCACCCCTGTTTCTGCTTGAACATTGCGAGCATGGCCACTGAGTCACCTCTTCACCAGCGCCGCAGGACGCCCACGCCGGACGAGCTGCGGGGCATTCCCTGGCTGCCCCTGCTGCTGCCGGATGAACGCGCGCGCGCGTTGGCGGGGCTGCAGGTGGGCGACGCCGCGCCGGGCGACTATGTGTGCCGTGTCGGCAAGCCGGTGACCTACTGGTTCGGCGTGGTCGAAGGCCTGCTCAAGATGAGCAGCGACAACGAGCAAGGCATGACCATGACCTTTACCGGTGTGCCGCCCGGCGGCTGGTTCGGCGAAGGCACGGCGCTCAAGCGCGAGCCCTACCGCTACAACATCCAGGCCTTGCGCAAAAGCGTGGTGGCGGGGCTGCCGGTGGAAACCTTTCACTGGCTGCTGGACCACTCCATCGGCTTTAACCGCTTTGTGATGAACCAGCTCAACGAGCGCCTGGGCCAGTTCATCGCCGCGCGCGAGATCGACCGCATGAACAACCCCGACATCCGCGTGGCGCGCAGCCTGGCCTCGCTGTTCAACCCGGTGCTCTACCCGGGGGTCGGTGAAATCCTGCGCATCACGCAGCAGGAACTGGCCTACCTGGTCGGCCTGTCACGCCAGCGCGTGAACGAAGCGCTCAGCGCCTTGCAGGCCCAGGGTTTTATCCGCATCGAATACGGCGGCCTGCGTGTGCTGGACCTGGAGGCGCTGCGCTCCAGTGTGTTTGCGAGCGAGGGCGAGGGTTTGGCCCCTCGCACAGGCCCTAGCCCGTGATGCCGGCGATGGCCAGGCGCAGGTTGTCCCGGGCGCGTGCTTCCAGCGCGGCCTGGAAATGCGGCGTGCTGTAAATCAAGGGCCGGCCCAGGAAAGCGCGAAGAATCTCCCCGCGCTTCTGGCGGAATATTTCCTCGGGCACGAAGGCGTATTCCTGGCGTATCTGTTCTTCGTACTCGGCAAAGCGCGGCGGCAGGGCGCCCAGGATGGACAGGTCCACGTCCACCAGCAGCTTCGCATCGGGCGACACCGGCAGCGCGCTGTGGCAGGTGGCCATGATCAGTTCATCCACCCGCTGCACGGTGGCCGGCGGCGCGCCCTGGCCTTCCAGTACAGCACGCGCCCAGTCGGCGCTTTGCCGCTCGTTGTCGTGGCGCTGCGTGTCATAAATCCCGTCATGGAACCACAGCGCGATTTCGACTTCATCCGGCCGTTCGGCCAGGTGGCGCACGGCCTCGAAATGCGCCAGGCATTCCGCGAGGTGCTGCACGGTGTGGTACTTGCGGTGAGGCTCGGAGTAGCGCGCGACCAGCTCATCAAACACGCTGCCGGCGATGGTTTGCGGCGCCAGCGCGCTTGCGCAGCGTTGCCAGGAGCGGGCCAGGAGGGCCTTGGTTTCAGGGGCGGCGCTTGACATCAGTACAGCGTCGATTTCTGCCGCGCCGGCAGTTCGCGGTCATATTTTTCACCGTCGATGGCCGCCGCCGTCAGCGCCTGCAGCATGGCGCCGGGCGTGGGCACGTCGGGCCGGCCTTGCGGCACGGCCTGCCAGAGCTTTGAGCGCTGTATGGCCCGTGCGCACTGGAAGAACACCGACTCGACCTTGATCACGATGACGCAGTGGGGCGGCTTTCCTTCCATGGCAAAACGCTGCAGCAGGCCGGGCTCGGTCGTGATGTTGGCACGGCCGTTCACGCGCAGCGTCTCGCCGGCGCCGGGCACCAGGAACAGCAAGGCCACGCGCGGATCGGCCAGCAGGTTGCGCAGGCTGTCGATGCGGTTGTTGCCGCGGCGCTCCGGCAGCAGCAGGGTTTTGTCGTCCTGGATCGCCACAAAGCCCGGCGGGTCTCCGCGTGGCGAGGCGTCCAGGCCGCCGGGCCCGGCTGTTGCCAGCACCGCGAAGGGCGATGCCTCGATCAGCGCCTGGTAGGCCGGGTGCAGGTAGTCCACCTCTTTTTTGAGGGAGGCGTCACCGACGGCGCCGAACAGCGCTTCCAGTTGCGTGAGGTTGGTGATGGCGTGGGGATCGGCTTGTGCGTTCATGGGCATGACTTTATCGCTTTGGTTTTTTACCGGTGGCGGCGGGGGCAGGCGCGCACAGCGCTTCCACCAGCCGGATGGCCGGCACCGACAGTTGCTCAAAGCGGCGCGCGCAGATTAAAAGCTGGCGGTCGGCCCAGCTGTCGGACAGCTTGAGCAGGCGCAGCGTGCCCGCGCCCGCATGGCGTTCGGCCGCGACGGCCGGCACCACGGCCACGCCGACACCGGCCTCCACCATGCGGCAGACGGCGTCAAAACTGCGCAGCCGTATGCGCGTTCGCATGCGCAGCCCCAGGCGCCCGGCCTGCAGGGCCAGGTGTTGCTGCAGGGCGCTGTCCTCGCCCAGGCCGACAAAGTCATGGGCCAGTGCTTGAGCGAAGCTGGTCTGGCGCTGTCGGCCGAAGCCGCTGCCCTGCGGGACCACCAGCACCAGATGGTCGCGCCGGAAGGGCCGGGATTCCAGGCTGGAAATATCCGCGGAATCAGCCACGATGCCGAGGTCGGCCACCTGGTCCAGCAGTTGCGACGCGATCACATGGCTGGGGCGTTCCTCGAGGTCGACGTCGATGGCCGGATGGGTGTTGAGGAAATCCGCGAGCGCCTGTGGCAGGTAGTCGGTGATGGCGGCGGTGTTGGACAGCAGGCGTACCCGGCCCGCCAGGCCGCCGGCGTAGTCGGCTATCTCGCCGTGCATGCGCTCTATCTGCTGCAGCACCAGCCGCGCATGGTGGGCCACGGCCAGGCCGGCCTTGGTCGGCTTGACGCCGGCGCGCAGGCGCTCCAGCAGCGGCACGCCGAGTGCGCCCTCCATGCCGCGAATGCGCGCGCTGGCCGAGGCCAGCGCGAGGTGCGAAAGCTTGCTGCCGGCCGTGATGCTGCCGGTGTCGATGACGTGCAGGAAGAGACGCAGGTCGACGAGGTCAAAGCGAATAGTGGCGGGCATGTAGCTTTGGGATTTGCTTCCAGCCTTCGGCAATGGCGAAGGCTGCCAGCGCATATTACCGCTTGAGCGCTGGCACCGCACTGCGCAGAATCGTTTGCATGAACTTGAACGACATCACCGGCAGTGGGCCCGAAACCCTGCTCATGGGTATCGTCGCCGCCGTATTTTTGCTGGCCGGCCTGGTCAAGGGCGTGGTCGGCCTGGGCCTGCCGACGCTGTCCATGGGCTTGCTGGCCGGCGTGATGCCGCCCGCGCAGGCAGCTGCCATCCTGATCCTGCCTTCGTTTCTGACGAATGCCTGGCAGATGTGGGACGGCGCCGCGCTGGCCAGTTTGGTGCGGCGCCTGTGGCCGCTGCAGCTGGGGGTTGTCGCCGGAACACTGTGGGCGCCGGTCAGCCTGGTCACGCTTGATGTGGGGCTCGCGTCAGCGGGACTGGGCGCCGCGCTGATCGTCTATGCCTTGCTGGGCTTGTTCGCGATGCCGCTGGCGATTCCGCAGCGCGGCGAACGGGTTTCTTCCTTTGCCGCCGGTCTGGCGACCGGCGCCATCACCTCCGCCACCGGCGTGTTTGTATTTCCGGCCGTGCCTTACCTGCAGGCCTTGTCGCTCAAAAAGGACGAGCTGGTGCAGGCGCTGGGCCTGTCCTTCACCGTCTCCACCGTCGCATTGTTCCTGCGCCTGGCGCTGGAGGGTTCTTTTGCGGTGGGCCGCTTGCCGTCCGGCTGGATCCTGGTGCTGCCTCTGCCGGCCGCCTTGCTGGGCGTGGCCGCCGGCCAGATGCTGCGTGGGCGGGTGGGCGAGAAGGGCTTTAAACGCCTGTTTTTCGTGGGCCTGCTGCTGATC
Organism: Polaromonas sp. LjRoot131; assembly: GCF_964252805.1. Lineage (NCBI taxonomy): Bacteria > Pseudomonadati > Pseudomonadota > Betaproteobacteria > Burkholderiales > Comamonadaceae > Polaromonas > Polaromonas sp. LjRoot131. The sequence goes on along the minus strand of NZ_CAXUPF020000004.1, from coordinate 144,623 downwards.
GGTATTTACATGCTCGCTCGCGGCGTGATGCATTGAATGGAAACGCAGGGCGAGGTGTCGCAGGCCCTGGAGGCGCTCCATGCCGGGGCCGCGCGCCTGGCATTGCGGCTGGAGAAGGCTGGCGATCTTCTTCTGCTCCCCGAGGCCTTGTCCCTGCTGGACGATATTGATGCCTTGCGCGCACTGCACCTGCGTGTGGTGATGCAACAGCACGCGGCGGCCTGAACAGGCCCGATTTTTACGCTTTCTTTATACCGGCCACCGGTCTTTCATCCCCGTTTTTACACGCCGGATCCGACACTTTCTCCATCGCTATTGCTTGGAGAAGATCATGGATCTTGCGTTTATCCTCGGCGCCGCCGCCCTCTGGGGTGTGATGGTCTTGTTGGTCTGGGGCTTTCAGAAGCTCGAAAAATCCGAAGGGGGCCGTTCATGATCCCCCTGGACGTTTTGTACGGCTTTGGCGGCGTCTGCGCCATCGTGCTGCTCACCTACCTCGTGTATGCGCTGATCTGCGCCGAGGAGTTTTGATGAGCAACGCTTCATGGGGCTTGTTAGCCCTTTTCCTCGGGGCGCTACTGGTGACCGCCTGGCCAATGGGCATCTGGCTGGCCCGCCTGTATTCGGGCAGCCTTCCCAACTGGATGCACAAGCTCGAAGCGCCGCTGTACCGCCTGGCCGGCACCTCGGCCGACACAAGCATGAAATGGTCACAGTACGCGCTGGCCTTGCTGGCCTTCAATGCGTTGGGCGTGCTGGCCGTTTACGCGCTTCAGCGCCTGCAGGTCTGGCTGCCGCTGAACCCGGCCGGCATGGCGGCCGTGTCGCCCGACTCGGCCTTCAACACCGCCATCAGCTTTGTCTCCAACACCAACTGGCAGGGTTATGCCGGTGAATCTACCATGGGCTACCTCACTCAGATGCTGGCGCTGGCTGTGCAGAATTTCTTCTCCGCCGCCACCGGCATTGCGGTCGTGTTCGCGCTGTTCCGCGGCTTTGCCGCGCGTGCCACGGGCGCGATCGGAAACTTCTGGGTGGACGTCACGCGCATCACGGCCTGGCTGCTGCTGCCCTTGTCGCTGGTGTTCGCGATCTTTCTCGTGGGCCAGGGCGTGATCCAGAACTTCGACGGCTACAAAGAGGTGGCCACGCTGGAGACCACGTCCTACCAGGTGGCCAGGAACGGCCCTGACGGCCAGGCGCTGAAAGACGACAAGGGCAATCCTGTCATGGAAGACGCCAAGGCCAGCACGCAGACCCTGGCCATGGGCCCGGTCGCCTCGCAGGAGGCCATCAAGATGCTGGGCACCAACGGCGGCGGTTTCTTTAACGCCAACTCGGCCCACCCGTATGAGAACCCGACGGCGCTGAGCAACTTCTTCCAGATGTTGTCCATCTTCCTGATTCCCGCGGCGCTGTGCTTTGCCTTTGGCCGCGCGGTGGGCGACACACGCCAGGGCTGGGCCGTGCTGGCCGCGATGACGCTGCTGTTTGTGGTCGCGGTGGTGGCCATCACCCCGGCCGAACAAGCCGGCAACCCCTTGCTGCCCCCCCTGGGTGTGGACCAGGCGGCCAGCGCGCTGCAGGCCGGCGGCAATATGGAAGGCAAGGAAACCCGCTTCGGCATCAATGCCTCCAGCCTGTTCGCGGTCATCACGACGGCGGCATCGTGCGGCGCGGTCAACGCGATGCACGACTCCTTCACGCCGCTGGGCGGCATGGTGCCCATGGTGATGATGCAACTGGGCGAGGTGGTGTTCGGCGGGGTCGGTACCGGCCTCTACGGCATGCTGATTTTTGCCATGCTGGCGGTGTTCATCGCCGGCCTCATGATTGGCCGCACGCCGGAATACCTGGGCAAGAAGATCGAATCGCACGAGATGAAGCTGGTCTCGATCGCCATCCTGGTGACGCCCATCCTGGTGCTGGCGGGTACAGCCATCGCGGTGCTGGCAGGCGCCGGCAAGGCCGGCATTGCCAACCCGGGTGCGCATGGTTTTTCGGAAATCCTCTATGCGCTGAGCTCGGCCGGCAATAACAACGGCAGCGCTTTCGCGGGCCTGTCGGCCAACACGCCCTTCTACAACACGCTGCTGGGCTTGGTGATGTGGCTGGGCCGTTTCGGTGTCATCGTGCCGGTGCTGGCGATTGCCGGCGCGCTGGCCGCCAAGAAACGCCTGCCCGCCACGGCCGGCACCATGCCCACGCACGGCCCGCTGTTCGTGATGCTCCTGATAGGCACCGTGCTGCTGGTGGGCCTGCTCAATTACGTGCCTGCCCTGGCGCTGGGCCCGGTGGTCGAGCACCTGATGCTCTGGCCCGCCCACTGAACCGCAAGAAGGCCAACGAGAAATTGATATGAATACCCAAAAACCTTTTGTGCTGCTCGATCCCGCGCTGCTCAAGCCCGCCATCGCAGCCTCGTTCACCAAGCTGGACCCGCGCGTGCAATGGCGCAACCCGGTCATGTTTGTTGTCTACATCGGCAGCATCTTCACCACCTTGCTGGGCCTGCAGGCCTTGCAGGGCCAGGGTGAGGCGCCGGCGGGCTTTATTCTGGCGGTGGCTGTCTGGCTGTGGTTTACCGTGCTGTTCGCCAACTTCGCCGAGGCGCTGGCTGAAGGCCGCAGCAAGGCACAGGCCGCTTCACTGCGCAGCCTTAAAAAGAGCACTTGGGCCAAGAAATTCAAAGAGGCCAATGCCAAGGTGTTTCACGGGACAGCCTGGCTTCCCGAGCAGGCGGAAAACCTGCGCAAGGGTGCCGTGGTCTTCGTCGAAGCCGGCGACATGATTCCACTGGACGGCGAGGTGATTGAAGGCGTGGCCTCTGTCGACGAAAGCGCCATCACCGGCGAATCGGCACCGGTAGTGCGCGAGTCGGGCGGTGACTTCTCGGCCGTGACCGGCGGCACGCGTGTGCTGTCCGACTGGCTGGTGGTGCGCATCGTGGTGAACCCCGGCGAGTCCTTCCTGGACCGCATGATCAGCATGGTCGAGGGCGCCAAACGCCAGAAGACGCCGAATGAAATCGCGTTGACGATTCTGCTGGTGGCGCTGACCATCGTGTTCCTGGTGGTCACGGTGACCCTGCTGCCCTTCTCGGTGTTCAGCGTGGGCGCTGCGGGCGCGGGCACCGTGGTCAGCATCACCGCGCTGGTGGCCCTGCTGGTCTGTCTGATCCCGACCACGATAGGCGGCCTGCTGTCGGCCGTGGGCGTGGCCGGCATGAGCCGAATGATGCAGGCCAACGTCATCGCCACCTCGGGCCGCGCGGTGGAAGCCGCCGGCGACGTGGACGTGCTGCTGCTGGACAAGACCGGCACCATCACCCATGGCAACCGCCAGGCTTCGAGCTTCCTGCCGGCGCCCGGCGTGACCGGCGCGAAGCTGGCCACCGCCGCGATGCAGGCTTCCATGGCCGATGAAACGCCTGAGGGCCGCAGCATCGTCGCACTGGCCCAGCGCCTGGGCGCAAGCGAAACCCTGGTGGGTGACAGCCACGAGGTGCCTTTCACCGCCCAGACCCGAATGAGCGGCATCGACGTGCAGCGCCCCGACGGCAGCATGCGCCAGCTGCGCAAGGGCGCGGTGGACGCGATCCGCAAGCACGTGGAAGCACTGGGCGGCAGCGTGCCGGCCGAGGTGCTGCGTGCCGCCGATGAAGTGGCGCGCCGCGGCAGCACGCCGCTGGCGGTGGCCGACGGCAACGTGGTGCTGGGTATCGTGGAGCTCAAGGACATCGTCAAGGCCGGCATCAAGGAGCGTTTCGGCGAGCTGCGCCGCATGGGCATCAAGACGGTGATGATCACCGGCGACAACAAGCTCACCGCTGCCGCGATTGCCGCCGAAGCCGGTGTCGACGACTTCCTGGCCGAGGCCACGCCCGAAGACAAGCTGAAATTGATACGCCAGTACCAGGCCGAGGGCCGCCTCGTGGCGATGATGGGCGACGGCACCAACGACGCGCCGGCGCTGGCCCAGGCCGACGTGGCGGTCGCCATGAACAGCGGCACCCAGGCCGCCAAGGAGGCCGCCAACATGGTGGACCTGGATTCGAACCCGACCAAGCTGCTGGAGGTGGTGGAGACCGGCAAGGCCTTGCTGATGACGCGCGGCTCGCTCACCACGTTTTCGATCGCCAATGACGTGGCCAAGTACTTTGCCATCATCCCGGCGATTTTTGTGAGCACCTACCCGCAGCTGGCCGCGCTCAATGTGATGCGCCTGGGCAGCCCTTCGACGGCCATCCTGTCGGCGGTGATCTTCAACGCGCTGGTCATCATGTTTTTGATCCCGCTGGCACTCAAGGGCGTGAAGTACCGGCCCGTCGGCGCCGCGGCACTGCTGCGCCGCAACCTGCTGATTTACGGCCTGGGCGGCCTGATCGTGCCTTTCATTGGCATCAAGGCGATTGACCTGCTGCTGGTGGCCATGAACCTCGTATAAGGAAAATCCATGAAAACCATTCTTCGACCCGCACTGGTGTTGTTTGCCGTGCTGACTCTCGTGACCGGCGTAGCCTATCCGCTCGTCGTGACGGGCGCGGCCCGGGCCCTGTTTCCGGACCAGGCGGCCGGCAGCGTGATCTTGCGCGATGGCAAGCCGGTGGGCTCCAGCCTCATCGGGCAAAACTTCAGCGACCCCAAGCATTTCTGGGGCCGCCCCTCCGCCACCGGGCCCATGCCCTACAACGCCACGGCTTCCAGCGGCGCCAACCAGGGGCCGCTCAATCCCGCGCTGGTCGATGCCGTCAAGGGCCGCATTGAAGCGCTCAAGGCGGCTGACCCCGGCAACACCGCACCGGTGCCGGTGGACCTGGTCACGGCCTCGGCCAGCGGGCTGGACCCGCACATCAGCCCCGCCGCCGCGCGCTACCAGGTGGCCCGCGTGGCCAGGGCGCGTGGCCTGCCGCTGGAGAAGGTGCAGGCCCTGGTCGAGCAGCAGACCGAGCGGCCCTTGCTGGCTGTTCTGGGCGAGGCCCAGGTCAATGTGCTGCAGCTCAATCTTGCATTGGAGACTCTTCGTTAAGAGATACCAACATGGCCTATGCCGCTTACTGTGAGTCGTTTGGTTTAACCCCGTCCCTTCCGTTGCCGCTTGCGCGCATTAAATGGATCGTGATGGACCTCACCGTGCACAGCCGCGATGCCGTCTGGGTACGGCGGGCGCTGGTGAATTGCGCCGGCGCCGGCATCCTGCGCTGCATCCCCCAGCTCGATGAGCACCAGGTGCGGCTGGAAATTCGCCTGCCGGCGCACAGCACGCCCGAGGTGATGGATTGTGTGATGGCCTGCGTGCCCGACGGCGTGATAGGCCCGCTGGTCTCCTGGCACCGCCACCTGCAGCGGCATGGGCTCAGCCATGGACTCTGATCTTTTGCACGTCCTGTGCGCACTCGCCGCCTTTGGTGTGCCGCTGGCGCTGGCCTGGTGGATCGCGGGCCGGGATGAAAAACCGGCTTCCACGCCGGCCGTGGAGGGCGAAACGGATGGGTCGCAGGAGCGCCCCCGGTGTTACCCTTTGCGCAGCGACCTCTGAGCCTTTCAAATCACAGCAACAACGCAGCCGCATGGCCATTCCCCCCGACGCCCGCCCCGACCCCGATGAACTCCTGGACCGCCTGCGCGGCGAGGAGGAAAAGGCGCGGCGGGGCCGTTTGCGTATTTACTTCGGCGCCAGCGCCGGCGTGGGCAAGACCTACGCCATGCTCAGCGCCGCGCAGCGCGAGCGCAAGGCCGGGCGGGACGTGCTGGTCGGCGTGGTCGAAACCCATGGCCGCGCCGAAACCATGGAGTTGCTGGCCGGGCTGGAACAGCTGCCCTTGCAGGAGGTGGCCTACCGCGGACGCACCTTGAAAGAGTTCGACCTCGACGCGGCGCTGGCGCGCAAGCCGGCGGTGCTGCTGGTCGACGAACTCGCGCACAGCAATGTGGAGGGCTCGCGCCACGCCAAGCGCTGGCAGGACGTGCACGAGCTGCTGGAGGCCGGCATCGACGTCTGGTCGGCCGTCAATGTGCAGCACCTGGAAAGCCTGAACGGCACGGTAGGCGCCATCACCGGCATACGCGTGCATGAAACCGTGCCGGACACGGTGCTGGACGGCGCCGATGAAATCATTTTGGTCGACGTCACGCCCGACGAGCTGATGGCGCGGCTCAAGGCCGGCAAGGTCTACATGCCGCAGCAGGCCGAGCGCGCGGCGCAAAATTTTTTCCGCAAGGGCAACCTGATCGCGCTGCGCGAGATTGCCCTGCGGCGTACGGCCGAGCACGTGGAAGACGACGTGCGCAGCTACCGCGTCGAAAAATCCATCGCCCCGGTCTGGAACACCGAAGGCGCCATCCTGGCCTGCATAGGCCCGCGCGAAGGCGCCGAGCAGACGGTGCGCACGGCGGCGCGCCTGGCCGGCCAGCTCAATGTGCGCTGGCATGCGGCCTATGTGGAGACACCGCGCCTGCAGCTGCTGGAAGTCGCCGAGCGCGACCGCATCCTGGCCGTGATCCAGCTGGCCGAAGAACTGGGCGCGGCCACGGCGGTGCTGACGGGCAGTGATGCCGCCGCTGAACTTGTCGCGCAGGCGCAGCAGCTCAATTGCGCGACGCTGGTGGTGGGGCGGCCGCAACTGCCCGGCTGGCGCGCGCTGTGGAGCGGCCCCAGCATGACGCGCCGGCTGGCCATGCTGGCGCCCACGCTGGACATCGTCGAGGTCGGTCGTGCCGACAGCGCGCGGCGGCTGGCGCGCGCCGTGCAGCGTTCGGCCGAGGATGACGAGGCCGCGGCCTGGCAGGGCAAGCTGCCGGGCTATGCCTGGGCCGCGGCGGGCAGCGCGGCGGTCACGCTGCTGGCCCTGCCGCTGCTGGCTTACTTCGACCTGGCCAACATCGTCATGGTGTTTCTGATGGCCACGGTACTGGTGGCGCTGAAGTTCGGGCGCGGTCCGGCGGCGCTGGCGGCCTTCCTCAATGTGGCGGCCTTTGATTACTTCTTTGTCGCGCCGCGCCTCTCCTTCGCCGTCAGCGACGTGCAGTACCTGGTGACTTTCGGCGTGATGCTGGTGGTGGGCCTGCTGACCGGCCAGCTCACGGCGGGCCTGCGTTTCCAGGCGCGCATCGCGGCCAGCCGTGAACGGCGCGCGCAGTCGCTGTTCGAGCTCACACGCGATTTGTCGGCTGCGCTGCTCAGCGAGCAGGTCGTCGAACTCGGCGAGGCGGCCGCGCAACGCAACTTCGGCGGCCAGGCGCTGGTGATGGTGACCGACGGCCATGACCAGCTGCTGCCGCCCGCCAAGCCGCCCGCGGATTTCGACGCCAGCGTGGCCGACTGGGTGTTTCGCAACGAACAGCCGGCCGGGCTGGCCACGGCCACCTTGTCGGCCCAGGCCTGGCATTACCTGCCGCTCAAGGCGCCCATGCGGGTGCGCGGCGTGCTGGCCGTCAAACCCGCGCAGGCGCGCTGGCTGCTGATTCCGGAGCAGGTGCAGCAGCTTGAAACCCTGGCACGGCAGATCGCCATCGCGCAGGAGCGTGTGCACTATGTGGAGGTGGCCCAGCAGGCGGTGGTGCAGATGGAGTCGGAGAAACTGCGCAACATGCTGCTGGCGGCGATTTCGCACGACGTGCGCACGCCGCTGACCGCGCTGATCGGCCTGGCCGATTCGCTGCAACGCACGGCACCGCCGCTCAGCGATGAACAGTCGCAGGCGGCGCGCGCCATCGCCGGCGAAGCGCGCCACCTGAGCGCGCTGGTCAACAACCTGCTGGACATGGCGCGGCTGCAAAGCGGCGCCGTCAATTTGCGCAGCGACTGGCAGTCGGTCGAGGAAATCGTGGGCTCGGCGATACGCCAGTCCCAGCACGCGCTGGCCGGCAGGCCCGTGGTGACGGCGCTGCCGGCCGACTTGCCGCTGGTGGAGTTTGACGCGGGGCTGATGGAACGCGTGCTGGTCAACCTGCTGGAAAACGCTTCCAAGTATGGCAAACCGCCGATTGAAATCGGCGCCGAGGTGACGGACACGGCCTTGCTGCTCACGGTGCGTGACCACGGACCCGGCCTGCCCGTCGCGCTGAAAGGCCGCGAGCACGAGCTGTTCGAGAAATTCACGCGCGGCGAGGCCGAGTCGGCCACGCCGGGTGTGGGCCTGGGCCTGGCGATCTGCCAGGCGGTGGTGCAGGCGCACCGCGGACAAATTACGGCCGGCAATGCTGCGGGCGGTGGTGCAGAATTCACCATCACCCTGCCGCGGCGCGCGCCGCCCCAGGGCCTGCCCGAAACCGCCTGATCACACCATGTCGCATCCCGCTCCCGTCGCCGTCGTCATTGAAGACGAGCCGCAGATACGCCGCTTTGTGCGCGCGGCGCTGGAGGCCGAGGGCTGGCAGGTGTTTGAGGCCGACACCGCCAAACGCGGGCTGACCGAAGCCGGCACGCGCAAGCCCGACCTGCTGGTGCTGGACCTGGGCCTGCCCGATGGCGACGGGCTGGACGTGATACGGGACGTGCGCGGCTGGTCGGCCGTGCCGATTGTGGTGTTGTCGGCGCGCGCCGACGAGGCCGACAAGATCGCCGCGCTGGACGCCGGCGCCGACGACTACCTGACCAAGCCCTTTGGTGTGGGCGAACTGCTGGCCCGGGTGCGCGCCAACCTGCGCCGTCCGCGCGGGGCGGGGGCCGACGGCGCGCCCGACGAGCCGGTGTTCCGCTTCGGCGAGGTGGAGGTGGACCGCCAGGCGCGCCTGGTGCGGCGCGGCGGCGTGGAGGTGCACCTGACGCCCATCGAATACCGCCTGCTCACGGTGCTCATCAGCCACACCGGCCGGGTGCTGACGCACCGGCAATTGCTGCGCGAGGTCTGGGGCCCCTCGCACGCGGAGCAAAACCACTATTTGCGCATCTACATGGGCCATTTGCGCCAGAAGCTCGAAGCCGACCCGGCGCAGCCCCAACACCTGCTGACCGAAACAGGGGTCGGTTATCGGCTCTGGGTGGGACAATAGCCTGAACAGCCGGCCACCCGGCCCGTCATCAAGCCCACAGCCCATGCAAGACCCCCTCAAACCCGGCCCAGGCCCCAAACCCGTGGGCGCCGCCGTCCGCATTCCCAAAGCCCCAGCGCCGGCCACAGCGCCGGGTGCGCCCGCGCCCACCGTGCGCCTGAACAAGCGCATGGCCGAACTGGGCCTGTGCTCGCGCCGCGAGGCCGACGACTGGATCGCGCGCGGCTGGGTGCGCGTGAACGGTGCGCCCGCCGTGATGGGCCAGCCGGTGGCGGTGGATGCGCGCATCGAGATCGACCGCCAGGCCGAGCAACAGCAGCGCATGCAGGTCACCATCCTGATCAACAAGCCGGTCGGCTACGTCAGCGGCCAGGCCGAGGACGGGCACGAGCCGGCCGTGGTGCTGGTGCAGCCGCAAAACCGCTGGCGCGAATGCAACAGCCACATGCGCTGGGGCCATGAACAATTGCGCGGCCTGGCGCCGGCCGGCCGGCTGGACATCGACTCGATAGGCCTTTTGGTGCTCACGCAGGATGGGCGCGTGGCGCGCCAGCTGATAGGCGAAGACTCGGACATCGAAAAAGAGTACCTGGTACGGGTCAGCTATGGGCCGGAAACGGTCAATGTGCAGTCGGTATTCCCGCCCGAAAAACTGGCACTGCTGAACCACGGCCTGAGCCTGGACGGCCAGGCGCTGCGGCCCGCGAAGGTGTCGTGGCAAAACCCCGAACAGCTGCGTTTTGTGCTCAAGGAGGGCAAAAAACGCCAGATCCGCCGCATGTGCGAACAGGTGGGGCTGTTTGTGACGGGACTCAAACGCGTGCGCATAGGCCAGGTCAACCTGGGCCATCTGCCGGTGGGGCAGTGGCGCTATCTGGCGCCGCATGAGCGGTTCTAGAGCCGCTAGAGCCGCTCACAAAATCCAGCGAAGCGGTCCTGGCTAGGCGCGTCGCCGCAGACAGTGCACCAGCACGGCAAGGCGGCGCAACAACGCCAGGAGGGTTTTGTGAGCGGCTCCAGTCTTGCAGGCGGCGCGGCCGGCGGGTACTGCACTGTCCTACCTGGACGCGGGCCAACGGATGGCAGCGCCTTCCCCGCAGCGGCCTAAAGTGGGTCGTATGGCACTAATTACTTACCTCGTCGAGGATAACCAGATCGTCCTGGACAACCTGATCGAGGCGCTCCAGGAAATCGCCTCTGTCCAGGTCACGGGCCATGGGGCCACCCAGGCAGAGGCCAGCCGGTGGCTGAGCGCGCACGATGGGGAATGGCACCTGGCCATCGTCGACCTATTCCTGAAAGAGGGCAACGGCCTGGGTGTGCTGGCAGGCTGCCGCAACCGCGAGCCCTACCAGAAGGTCGTGGTGCTCACCAATTACGCCACGCCGGAAATCCGCCGCCGCGCCACCGACCTGGGTGCCGACGCGGTGTTCGACAAATCCAGCGAACTGGACGACCTGTTTGCCTACTGCGCGGAGCAGACCGCCCATGAGGTGGCGCCGGGCAACTAGCGGCGCCAAGGACTTCCAGCGCCGTCCTTTGCGCTTATTCGCAGCGCAGTCTGTCTGAATGTCCGGCTTGAGCCCGCCATTTGAATTCATCCCCCCGGTTTTTGAACAATCCCGGCCCGTTTCATGTGCAATGGGCGCGCGGGTTTTAAAGGTTGCTAAACCGGCCCCCGGGAACGTAAGCTGCGGCAGGCCCCATAAAAAACGGAGGGATACACCGATGCTTGCTCCCCATGCCGCCCAGGTTTTTCCACAACGACCCCCGGCCCGCATGGCCGCGGCCTGCTACCTCGCCCTGGCGGCTTGCGCGGCCCAGGCCCAGACGGCAGGGCCGCCGCCAATCCCGCCCGCGGTGGCCGCGCAGATCGATGCGCTGGTGGCCGAATACGTCCCCGCCGTGTTGCCGGGCCTGCAACTGGCGATCGGCAAGGGCGGCACGGTGCTGTATACGCGCGGCTATGGCGCGGCCGACCTGCGTGCCGGCGTGCCCATGACGCCGTTAACGCCGGTGAGGATAGGCTCGGTCACCAAGCAGCTCAGGGCTGCCGCGCTGCTCAAGCTGCAGGAGCAGGGTAAGATCTCGCTGGCCGACCCGCTGTCGCGCTGGATTCCCGAAGTGCGCTACCAGCCGGACCCGACGATTGCCCAGGTCATGGGCATGGTGGCCGGCATTCCCGGCGCCGTGCAAGACCCGGACGACCTGCTGCTGGACGGCATGCCGGCCGTGCTGCAGGAGCCGCCCCTCGCCAGTGCGAAGCTGTTCGCCAACCTCCAGGCGCGCGGCCTGTTCGCGCCGCCGGGCACGGCCTACGACTATTCGAATGCCGGCTATACCGTGCTGGGCCGTGTCATCGAACGCGCCGGTGGCCAGCCGCTGGAGGCGGCTTTCACGCAGCTGTTGTTCAAGCCCGCGGGCATGGCGGCCTCTTACATGGAAGGCCGGCAAGCCAGGCCCGGCGCCGCCATCGGCCATTACCGCGTGAAGCCCGGTGACGCCTGGCGGGTATGCCCCGAACTCAACTCGGGCTTTGACGCGGCGGGCGGCGTGGTCTCGACCGCCTCCGACATCGTGCGCTGGGACGGCGCGCTCAAGAGTGGCGCCGTGGTGTCGGCCGCCAGCCTCGCGCGCATGCGCACACCGGCCACATTGGCCGGCGGAAAGGCCGCGCCCATCGGCATGGGGCTGGCGGCGCTGGGCGGGCCGGACAGCTACGGTGCGGCGGGGCAGACGGTCAGCTTTGCCGCGGCCAACGCGAGCTACGGCAGCGGCTACGACGTGGTCCTGCTGGCCAACGGCAGCAACACCATCGGCGACGCGGCCTATCCGCGCTTTGTGCTGGCCGCGCGCATCCACAACGTGCTCAACCCGGGCGCGCCCGAGCCCGTGCCGGCGCTGCCGCCCAGCGGCGGCGTCATCGACGTGACCCCGCCGGTGGAGCTGCTGACGCTTTGCAAATAGCCGCTCCGAAACATCCGCTGGTGCGCGGGCGGCTCTGCCTCCACAATCGGGCATGACCCCACCCGACCAAGCCGAAACGCCAGGGCCCTTTTCGCCGGGCCTGCTGCCCACCTGGCTGCATGTCTCCGACATCCAGGGGCTGGCGCAGCTTGCCACGCAGGCCACCTTGGGTGTCACGGGCCTGGCCGAAAGTGTGCAGGGCAATGTCTACAAGGCGGTTGCCGCGCCTTTCGGGCCGCTGGGCGCGAAATTCATCGACCGCCTGCCGGGCGCCAGTGGTGTGCGCCCGCTGGGCATCACCGGCCTGGTCTACGGCGGCATCAAAGGCGTCACGCGGCTGGCCGGCGGCACGGCCAACGCCTTGCTGTCGCGCGCGGCGCCGCTGGCGGGGCCGCGGGCCTCGACGCCGCAGCGTGAGGCCATGCTGTCGGCGCTCAACGGCGTGCTGGGCGACCGCCTGGCGGAGACGGCCAACCCGCTGGCGATTTCCATGCGCCTGCGCCACCAGGGCCAGCCGCTGCTGCTGGAGCCGCAGGCGCTGGCCGCGCGCTTGCCGGATGCGACGGGCAAGCTGCTGGTGGTGGTGCACGGCCTGTGCATGAACGACCTGCAATGGAACAGCGGCACTGCCGGCTTCAAGGGCCACGGCGAACAGCTGGCGCGCGAACTCGGCTACACCCCCGTCTACCTGCACTACAACACCGGCCTGCACACCTCGGACAACGGCGAGCAACTGGCCGGGCTGCTGCAGCAGCTGGCCAGGGCCTGGCCGCAGCCGGTGCAGGACATCACGCTGCTGGTGCACAGCATGGGCGGCCTGGTCGCCCGCAGCGCCTGCCAGCAGGCGGCGGAGGCCGGCTACAGCTGGCTGGCGCAGCTCAAGGCCCTGGTGTTTCTGGGAACCCCGCACCACGGCGCGCCGCTGGAGCGCCTGGGCAGCTGGGTGGACGGTGTGCTGGGCGGCAACATCGTGACCAAACCCTTCGCGAAGATCGGCCAGGTGCGCAGTGCCGGCATCACCGACCTGCGCCACGGCAATCTGCTGCATGCCGACTGGCACGACGCGGGGCGCTTTGAGCGCGGGCCCGATGCGCGCCGGCCCGTGCCGCTGCCGCCCGGCGTGGACTGCTACACCGTCGCAGCCACCACGCTGGCGCCCGGCAAGGGGCCGCTGATGGCGGTGCGGGAGGCGCTGGCGCGCAAGATGGTCGGTGACGGGCTGGTGTCACTGGAAAGCGCGCTGGGCCTGCATGCGGAGCCGGAGCGCTGCCTGGCGTTTGCGCCGGAGAACCAGTGGATCGCGCAGGGCATGAACCACCTGGAACTGCTGAGCCGGCCTGAGGTGGGGCGGCAGCTCGTGCGCTGGCTGGGTCAATAGTCTCGCGCCGGGCTTGAAGGGGTCTGCGCGACCCCAGGTCCCGACCGGAACCGGGCTACCAGGAGATGGTCAGCTCAAGCGGTTCCGTGGAACGCATCGGAGTTCCCGCCACGACGGCGAGCGCTTTCAGGCGCTGGGGCTGTCCCGTTTTCCCGTTTGAGGCGCTGGCAATGGCCTGCACATTCACGGTCGCGGGGCAGCTGATGCGCAGGGTTTCTTTCGGCCCGTCGGCCCGCCCACGGTGGGTGCAGCGGTGGTCTGCCGTGACGGCCTCGCTGAAGGTGTTCAGCACGATGGTGACGCCAAACGACGCGGAAGCGCTTTGCGCATGGAGTGCGGGGCAGGCCAGCAAGGCTTGCGTGGCAAGCAATGTACCCAAAACCGTCTGGAAAGTTCGCATGGCGTGTACTCCTGAAACTGTCAGTAGTAACGGCCATTCTAGTTAAATTGATAAATTTAGTAAAAATTATTACCGTAATTAATTCGTGAGATTTTTGGCAATATTCACCAAAATAATCGGTGAAATTAAATTTTCGCCCAAAAATTGTCAGAAATTGATAGTTTTCATCAAATTTCCCAGTTTGGAGGCGAGTTTTGGCCGGGCAGGATACCGGTACGTATTCGCGGCGCATGATGCTTGCCGGAAGAGGCGTCGGCGGGTTCAGTAGGTGATGGTGAGAGTGCGGCTCTGCGGCAGGCTGGTGCAGGTGGCCGATGAGCAGGTGCCGGCGAGGCCGGCTGCAATTGAACCGTTGATGGTGTAAGCCTGCGGCAAACCGTTGGCTGTGACTGTCGCCGGGTTGCTCAAGGCCAGGGTGTAGGTCAGGTTCAACAAGGTTCCCCCTGTCGCACTCAGTGACGGCGTGTAGCTCACGCCAGTGGTGCAACGCACGATGTAAGGGGTGTTGGCCGTGGCAGCGGTGGTTTGAAACGAGGTGTAGTTGAAGGTAATCGTACTTGGCGGGGTGGTGAATTGGCACGATGTGGTGTTGATGATGCTGACCGCCAGTGTTCCGGTGTCTACCGTGGTGCCTACTGAATTAAGCAGACTCATGGTCACGGTATCGGTGAAGGTTGCTGCCTTGACGTTTTGCAGCGCAGGGATGCGAGCATAAAACGGCTTGCTATCGCTGGCACTCATTGTGGTTGTAGTGCCGAAGTTGACCGTGCCGGCAAAAGCCGTTGCTGTGGTGTTGTTCCATGGCCCAGTGCCGGCGGCAGTACGGTAGAGCTCGTAATTGATCCGGTTGGCCCCCCCTCCCGTAGCGGCGGCTCGGTTGGTGGGCGGAGCGTTTGCGTTAAGCCCGTCATTTGCACGCAAGGTGTAGGCAAAGGTGATGGGGTCGCTCGTCAGCCCCCGCGTACAGGTGACGGTGTAGCTGCCCGTGGTGTCATTGGCGGTGGCGATGGTTTCAGAGTAAACCGCCGTGAAACCGGTTGACGTTACCTGGCAAGTGATGGCTGCCTGGGCCCGCAGCGCGCAAATGCATAGCAGAGCTATCAGGACGCTGCGCAATGCGTAAGAAGCACTCATCGATTGACTCCGTTACATCTGCCCGGGCTGTTGCCAAACACAACGACTTTCACGTAGTGATAGTAACGTCTTGTAGCAGTGTCGTGAATGGTGCTGCATTGCGCCATCGCACGCTGCTTTCATGAATTCAGGCGCTGCAAATTCGTGACAAAAGTCACGCCGCAACAGAGGGTGACAAGCAGCTTGACGGGTTTGCACGGACAGAAAGCAGTGGATTGCAACGTCAGTACGACACAGTCAGGGTGCGTTGCTGCGGAGCGCTGGTGCACACGCCTGCGGCGCAAGTCCCGGACTGACCCGCGGCGATGGTGCCGTTGATCGTGAAATTCTGCGGGAAACCGGTCCCCGTCTGGCCTCCGGGATTGCTCAGCGCCAGACTGTAATTGAGGTTGAGCAGGCTTCCTGTCGTCGCATCCAGCGCCATCGTGTAGGGCTCGCCTGTGGTGCAGCGCACGGCATAGGCCGTGCTGGTTGTGGCGGGGACCGTCTGGAACGAGGTGTAGTTGAACACGATGTTGCCCGGCGGCGTGCTGAGCAGGCAGACGGACTGGTTGTTGATGGTCACGGGAAAGGTGGGAAAGACGTCCACGTTGCCCGGCCCGTTGTCGTAGCGTAGCCGCATCGTCACGGTATCGGTGAAGATCTTGGCGTTCTTGTTGAGTCCGGCCGCGATGCGGCTGTAGAAGACATGCGTGACGCTGGCCGTCAAGGCGGTGGCGAAGTTGATCGTGCCCGCAAAGTCGGTGGCATTGGTATAGCCCCACACCCCGGTGCCCGGTGACGTCCTGAAAAGATCGTAGGCCATCTGGTTGGCGGCGCCGGTGCCGTTTACCGCCTGGTTGGTGCTTCCGGCGCCGGGGTTGAATCCGTCATCGGCCCGCAGGGTATAGGCCGAAGTGGTCGGGTCCGCCGGGCCGCGCGTGCAGTTGATGGTCACGCTCCAGGCGCCGGTGGTGGGGTTGGGGTCGTTCTCGAAGTAGACCATCTGGACGGGTGTCGCGGTGGCGTTGCAAACCAGCGCGGCCATGGCCGGCGCCGCGCCCGCGAGGGACAGGCATGCCGCCGCGGCCAGACGCCAGGAGTTGAGGGGATTCACGGTTTGACTCCTGAGCAGTGGACCGGGCCCACGCGGGTGATGTCTTCCAGGTTGCCGGGCGGCAACTCGACGTTGAAGGTGCAGCTTGCGCCGTTCCATTTCAGGCGCAGGCGGTTGGTAGGCTGCAGTCCGGTGACGAAAGCTTCGCCGCGGCGGGCGACGAAGAATTCCTTCTTGTCGCCTACCAGTTCGATCTCGGCGCCGGCGGGCGCGGGTTCGCCGTTGTCGAGCACGATGCGGATCAGGGCACCCCGGCCCGAGCGCACGGGGAAGGTGATCTTGACCGCGCCGCGCAGGGCGGGGACGGCTTCCTGCTCGATCGAGTCGAGTTCGGCGCTGATGGGCAGTTCGGTGGGGTCCAGCCGCACGCTGTTGCGCTGGAAGGGCAGCAAACGGGGCAGCAGCGCCACGCCTTTTTCGTCGGTGCGCGTCAGCGTGCTGCCCTGGAAACCCACGCCGACATTGGCATAACCCGGCACCTCGACGATGGCAAAACTGTCCTGCACTCTGCGCGTTCCGAAAACCTGGCCTTCGGCCATAACCATGCCTCCTATCAGGCCCAGACGCAGGTTCTGCTGGTTCTGCCCCGCGTTGACATCGGCCGAGAACAGGCCTTTGCTGCCCTGGTAGTAGGCGCCGCCCTCCGTGTAAGCACCCTCCGCGCGCGTGCCCAGCGCCGTGCGCCAGCCCCAGCCGGTTTCGGCGCTCAGGGCCCGGCTGGCGTTCACATAGCCTTCGGTCGTCCCGCTGCGGCTGGTGACGCCGGAAGCAATCGTGATGCGGTTTTCCAGCGGCACGATCAGCGTTGCGCCCACGGAGTTGCCGGAGGTGATCCCGCTGAGCCGTGTGGCGCTCAGCGTCAGGGCGCTGTGCGGCCCGAGCCGCATGGTGTAGTTGAGGCTGATGGTGTCGAGTTTCCCGAGATCGTAGGTGTCAAAGCCCGCATAACTCACGTTGAACGCGCCGAACTTGTCGGTGCTGTAGCTGTAGCTCGCGGTGGTCTGCAGCCGCGGTAGCGGGGCCGCCGTGTCGATGCCCAGCTGCCGGTAGCCGCGCGACGCGCCTTCCGCGCTCAGCGAAACGCCGTGGCGCAGGCCGGTGCGCTCGATGCCGACCAGCCAGTTGTGGCCGCGGCCGGCGGTATCGCTGCGGCTGAAGGACACCGCGGTCTGTCCCAGCATCTGGAATGGCAGCTCATAGCTGGCGCCCGCGCCCACGCGCGCCAGGGGCCGGGACCATTCGCCGTTGGCCTCGACGGTGATGCTCTTGGTCAGGCCCTGGCGCCACAGGCCCGACACAAAGCGGGGGCCGTAGTCGGCATTCTCGGTGCCCAGCTGGTTGCGTATGGCCCCCGCCTCGAAGCTCCAGTCGCTGAGGTTTTCCTCCAGCAGGTTGGCGTTGCTGAAAAAGGACTGGGTGATGACCGTCTCACGGCCCAGGATGTCGCGCACGACCACGCGCGCCTCCCCGGCGCCTGTCAGCGCGGGGAAGTTGTCGATGCTGAAGGGACCGGAGGGCACTTTGGAGGTCTGGCGCAGGGCGTCGTTGACATACAGCTCCACGGTGCTGGGCGCCGCCGACAGGCCGGTGACCGTGGGGATGGGCTGGGTGACGAAGCCGGGCTGCAGGGAAAAATTCTTGGCGAACTGCACGCCGCCGAAATAAACCGGGCGCCCCGAAATACCGGTGCGCGTGCTGCTGTCGCCTAGTCGCAGGGTGCTGTTGGATTCCAGGAAATTGCGCGTGTAGGTGGTTTCCAGCCGCCGCCAGGATGCCTTGACCGTCGGGTCCTGGCTGACCAGGTTGCGGCCCACATAACTGCTGGTCAGCAGCCCCCACTGTCCGGAAAAGCCGAACTCGGTCAAGGCGCCGAGATCCCGTGCGTCCGCCGCGCCTCCGATGGCGTTGCGTGTGTGGGTGGTCAGGTAATTCAGGTCGTAGTTGGCAAAGAAAGCCGGGATGGACGGCGACAACGGGGGCCGCATGGCGGACTCCTGCGTCAGGCGCACGGCATTGAAGGCCGCCGGGGAAAACACCAGGTCGACCGACTGCTCGGCAAAATTCAGGCGCGCCTCGAACCCCGGGATGGACGAGAGGGCATACCAGCGCTGCCCCTGGAAATCAATGTCTTGCGCGCTGGGGCGGCGGTTCAGTCGCCATTCCTCAAAAGCGTCTTCGGGCGCATACAGAATGCCGTTGCGCTCCAGCAGGGTCCAGACGCCGCCCTTGGTGCTGTTGATGAACACTTCCAGCGGAAGCAGGCGGTCATTGACGGCGCGGGCAGCCGTCGGCGCGTTGGCGGGCGCCGTGGTCTGGGCCTGCGCAAGCAGGGCGCAGCACAGGCCGGCAATGCCGATGGCCAGGGGGGGCATTCGTAAGACCTGCGGGCGCCTCCTCTTCATGGGGCTTTCGGTCAGGGCAAGGTGATGCTGGTCGTCTGGCTTTGCCCGTCGTCAAAGGTCACCACCAGCTTGGCTTCACCCGCCGTGATCGCCTGTTCGCTCTTGAGGCCGACGATTTTGCTGGCGCCCGGCAGGATATAGCTGCCGCCTTCGAATCTCGCCAGGGCCTGCTCGCCGCGCATCAGCGTCGCTTCACGGATCTGCGCATAGGCCGTGCCCGTGTTGCCGCACTGCAGACCCACGGTTTTGGCTTCCGGACGCTGGACGGTGCAGCTCACCTGGCGTTTGGCCACCGGAGGAGTGATAAACACCGGCATGCTGAGGGCCAGCGCAATGGGGACCTGTATGCCGGGGGCAGGCTGTACTTCGGGGACTTCGCGGATGATCATGCGATAGGTCAGCTGCCGGCTTGCGTCGGCCGGCTTCAGCAGGGCCAGCCGCACCACCTGGCGCGCTTTGGGGGCCAGCTTGATGATGGGGGGCGCCAGGATCAGGTCTTCCGTCAGCACCAGCTCATCGGTGCCGTCCGGTTTCTGGCTCCAGGTGTTGATGTCGGCCTGCAGCACCACTTCAGTGTCCGCCTCGTTGGTCAGCGTGACGGCGATGGCGCGGTCGCGCGGTGTCATGTAAAGGCGGACGGGTGTCACGGAAAAAACCCCGGCCGTGGCGGCGGCCCAGGGCCCCAGCAGACTCAGCAGGAGAGCGTAGGTGACGAGGCTGCTTCGGCGCTGTGGGACGTTCATCCCTAGAAGGATACCAGCATCTCGATAGATTTAGCCTGATTGCCGGCGTGGGCGAGGCGCACGGCTGTGAGCGTTCCCCGGACGTCCTGGAAGCGCAAACGGGCCTGTGTTTCGATTTCTGCGGCTTCCGGGCCCATGGCATAACGCCGGCTTTCGAATTCCCATCCGTCATCCGCCTCGTCGCCCGCCGAGGCCTGGCGCTGGTCATCCAGCCGGCATGCCGTGCGGGGGGCCGGGTCATTGCGGGACATCTCGCTACGGCAGTAATCGGGCAGCAGGGAATCGCGGGTCGGACGAAAGCCCGGCAGGAACCGGGCATTTCCCAGGGCGTTGGCGTTGCCGACAGGCGCGATGCTCACGAAGACATTGGTGTTGCAGAGCACCTGCACCGAACCTGCGCCGGCCCCCGCGCCGCTTGCGCTGGTGCAGGCGTTGCCGTTGCCGGTGGTGTTGCCCGGATTCGTCAGCGTGATCTGGACCGAAAACTGCCCGGCCGCCGTGCCCGCAAAGCTGGCGGCGGCGGACAGGAGCAACACGATACCGAAGGCGGCCTTGCGGATCATGGCTGTCGATGTGGCTGGCATCAAGCCCGGGAGATCAGTAGGTGATCGTCAGGGTCTTGGTTTTGTTGGTCGCCGCCGTGTTGGTGCACGTTGCGCCGGAGCAGGTGCCGGCCTGGTTGGCGGCCATGGTGCCGTTGACCGTGTAGGCCTGGTTGGCGCCATTGCCGGTGCCACCTGCGGCGCTCAGGCTCAGGGTATAGGCCAAGCCTACGGCATCATCGGTTACACCGGTGTTGCTCAGTGCCATGGTGTAAGGCAAGGAATTGGTGCAACGAACGTTGAAATCGCCGCCGGTGGAGGTAGCCGCAGTGGTCTGGAACGAGGTGTAGTTGAACGCCACGTTGTTGATGGTCGCTCCGGTGGGGGCTGCGAAGGAGTTGATTTCGCACTTCGAGGTCAGGTTGATCACCACGTCGAAGGTACCTGCCGCGGTGGCGGCGTAGGCGGGCAAGGTGGCAATGGCGGAAAGGCCGAGGGCGATTACTAGAATGAGCTTTTTCATGACTGTTCTCCAGTTAAAGGAACGACTAACAAGGACGAGACAAACGGGACAAATGTGAAGGTGAATGGACTGTAACTAGATATTTCTCAAACAAGGTGATTTGTATCTGTAACAGCGCCCTGTAGTGGGGAATTTGTCACGGCAGATCGTTGAAATGATTGAGTTTATTTAAAAATGAATCCAAAAGTCTTATCCGTAACAAAGGTAAATACTCCCCATGAAACTAGCTTTTCTCGTCCTTGATGGTGAATCCGTAACAAATCAGTAACAACTATGCCCAAGACCATGCAAAAACAAACCCTCTCCTTCCAGGCGGAGGTGGCCCAGCTGCTCAAGCTGGTCACGCACTCCCTGTACTCGAACCCCGAGATCTTTTTGCGCGAGCTGATTTCCAATGCTTCGGACGCTTGCGACAAGCTGCGCTTCGAGGCGCTCAACGATGCTTCGCTGCTGGAGAACGACGCCGAACTCAAGGTGCGCGTGAGCTTCGACAAGGCCGCCGGCACGCTGACCATCACCGACAACGGAATAGGCCTGTCGCAGCAGGAAGCCATCGACAACCTGGGCACCATCGCCAAGAGCGGCACGCGCGACTTCATGGCCAAGCTGTCGGGCGACCAGAAGAACGACGCGCAGCTGATCGGCCAGTTCGGCGTGGGCTTTTATTCGGGCTTTATCGTGGCCGACAAGATCACCGTGGAAAGCCGGCGCGCGGGCCTGCCGGCGGGCCAGGGCGTGCGCTGGGTGAGCGACGGCACCGGCGAATTCGATGTCAGCGAGATGGAGCGCGCGGAGCGCGGCACCAGCATCATCCTGCACCTCAAGGAGGATTCGCTCGACTACCTCAATGCCTGGAAGCTCAAGGGCATCATCAACAAGTACTCCGACCACATCTCGCTGCCCATCCTGATGCCCAAAGAGGAATGGAAAGAGGGCGAAAACGACCAGCCCGGCGAGATGGTGACCACCGGCGAGTGGGAGACCGTCAACCAGGCGGCGGCCCTGTGGACGCGCGCCAAGAAAGACATCACGCAAGACCAGTACGACGAGTTCTACCGCCAGATCAGCTACGACAGCGAAGCGCCGCTGGCCACCACGCACAACCGCGTGGAAGGGGCTACCGAGTACACGCAGCTGCTCTTCATCCCGTCCAAGGCGCCCATGGACATGTTCAACCGCGACAAGGCCGCGGGCGTGAAGCTGTATGTCAAGCGCGTCTTCATCATGGACGACGCTCAGGCGCTGATGCCCACCTACCTGCGTTTCGTCAAGGGCGTGGTGGACTCGTCCGACCTGCCGCTCAACGTCTCGCGCGAGCTGCTGCAGGAAAGCCGCGCCGTCAAGGCCATCCGCGAGGGCTGCACCAAGCGCGTGCTGGGCATGATCGAAGACATGGCCGCCAACGATGCCGAGAAATTCAAGGCCTTTTACGCCGAGTTCGGCGCCGTGCTCAAGGAAGGCCTGGGCGAGGATTTCGCCAACCGCGACCGCCTGGCCAAGCTGCTGCGCTTCGCCTCCTCGACGACCGACACGGTCAGCGTGGGTTTTGCCGACTACAAGGCTCGCATGAAGGAGGGCCAGGACGCGATCTACTACATCACCGCCGACACCCTGGCCGCCGCGAAGAACAGCCCGCAGCTCGAGATCTTCCGCAAGAAGGGCATCGAAGTGCTGCTGATGGCCGACCGCGTCGACGAGTGGGCGCTCAACTACCTGCATGAGTTCGATGGCACGCCGCTGCAGTCGGTGGCCAAGGGGGCGGTCGACCTGGGCAAGCTGCAGGACGAGGACGAGAAAAAGGCCGCCGAAGAGGCGCAGGCCCAGTTCAAGCCCATCCTCGACAAGCTGAAAGAAGCGCTCAAGGACAAGGCCAAGGACGTGCGCGCCACCACGCGCCTGGTCGATTCCCCGGCCTGCCTGGTGGTGCAGGACGGCGACATGTCGACCCAGCTGGCCCGCATGCTCAAACAGGCCGGCCAGGCTGTGCCTGAGGTCAAGCCCATCCTTGAGGTCAACGCCCAGCACCCGCTGGTCAAAAAGCTCGAGAGCGGCGAACACTTCGACGACCTGGCGCACATCCTGTTCGACCAGGCTCTGCTGGCCGAAGGCGGCATGCCGAATGACCCGGCGGCCTATGTGCGGCGGGTCAATGCCTTGCTGATTTAAGCCCCGGTCTTTACACAAGCCCCTGCAAAGCCCGCTGCGTGCGGGCTTTTTTCATCGCGCGGGCTTTTTCTTGCGGCCTTTGGGGGCGAGCGCCGCCATCTGGTCATAGAGCTGCTGCGCGGCCGAGGACAGCGGGCGGCCGCGCCGGCGTATCAGGCCCACCATGCGCGTGATGACCGGGTCCACCAGCGGCACGCTGACCAGCACCGGGTGGCCGTCGGGCGGCATGGACAGCCGCGGCACGGCGGCCACACCCATGCCGGCCTCCACCAGGTTGACCAGGGTGGAGACGTGCTGGGCTTCGCAGTACCAGCGCGGCCGGCTGGTGTTTTCGCTCAGGGCCAGGTCCAGCAGGAAGCGGTTGCCGCTGTTCTTGGTGACCGACATGTATTCGTGCGCGGTCAACTCTGACCAGGTGACTTTTTTCTTGCGTGCCAGCGGGTGCTCCGCGCGGCAGGCGACCACGAAGGCCTCCTTGAGGATGGGCTCGAACTCCAGGTCGGGTTCCTGCGTGCCGATGTAGTTGAGCCCGAAGTCCGCCTCGTTGCGCAGCAGGGTGGTCAGCACCTCGTTGGCGCCCTGGTCGATGATGCGCACCATGATCTGCGGGTAGCGCTCGTGGTAGGCCTTGAGGATGCCGGGCAGGAAGTAGCGCACGGCCGAGGGGATGCAGGCGATGGTGACCTCGCCGCTCACATGCGTGGCCACGTCGCGTATGCCCATCAGCGACTGCTCGAGGTTGCTCAGCAGCTCGTTGGCCCGGTGCGAAAACTCGCGGCCCACCGTCGTCATGTCCACCTTGCGCGTGGTGCGGTGGAACAGGCGCACACCCAAAGCGCCCTCGAGTTTTTCAATCCGCCGCGACAGCGCCGGCTGGGACAGGTGCAGCTCCTCGGCGGCGGCGCGGAAGCTGCCCAGCTTGGCCACCGCCACAAAGGCGCGCAAATCGGGTAAATCGAAATTCATGTGTGTGGCGCATTAATCATAAGAAAGATTGCATTTTACAGAGCAATAGTCTTGGCCCATCATTCGCCCATGTCGTTCCCAAGTTGCTGCCCGCATGCGCATGCGCCACAGCACCGGCGGGGCGGCGAAAGGTGCCGGAATCTCCCGCGGTGAGAAAAGTCCGGTAAGGCATGAACCCATTTTCCGGAACGCCGTCCGGCGGCTTTGAGCTGAAGCCGCCGGCCGGCGACCACCCCAAAACAGTCTGGAGGGGCCCCGGCCTCTTCAACACACAGGAGATACCCATGAGCCGAATAGTCCATTTGTCGCTGAAGGTCGACGACATCCAGAAAACCGGTGACTTCTACCAGAAGATGTTCAACTTCCAGGACGCCGAGACCAAGAAGACGCGCGACCACACCTCGCGCCACATGACGGACGGTGAGATCGACTTCACGCTGCTGACCTATGACGACGACGCCACCTCGGCCGAATCCACGGCCGCCGGCGACGGCCCCTGCATCCACCACTTCGGCATCGAAGTGGAAGACCTGGCCAAGGCCACGGAAGAGATCAAGGCCAATGGCTGCGTGGTGGTGAGCGACCCGGGCGTGATCCCGGTCAAGTTCCGCGCGCCGGGCGGCACCATCGCCGAACTCGTCGAGATCGGCCGCTACAAGACCGACAAGCAGGGCCAGAAGATCAGCCGCATCACGCACATCTCGCTCAAGGTCGAGGACATCCAGTCCGTCGGCGACTTCTACATCAAGCTCTTCGATTTCCGCGACACCGAAACCAAGAAGACGCGCGACCACACCTCGCGCCACATGACGGACGGCGAGATCGACTTCACCTTGATCAAGTACGACGCCGGCACGACCTCGGCCGAATCCACCGCTTCCGGCGAAGGCCCCTGCATCCACCACTTCGCCGTCGAGGTGGAAGACCTCGAGAAATCCACCCGCGACATCCAGGCCATGGGCTGCCAGGTCATCAGCGACCCCGGCGTGATCCCGGTCAAGTTCCGCGACCCGGGCGGCACCATCGCCGAACTGGTGGAGATAGGCCGCTACACGCAACTGGGCCGCTGAAGCGCCGCCAAGCCAGGCAAGAAACAAAGGCAAGCCCGTGCGGGTTTGCCTGCAGGGACCCTCCACCGCCCGCCAAGAGGCGGTGAGAAATAAAACAGTCGGAGACAAGCAATGAACACATTCACCCGAAAGGGCGATTTCTGGGCCGGGCTGGCATTGGCCGCGCTGGGCATTTACGTCGTGAGCCAGGCCTGGGGCTGGAACTACATGACCGAGGAAGGGCCGGGGCCGGGTTTTTTCCCGCTCTGGTACGGCTCGGTGATGGTGCTGCTGTCGCTGGCCCTGGTGGCCGGCACGGTGCTCAAGAACAACCCCAAGGGCCAGAAGGCCTTGCGTTGGTCTGAGTTGCGCCGCGCCATGACCTGCTGGGCCGCACTCGCGGTATGCGTGGCCATCATCAAGTACGCCGGCTTCATGATTTCATTCGGCCTGCTCACCTGGTTCATCATCGCCGTCATGTTCAAGCGCCCGCAAAAAGAGGCGCTGGCCTATGCCATCGGTGGGGCTGTCGGCTTTTACGCCTTGTTCACGTGGGGGCTGGAACTCCAGCTTCCCGTCGGCACGCTGTTCTAAAAATACAAAACAACAACAAAGAGACAAGCACCATGGATATCCTCAATGGCCTGATGCAGGGTTTTTCGGTCGCGTTGACGCCGATGAACCTGGCGATGTGTTTCCTCGGCTGTTTTCTGGGCACCGTCGTCGGCGTGCTGCCCGGCCTGGGCCCCCCGGCAACGATTGCGATGCTGCTGCCGCTGACCTTCAAGATGGACCCGACCGGCGCGATGATCATGCTCGCCGGCATCTACTACGGCGCCAAATACGGCGGCTCCACCACCTCCATCCTGCTGAACGTGCCCGGAGAAACTTCCTCCGTGGTGACCTGCCTGGACGGCTACCAGATGGCGCGCAAGGGGCGCGCCGGCGTGGCGCTGGGCATCAGCGCCATCGCCTCGTTTGTCGCCGGCACCATAGGCACGGTGCTGCTGATGCTGGTGGCCCCGCCGCTGGCCAAGCTCACGCTGGCCTTCAGCGCGCCCGAATATTTCGCCCTCATGGTGCTGGGCCTCACCATGGTGGTGCTGCTGGCCGGTGATTCGCTGACCAAGGCTTTGCTGTCCATGATGGTGGGCCTGTGGATCGCCAGCATGGGCACCGACCTGTTCACGGCAACCTCGCGCTTTACCTTCGGGCAGACCGAGCTGCTGGGCGGCATCGAGTTCGTCATCGTCGCCATCGGCATCTTTGCCGTCGGCGAAGTGATGTCCAACATGGAGCCCGAAAAGCCGCTGGACATGCTGCCGGTGCCCAAGGGGCTGAAGAACCTGATGCCGACCTGGCAGGACCTGAAGGATTGCAAATACGCCTTCCTCAACGGCTCGCTGATCGGGTTTTTCATCGGCATCCTGCCCGGCGCCGGCGCCACGATTTCGTCCTTCCTGAGCTACGGCATCGAGAAGTCGTATTCCAAACATCCCGAGAAATTCGGCACCGGCGTGGTCGAGGGCGTGGCCGCCCCCGAAGGCGCCAACAATGCCGACACCGCGGGCGCCATGGTGCCCTTGCTGACGCTGGGAATCCCCGGCAGCGGCACGACGGCCATCCTGCTGGCCGCTCTGGTGCTCTGGGGCTTCAAGCCGGGGCCGCTGTTCATCGAGGAAAGCCCGGCGCTGTTCTGGGGCCTGGTGGCCAGCATGTACATCGGCAACGTGGTGCTGCTGATCCTGAACCTGCCGCTGGTCGCGCTGTTCGCGCAGCTGCTCAAGATGCCGGGTTATGTGATGTACCCGCTGATCCTGGGCGTGTCCATCATCGGCATTTACACCTCCGACTCCAGCATCTTCCAGCTCAGCCTGCTGGTGCTGTTCGGCCTGGTGGGTTATGCCATGCGCAAGCTGGACTTTCCGACGGCGCCGCTGGTGCTGGGCCTGGTGCTCGGGGACTCGATGGAAAAAGCCTTGAGGCAGTCGCTGATGATGTCGCAGGGCCACCTGTCCATCCTGTTCCGGCCGATTCCCGCCGTGCTGCTGTGCATTGCCGCCTTCCTGCTGATCGTGCCGCTGATCAAAAAATTCAACTCGGCGCGGGTGCAGATGATAGACGCCGAAGCCTGAGCCAAGCCTGATGTTCCCTTGCATTTTTCCCATACCCAGAACAGGAGACAAGCCATGAAATTTTCGAAAATACTTTGCGCCGTCGGCATGATGGCGCTGGCCGGCTTCAGCGGCCTGGCCCAGGCCCAGTGGAAGCCGACCAAGACGGTCGACGTCATCGTGCACACCGGGCCCGGCGGCGGCAACGACCTGCTGGCCCGCGCGGTCGCGCAGATGCTGGAAAAAGAAAAACTGCTGCCGGTGCGCATGCAGGTGATCAACAAGCCCGGCGGCAACGGCGCCGTGGCGGCCGCGGCGATCGCCGAGCGCAAGGGCGACTCGCATACCCTGGGTTTCATCACCAGCGTCTGGATCGCCAACCCGCTCACCACCAGCGAAGCCCGGGTGACGCTGCACGACCTGACGCCGGTCGCGCGCCTGCTGCTCGAACCCGCGGTGTTCGCCGTGCGCGCCGATTCGCCCTACAAGACCCTGAAGGACTTCATCGATGCCGCCAAGGCCAAGCCGGGCGAGCTCAAGCAGTCCGGCGGCTCGGTCACCTCGCGCGACAACATCGTGCGCCAGCAGCTGCAGCAGCACACCGGTGCCAAGTGGGCCTTTGTGTCCTTCCAGGGCGGCGGCGAGCGCCTGGCCGCGTTGCTGGGCGGGCACGTCGACATGATGGTGATCGAGCCCCAGGAAGCCGGCGAGCAGATACGCGCGGGCAAGCTGCGCGTGCTGGCGCAGATCGCGGAAACCCCTTTGCCCGGCTACCCCAACACGCCGACGCTCAAGCAGGCCGGGTTTGACATCGTGGCCACACCGCAGATACGCGCGGTCGTGGCGCCACCCGCCATTCCGAAAGAGGCGCTGGCCTATTACGAAGACCTGTTCTCCAGGCTGCGCCAGACCGCCTCGTGGAAAAAATACGTGGCCGACAACCAGCTCGAAGACAGCTATTCGAACGGCGCGGACCTGGGCAAGGCCATTGAGGTCATCGAAAAAGACATGCGCACCCAGTTCCAACTCGCCGGCATGAAGCTGGTGCGCTGAACGCGGACGCTTTCACCGCTTGATTCTTTGACACAGCGGCGGGGTGGCGGCGAGGGCCGCGCTCCTCCGTGGGTGGGCCCGCGCCCGTAGCGGCGCGCGCCGGCACGCACAGACAACAAAAAAGCTCATTTTGGAGAGATGCTTGGAAGTTCTTAATATTCTCAGTGCCGGGGCCGCGCAGGCCGTGGTGGCGCGGCTGGTGGACACGCTCCGGCTGGAACACCCGGGCACCGTCAATGCCTGTTATGGCGCTGTCCAGTCCATGAAGTCGCGCGTGCTGGTGGGCGAGCCGGTGGACGTCATTGTGCTGACCGACGGGCTGCTCGATGAGCTGGTGCAGAAAAAATTGGTCGTGCCCGGCTCGCGCGCCGAACTCGGCACCGTGGGCACCGGCCTGGCCGTGCGCGCCGGAACGCCGGTGCCCGACGTCGCCAGCCTGCAGGCCCTGCGTGAAAACCTGCTGGCTGCCGAGAGAATCGTCTGCCCCGACCCCGCCGTGGCCACCGCCGGCATGGTGCTGATCAAGGTGCTGCAACGGCTGGAGATACTGGAACAGCTGCGCCCGCGATTGTTTTATTGCAGCAGCGGCCACGAGGCCATGGCCGAACTGGCCCGCGGCAACGGCCCGCGTGAGCTCGGCGTCATGCAGATGACCGAAATCATCGCCGGTGCCGGCATGGCGCTGGCCGGCCCGCTGCCGGCCGAACTGCAAAGCAAGGTCATCTATTCCGCCGGCCTGGCCGTGCACGCCAAAAATCCCGAGCGCGCCCGCGACTTCATGCGCCGCCTGACGGGCGATCGCCAGGCGCTTCGCGTCGCCGGCTTCGGCGAAGGCCTTGGCGCCGCCGCAGCGCCCGCAACCCTTTAAAAAACGAGGAAGAAACCATGTCCAGCAGTTCCAAATCCACAGCAACATCTCCCACCATTTCCGAACGCCTGGCCCGGGGCATCCTGGCCTGCGCGCCTGCCGATTACGCCGGCACGCGCGCCGTCACCAAGCGCCTGCTGCTTGACATTGCCGGCCTGTGCCTGGCGGCGCGCGGCCAGACCTATGTGAAGGCCTCGCTGGCCTCGCTGGACGGCGACGGCCCCTGCACCGTCATCGGTTTTCCGCGCAAACTCACGGCCGAAGGCGCGGCCTTCGTCAACGGCATTGCCGGCCACGGCGAGGATTTTGACGACACCTACGAAGGCGGGCCCGTGCATGCCGGTGTGGTCATCGTCCCGGCGCTGCTGGCCGCGGCCGAGCGCCACCAGCTCTCGGGCGCCGACCTGCTGCGCGGTGTGGCGGTGGGGCTGGAGGTCATGTGCCGCCTCTGCAAGGTCGCGCCCATGCGCGTGCACAAGGCCGGTTTTCACCCGACAGCCATTTTCGGCGTGATGGGCGCGGTCGCGGGCATAGGCGCCGCGCTGCGCCTGTCGGAAGAAGAATTCGTCAACGCCTTCGGCATCGCCGGCAGCATGGCCGGCGGCCTGATCGAATACCTGGCCGACGGCTCCTGGACCAAACGCATGCACCCCGGCTGGGCGGCCCAGTCGGGCTACCGCGCCGTGCGCCTCGCGCAAGGCGGTTTTGTCGGCCCGCGCACCGTGTTCGAGGGCCAGCACGGCCTGTTCCACGGTTTTGCCAACACGCTGGACGGCAAGTTTGAAGAGATGATGGACGGCTTCGGCAAGCAGTGGCTGTGCACCACCATCGCCTTCAAACCCTATGCCTGCGGCACCATGTCGCATCCCTACATCGACTGCGCGCGCGAATTCCGTGCCCGCGGCATAGCCCCCGAGCAGATCGCCACCATAGAAGCCGAAACCGCCGAAGGCATTGTTCACCGCCTGTGGGAGCCGCTGGCCATGAAGCAGTCGCCGCCCAACGGCTATGCCGCCAAGTTCAGCACGCCGTATGCGATTGCCGCCGGCATCCTCAAGGGCGACGCCGGCCTGGGCGAATACGACGAGGACGTGGTGAAGGACCCGGCGATGACGCGCCTGGCAGCCAAGGTCACCTACATCATCGACCCGGCCAACCCCTATCCCAACCAGTTCACCGGCCACCTGCGCATCACGCTCAAAAACGGCGAAGTCCATGAGCACCGCCAGGGCTACTTCAAGGGCGGCGCCGAGCACCCGCTCAGCGATGACGACATCCAGCGCAAGTTCGTCGCCAACTGCCTTTACGGCGGGCTCACGGCCGCGCAGGCGCAGCAGATGGCCGACGTGATGGCCGGCCTGCTCGATCAGCCCAAGGTCGATTTGTCCCGCCTGCCGGCCTGATGATTTTTGAAGATTGAAAGACGTTTTATGAGCAACACCAACAAACCCCAGGCCGTCGCGCTGGTCACCGGCTCGGGCCGCAACATCGGGCGAGAAATCGCGCTAGGCCTGGCCGCCACGGGTGTGGCCATCGCCGTCAATGTGCGCTCCTCGGCGGCCGAGGGCCAGGCCGTGGTCGATGAAATCATCGCCGCCGGAGGGCAGGCGCTGCTCTGCGTGGCCGACGTGACCGACCAGGCGGCAGTGGCCGCCATGGTGGCCGGCATCGAGTCGGCCTGGGGCCGCCTCGACATCCTGGTCAACAACGCCGCGATCCGCCGTGAAGCCCCGCTTGACAGCATCTCGGCGCGCGACTGGCGCGACACGCTGTCCGTGATCCTGGACGGCGCCTTCTTCTGCACGCAGGCGGCGCTGCCGCTGCTCAGGAAATCTGACCGCGCGGCCGTCGTCAACATTGGTGGCATGACCTCGCACACCGGCGCACCCGAGCGCGTGCACGTGGTCACGGCCAAGGCCGGCCTGGGCGGGCTCACGCGCGCGCTGGCGCACGACTTGTCGCCCGAAGGCATCACGGTCAACTGCGTGTCGCCCGGCATGGTAGACACCCAGCGCGCCACCAGCAGTTCCACCGCCGCGCCCAAGCACCACGCCAAGCACCATCCGCTGCTGGGCCGGCGCGGCACGGCGGCCGAGATCGCCGCTTCGGTGGTCTGGCTGGCCGGGCCGTCGGCGCGCTTTATCACCGGGCAGACCCTGCACGTCAATGGCGGGACCTACCTGAGTGTCTGACAAGGCGGCTCCCGACGCGGCGCCGCAGACGGCGCCCCAGCTCTGGGGCCGCAGGCTGCTGACCTTGGCGGCAGCGGCGGCCGGCGGCTATGCCGCCTTCTCGCTGAAGATCCCGCTGCCCTGGGTGCTGGGCGCCATGATGGGCACGGCCTTGGTGATGCTGCTGGGCGTGGGCGCGCGCCAGCCGCTGCAAGGCCGGCGCGCCGCGCAGATCACCATAGGCACGGCGCTGGGTCTGACGTTTACCCAGGAGGTGATACGCGAGGTCGCGTCGCTGGGCCACTGGATGCTCGCCGGCGCCGCGTTCTCCATCATGCTCACCATGCTGTTCTCGCGTGTGATCCAGCGCCTGGCCGGCATCGACGGGCCCACGGCGATTTATTCGGTGGCAGTCGGCGCCTCGGCCGAAATGGCGCTGCAGGCGCAAAAAGCCGGCGCCGACGGTGCACAGGTCGCCTCGGCCCACGCCATCCGCATCATCCTGGTGGTCACGCTGGCTTCGGTCGTTGCGCACTACAGCGGCGAAAAAGCCGGGCCCTATATTTCAGCGGCCACGCCCGCCATCGGCTGGCAGCTGGCCTTGCTGTCCGTCTTTCTCGCGCCGGCCTGCGGCTGGCTGGCCGAACGCATGCGTGTGCCCAATGCCTGGCTGCTGGGCCCGGTAATCATGGCCGGCTCGTTTGCCGCCTCTGGCGTCAACGGCCGCATGTTCCCCGAGGCGCTGGTTGCAGCGCAGGTGCTCATAGGCTGGAGCCTGGGCCAGCACATGACGCGCCAGTTCTTTATCAAGTCGCCGCGCATGCTGGTCTCGGCCGCCGCGGTCACGCTCAGCATGCTGGCCATCTGTGTGCTGCTGGCCTGGGGCCTGAGCAAGACCGGCGTCATCACGCTGTTGACGGCCTTCCTCGCCGTCGCGCCCGGCGGAACCGCCGAGATGGCCATCATCGCCAAGACCTTTGGCATAGGCGCGCCCATCGTGACGGCGTTTCATTTTTTCCGCGTGATCTCGACAGTGCTGTCTATCCGCTGGGTGTTCAAGTTTCTGGTGCATACCGGCTGGGTGCACGACAAGCCTTCTGCCCAGATTCCTTAAGCAAACTTGCGCCGCGCATCCAGTGCCAGGCCGGCGCCAATGCTGCCGAACAGATCGCCTTCCACGCGCCGCGCATCGGGCAGCAGCGCGGCGATCCTCTGCCGCAGCAAGGGTACGCTGCTGGAGCCACCCGTGAAGAACACCGTGTCTATGCCGGCGGCCTGCACGCCGGCCGTGCGCATCAACTGGCTGACCGTGCGCTCGATGTCGGCCACCAGGTGGGCAATCGATGCATCGAAAGTCTCCCGGCTCAGCGTGAAGCTGTGGCCGGGCTGGATGCGGCCCAGGTCTATCTGCGTGGTGCCGCTTTCCGACAGCGCGATCTTCGCGGCCTCGACCTGCAGCGCCAGCCAGTGGCCGGAGCGTTGGCGCACCAGGTTCATGAGCCGCTCCAGCTTGTCTTTTTCCATCGCCTGGCGGTGCATGTCCTGGATTTCGGGCCAGGCCTTGCGGGTGTAGGCGAAGTTGATGGTGTGCCAGGTGGCCAGGTTGAAGTATTGGGCCGAGGGCATCTGGCGGCCGCTGGCCAGCAGGCTGCCCAGGCCCAGCAGCGGCATGACGCTGGACAGGCTCAGGTATTTGTCGAAGTCGGTGCCGCCTATGTGCACGCCGCCGCTGGCCAGGATGTCTTCGCGGCGGTCGCTTTTCAGCGCGCGGGCCGGCGACAGCCGCACCAGCGAGAAATCCGAGGTGCCGC
Organism: Polaromonas sp. LjRoot131; assembly: GCF_964252805.1. Taxonomy (NCBI): domain Bacteria; kingdom Pseudomonadati; phylum Pseudomonadota; class Betaproteobacteria; order Burkholderiales; family Comamonadaceae; genus Polaromonas; species Polaromonas sp. LjRoot131. The sequence goes on along the minus strand of NZ_CAXUPF020000004.1, from coordinate 112,247 downwards.
CGCCGATGTCGACCACCAGCACCAGTTCCTCGCGGTTGATCTGCGACTCGTAGTCGAAGGCCGCCGCGATGGGTTCGAACTGGAAAGCCACCTCCTGGAAGCCCACGGCCCGCGCGATCTCGCCCAGCGTCTCTTCGGCGCGCCGGTCTGCCCCCGCATCGCCGTCGACGAAGAACACCGGACGTCCCATGACGGCGCGGGTAAAGGAGCGGCCCGCGGCCTGCTCGGCGCGCAGCTTGAGCTGGCCTATGAACTGCTCCAGCAGGCGGCGAAACGGGATGGCCTGGCCCATGAGCTCGGTGGACTCGTCCATCATGGAGGTGCCCAGCAGGCTCTTGAGTGAGCGCATCAGCCGGCCTTCATGGCCGCCCAGGTAGTCGGCCAGCGCGGCGCGGCCGTAGCTGGCCTCGAAGTCCTCCGCATGGAAGAACACCACCGAGGGCAGGGTGAGCTTGCCGTCTTCAAGGGGGAGCAGCGCGGGCCGCCCGGGCCGGCTCCAGCCGACGGTGGAATTGGACGTCCCGAAGTCGACGCCGCAGGATTCAGGTGCCATGGCTGCTTATTGGAGTGCCTTGATGATGGCGGCGGTGAAAGAAGCGGTGTTGCCGCTGCCGCGTATGTCGCCGGTGCGCGCGGCCGCATCGCCCAGGGCGGTGGCCGTGGCCTGCTGCATGGACTGCGCGGCGGCCACCGCCTGCGGGATGTTCTTGCGCCGGCCCAGCCAGTCGAGCAGCATGCGCGTCGACTCGATCATGGCGTAGGGGTTGGCGCGGCCGCTGCCCGCGATGTCGGGGGCCGAGCCGTGTGTGGCCTGCGCCATCGCGAAGTCGCCTTCGCCTATGCACAGGCCCGGCGCCATGCCCAGGCCGCCCACCAGCCCGGCGGCTTCGTCGGACAGGATGTCGCCGAACATATTGGTGGTGACCACGACGTCGAAGTTGTGCGGGTCGCGCACCAGGCGCATGGCCATGGTGTCGACGATGACCTCGTTGACGGTGACGTCGGGGTAGTCCTTGGCGGCCTTGTGGCACTCTTCCACAAACATGCCGCAGCCGAGCTTGAACACCGTGTTCTTGTGCACCAGGGTCAGCAGCTTGCGGCGCGAGCGCGCCAGCTCCAGCGCGACGCGCGCCACCTTCTCGCTGGCGGCGCGCGTGATGACGCGCACCGACAGCGTGATCTCGTCGGTGGGCCGGAACTCGCCGGTGCCCAGCAGCATGTTGCGGTCGGGCTGGAAGCCCTCGTTGTTCTCGCGCACGATGATCAGGTCCACGTTGTCGTAGAGGCAGCCGATGTCGGGGTAAGAGCGCGTGGGCCGCACGTTCGCGAAAAGGTTGAAGTGCTTGCGCATGATGGGGTGCGGGTTGATGGCGCCCGCCCCCTTGGGGTAGTCGCGGTGGCCTATGGGCCCCAGCACAAAGCCGTCCATCTTCTGCAGCGCCTCCAGCGTGCCCTCGGGCAGGGTGGAGCCGTGCGTATCGAGTGCCCTGCGGCCCACGGGCATGGGCCGCCAGTCAATGCTGAGCCCTTGCAGGGCGGCGGCGGCGGTCGCCACTTCCACCGAAGCCGGAACGATTTCATGGCCGATGTCGTCGCCGTTCAGGGCGCCGAGGACGAGGTGGGGTTTGTTTGTCATGCGGGCTTTGTCTCTGGGTGACCCGGCTGAGCGCGCGCTTGCCAGGCTGTTTTGGAAAGGCCGGGGGCCGGCCGGAGTGCCCGATGATGCTTGAGCACTTTGTCTATGTAAATTGCAAAGATGCTGAAGTTTGATGCAGCGCGCGCATCAACCCCGGGGCGCCTTGGGCGCCCGCAAGCTCAGGCTTCGAAGCCGCAGGCCCGCCGTGTCGCGGCGTTGCCGGGGCTGGCCAGCATGGCGATGAGCTCACCTGCGGCCTGCGCGTTTTGCGAAGCGGTGCATACCGCCGCCGTGTAGACGGTCGCCAGTTCAAAGGCCTTGGGCAGGGCGGCCACCAGTTCCACGCCGGGCGTGAACAGGATTTCGGTGACCTGGGTGCAGCCGAGCAAGCCGGGCTCGTTGCAGTCCGCCATGGCTTTCATGGCGGCCGCGCCGTTGGGATAAGGCCGCAGCCGGCCGGCCAGTTCGGCATCCAGCCCCAGTTCCCTGAGCACTCGCATGAAGTGGATACCGGCCGTGGCCTTCATCGGGTCGGGAAAATAGAGGCCGCACGCGGCCTGCAGTGCAGCCTTGAGGGCGGCGGCGCTGCCCACGTCGACCGCGGGCTCACCGGTCTTCACGGCCACGCCGGTTTTGACGGCGCCCAGCGGGCGCTCGCTGGCCGCCTGCACATGCCCGCTCTCCGCCAGTTGCGAAATCAGTGCCTGGCTCAGGATGATCACGTCACAGGGCTTGCCTGCCAGCAAGCCGTCCTTCATCAGGCCCACGGCCCCGAAGGTGCCGGCGATCTCAAAGTGGTGTTGCGAGCGAAAGCGGTCCTGCAGTTGCGTGACCAGCCCTTGAGCGGCGCCGCCGCTGAGGAGGTGCAGTATGGAAGGGGAGGGATGCGCCATCGAGCCGCCCTCAATCGACGGTGATGTGGGCGGCCTTGATCACGCCCGCCCATTTGGCGATGTCCTCGCGGGTGTATTTGTCAAAGGCTTCGGGGCTCATCACCATGGGCGTGGCGCCCTGTTTTCCCCAGAGCTGCCTGATCTCCGGCTGGCCGGCGATTTTCGACACGGCCTCGTTGAGCTTGTCGACCACCGCCTTGGGCGTGCCGCGCGGCGCCATCAGGCCCAGCCAGATCGTGGCCTCGTAGCCGGGCACGCCGGCTTCGTGCAGGGTCGGCACATCGGGCAGCACCTCGGAGCGCTGCTTGCCGGTGGTGGCCAGCGCTTTCACCTTGCCGGCCTTGACCTGTTCGGCCATGGTGGTGACGGCGTCGAACATCACGTCGACCTGGCCGCCGATGACGTCGGTGCGCGCGCCGCTGCTGCCGCGGTAGGGGATGTGTACCAGGTACACGCCGGCCATGCTCTTGAAAAGCTCGCCGGCCATATGGTAAGGCGTGCCAGGGCCGGACGAAGCGTAATTGAGCTTGCCGGGCCGCGCTTTGGCATCGGCAATCAGCGCCTTCAGCGTCGAATCCGGCAGCGCCGGTGTGGCCACCAGCACCAGGTCGGAGTAGTTGATGGGCGCCACCGCCACAAAGTCGCGCATCAGCTGAAAGGGCTTGCTGGCGATCAGCGTTTCATTGACAGTGTGCGCATTCGACATCAGCAGCAGGGTGTAGCCGTCGGGCGCGGATTTCGCCGCCGCGTCGGTGCCGATCACCGAGCCCGCGCCGGGCCGGTTGTCCACCACAAACGATTGCCCCAGCGCGTCCTGCAGGCGCTGCGCCATGAAGCGCGCATAGACGTCGGCCGGCCCGCCCGCGGCAAAGGGCACGATGATGCGCACCGGTTTGGCCGGGTAGCTTTGCGCCAGGGCCGGCGTGAGCGCGGCCGTGGAGGCCAGGCCGAATGCGAGAAGAAGGCCGCGAAAGAAGTGCTTGCTCATGGACGTCTCCCAGGATGAAAGAAGCTACTCGACCTTGCCTATGCGTTTCACCACGTCGGCCATGCGCTTTGCGTCGGCCTGCACATACTTTTCAAAGTCCGGGCTGTCCTGGTACAGCACCGGGCTGCCGGCGCCCAGGATCACTTCCTTGACCTTGGCATCCAGCGCGGCGGCTCTGGCCGCGGCGCGCAGGCGCTGTGCGATAGGCTCCGGCGTGCCGGCGGGGATGAAGAGGCCCGACCACTGCGCGTATTCCGCATTGAAACCGGCATTCTTGAGGCTGGGCACCTCGGGCATGGAGGGCAGCACGTCGCTGCCCCAGTGCGCCAGCACGCGCAGCTTGCCGGCCTTGACCTGCTGCAGCACGGTGGCCGGGCCTGAGGACACCGCGTCTATCTGCCCACCCAGCAGCGCCACCACGGCCGGGCCGGCGCCGGTGAAGGGGATGTGCGTGAGCTTGATGCCTGCGTTCTGCGCCAGGATCTCCATGGGCACGTGCATGGTGCCGTAGTTGCCCGACGAGCCGTAGTTGATCGCGCCGGGGCGCTTTTTGGCATCGTCGACAAACTGCTGCACCGTCTTCCAGGGTGCGTCGGCGCGCACCGCGAGCACGGTCGGGTCGGCGGTGTAGCGCGCGATGGGGCGCAGGTCGGTGAGCGCGAACATCGGGGCACGGCCCAGCAGCGCGTCGGCTTCGGGGATCACCGTGAGCGAGGAGAGTGCCATGACAACGGTGTAGCCGTCGGCTTTGGCCTTGGCGGTGTAGCCCATGCCGATGCCGCCGCCCGCGCCGGCCTTGTTTTCGATCACGACCGGCTGGCCGAGGTCGCGCGACATGGCTTCGGCCACCGGCCTTGCCACCAGGTCGGCCAGGCCGCCGGGCGGAAAGGGCACGACCATGGTGATGGGTTTGGCCGGCCAGGCGGATGGGGTGGATTGGGCGGCGCACCAGCCGTGGGATGCCAACAGCAGGGCGGCCAGCAGAAGCGGGCGGGATTTCATGCATTGTCTCCAGACGTGCCGCCGTCAAGGTGCGGGGCTGCTGGAGATACTAGCGACGAGCGGCCGGTTCAGCCTCATCGCAATCCCTATGTGTACGTAGTACCTATCCGATTTATCCGGCTTTACACGACCAGCGGCGTCTCCTGCATGGCCTCGGTCTGCTCTTCGAGCATGTCGACCTGGCCTTTCCAGTAGTCGCTGGAGCCGAACCAGGGGAAATTGATCGGGAAGATGGGGTCGTGCCAGCGCTGCGCCAGCCAGGCGCTGTAGTGCACCAGGCGCAGGGTGCGCAGCGGCTCGATCAGCGCGAGTTCGCGCCGGTCGAATTCGCGGAACTCCTCATAGCCGTCCACCAGCGCGCCCAGCTGCCGGGTGGACTGGGCCCGGTCGCCGGAAACCAGCATCCACAAATCCTGCACGGCCGGGCCGCTGCGGGCGTCGTCGAGGTCGACAAAATGCGGTCCCGCCAGCGGCAGGCCTTCGGGTGTCCACAAGATGTTGCCGGGGTGGCAGTCGCCGTGCAGGCGCAGGGTGCGCACGTCGCCCACGCTTTCAAAAACGGTTTGCGCCACCAGCATGGCTTCGTCAAAGGCCTTGCGCCAACGCGACTCCATGTCCAGCGGGATGTAGCCGTGGGCACCTGGGCCGCCGCCCAGCAGGATGTCGCGCGGGGCAAAGCCGAAAGTCTGCAGGTTGAGTGCCGGGCGATGGGTAAAAGGCTTGGCGCTGCCCACGGTGTGGATGCGCGCGAGGAAGCGGCCAATCCATTCCAGCACCTCGAGGTTGTCGAGTTCGGGCCGGCGCCCGCCGCGGCTGGGCGAGACGCTGAAACTGAAACCGCCGAAGTGGTGCAGTGTGGCGCCGTCCAGCACCAGCGGGCCGACGACGGGAATTTCAGCGGCCATCAGCTCGGCGGCGAAGGCGTGTTCTTCGGTGATCTGCGCGTCGCTCCAGCGGTCGGGGCGGTAGAACTTGGCGACGACCACGTCGCCGGCCAGGTCGGCATCACCCACCGGGCTTTCCAGGTGCACCTGGTAGACGCGGTTTTCGTAGCTGGACAGCGCCATCAGGCGGCCGTCGCCCAGCAAGCCCACGCTGGCCAGCGCGTCGAGCACGCGGTCAGGGGTCAGCGTCTCGTATGCATGCAGCGCGGCGCTGGCGGGGGCTTGGCTTTTGTCGGTCATGCCCTGATTGTCGGCGCAGATGCCGGCCCCAGCCAGCGCGGCTTGTAAACGCCTGTGCGGGCGGGGGCTGCGCGCCGCTCAGGGCTGCAGGATGTGGCCGGTGCGCGGGTCGCCCTTGCCGGTGAGCACTTCGCGGTACACCGCCTCCAGCGATGCCTGGCCGGCATGCCGCTGGGGAACCAGCCAGGGCGGCTGTGCGCCGGTCACTTGCAGCGTGAAGTCCTGCCAGGCTTGCGCCAGTTGCCGGCCGAAGGCTTCGGCGCCCCAATCGGCGACGCGTTTTTTGACCTGGGCCGGCGCGAAAAACAGCACAGGCCTGGGGCCCGGCAAATCCCGGCTGCCGCCCTTGGCCGCCAGTTCGTCGACATGGGTGCCGCCTATGGAGCAGTTGTAGCGGAGCTGGCCAAATCGGCCGTGGATGCGCTGGCGCAGCCCGGCATTGCCCGCGAAGTCGACGTAAATACAGGGCGTATCGGCGGCGATGCCGTCCAGCTCTTCATACGCCAGCACGCGGTGGTAGCAGCCCAGGCTTTCACAAAAGGCCTTGTTGCCCCGCGAAGTCAGGCCCACAACCTCCAGGCCAGTCCGCCTGGCGAGCTGGAAGGCCGTGCCGTAAGCGGTCTTGCTCGATGCGCTGGACAGCAGCAGCGTGGTGCCCCCGCCGAAGAAATCGTTGTCCGCCAGGAAATCGTCAATCAGGAAGGAAGTGATGAACAGCGGGCGCAGCAGCGACTGCACGTCCTCGGTGGCCGCGTCGTAAAACGGGTCCGTGCTGCAGCGCATGTACTGGTTGTAGACCACCGGCAGCGCCTGCCGGTGCGCGGCGCCGTCAAAGAAACCTGAGGGCGTGACGCGTGCCGGTTGCACCACCAGCTCGCTGCCCATGGGGTAGTAGCCGTAAAACTTTTCCCCCACGGCAAGGCCTTCGCATAAGGATTCCGTCACCACGGCGAAACCCCAGACCGGGATGCAGCCCCAGCCCTCTTCGCCGGTCGGGAAAAACTGCCAGTAATTCATCGCCTCGCCGAAAGCCGCGTAGGTGATGTTGTTGGCGGTGAGGGCGAAGGACTCAATGCCGAGCCGCGCCTGGCCGGGCGCCAATGGCATGGGTGCGGTGGCTTGCCAGCGGGTTTGGGACAAAGCGTCTTTGCGGACCTGGAATGTGCTGGTGGTGACTGCGGTGTTCATGCACGACACCGTAAATGAAACGGCCCGCCGGTTCAACACCGGCGGGCCGCTTTGGTGACAGCAAGTTGCCTTGCCCGTCGGTTTGATTACTTGAGGGTAATCGTGACGTCGATGTTGCCGCGGGTCGCGTTGGAGTAAGGGCAGACTTGATGCGCTGCGTCGACCAGGGCCTGGGCGGCGGCGCGGTCCATGCCGGGCAGGGTCACGTCCAGGCGCACGGCGATGCCGTAGCCGTTGGGGATCTTGCCCAGGTCAACGCTGGAGTCGATGGACACGTCGGCGGGCACGTCGATCTTCTTCATGCCGCCGACAGCCTTCATCGCGCCGATGAAGCAGGCTGCGTAGCCGGCCGCGAACAGCTGCTCAGGGTTGGTGCCGGTGCCCGAGGTGCCGGGCGAGCTCAGCGTGACGTCCAGGCGGCCGTCGTCGGTCTTGGATTTGCCGTCACGGCCGCCGGTGGTGTGGGCGTGGGCGGTGTAGAGAACTTTTTCGAGCGTGGTCATGGTGGCTTCCTTTGGAGATACCCCGGTTCGGGGCGGGTTAAAAATCAGTGAGAGGGTGAAAGGGATCAGGCGGTGAGGCGCTTGCGGAAAGACTGGACCTGCTGCGTCAGCGACACGAGTTCCGGGATCGAGCATTGCGTGGCGCTCAGGATGCAGCCGGGGATCTTTGCGGCCTTGGCCTTGAGCTTGCGGCCCTCGGCCGTCAGCGTGATGTGCACGCGGCGCTCATCCTGCACGGCGCGCAGGCGCGAGACCAGGCCGGCGGTTTCCATGCGTTTGAGCAGCGGGGTCAGCGTGCCTGAATCCAGGTACAGGCGTTCGCCGAGTTCGGAGACCGTGAGGCCGTCCTGCTCCCACAGCACCAGCATCGCGAGGTATTGCGGGTAGGTCAGGCCCAAGTCCTCGAGCAGCGGCTTGTAGAGCTTGGTCATGGCCAGCGAGGTGGAATACAGCGCGAAACACAGCTGGTTGTCCAGCTGCAGCATGGCGTCCACGGTGTCGGTTTTGTTTGGCATGGGTTGAATTGTAGCTCACAATTAAATTGTGTGCAAGTTAATTTGTTGGAAGATGTTTCAAGCGTTTCTGGCGTGCCGGGACTCGGCTATCGGTACAGGGCGGAGCCCCAAAAGAAAAAGGCCTCAAAACCGGAGTTTTGAAGCCTTTCGGGCTTTGCTCAGCGCGAAGCTGAGAGAGCGGGTGTACAGCGGCATCTCTGCCGCTGACGGGGTTTGCAGGGCTTAGTAGCCGCCGCGGCCGCCGCCACCACCGCCGTAGCCGCCACCGCCGCCGGAACGGCCACCACCGCCGCCGCCGTAGCCGCCACCGCCGGAGCGATCGCCACCACCGCCACCGCCGCCGTAGCCGCCACCACCGCCGCCGAAGCCGCCGGTACGGGGAGGACGTGCCTCCATCGGACGGGCTTCATTCACGGTGATGCTGCGGCCGCCGAGGGACTGGCCGTTCATGCCGGTGATTGCAGCTTGCGCTTCGGCATCGTTGCCCATTTCGACAAAGCCAAAGCCCTTGGAGCGACCGGTGTCGCGTTCCATCATGACTTTAGCGCTGGTGACAGCGCCGAATTGACCAAAAGATTGTTGCAGATCTTCGTCGCGAACCGAGTAAGGCAGGTTGCCGACGTAAAGTTTGTTGCCCATGGAGGGACTCCTCAAAAACACATAAAAACAAAAAGCGATGGGGTCCCGAAAGCACAACAAACCAAAAAGTACCGCCGTAGCGCGCGAAACTGACCGATCACCAACTTGTACGGGTTTTTGCAACCCGAACTGGTGGATTATGCGCCTATAACAGGCTGAGCGCCTTTTTTCGTCGTTTTTTGGCTGTTTCCGCTTCCCTCGCCCTCTGGGAGAGGGCGTCATGGCCGGTCAAAAGGCTTTTGCACCGCCTGGGATAAGGCCCTGCAGCGCCCCACTAAACTTGGGGCCATGCAGACCCCCAGCACCGCGCGCGCCGCAAAACCTTCAAAAAATGCCGGAAAACCCGCACCCGCCGCCCAGGCCATTGAAGAGCTGCGCCCGGGGCAGTCGATCGAGCTGCTGAAAGAGCTGCACATCCTCACGCGTGAGGGCAAGCTCAACCAGGACACCCGGCGCAAGCTCAAGCAGGTCTATCACCTGTATCAATTCATAGAACCCCTGCTCAATGAAGTCGCGGCCCAGAAATCAAACTTCACGCTGGCCGACCACGGCGCCGGCAAGTCCTACCTGGGTTTTATCCTTTACGACCTGTTCTTCAACGTGGCGCACGCAGGCGAGCCCATGGCCGGCCATGTTTACGGGATTGAGACTCGCGCCGAGCTGGTCGACAAATCACGCAGCCTGGCCGCGCGCCTGGGTTTTGCGCGCATGTCTTTCCTGAACTTGACGGTGCAGGAGGCCACAACGTCGACCGAGCTGCCGCCCACCATCGACATCGTCACCGCGCTGCACGCCTGCGACACCGCCACCGACGACGCAATCGCCTTCGGTTTGGCCAAAGGTGCGCGCCACATGGTGCTGGTGCCCTGCTGCCAGGCCGAGGTTGCCGGCGTGCTGAAGAAAAGCCGCGCCCTTTCGCTGGCCAAGACCCCGCTGGCCGAACTTTGGCGGCATCCGCTGCACACGCGCGAATTCGGCAGCCAGATCACCAACGTGCTGCGCTGCCTGCAGCTTGAAGCCAACGGCTACCAGGTCACCGTGACTGAGCTGGTGGGCTGGGAGCATTCGATGAAGAACGAGCTGATCCTGGCCAGCCGTCCCACCCAAGCCCAGGCCGGCAAAACCCGCGCGGCGCAAGCGCGCTTGCGCGAGGTGCTCGACGAGCTGGGCCTGGGCGAGCTGACGGCGCGCTTCGCCGTCACAGCCGAAGCCGCCTAGGCCAGGCTGCGGCGTTCCGCGGCCAATTGCCGGATATTCGCGATCAAGGCCTGCTGCGCTGTCGTAGGTGCCATGTCGGCGCGCAAGGTCAGCCCCACCAATTCCTCCGTCCCGGCCATGCTCATGGGCAACTGCAGCAGCGCACCGCTGTCCAGGTCCGGCCGTACCGCGCCCAGCGGCGAGACCCAGACCGCGTCGCTTTGCAAGGTGTAGCCGCGCGCAATCGACACCGATAGCGTCTCGATGGTGCGCGCCGGCAAGGCCAGGCCGCGCGTCAGGAAAAACCCGTCCGCCGTGTGGCGGATCGCCGTGCCCTGTGTGGGCAAGATCACCGTGAAGGCCTGCAGCCCCGCCAGCAGATCGATTTTGGGGGCGCCTTGCGCCTGCAGCGGATGGCCGGGGCGCACTGCCAGCACCAGCGGGTCGGCATACAGGTGCTCAAAACTCAGGCCCAGCATGTGGGCCGGCTCAGCAAAGCGGCCTATGACCAGGTCCAGTTCGCGCTGCCGCAGCCGCGCCAGCAGTTCGGGGTTGGCGCCGGTGTGTATGCGCAGGCTGGTGTGCATGTCCGCCTGGGCTTCGGCATCCTGCCGCAGCAGCAGTTGCGGCAGCAGCCAGGGCGCGACCGTGGGCAGCACGCCGATGGCGACCACGGCATTGCCCTGGCGCCGCGTTTGCGCCACGCTGGCCACGGCTTCGCGCAGCGCACTCACACTGGCGCCGGCGTGGCGCAAAAAAGCCTCGCCCTCGCGCGTAGTCACCGCGCCCCGGCGCCCGCGCTCAAACAGGCGCACGGCCAGCAGGTCTTCAAGTTCTTTCAGGGTTTTGGAGACGGCCGGTTGGGTGATCGCCAGCACGTCGGCCGCCTTTTGCAGACTGCCATGCTGCGCCACCGCCAGGAAACACTGCAAATGCCGGTATTTGATGCGTTCATCGACCATGCCGAGATTTAACCACCATCGGCCAATTTGGTTATGGATAAGCCGAAAAAATGTCAATATACATAACCATTCGGTGCGATTAAAGTGGCTCCAGCGCCGGAAGTCGCCGCCTAAGGCATCCAGGCAGCCCATCTGACCCACGGAGACACCCACCATGAAACCCGACCTGAACACCAGCTTTCTCGCCCCGCGTGACTGGACCAGCCATTCGCCCCATATCTACCCGGGCTACAAGTCCACCCTGCTGCGCGGCCCCAAACAGCCGCTGGTCCCGATCAAGCAGGCGCTGGCCCAGCTCAATGCGCCGGTCTACGGCATCGAACAGTTTGGCCCGCTCGACAACGACCTGACGAAGAACGCCGTCATGAACGGCGACCCGCTGGGCGAACGCATCATCGTCACCGGCCGTGTAATGGACGAAGACGGCCGGCCCGTACGCAACACACTGGTCGAAGTCTGGCAGGCCAACGCGGCCGGCCGCTACGTGCACAAGGTCGACCAGCACGACGCGCCGCTGGACCCCAACTTCCTGGGCGCCGGCCGCTGCATGACCGACAACGAAGGCCGCTACAGCTTCAAGACCATCAAGCCCGGCGCCTACCCCTGGGGCAACCACCCCAACGCCTGGCGGCCGCAGCACATCCACTTTTCGCTGTTCGGTGATTACTTCGCGAGCCGCCTGGTCACGCAGATGTATTTCCCCGGCGATCCGCTGCTCAGCTACGACCCCATGTACATGGGCGCGCCCGAAGGCGTGCGCGATCTGATGGTCTCCAAATTCAGCCTCGACGTGACCCAGCCCGATTACGCGCTTGGGTATGTGTTCGACATCGTGCTGCGCGGCCCCAAGGCCACGCGTTTTGAATAAGCGGCAGGAAGACATCACCATGAGCCAACTCAAACAAACCCCTTCGCAAACCGTCGGCCCCTTCTTTGCCTACGGCCTCACGCCCACGCAATATGGCTACGACCTCAAAAGCCTGTTCACGCCCGTGCTGGCCCAGCCCAACGCGCAGGGCGAACACATACGCATCACCGGCCAGGTGTTTGACGGCGCCGGCAACGCCATCATGGACGCCATGGTCGAGATCGCCCAGCCCGACGGCAGCGGCCAGCCCATCACCTCGGTGGCGGATGCCGAAGCGCGCGGCTTCACCGGCTTCGGCCGTTGCGGCACCGGCACCCTGCCGCAAAGCCACTACGAATTCTTCACCGTCAAGCCCGGCGTGGCGGCGGTGGGCCAGGCGCCCTTCATCAATGTCTGCGTGACCATGCGCGGCCTGCTGGTGCATACCTTTACGCGCATCTACTTTGAGGATGAGGCGCAAGCCAACGGCAAGGATGCGGTGCTGGCGAGTGTGCCGGCGGCACGGCGGGGGACCCTGGTGGCTAAGCGTGCAGTGACGGGTGCCGGGCCGCAGTACCGCTTTGACATCCATATACAGGGCGACAGGGAAACGGTGTTCTTCGACCTCTGAGCGCGTGGGGACTTGTGAGGCCCCGGTGTGACAGGCCGGGTGCGAAAGGGCTATAAAAACGGTTTCCCCCAAGGGAGACCTGCATGACGATTGAACTCGACCACACCATCGTTTCAGCCCGCGACAAGGTGGCCTCGGCCCGGCAGCTCGCGGAACTGCTGGGCGTGCCCTGGGCGCCCACGGCCCTGGGACCCTTCTCCGCCGTCTACGTCAACGAAGGCCTGACACTGGACTTCATCGACACGGACGAGGACTTTCCCGTCCAGCACTTCTGCTTTCGTGTCAGCCCGCAAGAGTTCGACGCCATCCTGGGCCGAATCCAGGCGGCCGGCATTCCCTATCGCAGCACGGTGCGCGGCCCCATGGACAGTCAGGTCGACACGCAGTTCGGCGGCAAGGGTGTTTACTGGAACGAGCCCGAGGGCCACCAGTGGGAAATGCTGACAGTGAGTTATGCCCGGCAGTGAAGGGGCTCAATCCTCGCCGTAATCATGGTCCGGGTGATTGACGGTGCCCAGTTTCCAGTAACCGCGGCCCACAATGCGGCTGCGCTCCACGCCGAGTTCTTCAATCAGCAACTGGCGTAAGCGACGCATGGCCGCGGCCTCGCAAGCCAAATAGATACGCGCATCGGCCGCGGGCGCGCCGGTCTTGCGTAGGGCGGCTTCCAGCGCGGTGCCGGCCTGGGTGTTGTCGGCGCCGCGCGCCACCCAGCGGGCGTCCACCTTCGCGGCGCTTTGCAGCAGCCGCTCTTCGGCAGCATCGACCACTTCGACCAGCACCTGCGCCTGCGCACTTGCGGGCAAGGCGGCCAGGATGGTTTCAAACGCGGGCAGGGCGCTGTCGTCGCCTATCAGCAGGTGCAGGGGCGCATCCAGCGCGAGTTTGTAGCCGGGGCCTGGCCCCATCAAAAACAGCACCTGGCCCGCCTGAGCCTGCGCGGCCCAGGTGGAGGCGGGGCCGTCGCCGTGCAGCACAAAGTCGACGTCGACCTCGTGCACGTCGGCGCGCACGGCCAGCGGCGTGTAAGTGCGCATGGACTTCGGCCTAGGCCCGTCGGGCAACGGGCGATCCGGCTCTGTCTGGCCGGGCTCGGGAAAAATCAGCTTCATATAGCTGGCCGGGTCGTTGACCTCAAAGCCTTCAAGTTCCGCGCCTTGCAAGGTGATGCGGCGCATCAGCGGGCTCAAAGTCTGCACACGGGTGACCTGCACGCGGCGCGGCGGACGGCGTTTGCGCGGGGCGGCCTCGGGTGCGGGAGCGGATGGGGAAGCGGGTAGGGTGGACATACGGGTCTTTCGGGTGGCGGCACATCAAGGCCGCTGGAGGTGAAGTGTTCTAGTTGAGAATAATTATCATCTGACGGCAATATCCGGTCCTGGGCAAGGGCAAACGTCCTACCCAGGCGCGCGGGGCCGGTGCAGTAAAGTAAGCCCAGGTGCCTGCCATTGCCGTCGCCTTTCCCACTTCCCTCTTCAGCGCTTACCCATACCTCTATCTATGACAACTTTCGGAACCCCCTTGTCCCCCCATGCCACCAAAGTCATGCTGCTCGGCTCCGGCGAGCTGGGCAAGGAGGTGCTGATCGCGCTGCAGCGACTCGGTGTGGAGACCATCGCCACCGACCGCTACGAGAACGCGCCGGGCCAGCAGGTGGCCCACCATGCGCGCACCATCACCATGAGCGACCCGGCCCAGCTCAAGGCTCTGATTGAAAAAGAAAAACCCGACCTGGTCGTGCCCGAGATCGAGGCCATCGCCACGGCCATGCTGGAAGAACTCGAAGCCGCCGGCACGGTACGCGTGATCCCCACGGCCCGCGCCGCGCGCCTGACCATGGACCGCGAGGGCATACGCCGCCTCGCCGCCGAAACCCTGGGCCTGCCGACCAGCCCCTATGTGTTCTGCGATTCGCTGGAGGAATTGCAGGCCGCCATCGATTCGACCACCGGCTACCCCTGCATCGTCAAACCGGTGATGAGCTCCTCGGGCAAGGGCCAGAGCAAGATCGCCGGGCCGGCCGACGTGAAAAAAGCCTGGGACTACGCCATGGCCGGCGGCCGCGTGAGCCACGGCCGCGTGATCGTCGAAGGGTTTATCGACTTCGACTACGAGATCACCCAGCTCACGGTGCGTGCGATGGGCGCCGACGGCAAGATTGAAACCCACTTCTGCGAGCCGATCGGCCACGTCCAGGTCAGCGGTGATTATGTGGAAAGCTGGCAGCCGCATCCCATGCGCCCGGCCGCGCTGCAAAAAAGCCGCGACATCTGCAAGGCCGTGACCGACAACCTGGGTGGACAAGGCCTGTTTGGCGTCGAACTGTTCGTCAAGGGCGAGGACGTCTGGTTCAGCGAAGTGAGCCCGCGCCCGCACGACACCGGCATGGTCACGATGTGCACCCAGTGGCAGAACGAGTTCGAGCTGCACGCGCGCGCCATCCTCGGCCTGCCGGTCAACACCGCGCTCAAGAGCCCGGGCGCCAGCGCCGTGATTTACGGCGGCGTCGACGCCGAGGGCATTGTGTTCGACGGCGTGGCCGAGGCGCTGCGTGTGCCCAACTCCGACATCCGCCTTTTCGGCAAGCCCGAGAGTTTTGTGAAACGCCGCATGGGCGTGGCGCTGGCTTTCGACGCCGACGTGGAGACGGCGCGCATCAACGCCAAAACCGCCGCTGCCCTGGTGCGGCCGCGCAAGGCCGGCTGACACGGGAGGCAGAGGGCATGACCGGAACCGTCGCGCCATGAATTTCGGTGAACTCCGCCTTCTGGAGGACGCCGCCTGGCGCGTGCTGTTCTCGGCGGTGGTGGCCGTGGTGCTGGCCTTGGTGGTGCACCGCGTCGGCGCGGCGGTGATCTGGCGCATCACGCGCAAGCTGCCGATTTCCAGCGCGGTGGCGCGCCGCAGCTGGCGGCCCACGCGT
Source organism: Polaromonas sp. LjRoot131 (assembly GCF_964252805.1). Taxonomy (NCBI): domain Bacteria; kingdom Pseudomonadati; phylum Pseudomonadota; class Betaproteobacteria; order Burkholderiales; family Comamonadaceae; genus Polaromonas; species Polaromonas sp. LjRoot131. The sequence continues at coordinate 97,139 of NZ_CAXUPF020000004.1, read as the reverse complement.
TTTGTGCTGCCGCTGATCGCGCTGCAGGCCGTCTGGCAGGCAGCGCCCGACGCGCTGCCGCTGATTTCGCAGGTGCGCCACGGCAACATCCTGCTGCTGCTGGCCACCATCACCTGGCTGGCGCTGCGCGCCATCGACGGCGTGGCCCAAGGTGTGGTCGGCCAGCATTCGGTCGAGGTGGAGGACAACCTCAACGCGCGCCGCATCCATACCCAGACGCGGCTGCTCGCGCGCACGGCAGGCTTCATGGTGCTGATCGCGGGCCTGTCAATGATGCTGATGACCTTCCCCGGCGCGCGCCAGCTGGGTGCCAGCCTGCTGGCCTCGGCCGGTGTGATCGGCATCGTGGCCGGTATCGCGGCCCGCCCGGTGTTCAGCAACCTGATCGCCGGCCTGCAGCTCGCGCTGGCCCAGCCGCTGCGCATCGACGACGTCCTCATCGTGCAGGGCGAATGGGGCCGCGTCGAGGAAATCACCGGCACCTACGTGGTGCTCAAGATCTGGGACGAGCGGCGCATGATCATCCCGCTGCAGTGGTTTATCGAAAACCCCTTCCAGAACTGGACGCGCAACAGCGCGCAGATCATAGGCACCGTGTTCGTCTGGGTGGACTACCGCATGCCGCTGGAGCCTTTGCGCCAGGCCGCGCGCCGCGCCTGCGAAGCGGCGCCCGAATGGGACAGGCGCCTGTGCCTTTTGCAGGTGGTGGAGGCCGGCGAGCGCAGCATGCAGCTGCGCCTGCTTGTCACCTCGGGCAACTCCGGCCTCAACTGGGACTTGCGCTGCAAGTTGCGCGAGGCGCTGGTGGACTTCATGCAGCGCGAGTACCCGCAGTTTTTGCCGATGATGCGGGCCGAGATCACGCAAGCCGGCGAAGGCTCGCAGGGTTCAAAAGCCACCGGCGAACTGCCCACGCAGGCCTGAATCCAGAAGCTTTTTTTCAGGCCGCCGCATCCAGGCAGCCGGCAAACACCGCGCTGCTGACCAGTTCGAACTCCTTGGCTTCCGGCAACTGGTAATGCCACCACTCCATGGGGTGGTGCACAAAACCGGCCTCCAGCATGATGGTCAGCAGCTTCATGCGGTTGAGCTGCACCGCGGCCGGCAGGTCGGCATAGAAGTGGTGCGAGGCCGCCGTCATGGTGTCGACCGGCGTGCCCATGTCCAGCTCCTGGCCGTTGGCGTCCAGCAGGGTCAGGTCCACCGCCACGCCGCGCGTGTGGTTGGAGCCCTTGGCGGGGTCGGCCACATACCCCGGCACCGGCAGCACCGCCCAGAGCGCTTCCTGCGCCTCGTGCGGGCGGAAGGCGTCGAAAATCTTGAGCTTGTAGCCGAAGCCGCGTGCGCCGGCCACCGCGCGGCGCAGGCAGGCTTCGGCCTCGGGATGCAAAAAGCAGAAGCTGTGGCCGTAGATCACCTGGCCGGTGAAGTTGTCGGGCCGCGCGTACATCATGTCGATGACGACGTCGTGCGTGGCTTCCCTGATCTGGACGAGGGGCGCTGGGCTCATGGCGGCCGGGTCTACTGGAAGGCCACTTCCGAGAAGCTGCGCAGCTTGCGGCTGTGCAGCTGCGTGATGCCCTCGGCGCGCAGCAGCTCGATGGCGCGTATGCCGATGCGCAGGTGCTGGTCCACACGTTCGCGGTAGAAGTGGTTGGCCATGCCCGGCAGCTTGATCTCGCCGTGCAGCGGCTTGTCGCTCACGCACAGCAGGGTGCCGTAGGGAACGCGAAAGCGGAAGCCGTTGGCGGCGATCGTCGCGCTTTCCATGTCCAGCGCCACCGCGCGGCTCTGGCTGAAGCGGCGCTGCGGCTGGTTGCCGGGCAGCAGTTCCCAGTTGCGGTTGTCGGTGGAAGCCACGGTGCCGGTGCGCATGATGCGCTTGAGGTCGGGCCCGACCGCATGGGTCACGTCGGCCACGGCTTTTTCCAGCGCGACCTGGATCTCGGCCAGCGCCGGGATGGGCACCCACAGCGGCAGCTCTTCGTCCAGCACGTGGTCCTCGCGCACATAGCCGTGGGCCAGCACGTAATCGCCCAGCTGCTGGCTGTTTCGCAGGCCCGCGCAGTGGCCCAGCATGATCCAGGCGTGCGGGCGCAGCACCGCGATGTGGTCGGTGATGTTCTTGGCATTGGCCGGGCCGACGCCGATGTTGACCATGGTGATGCCGCTGTGGTCGGCGCGCAGCAGGTGGTAGCCCGGCATCTGCGGCAGGCGCGGCGGCGGCACGCCGAGCTCGTCGCCCTCGGCGGCGGGCAGGCCGGTGCGCCGCGTCACCACATTGCCGGGCTCGACGAAGGCGATGTACTCGCTGTCCGGGTCGGCCATGGCCTCGTGGCCCAGGCGCACGAACTCGTCAATATAGAACTGGTAGTTGGTGAACAGCACGAAGTTCTGGAACCAGTGCGGCGAGGTGCCCGTGTAGTGGCGCAGGCGCTGCAGCGAATAGTCGACGCGCGCCGCGGTGAACAGAGACAGCGGCTGTGGCTCGCCGGGCAGGGGCTCGTAGGTGCCGTTGGCGATGCCGTCGTCCATGGCGGCCAGGTCGGGCAGGTCGAACACGTCGCGCATCAGCATGCGGCGTGCCGCCGTCATATTGCCTTCGATGTGGTCGTTTTCCGCGAACGAAAAGTGGATGGGGATGGGCTGCGCGCTGGTGCCGATCTCGAGCTCCACGTCATGGTTCTGCATCAGCAGGCGGAACTGTTCGAGGTAGTAGTTGCCGTAGAGGTCGGGGCGGGTCAGCGTGGTCTCAAAGCGGCCGGGCCCGGCGACAAAACCAAAGCTCAGCTGCGAGATGTCCGGTGTCTCCAGGATGGCGCGCGCCACCGTGTCGGTGTGGATGCGCACAAAAGGGTAGCAGGCGCGCACGTGGCCGGGCAGGGTTTCGCCGGCCACATAACGCTGCATCGCGTCACGCAGGTGGGCGATCTGCTGGTCGTAAATCGCGCGGACCTGGGCCAGCGCGGCGGCCGGGTCGCTGTAACGGGTGGGGGCGATGAAAGGGGGGAGGTAGGGCATGAAAAGGGGGCCTGTCTTTCTACGTATGGCCCCATTGTGCGGCAACTCCCCGGCACCTGCTCTTCATCTCCAGACCCTAGAATGCATCGATGAACCATTCCAAGCCCTTCGGGCCATTGCGTGCATTGCTGGGCGCCCTTCTGGGCGCGCTTTGCCTTCAGGCCGCTTACGCCCAGACCCCCGCGCCGGCACGCGGCGCCCCGGGCGCAGCCCCTGCCGCGGCGCCGGCCCAGATCTCCCGCGACGCCCAGCGCGCCTATGAAACCACCCGCGACAAGCTGGTGCAGATACGTACCCTGCTGCGCAACTCCAACACCCAGGCCAGCGTCGGCTCGGGCTTTTTTGTCTCGGCCAACGGGCTCATCATCACCAACTTCCACGTGGCCAGCCAGCTTGCGCTGGAGCCCGAGCGCTACCGCGGCGTCTACGTGCCGGTGGACGGCAAGGAGGCCGAGGTCGAACTGCTGGCCTTCGACGTGCGCAACGACCTGGCCCTGCTGCGCGTGAAGGCGCCCGCCACGGGCATGCCGCAGCTGGCCTTTCGCGGCGCCGACAGGCCGCTGGCGCGCGGCGAGCGCATCTACTCGCTGGGAAACCCGCTGGACATCGGCTTTGCCGTGACAGAGGGCACTTACAACGGCCTGGTGCAGCGCAGTTTTTACCCGCGCATCTTTTTCGGCGGCGCGCTCAATCCCGGCATGAGCGGCGGCCCGGCGCTCGACGACGCGGGCCAGGTGGTCGGCGTCAACGTCTCCAAGCGGCTGGACGGCGACCTGCTGAGCTTTTTGATCCCCGCCGAGTTCGCCCAGGCCCTGCTGGCCAAGTCCGCTACGGCCCAGCCCATCACCAAGCCCGCGCATGCCGAAGTGGCGCGCCAGCTCGGCGAACACCAGGCCCTGCTGACGCAGCGCTTCACCGCCGCGCCCCTGACCGCGCAAAAGCACGGCGGCTACAGCGTGCCTGTGCCCGACGACGCGCTGGCCCGCTGCTGGGGCCGCGGGCGCGAGCCCGACTTCAAGGCATTCGACCTGGAGCGCACCGACTGCCAGATCGACAGCCATGTGTTCGCCGGCGACTTCAACACCGGCTACATACGCCTGCGCTACGAGGCCTACAACGCGCCCAAGCTCGGGCCCCTGCGCTTTTCCGCGATGTATTCGCAGAGCTTTGCCAATGAATATTTCGCCACGCGCGGCTCGCGCAAGGCCACGCCCGCCGAATGTTCGGAACGCTTCATCGAGACCGGCGGCATGCCCATGCGCGCCGTGGTCTGCATGAGCGCCTACCGCAAGTTGCCCGGCCTTTACGACGTGTCGGTGCTGACCATGTCGGTCAACCAGTCCACGCGCGGCGTGCAGGGCCGCATGGATGCGCAGGGCGTGAGTTTCGAGAACGGCCTCAAGCTGGTCTCGCACTACCTCGCCGGCTTCAAGTGGGAGGCCGCCAAATGAGCGCCACCCCCATCCTGGGCCTGCTGCAGGCCACCGACCGCAACGGCGCCACGGTTGCCCGGCTCGATATTCGCCACTGGCCCGTCACCGTGGGCCGTGCGCTCGCGGCCGACCTGGTGCTGGACGACAGCCACGTGGCCGGCGAACACCTGCGCATCAGCCGCACGCCCGAGGGCGGCGTCAGCGTGCAGGTGCTGGACAGCGTCAACGGCGTGGCCCTGGGCCGCGCCCGGCATGGCCGCGGTGCGCAATTCGACTGGCCCGCCGGCGAGGCGCTGGTTTTGGGACGCCTCAAGCTGGGCCTGCGCCTGGCCGAAGCGCCCGTGCCGGCCGAAGAGTTGTTGCCGCACTTCCCCTGGCGCACCACCGGCTGGACGCTGCTGGCCCTCGCCGGCATGCTGGCCCTGGTGCTGGGCCAGTCCTGGCTCACGTTGACCGAGCCCTCGCAACTCGCGCGGCAGCTGCCCGGCCTGCTGGGCGCGGTGGCGCTGGGAATCACCATCTGGGCCGGGCTGTGGGCGCTGGCCACCAAGCTGTTCACCGGCCACCTGCAGTTCTGGCGCCACGTGCGCATCGCTTGCTTCAGCACGCTCGCGGTGCAGGTGGTGTCCACACTGGCCGGCCTGCTGGCCTTTATGTTCTCGCTCGAAAGCCTGGCGCGTTTTGAAGGGCTGCTGGTGCTGCTGGGCGGAGCGGCCGCCATCTATGTGCACCTCACGGTCATCGTCCCGCAGCGCCGCCGCGGCCTGGCCGCGCTGGTGGCCGGCATCGCCGTGCTCGGCACGGTCGCGATGCTGGGCACCAACTGGCTGCAGAACAAGCGCCTGTCCAACAAGCTCTACCTGTCCACGCTGTACCCGCCTTCATTGCGCATGGCACCCGCGGTGCCGGTGCCGCAGTTTCTGGAGGAGGCTGGTTCGATTCGCAAGCGGCTGGATGAGCGGCTCAAGGATCGAGAGCCCGATGCCGATACGCCCGAAGATCCCGACGCGGACTGACGCCACAAATCCGCCGAAAAGGACGAACCAGACTACCTGGCTTTCAATCTGTGTAAATCTGCGTAATCTGCGGATAAAGAGATTCATCCACAGATTACGCAGATTGACGCAGATGAAGACAGGGATCAAGTCCTCAGTACAAATGCCTTCTCGTCAATCTGCGTTTATCTGCGGATAAATTCAGATCCACAGATGGCTGCATCAATAGCGTGAACAGGCCTAGTCTTTGACCGGTTCCCGCATGGTGACGAATTCTTCCGCCACCGTGGGGTGAATCCCGATCGTGCTGTCAAAAATTGCCTTGGTCGCTCCGGCCTTCATGGCCACGGCAAAACCCTGGACGATCTCGCCGGCATCCGGACCCACCATGTGCAGGCCCACCACGCGGTCGGTGGCGTCCTCGACCAGCAGCTTCATGAGCGTGCGCTCGGTGCTGCCGCTCAGCGTGTGCTTGAGGGCCTTGAAGTCGGCGCGGAACACTGTGACCTTGCCGAACTTCGCGCGCGCATCGGCTTCTGAATAACCGACCGTGCCGATGTTGGGGTGGGTGAAGACGGCCGTCGGCACAAACTCATAACTCATGTTGCGCCGCTTCTTGCCGGCTGCCGGGCCGAAGAGCTGGTCCACCACCACCATGGCTTCGCCCAGCGCGACGGGCGTCAGCTGCATGCGCGCCGTCACGTCGCCCAGCGCATAGATGGACGGCACCGAGCTTTGGTAGTGTTCGTTCACTTGTATCGCGCCGGCCGCGTTCACCGCCACACCCACGGTTTCCAGCCCTATGCCGTTGGCGTTGGGCACGCGGCCCGTGGCATAGAGCACCGCGTCCACTTCCAGGCCGGCGCCGCCCCCCTTGAACGCGATTTGCAGGCCGGTGTCCGTCTTGGTGATGGACTCCACTTCGGTTCCCAGCTGCAGCTTGACGCCGGTCTTGCTCATCTCGGCGGCGATAAAGCGGCGCACGTCTTCGTCAAAACCCGTGAGCAGCATGTCGCGGCGGTGCACCTGCGTGACCTCCGCGCCCAGGCCGTTGAAGATGGAGGCGAATTCGCAGGCGATGTAGCCGCCACCCACCACCATCAGGCGTTTCGGGAAAGGATTGAGGTCGAACATGTGGTCCGAAGTCAGCACATGCTCACGGCCCGGCAGCGCGGGCACGGTGGCGGTGCCACCGGTGGAGACCAGGATGTGTTTGGCCGTGAATTTCTGGTCGTCGACCTCGACGGTGTGTTCGTCGAGCAGCCGGGCCCAGCCCTTGATGATCTTCACGCCCGCGCTTTCAAGCAGCTGCACATAGATGCCGTTGAGCCGCGCGATCTCGCGCGCGCGGTTGGCCTTCAGGATGTCCCAGTCGAAGACAGGCTTCTCGCCGGTCCAGCCGAAGCCATGCGACTCTTCAAAGCTGTCGCCGTAGTGGGCGGCGTAGCTGTAGAGTTTTTTCGGGATGCAGCCCACGTTGACGCAGGTGCCGCCCATGGCCGCGAACTCGGCCAGGCCGACACGCGCACCGCGCTGGGCGGACATGCGCGCGGCGCGCACGCCGCCGCTGCCGCCGCCGATCACAAAAAGGTCAAAGTCAAAAGTCTGCATGCGCTGTGTTCCTTGTTTTCTTATCTGGTGCCTGAATGCCGGCCCTCAAGGCTGGAACTCCTGGAGTTCCGTTTTCATCCACTCAATGAACACCCGCGTGCGCATGGGCAGCAGCCGGGCGTGCGGGTAAACGATGTTGATCGGCCGGGGCGGCGGCTCGAAATCCTCCAGCACGGTGCGCAATTGTTTGGTCTTCAAAAACGGCGCCACCTGGTAGGAAAAAAACGAGCCGAATCCCGCGCCCGCCGCGCAGGCCGCCACGGCCGGTGCGATCTGGTTGAACTCCAGATTACCACTGACGGCGAGCCGAAGCGGCCGGCCCCCGTCATTGAACGGGCCCCATGTGGGGGAATGGTCGGTGATGCGCACGCAGTTGGCCTTGAGCAGGTCCTTCGGGTGTTGGGGCACGCCGTGGCGGCGAACCCAGGCCGGGCTGGCCACCACCAGGCGCCGGATGCTGCCCACCTTCTGCGCCACCAGGCTGGAGTCCTCGGGCTCGCCTATGCGTATGCCCACGTCTATGCCTTCCTCCAGCAAATTGACCACGCGGTCCAGCAGCACCATGGAGCAGCGCATCTTTTCGTGCTGCTGCACAAAACGCGTGACGGCCGGCGCCACGTGCATCTGGCCGAACAGCATGGGCGCGGTAATCGTCAGGTGGCCCGCAGGCTCGGCCGCGTCGGCCGTCAGCGCCGCCTCGGCATCGGCCAGCGCGGCCAGCAGCTGGCGGCAGCTCTCCAGGTGGCGCCGGCCTTCCTCGGTCAACGAGATACGGCGCGTCGTGCGGTTGAAGAGGCGCACGCCCAGCTGCGCTTCAAAGCCGGCCAGCGTGCGCACCATGGCCGGCAGCGACGACTCCATGACCTGGGCCGCGGCCGTGAGGCTGCCTTGTTCGGCAATGTGAATAAAGGCCTGCATGGCCCGGAGTTTGTCCATGGCGACATGCTACGCCTGTTGCCGGGATTCATCCAGTTAATGGATTAGTTAAATGTCTTGAAAGCCATTTATTCAAAATAACGGTTCAAACAGAATCCATTCCGAGAGCCCTCTTTCATTCAATTTTTTCAACCTGACGAAAGCCCGACCATGAGCACACCCGCCGCCAAAGCCCAGCCCGCACAGCCCATACGCCTGTACCGCGTCGCCATTTCCGGCCATTCGCACAGGGTGGAACTGTTCCTCTCGCTGCTAGGACTGCCCTTCGAGCGCATCGAGATCGACCTGGCCACCAAAGGGCACAAGACGCCGGCCTTCCTGGCCATGAACGCCTTCGGCCAGGTGCCGGTGATCCAGGACGGCGAGGTCACGCTGGCTGACTCCAACGCGATCCTGGTCTACCTCAACGCACGCTATGCACCGGATGCCGAGCAATGGCTGCCGCGCGACCCGCTGGCCGCCGCGGCGGTGCAGCGCTGGCTGTCGGTCGCGGCCGGGCAGCTCGCCTACGGCCCGGCCGCCGCGCGCGTGATCCAGCTGTTCAAGCGGCCGGAAAGCCCCGAAGCCATTGAGCGCGCGCACGCCCTGTTCGCGGTGATGGAGCAGCAACTGGGCCAGTCGGCCTTTCTCGCGGGCAGCACGCCCACGCTGGCCGACATCGCCAACTACAGCTATTCGGCCCATGCACCCGAGGGCAAAGTTTCACTGGAGGCGTACCCGCGCATACGCGCCTGGCTGGCCCGCATCGAGGCCTTGCCGCGCTTTGTGCCCATGGTCAGGACGCCCATAGGGCTGGCCGCATGACTGCCGCCACCTTCCATGAAGGCGAGCGCGCGGTGCAAGCCCGCGTGGGCGCTGCGGTGCGCGCGCGCATGGCGGAAATCGGCCCGCGCGTGATTCGCGACTTCATGCCCGACCAGCACCGCGAGTTTTTTGAGCAGCTGCCTTTTGTGGTCGCAGGCACGGTGGACGCGAACGGCCAGCCCTGGGCCTCGGTGCTGGCCCAGCCGCCGGGGTTTATCCACTCGCCCGACGCGCGCCACCTGCTGCTGCGCGCACAGCCACTGGCAGGTGACCCCCTGCAAGCCACGCTGGCAGACGCCGCCGCGATAGGCCTGCTGGGCATAGAGCCGCACACGCGCAGGCGCAACCGCATGAACGGCATTGTGCGCGGCGTCAATGATTCGGGCTTTGCGGTGGAGCTGAGCCAGAGCTTCGGCAACTGCCCCAAATACATCCAGGCACGCGAGCCGGTGTATGTGGAGCGTCCCGTGCCCGCAACCGGGCCGGTGCTGCATGCGTCGGCGCAGCTCAATGACGCGGCGCGCCGCATGATTGAGCAGGCCGACACGCTGTTCATCGCCACCGCCTATGCGGGCGACGGCGAACAGGCCGGCCGTGCCGGCGGCGTTGACGTCTCGCACCGCGGCGGCAAGCCCGGCTTTGTGCGTGTGGAGTCCGACGGCACGCTGACCGTGCCCGACTTCGTCGGCAACTACTTCTTCAACACCCTGGGCAACCTGGTCGTCAACCCGCGTGCCGGCCTGCTGTTCATCGACTTCGACACCGGCGACCTGCTGTACCTGGCCGTCACGGCCGACATCATCTGGGACGGCCCCGAGGTGGATTCCTTCGCCGGTGCCCAGCGCCTGATGCGCTTCAAGGTGCAGGCGATGCGGCTGGTGGAATCTTCCTTGCCGCTGCGCTGGGGTGAGGCAGAGCTGTCCCCGGTGCTGGAAGCTACGGGCAATTGGAGCAGCCGGCCCTAGCCTATGGCTTCGAGCGCAAGTTCGCGCTCCAGCCAGGCACGGAATTTCTGCACCGCTGGCCGGTCCGTGCTGTGGGCCGAAGTCACGATGCGGTAGGCCAGGCCGTCCACCGTCTGGCCCGGCAAGACCACCGTGAGTTGGCCGCTGCGCAGCTGCGGCAGCATCAGCGGCGTGCGGCCTATGGCGATGCCGGCGCCCTGCACGGCGGCGGTCAGCACGTGTTCGTATTGCGAGAAATACAGGCAGGGCTGCTGCGCCGACTGCTTGAGGCCCAGGCGTTCATACCAGTCCGGCCACGACATCCACGGAAACCGCGTGGCCGGGTCGTAGTAGACCAGCAGCGGCGTGTGCAGGATGTCGGCCGCTGAATGGATGCGTGCCGCGACGGCAGGCGCGGCCACCAGCAGGGCCTGCTCCTGCAGCAGGGGCGGCGGGCCCTCGTCGCCCGGCTGCACCCGATAGAGCCGCACGGCCAGGTCCATGCCTTCGCGCTCCAGGTTGACCCGGTCTTCCGAGGCGTCGACACGCACGTCGATGGCGGGCTCCAGCAACTGGAATTTTGCAAGCTTGGGCGCCAGCCACAGCGCGGCGAAGGAGGGCGTGGTGGTGACCGCCACCGAGACCCTGTCCACCGCCAGCAGGCGATCCACAGCCGAAGCCAGTTGCGCCAGTGACGCGCGGGCCGCCTCATACAGTTCACGGCCTTGGGGCGTGAGGCTCAGGCCCTTGCCGCCGCGCAGGAACAGCGCCGCACCCAGTGCGTCCTCCAGGCCTTTGACCTGTTTGCTGACCGCCGACTGCGTGATGCACAGCTCCTCGGCCGCCGCGGTAAAGCTCAGGTGGCGCGCCGCTGATTCAAAGCCGCGGATCGCGTCCAGCGACATGGCGCGCAGCGCGTGGGAGGAAGAAGGGCTCAGCATGGCATGAACAACATGAATGGCATGAACGGTGGGAATACCCCGGATGACAAACCATCCGGCCGCGCGGGCCGGGACCAGGGAAGAATCAAACCACACTTTTGAAAGGCGTGGCCATGAACATCCCACAAACCCTGCAAACCCCACAAGCTTCATTGACGCTCGGGTCCGTCCCCCGGCCCCTGCGCCTGCCGCGCGGCCAGGTCCTGGCCTGCACCGGGGGCTGCCTCTGGATCACCAGCGATGCGCTGGCCGGGCGCCGCGACAGCGACATCGTGCTGGAGAGCGGCCAGTCCTTTGTCACGCCGCAAGCCGCGACTTATTTTGTCGGTGCCCCGCGCGGTAGCGGCGTGCTGTCGTTTTCGTCCCTCGACACCCCTGTTTGATTCCCTGGAGACAGCATGCTGATAGAAAGCGAACGCCACGGCCAACACGCGGTGCTCATCCTGAACCGCCCCGAGAAACTGAACGCGCTGAGCTACGAACTGATAGACGAACTGATGGACAGGCTCAATGCCCTGGAGCTTGACGACAGCGTGCGCTGCCTGGTGTTGACCGGCGCGGGCGAAAAAGCCTTCAGCGCCGGCGCCGACATTGCGGGCTTCGCACCCGACATTGCCGCCTCGCCCGAAACCGCCTGGCGCAATTTCGTGATGCGTGGCCAGGCCATGACGCGGCGCATCGAGAACTACCCCAAGCCTATCATCGCGGCCGTCAACGGCATCGCCTTCGGCGGCGGCTGCGAAACCATGGAAGCCTGCAGCATCGCCATCGCGGCCGAACACGCGAGCTTTGCCAAGCCTGAGATCCGGCTTGGCTTTCCACCGCCCTTCGGCGGCACGCAGCGCCTGCCGCGCCACATAGGCCGCAAGCGCGCCAACGAAATGATCCTGACCGGCGACGCCATCAGCGCCGAGGAAGCTTTGCTGATCGGCCTGGTCAACCACGTGGTGCCGGCCCATGAGCTGCTGCCGGCCTGCCTGCGCATGGCCGACCGCATCGCCGAAAACTCCGCCGTGGCCGTGGCAGCCTCGCTGCGCGCGGTGACGCGCGGGCTCAACGTCTCCATCGACGAAGGCCTGGCCATGGAGGCCGCGCAGTTCATGGTCGCGGCCGCTTCGCGGGATGTGCGCGAGGGCACGGCTGCGTTTGTGGAGAAACGGAGGGCGGTTTTTGAGCACCGCTGAAGCAGTGTTGCACCGCCATGCGCGGCGGCTTGCACGTCGAAGCCGGCCACTTTAGATCCGGCGTGTGCAGTCTTCCGGCCGCACCGAAGCCATGATGGCGTCGATGAGGTGCCGTGAGAACGCGTCGCCCAGCGCGGACAGCGGTGACTTCTCCAGCGAGGCGATACCCAGCTGGTAGGCGATGCGGGGGCGAAACGGGCGGCTGCTGAAATTCATGTCGCGGCAGTAGCTGGCCAGCAGCGCGTTGACGATGGACACGCCCAGGCCCTGCGCGACGAAAGCGCAGGCCACGCCGACAGAATGCACTTCGGCGCCAATGCGCGGCATCACGCGAGCCTGCCGGAACGCCATGTCGATCTCGTGGCGGATCAGCCGTTGGCGGCCCAGCAGGACCAGCGAGACACCGGCCAGGTCCAGCACGCCGACGGTTTCCAGTTTCTCCAGGGGGTGGCCCCGGGGCATGATGCACACGGCCTCGGCTTCCAGGCTGGCTTTGGCCTGAAGGCCTGCCATCTCCATCGGCAGCCTGACCAGCCCCATATCAGCCTCACGGCTCAACACGGCGCGTTCCGCATCCGAATACGAGCCGGACAGTACCTCAAGCACCGCACCCGGATGCAGCCGCATAAAGCTGTCCACCACCGACGGCATGAGTTGCTGGGACAAGGTGCCGGGCACGGCGACCTTGAGCAACTGGCGGTTGAACCCGCCCAGGCGCAGCTGTTCGGTGTGGCGGCGAAAACATTGTGCGGCGTCGACCAGCCCCTGGGTGTCCTGGAGCAGGGCCTGGGCTTCGCGCGTGGGAAGCAGCCGCCCCTTTTCACGCACGAAAAGGCGCAAGCCCAGGTCTTCTTCAAACTGCGCCAGCAGCCGGCTGACCGCCGACTGCGACAAGTCCAGCCGCTGCGCCGCGCCCGTGGTCGAGCCGGAGGCCATGACCGCCTGGAAAACCTCGAGTTGCTTGAAATTCATGGCATGGGGCCCGATTGGAGATGCATGTCACCGGCCATCTGTTCGTGCTGTCCGGGCCATGCTATTGCGTTGGCGGACACACCGCCAGTTCTTTGTGAATCGCATAGCCCAATGCGGATTCATCATACTGTTGCGGGCCTCGAACCCGCGCACCAGAATCCCGTCGCAGCGGACCTGAGCAACACCTGTGCCACACATCTGCAACGTTTCAATCTAACGACGGGAGATTTTTTTTATGAACCTTCATGCGTGCGCGATCCTTCTCGGCGGCCTCCTGCTCGCCGCGGCCGCTGTGCCGGCGGCCGGCCAGAACCTCATCTATGGGCAGGTGCGCCTGACCCTCAACAGCACCAAGGCCGCTCCCGCGGGAGAGGTGACGGAAATGCGCGACAACGCCTCGCGCCTGGGTATCCGGGGCGCCGAAGACCTGGGCGGCGGCATGGCGGCCCTGTTCGGGATGGAGATGGGAATCGAAGCGGATACCGGGGCCGCTACCGTTCCGGCCTACCGCAACAGCTACGTCGGGCTGCGCGGCGGCTGGGGCGCCGTGGCGCTGGGACGCCTGGATTCCGCCAACCCCACCGGCTCGCCCCTGTATTCGCAGGTGACCGCCATCACCAGTTTTGCCGCCAACGATGCCGGCGCCACCGCCATCGGCACCTCGATGCTGAACGCGCGCAACCGTACCTCCAATGCCGTGGGTTACGCCAGTCCCAAGCTCTCGGGCTTTGACTTCCGTGCCCGCTACTACTTGCGCGGCGCGGTGGCCACACCCGATGTCGAGGACGGCTCCAAATCGCTGGACCTGGGGCTCAACTATGCAGACGGGCCGCTGAAGGCCGGGATCGGGTTCGGCAAAGACACGCGCCCGTCGGGCTTGCTGGCCAATGAGTTTTCCGGCAAATGGCAAGCCGGTGCGCGCTATGACTTTGGTGCCATCGAACCCTATGTGCTGGCAGGCCAAGACAAATACCAGAATACCGCGCTCACGCGCCGCTACGTGAACTACTGGATAGTGGGCGCCAAGTACAGCCAGGGCGCCCATGCACTGGTGTTGAATCTGTTGCGGCGGGATGTACAGGCTTCACCGTCCGGCGTTCGCAGGCGCCACCAGCTGGCCTATACCTACGCCTTGTCCAAGCGAACCGAACTGCAGGCCTTCTATGACCGGGATGGAGTTGATTCAAGCAAGGTCAACGCAGCCATTCGCTCGGTGGGTGCCGGTATCCGCCACGATTTCTGATGCCAAGGGCTGTGAGCCCGATGTTTCCTGCACCTTTACATCCCTACGTCCCTACACCCTTACGTCCTCTTCTCCCGGAGAATACTTTCATGCGCAAACGCTTCTTCCTGTTGACCGCTGCTTTCTTCAGCCTGGCCCTGGCCGTAGCGGGGGCCGCCAAGGCCGCCGGCTACCCCGACAAGCCCGTGCGCATCATCGTCCCGTTTCCACCGGGGGCCGCGGCGGACAACGCCATGCGCGTGGTCACGCGCAAGCTCTCGGAATACTGGGGCCAGCCCGTCATCGTCGACAACCGACCGGGCGTTCCGGGCATGCAGGCTGCTGCTGCGGCGCCTGCGGACGGCTACACCCTATTGCTGGGCGCCGGTTCCGGCATCGTGACCACCCCGCTTTTGAACAGCAAACTGCCCTACAACCCATCCCGGGATTTCACGCCCGTGGGCAAGGTACTCACCAACACCCCGGTGCTGACCACCCATCCCTCGGTCGGGGTGAAATCCGTCAAGGAGCTGATCGCGCTGGCAAAAAGCAGGCCGGGGCAGCTCAACTACAGCTCCAGCGGCACAGGCGGCCCAAACCACCTGGCCATGGAGATGTTCCTGGCGATGACCGGGATCGAGATGGTCCACGTGCCTTACAAGGGCGCCGCGCCTTCCGTCACTGAACTGGTCGGCGGGCATGTCCAGCTGGGCATCAACGCGATACCCAGCGTGGCCCATCAAATCAGCACCGGCAAGCTCACGGCCCTGGCTGTGGCCAGTCCCAGGCGTTCCCCATTGCTGCCGCAACTTCCCACCATGGCCGAAGCGGGCGTGCCCGGTTTTGAGTACGACATCTGGTATGGCTTGTTTGCGCCGGCCCGTACGCCGGCCGCGCTGGTGGAAAAGGCCAGCGCGGACTTGCAGCGGGCGCTGCGCGACCCCGAAGTGATCAGGCAGCTGGTGGCGCAGGGCAGCGAGCCGGCATCCGGCAGCGCGCAGGATCTGGCCCGCTACATCCGGGAAGACACGGCGCGTTGGACCAAACTGATCGCCGAGCGCAAGCTCAAGATCGACTGAGCGGGGAAGCGCGACATGAACGATTTGAAGCAAGGGCCGCAAGCGGCTCCCGACGCTTCGGCGCCACCTGCCGCAGCGGATCATGAGGTGGCAAGCCGGCGTGACGTCATGGTGATGATGCGCGACGGCATACACCTGGCCACCGACGTGTACCTGCCGGCTCGCGATGGCCGGGCGCTGCCGGGTCCGTTTCCGGTGCTGCTGGAGCGCACGCCCTACGGCAAAAGCAACGAAACCGTCCGCGAGCGCACGGCGCGCGATCCACGTCCCGTTTCGCGCGCGGAGGTCGCGGTGAGGTTCGCGCGCCGCGGCTACGCGGTGGTCTTGCAGGACTGCCGCGGGCGCTTCGCGTCGGAAGGCGTCTTCACCAAATACCTGGGAGAGGCCAACGACGGCCATGACACCATGGCCTGGGTTGCCGCGCAGCCCTGGTGCAACGGCCGCATCGGCACGCTGGGCTTGTCTTACGCTGCGCACACACAAACCGCGCTGGTGAGCCAGCGCCCGCTGGGCCTTGCGGCGATGTTCCTGGAGGCCGGCGGTTTTGCCAATGCCTACCGCGGCGGCATTCGCCACGGCGGCGCGTTTGAACTCAAGCAGGCGACCTGGGCCTATACCAATGCCCAGCGAACCGGCCCCGCGCAGCGCGACCCCGTCATCCGGGCCGCCCTGGCCGCCGAGGACATCGCCGCCTGGTTCACCGCCATGCCCTGGAAGCGCGGGCATTCGCCGCTGAAATGGGTGCCCGAATACGAGAACTACCTGTTCGACCAATGGGAACACGGCTGCTTCGACGCCTACTGGCGCCAGCCCGAGCTTTACGCCGCCGGGCACTACGACAGCTTTGACGGTATTCCCACCTTGCTGATGTGCGGTTGGTGGGACCCCTATGCGCAAACCACCACCGACAACTACCTCGGCATTTCACATCGGAAGAAGGGCATTGCCCGCCTGGTGCTTGGGCCGTGGACCCACGGCGAGCGCAGCGTCACCTTCGCCGGGGACGTCGATTTCGGCCCGCAGGCCACGCTCGATGGAACGCTGGCCGAGGACCACCTGGCGTTTCGCCTGGCCTGGTTTGACCGTTGGCTCAAGGGCGATGTCAAAGGCGATGCCTCGCAGGGCACCGGCTGCGCCGCGGACGATCCGGCGGTGCGCTATTTCCGCATGGGCGGCGGCTCGGGGCGCCGCACCGCAAGCGGCCGGCTCGACCACGGCGGCCGCTGGTGCGTGGCTGGCGACTGGCCGCTCCCCGGCACCGAGTTCCGGCCCTATTACCTGCATGCCGATGGCACGCTGCAAACGAAAATCCAGGCCCGGGAAGCCCCTGAGGCGGTGCTGGCATTTGACTTTGACCCGGCGCACCCGGTGCCGACCATTGGCGGCTCCATCACATCGGGCGAGCCCTTGATGACAGCCGGTGCGTATGACCAGCGCGCCCATCAAGGAATTTTCGGTGCCCAGCCTCCTTACCTGCCGCTTGCCGCGCGGCCGGACATCCTGGTGTTTGAGACGCCCCCGCTCGTAGACGATATGGAGGTGACGGGCCCGGTCGTCATCAAGCTGTGGATTTCTTCAAGCGCGCCGGATACCGACTTCACCGCCAAGCTGATCGATGTGCATCCGCCCAATGCCGACTATCCGCAGGGCTATGCCATGAACCTCACTGACGGCATCCTTCGCTGCCGCTACCGGCGCTCCTGGGAAAACCCGGAACTGCTGGCGCCCGGCGAAATTGCCGAGATCACCATCGAGCCCATGCCCACCTCCAACCTCTTCAAGAAAGGGCATCGCATCCGCCTTGACATCTCCAGCAGCAACTTCCCGCGCTTTGATGTGAACCCCAACACAGGGGCGCCCGAAGGTCGTTCGCAGCGCCGGCAGGTAGCCGTCAACCGGGTGCATCTGTCAGCGGACAGGCCCTCGCTGCTGCTGCTTCCCATCGCGCCGCGGCCAGGGGCAGAGGGGCCTTGAACACCATGCGCCGATAATGGGGGATGAGCTCCTCCCCCGCATCCTCTCCTTCTTCCTCCAATACCGACTTCGCCAGCCTGCCGCTGACCCCCGCCACGCTGGCCAACCTTCAGCAGCTCGGCTACCTGAACATGACGCCCATCCAGGCCGCCAGCCTGCCGGTGGCGCTGCTGGGCAAGGACCTGATCGCCCAGGCCAAGACCGGCAGCGGCAAGACAGCCGCCTTCGCCATTCCGCTGCTGGCCAACCTCAATGCGCGCCGCTTTGCGGTGCAGGCCATGGTGCTGTGTCCCACGCGCGAGCTGGCCGACCAGGTCGCGACCGAGATCCGCCGCCTGGCGCGGGCCGAGGAAAACACCAAAGTCGTGGTGCTGTGCGGCGGTGTGCCGCTGCGCAACCAGACCGCCAGCCTGGAAAACGGCGCACACATCGTGGTCGGCACACCCGGCCGCATCATGGACCACCTGGCGCGCGGCAACCTCACGCTCGAGGCGCTGAACACCCTGGTGCTCGACGAGGCCGACCGCATGCTGGACATGGGCTTCTTTGAAGATATCGTCACCGTCGCCAAGCAGTGCCCCAAAGAACGGCAGACCCTGCTGTTCTCGGCCACCTATCCCGAAGGCATTGCCAAGCTCAGCCAGCAGTTCATGAAGGCGCCGCAAACCATCACGGTCCAGGCGCAGCATGAAAAAACCAAGATACAGCAGCGCTGGTACCAGGTGCCCGACAGCGACCATGACGAAGCCCGCCTGGGCGCCGTCGCGCAGGTGCTGCGGCACTTCCGCCCGGCCAGCACGCTGGCCTTCTGCAACACCAAGTCGCAGTGCCGCGCACTGGTGGCCTATCTGCAAGACCAGGGTTTCAGCGCGCTGGCCCTGTTCGGTGAACTCGAGCAGCGTGAGCGCGACCAGGTGCTGGTGCAGTTTGCCAACCGCAGCTGCTCGGTGCTGGTGGCCACCGACGTGGCCGCGCGCGGCCTGGACATCGCGCAACTCGCGATGGTCATCAACGTCGACGTCACACCCGACGCCGAGGTGCACATCCACCGCATAGGCCGCACCGGCCGCGCCGACGAAGAGGGCTGGGCCATCAGCCTGGCCAGCATGGACGAGATGGGTTACGTCGGGAAAATCGAAGTGCTGCAGAAAGCCGAGTCCGAGTGGCACAAACTGACGGAACTCACGCCCGCAAGCAATGAGCCGCTGCTGCCGCCCATGGTGACCCTGCAGATCGTCGGCGGCCGCAAAGAAAAAATCCGCGCCGGCGACGTACTGGGCGCCTTGACCGGCGAGGCCGGTTTCACGCGCGAGCAGGTCGGCAAGATCAACGTCAACGAGTTTTCTACCTATGTTGCGGTGGACCGCCGCATCGCGAACGAAGCGCTGAACAAGCTCTCCACCGGCCGCGTCAAGGGAAAGAGCGTGAAGGTGCGCTTGCTCGAGGACTGAGGCCTGGAGGGCGCTCACTGCCTTCAGTGAGCCCGCACCTCCATCGCGGGTGAATTTCAAACTCGGCCACCGGCCGCGCATCTCGCGCGGCTTTTTTTTGCCTGAAATTTGTCCGCAGAAAAACGATGCGCCTGGCCAAAACCAGTGTCGTGGCGCTGTTTTTTTGTTCTCCGATTTTCGCATTTGGTGCCTCATGGCGTCGCCGGCCCTCTGCATTTAATCCCACCGTTTCCCTCTGAATGCGCGAGCCGCGCAGGCCGTTCATGGGTGTTTGGGTCTGTGTCCACGCTCGTGTTTGTGTCCATTCTCTCTATGAGAGATGCGTATGCACGGATGTTTAAACGCTATTGGCGTCTTTGCCGGCATCTCCTTACAGTCCAGCGACTAACACAAAAGCAAAAAAAGGAGAGGGCATGTTTTATATCGGATCAATCGGCGACGGCATGGAAAGACATGCTTGATCCCCGTTCAAACAAAAGCAAGCGATGAAAGAGTTTTTCTTTCTCGTCGTGATTGCGGCATGGGTCGTTGTGTGTGGCTGGGCGGTTGAAAAGATCGGCAACCTGATACCTGACCGGTCCATGCGCCTGCTGACCAAATTCCTGCTGTTTGCGCTCTTCACCACGATGCCATTGCTCCATATGGCGGCAAGAGCTGCCGAATCTGGTGTACCTGGGAAGCGGGGCAAACAGAACGCCCAGCAGGGGGCTGTTCCGAGTGGCAACGCCGAAAACCGCAAGGGGCTGCCATGAATTACTTCAGGAGGCTGCTGCAGCTTTCGATGGCCTTGTGTGTTGCACTGCAATTGGCCGCTTGCTCCAACACCGTTCAATGGGACGAAGAGGTCAAGCTCAACGATGGGCGCGTCATCGTGGTGACCCAGAAGAGGCGTTGCGAAGGCGGCGATTACACAGCCAAAACGAATGCCAGTTGCATTGCCCGAGAGTCCTGGATGACGATCAAGTTGCCTGAGTTTTCGCACAAAGAAATTGTCTGGCATGAAAGCCTCAAACCGATGGTCGTCAATGTTCATCAAAGTCGGCTGTATGTCGTTGGCCGCGCCCCAACCACGCTGGAGTTTCGAGCCTACGGCGCAAGCAATCCTCCCTATTTTGGATTTGTTTGGAGCGATGGAAAGTGGAAGCGCATTCCATTTATAGAAATTCCGGAGGCCCTTTACGACGGGAACATGCTTATTGAAAGCATCCCAAAAAACACAACGGGGTTTCTGTCACTCGAACGAAAGGGGAGTGAAGCAGAGAACGGGGATCCACGCTATCCACTCCCCCTTCGCCGTGTTGATCCCAACCATACATCGTCAGCTTACTGATCGCCGAAGGAGACCAATATGGTCACTAAACAAGAATATTCGCTGCTGTCTGCCGCCGTCTATAACGACGCAAGAGGTGATTTCAACAAGCTGAACGTGGTCCCGCTAGGATGGACCATCCTAAGTGGCGAAGGCGGATCCACTGGCGGCGTATTTTCCAGCGGACTGTCCATCAACGCCTACAAAAAGGGCAATGAAATAGTAGTTGCCTGCAAAGGCACGGATTTCCTGCTGGGCACCAACAACCCCCAGACATACAGCGACCTGATCGCCGATTTTGGCCTGGGTGGCAGCCTGGGGTTTAGCTCTTCCCAGTTGTTCCAGGCTGCGCTGTTTTACCAGCGAGTCAAAGAGCAGAACCCGGGCGCCACCATGACCTTTACGGGGCATTCATTAGGGGCTGGGCTGGCGTCCATTCTGTCGGTATGGTTTGACAAACCGGCCCTCATTTTTGCCGATGCGCCCTTTGAATTCACCGCACTCAATCCACTTGTACAGGCCTATGTGGTCAACCCCTATTCGTATTCGTCGGTCCAGGCGTGGAATCCTGTATTTGGCATCAACGCTCTTGCGCAAGTCCAGTTTGACCCCGTCGGCACGAACCAGTGGGTCAATGGCGCGCAAACCTGGATTGACCTCTCAAGCCCCGACCCCGATGTCATTGCCGCCGGCGCAGGCGACGACACCGTGTTCGGCTCGAGCTACGACGATCTTGTTGCCGGTGACGCGGGTGACGATGTGTTGTGGGGCATGGAAGGCACCCTCATTGGTGGAGACGAGGACGACCTGCTCGACGGAGTGACTGGGGATGATGCTTCCACGGTATGGATGACGGTGATGGGCGACAGCAGCGCGGTCTATTACGTGTATGGAAGTCCTACCGTCTCCCTCACGATAGAAGACGGCCTTGTCCCTTGCGTCATGGCCGGCGGGTCTTTGAGGTTTGAGGGTGGGATCGGCAGTTCGGCCAACATTTATGTCACACCGGGTAGCCATGTAGACATCGGCAACGTGGATATCAACGTGGGCAGCGTCCACCTGAGCGGGAAATTTTCCGATTACAGCCAGACAGTTGACCAGAACACGGGCATCTACAGCTTCAGCCGTGAACTGCCAGAAGGGCAAAGCGAGCGCCTGGACATAAAGGTGTTCGGCGTGGATTCGCCGCTGTACTTTTCCGACGGTTATTTCGCGCTCAACAGCAATGACAGCCGCGTGGTGTCCGTGACCGGCGACATGAACTCCTGGGAATGGAATATGAACTCCTGGGAATCGAATATGAACTCCTGGGACTGGAGTATGAACTCCTGGGACTGGTGGGGCTATGAGAACTGGCATTTCTCTCAGGAGACCCGCGTCTTTGAACCGATCCAGGAGGCCTGGTTGACGGCAGGCGAGCAGGCCTGGCCTGTTGATATTCCCGTGCTCACCCAGGGTGCCGACCGGCTTGTGGGCGGCCTTGGCAACGACCTCTATTTTGTCGATGAAGCGGGCGATGTGGTGGTCGAGGATGCTGAAGAGGGTACTGACACGGTGCAAAGCTATCTGCCCAGCTACACCTTGGGGGCCAATGTGGAAAATCTGACGCTGCTGGGCAATAGGAATACCAACGGCACCGGGAATACCCTGGCCAATGTGCTGAGCGGCAACGCCGGCAACAACATCCTCGCAGGGGGTCATGGCGGCGACACCTACCAGGCTGACCGGGGCATGGGGCAGGACCGCATCGTGGAAGACGACGCAACGTCGGGTATCAACGACGTGCTGTCTTTCGGCGCTGATATCAGCCACGGGCAGCTATGGTTTCGCCACCTGGGCAATGACCTGGAAGTCAGCATCATCGGTACCGCGGACAAGGCGACGATGCAAAACTGGTATCTGGGCAGCCGGTACCACGTCGAACAGATCAAAACCGATGACGGCAAGCTGCTGCTCGACTCTGACGTCGAGAGCCTGGTGCAGGCCATGGCCGCTTATACGCCGCCGGCCATGGGCCAAATGGACCTGTCGGCAGCTTATGCGGCGGCGCTGGCGCCGGTGATGGGAAGCGCCTGGCATTGAGCCGCCCGCGCCGCGCCAGGTTTAACGTGCAGCCAGCGCCGCGCGATTCGACGCGAGCACGTTGTTCTTCTCCAGCCGTCCACGCGCCTCGATGGCGTTGATCCATGCATCGGTAGACCCGGCGGCGGCAAAGCGCGAGTGGAACACCACGCTGAACACGCGGTGGATTTCCTCGGCGCTGGCGCTGCCGGCTTCGTTGGTATAGGGCAGGGCGCCGGTGGCGTCTGTCAAAAATTCGACGTGCAGGCCGCGGTGCGTGGCTTCAAAAATCGTGGAGGCGTCGCAGTTGTGCGTCATGTAGCCGATCACGGTGAGGGTGTCTATGCCGTGCTGTTCCAGCCATGATGCAAAGTCGGTTCCGGTGTAGACGCTGGGCCAGGCTTTCTCGATGTAATGGTCGCGCGGGCGGCTGGCCACGGCCTCGTGCAGTGCCCAGGTGGCCGAGCCTTTGGCGAACACCGGTGCGGCGGCGGATTCGCTGTGTTGCACCACGACTGTTGGAATGCCGGCCGCGCGCGCGGCGTCCATGGCGCGGGCGATGTTGGGCAGGGTTTGGGCCACGGGTGGGTATTCGATGAGCAGGCCGCCGTTGAAGTATTCCATCTGCACGTCGATTACGACGAGGGCGCGGCGCGGGGCTTTGGGGGGGGTGGTGTTGCTGGTGGTCATGAAGTTTTCTGTGCTTGAAGCGGTTGTTGTTGGTGATGGATGAATTGTTGGCGTGAACGGGTTTACAAGCCAGTGGCCCGAATGACAATGCACGATAGAATCGGGCCATGTCACCACGACCCCTGCATTCAGCCCGCAAAGCCGCCGCCAGGCCCGAAAAATTTGCCGCGCACCCGGACGGCAGCGTGGCCGTGGTCGCCTTTGACGGCATCAGTCCTTTTCATCTGTCGGTGCCCTGCATGGTGTTCGGCAACGACTTTTCGGCGACGGACCAGCCGCGCTTCAAGCTCGTGGTGTGCGCTGAAAAACCCGGCACGCTGCGCACCACCTCGGGCTTCGGCATCCAGGTGGACAAAGGCCTGGGCGCGCTCGCGAAGGCGCAGACCATCGTGGTGCCGTCCTGGCGCGACGCGATGGAGCGCCCGCCCGAGGCCTTGCTCAAGGCTTTGCAGGCCGCGCACCGGCGCGGCGCGCGCATCGTGGGCCTGTGCCTCGGTGCGTTTGTGCTGGCCGAGGCCGGCCTGCTCGACGGGCGCCCGGCGACCACGCACTGGGCGCTGGTGCCGGCCTTTGCCGCGCGCTACCCCCAAGTGCGCTTGCAGCCCGACGTGCTGTATGTGGACGACGGCGACGTGCTGACCTCGGCCGGCACGGCGGCCGGCATCGACTGCTGCCTGCACGTGCTGCGCCTGGACTACGGCGCCGAGGTGGCGAACCGTGTGGCGCGCCGCATGGTGGTGGCGCCGCAGCGCCAGGGCGGGCAGGCCCAATATGTCGAGCAGCCCTTGCCGGCCACGGGCGCCGACCACCGGCTGTCGGCCATCCTGGCCTGGGTGCAGAAAAACCTGGGCCAGCCGCACAGCCTTGACGCCCTGGCGGCGCGCGCGCTGATGAGCCGGCGCACCTTCACGCGGCATTTCCGGCAGGTCACGGGCACCACAGTGGGCCAGTGGCTCACCAGCCAGCGCCTGGGCCTGGCGCAGCGCCAGCTGGAGTCGACCGACCGTTCCATGGAGCAGATCGCCGCCGACGCGGGCTTCGGCTCGGCGGTGTCTTTGCGCCAGCATTTCGCGGCAACGCTAGGCACGTCCCCATCGGCGTACCGGCGCGAGTTTCGCGCTACCTAGTTTTTTGTAGGCGCGGGCGACGCGGGCCTGTCGGCTTCGAAGGCCAGGGCTTCCCCGAAAACTTCGCCAACAGTCGATGGGGACCTGTTTTGCGCGCCTAATGGGTGCTGATGGCGAACGGTTCCGGTCGCCGCGGATACACCGGCTCCCTGTTTGGGAGCCAACCCCCAAAGCAAAGAAAGCATCCCATGGTCAGGCTTGAGTTTTCCACCGTGCTGGGCTACGAGGTGATGGCGCCTGGCGCCGACTTCATCTTCAATATCCAGGCAGCCTACACGCCGCGGCAATTGGTGGTGAGCGAGTCACTGGGCTTGAGCCAGCCGGTGCCCACCAGCAGTTATACCGACCCGGCCACGCAAAGCCGGTTCCTGCGCCTGCATGCCGCGCCGGGCACGTTCACGTTGAGCTACACGGCGGTCGTAGACCTGGTGCATTTCGAGTCGCAGCCGGGCTCGCTGCCTGAACTGAGCCCGCTGGCCTTGCCCGGCGAGGTGCTGCCTTACCTGTACCCCAGCCGCTACTGCCAGTCGGACCGATTGCTGACACTGGCCAACAGCCAGTTCGGCCACCTGCCGCTCGGTTATGGCCGCGCGCGGGCGATTTGCGACTGGGTGCAGCGGCATGTGAGTTTTCAGGGCAATACCAGCAACAGCACGACGTCGGCCATCGACACCTTGATAGAGCGGGTGGGTGTGTGCCGCGATTTTGCGCATTTGATGATCGCCTTGTGCCGCGCGGCCAGCCTGCCGGCGCGCATGGCCAGCGGCATGGACTTTGGCGCCGACCCCGCGCTGGGCCCGCCGGATTTCCACGCCTACGTCGAGGTCTACCTGGGTGACCGCTGGTACATCTTCGACCCTTCGGGCACGGCGATTCCCATGGGCTTTGTGCGCTTCGCTACGGGGCGCGACGCGGCCGACATTGCGTTTGCCACGATTTTTGGCAGCGTGCAGGCGGCGCAGCCGCTGATCCATATCGAGGCTGTGCCCAACGGACAGGGGCAATTGGTGCTGCCGCAGCATGTGAATTACGCGCTGTCGACGGACGGGCCCTGACCGCCTGAATCTTGGCTTGCCCATAAAAAAAGCGCGCAGGTTCTGCGCGCTTTTTTGTTGGCGAAGCGGCCGCTCAGGCTTGCTGCGATGCCGCCTTGGCGGCATTGCGGCGGCGCTCCAGGAAGGCCTGCAATTCGCCGATCACGCCCTTGCGGAAGGCCAGCACGCACAGCACAAAGATGGCGCCGATGATAACGGTGACCCAGGAGCCGACCTTGTCGGCCAGCAGGTTCTGCAGCGCGATCACGATGCCGGAGCCCATGACCGGGCCGAAGAAGGTGCCGACGCCGCCCAGCAGGGTCATCAGGATGACCTCGCCGGACATGGACCAGTGCACGTCGGACAGCGTGGCAAAACCCATGACCAGCGTTTTCATCGAACCGGCGAGGCCGGCCAGCGAGGCCGACAGCACAAAGGCCAGCAGCTTGTAGCGGTCGACGTTGTAGCCGAGCGAGATGGCGCGCGGTTCGTTCTCGCGGATCATCTTGAGCACCTGGCCGAAAGGCGAATGCACGATGCGCGAGATGAACAGGAAGCAGCCCACAAACACCGCCACCACCACGTAATACAGCGCAATGTCGGATTCGAGCGGGAGCAGGCCGAACAGCTTGCCGCGCGGCACGCCCTGCAGGCCGTCCTCGCCGCCGGTAAAGCTCGCCTGCAGGCAGACGAAGTAAACCATTTGCGCGATGGCCAGCGTGATCATGGCGAAATAAATGCCCTGGCGGCGAATCGCCACCAGGCCGACCAGCAGGCCTATCAGGCCGGCCGCCACCGCGCCGGCCAGCAAGGCCAGCTCGGGTGTCCAGTTCTGCGACTTGATGAACCAGCCGGTGACGTAAGCCGCCGAGCCGAAGAAGGCCGCATGGCCGAAAGACAGCAGGCCGGTGAAACCCAGCAGCAGGTTGAAGGCGCAGGCAAACAGCGCGAAGCACAGCAGCTTCATCACAAACACCGGGTAGAGGCCCAGGAAAGGCGCGACCAGCGCAAAGGCCAGCAGGACAAGGTAGGTGATGCGCAGCAATTGTTTTGCGTTATTCATTCAGATATCCATCGAACCAAACGGCGAACACGGGATTCCAGTGCCAGCAGGGGCCGCAGGCGCAGCACCCCCTCGGGGGGCAGCGCATTACGCGA
Source organism: Polaromonas sp. LjRoot131 (assembly GCF_964252805.1). Lineage (NCBI taxonomy): Bacteria > Pseudomonadati > Pseudomonadota > Betaproteobacteria > Burkholderiales > Comamonadaceae > Polaromonas > Polaromonas sp. LjRoot131. The sequence goes on along the minus strand of NZ_CAXUPF020000004.1, from coordinate 71,193 downwards.
AGTGAAAAGCGTGGGGGCCGACATTCCTAGGCTTCCTTTCCGAAGAGGCCGGCTGGGCGGAACATCAGCACGATCACCATAATGACAAACACCACGATGTTGGAGGCTTCAGGGTAAAAAACACGGGTCAGGCCTTCGACGATGCCCAGGCCCAGGCCGGTGATGACCGAGCCGAGGATGGAACCCATGCCGCCGATCACAACGACGGCGAAGACCACGATGATCAGGTTGGAGCCCATCAGCGGATTGACCTGGATGATGGGCGCGGCCAGCACGCCGGCGAGGGCCGCCAGCGCGGCGCCGGCGCCGTAGGTCAGCATGACCATCATGGGCACGTTGACGCCGAAGGCCTGCACCAGCGGCGCGTTTTCGGTGCCGGCGCGCAGGTAGGCGCCCAGCCGGGTGCGTTCGATCAGGAACCAGGTGCCCAGGCAGACCACCAGCGACACCACGACCACCCAGGCGCGGTAAATCGGCAGGCGCATGAAGCCGAGGTCCATGGCGCCGGCCAGCAGGTCGGGCACGTTGTAGTTCTGGCCGGAGACACCGTAAATTTCACGGAAGACGCCTTCGAGCACCAGCGCCAGGCCGAAGGTCAGCAGCAGGCCGTAAAGCGGGTCCAGCTTGTACAGGTGCTTGAGGAAAAGCCGCTCGATGATGACGCCGAGGATGCCGACCGTCAGAGGCGCCAGCACCAGCGCGAACCAGTAGTTCATGCCGAACTGGTCCAGCATGATCCAGGCGGCGAAGGCGCCCAGCATGTAGAGCGCGCCGTGCGCGAAGTTGACGATGCCCAGCAGGCCGAAAATCACCGCGAGCCCCAGGCTCAGCATGGCGTAGAAGGCACCATTGACCAGGCCCAGCATCAGCTGGCCCATAAACGCTTGCAGGGGAATACCGAAAATTTCCATGGGAACCTGTCAGGACACCGATACCGTTAGTGGTGGCGGGAATGGGAGGGCTTCATTAAAGATGCAGCCGGCCATCCCTGCGGATGACCGGCTGGATCAAACCCCTCGTTCTTCTCCGTTTTTTTGCCGTCAGTTCAAGGCTTGCGCCATGACGCCATTACTTCTTCACAGCCGCGCACTTGGACTCGGCCACCGTGGTGAAGGCCTGGTCGCCGGGTACCTTGGCGATGGTCTTGTAATAGTCCCAAGGCGTGCTGGAATCCTTGGCGCTCTTGACTTCATAGAGATACATATCGTGGATCATGCGGCCGTCGGCGCGGATCTGGCCCTTGTTGTAGAAGTCGTCGATCTTCATGCCCTTGAGCGTGCTCATGACCTTGTCGGTGTCGGTGGTGCCGGCGGTCTGCACGGCCTTGAGGTAGTTCATGGTGGCGGAATAGTCGGCCGCCTGCAGGCTGGAAGGCATGCGCTTGTACTTGTCGAAGAAGCGCTTGGCGAACTTGCGCGAGGCGTCGTCCTGGTTCCAGTACCAGCTGTCGGCCAGCTGCAGGCCTTCAGTGTTGGCCAGGCCCAGGGAGTGAACGTCGTTGATGAACACCAGCAGGCCGGCGACCTTCATGGTCTTGCCGATGCCGAACTCCTTGGCGGCCTTCATGGCGTTGGTGAAATCGCCGCCGGCGTTGGCCAAGGCCAGGATCTGCGCCTTGGACGATTGCGCCTGCAGCAGGAAGGACGAGAAGTCGGAGGCGTTCAGCGGATGGCGCACGGTGCCGGCGACGGTGCCGCCGTTGGCCTTGACCACGGTGGAGGCGTCGCCTTCGAGCGAGTAGCCGAAGGCGTAGTCGGCGGTCAGGAAGTACCAGCTCTTGTTGCCGGCCTTGACCAGCGCGGAGCCGGCCACCTTGGCCAGCGACACCGTGTCGTAGGCGTAGTGCACGGTGTAGGGCGAGCAGTCTTCATTGGTCAGGCGGGCCGAGCCGGCGCCGATGGCGATGAAGGGCTTTTTCTTTTCGGTGGTGACTTTGGACATGGCCAGCGCCGTGCCGGAGTTGGTGCCGCCTATCAGCATCTGCAGGCCGTCCTTGTCGATCCACTCGCGTGCCTTGGACGATGCGACGTCGGCCTTGTTCTGGTGGTCGGCGCTCAGCACCTCGATGGGGCGGTTCAGGACCTTGCCGCCGAAATCCTGTACGGCCCACCTGAGCATTTCGGCTCCGGCGGGTCCGTCGATGTCGGCGTACAGGCTGGACATGTCGGTGATGATGCCGATCTTGATCGGGCCGGTGTTTTGCGCGAAGGCGGCGCCGGTGAGGCCGAGGGCGAGTGCGGCAACAAGTGCTTTGAGTTTCATGGTGTCTCCTGTTATTGAGGGGTGAAGGTTTAGGACTGAAAAGAAGGTGGCGCTCCCGGCGTCAGACGCCGAGGTATTCCTGCAGCATGCCCATGTTGCCGGCCAGCTCGCTCTGCGCGAACTGCTTGACGATGCGGCCGTGCTCCATGACGTAGAAGCGGTCGGCCAGCGGCGCGGCGAAACGGAAGTTCTGCTCTACCAGCACGATGGTGTAGCCCTTGGCCTTGAGCGTGAGGATCATCTCGGCGAGCTTCTGCACAATGACGGGCGCCAGGCCTTCGGAGATTTCATCGAGCAGCAGCAGGCGCGCGCCGGTGCGCAAAATGCGCGCCACGGCCAGCATCTGCTGCTCGCCGCCCGACAGGCGCGTGCCGGGGCTTCCGGCGCGTTCCTTGAGGTTGGGAAACATCGCGTAGATTTCGTCCAGGCTCATGCCGCCCGGGCCTATGGTGGGCGGCAGCATCAGGTTTTCTTCGGCCGTGAGGCTGGCGAAAATGCCGCGCTCTTCGGGGCAGTAGCCCACGCCCAGCCGGGCCACCTTGTGCGGTGCCAGCTTGATGGCTTCCTCGCCGTTGATCCTGATCGAGCCCTTGCGCGCGCCCGTCATGCCGACGATGGCGCGCATGGTGGTGGTGCGGCCGGCGCCGTTGCGGCCCAGCAGCGTCACGACTTCGCCTTCGTTGACCGTGAGGTTCACGCCATGCAGGATGTGCGACTCGCCGTACCAGGCGTGCAGGTCTTCAATTTTGAGGAGCTCCTTCGACATCAGTGGGCTCCTTGCAGCTCGGTGTTCGCGGTACCCATATAGGCTTCGATCACCAGTGGATTCTTCGCCACTTCGGAATACGGGCCGTCGGCGATGATGGCGCCGCGCTGCAGCACGGTGATGCGGTCGGCGATCGAGGACACCACGTTCATGTTGTGCTCGACCATCAGGATGGTGCGGCCGGCCGAGACTTTTTTGATCAGCTGCGTCACGCGGTCCACGTCCTCGTGGCCCATGCCCTGGGTGGGCTCGTCCAGCAGCATCAGCTCGGGTTCCAGCGCCAGCGTGGTGGCGAGTTCCAGCGCGCGCTTGCGGCCGTAAGGCAGGTTCACGGTGAGTTCGTCGGCAAATGCGCCGAGGTCGACCTCGGCCAGCAGCTCACGGGCGCGGTCGTGCAGGTGGAACAGGCTGTCCTCGGGCTTCCAGAAGTGGAAGGACGTGCCCAGGTTGCGCTGCAGCGCGGCGCGCACGTTTTCCAGCACCGTCATGTGCGGGAACACGGCCGAGATCTGGAAGGAGCGCACGATGCCGCGCCGCGCCGTCTGCGCGGGCTGCTCGAAGGTGATGTCGCTGCCGTTGTAGACAATGCTTCCGCGCGTCGGCGTCAGGAACTTGGTGAGCAGGTTGAAGAAAGTGGTCTTGCCGGCGCCGTTGGGCCCGATCAGCGCATGGATATGCCCGCGCTGGACTTTGAGGTCCACGTTGTTGACGGCCACGAATCCCTTGAATTCCTTGGTCAGCCCTCGTGTTTCGAGAATGAACTCCACGGACAAATTGCTCTCCGGCTGGTGGGGGGTTGAAATCACGGGGCGCGAAGGCCGCCGCGGCAGGTATGCAGCCGCGGGCATAGGCCCGTGAAACACAGGTGGTCATCCTAGCTAGCCACCTTCCCAGGCGATACCGGGCAGACCCTTAGGTAGTTTTGCGTGATCCCCTAAAGCCCCCACGCTCCCCACTGCGTGTGGTTCGCTGCCCCCCGAGGGGGCGCTGCGCCTGCGGCCCGGCAAAGCCGGTTCCGCGGCCCCTGCTTGATGAAAGAGTGCCGCACTTCGGTAAAAAACCGGTCCCCGTCATTGGTTTTTTATTGCTCTCGGTTGCGGCCTGGGCCGCCTTCGCCGCGTTGGCCGCGCGGATTGGTGGCGTCTGCCTGGCGGGCGGGCTTGTCGGGGGTGGCGTCGCGCTGTGACTGCTGCTGTTGCTGCAATTGCTGTTGGCGGCGTTGTTGCTGTTGCTGCTCCTGGGCCTGGCGCTGCTGGTCCTGCTGTGCACGTTGTTGCTGTTGTTGCAAATGTTGCTGCTGCTGTTGCTGTTGCAGATGTTGCTGCTGTTGTTGCTGCCTTTGCGCGGCCTGCTGCTGGCGGGCGTTTTCGTGGTCGCGCTGGGCTTGCTCGCGCAGGGCGCGCTGGCCTATGGATTCTTCACCGGAACGGCGCTGCTGTTCGAGCTGGGGCGCCTGAAGTTGTTCCTGGCGCTCTCTTTGCTGGCGCTGCTGTTCGCGCTGGGCTTGTTGCTGGCTGCGACTGGCCTGTTCGGCGGCTTGGCGATCGGCATTGGCGCGTGCATCGGCATTGGCATTCGCGGCCTGGGCGCGTTCCTGCGCCTCCTGGCGGGCCCGGGCATCACGCTGGGCCTGCTCGCGCAGGGCGCGCTGGCCTATGGCTTCCTCGCCCTGGCGGCGTTGCTGTTCCAGTTGCGGGGCTTGCAACTGTTCCTGCCGCTCCCTTTGCTGGCGCTGCTGTTCGCGTTGCATGCGCTGGCTGGCCTCGAGGGCGCTGTGGTCCGGTGCGGGCGCGGGCCGTGCAGCCGGCGCTGCGCCGACAGGCGCGGCGGGAGAAGCGGGAACGGCTGCTTGTGGTCGGGCATCGCGGTCCCTGCCAGTGGCGGGCCGGCGGTCGTCCCGGTTGTTGTCATCGCGCCGGCCGTCGCGGCGATCATCCCTGCGGTCGTCACGCCTGTCTTCGCGGCTGCTGACCACCGGCCGTGTGGCCACGGCGGGCGGCGGCAGTGCGGCGGCGGCCACGGGGCGCAGCCGTTCGCGAAGCTCCGACGGATTCGGGCGCTGCGGCAAGGCGCCGCGGTCGGCCACGAGTTGCGCGCGGCCCAGGTCGGCGCTGCTCAGCCGGTGGGGGTTGCCGTGCACCGGCCGGCCGCGCTCGAAGTCCTCGCGGCTGACGGCCGTGACGGCGGCGGGCTGGCGCTGGTAGCGGTAAACATTCGTGACGTTGACGGTGTTGTTGACCACGATGTTGTTGTTCACCCGCGTGACGTAACGCGGGCTCACGCGGTAGGCCGGGCGGAAGGCTTCGCCGGGCGCCAGCGGGAACCAGCCCACGCCGGGGCGCGCGGCGCCGCCGACGGAAATGTTCCAGCTCACGCCGCCGCTGCTGCCGCCGACAAAGGCGACCAGCGCGGGTGCGTACACCGGGCGCGGCGCCAGCCGTCCCGGTACCCAGGCCCAGCGCGGGCCTATCTGCGCCCAGCGGCCGTAGTGGAAAGGCGCGAAACCCCAGGGCGCGTCGTCGACCCAGGTCCAGCCCCAGGGCGAGACCCAGGCCCAATGGCCCATGCGGTAGGGCGCCCAGTTGGCGGGCACGGCGCGCGGTATCCAGACGGCGCCATAGGCCGGGTCCTGGCTCCAGTTGCCGTAGCTGTCGAGCTGTTGGTAACCGACGGTTTCGCGCGGCACATAACGCGCCGACACCGACTGGTTCTCAAGACGGTCCCGGTTGGCGGCCCACAGGTCGAAATCGTCCTGCCGCGTGGCGGCCGGCCCCGCCGGCACCAGTTGCGTGCCGCCGAAATTGGCCTGCTGGCCGCCGGCCAGGTTCACCGAGGCCGAACCGTCGCCGTAAATCACGCCGGCGCCGGACTGCGCGATCACGCGCGTGGTGTTGCCGGCCGGGTCCACGTCGAGGCGGTAGTCGCCGGGTTGCGACACCACAAAAGCCAGGTTGGGCGTGTCGACTTCCAGGCGCTGGCCCTCAAACAGCTGGCGCACGCGCAGCCTGAGCGTGCCCTGGGCCAGGCGCAGCTGGGTGGTGTTGTCGTCCAGCGCGAGCAGGTCCAGGCTGGTCTGGCCGTTCATGCGCACGGCGGTGGAGCCGGCGTAGAGTTCGGCGCGCGCCTGCGGGCCCGTCCACAGCCTGTCGCCGGCGGTCAGCGGCCGGTTCAGCACGGCAGGTGTCCAGGCATCGGCCGCATCGCCGGGTGCAAAACTCACGGCGCCTTCGGCCAGGTTGAGCCGCGCCACGCTGCTGGGCGGGTCCAATGCCTCGCCTTGCGGCGCGGGCTGCTGCGCCCAGGCGACGGGCTGCAGCAGGGCCAGCACAAAGGCCACGGCCAGCAGCACGAGGTACCAGTAAAGATCGGAAAAGCGAAAGTCCCGGAAAGCATGGCCGGGGTCGCTGCGGGATAGTTCGGTGTCGTTGGAGGTCATGGTGCGCGCTTTCTTCCTGTCGTTGCGGGCTCATCCTTGATGAAGGCCTCGATGGAGGAGGTGGCCCTGTGAAGACCACCATACCCATGACAACGTGCCTGAAGATGGATGGAGTGCTAACAAGCAGTAAAGATTGCTTGATTCGCGGGTGCGATGAAACAGGATGTAATGGATGCGTCCCGTCAACGATGTGAGACGATGTCGCCCATGCAAAACTTCTGGCCTTCGAGCGGCTTCGAACAACTCCAGCCCACGGCGCGCGGCTGGCTCCAGCCCACCGACGATTACCTGCGGCTGTTCCTGGCGCGGCCCGAACTGGCCCTGGTGCCCGAGTCCTGCGAGGCCGAATGCGCCCTGCACGCCGCGCTGGCGGCTTCACCGTCGAGGCCGGTGGCGCCCGGCGAATTGCAGGCGCTGCAAGACGCCGATGCGCGTGACAACTACGCCTTGTTTTTGCGTTTCCGCGACGGCCTGCTGGCCGCGGGCACGCTGGAGGCTTATTACCTGGGCCTGTTTCCGCGCGACGGCACGGGCCGCGTCGACATACCGCCGCTTTTCATTGACCTGATCGTGCAGGCCATCCTGCGTAGCTTGCTGGCCGACTCCACGGATGCCTACGAAGTGCGCGCCGCCGAAATGCTTTTTCGGCCCCAGCGCATCAGCACCGAAGGGGGCAGGGTGCTCAGCGGCGACCTGGTGGTCATCGACATGTTCCATGAAACCGGCGGCGTGGGCGACTTCGGCCGCTTCCTGGCCGAGGCGGGTGCGCCGGTGCGCGCCATCGAATTGCAGGTGCTCAATGACGGCAACGCCGCCGCGTACTGGCAAGAGACCGAAGAGGCCGAAGGGACCGGCCGCCACCGTTTTTTGCTGGACCTCACGCATGAGGTGAACAATGAACTGGGCCACGGCCTGGTGCTGACCCTGGTGCGCGCGCGTTCCGGCCTCAAGGCGCTGGCAGGCGTGCTGCAGAAATGGGTAGCGCATTTCCTCTGCATTGCCGTCACCATCCGTCCCGTGCAAAAGGTCGACGACGAGGCCTGGCGCTGGCACCTGGGCCTGGACGTGGAGGCGACGGCCCTGCTCAATGATCTGTATGAAGGCCGCGAGGTGGAGCCGGCGCGCCTGCAGCGGCTGGTCAGCCTGTTCCGGCTGGACTTCGCCGACCCCCGCGAGATGCGCGCCGACGTGGCGGGCAAGCCGGTGTACCTGGGGCTGATGATGGACGCCGGTGGCGTGCTCAGGCTCAAGCCGCAAAACCTGCTGGTCAACCTGCCGCTGCCGCCGGCGGCTTCCTAGAAGGCCAGGCCTTCAGTCGCTGCCCTCCACTTCCACCACCAGCACGCGGGCTTCGCCCACCGGCGAGGCGATGTGCTCGGTGCCCGCACTCGCGAAAAAGATGTCGCCGGTTTCCAGCATCACCGAGCATTGGCCGCAGTTGTCGCGGTAGCGCATCTCGACGCGGCCGTCGAGCACGGCAAACACTTCTTCGCCTTCGTTGATGTGCCATTTGTAGGGTTTGTCGGTCCAGTGCAGCCGGGTCGTGATGCCCTGCATATTCGCCACCGTCATCGCGCCCCAGGCGCGTGTCGCGGTGAAATCCTTGCTTCGGATGATCTTCATGTCGGTCTCCATGGGGTGGGCGCCATCGCGCAATGAAAGCCAGGCCATGCTACGTCGCGGGGCTGCATGAAACATGAATTCTTCGGCCTGCATTGATTCCATAAGCGCATCACTGAATGCCCCCCGCCCGGCTCCGCGGCGCTAAGATGATTCGCATGAAAACCGTATTGCTGCCCGGCGGCGAAGCCGTCCCCGCCCTGGGCATGGGCACCTGGAACATGGGCGATGCGCGGCCTCGCCGCGCCGACGAACTCGCGACCTTGCGGCTGGGCCTGGACCTGGGTTGCACGCTGGTCGACACCGCTGAAATGTATGGCGAAGGGCTCTCTGAGGAACTGGTCGGCGAGGCGCTGCAGGGCCGGCGCGACGAGGCCTTTATCGTGAGCAAGGTGTACCCGCACAATGCCTCCATGGCTGGCATGGTGGCCGCCTGCGAGCGCAGCCTGCGCAGGCTGCGCACCGACCGCATAGACCTCTACCTGCTGCACTGGCGCGGCTCGGTGCCGCTGGCCGAAACCCTGCAGGGCTTCATGGCACTGCAAAAGGCCGGCAAGATCCGGCACTACGGTGTCAGCAATTTGGACTTGGCCGACATGCAGGAACTGTGGGACCTGCCCGGCGGGCAGGAGGTGCAGGCCAACCAGCTGCTGTACAACCTCACGCGGCGCGGCATCGAATGGGACCTGCTGCCCTGGCTGCGCGAGCGGCGTGTGCCCGTCATGGCCTATTCGCCGATAGAACAGGCGCGCCTGTTGCGCCATACAGGCCTGGCCCGCTTCGCCAAAAGCCACGGCATGCCGCCGGCCCAGGCCGCGCTGGCCTGGCTGCTGGCGCAGGAAGGTGTGATCGCGATTCCCAAAACCAGCCATCCCGACCGCCTGCGCGAGAACGTCGCGGCGGCCGGCATTCAACTCAGCCCTGAGCAGTTGGCCGAGTTGGACGCGCTGTTCAAGCCTCCTTCCCGTGCCACCCCGCTGGAGATGATCTAGGCGTATCGACCGCGAGCGTCAACGCGTCAGCCACACCCCCAGCGCCAGCAGGGCGGCCTGGACGGCCATGGCGATGTAGAGGGGCTTGCGGGAAGGCGTGGCGGCGTCCTGCAAGGTTTCGCCGATACGCTGCGCGAGCAGTGCGCGCAAGGCCGGATCGGGCGCGCCCGGCGCGGGTGCGGCGGCAGTTTCCGCGGCACGGCCTTGCTGCCATTGCGCCATCAGATCAGCCAGCGGCAGGCGGTTCAGCACAAAATTGACCATGCCGCGCACGGCGCGGCCCTGGCCCAGCACCGGCGCCAGTTGCTGGACGATGGCATCGGCTGACAGCACGTCGGCCACGCGCTCCAGCGCGCCTTTGGTGCGCGGCATGGCCTCGATGCGTCCGGCAATCACCTCCGTCAGGCGCTGCGCCATGGCTTCCCCATGGTTCATCACGATGTGCTGCACCGCCCGGCTGCGGCCGCGCGCCACGCCCAGCATCAGGTAGATGGGCACAAAGGCCAGCAGCAGAAAACCGACCAGCAAGGGCGGCGAAAACAGCAAGGCGAGGACGGCACCGGCACCGCCCGCGTGCGCCGCGGCGGGCATGCCGGGGCCGGACAACCGGCTCAGGTAAAAGAAGAACACGCCGCCGCCGAGCAGGACAGCCAGCAAAAATCCCGTGGCGACGGAACCGGCAAACGCCACACCGGCTTTGGCGCCGGTGCGCACCATGGAGGGCGCGGCGGAAGAAGTTGATGGCATGCAAAGCCTCCCTGAATTTTATTGAGGGCCTGATCATAGGTGGCCCGGGCCGAGGCCATCGCCGATCGAGACGCCCGCCCCCGCGCATCACGCTAGAGCCGCGCGGCACCGCCGTGTTGTATAGACAGGGCGGCGAATAAAATCGGGGGTCAAAAACCGGCTGCATGCGGGGTGTTTTTTCATTCGCCTTATGCTTGGCAGACCCCATCAGGAGACTTTTCCCCATGCTTCGCAAAATTCTGTCTTTTATCGCCCTCGCGTTGGTGCTCTGCGCCGCGCAGGCCCAGACCTACCCGGCCAAACCGATACGCCTGATCGTTCCCTTCCCGCCCGGCGGCGGCACCGACATCCTGTCGCGCCTGGTGGCCAACAAGCTGACCGAGGTCAGCAAATGGACGGTGATCCCCGACAACCGCGGCGGCGCCGGCGGCACCATCGGCATCGCCGAAGCCGTGCGCGCCGCGCCCACCGGCTACGACATGGTCATGGGCCAGAAGGACAACCTGGTCGTCGCGCCCTGGCTGTACAAAAACCTGAGCTACGACCCGACCAAAGACCTGGTGGCTGTGGCCCACGTGGCTTACACGCCGGTGGTCATCGTCACCGGCGTGCAGTCGCGCTTCAAGACCCTGGCCGACGTGGTGGCAGCCGCCAAGGCCGCGCCCGACAGCATCACCTACGGTTCACCCGGCAACGGCACGACCATCCACCTGGCCGGCGAGATCTTCAACAGCGCCGCCAACATCAAGCTGCGCCACGTGCCCTACAAGGGCTCCAACCCGGCCATGATGGACGTGCTGGCCGGCAACGTGGACCTCATGGTGTCCTCGCTGCCCTCGGCCATCGCCCAGATCAAGTCGGGCAAGCTGCGCCCGCTGGCCGTCACCTCGGCCCGCCGCAGCACCTCGCTGCCCGAAGTGCCCACCGTGGCCGAACTCGGCTACAAGGACTTTGACGTCAGCACCTGGTACGGCCTGTTCATGCCGGCCGGTACTTCCAAGGACATCGTCGCCACCGTCAATGCCGAGGTCAACAAGCTGCTGGCCACGCCCGAGATGAAGGCCGCCATCCACGCCCAGGGCGCCGAAGTGCAGAACATGACGCCCGAGCAGTTCTCCAGCCTGCTCAAGACCGACTATGTGAAATGGAAGAGCATCGTGCAGGCTTCCGGCGCGACCATCGAATAAGCGGTCTACGCTTTCACCGCACAAAGGCGGCGCCCAGACGGGCGCCGCCTTTTTTTATGGACCGCAGCGCTCCGTGTAAACCCTAGGAAGCAAAAGTCCGGGTGCATGACATGATCTAGTCATCTATAGGACTAGATCAATATGACTGCACCTACCCTCACCGTGGTGCCCGCCGAGCCGGGCCAAAGCCGTTATGCCGCGCTGGCCGCCGCCTTGCGGGCGCGCGTGGTGGCGGGCGAATGGCCGCCGGGCAGCGCCTTGCCGGCCGAGCAGACCCTGGCCGCCGAGCACGGCGTGGCGCTGGGCACGCTGCGCCGTGCGCTGGAACTGCTGGCCGACCAGGGGCTGATAGAACGCATTCACGGCCGCGGCACCTTTGTGCGCGCCGGCATTACGGGCGGCACCATGATGCGCTTCTTCCGCTTTGGCGAGGGCACGGGCGAAGTGCCGGCCTCGCACATCGTGTCGCGCCAGCTGCTGGTCGCGCCCGCCGAGGTGGCGCGCCGCCTGGGCCTGGCGCGCGGCGACATGGCGCTGCGCCTGCAACGCGTGCGCTCGCTCTCGGACCAGCCCTGTGTTTATGAGGAAATCTGGCTGCCGCCGGCCTTGTTCGCCGGGCTCGCCGAGGGCGATACAGGCACCTGGGGCGATCTGCTCTACCCCATGTTCGCCGAGCGCTGCGGCGTGCATGTGGCCCGCGCGGTCGATGAAATCGGCTTCGGCGCACTGACGGCGGCGCAGGCCGGCCGCCTGGCCCTGTCGGCCGGCCATCCCTGTGCGCTGGTCACGCGCTGCGCCTACGACCTGGCCGGCCATTGCGTCGAAGTGCGCTACACGCGGGGCGACGCCCACGCCTTTCACTACACCGTCACCATCACCTGAACACCCCAGGCCCATCACCGAAACCGGAGAAAACCATGTCACACCCAAGCAACCGCCCTGCAAGCAAAGCGCAACCCCTGAACCCCTCGCGCCGCCTCGTACTGCAAGCCGCGGGCGCGGCCGTCGCCGCACCCTGGACCTTTGCCGCCCATGCGGCGGGCCAGATCGCCGGCGGCAAGCCGATCACGCTGGTCGTCTCCTATGCCGCGGGCGGCGGCGCCGACCTGATGGCGCGCCTGATCGCGCCGCGCATGGCCGAGTTCCTGGGCCAGCCCGTGCTGGTCGACAACAAGCCCGGCGCCGGCGGCCAGATCGCCGCGACGCAGGTGGCGCGCGCCGTACCCGACGGCACGCAGCTGCTGGTCGACGCCTCGTCCTTCGCCGTCAATCCCGCGCTGTACCCCAAGCTGCCCTATGACACCGACACGGCTTTCGCGCCGCTGGCCGTGCTGGCGCAGTTCCCCAACGTGCTGGTCTGCACCCCCGGTTTTGAGGCCAAAAGCGTCAAGGACCTGATACGCCTGGCCAAGGCCAAGCCGGGGCAGATCGCCTATGCCTCCTCCGGCAACGGCTCGGCGCAGCACCTGGCCGGCGCGCTGTTTGAGGACCTGGCCGGCGTCAAGCTGGTGCACGTGCCCTACCGCGGCGGCGGCCCGGCCATGAATGACGTGATGGCCGGCCAGGTGCCGCTGTTCTTTGCCAACGTGGCCTCCTCGCTGGGGCAGATCCAGTCGGGCCGCTTGCGCCCGCTGGCGGTGACCAGCCGGCGCCGCACGCGTTCGCTGCCCGACATGCCGACCATGGAAGAAGCCGGCGTGCCGGCGTATGAGGTGCTCGAGTGGAACCCGGTGCTGGCGCCCGCCGGCATAGACGCCAAATCGAAGGCCGCGCTGGTCGCTGCCATCCGCAAGACCATGGCCGATCCCGAAGTGCTGGGCCGCATCCGCAGCCTGAGCGGCGAAGCCTTCCCCGAGGGCCCCGAAGCGCTGACCCAGGCCTTCCTCAAGGCCCAGCAGCTCAAATGGGGCCGCATCATCAAAGACCGCAAGATCACCACGGGTTGAGCGGTGCAGAGTTCCACGCCTGACCTGGTGGCGCCCGGCTGGGACAGCCACGTCCATGTGTTCGATGCGCAGGCGCCGGTGGCCGGGGGCCACTACCGCCCCGCGCACCGGCCGCTGGCCGACATCGAGCAGCTGGCGCAAAGCCATGGCTTCGGCCACCTGGTGCTGGTGCAGCCCAGCGTCTACGGCACCGACAACACGGTGCTGCTGGACGCCTTGCGCGCCGGCGGCGGGCGCCACCGCGGCGTGGTGGTGCTGCCGCCTTCCGTCGACGATGCGGCGCTGCAAGCCATGCATGCGCTTGGCGTGCGCGGTGTGCGCTTTAACCTGGTATCCCCCGTCGGGGACAGCCTGAAGGCCGGGGAGGGCCAAGGCGCCCGGGACAGCTTCCAGGCCCTGGCGCCGCGCCTGCGCGCGCTGGGCTGGCATGTGCAGTGGTATGCCGCACCCCAGGACCTGCCCGTGATCGCGGCCCTGCACGCGGCCAGCCCGGTGCCGGCGGTGCTGGACCACCTCGCGGGCCTGCACGCGGGCGTGGCCGCGGGTGACCCGGCCTGGCAGGCGCTGGAGCAGCTCGCCGCCCAGGGCGCCTGCGTCAAGCTTTCGGGCTGGTACCGCCTGGGGGCGCAGGCGCCTTACGAGGCGCTGGACGGGGCCATACGCAAGGTCGCGGGGCTGTTCGGCCGGCGCCTGGTCTGGGGTTCCGACTGGCCGCACACCGCCTTTGCGCCCGACGCGCTACCCGCCTACGCCAGCACCTGGGAGCCCGTGGCGCGCACGCTGGCGGCGGTCCAGGCGCGGTGCGCCCGGGAGCAGGCGCCGTCTGCCTTGTACGCCTGATAAGCCCGGCGGGGGCCGGCGGGCCCGGAGTGGCTTAAAATCACGGGCTACGCCATTTTTAACCCGGAGTCTTCCATGTCCAAGAAAATCAGAGTCGAAGCCGACATCTGCGCCCCCAAGCCAGTCCCTCCCAAGGGCTACACCATCACGACCGGCCGCGGCCAGAAGATCAGCCTGGAGCGCGGTTCGCACACCCGCAGCAAAAAGAACCCAGGCAAGCGCCCTCACCAGGGTTGAGCCGGTTTGCCGATGCGGCCCCTGAGGCCGCATCCAAAAAAGGCGCCCTGGAGGCGCTTTTTTTATGCCGTTTTGGGATCGCTCACCTGAATGACCAGGATGGACGCGGCGCCTCAGGCGTGTTTCAGGTCTCGAGTGCTGCCGCCATGCGGTGCGGCATGAGGCGTTCGCGTGGCGCTGCGCCGCCCCACAGGCTCAGCATCAGGTCCACGATGACCGGTCCGAAATCCTGGTGCGGAATTTCGACCGAGGTGAGCCACGGGGCGAGCCAGGCATTGATCGGGTTGCCGTCGATGCCGACCAGCTCGCAATCGCCGGGCACCCGGATCCCGCTCTCGCGGGCCACGCGGTGCAGCCCATAGGCGACCTGGTCGCTGATGCACATCGCGCCACGCGGCCAGGCACCGGGCGCCGCGAACTGGGCCCCGGCGGCGTAGCCGATTTCCAGGTGCGAGATGCCCGGGGCCTCCACCCGACGGATCCGGTCGGCCGACAAGCCTCTGGCGCCGGCCCGCTCGCAGAAGCCCTGCACGCGTTCCCGGGTCGTGGACGATCCGCGCGACGGAAACACCACGGCCGGCGCGTCGATGCCGCGGTCGAGCAGGTAGTCTGCGGCGGCGGCGCCGGCCGCCAGGTTGTCCGGGCCCACGAAGGAACATGTGCCGAAGGGGCTGCGCCGGCTCACGAAGACCATAGGCGCACCGCGCTCCACGAAGTCGCGCAGGCCGTCACTGGGCTGGGCCGCGACCATCACGTAGCCCTGCACGACCTGCGAACGCATGGCGTTGAGATAGTCGTCCTGCAGCTCCGGCCGGTCGTGCGTGTCGCACAGGATCATCGTGTAGCCGGCCTCGCGCAGCGCGGCCTCGGTGGAGGCGGCCAGCGTGGCCATCACCGGGTTGTCGAGGTTGGCGGCCAGCATCGCGACCAGGCGGCTCTCGCGGTTGCGTAGCGCGCGCCCCAGCTGGTTCGGGTGGTAGCCCACGGTCTTGATCGCCTCGCGCACACGCGCCAGGGTTTCCGGCGAAGCCCGCCGGGTCTCGCCGTTCACGATGCGCGAGACGGTGGAGATGGAGACGCCGGCCTGCACGGCGACTTCGCTCAGCGAAACCGGGCCGACGCCCTTGCGCCTGCGCGGGGTGTCGTCGGTCATCGGTGCGGGCGGCAGGCCTGCTGGGACCGGGCGCTGCAGCGAATGTCGGGTTGGCGCGAAGGCCGGTCATGCGGATGGCGAGGCGGGAGTCCGGCGAGTGGAAAGCGAAGCATCGATGGGTCGTATTTTGGGAAAACAGGGGCCGAGGGCGGTGGCCGACCGGTGGCCCGATTAGTGCGGGCCAAGACAAAACATATAACCGAGAAAACCGCAGCTGACAAGTATGGCAAACGATTGCCAAACGTTGGCAAACGTTTGCCATAATAGTCAAAACCGATAACGATCGCAAACCAAACGGCACAGGACGACATGGTTTTCACCTCTAGCGGCACGCACACCGGCGGCAAGTCCCTACCGGTGCTCTTGCTCGATCCGCCTCCGCGCACCGGGGAAATGCTGCCCAGCGGTGGAACGGATGCCGCGCGGCGTTCCGTCGCGCGCCTTGAATTCCATTTCTACAGCGCCGCGGCCACCCATGCGGGCTGGGCGCTCCTTGCGCCGGCGGCCAACGCGCATTCCTGAAGCCGGCGACCGATCGGCCCACCTTCCTTTTTTCCAGAAAGAGACAACCATGAACTTCCAGCTTCGTTTTCTCGCCAGGCGCGCCACGCGCGCCGGCCTCCTGGGCGCCGCCGTTGCTACGCTGGCTACCAGCGCCTTCGCCGACATCCGCGTCATGTGCTACCAGGACGGCAATGAATGCGATGTCACGGCCGACCTCATCAAGCGTTATGAAGCCCAGAACGCGGGCGCCAAGGTGATCCTCGACGTGGTGCCCTACAAGACGGTGGTCGAGCAGCTGCCCGTGCAGCTCGCGGCGGGGCAGGGGCCCGACATCGCGCGTGTCGCCGAGATCGGCGGCCTGTCGAAGAACTACATCGACATCAGCGCCTATGTGAAGGACCGCAAGTACTGGGAAGACAACTTCGGCAGCACCTTGCCCTGGATGCGCAACAAGGCAGGCGACAAGGGCATCTACGGTTTCCTGTCGCAGATGACCATGACCGGCCCTTTCGTCAACAAGACCTTGTTCGAGCAGGCCAAGGTGCCCATGCCCGGCCCCAAGGCCACCTGGGAAGAGTGGGCCGATGCGGCGCGCAAGGTGGCCAAGGCCACGCAGACCCCGGCCGCCATGGCCTGGGACCGTTCGGGCCACCGCTTCGCCGGCCCCGCCGTCAGCTATGGCGCGAAGATTTTCGACGCCAAGGGAAACCTCACGGTGGACGCCGGCTACAAGACCGCCGTGGGCAAGTTCGTCGCCTGGCACAAGGACGGCACCATGCTGAAAGACGTCTGGGGCGGCTCGGGCGGCTCCAGCTATGCCGATGCGGTGGGTGAGTTCAAGAACGGCCGCGTGGTGATGATCCTGTCGGGGTCCTGGCAGATCAACCGCATGCAAAAGGAAATCGGCAACGCCTTCGACTGGGTCGCCGTGCCGAATCCCTGCGGTCCCGCCGCCTGCTCGGGCATGCCCGGCGGCGCGGCCTGGGTGGCACTGAAAACTACCAAGTCCCCGAAGGAAGTGGGCCGCTTCCTGGACTTCATGGCGCAGGAGGCCAACGTCGCCGAATTCGCTTCGCGCACCAACAACATCCCGGCGCATGCCGGCGTGGCCAAAAAAGGCGTGAGCTATCCGACCGCCGGCCCCGCTGCACAGGCCGCGCTGGGGGTTTTCAGCAGCGGCACCGCCACGATTGCGCCTCCTGCCTACGCGCTGCAAGGCTACAAGTACAACCGCGCCCTGATGCTGCCGACCGTGACCCGCGTCACCCAGGCCATCGTGGGGGAAATCAGCGTGGACGAGGCCGTGACCAAGATCGGCACCGACATGGCCGAGGCGGTCAAACAAGCCGAGAAATAGGCGCACCCCCGTGGCGCGCACTGCGTGCGCGCCTCCCCCCTTGCAGGGGGCGACATCTGCGGCCTGGCAAAGCCAGTTCCGTGCTGTCCCTGGTGTAAGACTGGGGCGCAGGCGGTGTTTTGACAGTAGATCGGAGTCGGTATGTCGGTTTTTTCAGCCTTCCTGGGCTTTTTGTTCAACCTGTTCGAGCCGGTCTTCCGGCTGGGCCAGAAATGGCTGGGTGCTTCGCGCATAGGCTGGTTGTTCGTCGGGCCCAACCTGGTGGTGATCAGCCTCTTCACCTTTTTGCCCATCGTGGTGAACCTGGTGTATGCGGTGACCGGCGGGGTGAATTTGCTGCCCACGCAGCGGCCTTTCACGGGGCTGGAAAATTTCGCCATCCTGCTTGAATGCCGCGACTACACCGACCTGCAGACCTGCCGCACCGACATCTTCTGGCGCTCCATCGCCAACACGATGAAGTTCAGCCTGATCCAGGTGGCCTTGATGGTGTTCTTCTCGCTGGTGACAGCCCTGGTGCTGAACCGCAAGATCATAGGCCGCGGTTTCTGGCGCGGCGTGTTCTTCTACCCGGTGCTGCTGTCACCGGTGGTGGTGGCGCTGATCTGGAAATGGCTGCTGCAAAGCCAGGGCGTGTTCAATGCCGGCCTGGTGGCCATGGGCGCCTCGCCGATGGACTGGCTGCTGGACCGGCACTGGGCTTTTTTCTGGGTGGTGGTGGTGTCGATCTGGGCCCACATGGGCTTTTACACGCTCATTCTGCTGGCCGGCCTTCAGGCCATCCCGAAAGACGTGTACGAAGCCGCCGAGATGGATGCCGCGCCGCCGTGGCGCGTGCTCAGGCGCATCACGCTGCCGCTGCTGATGCCCAACCTGATCGTGGTGCTGGTGCTGGTGATGATCCGCGCGGTGCAGAGCTTTGACGAAGTGTTTGTGCTCACCGGCGGCGGCCCGGGCTCGGCCACCACCTTCATCGTGCAGTACATCTACCAGACCGGTTTCGCCGAACAGATCCACCTCTACGGCTTGGCCGCCGCGGCCTCGCTGATCCTGGCCGCCGGCCTGATGGCCCTGACCCTCGCGCAGCTGCGGCTGTCCGGCGCCGGCGAGGCCGGAAAACCCAAAAAGTAAGGACGCAGCGATGGCGAATTTTTTCACCCGCACCAAGGGCCGCAAATACGGCGGCACCCGCCTGCATTGGACCGACTGGGTCTCTTACGCCTACCTGCTGGCCGGCCTCATCGTGATGTTCGGCCCGGTGCTATGGCTCGTGATGTCGTCCTTCAAGACCGAAAGCGCGCTGAGCCAGTTCCCGCCGACCTTTCTACCCTACAGCCAGAAGGAAGCGGTGGTGGCCGGTTACGACAAGCCCCTGCCGCTGTTCCGTGCCAAGGACGAGCAGGGCAACATCCGCGAACTGGCGCAGGTGCGCCGTATCGGCCTGGTCGCCACCATGGTCGACCCCGCCGCCCCGCAGACCGAGATCCGCATCGACATCAACGACCGCAAGCCGGTGAATGAACTCAAGTTCGCCGGCGGCAACTACACCGAGCTGTTCGGCAAGTTCGCCTTCGGCACTTACTTGTGGAACAGCGTGTTCATCACCGTGGTGGCCACCCTCCTCACGCTGCTGTTCAACTCGATGGCGGCTTTCGCGCTGTCCAAGTACCAGTTCACCGGGCAAAAGACGGTGTTCGTGCTGATCATCGCCACACTGATGATCCCGCCCACCATCATCCTGGTGCCGGCCTTCCTGGTGATCTCGGAACTGAACCTTCTGAACAACCTCTGGGGCGTGATCCTGCCTGCCGTGGCCACGCCGACGGGTGTGTTCCTGCTGCGCCAGTACATGCTGACCATTCCCGACGAATTGCTCGAAGCCGCGCGCATGGACAACGCCAGCGAGTGGCGCATCTACTGGAAGATCATCCTGCCGCTGGCCGCGCCGGCCATGGCGGTGCTGGCCATCTTCTCCTTCATGTGGCGCTGGAACGACTTTCTCTGGCCGCTGATCGTGCTGTCCAAGTCGGAGCACTTCACCCTGCAGCTGGCGCTCAATGCTTTCCAGGGCGAACTCAACACGCAGTGGCATTACCTGCTGGCGATGACGGTGATCACCCTGATCCCGATCACCCTGGTCTTCGCCTTCCTGCAGAAATACATCGCCACCGGCATCGCCAGCGCCGGCGTCAAATAAACCAAGGACTCTCCCGTGGCCACTCTTGAACTCGCCAGCGTCGTCAAAACCTTCGACAAAGCTACCATCATCCATGGTGTGGACCTGACCGTTTCCGACGGTGAATTTGTGGTCTTTGTCGGCCCCTCGGGCTGCGGAAAATCCACGCTGCTGCGCATCATCTCGGGGCTGGAGCCCGCCAGCAGCGGCGACATCCGCATCGATGGCCAGCGCGTCAACGAGGTCAGCGCCGCGCACCGCGGCTGTTCCATGGTGTTCCAGTCGTATGCGCTGTACCCGCACATGAGCGTCTACGACAACATGGCTTTCGGCCTGGAGAACCTGGGCGTAGCCAGGCCGGTCATCGAAAGCAAGGTCAACGCCGCCGCCGCCCTGCTGCAGCTCACGCCGCTGCTGCAGCGCAAGCCCACCCAGCTTTCCGGTGGCCAGCGCCAGCGCGTGGCCATAGGCCGCTCCATCGTGCGTGAACCCAAGCTCTTCCTCTTCGACGAGCCGCTGTCCAACCTCGATGCCGAGCTGCGCGTTTCCATGCGTGCCGAGATCCGCGACCTGCATGCCCGCCTGGGCGCGACCATGATTTACGTCACCCACGACCAGGTCGAGGCCATGACCATGGCCGACAAGATCGTGGTGCTGCGCGCCGGCCGCATCGAGCAGGTCGGCTCGCCGCTGGAGCTCTACAACCGGCCCTGCAACCAGTTCGTGGCCGGCTTCATCGGCAGCCCGCGCATGAACTTCGTGCCGGCGGCGCAAATGCCCGGCGCCAAAGCCGGCGCCCAGACCGTGGGCATACGGCCCGAGCACGCGCAGCTGTCGGACGACGGCCCGTTGCAGCTGGCGGTAACCCAGGTCGAGCAGCTCGGCAGCACCAGCATCCTGCACGGCAAGGTGGTGCCCGACGCGCCTTTTGAACTGATCCTGAACGGCCAGACCACGATCAAGCGCGGCGACACCGTCAAGGTCAGCGCGCCCGCGGAGCAGCTGCATTACTTCGACGCGAACGGCCTGCGCCTTTGAGCGCCATGCCCGGCTGACCCCATTCCCTTTCGACTCCCCCACCATGCGCCTGGACCATCCCCCCGTATTCGCCCTGCAATCCCGCAACGACAACCACCTTGTACTGGCCAGCGACGGCGGCGCCGTGGCCCACATCTGGGTGCTCGAAGAAGACATCGTCCGCGTGCTGCTGCTGCCGCAAGGCCGGCTGCAAATGCCGCGCAGCTGGACGGTGGCGCCCGGCCTGGAAAACCTGCCCCTCGAAGGGCGCGACCGTTTTGACGTGAGCGGTTTTTCGCTGCCCGCGTTCGAACTCAAGGAAGAGGGCGAACAGCTGCAGCTCACTACCGGCGCCGTGCGCCTGACCGTCGCGCTCAAAGGTTTTTTCTGCCGCTGGGAAAGCCGGCACCAGGGCCGCTGGCAGGCCAGCGCCGCCGACCGTTCCACGCAAAGCTACAACTTCGGCTGGTGGGACGAAAAGGTCTACCACTACCTGCAGCGTGATCGCGGCGAGGCCTATTTCGGCCTGGGCGAGCGTGCCGGCGACGCCAACCGCGCCGGCCAGCGCTACCGCATGTGCAACCTGGACCCCATGGGCTACAGCGCGCGCAGCACCGACCCGCTGTACAAACACATCCCGTTCTACATCACACGCAAGGGCGGCGAGCAGGACGCGGGCCTGTGCTATGGCCTGTTCTACGACACCCTGTCCGACTGCAGCTTCGACATGGGCCGCGAGATGGACAACTACCACGGCCACTACCGCTACTTTGTGGCCGACCACGGCGACCTCGACCTGTACTACATCGCCGGCGACGGCCCGGCAGCCATCACGCGTCGCTACACCTGGCTGACCGGCCGGCCCATCTTCCCGCCGCGCTACGCGCTGGGCTATTCCGGCTCGACCATGAGCTACACCGACGCGCCCAACGCGCAGGAGCGCATGGGCGATTTCCTCGAGCGCTGCGAAGAGCATGACATCCCCTGCGACTCCTTCCACCTCTCGTCGGGCTACACATCCATAGGCAACGGCCGCTACGTCTTCAACTGGAACCGCGAGAAGTTTCCCGATCCCGCGCGTTTTGTGAAGAGTTACCTGGACCGCGGCGTGCGCCTGGTGCCCAACATCAAGCCCGCACTGCTCAGCAACCACCCGCGCTTTGAGGAAGCCAGGCAGGCCGGCCTGCTGGTGCAAGACTCCGACGGCCAGCCCACCGCCATCCAGTTCTGGGACGGCACCGGCGCCTACCTCGATTTCACCAACCCCGCCACCATCGCCTGGTGGAAAAAACAAGTCACCGAGCAGTTGCTCGAATACGGCATTCCCGCCACCTGGAATGACAACAACGAATACGAAATCTGGAGCGACAAGGCGATGGCCCACGGCTTCGGCGCGCCGCGCCCCGCGCGCGAGGTACGCCCGCTGCAGACCCTGCTGATGATGCAGGCCTCGCACGCCGCGCAGTCCGGGTTTGCGCCCGCGGAGCGGCCTTACCTGGTGTCGCGCTCAGGCGCCGCCGGCATGCAGCGTTATGTGCAGACCTGGTCGGGCGACAACTACACGGCCTGGGAAACCCTGCGCTACAACATCCGCATGGGCCTGGGCCTGGCGATGTCCGGCGTGTCCAACACTGGGCACGACATCGGCGGCTTCTCGGGCCCGGCGCCGGGGCCCGAGCTGCTGCTGCGCTGGGTGCAGCACGGCATCTTCCTGCCGCGCTTCAGCATCCACTCATGGAACGACGACAAAACCGTCAATGAACCCTGGATGTACCCCGAGGTGACGCCCCAGGTGCGCGAACTGATACACCTGCGCTACCGGCTCATGCCTTACTTCTACGACCTGGTGTGGCGTTATCACACGGCCTACGAGCCCATCATCCGGTCGACCTGGCATGACTTTCCCGAAGACGCGCGCTGCCTGGAAGAAAACGATGACATGCTGCTGGGCGCCAACTTGCTGGTGGCTTCGGTGGTCGAGCCCGGCCAGACGCAACGCCGCGTGTGGCTGCCCGGCACCGGAGGCTGGTACGAAGTGCACACGGCGCGGCATTTCGATGCCGGCCAATCGGTGACGCTGGAAGCGCCGCTGGACGGCCCGCCCCCGCTGCTGGCGTGCGAAGGCTGCGCCATCCCGCTGAACCTCGGCGAGGTCCATTTCGCAAAGGTTGAAGACCTGCGCGGCTTCCAGCTGTTTCCCTTCAAGGGCGAGGGCAGTTTCGAGGCGAGCTGTTTTGAAGACGACGGCCATAGCCAGGCCTGGCGCAGCGGCGCTTATGGGCAGTGGCGCTTGCGCGTCGAGTCCACCGCGCAAGGCCTGCATATCGCGGTTTCCCGTGAGGGCGCGCGGCCACCTGTGCAAGACAGTCTCGTCCTGTTGTTGCCGGCTTCCGAGCGGCGCCCGCTGAGTTTTGCCGGTGGAACGCTGGTGCAGGACCAGCTGGAAGGCGGCTGGAGGCGGTTGACCCTGAAGCTCTAGCGGAGGAAGGACAAGGCTCTAGCCCGCATGGCTTTGAACCTTATAGACCTGCCAGGACCCCGGCTTCTGCTTGCGCAGGTAAAAACGAACCGAACAATCGAAAAAGTCCACGCTGACCTCCGCGGGATCCGGATCCAGATTGCCGGCCAGGCGCCGGAGGCGATTGCCGTTTGTCTGGAAGGGTGTGAATGCGGTCGGTTCGACGCAGCGATGCAGGCGGGCTTTCCAGCCGGCGTCAGTGTCCACGCCTTCGATGTAGGCATGGGTTGCGGCGATGGCCTCTGCGGGGCGGTGTTCACGCTTGACCCAGAAGGCCAGCAGGGCCGCAGCGGCGAGAGACGCGGCGGCGATGGCAATCCTGGCTTTGTGCATGGCAATTCCCGGCTGCAGCCGCTGATTCAGGGAAACCCGGGTGAGGCTTCAGCGCAATTCAACACGTTTGGCCTCGCGCCATGCCACCGGTGTAGCCCCCACCTCGCGCCGGAACACGGCGTTCAGGTATTGCACCGAGCGAAAGCCCGAGGCCTGCGCAATCTCGGCGATGCCGGTGTCGGTGTGGGCCAGAAGCTCGAAGCAGTGTTCCAGCTTGCGCTGCAGGATCTCGTCGTGCACGGAGCGCTTGAGGTCGCGGCGGAAATACATCTCCAGCGACGAGCGCGACATGCCCATCATCTCGGCCACCTGCTCGGTCTTGATGCCCTGGCAGGCGTACTGGCGTATGTAATAGAGCCCCCGCATCACCGCCGGGCTGTGCTTGACGTCGCGTGCGGTCGAGGCCCGGCTCTGGACACCGGCCGGCGGGACTACCACGCGGGTGCCGCGAACCGGCGAGCCGCTCAGCGCCTGGTGCAGCAGTTGCGCCGCGCGGCGGCCCATCTCGGCCGTGCCCTGGCTCACGGAGCTGAGTTCGATGCGGGTGAGGTGCTGCCCCAGTGTGTCGTTGTCGATGCCGATGATCGCCACTTCGTCGGGCACGGCGATGTCGGCGACGATGCAGGCCTGCAATAGCTGGCGCGCGCGCGCATCGGTGACGGCGACGATGCCGATCGGCTTGGGCAGGCTGTCCAGCCAGGCGATCAGCTTCTTGGTGGCGCTTCCCCAGGTGGGGGCGCTGGTGGCCAGGCCGCGGTGGATCTCGCCCGAAGCGCCGTTGCGCTGCAGCCATGCCGAGAAGGCCCTCTCGCGCTCCTGCGCCCAGCGGTTGAGCGGGGATTCCGGGAGGCTGTAGCACGCGAACCGCGTCATGCCGGCTTCCACCAGGTGCTCGAGCGCGCGCGCGACCAGCAGCTGGTTGTCCGTGGCCACGTAGGGCACCTGGCCCGGGTAGCTGGCGGGATCTTCGTACGAGCCCCCGATGGCGATGACCGGCACATGGGCGCCGGTGAGCGCCCGCGCGACGGCGGGGTCGTCGTAGTCCGCGATGATGCCGTCGCCCTCCCACTCGTGGATGCCGTCCAGGCGGAAGCGGAAGTCCTCTTCCAGGAACAGGTCCCAGGCCACGCGCGTCTGTTTCACATAGTCGCCGATGCCGATGAGGATCTCGCGGTCGTAGACCTTGCTGGCGTGGAACAGCAAAGCCACGCGCAGGACCGCGGGGCCGTTGGTCCGGCCGGGCCGGCGCGGGGTCGGGCTTTTTGTCATGGAGGGCCGATCTTGGCACATTGCGCCAATTGCTGCGATGCAGAAAGAAATTTCGTAAGCCGCACTCGGCAATTTCGCAAGCCACCATGTAGGTGTACCCGCTAGCATCGCCACTCTGGTGATTGCGGTGCGGACAAACCGGGTCCCATCGCGCGGTATCGCGGCTGAACAAAAGACGGAAGCCGGCGCTTGAAGGCGCCGCTTTCAAGCGCGCGAGACAGAAAAACGGCTCCCGGGGAAACCAAAGAGGAACTCGATGACTGAGGAAACCCGCTACCCGAGTCTTGACGGCAAGAGCGTGCTCATCTCCGGCGGCGCTACGGGGATAGGCGCGGCCCTTGTGGAGCATTTCGCCAGGCAAGGCGCCAAGGTGGGCTTTCTCGACATCGACACGGAAGGTGCCCAGGCCTTGCTGGCCAGGCTCGAACGTCAAGGCCTGCGCGGCGTCCATTTCGAGGAATGCGATGTGACGGACATCCCCCGCCTGCGCAGCGCGGTGGGCGCGCTCCGCGAGCGCATCGGTCCCATCCAGGTGCTGGTAAACAACGCGGCGAATGACGAGCGCCACTTGATTGAAGAGACCACGCCCGAGTCATGGGATGCCGGCGTGGCAGTAAACCTCAAGCATTACTTTTTCGCCGCGCAGGAGGTTTTCAAAGACATGAAAGCCCTGGGCGGAGGCTCCATCATCAATTTCGGCTCGGTGAGCTGGATGGTCAAGGTGGGCGGGATGCCTGTGTATACGACCTGCAAGGCCGCGGCCCAGGGCCTCACCCGAAGCCTTGCGCGCGACTTCGGTCCGCATCGCATTCGCGTCAACACGGTGGTCCCGGGATGGGTCATGACCGAAAAGCAGATCCGGCTGTGGGTGACGCCGCAAGCGAAGATCGAACTGGCAAAAGCGCAGTGCCTGCCCGGCGAACTGGCGCCCGGGGACCTCGCGCGCGCCGTGCTCTTTCTCGCCTCCGATGACAGCAGCATGATGACCGCGCAGGATCTGGTCGTCGACGGTGGCTGGACATGAACGCTCCGGCGGCGCGCGATCTCATCCTGGTGACGGGCGCGACCGGCAAAGTCGGGCGGGCCTTCATCGAGCGCCTGCTGGGCGATGCGCGCTACGACAGGTTCCGGCTTCGCGCGCTGTGCCACAAGCGGACCTTGCCTCCGCATCCCCGGGTCGAATCGGTGCAGGGCTCCATCCAGCACCGGGACGACGTGCGCCGCGCGCTGGAAGGCGCAACGCACGTGCTGCACCTGGCGACCAGCAAGGAGACGCCGGACGATGTGATGGACGTGGCGGTCAAGGGCATGTTCTGGCTGCTGGAAGAATGCCGCGCCAGCAGCACATTCCGCCAGTTCCTGCTGGTGGGTGGAGACGCCTCGGTGGGCCACTTCTACTACCCGCATCCCGTTCCCGTCGTTGAGAGCCAGCCGCACAGCGCCTACCCGGGGTGCTATGCCTTGTCCAAGGTGCTCGAGGAAGTGATGCTGGAGCAATACCAGATCCAGTACGGGCTCAACGGCTGCTGCCTGCGCGCGCCCTGGATCATGGAAAAAGACGATTTCCGCTATACCTTGACCTTCGGTGACGACGTTTTCGGCGGTCCCCGCTGGCATGAGCTGGTAGGGGCGGTGAAGGCGCGCGAATACGTGGCCTCCAAAGCCGTCCCGGTGATGCTGGATCCGCAAGGCAAGCCGGTGAAGCGCAACTTCGTGCATGTGGACGACCTGGTGGAGGCGCTTTTGCTGGCGCTCGATGCGCCGCAAGCGAAGCACCAGCGAATGAACGTCTGCATGGATGAGCCCATCGATTACGGCGAACTGGGCGACTACCTGGCGCACACGCGTGGAACGCCGCTGGTTCCCGTGCCAACCCCCTACCACTCGACATGGCTGGACAACAGCAAGGCGAAATTTCTCCTGGGCTGGCGGCCCCGGTACGACATGGCGCGGCTGGTGGAGGCCGCCTGGACCTACCAGCGTTCGGCCGAAGAGCCCCGGGTCGTCTGGTATCCCGGATAGGAATACGAACACCTGCCTCGCCCGTTGCCGCACCGGGAGAAGCAGGGAGGGAAAGCTCGAGTGCCGGCGCGCTTTGACTTTGACCAAACCAATATCAGGAGACAAGACATGAGACTTCTTAAGCGACGCACATTCACGGCAGCACTGGCCGCCGCCAGCCTCGCGCTGGCATGGAGCCCGTTTGCCCAGGCCCAGGCAGGCAAGAAGCTGGTGATCGGCTTTGCCCAGACGGGCGCCGAGAGCGAGTGGCGCACCGCCAACACCGATTCGGTCAAAGCCGCTGCCAAGGCGGCCGGCCATGAGTTGAAGTTTTCCGACGCGCAGCAGAAACAGGAGAACCAGATCAAGGCGATCCGCTCCTTCATCACCCAGAAGGTGGACGTCATCATTCTGGCGCCGCTGGTCACTACGGGCTGGGATACCGTGCTGAAGGAGGCCAAGGCCGCGAAGATTCCCGTGATCCTGGAAAGCCGCAACGTGGTGGTGAAGGACCCGTCCACCTGGACCACCTTCATCGGCTCCGACTTCGTCGAGGAAGGCCGCCGTGCGGCGAAATGGCTTCTCGACAACACCAAGAGCACCACGGGGCCCGTCAACATCGTCGAGCTCCAGGGAACAGTCGGTTCCGACCCCGCGATCGACCGCAAGAAGGGATTCGACGAAGTCATCAAGGGGAACCCGCGCTACAAGGTCATCCGCTCCCAGACCGGCGACTTCACGCGCGCCAAAGGCAAGGAAGTGATGGAGGCCTTCCTGAAGGCCGAGGGCAAAAAGATCAACGTTCTTTACGCGCACAACGACGACATGGCCATAGGCGCGATCCAGGCGATCGAGGAGGCGGGCCTCAAGCCCGGCAAGGACATCCTCGTCATCGGTGTCGACGCCGTGAAGGGCGCCTTCGAAGCCATGATCGCCGGCAAGATGAATGTGAGCGTGGAGTGCAATCCGCTGCTGGGGCCGCAGCTGATGGAGGCGGCGGCGAAGGCTGCCGCCGGCCAGCCGCTGGAGCGCTGGATCAAAACCATCGAGGGTGTATTCCCGGCCGAAATCGCGGCCAAGGAGTTCCCCAACCGCAAGTACTAGCGAACGTACTGGCGAAAGGCCAGCGAACCGGTTTTGCATTCGTAGGGCGACTAGAAAGCGGCTGGCCTGGAAGCCGCGGCCCATTACGACCCACCCGCGCGGTTTTGCGATCGCGCGCATGCCGCCAGGCCGGCAAAAAAACGATCAGGAGACAGCAATGCATACAAGACGAGACCTCCTTGCCGCAAGCGCCGGCGCAGCACTGGCCGGTATTGCGGGGCGCGCGGCGGCGCAGACCTATGAACCCGCCTGCTTCAAGCCTTTTGCCGCCGGCACCAAGACCATCCAGTACCCCGCCAAGAAGGGCCCCTACCGCATCGCCCTGGCCAACGGCTACGCGGGAAACAGCTGGCGCATCCAGATGATCAAGTCGCTCAAGGCCTACGCGGCGACGCCCGAGATGAAGCCCCACATCAAGGAGCTGAAGGTGGTCTCCACCGGCACCGACGTCGCCGCGCAGCTGGGTGCCGTCGACAACTTCATCAATGCGGGCTTCGACGCCATCCTGACCATCGCGGTGTCGCCCACGTCCTTCAAGCCGGTGATCAAGCGCGCCAAGGATGCGGGCGTGGTCCTGATCCCCTTCGACAACGTGCTGGACACCGACGAGGTCATCCAGGTCAACGAAGACCAGCTCGAGATGGGCCGCCTCATGGGGCGGTGGCTGGAGAAAAACGGTGTCACCAGCGGCAAGGTGCTCGAAATCCGCGGGCTGCCCGGCAACTCGGTCGACCGCGACCGGCACCTGGGCTTTCGCGAGGTCATGGAAAAGCACAAGGGCGTGCAGATCGTCGAGGTGGTCGGCAACTGGGATGACGGCACCTCCCAGAAGGTGGCGGCGGACGCCATCGCCGTGCACGGCCGCTTCAACGGCATCTACACCCAGGCCGGCTCCAACGGCACGGTGCGTGCGCTCATCGAGGCCAAACATCCTTTCGTGCCCATAGGCGCCGAGGGGGAGAACGGCTTTCGCAAGATGGTCTACGCGCACCACAAAGACGGGCTCAAGGGGGCTTCGGCAGCGCAGTCGCCGGGCCTGGTGGCCGTGGCGCTGAAGGCGGCCATCGCCGCGCTGCAGGGACAGAAGCTGCCCCAGTACATCTCGGTGCCCATCCCCTATGTGGAGTACCAGCAGATGGCGCCGGGCAAGAACTTCTACCCCGACCTGCCGGACACCTTCTATGTGGCCAATGAGTTCCCGCCGTGCAACATCAACATCACGGCGCCGGACATCATGAAGCAGAGCGAAGGCAACACCTGAAGGAACGCGCATGCCCGAGGCCTTGTTGCAACTCCAGGGAATCTCCAAGCGCTATGCGGGCGTGCGCGCGCTGGACGGCGCGGACCTCACCTGCCATGCGGGTGAAATCCATGCCGTGCTCGGTGAAAACGGCGCGGGCAAGTCCACCCTGATCAAGACCATCGCCGGGGTGGTGCAGCCCGATGCCGGCCGTATCCTCATGGAGGGGGCCGAGCTGCGCCTGGCGTCGCCGAACGTGGCCCGCGACCACGGGATCGCCTGCGTGTTCCAGGAGCTGTCCCTGGTGCCGGACCTCTCGGTGGCGGAGAACATCTTCCTGGCGCGGCCGCCGCGCCGGCACGGGTTGATCGACGCCAGGGCCCAGCAAGAGCAAGCCCTCGCCTTGCTGGACAGGCTGGGCTGCGGCGACATCCATCCCAAGGAGCGCGTGCGCGACCTGCCGCTTTCCAGGCGGCAGCTGATCGAGATCGCCAAGGCGCTGAGCCTGCAGCCGCGGCTGCTGATCCTGGATGAGGCGACCTCCGCCTTGAGCGGCGAGGACGTGGAACGGCTTTACAAGCTGCTGTTCCAGCTGCGGGCGAGCGGTGTGGGCAGCTTGTTCATTTCACACCGCATGCACGAGGTCAAGGCGCTGGCCGATACCTGCTCGGTGTTTCGCAGCGGCCGGCGCGTGGACACCTTCCCTGGCGGAAGCCGATCCGATGAGGAGGTGGTGCAGCTGATGATAGGCCGCGATGTCGCCAAGTCCTATCCGCCGAAAACCGGTCCCGCGCCCTGGGCCCAGCCCGCCATCAGCGTGCAGGGCCTGAGCTGGCCCCCCGCGCTGCACGACATCTCGCTGGAGATCAAGGCCGGCGAAATCGTCGGGCTGGGAGGGCTGGACGGGCAGGGACAAAAGGAATTGCTGCTGGCCCTGTTCGGTGTGCTCAAGGGCGTGCAGGGCAGGGTAGAGGTGTTCGGCGAGCCGCGCGGCCTGGCGCCGCACAGATGCAGGGATCCGGAGCTGGGCATCGCGCTGATTCCCGAGGACCGCAAGACCGAGGGGCTGATCCTGCCCATGAGCATCCGCGAGAACATGAGCCTGGCCAACCTGCCGGCGTTCGGGCGCCTGGGCGTCCTCAGCGCGGCGGCGGAGCGTTCCGCCGTGGCGCGCATGGTGGAGCAGCTGCGCATCAAGATCGGCTCCACGCAAGACGCGGTGCAGACCTTGTCGGGCGGGAACCAGCAGAAGGTGGTGATCGCCAAATGGCTCATGACCCAGCCGCGCGTGCTGCTGCTCAACGACCCGACCCGCGGCATCGACGTGGCCACCAAGCAGGAGCTGTATGCGCTGCTGCGCCGGCTCGCCGCCGAAGGCGTGGCCGTGCTGCTGTATTCCACCGACTACGAGGAACTGGTCGGCCTGGCCGACCGCGTGCTCATCATGTACGAGGGCCGGATCGCCCGCACGCTGGCCGGCGGCGAGATCAGCGAACACGCGATCGTGGCCTCCTCGCTCAATGTGTCGCTCAACGACTCACCCAACGTTCCCTCCGGCGGCGGGGAGGCCGCCGTGGCATGACCCGGCGCGGCGAATGGGCCATGGCATTGCGGCGCAACGGCGGGCCGCTCGCCGCCCTGGCGGTGTTCGCCCTGATGTTCGCGCTGTTCCTGATGCAGCACCCGCGCTCGATCTCCGTGGCCATCGTGACCACCGCCTCCAACAAGGCGGTGCTGCTGGCCATCGTGGCGATGGCGCAGACCCTGCCCGTCATCACCCGGGGACTGGACCTTTCCGTCGGCATGGTGATGGTGATGACCGGCTGCCTGGCCTCCACGGTGGTGAACGGCGCGCCCTGGCAGGTGGCCCTGGGCGTTGTGCTGGTGCTGGCCTGCGGCGCGGCGGCGGGTGCCATCAATGGCGCCATCGTGGTGTTCGGGCGCCTCCAGCCCATCATCGTCACGCTCGCCACCGGCGCGGTGTACTTCGGTTTTGCGCTGCTGCTGCGGCCCGCGCCGGGCGGCGAGGTCAGCGAGGGGCTGGCGGACGCCCTGACCGGCCGGCTGTTCGGGGTGGTCCCCGCCACCCTGGTCCTGCTGGCCGCGCTGCTCGTGCTGGGATGGATGCCTTTCAGGCGCACAGTGACAGGGCGCGCATGTTATGCCGTCGGCTCGTCGGAGCAGGCCGCCTACCTTTCCGGCGTTCCGTCCGACCGCGCCAAGTTTCTCGCCTACACCATCGCCGGGCTGCTGTCGGGTGTCGCCGGGCTGCTGCTGTCGCTGATCGCGCTGTCGGGTGAGGCCAGCGGCCCGCAGGCGGGGCTGTACACCCTCAACTCCATCGCGGCGGTCGTGATAGGCGGCACCTCGCTGTATGGCGGTACCGGCGGAATGGTCGGCTCCATCCTCGGCGCCTTCGTGTTGCGCACCATCGGCGACCTGCTGTTCGTCTTCAACGCGCCGGCGCTTTGGCAGCCGCTGTTCGAGGGCCTGATCCTGCTGGGCGCCGTGTGCATAGGCGCGGCGCGCGTGCTGCGTGTCAGAAACCGCCTGGAGCTGTTCTGATGAGTGCCAGCGAACTGACCGCCGCCCAGCCTTCCCAGCCTTCGCTCGGGCCCGAGAGACGGCCAGTGTGGCTTCTGCGGCTTCTGCGGCGGCTGCTGCTGAACCCGCCCGCCGTGGTGGCGTTGTGCTGCCTGGCGCTGCTGTTGGCCGGCAGTGCCGTGAACCGCAACTTCCTGATGCCCACCTACCTGCTGCAGCAGCTGCAGATCGCCGCTTTCCTCGGGCTGGCCGCGGCGGGGCTGATGGCCGTCATCCTGCTGGGCCACATCGACCTGTCAGTGCCGTGGACCATCACCACCGGCGCCATGATGGCCGCCGCCGCGGGAGCGGCCTTCGGGCCCGGCTGGGCCATTCCGGCCGGCCTGTGCTGCGGCGCCCTGATCGGGTTGGTGAACGGCCTGGGTGTGGCCTTCCTGCGGATTCCCTCGATGATTTTCACGTTAGGCGCGAATGCCGTGCTGCAGGGCCTGATGGTGCTGTACACGGGCGGCCATGCGCCCCAGGACGCGGCCACCCCGCTGATGCGCGACCTGGCCGTCGGCAGGACCGCGGGCCTGCCCAACGCGGTGCTGGCCTGGGCAGCCGTCTCGCTGCTGGTGTACCTGCTGCTGACGCGCACGGCGGCGGGCCGCTATGTCTACGTGATCGGCAACAGCGAGCGCGCTGCCTACCTCAGCGGCGTGCGCACCGCCGTAATGACGGTCGCCTGTTTCGTCGCCTGCGGCATGCTGTCTGCGTTCGCGGGCGTGCTGCTGGCCGGGTATTCGGGCAATGCCTACCAGGCCATGGGCGACCCCTACCTGCTGCCGGCGATCGCGGCCGTGGTGCTGGGCGGCACCAACATCCTGGGTGGGCGCGGCAGCTACCTGGGAACGGTCGCCGGTGTGGTGTTCATCGTGCTGCTGCAAAGCATGCTGGCGGTGCTGCAGATGCCCGAAGCGGGCCGGCAGATCATCTACGGCGCGCTGATCCTGGCCATGCTGATGCTGTACGGAAGATCGGCCAAAGTGAGGTAAGGTGAGGTGAGTATGAGTGAACACTACGGCATTCGCGGCGAGTTCCGCCTGCACGACGCGCGCTTTCGCGGCGTGGTGCCCCCCAACGGCTTTGTCGAGAAGCTCTACACCGGCGCGCGCTGGGCCGAAGGGCCGGTGTATTTTCCCGCGGGCGATTTCCTGCTGTTCAGCGACATCCCCAACAACCGCATCCTGCGCTGGGTGCCCGACGGCGCCGGGCCCGGATGCGTCGTGGAGTTCCGCAAGCCCGCCGATTTCGCCAACGGCAACACGCGCGACGGCGAGGGCCGCCTGCTCAGTTGCGAGCACGGCACGCGCTGCGTCAGCCGCACCGAGCACGACGGGCGCCGCACGGTGCTCGCCTCCTCGTTCCAGGGAAATAAGCTCAACTCGCCCAACGACCTGGTGGCCGGGCCCGACGGGGCCGTGTGGTTCACCGACCCGACCTACGGCATCCTTTCCGACTACGAGGGTTACACGGCGGCGCCCGAGTATGGAGGCCGCTACGTGTTCCGCATCGATCCCATCACCGGCCGGGTGGACGCCGTCGCGACCGATTTTGTGCAACCGAACGGGCTGGCCTTCTCGCCTGACGGAAAGCGGCTGTACATCGCGGACTCGGGTGCTTCGCACGATGCCGAAGGGCCGCACCACATCCGTTCGTTCGAGGTGGCGGAAGGCCGGCTGCGCGGAGGCGAGGTGTTCGCCACGCTGGACGCCGGCATCCCGGACGGGCTGCGCGTGGACGTCCTGGGCAATGTGTGGACCAGTGCCGGCGACGGCGTCCATTGCTTCACGCCGCGGGGCGAGTTGCTGGGCAAGATACTGATCCCCGAGCCGGTGGCCAACATCGAGTTCGGCGGCCCTCGAGGTAACAGATTGTTCATCACGGCGACGACCTCGCTGTATGCCTGCTACCTGGCGGTGTCCGGCGCCGGCACCCGCGCAGCGCAGCCAGGCTGAGCCCGCGCGCCGCGCCGGTTCGCACCCGAGTTGCGCCAATTGCTGCAATGCAGAAAGAAATTTCACAAGCCGCGCTCGCCAAATTCGCAAGCTTGCGCGGCGGCACAAGGGCTAGCATCGCGTCTTTGATTGTTCCGGCGCAGACATGATCTCTTTCGAATCCCTACCCCCGGTCCGCTATGAGGGCCCGCAGTCGACGAATCCACTGGCCTACCGCCATTACGACGCCAAGGAGCGCGTGCTCGGCAAGACGATGGAGCAGCACTTGCGGCTCGCCGTCTGCTACTGGCATACCTTTGTGTGGCCGGGTAGCGACGTGTTCGGGCAGGGGACCTTCGCACGGCCCTGGCATGTGCCCGGCGACGAGCTGACGCTGGCGCGCCGCAAGGCCGACGCCGCCTTCGGCCTGATCTCGCGTCTGGGTGTGCCCTTCTACACTTTTCACGATACCGACGTGGCACCTGAGGGCACGAGCCTGGCGGACTACCGCAGCAACCTGTCGGCGATGGTCGACGTGCTGGCGCAGAAGCAGCAGGAGACGGGCATCCAATTGCTGTGGGGCACGGCCAACCTGTTCAGCCATCCGCGCTACGCCGCGGGTGCCGCGAGCAATCCCGACCCCGAAGTCTTCGCCTATGCCGCGACCCAGGTCTTCAGTGCACTCAATGCCACCCACCGGCTGGGCGGCGCCAACTACGTGATGTGGGGCGGCCGTGAAGGCTACGACACGCTGCTCAACACCGACCTGCGGCGCGAGCGTCGCCAGCTCGGCCGCTTCATGCAGATGGTGGTGGAGCACAAGCACAAGATCGGCTTCCAGGGCCAGCTGCTGATCGAGCCCAAGCCGCTGGAGCCCACCAAGCACCAGTACGACTACGACAGCGCCACGGTCTATGGTTTCCTCAAGGACTTCGGCCTGGAGCACGAGATCAAGCTGAACATCGAGGCCAACCACGCCACGCTGGCGGGCCACAGCTTCCAGCATGAGATCGCCACGGCCGCTTCGCTGGGCATCTTCGGCAGCATTGACGCCAACCGGGGCGATCCGCAAAACGGCTGGGACACCGACCAGTTCCCCAACAGCGTGGAAGACCTGACCCTGGCGATGTACGAAATCCTGCGCGCCGGCGGCGTCGGCAGTGGCGGCTTCAACTTCGACGCCAAGGTGCGCCGCCAGAGCATGGACCCGGAGGACCTGCTGCATGGCCACGCCGGCGCCATCGACGCGCTGGCCCTGGCGCTCAAAAGCGCCGCGCGGCTCATCGAGGCCGGTGAGCTTGAGCGCTTTCGCGCCGAGCGTTATGCCCGCTGGGAGGGCGACCTGGGCCGCGGCATTCTGGGCGGGGACATGAAGCTCAGCGAGGTCGCCGAATACGCCTTCGTCCAGGACATCAGGCCCAAGCCGGTGAGCGGGCGGCAGGAGTGGCTGGAAAATCGCGTGAACGCCGCGATCTTCGATCCGGTTGCTTGAGGTACCGGCAGGAGCGCCCAGCATGAACCCGGCCGTCGGCTTTCAGCAGGTGACAAAGCGCTTCGGTCCCGTGCAGGTGCTGCACGGCGTGAGCTTCGCCTTCGCGCCCGGCCGCGTGTACGGCGTGCTGGGTGAGAACGGCGCCGGAAAGTCCACGCTGATGAAGATACTGGCCGGCTACGAACAGGCCAGCGAGGGTTCGGTGGAGATCGCCGGCCAGGCCGTGAGTTTTCGCGGCCCGCGCGATGCCGAAGCCGAAGGCATCGTGATGATCCACCAGGAGTTCAACCTCGCCGACGACCTGACCATCGCCCAGAACATCTTCCTCGGGCACGAGTTGATACGCCATGGTTTTCTGGACGAGGCGGAGATGGCGCGCCGCGCCGAGGCGGCCATGCGCTCGGTGGGGCTCAGCTGCAGCCCCGGCCGGCGTGTGCGCGACCTGATCGTGGCCGAGAAGCAGCTGGTGGAGATCGCCAAGGCGCTGAGCCGCAATGCCCGCGTGCTGGTGATGGACGAACCCACCGCCACGCTCACGCCGTCGGAAACCGAGCGCCTGTTCGGCCTGATCGCGCAATTGCGCGACCGGGGCGCCACCGTGCTGTACATCTCGCACAAGCTCGATGAAGTCGAGCGCATCACCGACGAAGTGCTGGTCATGCGCGACGGCCGCCTGGTGGCGCAGCGCCTCACGGGCAGTGTGAGCCGGCACCAGATGGCCAGCCTCATGGTGGGCCGTGAACTCAGCGACCTGTTCCCCCCGCGGCAGCCCGTGCCGGACGGCACACCCGTGCTGCTCAAGGTTGAAGGCCTGCAGGTGCCCGGCTGGGCGCAGGACGTGAGCTTCCAGGTGCGCTCCGGCGAGATCCTGGGTTTCGCCGGGTTGGTCGGCGCCGGGCGAACCGAGTTGTTCGAGGGCTTGCTGGGCCTGCGCCCGTCGAGCTGCGCGGCGGTGGAGATCACGGGCCGCCCGTGGACGCGGCGCAGCCCGCGCTCGGCCGCGCGCATGGGGCTGACCTACCTGAGCGAAGACCGCAAGGGCCGCGGCCTGCACCTGCGCATGGGCCTGGCGGAGAACCTCACGCTGATGGCGCTGGAGCATTACGCCCGGCCCTGGTTAAACCCCGCGGCGGAGCGCGCGGCCCTGAAGCAGGCCAGCGAAGCCTTCGGCATCCGCGCGTCGGCCGGTGTGCCGGCCTCGGCGCTGTCTGGCGGCAACCAGCAAAAACTGGCGCTCGCGCGCGTGCTGCAGCCGCAGCCGGAAGTCGTGGTCCTTGACGAGCCCACCCGCGGCGTGGACGTGGGCGCCAAGCGCGACATCTATTTCCTGATCCAGCGCCTGGCCGCCGAGGGCCGCGCCGTGGTCATCGTCTCGTCCGAGCTGCTGGAGCTCATCGGCCTGTGCCACCGCGTCATCGTCATGCGCCAGGGCAGGCTGGCGGCCGAGCTGCCGCAGGACCAGCTCACCGAAGAATTGCTGATTGCCCATGCAACTGGAACCCACTAAGCCCATGGCCGGCGCACCGGCTGCACCGATGACCGCGCGCCGATGGACCGGCCTGCGCAGCGGCGGCCCGCTGGCGGGCCTGGTCCTGGTGTGCCTGCTCGGCGCCATGCTGAATGAGAACTTCGCCAGCCTGGACAATGTCATGAATGTCCTCACGCGCACGGCCTTTATCGGCATCATCGCCGTGGGCATGTGCTTCGTGATCATTTCCGGCGGCATCGACCTTTCCGTGGGCTCGATGGCGGCATTGATCGCGGGCACCATCATCCTGCTGATGAACGCCGCCGCGGGCGCCGGCTGGCCGCCGCTGGCCGCCATCCTGGCCGGCATGGCCTGCGCCATCGCGCTGGGTGCGCTGTTCGGCCTGGCCCATGGCCTGCTGATCACCAAGGGACGCATCGAGCCCTTCATCGTGACCCTGGGCACGCTGGGCATCTTCCGCGCCTACCTGACCTACTTTTCCAACGGCGGCGCGATCACGCTGGACGGCACGCTGGCCAGCGCCTACGGACCGGTGTACTACGGCAGCTGGCTGGGCGTGCCGGTGCCGGTATGGGTATTCATCGTCGTCGCGCTGCTGGGCGGCCTGATCCTGAACCGGACCGCCTACGGCCGCTACGTGCAGGCCATAGGCTCCAACGAACAGGTGGCCCGCTACGCGGCCGTGGACGTGGACCGCGTGAAGGTGCTCACCTACATGTTGTTGGGGATCTGCGTGGGCGTCGCCACCGTGCTCTACGTGCCGCGCCTGGGGTCGGCCTCGCCGGCCACGGGCCTGCTCTGGGAACTCGAGGCGATCGCGGCGGTGATCGTCGGCGGCACGGCGCTCAAGGGCGGCGCCGGCAGCATCACCGGCACCGTGATCGGCGCGGTGCTGCTTTCGGTGATCAGCAACATCCTGAACCTCACCAGCATCATCAGCGTGTACCTGAACGCCGCGGTACAGGGCTTCGTGATCATTGCGGTGGCGTTCTTCCAGCGCGGGCGCAAATGATGAGTTTCACCACCGGCACTGCCGTTTTTCAGCCAACCCAAAGAGGAGACAAACCATGAAACCGATCACCCAACTACTGGCGGCAGGCGCCGCCGTCCTGGCCTTGTTCGGCACCGCGCCGGCGGCGCTGGCGCAGAACAAACCGCACATCGGCGTGTCCATCCCGGCCGCCACCCACGGCTGGACGGGCGGCGTGGTGTACTGGGCCAACCGCACCAAGACGGAGCTGGAAAAGCAATACCCCGGTCTCAAGGTCACCGTCAAGACCGCCGGCTCCGCCGCGGAGCAGGCCAACCAGGTCCAGGACCTGCAAACGGCCAACAAGATCGACACGCTGGTCATCCTGCCCTTTGAGTCGGCCCCGCTGACGCAGCCCGTGGCCCAGGTCAAAGGCAAGGGCGTGTACGTGACGGTGGTCGACCGCGGCCTGACCGACCCCGGCGCCCAGGACGCCTACGTCGCGGGCGACAACCCCGGCTTCGGCAAGGTGTCGGGCGAATACCTTGCCAAGGCACTGGGCGGCAAGGGTAACGTCGTCGTGCTGCGCGGCATCCCGACGGTCATCGACAACCAGCGCGTGGACGCGTTCATGGCCGTGATGAAGAACCAGCCGGGCATCAAGGTGCTGGACGCCAAGCACGGCAACTGGAACCGCGACGACGCCTTCAAGGTGATGCAGGACTTTCTGACGCGCTTCAAGCAGATCGACGCCGTCTGGGCTTCCGACGACGACATGGCCGTCGGCGTGCAGAAGGCCATTGAGCAGGCCAAGCGCAGCGACGTCAAGCTGGTGCTGGGAGGCGCAGGCTCCAAGGACTACATCAAGAAGGTGATGGACGGCGACAAAATCGTGACGGCCGACGTCACCTACTCGCCCAGCATGATCGCCGACGCGATGAAACTCACCGCGGCCGCGCGCGTCAAGGGCGAGAAGCTGCCGGCCTCCACCATCATCCCCTCGGTGCTGGTGACCAGGGACAACGCCAAGCAATACTATTTCCCCGACTCCCCGTTCTGAGGCAGCCATGGCCAGACCCGTCACACTTTTTACCGGACAGTGGGCCGACCTGCCGCTGGTCGAACTAGCACCCCTGGCGCGCGGCATGGGCTATGACGGGCTCGAGCTGGCCTGTTGGGGCGACCATTTCAACGTGCAGGAAGCGCTGGCAAGCGAAAGCTATGCGAAGGACAAGCGCGCGCTGCTGGAAAAGCACGGCCTGCGCTGTTTCGCCATCGGCAGCCACCTGGTGGGCCAGGCCGTGTGCGACCTGATCGATGAACGCCACAAGGCCATCCTGCCCGCGCACGTTTGGGGCGACGGCGATCCGGAAGGGGTGCGCCAGCGCGCCGCGCGCGAGATGCAGGACACTGCCCGCGCGGCCGCCGGGCTGGGCGTGAAGGTCGTCACCGGCTTCACGGGCTCGTCGGTCTGGCATTCGCTGTACGCCTTTCCGCCGACCTCGCAAGAGTACTGGGAGCAAGGCTTTCGCGACTTCGCGCAACGCTGGAAGCCCATCCTGGACACCTTCGAGTCCGTGGGCGTGAACTTCGCCCTGGAGGTCCACCCCACCGAGATCGCTTTCGACACCGCCTCGGCGCAACGCGCCGTCGAAGCCGTGGCGGGCCACAAGCGCTTCGGCTTCAATTTCGATCCCAGCCACCTGGGCTACCAGGGGGTGGACTACGTGAAGTTTTTGCGCACCTTCCATGACCGCATCTACCACGTGCACATGAAAGACGTGTGGTGGGGCAAAGGCGACGGCACCGTCGGCGTGTTCGGCGGCCACACCAGCTTCGGCGATGCGCGCCGCCACTGGGACTTCCGCAGCGTGGGCCGCGGCATGATCGACTTCGAATCCATCATCGTGGCCTTGAACGACATCGGCTATGCCGGGCCGCTGAGCGTGGAATGGGAGGACAGCCGCATGGACCGGGTGCACGGCGCCACCGAGAGCGCGGCCTATTCCAAACGGCTGGACTTCAAGCCGGCGGCCGGCGCCTTCGACGCGGTCTTCGACAAGGCCAAGCAAGGCGGGATGGCAGGGTCATGAAAAAGCTGCGTTATGCCATGGTGGGCGGCGGGCAGGGCGCTTTCATCGGCGCCGTGCATCGCAAGGCCATGGCGCTGGACGGGCAGATGGAACTGGTGGCCGGCGCGCTGTCGTCCGACGCGGGGCGCGCCCGCGCGTCCGGCGAGGAGCTCGGCCTGCGCGCGGACCGCAACCACGGCCGCTGGCAGGACCTGCTGGCCGACGAGCTCAAGCGGCCGGCGCAGGAGCGCATCGACTTCGTCTCCATCGTCACGCCCAACCACGTGCACTTCCCGGTGGCGCTGGCCTTCGCCGAGGCCGGCATCCACGTGGTCTGCGACAAGCCGCTGGTGCACAGCAGCGAAGAGGCCCAGGCGCTGGAGCGCGCCGTGCAGCGCAGCGGCTGCGTCTTCGGGGTGACCTACAACTACACCGGCTATCCCATGGTGCGTGAAGCCCGCGAGCTGGTGGCCAAGGGCGCGATCG
Organism: Polaromonas sp. LjRoot131; assembly: GCF_964252805.1. NCBI lineage: Bacteria > Pseudomonadati > Pseudomonadota > Betaproteobacteria > Burkholderiales > Comamonadaceae > Polaromonas > Polaromonas sp. LjRoot131. The sequence goes on along the minus strand of NZ_CAXUPF020000004.1, from coordinate 31,456 downwards.
GCGAAGTGCGCAAGGTCATCGTCGAATACAACCAGGGCTGGCTTGCCACGAACCTCGAAGCGACCGGCCAGAAGCAGGCCGACTGGCGCACCGACCCCGCACGCAGCGGCCTGGCCGGCGCCATCGGCGACATCGGCTCGCACGCCGAGAACCTGGTGGCGACCGTCACCGGGCTGGAGCTGGACAGCCTCTGCGCCGACCTGACCGCCTTTGTGCCCGGCCGCCGGCTGGACGACGACGGCAATGCGCTGCTGCGCTTCAGCAACGGCGCCCGGGGCGTGCTCATCGCCTCGCAGATCGAAGTGGGGTGCGAGAACGACCTGCGCCTGCGGGTGTTCGGCACGCAAGGCACGCTGACCTGGCACCAGGAAGAGCCGAACCGGCTTATTCACTCGCCCATCGACGGGCCCGCGCGCGTGCTGACCCGCGGCTCGCCCTGGCTGGGCGAGGCCGCGCGCCGCGCCACGCGCCTGCCGACCGGCCATCCCGAGGCCTTCCTCGAAGCCTTCGCGAACGTCTACCTCGGCGTGGCCGCGCATATCCGCGCGCTGCAGGCCGGCCAAACGCCGGATCCGCTGGATGCCGACTATCCCCGCCTGGCCGATGGTGCACGCGGCGTGCGCTTCATCGAAAAAGTGGTGGAGTCCGCCGGCAGCCAGGCCAAGTGGACGCCGATGCGCTGACGCATGTTCCTCGGCATCGATCTCGGGACCTCCAGCGTCAAGGCTGTCGTGCTGGACCGCCGGCACCAGGTGCTGGCCGTCGGCACGGCGCCGCTGGCGGTCGACCAGCCGCAGCCGCTGTGGCGTGAGCAGGACCCGGGCGCCTGGTGGCAAGCTTGTGATGGCGCCGTCCGGGAAGCGCTGGCCGGCCTGGTGGCGGCGGGGCACAGCCCCGGCGACGTGGCGTGCATCGGCCTGACCGGCCAGATGCACGGTGCAACCCTGCTCGATGCGCAGGACAAGGTGCTGCGGCCCTGCATGCTCTGGAACGACGGGCGTTCCGCCGCGGAATGCGAGATGCTGGAAAGCCAGGTGCCCCGCTCGCGGCAGATCACCGGCAACATGATGATGCCCGGCTTCACCGCGCCCAAACTCTTGTGGGTGGCGCGCCATGAGCCGGCGGTGTTCGAGCGCGTGCGCCGCGTGCTCTTGCCCAAGGACTGGCTGCGCTGGCGCATGACCGGCGAATACGCCAGCGACATGTCGGATGCGGCCGGCACGCTGTGGCTTGACGTTGCCAGGCGCGACTGGAGCGACGAACTGCTGGCCGCCTGCGGTCTGTCGCGCGAGCATATGCCAACGCTGCACGAAGGCCCCGAGGCCACGGGCATGCTGCGCGTTGACCTCGCGCAGCGCTGGGGCTTGCGCCCCATCCCGGTGGCCGCCGGAGCGAGCGACAACGCCGCCGGCGCGCTCGGTGCCGGCGTGTTCCGCGCTGGCGACGCGATGCTGTCGCTGGGCACTTCGGGCGTGGTGTTCGTCGCCACGCGTGAATTCGTCTCCAACCCCGCGCAGGCCGTGCACAGCTTCTGCCATGCCTTGCCACAGACCTGGCACCTGATGTCGGTCATGCTGTCGGCGGCTTCATGCCTGGATTTCACCGCTTCGTTGGTCGGCGAACCCGACGTGGAACGGCTGCTGGCCGAGGCCGAGGCGCGCGGCTTGCGGTCGTCCACGCCGCTGTTCTTGCCCTACCTGAACGGGGAACGCACACCGCACAACAACCCCCACGCGCAGGCCGTGTTCTTCGGCCTGAATGCCGGCACCTCGCGTGCCGACCTGGTCAATGCCACGCTGGAAGGCGTGTGCCATGGGCTGGCCCAGGGCATCGCGGCCTTGCAGGCGACCGGCGCCGGGCTAGCGCAGGTCAGCCTGATCGGCGGCGGCTCGCGCAGCGCTTACTGGGCCCAGATGCTGGCCGACGCCACGGGGCTGGAAGTGATACGGCGCGAGGACTCCGCGGTGGGCCCCGCCCTGGGCGCGGCCCGGCTGGCCTGGCTTTGCGCGGACAAGGCCGACGCGCAGGACGTCCTCAAGGCGCCCGCGGCATTGGACAGTTTTGCGCCCCGGCCCGCCGAGCAGGCACGATGGAGAGAGCGCGCGGCGCGTTTCGCGTCGCTGTACGCCGGTGTTGCGCCCTTGTACGGTTAGAGCGCGGCGCTTGATTGAGTGCTTTTTTTCGAACCCTTCTCAAAAAAGCGATTGACCGATACGTGAACATTCACGTTCATCGTGCGGAGGTGGCGGTCACACTGTCAGCCTAGAATCGGTCCGCCGGCTCGGGTCCCGGCTTTATCGGGCTGGAAGAAACTCGGAATGAACAACAAGTCTTTAATCACAAGCGCACATGAATGACGCGTTGATGCAGCGGTTGGCGCTTTTCCTCGAAAAGCACGAAACCCTGCGAGGGAAACCCGCCCGCGACGAGGAGATCAAAGCCGCGGAAGAAAAACTCAATGTCACGCTTCACGCTGACTACAAGGACTTCATCAAGCGTTTTGGCGGCGCTTATGCGGGAATGAACATTCACGCCTTCTCCAATGGAAGTTCCCTTGGCAAGGAAACGCTTGTCGAGTTAACGCTAGGCGCCAGAGAGAGCTACGCCGGAGATGAACGGGCTGTTGAGTTGAACAAGAGCTATGTGATCTCTCTCACCGGTACCGGCGATCCCGTCATCATCAACCCCGCTGGCGAAGTCGTGGTTCTCTACCATGACAGTGATGAACGTGAAGTCCTGGCGGCTTCTTTTGAGGTCTTGCTTCAGAAAGGGTTTGTAGAGTGGTAACTGAATACCTTACCTTCAGGATTTACCGATGAATGAGCTTGTTGCCGAATATCGGGCCATGCCCTGGGCCACCGATCACTTGCCGGATTCAGGCTTGAACCATCGCAAATGCGAAATCATTCGGGCGCTTGATTCGGACGCGAACCAGGACGATGTTTCCCAGCTGCTACTTGACGTGCTCCGGGAACCCCTGGAGTTTGACCTGGCGCGGGTTGAAGCCATTCAAGTTGTCGGGCTCTACGTCGATGAGGGCAGCCCCTTGCGCAATGAACTCTTCACCGAAGTCATCCGCATATTCAACAGCGAAGACGAGGATGAGATGCTTCAAGGTTGGGCCGAGCGGTACGTGGAGCGCCTGGAGCAAGCTCTGAAGAATACTGGGTAGTCTATGAGCCTACAAACCGATGGCCGTAGCTGGGCCGGCGATTCATTCATGCCGGAACCGCTTGGCGGCGCGGCTAACTCAGGTGTCAGGCCTCAATGAGAAATCACGTATTACCGCCGGTCATTCGGCTCATGGCGTTTATGACGCCATTGTTCCTTCTGCACCTTTACGCACGAAGCGCGTTTGAGTATGCGCGCACACAAGAGCGCCACGGGGACACTGGCCTGGGGATTGCCGTTCTTCTTGGGTTCATCACCTTGGTCATGCTGGGCGCGTTTCTGGTTGACCTCATCATCCAGATCCGAAGGAGAAGGCCTCTGAGCTATTTGACCAGCGCTTTCATCGTGCTGCTACTCCTCATGCCGTTTGGCTGGTTCGCGTGCAATTGGTTTGGACTTCACCAAAGTCTTGCTTGCAGGGTTCCCATGGTGGTTTTCGGTCAGGTTCTAGGTTGGCTTCATTTGTGAGCCCAGAGGACCCCTTTTTTACCTTTTACCTTTTACTTTTTACCTTAGGCCTCCATGCGTACGCTCGAAGAACTGACAAATCACGACGACCCGGCAATTCCGCTGGTTCGGCAATGGCTCGCTGAAAGCAGCAGGCCGGTCGAGCTTCTCCCGCCTTCAGAGCGCAACGGCGAAGTTCTCGTCAACCTCCAGGTGACAACTCGCTCGCCGATGGGTGCGATAGCCTATGAGACTGGCGGCATCCTGGTCGACAAGGGCTGGCTGCGCATTCTCGGGTCTGGCCATCCCCGGCTTCCACGAGACATCGCTGAATGGAACGCTGGGCGCTCATCCGGTTATCTGTTGGTCGCCGATGACGTGGCCGGCGGCTTCTTTGCGGTCAACGGGGGCAACCTGGGAGACGATCCCGGCTCGGTGTACTACTGGGCACCCGACACCTTGAAGTGGGAGTCGCTGGGTCTCGGGTATACGGATTTTTTCTGCTGGGCGCTCAGCGATAGACTGACTGCGTTCTACGAAGGATTGCGGTGGAGCAACTGGGAAGCCGACATGCAAAAGGTAGATGGCGGCCAGTGTTTCAGCTTTTACCCACCCCTCTGGACCGCAGAAGGGACTGCTGAATCCAGCTCCCGCAAACCGGTCAGTGTTGCGGATCTGTACGCGCTCAGTATTGAGGGCTTCGGCCAGGCGCAATGAACCGGAGGCCCAACCCTTCCATCGCGAGGGCGCCGTCCGGAAAGGCGGGTCATGCCTCTCATCTCAAACACTAGACCTCTATTCCTATGAGCAGTACCACGGAAGAACATCACCCGGATGAATTCAAACGAAAAGTAGTCACGGAGGCGTACTGCGCTACGCCTCAGGGTGGCTACCCTGAAGTTGCGGCCAGGTATGGACTCGAACCCCGGCTGATTTTTGATTGGGTTCGTGAATTCTTTCCTCCTCCACCGGCCCCGTTCTCATCAACACATGTATGGATTGGCACGACGGCTCAATCCCTGGAAGAATTCAACCGCTACTTCTCGCATGCTGATGATTACTGGGATGAGGAGGATAGAGATGCGCTCAGTCCCAGTGCAACAGGGTGCGGATTTTGTATTGATCTGGACACTCAATACCTGTACGACGGCGACCTGATGTACCACCAGTACTTTGCAAGCGCGGTTTCGGTGCAGACGTTGGTGAAAGAAGTGCCCTTGAGTACCCGTGCCGCTGCAGAAAGCATCCTGGAAGCCTGTGAGAAACGAGGCATTGTTTCAGCCAACGCGGCCATGTCATACGCGGACCCGACGCAGCTGGTTCGAGACCCCGACAAGCTATACAACGGCTTGGTTTATCTTGGTTTGTTCAAGGACCGCGACGCCTAAGACCCTTATCGGTTAATGAGAATAATCTGTAGCGACAAGGAGGTTTACGCCCTATGACATCAGGCCGGATTACGTTCCTGGACAACCCGTGGCCTGAAGGCCATGCCCTCAAGCAGTTTCGGTGGTCCGCCGAGCGCAGGGGTGGCGACGTCTGGTTTCACTTCCATCTGGAAACCGAGAATTACGACGCCGAAAGAGACATCGAGGAAGAGGAGGACGAGGACCATCCTTCGGCTTGGGAGGCGCCGGGGGTCTGGTGCAACTACGGCAGTTGCACCGTCTCCTCCGACCAGTGGCATCGGGGCGGCTTTCGAGGCGGCTCCCTCGCACAGTTCGCGCCTGGGACTGTCGACGGACTTAGTCTCCACGTGGACGGGCCTCCCTATGACCTGACGGAAGACTACGAAGCTCGCGCATTTCATGTCTATCTGCTCGGACATGATTCCGTGGTGGATCACACAATTGCCTTTTCCCGTGTGGAGGGTACGGAGCTGTTCGATATCACCTGGGAAGGCAAGATTGCCCTGACCTACGTGGGTAACTTTGAGCCGAAACATGGCTTTCTTGCCGAGATCAAAGGCGTTCCGTTTCCAACGGTCACGGAGGGCGCCTTATGACACCGGCCACCTCACTCGCGGCATTTGAGCAGCGCCTCTTGCTTGGCGGCCGCCCTGCGGCGGCACTCACAGCCTCCGAAGGTGTGGAGGCCATGCTGGCCTTCTACGCCGCCGAACGATGCGATGGATGCGACCTCGAGGAAGACGGAGACATGCTGCTCTTTCAATGGGGCACCTATAGCTGGGGCGGCTCGACGCACTTTGAGCTCAACATCACTCGCCAGCTTATGCCGGGTGGTGGCGATGAGGATGAAGATGATGACGAGGGCATCCTTCAGCTGTCCCTGACTTTTCGTTTCCCTCCTGCGGCAGAACTCCAGGCCCTGGGAAGCGGCAATGAATGGTGCGCTACGCCGTCTGGCCTGCCTGCATTTCGGGCCCACATTGATGCCTGCCCTGCTTTCGAACGGGTCGATGGCCAGGTCCCTTCCGAGGTGGTGCTTCATCTCGGCTCGGTGTGATCGCCGCAGCACCGGTGCCGAACTGGCGCAGGCAGCAGAGCACGCGTGCAGCGTGAACTGGGTCTTTGCTCTTGCTGCCGTCGTGTACGCCGAGGATGCCTGACCTTGGACACACAAAGTTACTAGCCACTTCGTTGCTTCATTGTTTTAGCAAGGCTCGTGTCAGCGTCACGCTGGACTATGGGCGGTTTTTTCACGCAGGCCACGCATGACTGTTCATGCGTGGCCTCTCATCAATAATAATTTCTGGGGGGAATGTCATGTCTACGATGTCCATCGTTGTTTTAGTCGCATGTGTATTTGCTGCGTACTTTGCGGTGCTTTTTGTCTATATGAAGCGAAAAAAAGCACGCCAGCTCGACGAATTCAAGTCAAAGCACTCCGGCAACCCACTGGATGAAAAACAAAAAAGAGCTTTGGCATTTGGCGGAATCCTGTTTAGCAACCGCTTCGAAAAAATCCTGACCATTCTTCCAGAAGATAACTTGAACACCTACATTGCCGGGCTCAAGAATCAATGGGAAATTGAGAATTCCAGCGACGCCAAAGAGGCGCTCGAAAACCTGCTCAATCTCACCAAAAGCAAAGACATTGATGCATTTGTCGCAGGCTCCCCAGAGCAGGTCAAGGCCGCTCAAAAAGAGATTTCAAAGGAACTGGGAATTTCCCTGGCGTCCGTGGAAGCGACGCGGTCGACTTTTGGCTGGGACACCATGAGGGCGGTGTCACTGGCCAGGTGGTGCTATTGGGCGGGCTATCTCACGGAACAGGAAACCTGGGAGTTCATCCACAAAGCCGCAGATATCGCCAGCACGCTCGGCAAAAATTGGGAAGACTATACGGTTTCGTTCCTCTTGGGCAGAACCATTCACGGATTTGACCTGGAAGATATTGGTTCAATGGCCAAGTACATCCTGAATGGGAAAACACGAGGCGATGAGAATACCGATATTTATTTGAAGTATTCGTACAAATAAAACAGCTTGCCTGACTTGGCGCCGGAACTTAGAAGGAGCGTCGGTGCATATCCCGCTTCTTGTCCAACTCCCCGTCAGTCAACGACAGTAAGGCAATTCGTGCGCAATACTTGCATCGCGATAGCGGTGAGTTCAATTCTGGCTGCTTGCGGTTCGCACAATCCCCAGCCGCCGGAGCAAACGCCACCCGCGCCTGTTGCCACCAACACGGTGGCACTGCCGCCCGTCGTGTACGGGCATTACCGGGGTCGCCAGATGTCCGAGTCGGATGATGCGTGCGGTGTGCCTGACCCATTGCGTCAAGCTGTGCAAGACCGGTTGAAAGCGCGGCATGAAGTTGTGCTTCCCGCGTCGGGTGCCGGCAGAGCGGCGGCCCCTTTGCTGAAGATCGAAATCATGGACATCGTGACCGTCAGCGCCGGCGGGCCCACGATCGTGCTCATCCATGCTGCGCTCGAACGGCCGGGACTGCCGGCTGTGCACTTCAAAGGCATGCGCCAGATGCACATTCAGCATTCCAATATCAAGGCGGACACCACCGAGTGCAGCGCAATGGATGCAGTGATTCAGGGCTTGGGGGCGGACCTTGCGAAATGGATGCTCAAGCCGGTGGACGGGGTGTCGCTGGTGAATGGAGTGTGAGTCCCGTGCGTGGGACCCGGTTTCTTTCACAGCCTGTTAGGCCAAAACTTACTTTCATGCCCACACACCTCGAATTAGTCGCGCAGGCAGCGCAGGCAGTCGCGAACACAGACCCGGATGCGATTGCGCAAGCCTTCGTTGGCAGCCTGTCAACGCGTAATCTGCCGGCGCGCTCTGCGTTTGGGAGCTACGTCGTGCTTCAAAACTTTGTGGCCCATGAATTCAGAAGCTCTGAACAGTTCTCCAAGCTTGGCTGCTTTTACTGCGGCCTGAGCCAGGAGACCAAGCGAGTAGAGACCGAAGAACGTGTACTGAACTATCCGAGTCAAACCCACCACACCAGCATTCAGTATTCGGCCTACGACTTGTCCAGCTTCGAGCGTCGACATATTGACAAACCGGGCCCCAAGGATTTACAGATGCTGCGTGATATCTTTGCCTCGCTCAGGTCGCTTCCGGCAGAAGCCCAGCTGGCAGACATGATCAAAAGTTTGCAGGGAAAACTACCAGGCAACAAGCTTGAACGAATGAAACTTCTGGAGACTTTCGGCTACGCCGGCATCCTCTGCCCTCGGGACCATGACCATTATTCAGGTGGGTTTGTCACCTCCGACGATGCCAACTCTAGGCAGCCGGGGGAGTTTTACAAGCGCGAGTGGGCTTACCCCGTGCGTTTCTGGACAGGAAGAGACGGGGTCAACGAAAGCCTTGTCACGAAGTACTTTGGCAAATACTTGTAGGTGCTCGTGATATTTGACCAGCAACTTTTGAACGTTAGGTGCGTTGCCAGCTGGCAAACCTTGACCCAGCTCTCCAAACAAACACCCGACTGCGCTGACTAAGTCAAAACCGTCAGACACCTGGAACACCCACGATGAGAACGCTATCCATCAGCAGCATTGATTTCACCGAGACTCATGTCGGCCTGACGCTGGGCGATGGCCGGATTCTTCACGAGAAGCTTTCGCGCAATCCGGACCTGCTAAAGGCAAGTCCCCAGCAGAGACTTGAATGGAAACTGCTGGACGATGGCCTGGTGTCTTGGCCTCACCTGGGTGACCAGGTAACGCTTGACGCGCGTTGGCTGCTTTGGGAGGAGCTGTGCAAGCAGGCCAACGACGAGGCAAAGGCCAAAGGCTTCAAGCTGGATGAGCTTCCACCTCGCTCGCAAGAGATTGTTGCTTTGTGGCGACTTGAAGCGGATGGATACAACGGGGGGTTCATGCAGTTTTTCTGCAACTGGGGCGAAGCGAACTGTCGCATCGCCTTGTCGGCGCTACAGGCTATCGGGGCCGATGCCACCTATGCAATCGTGGCACGCCAGCGAGAAATATTGGAAAGGCCCAAGGATCACCCTGAGCTCAAGTCGTATGACGATATCTGGAATCTCCTGACCAAGGAAGAACAGCACGAAATTGGCGGCAAGCTGGATCCCGAGTTTTGGGAGGCGGGAGACGAGATACCAAGACTGGCGGCTTTGCACTACTACGAGGGATAGGTGGCTGGCAACGTATGGGGAGTCTCGACGTTTTATCGCGCAGAAAGAGCTAAATCTTGTGGAAATAGCTGAGCGTCACATGGCAAAGAATCAGCGTCTCGCGCAGGCCTTGGCAGTGTTGGTTCTGGCCGCATGGCTTGATTTTCTCGCCACGATTGAGTGGTCCTATCCGTATTGCATGCATCCGTCGGATGGCCCAGCCTATCCGGCTGCAGGCTTTCCTTTTCCGTACGCGGTGGCCAGCCATGCCTCGTCTCTGGAATTTCTGTTCATGCCGCATGTGCTTGCACTCAATCTTTTGTTGATAAGTGCCGCGGCATACCCTTTGGTTCGATTCCTGAATCGAGCGGTTGTGGCCGGGTCCGGACTTCGTCGGCTCCGGCTGGTGGCTCTTGTTGTCCTTGGAATTGGCATCTTCGTAATTCGCGGCTTGTCTCTCACGGTTGCTCATCCCGTTCTGTCGATAGGCGATGGGAGCTACCTGGCCTACAGCGATCTCAGGCCTGTTGGGATCACGTCATCGGGTGTGGTGCTCAGCAAGAGAGCGTGCCAGGCATCAGGGTTCTGGTTTCCAGATGGTTGGAGTCGCCGGTGAAGGGAACGCAGATGCGCGAGCAAATGGCGTTCGGTCTCGTGAATTGGCCTATGCGAATTTCACTGCGCGTCCTCAAGGTTGATGATTTAGAAAGGAATTTATGAAATCCCCAAAATTCAATGACGAAGGTGTTGACGAACTCAGCTTTGCACCCTTTGTGCTGGTGAATGCCCTCGATACCGAGTATCAGGATGTCCGATTGTCTTTCAGTGACTGGAAATGGCTTCATGAAAAGCATGGCCAGGGGCAAAGCATGGGGGATCAGTACCTAGGTGATTACTACTTGAATGGCTATGGGGTAGAGGCGCTGGTTAAATCACTGCTGTTCAAAAATGGTTTTGATGTTGAGGGTGACGACCCGGAATTTGATTCGGAAGGCGACACCTGCTACATCCATTTTAAAAACCTGGAGAAGGCCGTTTCCGCGGCTGAATTGGCATCAGCCATGATTTCTGATATCCATGAAATGGAACGAATGATTCAAGTCGCCAGGGATGAAGGATTTGACGACTGACTGGTCTGGGACAACGAGGGGCGTGGGGCGCAAAGGCCCTGTTCTTTTAAAGCAAGCGTGGATTTTCTTTCGACCCCATCTGGCTTGCCGCTTTGGCTGCGCCGGCTTGCGGTTCCCGCTCAGCCCTTGCCCAGCGGCGGCTTTCCAAACAAGGTTGAGGCGTTGCTGATAGGCCCCAGCTCCGCGCTCGCCGCCTGCAGCGCCGGCGCCAGTTCATGCATGCGCTCGCTGGTGAGGCGGGTGCGTGGCCCCGCGATGCTGATGACGCCGATGGCGGCCTTGCGGTGGATCACCGGCACGGCCATGGCCGACATGCCCGGCGCAAACACTTCGTCGATCATCGCGTAGCCGCGCACGCGCGCGGCGTGCAGGAAGCCGAGCAGCGCCTTGAGCGTGGTGGGCGCCTTCGGCCCGTATTCCGCCGGTGTGCCGAAGCCCTGCTTGCTGACGAGCTCCAGCGCGCGTTCATCGCTCAGCGTCATCAGCCAGGCGTGCCCGGACGAGGTGCATGACAGGCGCACGTCCATGCCCATGTCCGGGTCGTAGCGCAGGCCCGACTGCCGCTGGCCCTGCGCCTTGGCCACAAAGGTGAGGCGGTCCTCGTCGACGATGGACAGGCGCACCAGTTCGCCGGATGTCTGCGCCAGCCGTTCCAGCAGCGGCTCGGCGATGTTGACGATGCCGGCGCTGCTCAGAAAGCCCAGCCCCAGCGACACCACCTTGGTCGTGAGCATGTACTCGCCCTGCTTGCGGGCCTGGCGTACATAACCCAGGCGCTGCAGGTCCGCCAGCACGCGATGGCAGGCGCTCAGCGGAATGTCCAGCTCGGTCGCGATCAGCGACAGCGGCGAGCCCTGCGGGTAGTGCGCCAGGTGCTCCAGCACGGTGAAACCACGGTCAAGGGCGTTGCTCATATCGTCATATGGAAAGGGTTTCCAGTCTGGAAAGATTGTGGCACAGCGGGGCAAGAATCGGGTCGCGCCATGAAAGCGCCCTACCAGGAATGCAATGCAAGCGAAAGTGATCTACGTTTTGAACGGCCCCAACCTCAACCTGCTGGGTGTCAGGGAGCCGCATCTTTATGGCAACACCACGCTGGCCCAGGTGGAACAGCTGTGCCGCCGTGTCGCGGACGAGCTGGGCTTCAGCTGCGAGTTTCGCCAGACCAACCATGAGGGCGTGATGGTGGACTGGGTGCAGGAAGCGCGCGAGAAGGCGGCTGCCCTCGTGATCAACCCGGCCGGGCTGTCGTTTCGTTCCATCCCGGTGCTGGACGCGCTCAAGACGCTGGACCAGCCGATTGCCGAAGTGCACGTCACCAACATCCACCGGCGCGATGCGCTGTACCAGAACTCGCTGGTCTCGCTGGCAGCCATGGGCGTCATCTGCGGCTTCGGCCCGTTTGGCTACGAGCTGGCGCTGCGGGCGCTCGCGCAGCGCCTGGCCGGCACCTAGCGCCCGATGGCCTTACCTGAAAATTCCGCGTCATTTCATTCAATACATCAAAGGAGACAAACATGAACCCATTCATCCAAGGCCCCATCGCCCGGCGCACGCTGCTTGGCGCGGGCGCCGCGCTGGCCGCCGCCACCGCCCTGCCGGCCTGGGCCCAGGCCCCCACCACCATCCGCTTCGCCGCGGTGTTCTCCGACAAGGACATCCGTGCCGAGATGATGAACCAGTTCGCCAAAGAAGTCGCCGCCGACTTCAAGGTCGAGATGCACCTGAACTCCACGCTGTTCCGCCAGGGGACCGAGCTGGTCGCGCTGCAGCGCGACAACCTGGAGATGGGCAACATCGCGCCGCAGGACATCTCCAAGCAGGTGCCGGCCTGGTCCATCCTGACCTCGGCCTACCTGTTCCGCGACGCCAACCACCTCAACACCTTTTTCGCCAGCGAGCAGGGCGCGCAGATGAAAAAGATGGTGGAAGACCAGCTGAAGGTGAAAATCCTCGGCCCGACTTTCTTCGGCACGCGCCACGTGGGCCTGAAGGGCAAGAAGAAGATCAACACGCCCGCCGACCTGGCCGGTGTGAAGCTGCGCATGCCCCCCGGCGACGCCTGGCAGCTGCTGGGCCGTTCACTCGGCGCCAACCCCACGCCCATGGCCTACGCGGAGACCTATACCGGCCTGCAGACCGGCGCCATCGACGGCCAGGACAATCCGCTGCCCAATGTGCAGAACATGAAGTTCAACGAGGTGATGGGCCAGCTGGTGCTGACCTCGCACCTGGTGGGCTTTGACGTGCTCACGGTCAACCTGAAGACCTGGGCCGGCATGTCGCCGGCCAAGCAGCGCGCTTTCCAGGCTGCGGCCGACAAGGCCATCGCCTGGAGCACGGCCGAGCACCAGAAGCGCGAGGCCGAGCTGGCCGAGAGCTTTCGCAAGGGCGGGCTCGATGTCTACGTGCCCAACATCGCCGCCTTTCGCGAGCATGCGCAGAAGGTCTACCTGGCGTCCGACGAAGCCAAGGCCTGGCCGGCCGGCCTGCTGGCGCAGATCAACGCCATGAAGTGAGCCGCGGCCCATGCTGACCCGCGTGTTGAAAACGCTGCACCGTTTCGCCGAAGCGGTGGCCGCCGGCCTGCTGGCCGTGATCTTCGTCGCCTTCCTGGTGCAGATCGTCATGCGCTACCTGTTCAACTGGCCCGTGGGCTGGACCACCGAGCTGTCGCTCGCGGCCTGGCTGTGGCTGGTGCTGTGGGGCGCGGCCTTTGTGCTGAAGGACGACGAGGAGATCCGCATCGACATGATCAGCGCGCGCGGAAGCTACCGCACCCGCCGGGTGGTCGGCGGGGCCGTGGCCATCGCCATCATCGTGCTGTTCGGCATGTCGCTGCCCGGCGCCTGGAGCTACGTCACCTTCATGAAAGTCGAGAAGAGTTCCTACCTCGGCGTCCGCATGGACATCACCTATTCCATCTACATTGTCTTCGTCGTGGCGGTCATCCTCCGCGCGGTGCGCCAGCTGATACGCGGGCCTGAAAAAGCCACCCGCGACATGCCGTCCTCAGCGTCCGCCCTATGAACCTCACAAGCCCCTTTTCGCTGGCGATCATCGCCATCGTCGCCCTGAGCCTGCTCGGCGCGCCCATCGGCCTGGCCATGATCGCCGGCTCCGTGCTCTATCTCTACATGAAAGGCATGGACGTCGGCGCCGCCGCCGAGCAACTGCTCAACGGCACCTATTCCAGCTTCCTGCTGCTGGCCATTCCGCTGTTCATCCTGGCCGCCACCTTCATGAGCACGGGCAGCGTCATGGACCGGCTGCTGCGCTTTTGCAATGCCATCGTCGGCCGCTTCCCGGGCGGCCTGGCGCAGGTGAACGTGCTGCAGAGCGTAGTCTTCGCCAGCATGTCGGGCTCGGCCCTGGCGGATGCCGCCGGTTCGGGCAAGGTCATGCAGGTGATGATGACGCGCGAGGGCAAGTACACGCCGGGCTTCGCCGCGGCGCTGAGCGCCGTGTCGTCGGTGATAGGGCCCATACTGCCGCCGTCCATCCCCATGGTGCTGTATGCGCTGGTGTCGGGCACGTCCATCGGCTACCTGTTCATCGGCGGCGTGCTGCCCGGCCTGCTGCTGGGTGTGGTGCAGATGGTGCTGATATGGTTCCAGGCCAAGCGGCGCGGCTTCCCGGTGGAGGAAAAGGTGCCGCTGTCCGAGATGCCGCGCATCACCAAAGAGGCCTTCCCCGCGCTGATGCTGCCGGTGATCCTGCTGGGCTGCCTGTACAGCGGCATCACCACGCCGACCGAGGCCGCGGGTGTCGCGGCCGCCTACGCGCTGCTGATCTCCGCCGGCCTGTACCGCAGCATGGGCTGGCCCGACATCTACGAGTCGCTGCTGTCCAGCGCGAAGATGAGCATCTCCATCGGCATGCTGATCGCCGGCGCGCTGGTGTTCAACTACGTCATCACCTCGGAGAACATCCCCACCCACCTGAGCGGCATGCTCAAGGGCCTGGAGATGACGCCCCTGACTTTCCTGCTGCTGGTCAACGTCATCCTGCTGTTGCTGGGGGCCTTCCTGGAAGGCTCGACCATCATCCTGATCATCCTGCCGGTGTTGCTGCCCACCGCCGTGGCGCTGGGCATAGACCCCGTGCACTTCGGCGTGATGGCGGTGCTCAACATCATGATCGGGCTGGTGACACCGCCGTATGGGCTGCTGCTCTTCATGATGATGAAGATCGCCGACGTCTCGTTTTCCGAGCTGATGGCGGAGGTCTGGCCCTACCTGCTCGTCATGCTCGGCGCATTGGCGCTCGTGACCTTCTGGCCGGGCATGGTGCTGTGGCTGCCGCGCATGGCGGGGTATACGGGGTGACTACATATTCCGCCGGTACTGCCCACCCACCTCGAACAGCGCATTGGTGATCTGCCCCAGCGAGCAGACGCGCACGGCCTCCATCAGGACCTCGAAGACGTTGAGGTTTTCGATCACCGCCTGTTGCAGGCGCTTGAGCATGGCCGGTGATTCGGCCGCGTGGCGGCGGTGGAAGTCGTCCAGGCGCTGGAGCTGGCTTTGTTTTTCTTCTTCGGTGGAGCGGGCCAGTTCGAGTTTGTCCTGTACCGCGTCGCCGTGCGGGTTGCGGAAGGTGTTGACGCCGATGATGGGCAGCTCGCCGGTGTGCTTGAGCATCTCGTAGTGCATGGACTCGTCCTGGATGCGGCCGCGCTGGTAGCCGGTCTCCATGGCGCCCAGCACGCCGCCGCGCTCGGCGATGCGTTCGAACTCCAGCAGCACGGCTTCCTCGAGCAGCTCGGTAAGCTCCTCGATGATGAATGCGCCTTGTGAGGGGTTCTCGTTCTTGGCCAGGCCCCATTCGCGGTTGATGATGAGCTGGATGGCCATGGCGCGGCGCACCGATTCCTCGGTGGGCGTGGTGATGGCTTCGTCAAACGCGTTGGTGTGCAGCGAGTTGCAGTTGTCGTAGATGGCGATCAGCGCCTGCAGCGTGGTGCGTATGTCGTTGAACTGGATCTCCTGCGCGTGCAGGCTTCGCCCAGAGGTCTGGATGTGGTATTTGAGCTTCTGGCTGCGCTCGTTGGCGCCGTATTTTTCTTTCATGGCCACGGCCCAGATGCGGCGCGCCACGCGGCCCATCACGGTGTATTCCGGGTCCATGCCGTTGCTGAAGAAGAAACTCAGGTTGGGCGCGAAGTCGTCGATATGCATGCCGCGCGCGAGGTAGGCTTCGACAAAGGTAAAACCGTTCGACAGCGTGAAGGCCAGCTGGCTGATGGGGTTGGCACCGGCTTCGGCGATGTGGTAACCGCTGATGGAAACGCTGTAGAAGTTGCGCACCCGGTTGTGCACAAAGTACTGGGCGATGTCGCCCATGACTTTGAGGCTGAACTCGGTCGAGAAGATGCAGGTGTTCTGGCCCTGGTCTTCTTTCAGGATGTCGGCCTGCACCGTGCCGCGCACGTTTTCCTGCACCCACTCGCGTATCTTGGCGGCCTCGGTCGCGGTCGGGTCGCGGCCGTTGTCCTTTTTGAACTTTTCGATGTTCTGGTCGATCGCCGTGTTCATGAACATCGCGAGGATGGTCGGCGCCGGGCCGTTGATGGTCATGGAGACCGAGGTCGAGGGGTTGCACAGGTCAAAGCCGTCGTACAGGACCTTCATGTCGTCCAGCGTGGCGATGGACACGCCCGAGTTGCCGACCTTGCCGTAGATGTCGGGCCGCAGCGCCGGATCGTTGCCGTAGAGCGTGACCGAGTCGAAGGCGGTGGACAGGCGCTTGGCGGCCATGCCTTCGCTGAGCAGCTTGAAGCGGGTGTTGGTGCGGAAGGGGTCGCCCTCGCCGGCGAACATGCGGGTCGGGTCTTCACCCTCGCGCTTGAAGGCAAAGGTGCCGGCGGTATAGGGGTAGCTGCCGGGCACGTTGTCCAGCATCAGCCACTTGAGGATTTCGCCGTGGTCTTCGTATTGCGGCAGCGCCACCTTGCGAATCGTGGTGCCCGAGAGGGACTTGGTTGTCAGCGCGGTGCGGATTTCCTTGTCGCGGATTTTGACCACGTATTCGTCACCGGCATAGGCGGCCTGCATGTCGGGCCATTGGGCGAGCAGGGCGCGGGCATCGGCGTCCATGCGGGCCTTGCGGTGGCCGGCCAGGTCCAGCGCGGCTTCTGCGGCCGGTGCGCGGTCGGGCTTGTCGATCTTGAGCATGGCGGCGGCGGCTTTGAGCTGCTGCACTTCGCGCGCGAGCTGGGCCTGCGCGCGGGCGCGCTTTTTGTAGCCGCGCACGGTGTCGCTGATTTCGGCCAGGTAGCGTGTGCGCGCCGCCGGCACCACGGGCGTCTGGTTGGTGCTGTGGCGCACCTCGGCGGCGGGCAGCACGCCGCCCTCGAGCGCCAGGCCCAGGGCGGCCAGGCGCGGCTTGAGCGCCTGGTAGAGCGCGGTGACGCCGTCGTCGTTGAAGCGTGCGGCCATGGTGCCGAAGACCGGCATCTTGTCGGCCGGCGTGCCCCAGGCTTCCTTGTTGCGCTGCACCTGCTTGGAGACGTCGCGCAGGGCGTCGAGCGAGCCCTTGCGGTCGAACTTGTTGATGGCGATGAACTCGGCGAAGTCCAGCATGTCGATTTTTTCAAGCTGGCTGGCCGCGCCGAATTCGGGTGTCATTACGTACATGGGCACGTCGACGTGAGGCACGATGGCGGCATCGCCCTGGCCTATGCCCGAGGTCTCGACGACGATGAGGTCAAAGCCCGCGCATTTGCAGGCGGCGATCACGTCGGGCAGGGCCTGGCTGATCTCGGAGCCGAAGTCGCGTGTGGCCAAAGAACGCATGAACACGCGTTGGCCGCTGTCGGGGTTCTTCTGGCCGGCGACGGGCACTGTCCATGGGCTGATGGCGTTCATGCGAATGCGGTCGCCCAGTAGCGCACCGCCGCTTTTGCGGCGTGAGGGATCAATACTGATGATCGCCACGCGCAGCCTGTCGTTCTGGTCCAGGCGCAGGCGGCGAATGAGTTCGTCGGTCAGCGAAGACTTGCCGGCGCCGCCGGTGCCGGTGATGCCGAGCACGGGGATCTTGCGGGTGGCGGCCTGGGCGCGCACCTTGTCGACCAGCGCGGCATCGGCTTTTCCGTTCTCGAGCGCGGTGATCAGCTGGGCCAGGGCCCGCCAGTTCATCTCGCCATGGCCTTCGATGGCCTTGACGTTTGTGGGCGCAAAGCCGGTCAGGTCCTTGTCGCAGCGCATGACCATCTCGCCGATCATGCCGGCCAGGCCCATCTTCTGGCCGTCTTCGGGGCTGTAGATGCGGGTGACGCCGTAGGCATGCAGCTCACGGATTTCGGGCGGCACGATCACGCCGCCGCCGCCGCCGAACACCTGGATGTGCTCGCCGCCGCGGCTTTTGAGCAGGTCGACCATGTACTTGAAGTACTCGACGTGCCCGCCCTGGTAGGAGCTGATGGCGATGCCCTGGGCGTCTTCCTGCAGGGCGGCCGTCACGACTTCGTCGACGCTGCGGTTGTGGCCCAGGTGGATGACCTCGGCGCCCATGCTTTGCAGGATGCGCCGCATGATGTTGATGGCCGCGTCATGGCCGTCGAACAGGCTGGCCGCCGTGATGAAGCGCACCTTGTGGGTGGGGCGGTAGCTGGCGAGCGCTTTGTATTCAGCGGACATGTCGGTCATGCGTGTCTCCGGGAGGGGCGGGGGTGCCGCCGGCCTGTGGCTTGTTGAATTGACGTTTACGTAAACGTCAATCTTAGCCGCTAAGCCGGGGCCGATCAAGTGTGCGCCTTGGGAGCGGCGGCACCCAGGAAAAAGGGCGCCCTGGGGCGCCCTTTTTGTGCAAGCCGGGGCTGTTTACCCGTACAGGTATTTCGGCAGCCAGAGCGTCAGGCCCGGCCAGACGTACATAAAGACCATGCACAGGATCACGATCAGCATGTAGGGCATCATGCCGGCGAAGATCTGGTTGATGGTCACATGCGGCGGCGACACCCCCTTTAAATAGAAAGCCGACATCGCGACCGGCGGCGACAGGAAGGCCGCCTGCAGGTTGACGAAGACCAGCACGCCCCAGAGGATGGGGTCGATCTGGAAGTGCTGCAGCAGCGGCAGGAAGATGGGCACGAAGATCACGATGATCTCGGTCCACTCGAGCGGCCAGCCGAGCACGAAGATGATGGCCTGCGACAGCAGCAGGAACTGCAGCGGCGAGAGGTTCATCGAGAGCACCCACTCCTCGACCACGCGCTGGCCGCCCAGCAGGGCGAACACCGCCGAGAACAGCGCCGAGCCGACGAACAGCCAGCAGACCATGGAGGTGGTCTTGCAGGTCAGGAACACCGCTTCCTTGATCTTCTGGAAGTCCAGCGTGCCGGCATGCCAGGCCATCAGGAAGGCGCCGGCCGCGCCGACGGCCGCGGATTCGGTGGCGGTGGTGATGCCGAACAGGATGACCCCCAGCACGACGATGGTCAATATGGCCAGCGGCATGACGGAGGACACCAGCATCCGCAGGATCTCGAACTGCTCGGCGTCGAAGCGCCGGTAGTACCAGAGCAGCAGCCCCGCCATCAGCACGCAGGCGACGGCAAAGCCCGTGTAGAAGGACTCCGGTACGGGTGCGGTCTGCGGCCCCGCGCCCGAGGGTTCGCCGATCTCCTGCAGCGGTGCGTCGGCCGCGGCGGTTGCCGGCTTCGCATCTTCCGATCCGGGCGGCGCCTGCAGGCCACCGGCTTCGGCCGGTTCCGTGGCCGCCGCGTCGGTGGGTGGTTCTTTCAGCCCTTCTTCCGCAGATGGTTCCTTAAGGCTCCCTTCCGCGGCAGGCGGCTCCTTCACGCCGGTGTCCACCGGTTCCTGGACCCCGCCGGTGGCTGCAGGCCCCTGCAGGCCTCCGCCTGCCGGCGCCGCGGCCTTGGCGGCGCGCGCCGCCGCCACCTGGGCGATGTTGTCGGCCTGCGAATGGATGACCACATACCACCAGGTGCCGCCCAGGGTCACCAGCGCGAACAGCACCGGCACCAGGGCTGTGCCCAGGCTGCGCAGCAGGAAGCCGCGGCTGACCTGGGCGCCCGCCTGCAGCGCCTTGCCCGGAGCCGCAACGGCCATGGCCAGCGCAGGTAGCGCCCTGCGCGAATAGACGGTGGTCACCTGCTGCAGCCAGGGCGGCACGGGCGCGCGGTTCTGCTCCGGCGGCAGCTTGGGCGCGATCTTGGGGTTGAGCATGACCCAGCCGACGATGTAGACCAGGTAGAGCAGCGCCAGGAAGAAGCCGGGGAACATGGCCGCCGCGTAGAGCTTGACCACGGACTGGCCGGCGACGGCGGCGTAGACGATGATCATCACCGAGGGCGGGATCAGGATGCCCAGGGTGCCGCCGGCGGTGATGACCCCCGCGGCCAGCCGCGTGTCGTAGCCGGCGTTGAGCATGGGCCGCATGGCGATCACGCCCATCAGCACCACGACCGCGCCCACCAGGCCGCTGGCGATGCCCCAGAAGGTGCAGATGATCAGCGTGGTGACGGCCAGCGAGCCGGGCACGCTGCGAAAGGCCAGCTGCACGCTGTGGAACATCTTGTCCACCAGCGCGCCGCGCTCCATCACGTAGCCCATCAGCACAAACAGCGGGATGGACAACAGGGTCTCGTTGGTCATCGCGCCGAAGGCCCGCTGCACCATCAGGTCGAAGATCCGGTTGTCCCAGAAATGGACGGCCGGATCGTAGAAGGCGACGAAACCGAACACCATGCCCAGGCCCATCAGCGTGAACGCCGTGGGAAAGCCCATCATGATGACGATCACGATCAGGCCGAGCATCGTCATGCCGAGTACTGCATTGCTCATGATCAACCTTTCAAGCCGGCGGATTTTTCGATGGCCAGGCGCTTGGCCTCTTCATCGACGAATTCGCTGCCGGCCAGCTGCTGCGCGACCACGTCGGATTCCTGGGCGTCCTTGAGCCGCGGTGTCCAGATACCGGTGCGGATGCAGACGACGCAGCGCAGGATTTCGGACAGCCCCTGCATCAGCACGATGGCGCCGGCGACCGGGATCACGAATTTGAAGGGGTAGAGCGGGATGGGGGTGGCGTTGAAGGTCTGTTCGCGCATGGCCAAAGATTCGTTGAAGTAAGTCCATCCGGCCCAGGTCAGCGCCACGATGCCGGGCAGGAAGAAGACGATGTAGAGCACCAGGTCCAGCCAGGCCTGGGTGCGGGGTTTCATGTTGCCGTAGAAAAAGTCGCCGCGCACATGGCCGTCATGCGCCAGCGTGTAGGCGCCCCCCAGCATGAACAGCGTGCCGTACAGCATGTTGTTGACGTCGAAGATCCAGGCGGTGGGCGCGTTGAGCGCGTAGCGCTTGAAGACTTCCGCGCAGACCACCAGCATCAGGACCACGATGAGCCAGGCGGCCGCTTTGCCGACCCAGGTGCTGATGTGGTCGGCCGTGTGCAGGATTTTTTGTGTATTCATTTTGAAACGGTGTGCCCATCAAAAAAGGCCAGCCATCCAGAGTCGGAGGGCTGGCCGGCTTGGCCCGAAACTGGCAGGGTCAGGCCTTCTTCTTGCCGAAGGAATGGTTGTAAGCCATCTTGAAATCGACCATGTAGTCGTTCTGCCAGGGGATGGTGCGCGCGGCGTAGGCCTTTTGCGAGTCGATCACCTTCTTGAACAGCGGGTTGGCCTTGGCCTTGTCCTCGATGATCTTGTCCCAGGCTTCCAGCTGTGCCTTGAGCACGGCGTCGGGCGTCTTGTAGAACTTGATGCCCTGCTTCTTCATCTCGGCGTAGTCGGTGGAATTGCGGTCTATGGCCTTCCAGCTCATGTCGGCGCTGGCGGCCTGTACGCCGTAGT
Source organism: Polaromonas sp. LjRoot131 (assembly GCF_964252805.1). NCBI lineage: Bacteria > Pseudomonadati > Pseudomonadota > Betaproteobacteria > Burkholderiales > Comamonadaceae > Polaromonas > Polaromonas sp. LjRoot131. The sequence goes on along the minus strand of NZ_CAXUPF020000004.1, from coordinate 10,324 downwards.
CGATGATCGCCTTGAGCTCTCCCGGCAAGGCGTTGTACTTGGCCTTGTTGAACAGGATCTCGAATTGTTCGCCGCTCTGGTGGAAGCTCTGCAGCATGCAGTTCTTCACCACATCGGGAAAGCCCAGCACGCGGTCGGAGCTGGCGTTGTTGAATTCGGCCGCGTCGATCAGGCCGCGGTCCAGCGCCGGCACGATTTCGCCGCCGGGCAGCGGGTTCACCGAGGTGCCCATGGCGGTGAAGATGTCGACCGACAGGCCGACGGTGCGGAACTTCAGACCCTTCATGTCAGCCACCTTGGCGATCGGCTTCTTGAACCAGCCCAGCGGCTGCGTGGGCATGGGGCCGTACAGGTAGGACACCACATCCATGTTGATGGACTTGTAGATTTCCTCCAGCAGGGCCTTGCCGCCGCCGTAGTTGTGCCAGGACAGGACCATGTTCGGGTCCATGCCGAAGGCCGGGCCCGAACCCCACAGGGCCAGGGCGTTGTTCTTGCCGTAGTGGTAGGCCACCACGCCGTGGCCGCCGTCCAGCGTGCCTTTGTTGACGGCTTCCAGCAACTGGAAGGCCGGCACGACCGCGCCCGAAGGCAGCACCTCGATCTTCAGGCGGCCGCCGGCCATGTCATTGACCTTCTTCGCGAAGTCGTTGGCGTACTCATGGAAGATGTCCTTGGCCGGCCAGGTGCTCTGGAAGCGAAAGGACGTTGTCTGCGCCATGGCGACCATAGGGGCGGACAGGGCGCCCGCGGCGATCGCGGCGCCTTTCAGCAGGCCGCGCCTGCGGGGGCTTTTGCTCTCGGTCATGACTTGTCTCCTGTTGTTTGAAAAAACGTAAGAGCACTCATCATTCCGCCTTGCCGGTTGCTGACAAAGAGGGTTTCCACCAACGCAAGCAGCTGATTGGCGTTTCGATTACCTCTGATCCGGGTGAAACTGTTTTGGCCTCACAGGCGGGAATCCCCGGTGACCCTCGGCCCTAGCGGACTGTTAATCCTTTGAGCGCGGGGTCGCCGGGCGGAAAGCGCAGGCCCAGCTGCACCAGCGTGGCGCGCACCACGGTGGCGATCATCAGGTTGCGGTGGGTTTTGGAGTCGGCGGGCACCACCGTCCACGGCGCCCAGGGCGTGCTGGTGGCGCGCAGCAGGTCTTCGTAGGCCTTTTGGTACTGCTTCCACTGCTTGCGCGCCTCCAGGTCGTCCATGTTGAATTTCCACTGTTTGGCCGGGTCCTCGAGCCGCGCCTGCAGGCGTTCGCGCTGCTCATCGCGGCTGATGTGCAGCATGAACTTGAGGACCACGGTGCCGGTCTGCGCGAGCAGGCGCTCGAAATCGTTGATGTGCCGGTAGCGCTCGGCGGTCTGCGCCGGCGTGATCCAGCCTTTGACGGGCGGCACCAGCACGTCTTCATAGTGGCTGCGGTTGAAAATGGTGATTTCGCCGGCCGCGGGCACCTGCTGGTGGATGCGCCACAGGTAGTCGTGCGCGCGCTCCGCTTCGTTGGGCGCCCGCCAGCTCACGGTGTGCACGCCCAGCGGGCTGATGCGGCCGAACACGCCGCGCAGCGTGCCGTCCTTGCCGGCGGTGTCGGTGCCCTGCAGGATGACCAGCAGCTTGAAGCGCTTGTCGGCGTAAAACAGGTTCTGCAGCTCGTCAAGGTCGGCCGCCAGGGTGTCGACCAGCGTTTTGTCCTGGAGCTTGTCGCCGCTGGAAAAAGGCTTGGCGGCCGGGTCCAGGTCGGCCAGCGCCCAGGCCTTGCCCGCTTTTTTGCCGGACGGCGGCAGGCCGTAGTCATCGGTCTGCGGCGGCTGCCACCGGGTCAGCAGTTTGGCCAGGGTTTTGAGGTCCGCCTTGCCGGCCGAGGTGTCGGGAAAAAGGGGCGGGTCTGTGCGGGGGGTCGGCATGGATGTCTCCGGTCGGCGATGGCGGGCTTGCCTCTGTGATTGTGCATGGCGCGCGGCCCTTGCGGCGCGGCGGTTTTGGCCTTTGTCCCTGCTGTTGCCGGGGCGGCGGCACGGGAATAAACTTGTTTGGGCGGTTTCATCCGCCGTCGGCCCCCTCCATCACTCACATCGCACACAGCCAACAACATGACAAGCCCTACATCCCCGGACACTTCCGCCCCGCTTCAAGTCCGGCCGGCCGCCGGTTACGCCGGGGACATACCGGCGCGCCTGGCGCTGCAGTGGGTGCAGTCGGGCGAGGCGGTGCTGGTGGACGTGCGCACGGACGCCGAGCGCGAATGGGTGGGTTATGTGCCGGGCGCCGTGCCCCTGGCCTGGAAGCAATGGCCGGGCATGGCGATGAATGCGGGTTTTGACGAGGGCTTGAAAGCGGCTGTGCCCGCCGGCAAAAAAGCTGTCTTGCTGTGCCGCAGCGGCGTGCGTTCGGTGGCGGCGGCCAAACGTGCGGCGGAACTGGGTCTTGAGGCCTACAACATCCTGGAAGGTTTTGAAGGCGATGCCGACGAGCAGGGGCAGCGCGGCCGCAAGGGCGGCTGGCGTTTCCAGGGCCTGCCGTGGAAGCAGGGCTGAAGCACTGGAAACGCTGTTGTTTTTCGGGGGGATTCGTACCTTTCGTAACTTCAGCCTGTAAGGGAATGGGGTAAGGACGGCGGAAAAATGAAGTGAATAGTTCACAACACAGCACCTGAAATATGTTGTATGAGGTTACCCCCTGTCAGTTCTGACAGGGGGTAACACGTATCAATTTGTTTGAGCGCTTTCAATGGGGTTCTTCTTTCTAACGGAGCTCCCATGCAAGTACTCGAACGCGAACTACCTCCCGCCGTCAAGGCGCCTTCCAACCCCGCTCTCGGATCCCGGCTGAGCGAACGCATCGCGCGTGATTTCAAGCCGCGCTGGGACCAGCAATGGGGCGGAAAATTCATGCTCCATGGCCGGACGCCGGACTCCAATGCCATACGCCTGGACGGCAACGACTACCTCAGCGTGACCGGGCATCCGCAGATCGTGCATGCCCAGGTCGAGGCGCTGCGCAAGGAGCAGGAGTTTGTCGTCCAGTCCGGCGTCTTCCACCTGAACCAGCATCCGACGCACACGCTGGAAATGGCGCTGGCCGGCTGGGTCGGCAAGGACGACGGCTTTATCTGCCAGTCGGGCTATGCGGCCAACGTCGGCCTGCTGCAGGCGATTGCCGATGCCGAGACGCCCGTCTACCTGGACACCCTGGCCCATGCCTCGCTCTGGGAGGGTGCCCACGCGGCGCGCGCACCGGCGTTCGCCTTCCGCCACAACGACCCGGTCCACCTGGCGCGCATGATCGCCCGCAACGGTCCCGGCATCGTGGTGGTGGACTCGGTCTACAGCACCACCGGCGCCGTCTCCCCGCTGGTGGAGATCGTGGACGTGGCCGAGCAGAATGGGTGCATGATCCTGGTCGACGAGTCCCACTCGCTGGGTACGCACGGGCCGCAGGGCGCGGGCCTGTGCGCCGAACTGGGGCTGACCGACCGGGTGCACTTCATCACCGCCAGCCTGGCCAAGGCCTTCGCGGGCCGCGCCGGCTTTTTCACGGCGCCGGCCCACATGCGCTACTACATCCTGTGTTCGAGCTTCCCCAACATCTTCAGCTCCAGCCTGCTGCCGCACGAGATCGCCGGCCTGGCGGCCACGCTGGAGGTGATCCGCAAAAGCGACGATGCGCGCGTGCGCCTGCACGCGAACACCCGCCGGCTGCGCGCCTCGCTGAGCGAGCTCGGCTACCCCATCCACCAGGGCACCCAGCAGATCATCGCGCTGGAAGTCGGCTCGGAAAGCGACACCATGGTGCTGCGCGACCGGCTGGAGGAGCGCAATGTGTATTCCTCAATGTTCTGCGCGCCGGCCACCAGCGCCAAGCGCGCCATGATGCGCATGACGCTGAACGCCGGCCTGACCGCCTCGGAGCTGGACCACGTGGAAGCGGTGGCCCGCGAGATCGCGCCCATCGTGAAGCCCTGGGACTGGCCGATCGCGCGGCGCGCCCGGGCCGGGCAGGCCGAGGCATGAGGGCATGGGCCACGCCGGCCCGCCACGCCCCGCGCTAGTCCTGCAGCTGCCTCTCGCCGGAGGTAGCGATAAAACGCTCGTGGCTGGTCATGAAGCCCGGGCTGAAGGGCTCGCCGATGCTGAAAAGCGCGGCGTGGAGCACGGCCTCGCCGGAAGAAATCGCAAAAGCCTGGCGCGGCTGGGGCTTCTGGCCGGCGCCCAGCGCCAGCTGCAGTTCCAGGTCTATGAGTTTTTTGCCCACGGCCACGTCCGCCACGGTGGCCGCATCCCAGCCCTGGGACTCGGCGATTTCCGCAAGTTCGCGCAGCTTGCCTGCCGGCTCCAGTTGCAGCCAGCTCGCGCTGCCCTTGCGGTCCAGCGCCAGCACGCCGAAAGGCGCGCCTATGACCACGTGTTCTATCCAGCCCTGGCGCAGCGCGAGGTTCTCGAGCTCCTGCGCGATCATGGGTTCGCACAGCAGGGCGTGCTGCTCGCGCGACAGCGTGGAGCGCCAGGTCTGCTGGTGCCGCCCGTCGGGCTGGCGCAGCAAGGCCTGGATGGCGTCGGTCAGGCGCAGCCGGATTTCGGGCGACTGCTTGGGAATGAACTGCTCGATCAGCCCGCGGTTGAAAGCCGACACGGCGAGCTGCTCGTCGGCGCGGCCCGTCAGCAGCACGCGCGCGCCCGACCAGCCCGTCAGTTCGCTGAGCACCCGCAGCCCGCTCATTGCCGGCATCGAGTAGTCCACCACGCAGACCTGGGTGAGCGCAAAGCGCGCCGTGCCGTCTTCCCGCCAGTACTGCAGGATTTGCGGGATCAGGGCCGCACCCTCGCGCCAGCGGTTGATGATCTCCTGCTGGCGCCAGGCGTCCGCTTCCCAGCGTGCCGGCTCCTTCAGCAGCAGCTCTATGCAGGCCACAGGCCGCAGGAACAGGCGCACATACCAGTCCAGCGGCATGACTTCGGCCAGCATTTCAAGATAGTCCGGGTCGTCGTCCAGAAAGACCACGCCTCCCGGTCGGCGATAGAGTGCAAAGGACATGTTTGTCGTTTTATGGAAGGTTGTCAAAAGCAGTCATACGGTCGCAAAAAACAGGCCATCAGGGCGCGATGGGCAGCTCAATGGTAAAAACGGCGCCCACGGCAAACTCGGATTTCACATGAATGTTGCCGCCTGCACTTTGTACCACTTGCTGGCAAAACGCCAAACCCAGGCCGTGGCCGGTGCCGCGGTTGCTGGAGAAAAAAGGCTTGAAAATCTGCGGCAGCAGGGCGGCGTCTATGCCCATGCCTTCGTCCGCGACGATAATGCGGCCGCGCCCCTGCGCCTGGCGTACCTCGATGCGCAGCGCGCCGCTCGGGTATTTGGAGTCGGCGGCCATCAGCGAGTGCAGGGCGTTCTTGATCAGGTTGTCCAGTACCTGCGAAAACTGGGTGGCCGAGGAACGGAAACTGAAATCCTCATGAAGGATGACCTTGACGCACTCCCGCTGGCGGCTCGACTGGTAGGGATAGGCCGCCACCACTTCCTGCACCACCTGGCTGGCCAGGACTCGCTCGGTGTAGCGCGGCAGCTGCAGCAGCTTGGCGTTGGCGATCTGCGTGTCGATCTGGTGGTTCATGTTGCGCACCAGGGCGTGCAGGCGCAAGGCGAGCTTGTCCAGCTGCTGCGCCCGCGGGTTGTCGGGCTGGCGCTGCACCTCCAGCTGGATCGCGTCGCCCAGCAGGGCCGCCGTCGACAGCGGCGTGCGCAGTTCATGCGCCATGATGCCGATGGTGGTCAGTGTGCTGGAGAGCTGCTCCCGCCGCAGGTTGGCCGAGGACAGGTTGAGCACCAGCGCGATCGACCAGGCAAACGCGAACACCACCGCGTGCACGGCGCGCTGCTCCGGCGGCAGCAAGGGAACCGCGGGCCCGATGGCCATGAAGGCCCCGAAGGCCAGCAGGCCCCCTGTGATGGTGCCCAGCGTGGCCAGGCGCCAGTCGGTCACGTGGTAGTAGATCAGCACCATGGCCGCCATGGTGGCCAGCCACACCGTGCTGCCGCTGTTGCACAGGTACATCCAGCTGAACAGCACCGGCAGCTCCACCCAGAACACCAGGCCGAAGACTCTTTGCGCCAGACGGCTGCCCGGGTCGTGGTTGACGCGCCGCGTCATCAGGCTGTAGCCCAGCAGGCTCGCGCCCACCCGCAGGGGCAGGTTTTCGTAGGGCTGGGGCAGCCAGGCCGACCAGATCCAGGCGAACAGGGCATTGCCCGAAAAAAAAGAAAGTCCCAGCCACCACAGACGCCGCGGCGATGGATGCAAAATGGGCTCCAGCGGGGCGAGTACCAGTTCTTCCCGCAGCCACTGGAGCAAGGGACGCTGTGCCAGCCACGCATGAAAGCGGGCGCTCCTCACTTTAGAAATCTCTCCAGCACAACAGGGAACCTGACCGATGATGCATTTGACATGTGACTGTATTGTCCCGGTTCTTTTTCCGTCAAGCTAATGCTGTTACCTGCCAACTTTGACAGCGTGAGCCTGGACGGCGTCATCAGCGACTGGCTGTGCGCCCTGCGCGAGTTCTCCGTCGAGGCCCTCATGGTGCTCGGCCCCGACCCTTTTGCGGGCCAGGAGGACCGGCTGGTGCTGGCCATCCACCCGCCCCGCCTGCTCGATGCGGCCGAAGCCCTGGCGGAAAGCCGCGACTTCGGCGCGCCCTGGCGCGACTCCGACGCGCCCCTGGTGGCCTGGCAGGACATTTCCAAGTCGGCCTTCGAAAACCTGGGCCGCTGGCGCCGGCTCTGGCTGGCCCACGGCTACCAGAGCGTGGTCCGCATCGCCTTCCCCGTCACCGTGGGGCGCGCCTTCGAGTGCTACCTCTTCAGCCCGCGCCAGTGGCACGACCGCAGCGAAGCGGCCCTGCTGGCCTGGTCGGCGCTCAACATCTGGCCGCTGCTCAAGCGCGCGCTGGCCGAGGCGCGCAGCCCGCTGAGCCCGCGCGAACTCGAATGCCTGAGCCTGGCCTTCCAGGGCATGACAGCGCGCGAAACCGGCGAGCTGCTGGCCTGCAGCGAACGCACCGTGAACTTCCATCTTTCCAATGCCATGACCAAGCTCCGGGTCGACAACAAGCTGGCCGCCATCCAGCGCGCCTGCTGGTTTGGGCTCATTTGAACGGGTATTTGCCCCAAAGCCCTACTGGAAACCCCTAGGCAGCCGGCCGGGGCCGTGCGCCAAACCTGTTCATAATCCGCCAAATGACCTTTCTAGCGCTTGACGTGGGTAACACCCGCCTGAAATGGGCCCAGTACGAGGCGCCCGCGGCGGGTGCCCGGCTGCTGGCGCAGGGGGCGGTGTTCCTGGAGAACATCGACAAGCTTGCGGAAGAGGAGTGGAACGCGCTGCCCGTGCCCACGCGCATCCTGGGCTGCATCGTCGCCGGCGACGCCATCAAGCGGCGCGTGGCCGAGCAGATGGAGCTCTGGGACGTGGCGCCGCGCTGGGTCGTCTCCAGCCCCCAAGAGGCGGGCGTGAGCAACGGCTATGACCATCCGGCCCGCCTGGGCGCCGACCGCTGGGTCGCCATGATAGGCGCGCGGCACCGGCTGCTGGCGCGCGGCGTGCAAAAGCCCTGCGTGGTCGTCATGGTCGGCACCGCGGTCACCGTCGAGGCCATAGACGCTTCCGGGAAATTCCTGGGCGGCATCATCCTGCCGGGCCACGGCATCATGCTGCGCGCGCTCGAGTCCGGCACGGCCGGCCTGCACGTGCCCACCGGCGAGGTGCGCGACTTCCCCACCAACACCAGCGACGCGCTGACCAGCGGCGGCACCTTCGCCATCGCCGGCGCGGTGCAGCGCATGGTGGAAAACATCACGCGCCATTGCGGCGAGACGCCTGAATGCATCATGACCGGCGGCGCGGGTTGGAAGATGGCGCCCAGCATGTCGGTGAAGTTTGAGCTGGTGGACAGCCTGATTTTTGACGGCTTGCTCGAGATCGCTTCCCGCCGCTTCGCTCCCTAGGGCGGTGATACCAAGCCACTCAAACCCGGCGAAGCGGTTCTGGCTGTGAACGAGCTGCGGTATCTCGTGCGCCGCTGGCCCTCACCCTAACCCTCTCCCAGAGGGAGAGGGGATAAAGATTTCCTGCTTCCTCGCCTCTGTGGGATGAGGTAAAGACTTCTTACTCCCTCTCCCCCTGGGAGAGGGCAGGGGTGAGGGCCGAGGGCCTGTGCCTGGCGCTGCGGAGAGTACACGAGCACGGCAAGACGGCGCAACAACGCCGAGAGGGTTTTATTGAGTGGCGCTCACTCTCCCCAAGGCAGCATCAGCGTGACGATGGAGAGTTTTGCGAACTCAGGCACAAACTCATCAATGATGCGCTGAGGTTCCGGGCACAGCGTGCTATCGGTGATCACGCCGAACTGCACGCCGCCGCCGTAACTCAGGATGGACACGCCCAGGCCCACGTCGCCCGACTGCGGCACCCAGAACATGCTTTGCTCCAGCGTGGAACCGCAGAACTTGAGCTTTTCGCGCGGTCCCGGCACATTGGTCATGACCGCCGTGGTCTTCTTGGCGAAGAGGTTGAGCATCACGTCCTGCGCCGGCTTGATCAGCAGGCCCGCCACCGCCAGCAGGCTGAAGGCCAGCAGCGGCTGGTAGCTGCCCTTGAGCGCGGCCATGCGGCGGCGCACCTCGTAGACGCGCTCGATCGGATTGTCCACGCCTATGGGCAGCACCAGCGGCACCAGGCCGAAGCGGTTGCCCAGCTTGTGCGCCTGGTCCAGCGGCCGCAGGTTCACCGGCACCATGGCGCGGATTTCCTGGCCCGCCACCTCGTCGCCGAAAGTCTTCAGGTACTCGCCCAGGGCGCCGGCCACGCAGCTGAGCAGCACGTCGTTGATCGAGCAGTTGAGCGCCTTGCCCACGGCCTTGACCTCGTCCAGCGGGATCGGCTGGCACCAGGCCACCTTCTTGGCGCCGCCGGGCTTGCCCTTGAGCCGGGTTTTGGAGTCGTCGGGCATCAGGGCCAGCGCGGCGCCGTCCTTGAGCACCTGCATCAGCACCTTGGCCATGTCGAAGGAGCCGCTCATGCCCTGCTCCATGCCTTTTTTCGGGTCGCCCAGCATGCCCAGCGAGCGCGCCGCGCCTTCGCCCACCGCACCGAGTGCCTTGACCGTGATGTCGGTGAAAGGCTTGAGCAGCGTGTCGGCGATCCAGTCCTCCGTGCCTGCGGCCGCCGCGGCTTTCTTGCGCCGCTCCGGTGGCGGCGCGCCGCCGTCGACCAGCGACATGGTCACCGAGATCAGCGCGATCCCGTCGGCGATGCAGTGGTGGATGCGCACGATCATGGCGCTGCCCTTGATGCCGTCGGGACCGGTGTAGTCCTCGATCAGGTGGATTTGCCACAGGGGGCGTTTCGGGTCCAGGCGCTGGGTGGCCAGTTCGGCCACGTGGTCCTGCAGGGCCTGCTCCTGGTTGGCCGATTTGGGCAGTTTCTTGGGTACCACGTGGTTGGCCAGGTCGAAGTTGCGGTCCATCACCCAGGTGGCACCGGCCGCGTCTTCCATCACGCGCTGCTTGAAGCGGTCGTACTTGAGCAGGCTGTTTTCAATGCGCTCGCAGACCGCCGCATGCTTGACGCCCGGCGCCAGCTGCCACACGCCGACGATCATCATGAGGTTGGCGTCGTTGTCCATGCGCAACCAGGCCGTGTCGACCTTGCTCATGCGCTCACCCGAAATGCCCAGGGTTCCCGAGACGGCCCGCTTGACGTTCTTCTGGACGTTTTTTGCCACTTTCCGGCCGGCGGCCTGGGCGGTAACGCGTGTAACCATGAGCACTCCCAAATGCAAATCTGCTGCGAATCCACCCCGGATGGGGTAAGTTCCCTATTTTGCGGGTAACCGCCTCGCTAAGATACCGGGCAGTTACCCCAAGCACCGTCATTGGTGACCCACTTCTAAAAAACGGAGATCCCCTTATGTCAGACCTGAAAGCCGCCTTCGACAAAGCCATGGCCGATTCGAAAAACCTCAGCGAGCGTCCTGACAACGCAACCTTGCTGAAGATCTACGCGCTCTACAAGCAGGGCAGCGTTGGCGACAACGCGGAGAAAAAGCCCGGCTTTGGCGACATGGTTGCGCGGGCCAAGTGGGATGCGTGGAATAGTCTCAAGGGTACTTCGCAGGATGATGCGATGCAGCAGTACATAGACCTGATTGCTGATTTGAGCTGATCTGTGTTTTGCATAGGGTGGCTGGCCGGGGGTTGCCCGGCGGCAACTCACTTTTCTTTTGCTTCGCCAAAAGAAAAGTAAGCAAAAGAAAAGGCGACCCTGGTT